>JARLIO010000020.1 GCA_031291675.1 Azospirillaceae bacterium
CGAAGAGGATGGCATCGGTCATGATGTCGAAGAGGGCAGTGACAATGCCCGCCTCTATACCCAGCCCGCCGATGTGCTCCAGGCCTATGACCGGCTGTCGCCGATCGGCCATTTCACCGTGGCGGCATCCTTCGGCAATGTTCATGGCGTCTATGCCCCGGGCAATGTCAAGCTGCGCCCCGAGATCCTGCGCAATTCCCAGGCGCTGGTCGCCAAGCAGCATGGCACCGCGGCCAACCCGCTCGATCTGGTGTTCCATGGCGGGTCGGGCTCCGAGAAGCAGAAAATCACCGAGGCGGTCAGCTACGGCGTGTTCAAGATGAACATCGATACCGACACGCAGTTCGCCTTCGCCCACGCGGTCGGCGGTTTCGTCAAAGCCAATCCTGCCGCTTTCGAGGCTCAGATCGACCCGGTCACCGGCGCGCCCCACAAAAAGCTCTATGATCCGCGCAAGTGGCTGCGCATTGGCGAGCAGGGTATTGCCACCCGCCTCGACGAGGCCTTCACCGATCTCGGCTCCCGCGGCCACACGATCGCCGCTTCCTGATCCGGGATTTCAGTTCCCGCCCGATACCATCTTTCCGTTCGAACCGCGTTAATGAAGGTCAATGTGCCGCCATGGACGATGTCATTCCGAGTGAAGCAAAAGGCGATCATCAGCCATTTATCATCACCTTGACGCCGAATCCGGTCCTCGATCTGGAATCCGAGGTCGGGTCGATCGAGCCGTCTCACAAGCTGAGAACGACGGGCGACAGCTACGCGCCCGGCGGGGGCGGCATCAACGTGTCCCAGGTCGTGTGTCAGCGCGGCGGGACGTCCCTGGCAATCTACCTGGCCGGTGGCGACACCGGCCATCTGATCCAGGGGATGCTCGATACGCGGGGCGTCAAATCCCGGATCGTGCCGATTCACGGCAATTCGCGGGTCAGCTATACGGTGCATGACCGGTCAACGGACAAGGAATACCGTTTCGTGCCGCAAGGGCCCCACGTCGACGAGGGCGAATGGCGCAAGGCCATCGAAATTCTCGACGATGTCGGTGGCGATTGGGTCGTTGGCAGCGGCAGCCTGGCACCGGGGATGCCCGAAGATTTCTATCTTCAAGCCGCCGCCCGGGTTCAGCGCGACGGGCGCAAATTTGCGCTCGATACCTCGGGACCGGCCCTCAAGGCCGCGATGGGGCACGGTATCGACCTGGTGAAATGCAGCCTGAGCGAGTTCGAGAGCATTCTCGGCCGCAAGGTTTCGGATTACGCCGCCCAGGATCACGAAGCGCTTGCGCTGGTCCATTCCGGCGCCGTCGGTCTCCTGGCCGTCACGTTGGGAGAGGAAGGGGCGCTGCTGGCAACGCCCGAAGGCGTGCTGCGGCGCAAGGCACCCCCGGTTCAGGCCCGCAGCGCCGTCGGCGCCGGTGACAGCTTTCTGGCTGGCATGGTGGTTGCCCTGGCCCGCGGTGACTCTTACGCCCAGGCCCTGGACGCCGGTATTGCGGCCGGTACCGACTGGGTTGTCGGGGCGATGGTCCGCTGATCATGCGGGCCCGGCCGTTGGGGGTTGCGTCGTGGCGCAGCCCCTGGGCTGCCGGGCGCCGGTGTCATTGCTGCATCGCGCTCAGCAGGTTGACGGTATTGATCCCGAGATCCTCGACGGCGTAGCCGCCTTCCAGGACCACGAGGGTCGGCAGGCCGATCGCGCCGATGGCGGCGCCCATGCGCGAAAAATCATTGTGGTCGAGCAGGAAGCGGGAAATCGGATCGCCGCGGAAAGTATCCGCGCCGAAAGACAGGATCAGAGCGTCGGCACCGAAATCGCGGATGCGGGTCAGCGCCGTCGTCAGGGCCGCGCTATAGTCGGGCCAACCGGTCCCGCGGGGCAAAGGCAGATTGAGATTGAAGCCCTCGCCCGGGCCGGCGCCGATTTCGTCGGCATGGCCCAGGAAGAACGGAAACTCCATGACCGGATCGGAGTGCAACGAGACATAGAGCACATCGGCGCGGTCGTAGAAAATCTCCTGCGTGCCGTTGCCGTGATGGTAATCGACGTCGAGCACGGCGACGCGCGCAGCGCCGCCGTCGCGCAGATATTGGGCGGCGATCGCGGCGTTGTTGAGGAAACAATAGCCACCGAACAGGGCCCTGGCCGCATGGTGTCCCGGCGGCCGTGACAGCGAAAACACCAGACGTTCGCCGGCCGTCAGGGCTTCGGCACCGGTCAGGGCGCACCAGGCGCCGTGACGGGCCGCGGACCAGGTTCCGCCGGTGATCGGGGTATCCGCGGCAAAGCTGTAATAGCCAAGCCGGCCTTCGATCGCGGCGGGGCGAATCCGGTTCAAACCGGGCACAGGCCAGCTGAAGGGCAGGGCGTCGCAGTCCCCATGGGTCGCCCGCCACTCACTGTGCGCCGTGGCCAGGAACGACAGATACAGCGGGTCGTGGACCCGTTCCAGGGGGGCCAGGCCAAAATCCCGGGGGGCGACAATCGGGCCGAGCTTGGCGTCGTCGACGTGGCGCAACACGATCTCGACGCGCTGTGGGGTCTCAAAACAAGGCACGAGCCGCCCGGCATTCATTTCGACGCGGCCGGCGTGGCGGCGGTGCTCGACGGCATGGATGATCTGCATGGCGCGACCCCTTCGGGAACTGAAGCCTGAAGGGTGGGGTTTGCATTGCCGGGCCGGGGTCCGTCAAGCACTCTGCCTTCAGGACTGCCGTGTTCGTGCCGCAACCCGGACCCTGCCATGCGCTGGCCGCATGACCCGCGGCGATGCCCGCGCTTTTTGTCCCCGCATTCCGGTCTTGCGACACTGTGGGGTGATGGATTGCCGGGGCCGGACGCGCAACCGGCCCCTATCGGTGCGGCGACTCTGCGGGCAAGATCGGGCAGGGGTTTGGCGATGGCCCCCGGCCGCCGGCCCGGGATCGAACGATTGTCATCGTGGACCCCCTTGCCTGCCGGCGTCGCGTCGGCAGAATCACCAATCTCGCGGTGCGCGATGCCGTGACTGCGCGAAAAAACTTGACCGCCGCCGTTGTGGCGCTCACCTAATGGCCCATAAACCGGCGGGACGCACGCCGGGTGCTTTTGTGTACCCTGAGCGTGGCTGTCGACGGGGGCCGATGGAAATGGAATGGCATGGCGAAAGAAGATCTGATTGAGTTTTCTGGCACAGTCACTGAGCTGCTGCCTAATGCAATGTTCCGGGTCAAACTGGACAATGAGCATGAAGTTTTGGCCCACACTTCGGGCAAGATGCGCAAGAACCGGATCCGGGTGCTGGCGGGGGACCGGGTTAATGTCGAGATGACGCCTTACGATCTGAGCAAGGGCCGTATTACGTTCCGGTTCAAATAGGGGTCGGTTTGGACAGGCGCCGGTTCGAGCAGCGTTGCATCCGGTTGGCCTGCCGGTTCTCGGGGTGGATGAGGTTGTGAGGGGCAAAATCGTCCATTGGGCCTGTTTTCCGGCGGGCGATTTCCCGGGAAATGATCTGCGATCCCTCCGAAGCGTGCGATCGGTCACGCAACCGCATGATTGCTCCCGGTATTCATTTTGGACCCCGAGCCTCCGAAAGGGCGTGATGCCCCGAAATTTCCTTATTCTTCCGATCGCTCGTGATGTCTGAGCCCCCTCGTCTGGTGTTGGCGTCGGCGTCGCCGCGGCGGCTGGACCTGCTGCAGCAGATCGGCGTGGTGCCAAGCTGTGTGGATCCGGCTGATATCGACGAATCGCCCCTGGCGCGTGAGTTGCCCGGGTCGCACGCGGCGCGCCTGGCCGCAGCCAAGGCGGTACGGGTGGCGGCACGCCACGAGGGCGCCTTCGTGTTGGCGGCGGACACCGTTGTCGGCTGTGGCCGGCGCATCCTGCCCAAGGCGGAATCCGAGGCGGATGTCCGCGCCTGCCTGGCTCTGCTGTCGGGCCGACGTCATCGGGTTCATGGCGGCGTGACCCTGATCGCGCCCGGCGGCCGGCAATGGCATCGTCTGGTCCAGACCGTGGTGATCTTCAACCGTCTCGATACGGAGACCACCGACGGCTATGTCGCCTCGGGTGAGGGGCTGGGCAAGGCCGGTGGCTATGCCATTCAGGGGCGGGCGGCGGCGTTGATTCGCTGGATCGGCGGGTCCTACAGCAATGTCGTGGGCCTGCCTTTGTTCGAGGTTGCCGGCCTGTTGCAAGGCGCCGGATACCCTCTGCGATGAGGGGTGACCCATGATCGAGGTCCTGATCGACCGCCGGGGGCCGCTGCTGTGTGCCCTCGCGGTTGAGGCGGGCGAGATCGGGCTGCTCCAGGTCGATCACACGGATCGCCCGAGCCTGTTCGGGTCGATCCATCGCGGCCGGGTCCAGCGGATTGTCGCCGGGATGTCGGCCGCGATCGTCGAGATCGACACGGGCGTCGGCTTGCTTGGGCTGGGCGACATCCGTTCGCCCGAGGGGCGGCTGCGCCGCGCCGATGGCGTTGCACCGCGGATCGGCCAGGCGTTGCGCCCTGGCCAACCGGTTCTGGTTCAGGTCAAGGCCGACGGTGTCGGGGCCAAGGGACCGGTCCTGACCATGGACATCACGCTGCCCGGGCGGTTCCTGGTTCGGGCCCCACGGGCGTCCGGCATCGTGCTGTCGCGGCGCCTGGCGCAGGGCGATGCGAAGACGCGCCTGCGTCGGCAGATCGAACAGATCGTCACCGGCGGGGGCTGGATCGTCCGCGCCGGCGCCGCCGCCGCGGATCCGGCGGTGTTGGCCGCGGAGGCCGAGGCACTCGAACTGGCATGGCACGCGATTGAAGGCGCGGCGATGGCCGGCGACGCTATTTGCCGCCTCTGTGACGGGCCGGCGGCACCGCAGCGGCTGTTGCTCGACCTGGGCGTTCGTCGCCCGACGGCGATCCGGGTCGGGTCCAGTGTCGGCGATGCCGACCTGCGCGCCTGGTGCCAGGATCAGGCGATCGATCTGGTTTCCGTCCTGGTGCCGGCGGAACCGTCGGTGATCGAACGCATCGATTTCGATGGCCTTCTCGCCGGTTTGTTGCGCCGCGTTGTGCCCTTGAGCGGCGGGGGCTGGCTCGCGATCGATCGTACCGAGGCGTTGACGGTCATCGATGTCAACGGTGGCGAGCGTCCCCAGCCGGTCGAGGTCAACCTGGCCGCGGCGGTCGAGATCGCCCGGCAATTGCGATTGCGCAATATCGCCGGGATCATCATCGTCGACTTTATCAATTTGGCCAAGCCGGCAGAGCGGCAGTATCTGCTGGAACGGTTTGCCTCCGCCTGCGCCGACGACGCCGCGGCGACCGACATCTACGGTATGTCCCGGCTCGGTCTGGTTGAAATGACGCGGGCCCGGCGCGGCCCACCCTTGAGTGACCTTCTGGAAGGGGCCGATCTGCCGTGACGCCGCAAACCGCGAATCCGCCGCGATCCTGTCCCATTTGCGGGCGACGCGCGACGGCCGAATTCCTGCCCTTTTGTTCCGCGCGCTGTGCCGACGTCGATCTCGGCCGCTGGGTCAGCGGGGTTTATCGCGTCGCGATCAATGAGCCGGACACGGGAGACGAGGATGGCGATGACCGCGACGCGGGACGATTGCCACCTCAATGAAGGGGATACGCCGCGCCCGCTCGGCATGAGTGGCGGGACGGTTTGCCGGCGCAATCCGCTCAACGCGGCAACCCCGTGATGCGTGCCGATAAAAATAGTTGACGGGCGCCTTCCGAAAAATCAGCGATGGACAGTGACACGCGGAAATACAATCTATGCCGTTGTCGCCACGATGATCGGATACGGTGCGGCCCAACTGTTCGGCGCCTCTCATGAGAAGGAAACCATGACGTTGCATAATGCGGAATTCGGGATTCGGGATCGCCTGCCGGCCGCCGGGGTGGTTCTGGTTGCTAGCGTCGTCAGCGGATTCCTGGTGTCTTTGGTGACGGCTTCGACATGGAGCGACCGCGTGTTGATCGTTGTCGTGGCGGCCATCGTCGCGGCGATCGCGGCGGCCCTGGCGGTGCGGGCGCCGAAGATTGTCGAGCGGGTGGTCGAACGCACGGTTGAAGCCGTGGCCGCGCCGGAACAGCATGATGGCTTGCCGGCGATGATCCGGGAACTGTCACATGATTTCACGAATCTGCTGTCTCCGCAGATCCGGGCCTTGTCAGCCAACGTCAATCTGATGCCGCATGCGCTCGAGAATGTCTCGGAGAACGCGCGCCGCGTCGTTGATCGGGCCCGCTCCAACCTGGATCTGACCCAGCGGGGCGATGAATTGGCGGCGACCGTCGCCGCCGCCTCGGAAGAACTGTCGGCGTCGATCAATGAGATCACCGAGCGGACCACCGGTCTGGCCGATCTGATCCGGTCGCTCAACGCCAATTCGCAGCAGACGCAAAATAATCTGTCGGAGCTCGCGGCGGCGTCGGACAAGATCGGCACCTTCGCCAAGCTGGTTCAGGATATTGCCAGCCAGACCAATCTGCTGGCACTCAACGCGACGATCGAGGCGGCACGGGCCGGCGAGGCCGGCAAAGGCTTTGCCGTCGTCGCCCAGGAAGTCAAGAATCTGGCCAACCAGACCGGCAAGGCGACCGAGGAAATCACGGGCCAGGTCGCGATGTTGCAGCAGGTCGCGCGGGCCACGTCGCACGCCACCGAGGAGATTCTGCGCGGTATCGATAACGCCGAAGCCGTGGTCTCGGCCCTGGCTTCGGCGGCGACCCAGCAGGAGGCCGCGGTCCACGAAGTGGCGCGGATGGCGACGGCGATCCCGGCATTGTCCCGTGACATCACGCAGAACGCAAAGTCGGTCACGACGGCTTCGGAGGAAACCCACGAGGAGGTCGGCAAGATGCGCGACGCGCTGGACCAGATGAAAGCGCGGATCCATGCGGCCGATGATGCCACCAAGAAATTCCTCAAGCGGATCGAGGCGGCCTGATCGGGCCGATGCGCCGGGCACGGGGTCATCCGCGCCCGGCCACCCTATCCACCCGTCACGCGCCCGGGGCCGATCGCTTCATCGCGTGTCGCTTTTCGGCCTCAGCGGTCCTCGGGCTCGAACTTCAGCGCCGCGCCGTTGATGCAATAGCGCAGCCCGGTGGGCTGGGGCCCGTCGGGGAAGATGTGGCCGAGATGCCCGCCGCACCGCGCGCAATGCACCTCGGTCCGGACCATGCCCAGGCTGCTGTCGACCGTGGTGGCAACGGATCCGTCGACCGGGGCGTAGAAGCTGGGCCAGCCGCTGCCACTGTCATATTTGGTGGTTGAACCGAACAGCGTGGTGCCACAGCCGGCACACAGAAACTGTCCATCGCGATGTTCGGCGTTCAGCGGGCTGGTGCCGGGGCGCTCGGTGGCATGCTGGCGCAGGACCCGATAGGCCGCCGCGGGCAGGACGCGATGCCATTCGGCGTCGTCGCGGACCGCCGGAGCCCCTGGCCCTTCGGTGTGGCTCGCCCTGGCCGTATCGTTGGCCTGGACGCCATCCTGTGATTGGCTCTTCGTCATGACCCCTGTCCCTCCGTGATGTTGCTTGCGGCGACGCGCCGCCGTGTCTGCACCGGATGTGGCGTGTCGCGACACGGCATGGAAGCCGCTCACGCAAGATTGATGGTCCGATCGGGCCTTCGATCGGGTTTTTGGAAAAATTTGTGTCGATCGGCGATTTCGATGCTGGACAGCTCGGCCAAATTCTCCTATATCACCGCACCCACAGATGGCGCGCGTCGCCATCGGCGCCCAGGTAGCTCAGTTGGTAGAGCAGGGGACTGAAAATCCCCGTGTCGGTGGTTCAATTCCGCCCCTGGGCACCATTTCCCTTCCCGTTCGTCTTTGCTCGTTTCACAACCGCCTTGATCGGCGGTTTTTGTGCGTCTGCAAATGCGGCGTCCAGCTCCGGAGCGACGGAGGCCCTGGGGAGCGACTGTCTGGCATGTCAAGACGAAACAGCAAGGCTTAGACGAACATCGCGGGCTTTGGCATTCAGCCGGACCAGAAGTTTGTGAGCCAGAGCGACGCGGATGAGCTTTTTGGGCTTTCCTGCGTCGCTCAA
>JARLIO010000095.1 GCA_031291675.1 Azospirillaceae bacterium
ATGAACCGAAATCAGGAATTCAGCTTTCTGTTGTTCGGTGCCAGACAAGGGGCCGCACCGTGTTTGGGAGAATGCCATGTCCAATGAATTCGAATCGACGAAACCCGAGGAACTGACCGATTTCGTCGGACAGCACCTCATCTATACCTATGCCAATGGCTGGCAGTACGAGCTTTATGTGAAGAACGACCGCACCATCGATTACCGCATCCACAGCGGCATGGTCGGCGGACGTTGGGTTCGCGACCAGCGCGTCCATATCGTCCGGCTGGGAACGGAAATCTACAAAATCTCCTGGGACGAGCCGACCGGCACGGCCGTGAGCCTCGGCGTCAACCTCGCCTGGCGCAAGCTGCACGGCGTGATCTTCTTCCCCCGCTGGATCGCCAACGATCCGAAAAAGACGGTGTGCTTCCAGAACGAGCATCTCGATGAAATGACCGCGCTTCGCGACGCCGGCCCGACCTACCCCCGGCTGGTGGTCGACGAATTCGCCGACATCACCTTCATTGAGAAGTGCCGGCCCGACGATGAAACCGTGATCGCCTGCGCCCCGTCCGAGCTGCCGAAAGGCTACACCGACCGCCGCAACTGAACACCACGACCCGTGCCAACCCGACAGGGGGCGCCACAACGGGCGCCCCCTGTCGGGATCGAATCCGACACTATAACCCCGTTACGCCGCCTCGATCCGGATCGTCTGGGCCCCATGCCACAGCACGAGCTTGCCCAGGTCCGGAAGCTGCTCCAGGCCTTCGGTTATCGTGATGAAATGATTGCCGGCCAACTGGCCGACCTTGCTGGAAAACAGGACATTGCCATAGGCCAGCAGGATTTCGGTTTCGCTGATGCCGCCGGGATAGACGATGATCTGGCCCGGGGCCGGATGGCTGGTGTGGTTTTCGTAGCCGACCCCGAAATCGAAATCGCCGAGCGGAACCCAGACGCCTTCGCCGCTCCAGCGGACGTGGATGACTTTGTTGTCGTAGGGCATCAATTCGCGAAACCGCGCGCAGGTCCTGGGTGCCGCCGCGGTCAACAGGACGGCACCAAAAACGAAGGGACCGGCGGTGATCTTCAACTTGTCCATGGTAAAAACTCCGGCAAAGAGGCCGCGACACGAGCCCCGTGACAATAGCGGACTCAGGGCGACGGAACGAAAGGCTTAGGGCGCGCCAGCTCCGGCGGATCACAGCGCAAAAACATGCCGTGACCCGCCGTGCCGACGAAGTCGCCATGATCGACGATAACCGTGCCGCGCGACAAGACCGTTTCCGGCCAGCCGGTGACCGCCAGCCCTTCATAGGGGGTGTAGTCGACATTGTGATGCAGCAGCGAATTGGTGATGGTAACCCGCCGTTCCGGGTCATAGATCACGATGTCGGCATCAGCCCCGATCGCCAGGCAGCCCTTGCGGGGATAAAGACCGTACATCTTGGCGGGATTGGTCGCCGTCAGCTCGACAAAACGCTGCAGGCTGATGCGGCCCTTGACGACGCCTTCGGAAAACAGGATCGGCAGCCGGGTTTCGATCCCGGGGATCCCGTTCGGAACCCAGTTGAACGGCGTCGCACCGCCACGGATCATTTTGCCCGCGGGATCGGCGTAGCGAAACGGGGCATGATCCGACGAAACAATGTGGAAGATGCCGCTGGCCAAACCGTCCCAGATCACCGCCTGATTTTCCTTGTCCCGCGGCGGCGGACTGCAAATACATTTGGCGCCTTCGAAGCCGTGCCCGGCCAGGTCATGCTCGGTCAACACCAGATATTGCGGGCAGGTTTCGGCAAAAATCCTCAGGCCCTGGCCCTGCGCCCAATGGATTTGCTCCACGGCCTCCCGACCGGAGACATGAACGATCAGGATCGGCACGTCGGCGAGTTCGGCCATGGAAATGGCGCGGTGCGTCGCCTCCCGTTCCACCAGCATCGGCCGGGATTGGGCATGATAGCGCGGTTCGGTGTTGCCCGCCGCGAGGAGTGTCTCGGTCAGCCAGCCGATGAAATCGGCATTCTCGGCATGGATCATCGCCATGGCCCCGTCGCGCCGCGCCACGCTGAGCAGTTCGAGAATCTGCCGGTCATTGAGCTTCATGTCGTCGTAGGTCATGTAGATCTTGAACGACGTGTAGCCATCGCGGATCAGGGCCGGCAAGTCCTGCCCGAGCAACTGCTCGGTCGGATCGCTGACGATCAGGTGAAAGGCATAATCGACCACCGGCTTTCCCGCGGCGCGCCGATGGTAATCGGCGATGACATCGCGCATCGCCTGGCCTTTGAACTGACAGGCGAACGGGATGACCGTCGTGGTCCCGCCACAGGCCGCGGAACGGGTGCCGGTGAAGAAATCATCGGCCATCACCGAGCCATCGCGGGTCGGCTGCTCCAGATGGCAATGGCCATCGACGCCACCGGGAACCACCAGTTTTCCGGTGGCGTCGATTTCCACAACGCCGGCGTCCAGGTCGACGCCGATCGCGACGATTTTTCCCTGGGAAATCCCCAGATCAGCGCGAAAGACATCGGACGCCGTCGCGAGCGTGCCATTGCGGATCACGGTATCAAACTGCCGCATCTCGATCTCCCAGTTTGCCGCCGCCCCTCACAAGCGATGCCACGACGGCCGGCCTATCGGAAATGTCCGGCAGGATCGGTTTCCGCGGCGATGGCGCGGCGCACATGATCCTGCAGATTGCGTAAATGGGCTTGCATGGCCGCCTTCGCGGCCGGGACATCGCGGCGCTCAGCCGCCTCAATGATCGCCAGATGTTCCTCGTCGATTTCCGCCTTGCGATGGAACACGCTGGAAATCCGGAACAGACGCGCCGTCACCCGCATCCGCGTAATGGTTTCCGCCAAGGTGTCATGGCCGACGACCCGGGCAAAAAAACTGTGGAACGCGTTGTCAAAGCGCCAATGTTGCATATCGTCATCATCGCCGCCGCCTAGTTCCTGCAACCGCTGCCGCAGCGCCACCAGATCCGCATCCTTGATCAGCGGCACGGCGCATTCGATGGCATAGCCTTCCAACAATTCGCGAAGCTGCATGCATTCAAAGAATTCACGGGTCGAGACCGCGCGAACGCGATAGGTCCGGGCGTTGGCGCGCTCCAGCAGCCCTTCGCCGATCAGGCGTACCAAGGCTTCGCGCATCGGCGTCCGGGACACCTGCAAGCGTTCCGCCAGCTTGCTTTCGGGGACTTCGTCGCCGCCGACGATCTGACGGCTGAGGATCAGTTCCCGCAAATGCTCATAGGCGTGATCGCCCAGATTGACCGGCTTGACCGGTTCGGGAAACAGGCCGTCGAGGGCCGACACCAGGGCGGGTCGCGATCTCATCACTTTTTCTCACCGGTGGGGCTGCCTCATGCTCCGGCGCAGACGCCTGGTACCCACCAACGTGTCGGAACCGGAACACAAAACCAAAGAATAACCTGCCGATACAGTCCGTCAGGCCGCGGCACGAGTGGCTCGCGTCGCTGACAATGAGAGGATCTCTCGCCAGCGTCATGCCCGCGAACGCGGGGACGACGGTCGCAAATTCGATGACGCCCCCCACTAGCGAACTTCCGCGTCGGTGACTTTGCTGTGGGCACGGCCGAAATGGCGCTCGATGTGCCGTTGCGCGATGTCCCAGAGCGAGGTCAACACCAAATAATAGAGCGCCGCAACGGTAAACAGTTCCAGCACCAGGAATTTCTCCTGGATCAGGATCTGCGTGCGCCGGAGCAATTCCTCCATGGAAATGACCGACGTCACGGACGTCGTCTTCAACAGACCGTTGACACTGTTTCCCAGCATCGGAATGATGATGCGCGTCGCCTGCGGCATGACGATGTAGATCATGACCTGTGCCGGCGTCAATCCCAGGGCTCGGCCGGCATTGCTCTGTCCCGGGGGGACGCCCATGATGCCACCGCGAATGATTTCCGCGAGATAGGCGGCTTCATTCATCACCAGGCCGATCAGTGCCGATTCGATGACGGTCAGCTTGATACCGATCTGGGGCAGACCGGTATAAATGATGATCAATTGAACCAATAGCGGCGTGCCGCGGAACACCCAGATGTAAAAGCGGGCCGGAACCGACAGACCGCGATAGGGCGACAGACGCAACAGGGTCAAGACACAGCTGACGACCAGGCCGCCGATAATCGCCGCCACGGTCAGCAACAAAGTGGTCAGCACCCCCATCAACAGATAGGTATTGAAGAGGTAGCCGAAAAAGCCGTTCCAGTCCCAACCCTGCATAACAGACCTTCTGGCGGGATGATGATGAGATCGATAGCCGGCACCGGGCCAACGGGTGGCACAGGGGGCGGCGTCGTATGAAGCGGCGTCGCCCCCGATATCCCCGGATGATTACGGGGTCGGCCCCTTGACCACGAACGGCGTGGTATTGGCCAGCAGCCCGTATTGGTCCATCAGCTTGCCATAGCTGCCGTCCTGCTGCATGTCGTTCAGAACCTTGAGAACCGCTTCGGTCAGGACCTTGCTTTTCATCGCGAAGGCGACCGGGGTCGGGAACAGACCATGCAGCGGCCGGTCGAAATCGCCCCGCTTGGCGTATTCCGCCGCCGTCGGGTCGATCGAAACCGTTGCTTCGACCTGGCCCGCGCGCAGCGCCTGATAGGCCGCCGCGAAAGTATCGAAGGTGTGGATGCCGATCGGTTTCAGCCCCTTGGCCGTCAAGCTTTTGTCGAGCTCGCGCAGCTTGGCTTCCTCGAAGCCGCCCAGTTCGACGCTGACCTCATGACCGGCCAGATCTTCCGGCTTCGTCACGCCCAGGGGATTGCCTTTGGCCACGGAGATGCTGATCGCCTGCGATTCATAGGGGATCATCTGCATGATCTTGGCCCGCTCCGCCGACCAGAAGATCCCGGTATTGATCATGTCCCAGCGTCCCGCCTGAAGTCCGGGAACCATCGCGGAGAATTCGATCCGGACATAGTCGGGTGTCAGACAGAGACGCTTGGCGATCTCGGTCCCCAACGTGATGCGCATGCCCTTCAGTTCGCCGCTGGAATCGACGAACTGCAAAGGCGGCAAAGTGGGATTCGTTGACATCACCAGCGTACCCGGCTTGACCAGCTCCGAATCGGGAACTGCGGGTTTGCAGCTGTCGGCATAGGCCGGGGCTGCGAGCGTCATCAACGTTCCGATCCCCAGCGCCGAAAGGGCCGCGATCGTCTTGGACATGCTCGACATCGTCATCATCGCTCTCCACTGTCCATTCATAAGGTGTTGCGTTTCACCGCATTCCTCCCACCCCTCCGGCCTTTATCCGCCGTTACGCCCCCAGGGAATTGATCAGCCCGAGGTTATTCAATTCGATCCGCAGCAATTCCCGGTCCGCCGCGGGCAAAGGCAATCGCGGCGCGCGCGGTTCACCCACCGGCAGGCCCATCATGGCGAGACCCGACTTTGATGCCGCGACATAGCGGTGACCGCCGACCCACCGAACGATCGGCAGAATCTTTTTGTAAAGTGCCAGCGCCGCGTCCCGGTTGTTGTCGTCAGCGACCAGTTCGAACAACCGTGCCGAATCCCGGGGCAGCAGATTGGAACACACCGCGACCCATCCCTGGGCGCCGAGCCAGAAAGACTCATAGCCAAGAATGCCGGCGAACACGGTCATGCGATCGCCGCACAGCTCGATGATGTCGCGGACCCGCGTGACTTCGAGCGTCGATTCCTTGACGTAGAGGACATTGTCGATCCGGCTGAGGCGCGCGATCACCGGCGGCGTCAGATCAACATTCGCGGTTGCCGGATTGTTGTAGAGCATGATCGGCAACGAAACCGCCTCGGCGATATGGCGGTAATGTTCGAACAGCTCATCCTCGGTCGGCGAACTGTAATAGGGCGGAATCACCATGATCCCGTCGGCGCCCAGGCGTTCAGCCTCCCGGGCATTGGCAACGGCATCGCGGGTCCATTCCGCGCCGGCCCCGATCAGGACCGGAACCCGCCCTGCCGCTTCCTGGACGCAGATCTCGATCACCTGACGGCGTTCATCGGGCGTCATCGACAGGAATTCACCGGTGCTGCCCAACGGAATCAGGCCGTGAATTCCCTGCTCGATCTGCCAGTTCACCAGGCGCTTCAGCGCCGGGCCGTCAACGGCCGTGCCATCGGCGGTGAAGGGCGTGACCAGGACGGTAAAGGTGCCGCGCAGCGCTGTCATGGGAAGATCGCCAAAGTGAGGGAACACGAGGAATTTTGATATACGTCTCGTATACCCTTCGTATACAGTTCGCGAATGATCGTCCAGGGGAATTTGCGGTCCTGATGAATTCGACTGGAACAATCACAGGCCCGGAGCGGTCCGACGGCGATCCGCCCCCGTTCCCGGCCCTGGAGGGGGAACTTGGTTTGACCATGGATACCGACCACCTTCGCCGCAGCCATCCCGGACTTCATCCCGCCGCGGAAACGGTCGACTTTACCTATGACGGCCAGCGCTTCACCGGCATCGCCGGCGAGACGATCGCCGCCGCGTTGGCGGCTCACGGCATCATCGAATTTCGTCATACCCGGAACGGCGGACGCCGCGGCCTCTATTGCGGCATGGGTGCCTGCTTCGACTGTCTGGTCACCGTCGATGGCAAGGCCAGCCAGCGCGCCTGCCTGACCAAAATCGCCGCGGGCCAGCAAATCCGGTCGCGCATGCCCGACGGTACGGCCACCGATCCGCTGTCACCCCTGACATCGCCACCCGATGGCGCCGCGCCCGGCGAACAGGGGATCGACATCCTGGTGATCGGCGCCGGTCCCGGCGGCTTGTCGGCCGCGGTCGCGGCCGCGGAATGCGGCGCATCCGTCGTGGTGCTGGACGAACGCCCCCAGAGCGGCGGCCAGTTCTACAAACCCCTGGCTCCGTCGCATCGCGCCACCAAACCGCTGGACCGGCAATTTCGTGACGGCCACGCCCTGACGACGCGGGCACGGCGCGCCGGTGTGACCATCGTCCAGGACGCCACGGTCTGGGGCGCGATCACGCCGAACGAGGTCGTGGCCGTTGTCGAGGGCCGTGAAGTGGTTTACCGGCCACGTCGCCTGATTATCGCTCCCGGCGCCTATGAACGTCCGACGCCGTTCCCGGGCTGGACCCTGCCCGGGGTGATGACGACCGGCGCGGCACAAACCCTGATCCGCTCCTATCGGGTGGCACCGGGCCAGAACGTCGTCATCGCAGGCAATGGACCGCTCAACCTGCAGCTGGCGGTGGAACTGGTGGCGAGCGGTGTCAACGTCGTGGCTGTGATCGAAAGCGCCCCCCGGCCCTCACCGCGGCAATGGCGCGACCTGCTGACCACCCTGGTTCGCGGGCCCGGTCTGATCGCGCAGGGCGCCCTTTATCTGGCCAAACTGTGGCGTGCCGGGGTGCCGGTCCTGTGGTCCCGGGCCATCTTGTCCGCCGAAGGCGACGGCCGGCTGCAACGATTACGCCATGCCCCGCTCGACGCCCGGGGCGTGTTGCAGGCGCAGGATGCGGTGACCGTCGCTGCGGATGTCCTGTGCCTGGGTTCTGGTTTCCTGCCTTCGACGGAAATCGCCCGGGCGCTGGGATGCAACCACATCCCGGTCGACCGGCATATCGGCTACCTGGCCACCGAAACGGGCCCGGACGGCCTGACCACGGTGCCGGATGTGTTCGTGGTCGGCGATGGTGCCGATCTTGGCGGCGCCCAGGTCGCGCTGGCGCGCGGCACCCTGGCCGGGATTGCCGCGGCGACGCAGCTCGGCCATCCCGCGGCGGCGGACGCCCGGCAGCAGCAGGTTCGGCGCCAGCTACGCCATGCCTCGGCGTTTCAGGCCGCTTTGTGGTCGATCTATCGCGCGCCACCGCCGCGGCTGGATCACATTGCCGACGACACCGTGCTGTGCCGATGCGAGGACATCACGTTCGGTGCCGTACGGCACGCCCTGGCAGCCGGTCACGATAGCATCGCGGCGCTGAAACGTAATCTTCGCCTCGGCATGGGTCGATGTCAGGGGCGGTATTGCGTCGCCGTGGCTGCGCGGTTGCTGTGGGAGCAGACCGGGCGCGCCACCACGGCCGACGCCCTCATGGCCCCACGATTACCCGCAAAACCGGTTCCGGCCGGTGCGTTGGCCTTTGAGAAACCGGAATGGGGCGGGCACCAGAGGGCGATCACACCCGATCTGGCCCGGCCTGTCGAAACCGGGCCGCTGCCCGACGCGGAAACGGCGATCCTGGTGATCGGCGGCGGCATCGTCGGATCCTGCCTGGCCTATTATCTATCGCAAGCCGGCGCCGACGTGCTGGTTGTCGAGCGTGACGACGTCAATCTGCAGGCATCGGGTGCCAATGCCGGCAGCCTGCATGTTCAGTTGCTCTCTTTCGATTTCGGCGCCAAGGCCGAGGCCGGTGGCGGCCCGGCGGCCGCCACCCTGCCCCTGGGGCCGCGTTCAATCGCGCTATGGCAAGCGTTGCAGCGGGACTGCGGCGCTGATTTTGAAATCCGGGTCACCGGCGGCCTGATGGTCGCGGACAGTGACGCCGGCATGGCGTTTCTGCGGGCAAAAGCAGCCCTGGAACGGCGCCATGGCATCGAAAACGCGATCATCGACGCCGCGGAACTGCAGCGTCTGGCCCCGGCGCTTTCAGGAGCCCTGATTGGCGCCGAATATGCGCCCCAGGAAGGCAAGATCAACCCGCTGCGTGCCACTTATGCCGTTCTGGAGCAGGCGCGGCGCCAGGGTGCACGCTTCATCCGCGGCGCCAATGTCACGGCGATCCAGAGGGACGGCGCGGGTTGGGCCGTAACAACCAATCGGTGCCGGATCCGCGCCGGGCGGATCATCAACGCCGCGGGACCGTGGTCGCGGGAAATCGGCCGTCTGGTGAACATCGATGTGCCGGTTCACAGTGCCCCCCTGCAGATGATCGCCACCGAGCCCGCACCACCGCTGGTCAGCCATCTGGTCGCTCATGCCGACCGGCATCTCAGCCTGAAACAGACGGCAAGCGGCAGCCTGCTGATTGGCGGCGCCTGGACTGCCGCTTTCGATCCGCGACGCCGCTTCAACGCGGTGACGCGCCCCAGCATCGAGGGCAATCTGTGGGTCGCCCGTCACGTCCTGCCGCAGATGGCCGGGCTGCATGTGATCCGGGCCTGGGCGGCGATGAACGTCAATATTGACGGCGCGCCCGTTCTGGGCCCGGTGCCGGGGCTTGCCGGTTTCTTCAACTGCGTGACCTCCAACGGCTACACCCTGGCCCCGGTCGTCGCGCGCATCACCGCGGACCTGCTGCTCCACGGGCGGACCGACATTGATATCGCGCCCTATCGGATCGACCGGTTTGGCTGAAACCACGACAACGGGAATTCGCCTCCACCCGTCAAATTACGAGATCACCCATGATCAATATTCAAGCCGTGAACAAACTTTACGGCGGTTTCCAGGTCCTGAAAAACTGCAGCACCACGGTTGCCAAGGGCGATGTCGTCGTTGTCTGCGGCCCGTCCGGCTCGGGCAAGTCAACCCTGATCAAATGCGTCAACGGCCTGGAACCGTTTCAATCGGGCACGATCACGGTCGACGGGATCGATGTCGGCGATCCCCGGACCGATCAATCGGCCCTGCGGGCCCGAGTCGGCATGGTGTTCCAGAATTTCGAGTTATTCCCGCATCTGACGATCCTGCAGAACCTGACCCTGGCGCAACGCAAGGTGCTGCATCGCAGCACCAGCGAGGCCGAGGCAAAGGGAATGACATTGCTGGATCGGGTCGGGCTGAAACCCCACGCCCGAAAATTTCCGGGGCAGCTTTCCGGGGGTCAGCAACAGCGCGTCGCCATTGCCCGTGCCCTGGTGATGGATCCGATCGCCATGCTGTTCGACGAGCCGACATCGGCGCTGGACCCGGAAATGATTAACGAAGTGCTGGATGTCATGGTCGAGCTGGCTCAGGACGGCATGACCATGATGTGCGTGACCCATGAGATGGGCTTCGCCCGGAAGGTTGCCAGCCGGGTGATCTTCATGGATCACGGCAGCATTCTGGAGGATTGCCCCAAGGCGGCGTTCTTCGGCGCCCCGCGCGGCGAGCGCGTCCAGCAGTTCCTCGCCAAGATCCTGCGGCATTGATGGCAGCGCCGGGGCCCATAACGGTCATTCGCAAGGCATCATCAGCCGTTTCCCCGCGCAAAACGGGGACAGGCCTGTCCCCGGCAGGGCTATCCGTCTGAACGCCCGGCGCCATACGAATTCGATATGGACCCATTTTTTTAGATTCAGTTAATGCCGGTGCCATAGTCTCCGCTGAGATTGATATTTGGGGGGTACGATGCGGGTCAAAACCGTGTTTCTTATTGGATTTTCGGCCGTCACCATTCCTGGGCTTGTCGCGTCGGTGTGGATGGCAACCGACGCGCGGCACGACTACACCCGGGCATCGAGCGCCACCGCATCGGCGCGCCTGCTCAATAACGCGCTGCGGGCGGAAACCGCAGTCGCTGTAGAGATCGGCCAACTCACCACCGTGACGGCGGCGACGACGCCGCCGGATCTGCAAGCGCTCGCGGCCAGTTCGGCCGACACCGACAAGAACATCGAAGCGACCCGGTCAAGCCTGACGGCTTCGGTCACCGACGCCACGGTGCTCCAGGAAACCGCGACAAGTCTCGCCGCGCTGCGCCAAAGGGTTCGGGATGCCGCCGGCCAGCCCGTCGAAAAACGAGACAAATCTCTCACCACCGACCTGTTGACCGCCCGGACCGATCTGCCCAACCGGCTCGACCGCCTGATGGTGGCGGCCAACAAAGCGATCCAGACGGCATCACCGAGCATTGCCGCGGTCGTCACCCTTGCGCGCGAGGCCGCCGACCTGCGCGAACTGGTCGGCAAACGCAGTCTGATGATCAACGGATGGCTGGGCAGTCAGACCTTCGACAGCGCAACCTTCGTCACGGCGCAGACCTTGACCGGTCAGATCGACCAGACCTGGACCATGATCCGGCGCATGACGGATATCGTGCCGGTCGGCGCGAGCGTCATCGCGGTCCGCGACAAAATCAGTGCCGATTTCTTCACCACCGCCGTGCCACGCTATGCCGCGATCCTGAAGGCCGCCCAGTCCCGGGTGAATGCCGCGACCGGCGCTGTGGTCGAGCCCTGGCCGTCGACACTCGCCGAATTCCGCGCCTGGAACGTACCGGCGCAAACGACATTGGTCCCGCTGCGCGATGCCGCTCTCGACGAGGCCGTTCTGCAAGGTCAGAGGGAAGCACGCGCCGCCGGGCGACAATTGCTGATCGCCTCCCTGACCGCCCTGATCGCGCTCGGCTTCGCCGCGGCGAGCTTGATCGCCCTGCTCCGGCGCCTGATCCGTCCGGTGGGAACGATGACCGGGCTGGTGACCCGGATTGCCGGCGGCGAGCTCACGCTTGACGTCCCCTATCGCAACCGGACCGATGAAATTGGCGAATTGGCCCAGGCCGTCGAAATTCTGCGCACCGCTTCGGTCGAACGCGCCGAGATGGCGGCCGCGCAGAATATCGAGGCCAAGGCAAAGGCCGAGCGCGCCACCTATTTCGAAAATCTGGTCCAGGACTTCGAAGCCAAGGTCGGCCACCTCGTGAGCCTGCTGTCTTCCGCCGCCACCGAAATGGAAGCCACCGCGCATGGCATGTCCTCGATCGCCTCGAATGCCAACGGCCGCGTCGCCGCCGTCAAGGGCGCGGCGACCGACATGAGTTCCAACATCCAGACCGTTGCCGGCGCCGCCGAAGAATTGACCGCCTCGATCAGCGAGATCGGCCGCCAGGTCAGTGAATCGAAGCGGATCACCACCAAGGCCGTCGACGACGCCCGACGGACCGACGAAATCGTGGGTGCCCTGGCCGACGGCGCCCAGAAAATCGGCGAGGTCGTGGTTCTGATCGCCGGCATCGCGGCACAGACCAACCTGTTGGCGCTGAACGCCACCATCGAGGCGGCTCGTGCCGGTGAAGCCGGCCGGGGGTTCGCCGTCGTCGCGAGCGAGGTCAAACGCCTGGCCCAACAGACCGGCCAGGCGACCGATGAGATCGGCAGCCAGGTTTCGCACATCCAGCAGACCACCGCCGACGCGGTCCAGGCGATCCGGAACATCGTCGCAACCATCGAGGACATCAGCGGCATTGCCGCCGCGATCTCGGCCGCGGTCGAGCAACAGGGCGCCGCGACGATGGAGATTGCCCGCAATGTCCAGGGCGCATCGGCAAGCACCCAGGCCGTGACATCGAATCTCGTCGGGGTCCATGAGGCCGCCGCCGAAACCGGTGCCGCCGCCGCCGAAGTGCTGGGCGCGGCAGGCGCTCTATCCCGCCAGGCCGAACAATTGCGCGAGGAAGTGGGGACCTTCGTTGCCGCAGCGCGCTCGGCTTCGTCACGCTGAGGATTCATTTCTCAATGCCACCCCTTTTCGGAGGCGATCCTTGTCTTTCCCGTTGGCCAACAGACGCACGTTCCTGATTTCCGCCGGTCGCAAGGTCCTCGCCGGCCTTGCGGTCTCTTTTGTCTCGTTCCGGCCCGCGGCAGCGGCCGCCATCGAGTCCGATGGCGACCGGTTCCTGCGCATTTCGCAGGTGTTGACCGGAAAATCGGACCTCGACCCGACAATATCGGCCCGGACGCTGAGCGCTCTGACCGCGCACGACGCCGGCTTTGCCACCCGGCTGGGCACCCTGGCTTCGACCCTGGATGCCACCGTCATCCCCCCAGACGCGGATTTCGATCAAACGCCGATCGCGGCCCAACCTGCGTTGCGCCAGACCGCGATCGAGATCGTGTCGGCCTGGTATCTGGGCGTGGTGGGGACAACCGTCATCGCCTACGAAGAGGCGCTGATGTACCGGCCGACACGCGACATCACCGCGCCCCCCGCCACCCAGAGCAGTGTCTTCGGGTCCTGGGCCACGAAGCCTGCCTAGTGGCTCGCGTCACTGAAAATGAGAGGATCTCTCGCCACCGTCATGCTCGCGAACGCGGGCATCCAGGGGCCCCAGGCGCCATTGTTCGGAGCTTGCGGCCCTGGGCCCCCGCGTTCGCGAGGGCGACGGTAGCAAACTCGATGACACACCCCACGAGAGCATTTTCCGACCAAGTGGATTCCGGTTGGGCGTAGAAAATGCGACAAAACAAAGATCCAGAGTGTTCCGGCGCAGACCGTTTGGCGGCGCCAAATGTCTGCCCCGCGATACGCCTCCCCCTGTTCCGACCTCTCCCGATCCAAGGCGTTGAAGACTATGAACAGCGACTATGATGCCGATGTCATCGTCATCGGCTCCGGCGTGTGCGGCAGCGTCATTGCCCATCGTCTGGCCAAGGCCGGCAAGGCCGTCATTCTTCTCGAGGCCGGCCCGCGGGTCGAGCGCGCCGACATCGTCGAGCGCTTCCGGGCCAGCGTCAACAAGGCCAACCCCAACGCGCCCTATCCCGACCTGCCCCATGCCCGCGACAGTTTCGGCAAGGATTACATCATCGAGAAGGGGGAGACGGTCAACCGGCCGAGCTATCTGCGCCTTGTCGGTGGCACAACCTGGCACTGGGCCGGTGCGGCCTGGCGCCTCCTGCCCAACGATTTCCACATGCGCAGCCTCTATGGGGTCGGACGCGACTGGCCGATCAGCTATGACGATCTCGAACCCTATTATGGCCAGGCCGAACGCGAACTTGGGGTTTCCGGCAACGATCAGGAGAATCAGGGGGCAACCGGGCTCGACGGCCCGTTCCCGCCGCGATCCACTCCCTATCCGATGGCGGCGGCGCCCTTCGACTATATGCATGAACGGATCCGCCAGGTTCTGACCGCGGACGGGTTCAAGGTTCTCCATGAGCCGGCGGCGCGCAATTCCGACATCTACGACAATCGCCCCACCTGCGGCGGCAACAACAGCTGCACGCCGATCTGTCCGATCGGCGCGCTGTACAACGGTGCCGTCCATGCCGTGAAGGCCGAGACCGCCGGGGCCCGACTGATTTCCAACGCCGTCGTGTTTCGGATCGAGGCCGGTGCCGCGGGCAAAATCACCGCGATCAGCTACAAAAGTCCGGATGGCGCGGATCATCGCCTGACCGCGCGCTATTTCGTCGCCGCGGCGTACGCCATCGAGACGCCGAAACTCCTGCTGATGTCGGTCTCCGAGCAGGCCCCGCAGGGCATTGCCAACAGTTCGGGTATGGTCGGGCGCAATCTGACCTGCCAGCCCGAGAGCCGGATCTCGATGATCATCCGGGAGCCCTTGTGGCCCGGTCGCGGACCGGTCCATCCGCAGGTGTTCTTCCGGGAGCGCGATGGTGCGTTTCGCAAGGACCGCAGTGCCAGCAAGCATGTGATCAACAACAACGTCCCCAATCAGGAGATTACCGCCCGATTGTTGAAACAGGGCGTCATCGGCCGCCGCCTGGACGAACAGGTTCGCGATCAGGCTTCCCGCTTCCTGGAGATCACAACCCAGCACGAGCTTCCGCCCAATCCGGCCAATCGGATTGTTCCGAGCACGACGGAGCGCGATGCGCTCGGCCTGCCGCGGCCGGAAATCCATTTTTCCCGCGAAGACCCGTATCTGCTGGCGGGCGCCGCGGCGACCAAACGCGATTACCAGCGCGTCATGGAATTGTTTGGCGGGACGCCATTCGAGGACTGGCGCTGGGCGCATCCGCATTCGCAGGGCACGACCATCATGGGCAGCGATCCCCGGGATTCGGTGGTCGACGGTTTCGGCCGAACCCACGACCACCCGAACCTGTTCATCGCCGGACCCAACGTGATGACGATGCCCGGCGCGGTGAACCCGACCCTGACCGCCACCGCGCTCGCGTTGCGTTCCGCCGACACCATCCTTCGCGAGATATAGCCCTTCGCGAGGCATAGCCCCCCGGCCGCGGCGTCGCCACGCGCTTCGAGGTGAGGCCGGTGGCGGGCGCCGCCGATCCCAACCCGCGATGAGCTTGGCTCATCGCGGGTTGGGATTACTCGATCTTTTTCGCGAGGAAGCCGCGGATCAGCATCGCCGCCTCGTCCAGCTTTTCGTCCAGGGCAAAATGGCCGGCGTCGAGAACGTGGACTTCCGCGTCGGGCACGTCCCGCTTGTAGGCTTGCGCTTCAGCCAGGGCGAAAGACGGATCGTACCGGCCCCACAGAACCAGCAGCGGTGGCTGGTGGCCCTTCAACCATGCCTGCCAGGACGGATAATCCGCGACATTGGTCTGATAGTCGAAGAACAGGTCGGACTGGATCTGGCGCTGGCCCGGCTGGGAAAGGTGAGCCGCCTCCCACGCCCAGGTCTCCGGGTCGTAGCGTTCGGGATGCGGCGACGAACCCAGGTGGCGCATCTTCGCGCCTTCCAGCGATGTGAATCCGGGGATGACCTTGTTCTCGTAAGCGGCCCGGTCCTTCCAGAACGCCCGACGAAGATCCCAGGCCGGCCCGAGGCCATCCTCATGTGCCACGGCGTTCTGGACGATGATCGCGCGCACGCGCTCGGGATGGGCCAGGGCAAGGCGCATGCCGATCGGGCCGCCATAGTCCTGCTGATACAGCACGTAGCTGCGCAGCCCAAGCTGTGCGGTGAAGTCATCGACGACCTGCGCCAGATGGTCGAAGGTGTAGCGGAATTCCGATGGCGGTGGTGCATCGCTCGCGCCGAAGCCCGGGTCATCCGGCGCGACAAGGTGGTAGCGGTCGGCCAGCAGCGGCATCAGCGTCGCGAACATTCGAGAGGAGGATGGATAGCCGTGAAGCAGCAGGAGGGTCGGCGCATCCGGAGGGCCCGCCTCGCGGTAGAAGATCTTCAACCCGTCGACCATGACCGTGCGATAGGTCGTCGTCGATGAAAGGAACGGAACCGTTTGGGCGTGAGCCATCCCCGCCGCTGAGGCGAGCACCGTGGCCGCGGCGATGGACGCGGCAGCAAGACCGTGTTTCATGACGAAGACCCCTGTTCGCCACGCAGATGGCGATTTTCGGTTTCGAGGAGATGGAGGCGGGCCCGGAGCGGCGCCGCTGCCGCCTCGACCTCGGCTTGCGTGAAGCGCGGCGTGATGTGCTGCGGGCAATTCCAGTCAAACGCGTGCAGCCGCAGGGTGAAGCCGCGTTCGGCCACCCCGCGGTAACCCGGCGTGGCGAGCCGCGCGGCGAGGTCGGGCTCGGCAGCCAGATCGTGCGGGGCCATGCGCGCGAGGATCTTGAGGCGGCGGCGATGGGGGTAATCCATCAGGAACAGCGCGACCCGATCCCCCGCGCCCAGATTGCCCAGTGTCAGATATTGCCGGTTGCCGCGGAAGTCGGCGAAGCCCAGCGTGCTTTCGTCCAGCACACGCAGGAAACCGGGCGGCCCGCCGCGGTGCTGGATATAGGGCCAACCCGTCGGCGCAACGCTGGCGAGGTAGAAACTGTCGCGCGCCACGATGAATGCCGCTTCGAGCTCGGAGAAACGGTCGCCCGGCTGATCGACGTCCATAGGCCCAGCGACGCCGGTCGCTTCGCGAGCCGAACGGAGGCCGTCGCTCGCCAGGGCGTCGAGGAAGCAGTCGGTCATCAGAACACCGCCTTGATCTCAGCGGCAACCTGCGGGGCATTTTCGTCGAGCACGAAGTGGCCGGCGTCAAGCCAGACCAGCCTGGCTTCGGGCAGGTGATTCAGATACGCCCGGGCGCCCGGTGGGATGAAGAACTGGTCTTGCTTGCCCCAGACGATCAGCGTCTTTGGCTGGTGCGCACGGAACGCCGCCTGCCATTGCGGATACAGGGCGATGTTGGTCTGGTAGTTCTCGAGCAGGTCGAGCTGGCAGTCCTGCACGCCCGGCCGGTCGAGCCGCGCCTGGTCGAGGACCCAGTTGTCCGGATTAATCGCCTCGGGATCTTTGGCGCCGACCAGCCAGTGGAATTTCGTACCCTCCAGGCTGAGGAAGGCGCGGGCCGCCTTCTCGGTCTCCGGGGTACGCTGCTGCCAAAGCGGCAGCAGCACCTGCTTGGGGGCGTCGCCGACGCCTTCCAGGTAAGCGTTGGCGTTCTGGATGATGAAGCCCTTGACCCGGTCGGGACGTTGCGTGAACAGGCGAAAACCGATCGGACCACCATAGTCCTGCATGTAAAGGATGTAGGAGGTCAGCCCCAGCACATCGGCCAGGCCCGCGACATGCGCCGCCAGATTATCAAAGCTGTAGCGGAACGCGTCGCGCGGCGGCGCATCCGAATGACCGAAACCAACATAGTCGGGGGCGATCAGGTGGAATGTGTCGGCGAGCGCCGGCATCAGGTCACGGAACATCTGGCTGCTGGTCGGCAAGCCGTGCAGCAGAAGGATGGTCGGTGCGGCGGGGTCGCCGGCCTCGCGATAGAAGATCTTGCGGCCCTGCACGGTCGCGGTCCGGTAGACGGTGCGCGTGGTCATCGGTTGCTCCTTCGCTGTCGGGACGCCGCGGCGGATCACCCGCCGCCCTGTCCGTCACCCTGTTTTCGGGCTTTCCACGAGCGGGCGGCAGACCGTAAGATTGGGAGGAAACCTCTCACCCGATGGAAGGCTCATGGATCGTCTTGATGCCATGTCGGTGCTGCTTGCGGCTGTGGAGAGCGGCAGTCTGTCGAAGGCGAGCCGCACGCTCCGCCTTCCGCTGGCGACGGTCAGCCGCAAGGTGGCCGAGCTGGAGGCCCACCTGAACGCCACTCTGCTGATCCGTTCGGCGAAGGGGTTGGAGCTGACAGCCGCGGGGCGTTCCTACGTCACAGCCGCGAAGGCGATCCTGGAACAGTTGACCGAAGCGGAGCGCGCCGCCGCCGGCGAGTATACCGAGCCGAAGGGAGATTTGGTGGTCACCGCGCCGGTCATGTTCGGCCGATTGCATGTGCTGCCGGTCGTGACGCGCTTCCTCTCCGCCTACCCCGACGTCACGGTCGGGCTGGTGTTAACCGACCGGGTCGCGCATTTTGTCGATGATCAGGTTGATATCGCGCTTCGTATCGGAGCGCTCCCCGACAGCAGCCTGATCGCCACCCGGCTCGGCACGGTCCGGCGCGTGGTCTGCGCAACCCCCGACTATCTGGCGGCGAACGGGATCCCCGCGACACCGGACGACCTCGCGCGGCACAGCGTGATCTCGTCCGAGAGCGCCTCCTCGTCCGGCTCCTGGACCTTCGAATCCGACGGCACCGAGATCACAGCGTCATTTCGCTCCCGCCTGAGTGTCAATACCATCGACGCGGCGGTCGACGCCGGGCTGTCGGGTGCAGGGCTCATCCGGGTGCTGTCCTACCAGGTCGTCGAATCCGTGCGAAACGACCGGATGAGGATCGTCCTGGACGCTTTCGAGCCTCCGCCGCGGCCCGTGCATCTCATCTACGACAAGCGGAGCCGGCTGCCGCTGAAGCTGCGGGCGTTCGTCGATTTCGCGGTCCCACGATTGCGCGAGCGCGTGGCCCAGGCCGCTTTGCCGGACCGCATTGCCAGACCGCATTGCCGGTGATTCAGTCGCCTCGGGCCGCGCCGTTCCTTGAAGGGCGCGGTGCCAGGCCGACGGGGGCAATGGCCCAGCCCCTTTTTGTTTTTGTCAAAAGAGAAGGGGGATTCGGGGTTCACCCCGAGCGGGTGCGGGCGGCAACCCGCGGGCCGACGCCCAAATTGAGAACGGCTGGGCTTTATCGGCGTGCTTGTCTGGC
>JARLIO010000096.1 GCA_031291675.1 Azospirillaceae bacterium
CAACCGAAATCGTCGCCTCGCCAAGGATTTCGAAGCAACCATTGAAAGTGCCCTCGCATGGGTCATGATCGCCAGCGTCAAGCTACTTTCACGACGAATCGCAAGGGGTTGATCAACCTACCCGATTCAGAGTCGGACTCTCAGACCGTGGTTGGTAAGCGGGTTTCCCTCGCAGCGCAGACCGGCATGGTTTCTCGACGGGAAATCACGGCAGACCATCTGATGGAGCAATACCAACCCACGATCACCTTGACTCATCGCTGGGTGGTATCGCCAGCGACTGCCGCCGCGGCCCGTGAGGGCCGAAGTCTGCGTGGTGTCTGAACGCAACGGTCATTTCTTATGACCGTTGGTATAACTGTCAAGGGCGCTTGGTTACTTCTGGCCCACCTACCGCTACCCGCTCTCTTGCATCAACGGCGTCATCGCCGGGCGCTGCCTGATCGAAATATGACGTACCAGTTCCAAGAAGGACACTGGGGAATTGGTAGCGCCATCGGCGCCATCCTAATCGCCGAAACGGATAGCAAGCAGCACTTCGCCACGTTGATGAGGCGAAGTGCCAACCTCACGGGCCTAAAATATTATTTTTCGACCGTCGTCTGGTGGAGTGTTTCAGTGGCACCGGCGGCAATAGATAGCGTGACGACTACCACAGCGTTATTTCCACTGCCACCAGTGTAGCTGATGTTGTATCCGGCTGGACAAGATTCGCCGTAGCCGTTGGAACCAACGTACGGGTTGTCCCAGGAAAAGTTGACGTCTCCGACCGACGCAGAGCCCAAGATCAACTTGTAAGTGACATAGCCTTGGTCGCCCGTCATGAACCCATCGGAGTCGTTCTCCCACACGCCCTGGCCGCTCGGAGTGATTATTGTCGGCGGCGCCGGATTCCACACCCCATGCTGCAGCCCGCTTGAAGTCAGGACGAGCAGTCCTGTCGTCGCATTTTTCAGCGTTACGTTTGTCGATCGCGCACTCATGTCATCCTCCTCGTGAGAAACACAAGATGCCTCACCAAACCGGGTGTCCGCATCACACGCCGCCCCTATATGTGGCTGGCTTACGTGAAATAACTAACAAAGCGATAAAATGCAACAAATAAAATCTTTTTTGTAGCTTCATGTGAGTCATACACCCGTATTACACCTACTAGTAGTCGATTGATATATCTATAGTTGTTATTTAGCAGATCAGCGATCAGGCTTTCGTCATCACATATTCGCGTGTGCCTCTCTCTTGCACCCGTCCCTTCTAAAATGTGACCAAAATCATGCATGATAGTCCATTTATAGTCGAGTAATATGCTCATTCACGACTATGCAGCGTTCTGTGAGGTCATAGAACTCCTCCCATCCCATATGCCGGATCTTTTGGCTGCGTCAGCGAAGGCAGCACAGCCAGATGCGGTCCACTTGCTTGTGGAACCTGTTAGGCGCTTATAAGATGTTCTATCGGCCATAATACCCGTATTAGCCGATCGATAAGCTAGCATACTAGCGATGCTGTCGGATAGCTGGGCATGCATCATCCGCGGCGGCGCGCGCGGGCGACCCCTCAACGACATCAATCGGGTTGATAAACTTTAGGTCGAAACGCGGGCCGGTCGCCAGGGCCATCTCGCCGATTATCTCGCTCGGAGGGACTTCATTGTCCTGGGCGTGCTCGGCTATCTGCCCTTCGCCCAAGCCGACGGCCAGCTTCTGTTCCACCTCATCAGCCGGCTGGTATGGGCACAACTCGGTGATCGTCACCACCAATCTCGCGTTCGGCGAATGGCCATCGGTCTTTGGGGACGCCAAGATGACAACGGTGCTCTTGGACCACCTCACGCACCATTGCGAGATCGTCGAGACCGGCACCGAAAGCGGGCGCCTCGAGAACCGCCGCTGATCCCCGCCGGATCGAAAAGCAAAAATCCCCTTCCCCAGACCCCGCCCCGGCCCTTGCCCAAGTGGGCAAACAGGTCACCCCCACGCCCGTCGCCCCGTCGCTCGTGAGGGCACTACGCGTCGCGCACGCCCCTTGCCACTGTTCGCTACCTGGACAAGGACTCGCCGAGCTCCACGAGATGGTGCGCCGTGATTTCCCGTCGAGAAACCACGTCTGTCTGCGCTGCGAGGAAAGCCCGTTTACCAGCCACAGGCCGAGCATTGTTCTTCTTTTGTCCGCTTATGCTACAGTTTCGAACCGTTCGTTCGAGCCGCATTGCTCAAAAAGAAATGACACCGGCACCCGGAATGTTGATAGCGCTGACGTGTTGTTACACTCAGAATGGTCCTGCCAGCGCCGTTCGGTTTTTCCAGGGCTCAAATGGATAAGGTCTGGCGCTTCATCTCCCCCAACCGACAGCCGGTTTCTAAAATCATGGCCCATGATCACCACAACAAAAGCAGGGGCAGCGTCGCCCGAAGAGGGGGCGCGACCCTCCTCACCATCCTGTCACCGGTGCTGGTCGCGGGCGTCCTGGCCTTTCCCGCGACTGCGGTCTGGGCTCAGCAGGATAACGCGCCGCCAATCGTCCTGAAGCCGGACCACCCGGGCGAACACGGCCCCGGTGCGCCCAACGCCGAGCATGGCGGCAATCCGCAGAACCAGCCCCATGGCGGTGGCGGACCCTCCGCAATGCCGGGAACCGGTGGCTCACAGAACCAGCCCCGTGGCGGTGGCGGACCCTCCGCGATGCCGGGAACCGGTGGCCCGCAGAACCAACCCCGTGGCGGTGGTGCGCAGAATGCTCCAACCGAGAATCGGCGAGCACAGCCGGAGATGATCCAGCCGGGCCGCGGTGGCGGAAATGGTCGCGGTCCTGAGGAATTCCGGGGGCCCCACCCTGAAGGACCCCATTTGGGTGGCATACCGGAGGGCCACGGTGGCGCGGGCGGGCCACCGCCAGGCGCGTTTGGTCACAACCCGAATCATTTCTCGTTCCGGGAGCATGATATCAGGCGTTTTGACCATGATGAGCTCGATCATTGGCGCGGCGGCGAGTGGCGCCACGAACGATATGGCGGCCGCTTCGGCTGGTGGTGGCACACGGGTGGTGCCTGGTATTTCTATGATGAGCCGGTCTATCCTTACCCGCCCGTTGTCTCCAGCGTGATCATCGAAGAGCCGCAGCCGACGCAGCAGTTCTGGTACTATTGCGATGACCCGCAGGGTTATTACCCCTCTGTCGGGGTTTGCAACATACCGTTCCGCGCCATCCCGATACCGGAGCAATAACCGGCGAAAGGCGGCACGGTTCCCTAGAGCTCTTTCCGATCACGTTGGATCGGAAAGAGCTCTAGATCTTTGTTTTGTCGTATTTTCTACGCCCAACCGGAATCCACTTGGTCGGAAAATGCTGCTAGCTGCCGTGGCAAGGGGCCCGTGTCGCCGTCAGCGGGGAACCGCAGCCAGGATCTGTTGCGCAATCCCGGGATGACTGATCAGCAGGTCGGGCAGGTAGGGTTTCGCCTGGTTATAACGGAGCGGCGAACCATCGAGGCGCGAGGCATGAAGGCCAGCCGCGAGTGCAACCGCGACGGGTGCCGCCGAATCCCACTCATACTGGCCGCCGCTATGGAGATAGGCGTCGGCTTCGCCGCGCAGCACCGCCATCGCCTTGGCACCCGCCGAACCCATTCCGATCAGATCGGCGCCGATCCGCTCGGCGACCCGCTGCGCCTCGACCGGGGGCCGGGTCCGGCTGACCAGAATCCGCGGACGACCCGATGCCAACGGCGCCAGGGGTGGCGGCTCGGCGGCCGACATGACCAGGCCCAACGCCGGCAGCGCCACGGCACCCGTCGTGGGAACGCCATCCACGACCAGGGCGACATGAACCGCCCAATCCGAACGCTGTTCGGCATATTCGCGCGTGCCGTCAAGCGGATCGATCACCCAGACCCGGCTCCTGGACAGCCGGACGGCGTCGTCCGCGACCTCCTCGGAGAGCAACCCGTCATCGGGGCGCCATTCCGCCAGCGCCCGGCAAATCAGCGCGTTGGCCAGGACGTCCCCGGCATCGCCCAGGGCTTTCCCCTGCCAGAGACCGCAGCCGCGAACCACCAGCAAAAGCTTGCCCGCGGTCTCGGCGAGCTGAAGAGCCAACCTGTCATCACAAATCATACTGTCTTCTCGTCTGATTGGCCCTTGATCGCCGCGATGCCGCGTTGGCGCGGCCATCATCCGCAAACGCCTGTCACCCGGCGGCGGCGCCGTATCACCGGCACATTCCGGCCGTTCCACATCTCACCACCGGGGAAATGGCCGGTCGTCCGGCCCGCATCATGACCTCAGCGGCGGCTCCAAAATGTCCCGAAACTGCTGCTGCTCCCAGGCGTGACGCAACAGCTGGTATTCACGCTCCATCGCCGTGAGATCGCCACTATCGATCACGGCGTCGATGCGCTGATGCAGCGCTGTGCTGATCTGGCCGCGGTCGATCGCCCGCGCCAAAATGCCGTCGATCCGCTCCAACGCCCGATCCGATGCACCGAGCATGGATTGAATGCCGGAGAGGTTGGCGGCCAAATCCTGCATTGCGCTCTGACATCGGGTGTACTCCCGCGTCAGGCCCCGGAGAGAAAACACGGCATAGGGAACAACGGACATACGTACCCCCCTCTCGTATTTCTGGCAATCACAAGTCCCGCGCGTTCGAAACCGCTTCTTAAGGCAATCGCCGATATTCTTTCCCGGAAATTCAAGCGTCCCGCGCCCGCAGCGCCACCAGCGTGCCCGAAGAACACGGGCCACGCCGTTGTCGCGGGTTACACCCTCCCACCCTGATCCGATGCCATCAGCCGCGGGACAGCACGACAAGGAGACCCAGATTGGCGAAAGCCAGCAGGACCGCCAGAACAACCGTCAACGCGGGCGCAACGATGAGGCTGCCCGCGACGACGACGAGGCCGAGGACGGCGGCTAAAATGAACGGCAACGCATTGCCATTGTCGGCTTCCTGAACCATTTAACCTTCGCTCCTTTCGCGAGGCCACAGACACGCCATGGCTTCCCTGGTTGATCATTCCGACCCGTCGATGGCGGGTTCCCGCGATCGCGTCCACCGGGCGACCACCTCTCCATGGGCCTCCGATGCCGACGCCACGCCCAACTCAGGCGCAATGCCGGACCGGCGTTCAAACATACCAACCCGTCGAAGATCCGTCGCCGCGTTTGATCGTGGCCCCTAAAAAAAATGGAATCGCTCTTGTCTGAATGCGGGCTTCGGCCCTTGCGAGCCGCGGTGTCGAAGATCAGCCGGGCCAACCCGCCCGATGGTCCCCCGCCCTCGACTCTTCCAGCGAATTTTCCGACAACTCTTGCTGGCTCCCCGCCGCCACCCCCTATAGGGTCGCCTCTTCTCGACCGCACTGTCCGTGTTTCGGGACGCTGACGATCCCGGGATTGCGCCTTACGACGAATGATTTGAACACATGGATTACGAGAAACTGGCGAAGATCCTGGCTTTGGCCGGGAGCGACAATAGCGGCGAAGCGACGAGCGCTTTGCGCATGGCCACGCAGATGCTCGCTCGGGCCGGCCTGGATTTTGTCGACCTGGCGCAAGGGATCGAGCAGCGATCGATCCGTGACGCGACCCATGACGCGCTGGCGACCGACCTCGCGACCCTGAAGAGCGAACTCTACGATCTTCGCCTGCTCACCAGCACCTTGATTGAGGAAATCAACGCCATGCGGCTGCATGCGGCCAAACAGTCGGCCCAGCTCGACAAGGCACGAAAGAATGTCGATTTCCTGCGCGACCGCCTGCGACGCAGCGACACCGCGCGCCGGGACTTTCAACGCCGTGTCAGCCGTGACGAGGTCGAACGTCAGATGCTGCTTCGGCAATTGCGAACCCATGACGACGCCACGCGCGAGCTGGAATCACTGGCGTCGACGCCGGACAAATCCGACGACCCCGGCTCATGATCACAGACGCCCGATCATAGGCCACGATTGCGCCATCACCCCGCGGGATCGTAATCGCCCGCCTCCAGCTGCGCCAGCGCCCAGCGCGCCGCATCGCGCACCACCGGTGCGGGATCGTCGACCAGGGCCGAAATCGCCGTGATCTGAGCCGCATCACCGCTGTTGCCCAGCGCGATCAAGACGTTGCGCACAAACCGATCCCGGCCGATCCGCTTGATCGGCGACCCGGAAAAGCGCCGTCGAAATCCGGCGTCGTCCAGGCGGACCAGTTCGGCCAGCGCCGGCGCCGTCAGATCCGGGCGCGCCTGCAGCGCCGGTTCGGCCGTCGCCCGGGCAAAGCGGTTCCACGGACAAACCGCCACGCAGTCGTCGCAGCCATAAATCCGGTTGCCCATCAGCGGCCGCAGCGCGGGATCGATCGGCCCCTGATGCTCGATCGTCAGGTACGAGATACAACGCCTTGCATCCAGCCGATAAGGTTCCGGAAACGCCCGGGTCGGACAGATATCGAGGCAGCGCCGGCAGGTGCCGCAATGATCCACCGCCGGCGGGTCGGGCGTCAGTTCGAGCGTGGTGAAGATTTCCCCGAGAAACAGCCAGGAGCCGAAATCGCGCGACACCAGATTGGTGTGCTTGCCCTGCCAGCCCAGCCCCGCCGCCTGGGCCAGCGGCTTTTCCATCACCGGGGCAGTATCGACGAAGACCTTGACCGCTATCGGCGGTTGCCCGGCAACACCCCGGGCAAGCCATCCGGCCAGTTGCTTCAGCCGCCCCTTGATCAGCTCGTGATAGTCGCGATTGCGGGCGTAGACCGAGATGTCACCGCGGTCACCCTGTGCCGCCAGCGCCAGCGGATCCTCGGCGGGTCCATAGTTGGTCCCCAGCACGATCACACTGCGTGCCTCGGGCCATAATTGCGCGGGATCACCGCGCCACGCCGCCCGATCCGCCAGCCAACCCATGTCACCCTGCCAACCCGCGGCCAGAAATTCCGCCAGAGCCCGGCGCGGCCGGTCCCCCAGACCCGCCGGCGCAAAGCCCACGGCGTCGAATCCCAGCGCCAGAGCCCGGTCGCGGATCGCCACGCGCGGGTCCCGCGCCGGTCGCCGGTCAGCCCCCGGATCAGCCCCCCGGGTCAACCACGGCCACGATAGGGCGGCACGCCCTGGTCGAGCAGCCAGATCCCATCGGGCGGCGCCCCGGTTTGAAAGAACACGTCGATCGGAATGCCACCGCGCGGGTACCAATAGCCGCCGATCCGCAGCCAGGCTGGCGCCAACACCGTCACCAACCGCTTGCCGATCGCCACGGTACAGCCCTCGTGAAACGCCCCGTGGTTGCGAAAACTGGTCAAAAACAACTTCAGACTCTTGCTTTCGACCAGCCAGTCCCCCGGAACATAGTCGATGACCAGATGGGCAAAATCCGGCTGTCCGGTGATCGGGCACAGCGAGGTGAATTCCGGACAGGTAAAGCGGACCAGATAAGGCGACCCCGGATGCGGATTCGCCACCCGTTCCAGCACCGCCTCATCCGGCGTCGCCGGCTGGGCGGTCGCCTGCCCCAGTTGGGTCAGGCCGGCATAGATATTTTCCGTCATCACATTTGTCCCGGCGCAAGCGGATCGGCGACCGGTTCGCTGTCGCCCAGAGCCTGTTCCGCGGCAAACGCTGCCGCGAAGGCGTCAAGGCGCTGCCCGGCGATCGCCGCCCGCAGCCCCTGCATCAGTTCCTGATAATAATGGATATTGTGCCAGGTCAACAGCATCAGGCCCAGAACCTCATCGGCCCGGAACAGATGATGCAGATAGGCGCGCGAATAATCGCGGCACGCCGGACAGATGCAGGCCGGATCGAGCGGGCGCGGATCATGGGCGTGGCGGGCGTTGCGGATATTGATCGTGCCCCGGCGGGTAAAGGCCTGACCGGTGCGGCCGGAGCGGGTCGGCATCACACAATCGAACATGTCGATACCACGCAGCACGGCGCCAACAATGTCGTCGGGGCGGCCAACCCCCATCAGATAGCGCGGCCGGTCGGCCGGCAGCAGCGGTGTGGTGACTTCGAGGGTCTGGAACATCATCTCCTGCCCCTCACCCACCGCCAGCCCGCCGACGGCATAGCCGTCGAAACCGATGGCGTTCAGGGCGGCCACCGACTCGGCGCGCAGTTCCGGAAAGACGCTGCCCTGGACGATGCCAAACAGGCCGTAGCCCGGCCGCTCGACAAACGCCGCCCGGCACCGCGCCGCCCAGCGCATCGACAGGCGCATCGACACCGCGGCGTCGGTCTCGGTCGCCGGAAACGCGGTGCATTCGTCAAAACACATCGTGATGTCGGAATCCAGCAGATGCTGAATTTCGACCGACCGCTCCGGCGTCAGCCGATAGCTGGACCCGTCGAGATGGCTCTGAAAGGTGACGCCATCGCCATCGAGCTTGCGCAGCTTGGCCAGCGACATCACTTGAAAGCCGCCGCTGTCGGTCAGGATCGGCCCGGGCCAATTCATGAAGCGGTGCAAACCGCCGAGCTGGGCGATCCGTTCGGCCGTGGGACGCAGCATCAGGTGGTAGGTGTTGCCCAGGACAATCTCGGCACCGGTTTCCCGGACCGAAGCCGGCATCATCGCCTTGACCGTGCCCGCCGTCCCCACCGGCATGAAGGCCGGGGTTTCGATCGTGCCATGGGCGGTGTGGATCCGGCCGCGGCGCGCGGCGCCGTCCTGGCCCAGAACCTCGTAGCGGAATCCGGTCATCGGGCGCGCTCGATCAGGCTGGCATCGCCATAGGAATAGAAGCGATAGCCCTGGGCGATCGCATGGTGATAGGCGGTGCGCATCCGCGCCAGCCCCGCAAAGGCCGAGACCAGCATGAACAGGGTCGACCGCGGCAGATGGAAGTTGGTCAAGAGCAGATCCACGAAACGAAAGGTGAAACCGGGTGTGATGAAGATGGCGGTTTCGTCGGCAAAAGGCAAAATCTGACCATCCCGCGCCGGTGCGCTTTCCAGCAGCCGCAATGAGGTGGTGCCGACGGCAACGATCCGGCCGCCTGCCGCCCGGGTCCGGTTGATCGCCGCCGCCGTCGCCGCCGGAATGACCCCGGTTTCGCTGTGCATACGGTGATCGGCGATGTCGTCGACCTTGACCGGCAGAAAGGTGCCGGCGCCGACATGCAGCGTCACCGCTGCGGTCGCGACACCGCGCTCGGCCAGCCGGGCCATCAGTGCCGGCGTGAAGTGCAGACCGGCCGTCGGCGCGGCAACCGCGCCTTCGACCGCGGCGAACAGGGTCTGATAATCGTCGAGATCGCGCGCGGTCGGCCCCGCGGGCCGCCGGATATAGGGCGGCAGCGGCAGCGCCCCATGATGATGCAACGCCGCCATCAAGGCCGCGCCGCCCTGGTCAAACTGGACGGTGACCTCGGCCTCGTCGCGCGCCAGGACCGCGGCCTTGAAATCGTCGGCGAACACGACGGTATCGCCGGGTCGCAGCCGCTTGGCCGGTTTGGCAAAGGCCTGCCAGGTGTCCGGGGCGATCCGGCGGTGCAGGGTCAGCTCGACCTTCGCCGCCCCGCGATGCCCCGTCAGGCGCGCGGGGATCACCTTGGTGTCGTTGAAGACCAGCAGGTCACCCGGCCGCAGCAGATCGGGCAGATCCCGGACGATATGGTCGGCGGGCGCCGCCGCTCCGGCAAGCACCAGCAGCCGCGCACTGTCGCGCGGTCGTGCCGGTTCCTGGGCGATCCGGTCGGCCGGCAGTTCGAAATCAAAATCATCGGTACGCATGACTGCGCGATATAGAGGAAAACGGCGCCGCTCGCCAGCCCGGCAGCGGTTCTCATTTTGACGACGAAGCGTTGGGCTTTCGCCCAAACCCAACGGGGGCCATGCCCCAGGCCCGTTTGTTTTTGTCAAAATAGAGGGGGATTCGGGGTTCACCCCGAGCGGGTGCGGGCGGCAGCCCGCGGGCCGAAAGCCAAAATGAGAACGGCTGCCAGCCCGGCGCGACCCGAAGCGCCGGATCGCCGCCAGGGCCGGGTCCGCGGCTCAGCCGCCGAACAGAAACGGTACTCCGGCAGCCCGGCACACCGCTTCCACCTCACCGGCCAGGATCGCCGTGATCGGGATGCCGACCCGCGTCCGCTCGGCGAAAGCGGCATATTCGGGGTCACCGGCAACCTGGACCGGTTGCGCCGGATCGGCCGGGGGCGCCGCCCGCAGGCGATCCATCAGGCCATCGAGGTCCGCTCCGAAGCCACCATCGGGACGCAGGGCGGCCGGATCGATCGCCAGGAAGAAATGACCGATCCGGTCGCCCTGCAGCGGCACTCCGCCCAGGGTTGCACACAGGATCTCGACCATCGTCGCCAGGCCATAGCCCTTGTGTCCCCCCAGCACCCGCGACCCGCCGAGCGGGGCCAGGCGCGGCGAGACCAGGGCGGTTTGGGCATCGGTCGTGAAGTCGCCCCGGTCATCAAATGCCCAGCCGACGGGAAGCGGGCGACCGGCCCGCCGGGCAACATTCAATTTGCCGAGCGCGACCGCGCTGGTCGCCATGTCCAGCGAAAAGGGCTGATTTTTGCGTGCCGGCGCGGCGAAGGCGATCGGATTGGTGCCAAGAAACGCATCGCGGCCAAAGGTCGGCACGACCAGCGGGATCGCAACATTGGTCAGCGACAGACCGATAACTTTTTCGGCCGCGGCCATGAGCGAATAATAGCCCGCGGCACCATAATGGTTGGAGTTGTTGACGACGACCATGCCGATGCCGCTGGTCCTGGCCTTGGCGATCGCCAGGCGCATCGCCGTGACCGAGGGCGGATGGCCCAGGCTGCCGTCGGCATCGACCAGGGCCACGGCCCCGGCCTCCCGCACCACCCGGATGTCCGGGCGTGGATTGATCAGCCCGGCATCGAACCAGCGCTGATAGGTCGGCAGCATGCCGATGCCGTGGGAATCGATGCCGCGCAGGTCGGTATCAACCATGACCTCGACCGCGACATCAGCGTATTCCGGCGTCATGCCCCAGGCGTCGAAAACAGTGCGGATCTGCCGGGCAATGGTTTCCGCCGGGATCAGAATTGTACCAGACATTCATTCCTCTATTTTTGACGCGATCAAGCGTCGACCGGGACGACGCACACGCCGGATCAGTCCGGCCAGAATAGTCCAACACGACGACCATGGCATCCCATCGCGAAGAGGACGCATCACGGCGGAGCGTCACCCGCCACCGCTGAGCGCTGGTCGGGCGGCGACGCTAATCGTTGCAACATCGGCAGCACCTCGGCGAGGGACCGGGCCGGATCGAGCCGATCGCGGAAGCGCAGCGCCACGGTGCCGTCATGCGCCTCCCGGGCACCGACCACCGCCATGATCGGAATCGCCTGATCGCGCGCCCGGACAATTTTGCGCGACAGGGTATCGGGCCCGGTATCGACGGCAACACGCAGCCCAGCCTGCTCGAGCTGCGCCGCAACCGCGACGACCGGGTCCTGTTGTGCCGGCCCGACCGAGGCGACCACGACCTGTTCGGGCGCCAGCCACAAAGGCAAGTCGCCACGGTAATGTTCCAGCAACAGGGCGATGAAGCGCTCCAGGCTGCCCAGCACCGCATGATGGATCATCACCGGGGTGGCCCGGCCGCTGTCCTCGGTCACGAAAACCGCGCCCAGGCGGTCGGGCAGCACGAAGTCGAGCTGGATCGTGCCACACTGCCAGCGCCGGCCGCCACGATCGGGCAGAATGAACTCCAGTTTCGGGCCGTAGAACGCCCCCTCACCGGGCTGAACGACACAATCCAGTCCGGCCGCCCGGGCGGCCCGCGCCAGCATCGCCTCGGCCCGGTCCCACAAGGCGTCCGAACCCGCCCGGACCGCGGGCCGGGTCGAAAAGGCGACGTCAAACTGTTCGAAGCCGAAATCGGCATAGACCTGACGCAGCACCGCGCAGAACCGGCCGACCTCGTATTCAACCTGATCGTCACGACAAAACACATGGGCGTCATCCTGGACGAAGGCCCGGGTCCGCATCAGTCCCTGGAGGCTGCCCGAGGGTTCATCCCGATGGCAGGCGCCAAATTCGGCGTAGCGCAGCGGCAGATCGCGATGCGAACGCAGCCGTCGGTTGAAGACCTGAACGTGGCAGGGGCAACTCATCGGCTTCAGGGCCATCGCGCGGTCGGCGTCGCTGAAGGAAAACATCGCCGCGCCGAATTTTTCCCAATGGCCGCTCTGCTCCCACAGCGAGCGCCCCAGCAATTGCGGGGTGCGGATCTCACGAAATCCCGCACTGTGCATCCGCCGGCGGATGTAATCCTCGATCGCGTGATAGATCGCGAAGCCGCGCGGGTGCCAAAACACCATCCCCGGCCCTTCCTCCTGCTGGTGGAACAGGTCGAGCCGGTTGCCGAGAACGCGGTGGTCATTGTCGTCCATATCAATCTCCGTTCGAAGGTGAAATCAGCGAACGGAGATCCCCAAACACCACGGGCCCCGTCCGTCGCCGGCGGGGCCCGTGGTGTTCTGTGCAGCCTCAACCCTTTATCGGCCCACGAAAACTCCCGGCGACCCGCCCAAGGGCGTCGTCGTCGTGGCAACCAGGTTCTTCAGGGTCGAGATCAACGCAATCATGGCCGGTAGATGCCTGCGATCGGGCCTCGTTGTCAACCCCCGCCATTCTCAACCAACGGTTCTCATTTTGGCGACGAAGCGTCGGGCTTTCGCCCAAACCCAACGGGGGGCAATGCCCCAGACCCCTTTGTTTTTGTCAAAATAGAGGGGGATTCGGGGTTCACCCCGAGCGGGTGCGGACGGCAGCCCGCGGGCCGACAGCCTCAGGATCCCCCCGTCCGGGCCACATCGTCGCGTTTCATTCCAAACGACTGGTTTCAAATCACGAAAGGTTCCATCCCCTAATAACCCTGGTGCGTCAACCTATCTGCTTCTCAGTCGTAGACGGTAATGCAGAACAGGAGACAAGCATGCCTTTCTTCATCGCAATCATGGCGCATCCGGACGGAGACGGCTGGAACCGTCACCGCGCTGCCCCTGCGGCCTGTCTCAAGAACCTCGTCGCAGCGGGCAGCTTACGGGCATCCGGCCCCCTGATTGGCACGCCGCTGCGATCGGGCTTTCTGATTTTCACCGGTCCTGATCGCGCCAAAGTCGAGGCGCCGGTGGCGGCGGATCCGTTCGCGGTTGAGAGGCTCATTGAGAGTTTGACGATCACCGAATGGGACCCGCTCTTCGGTCCTTTCGCAGCGGAGTCCTCCGGGCATCTTCCCGGGCTCCCAGCGCCTTTGCCGACGGAGGTCTGACCGATGCGCGAACTCTACGAACTCACGACACTGGCGTTCCCACTTCTCTCTGCATCGGCGGTGGCGAAGGCTGCGCGGGTCTGGGTCTCGATGCCCGATGCCGCCGGCACCCTGTTGGGTTGCTGGCGCACGGAGATTGGCCCCCTCGGACGCATGCTGGTCTTGCGCCGCTTCGATGACGCGGGCGCCCTGCAACGGGAGCGGCATCGCGCGCTATCGAGTGCCAATCCGTTCAACGCCGGCGGCGTGATAACGGCGCTGGAGATGGACAGCTACAGCCCCTTTCCCTTCCTGCCGCCGGCGCGAGCCGCCGCCCATGACGCGGTCTACGAATTCCGCACCTACAAGCTGAAGCCGGGCGGCCTGCCACCGACGCTCGCCGGCTGGGAAGCCGCGATCGCACCAGCCCGGGATTACACGGCGCATCTGATGATCAACATGTATGCCCTCGACGGACCGCCCCGGATCACCCATATTTGGGGGTTTGACAGCCTCGCACAGCGCGCATCGTTGCGAACCGCCGCTTACGCCGCGGGAATCTGGCCACCGAAGGGCGGTCCGGAAAACATCCTCGATGCGATGTCGGTCATCGCGCTGCCCGAGGGCAAGTGACCGCTGCAGCCAGACTGACAAAACGCCACGCACACCGGGAAAAGCGCCATCCCGCGCGTCAAATGTCAAAATGAGATGTGCGGGTCAACCTCGATTACATGCGGCCCGATTACATGCGGCCCGATTGCGGGGCGGTCGCGACCCTTTCGGATGAGGCCGCACGAGGGCCGGACAGAGGACAACAGCCGTGCGACAATCGCCCGGCATCCCGGTGACGGGACCATCCTGATCATCCGAGGTTTTCGATGTTGCTTCACCGCTGCGCCGCCATCGGGCTCGTCACGGTCGCTTTTGGCCTGGCGCCGGCCGCGGCCGACACGCTGTTTCCCGACAGCATGCCCTGGGACGACGTCTCGGCCAACCTCACCAATCTCAGCGGCTGGAACGATCGGCCCGCCGGGCGCGACGGCTTCGTCACGGTTCGCGACGGCCATCTCGCGGTCGGGAGCCGGCGCCTGCGCCTGCTCGGCGTCAATATCGTCTTCGGTGCCGCGATGCCAAGCCATGACGACGCCGAGCATCTCGCCCCCCATCTGGCCCGGCTCGGCATCAACATTGTGCGTTTCCACCACATGGATACGCGACCGGCGCCGGACGGGCTGTTGCAGGCGGACATGCGGACCCTCGACCCGGCTCAGCTCGACAAGCTCGACTATTTCATCGCGGCGCTGAAGCGCCAGGGGATCTATGCCGATCTCAATCTGCATGTCGGGCGCAGCTATCCCGGCTTCACGCCAGGGCGGAACACCCAGGGCACCGCCGTTCCGGCCTATTGGAAGGGTGTTGACCTGTTCTTTGCGCCGATGATCGCCCTGCAGCAGGACTATGCCCGCGATCTGTTGACCCATCGCAACCCTTTTACCGGCAATCGCTATGTCGACGAGCCGGCGGTGGCGCTGATCGAAATCAACAATGAGGACGGGCTGATCAGCGAATGGCGCCGCGGCTCCCTGGACGGCCTCGCGGAGCCCTTCCGCGCCGCCCTGCAACAGCGCTGGATCACCTGGCTGCGTCAGCGCTATTCCGACACCCCGGCACTGGCTCGGGCGTGGGGGGCACGCGATCAGCCGCTGGGGGTCGAACGCCTCAGCCGCGCAGCCGTCATGAAACCCGGGGAGCCGGGCTGGGCGTTGCAGTCGGTCGGCGATGCCCGGGCGCATTTCGACGCCGCCCCGGGCGGCGACGTCATCCCGCTTGCCATCGACCAGACCGATGGCACCAGCTGGCACGTCCAATTGCACCAAACCGGCCTCGCCTTCAAAGCGGGCGAGCCCTACACGCTGCGGCTCCGGCTGCGCGCCGACCGGCCACGGCGTGTACGGGTCACCGCGATGCAGGCCCACGCCCCATGGCATAGCCTGTGGCAAACCACGCTCGACATCGGTCCCGAATGGCGTGATGACACCATCACCTTCAGCCCCTCCGACGACGAGCCAATGGCGCGGTTGACCCTGGGCGATCTCGGGGCGCAAACCGGCACGGTGTGGCTTGCCGGGTCCAGCCTCCGCCCCGGCGGCCGGCTCGGCCTCAAACTTGGGGAGACCCTGGAACAGGGAACCATCGCTACGGCCGGCAGCGCCGATTTCCAGAACCGCACCGTCGAGGGTCAACGCGACTGGATCCGGTTTCTCTGGGACACGGAGGAGGCCTATTGGTCCGGAATGCAGCGCGACATCCGCGTCGCCCTGGGCGCCCACGCCCTGATCGTCGGCACTCCGGTCAGCTACAGCCCGGCACCGATTCAGGCGGGCCTCGATGTCGTCGACGGCCACGCCTATTGGCAGCATCCGCATTTTCCGGGAAAACCATGGGATCCCGACAACTGGACCCTTGCCAACAGTCCAATGGCCGGCATTGACGGTGCCGGCACGCTGACCGATCTCGCGCTGCGTCGCGTCGCCGGAAAACCCTTCATTGTCACCGAATATAATCACCCGGCCCCCGGCGAGTACGCCGCCGAGGCCTTGCCCCTGGTCGCCGCCTATGCCGGTCTCCAGGACTGGGACGGCATTTTTGTCTTCGATTACGGCGCCCAGAACCGGAATTGGAATCCGGGCGCCATCACCAATTTTTTCGACATCGATGCCGACCCGAACAAACTCGCCGGTCTCGGCGTCGCCGCCGCCCTGTTCCGCCGCGGCGATGTCGCCACCCCGGGTGTCGACGCCGGCCCCCGGCCCGACCGCGCGGCGATGGTCGACGCCCTGCGTCTGCATCCCGCGATGCCCGGTGCCATGACCTGGGGTGCGGCCCTCAACCAGGCGGTCCGGGGACCGGTTTCCCTGGCGAGCCCCGCGACCGCGCCGCTGCCGCTGCCGGTCCGCAGCATCACCGGCCAACTGGTCTGGGGCGCCGATACCGGCCGGACGGTCACGATCGATACCCCGCGCAGCAAGGGGCTGATCGGGGCGCGCTTGGCGGGGCCCATCGACGCCGGTGGCGTCGGCCTCGAACTGCTCCAGGCGCGCCACGACACCGGTGTCCTGTGTGCCACGCTGATCGACGGCCGGGACTTCACCAGCCCGGGTCACATCCTGATCACGGCCCTGGGCGCCGAGCAAAACACCGGCCAGGTCTGGCAGGATGCCACCCACACCAGCCTGGGTCGCCATTGGGGCGGCGCGCCGGTCTTGGTCGAGGCGATCCGCGCCCGGATCACCCTGCCGGTCCCCGCCAGCCGTGTCGCGGCCTGGGCGCTGGACTCGCGGGGCAATCGCCGCCAGGCCCTGGCCGTGACCGGCGACCACCGGACGGTGATCGAGATCGGGGGCGACCCCGTCAGCCTGCGCTATGAGGTTGAGATCCGGTGACCGGTTCTCCCGGAGCGCCCGCGATCCCCGCCCCCCATGCCGAAGAGCACGACATCACGGACGACGCGCCGCGTTTGCGTTCTGGCAGGGTGTGTTATCCGCCCGTTCTGTTATTTTGGGGATTATGGGCGCCTCTCGACCGTCGTACCGCCGAAGATCAGATTTTGCACCACCGGCCGCGCCATAAAATCATGAGGGAAGACCGGCGCAGGCTCGCTCGCCGCATTCAGTCGATTGCGCTGTTCTTCCGTGAAGGCGATGTCCAGCGCACCAAGATTATCCTCGAACTGCGCAACGGTCCGCGCGCCGATGATCGGCGCGGTCACCGCGCGGTTGAGCAGAGTCCAGGCAATCGCGACCTGCGAAGGCGATGCGCCGATTTCTTTCGCGACGTCGCCAACGGTTTCGGCGATCGTGAGAGATCGTTCGGTCAGATTTCCGGAAGCGATGATGACGTCCTTGCGCGAACTGCCAAGACTCACCGTTCCGCGGTCGCCTTGGTTGAGATCTTCCCGGCTGTACTTGCCCGAGAGAAGCCCGCCCGCCAGCGGTGACCACGGAATCACGCCGAGACCGAGCGCTGACGCCATCGGGATCAACTCATGTTCGACAGTGCGTTGCACGAGGTTGTACTCGATCTGGAGCGCGACCAACGGTGACCAGCCGCGCAGATCGGCGAGCGTCTGCATCTGTGCGACGCGCCAGGCCGGGGTGTCGGAGATGCCGACATAGACGACCTTGCCACTGCGGACGAGATCGTCGAGCCCGCGCATGACCTCGTCGGGTGACGTGGTGCCATCCCAGACATGCAGATAGAAGAGGTCGATATGGTCGGTGCCGAGCTGTTTGAGGCTGGTTTCAACCGAGCGGACGATGTTGAGGCGGTGATTGCCGCCGGCGTTGGGATCGCCTTGTTGCCGGTTGATCGTGAATTTCGTGGCGATGACCAGGCGTTCGCGCTTGTCCTTCGAAAATTCGCCGACAAGCCGTTCGGCGGTCCCGTTGGTGTAGGTGACGGCGGTATCGATGAAATTGCCGCCGCGATCCACGTAGATGTCGAATATGCGGCGCGCCTCGGCGGCATCGGCGCCCCAGCCCCAGTCCGGGCCGAAGGTCATGGTGCCGAGCGAAAGCGGCGACACACGCAAGCCCGAGCGTCCGAGCAGGCGATAGGTGTTGAGGTTGACAGGTGTGGTCATGGTCAGGTTCCTTCCGACGGAATGAAGGCGAATGCGACGAGCAGCGCCGCAGCCCGCGCGGCTCCCACGACAAGGCGGCACCGGTTCCCGATGCCGTCCGGGCTGCGGCCGCGCTTCGTTTTCCGGCTCCGCAGCCGATTTGCCGCCGGCCGTGCCGGAGCCTTCCTCATCCTCGGTCATCGCGGGCCCTCCGTGAAGGGGAATCACGAAGATCCAGACTTGAACCCGAAAGTACAAGTCGTCAACACGATCCCAATAACACGAATACCGTACTGCCGCATCTTTGAGCGGGTCTTATCGTATATTGTCGTGCCATATCGGCAATAATGATGCTCCGTCCTGGCAAAAGGCATCTGTTATGTTGTTACTGCTCTGCCCACAGAGCCTCCGGAAGATCGCGGGCGCCATGCAGGATGCGGACGATCAGCGGCGGGTGTCGCTCGGCATTGTAGATGACGATATAGGCGAAACCAGCCGGGACCAGGAAGCGATAGGGCGAGTCGGCCAGGTCGGGGCGCTCGCTACCGATGCGAGGGTGCTCGCCAATGCGGCCGGCGGCCTGGGCCACACCATCGCGCAAGGTCCGCGCGGCGGCCAGCAGATCGCGCCGCCGGCGACAAGGCCGCCGCAGTCTTCCGCAGCTTGAATTCATGCGTTCCAACGACGATCGAGAAAAATGAGCTGGCGGTATACTACCTGCGAAGGGAGACAAGGATACCCAGCGTGGTCAGGCACACGCCGACCAGTTCGAAAGATGTCGGAACCTCAAAAAGGAAGAGCAGACCACCGATCATCGCGAAAGCCGGAACCAGGGCGCCGAACAGTGAGCCGCGCGAGGCGCCCAGAATCTGCACCGCCACGGAATAAAGCCACAGCCCGAGAACGGCGGTGATGACGCCCTGTCCAACCCCCTGGATCAGCCAGGCGCCCGCGTTGTCCCAGGTCAGGTGAACGTCACCGAAAACAAAGATCAGGGGCACCCAGATCAGAAGGGACCAGACCGAAACGGCGGCCACCGCGTCCCACGACGCGAGGTTCCATTTTTTTGAGAGCACCGTATAGGAAGCCCAGAGTACGCCGCCCAGAACCAGAAGCAAATCGCCGCGCAGCGTCTCGGTCGTTGCTTCGACCGTGAGGCTCTGCCAGTTCACCAGGGCCAAACCGCCGAAGATCACGGCATACCCTGCGACCTGAACGACGTTCTTCTTTTCATTCAAGAACAGATAACCCCCGAGCGCACTGAGAACCAGCATGGTCCCCGTCTCGACGACCCCGAGATGGCCCGCGGGCACAAATTTCAGGCCCAGCGCTGAAACATAGACGTAGATCGCGCCGGCGCCGGAGGCGATGACGAAGGATTTCACCGGCGCGATACGTTGCCAGACCCGCTTGCGGATATAATAAGGCAGCAACAGGAGCCCGGCGAAAATAAACCGGACAGCGACGATTTCCGGGGCCGAAAAGTTGCTCGTGACGCCGAAGCGGGTCAGAACGGGCCAGAGCCCCCAGATGACAGCCGCGAGGAAACCGGCCAGCGCGCCCACGATGAGTTGGCCTGAAGGTGCGTCAAGCTCAAACTGCGTATTGGTTTTCGAAGTCATGAGACACGGTCTCCTGGTTGTATTCCTTGAGATGGGCCGGATAGCCACCTGCTGCTTCTGAGGTACGTTCCAAACTACACGAGTTACCATTTTCCAGGCGCACTACGAAATTCCGGGGACCCCATGGAGGCCGGACCCACGGCCCGGAGGTCAGACCGGAGGCGATGCGGGCCGAGTTGCGGCGACTGCCTTGGCCAATCGCGCACACCAGAAGGCCGAGGTGGAGGCCACCCAGAAGGCCCGCAAGGCGGCCCGGATGGCAGGGATGAATTTGGGGGTCACGGACTTTGGGATCATGGCCGGGATCGTTCGTTTTGGCGCTCGGTCAGGGCACGGTCCAGGTCCCGCCCGCTATGGAACACCGCAAGCACCGTCACCCCGTCTGTCGCATCCTGGTAGACGATCAAATAGGGCAGTTTGGCGTTGACCGCCCCTGATCGCAATGGTAGAGACCTCGCCGGTAATGCGAATGCTTCTCATTCTTGTTCGCACTCGCTATCGGAATCCCTTCCCGATCGGTCCCGATCGATGCTCTTCAGAGGAAGCCCCATGTTGGCATTCGCCGCCCGGCACCTTCCGTCCCCGCGTCGCTGGCTTGTCCGCAATCTGCTGATCTCCGGCCTGATGGCGACGACGGCGATCCCCGCCGCCGGCATCGCCGCGGCCACGGACAATGATACCGTGACCCTCTACAACGGCCAGCATGAGCAGGCCGTCGGCCTGCTGGTTGCCGACTTCGAAAAGCGGACCGGCATCACCGTCCGGGTCCATTCCGGCGAGGCCCCCGAAATCGCCAATCAACTGGCCGAGGAGGGCCGGTCGTCGCCGGCCGACGTCTATTTCACGGAAAACTCACCCGAATTGGCGCTGCTCGAGGAGAAAGGGCTGCTGGCCCCGGTCGCGGCCGCAACCCTGGCCGAGGTTCCGGCGCAATACAACAGCCCCAAGGGCGATTGGGTCGGCGTCCTGGCCCGCGAGAGCGTTCTTGCCTACAACACCGCCCAGGTGGCGGTCGGCGCGCTGCCGGCATCACTGCTCGATCTTGCCAAGCCGGCCTGGCAGGGCAAAGTCGGCATTGCGCCCAGCGATGGTGATTTCCTGCCGCTGGTCAGTGCCGTCGCCGCGCTGAAAGGCCAGGACGTCGCACTGGCATGGCTGCGCGGCCTGGAGAAAAACGCCCAGACCTTCGATGACGACGAGGGCGTGGTCGCCGCGGTCAACCGCGGCGCGGTGGCAACCGGGGTCGTCAACAACTATTATTGGGCCCGGTTGCGCCAGCAGAACGGCCCAGCCGGAATGCACAGCGCGGTGTACCACTTCATGCATGGCGATGTCGGCGGTCTGGTGAATATTTCCGGTGCGGCGGCGCTGGCCGCCGCGCCTCACCCAGAAGCGGCGCAGCGCTTCCTGGCCTATCTGGTCAGCGAACCCGCCCAGGCGCTGCTGGCAACCACCGATATCATCTTTGAATATCCGTTGCGTCCCGGGGTCGCGGCAAGTCCGCTGCTGAAACCGCTGGATCAGTTGCAGCCGCCGGCAATCGGGATCTCCGAACTGGGCGATGACGCCAACGCCGCCCCCCTGCTGCGTCAAGCCGGGCTGCTGTGACCATTGGCGTGCCGGTCGGCCCGGCCCGTCGCCTCGGCGCGCCCCGGTTCGCCGCGTGGCGCGTCGCGAGCCGGCGTCGCCGGACCGCGGCCGGGTCCCGGCCGCCGCCTTTTCCCCTGCTGGCCGCCGCTGCGATCGTGGCTCTGCTCGGGCTGCTGCCCATTGGGGTAACACTGTCACGGGCGATGCAGGTCGATGTCGCCGCCGCAGGCGCCTTGCTGTTCCGGCCCCTGGTGGGCCGGTTGCTGTTCAACACGCTGGCCCTGGTCGCCGCGGGCACGCTCACGGCGGCGGTCGTCGGCACCGCCGCCGCCTGGTTCGTCGAGCGAACCCGCCTGCCCGGACGGCGGATCTGGGCATCGCTGGCCGCGGTGCCCCTGGCGATCCCCAGTTTCGTCACCAGCTTTGCCTGGGTCTCGCTCAGCCCGGCGTTCCAGGGTTTCCCGGGCGCGCTGCTGGTGGTGACCTGCGCCTATTATCCGCTGCTGTATCTGCCGGTCGCCGCGGCGTTGCGCGGGCTCGACCCTGCGCTGGAGGAAACCGCGCGATCGCTGGGCTGCGGGCCGTGGCAACGCTTCACTCGGGTCGTGCTGCCACATCTGCGCCCGGCCTTGTTCGGCGGGATGGTGCTTGTGGCCCTGAACGTTCTGGTCGAATTCGGCGCCTTCGCGCTGTTGCGCTACCGGACCTTCACCACCGAGATCTACGCCGAATACCGGACCGGTTTTGCCGGGCCGCAGGCCGCCCTGCTGGCCGTGGTTCTCATGATGCTCTGCGTCGCCTTTCTGGCCATCGAATCGGTCGCACGGGGCCATGTCCGTTACGCCCGGGTCGCGCGGGGAACCGGGCGCGTTGCGACGCGGTATCCGTTGGGACGGGCACGGCTTCCGGTGCTCCTGGGCTTCGTGGTGCTGGTTGTCGTGACACTCGGGGTTCCGCTGGGAATGATCCTGTTCTGGCTGACGCAACCGGGCGCGGCGGCGATCACCCCGGCCGAGGTTTCGGCCGGCATCCTGATCAGTTCGACCCTGTCCTCACTGGAATATGGCGCCGCCGGCGCGTCCCTGACCATGATCCTGGCCTTTCCGATCGCGTTCCTGGCCGTCCGCTATGACGGGCCGGTCGTGGCGGCGATCGAAAGGGCGGCCTGGCTGGTCCAGGGCGTCCCGGGAATCGTCGTGGCCCTGGCCCTGGTCGCGCTGACCGTCCACACGCTGCACCCGCTGTATCAGAGTTCGCTGCTGCTGGTGATCGCCTATGCCATCCTGTTCCTGCCCCTGGCCCTGGTCAGCATCAAAGCCTCGCTGCAACAAGCGGAACGCCGTCTTGAGGATGTCGGCCGATCGCTCGGCCTGGGCTGGGCGGCGGTAACCCGCCGCATCGTTCTGCCCGTGGCCGGCCCGGGTCTGGCGGCCGCCGCGGCGATGGTCTTTGTCGCCGTGGTCACCGACCTGACGACGACGCTGTTGCTGGCGCCAATCGGAACGCACACCCTGGCAACACGGGTCTGGGTTGACACCTCGACGCTGGCATTCGCGGCAGCGGCGCCATTTGCCGCGCTGATGGCCACCATCTCCCTGCTGTCAACCGGACTGCTGGCTCATCGCTTTGGCGGAACGAACCGGTTACGAAACGACTTGACGCCGGGAGCCCGCCGATGACGGCGCTTTACGCCAGCGGCCTCGAAAAGGCATTCGGACCGCACCCGGTTCTGCGCGGCATCGATCTGACCGTCGCGTCGGGCGATGTGATGGCGATCCTGGGGGCCTCGGGCAGCGGCAAGACGACATTGCTGCGCCTGCTGGCCGGGTTCGAACAACCCGACAGCGGGATCATCCGCATCGGCAACCGGGTCATGGCCGATCAGCGCGACATGGTGCCCGCCGAACAACGGCAGATCGGTTATGTGGCGCAGGAGGGGGCACTGTTTCCTCACCTCAGTGTCGCTGACAACATCGTTTTCGGCTTGCCGCGGCGACAGCGCCGGGCCCAGTTCCGGGTCCGCGAACTGCTGGATCTGGTCGGCCTGCCCGCCGGCTATGGTGCGCGCGCGCCGCACCAGCTTTCCGGCGGTGAACAGCAGCGCGTCGCCCTGGCGCGGGCCCTCGCCCCGGGTCCCGGGATGGTGCTGCTCGACGAACCATTTTCCTCGCTGGACGCGGCCTTGCGCGTCGAGACCCGACAAGCGGTCACCGACGCGCTCGCCGCGACCGGGGCAACGGCGATCCTGGTCACCCATGACCAGGCTGAGGCGTTGTCGATGGCACGAACGGTTGCGGTGCTGCGGGACGGGCGTCTGGTCCAGGTGGCGACACCAGAGACCCTGTACCGCAGCCCGTTCGATGCCGACCTCGCCCGGTTCGTCGGTGACGCGGTGCTGCTGCCCGGTGCAGCGGCCGGGGGTTGGGTGCAGTGCGACGCCGGCCGGCTGCCCCTGGCCGCGGGCGCCGCGCAGGGGCCGGTTATCGTGCTGATCCGTCCGGAGCAGATCCGCCTGACCACGCCAGAGATCCCGGGCATGCCCCGGGCCACCGTTACCGACATGACCTTCTATGGTCCGGACGCCCGCGTTGGCCTGATCCTGGATCGGGCCCGCCCTGCCGGGGGCGGCATCGCGATCACCGCCCGGGTTGCGGGCCACAACACGCCCGTGGTCGGAATGAGGCTCGGGATCATGGTGGAAGGTACGGTCACCGCGTTTGCTGTTCCGGCGTCGATCAGCGAGGCCCTGGCGCTAGACTGACCCGCGCCGCCATCGGCAACATCTGTCACCAAATTATAATAATGAGACGCAATCGCATCAATTCCGGGGTTGTGTCTCGCGCGCGATTGAGCAGAAGGAGAGAAAACCGATGCAGCGTCTGTCAAATCAGTTCACGAGAAGGCGCCGTGCCCTATTGTCCGGCGTGACCGCAGTCGCGGCCCTGGCGGCGACACCCTCCCCCGGTTGGGCCCAGGCCGCCGAGACCCAGGCTGCACCGAATGGCCTGACCTTTGCCCCGGCGGCGGCATCCGACAGCCCGGAGCCAGAGACATCACCGCCCTGGTCAACCGTTTGGCGACGCGCCACCCTGCTGGGCGACATCGGTGGTTTGCGGCCCTTTCTCGGCCGCTATGGCGTCACCCTGAGCCTGCAGGAAACCAGTGAGATTCTCGGAAACGTCACCGGCGGCAGCCACACCGGTGCCGACTATGACGGATTGACAACCGCAACCCTGCAGATGGACACGCAAAAAGCGTTCGGCCTGGTCGGTGGCCTGTTCAATGTCAGCGGCCTCCAGATTCACGGCCGCAGCTTGAGCGCCGACAATCTGAACAATCTGCAAACCGCCAGCGGGATCGAGGCCGACCGGGCGACCCGGTTGTGGGAACTGTGGTACCAGCAGGCGCTGTGGGACGGCCAGGTCGATGTCAAGATCGGCCAACAGAGCATCGACCAGGAGTTCATGGGCAGCCAATATGCCAGCCTGTTCATCAATACGATGTTCGGTTGGCCGATGCTGCCCTCGGCCGATTTGCTGGCCGGTGGGCCCGCCTATCCGTTGTCATCGCCCGGCGTCCGGGTCCGGGCCAAACCGACGAACTCGTTGACGGTTCTGGCCGGTGTCTTCGACGACAATCCCCCGGGGTCGGGAAGCGGCGATTCGCAGCAACTCGACGGTTCGGGAACCAATTTCCGGGTCAACGACAACCCGTTGGTGATCGCCGAATTGCAGTTCTCGACCCCGGCCACCGGCGAAATGGATACCGGCAGCAGCAGCACGGGGCTGCCCGGGGTCTACAAGCTTGGCGCCTGGTACGATTTCGGCGAGTTCGCCGATCAACGTTACGGCACCGATGGCTTGTCATTGTCCGATCCCTCGAGCAACGGCATCGCGCGGCAGCACCGTGGCAACTATAGCGTCTATGCGGTGATGGACCAAATGGTCTGGCGTCCCGACCCCGAGGCCAGCCAGTCGCTCGGTTTCTTTGCCCGTGTCATGGGGGCGCCCCAGCAGGATCGCAACCTGATCGATTTCAGTCTCAATACCGGCCTGGTGTTGAAGGCGCCGCTTCCCGGGCGTGACAATGATTCGTTCGGCGTCGGCGGTGGTTTCACGACCGTCAGTGATCGAACCCGCGGGCTCGACAAGGACACGCTGTTTTTCTCGGATTCAGCGATGCCGGTCCGATCCAGCGAGACCTATGTCGAAGTCACCTATCAGGCGCAGATCAATCCCTGGTGGCAGCTTCAGCCAGACTTCCAATACACCTTCAATCCCGGCGCCGGTGTATCGAACCCATCCAGCACTAACGGACAGCGAATTGAAAACGAAGCCGTCATTGGCGTTCGTACCAATATTACATTCTGAAAATCATGACTCGGTTTCAAGAAACATCTCGACAAAAAAGGAGCTTTTCATCAATGCCAACGCGATTTGATGTGCCGGATCGGGGCCGGTCGAGCCCGAAGCGGCGCCGCGTCGTGGCGGCCATGGCCGCGACAGTAACGGCGGCTGTCTGGTTGTCGTCCGCGCCGGCACAGGCGGCCGATGCCAAAGGCTTTCTGGAAACCATCCACCGGCATGTCACCCTGACCTCGACGGTCCCGGACAATGGCGACCAGAACCCCTATGCCATTGTCGTCGCTCCGGTCTCGGCGGGCCTCATCCATCAGGATGATGTGCTGGTCGACAACTTCAACGATTCCGGCAACCTCCAGGGACTGGGATCGACGATTGTCGACTACAACCCGACAAGCCGGAAATTGACACCGTTCGCGGCGGTGCCACGTAACCTGCCCGGCTGCCCGGGCGGCATCGGCCTCAGCACCGCGATGACCATGCTGAAATCCGGCTGGGTGATCGTCGGCAGCACCCCCAGCAAGGACGGAACCACCGCAACGCTGGGCGCGGGGTGCCTGATCGTGATTGATGCCATGGGCAAGATCCAGGGCACGCTGACCGGGCTGTCGGTCAACGCCCCCTGGGGCAATATGGCCGTCACCGACAACGGCTCGACCGCGACCCTGTTCCTCAGCAATGCCGGTTTCGACGTCGGTCCGCCGCTCGACAACGCGCCCGTGGTCAAGGAGGCAACGGTCCTGCGCATCGAGCTGTCGATCCAAGCGGGCCAGCCCCCGGTCGTCACGCGCCAGACTGTCGTCGGCAGCGGCTTCGGCGCCCAGCCCGACAAGGGTGTCTTCCTGGTCGGCCCCACCGGCCTCGCCCTGGGACCTGACGATACGCTCTATGTCTCCGACGCCATCGGCAATCGCATCAATGCGATCGCCGCGGCAAGCACCCGGACCACCAGCGCCGGTATCGGCCGGATCGTCACCCATGACGGTCTGCTGCATCGCCCCTTGGCGCTGGCGACCGCACCGAACGGCCATCTTCTGGTCACCAATGCCCTCAATGGCCAGGTCGTGGAAATCGACCCGGTTACCGGGACCCAGCTCTACGCCCAGTGGGTCGATGCCAACAAGGCCCAGACCCCACCGGGCAGCGGTGATCTTTTCGGGATCGCAATGACCCCGTCGGGGACTGGCTTTTACTATGTGGAGGATGAGGTCAACACCCTCGTACTGGCCCAATGACCAAGACAACCGCAGACAGCGCCGACCCCGGGCCAAACCCCGGGCGCCGCGGATTTCTCGCGGCCGCAGGTGGCCTGGTGGCCGCCGCCGGTGCCGGCTTTGCCATGCCTCCGGCGGTCGCCGCGGCCGCACCAACCGCGGCCGCGCCCCCGCCGGAGGCCACACCCGGCAGCGAAGTGGCGGGCAAGCCGTTCCACGGTGAGCATCAGGCGGGAATTGTCTCGCCGGCGCAGGGGCAGACCTATTTCGCCGTCTTCGATCTCGTGACCCCCCGACGCAGCGATGTCGAAGCCTTGTTCCGAACCTGGACCGACGCCAGCGCCCGGATGGCCCGCGGCGACACCGCAAAGCCCCTGGCCGATGACTTGAGCGTCGCCGCGGGCGATGGCGGCGAAGCGATCGGATTGCCCCCGGCCCGACTGACCATCACATTTGGTTTCGGCGCCGGACTGTTCACCCGGGACGGCCAGGATCGTTACGGCCTGGCCGCGCAGCGACCGGCCGCACTGGTCGATATGCCGCGTTTCAACGGTGATCAGCTCGAACCCGCGGCTACCGGCGGCGATTTGTCGGTGCAGGCTTGTGCCGATGATCCCCAGGTCGCGTTTCATGCGATCCGCCAACTGGTTCGGCTGGCCGAGGGTGTCGCGCAGCTCCGTTGGACCCAAACCGGCTTCAATGCCGCGTTCGCGGCCACCGAGACCGGACGCAATCTGATGGGATTCAAGGATGGCACCCAGAACCCCCAGACGCCGCCCCACCGCCTGTCCACCGACCCGAAGCCGACGGCCGACCGGGACGCGGTGGTCTGGGTCGGCGACGAAGGGCCCGACTGGATGCGCGGTGGCAGTTATGTCGCTGTCCGGTTGATCCGGATCGCGCTGGAGCATTGGGACCGGACCGAGGTCGATTTCCAGGAGCAGGTCGTCGGCCGGCATAAGCACTCCGGTGCGCCCCTGGGCGGAAAGGACGAGTTCGATCCGCTCGATCTCGACGCCGTCGATCAAGATGGCAACCCGGTCATCCCGGAAAACGCCCATGTCCGTCTGGGTGCTGCGGCCGTCAATGACGGTGCCCAGATCCTGCGACGCGCCTTTTCGTTTAACAACGGGATCAAATTCACCGCCGAGCGCTGGCCGCCATGGCGCCAAGGCCTGGAATATGATGCCGGCCTGCTGTTCGTGGCTTATCAGCGCGATCTTCGCACCGGCTTCATCAAGATCTTCGAGCCGATGGCCAAGCTCGACGCGATGAACCAGTTCACGACCCATGTCGGCGGCGGCTTTTTCGCCTGTCCGCGCGGCATCAAACCCGGCGAGTTTCTTGGCCAGGACCTGTTCAAGAGCAGTTGATCGCCGACCTCGTCATGACGGAAAGCCCGGGGCCGGATCGCGGCCCCCGGGCCCCGGCCGATCAGCGCTGAACAATCACCATCCAGGAGACGCCAAATTTATCGGTGACCATGCCAAAGCGCGGCGAATAAAAGGTCTTGGCCAACGGCATGACCACGGTCCCGCCCTCGCCCAGCGCGGCGAAAGCACGATCCGCGGTGGCTTCATCAGCGACCGTCAGCGACAGGGAAAAACCCTGAAAGGCCGGGCGACCGGTACAACGACCATCGGAAGCCATCACCACCGTATCGCCGATGCGAAAGGCGGCATGCATCACCTTCGATTCCGCACCGGGCGGCACCATGCCCTCCGGAAGGGGTTCGGGCGATTCCTGGTAACGCATCAGCATCGCGACTTCGGCGCCAAGAGCCTGGTGGTAAAACGCGACCGCCTCTTCGCAACGTCCCTCGAAGACAAGATAGCCCTGAACACGCATCTCGTTTTCCTCCGATGTTTCGTTTTCTACCAAAGGTCGATAAAATCGACCGTGGCGTTCCGACGTCCGGCAGCTTCTCCGCCCTTCGGGCTGATGTCGACATTATCGGCCCCGATCAACCGCGAGCGGAAGCCCCTTCGACGAAAGCCCTTCGGTTGCCAATCTCAGGCGACGACCTCACGCTGGAGCTGTGCGGCCAGGGCGCGAATCGGGGCCAATTGCCGGCTGATCAGGACCAACTGGTTGTGCAACAGGCGATGCGGATAATCGGTGGCATCGGCGACCTGATCCAGCGCGACGACCAGCGCCTGTTCCTCGGCATTGGCCAGGCCCACCGGTCGGCGAGCCTCCAGGTCATCGGCAATTTCCGCAAGGACCGCGGCGACGCGTTCGCCGGTGCGTTGGATCCGCCCATCCTGGGCCCCGGCGGGGATGGTGCCACGGTGAGCGCCCAAACCGGACAGATAGCTCAGCAGGGTGTGAGACATCACCAGATTGCGCAGGCAGGCCTCGGCCTCCTTCCGAAAACGCCCCGGTTCCACCATCATGTTCGACAGGGTCGTCGACAGCGCGGCGTCAGCGGCGTGGGCGTTGCGGCGGGCGAGGCGGTAGCCCAGATCATCGCTTTTCCCGGTGTCGTACTGGCGCATCAGCGCCCGCAGATACTGGCTGTTGGCCCTCAGGGTTCCGGCAACCACCTTGTGGAGCTGACGCCCCTGCCAGTCGGGAAGAATCAGAAACACCGCAAGACCGGAGATCAGACTGCCCAGCAGCGTGTCAATCAGGCGGGGCTCGATGATGCCGTAGCCGTTGACGACCTGGTTGAGACAACAGACGACCATCAAGGTGATGGCACCGGTCGCCAGAATATAGCGGTCGGTGCGAAACACGAAGAAGGCGACACCCGCGGCGACGGCGATCAGACGCTGGATCTCCGGTTCCGGAAACAGGGTGATCAGAGCCCAGCCGGCGATCAGGCCCAGCACGGTACCCGAAATCCGCTGCCACAACCGCAGCCGGGTCGAGGCGTAATTGGGCTGGCAGACAAACAGTGTCGTCAGCAGGATCCAATAGCCCAGCGTCGGGTGGATCAGGCACTTGACGCCGTAGCCCACGCCCAGGGCCACGGTCAGGCGCAGCGCATGGCGAAACACCGCCGACGTCGGAGTCAATTGTTCCCGGATTCGCCCCCAGGCGTCCTTCAGCGAACGCGGCGAATCATCGAACAGGCTGCTGTCATGTTCACCGGCCAGCGCCAGGGCCAAGGCCTCCGGATCCCGCGCCTTGGCCAGTTTGCGTTCCAGCGCCGCGAGATTGTCGACCAGATCGCCGAGCGATCGCAGCAGCGGCCGCTGCTCCGCGGGCTCGCGCTCGCGCAGATAGGCAAAGGAGGCCTCCAGATCAGCCAGCGCCGCGGGGCTGGCCCCCGCCGCGCCGATCTGGCGCAACCGGATCGCCCGTGCGCGTTCCCGACAGGTCGCCGCCTGCTGACGCAACAGACGTTGGCAGCGAAACATCACGTCGCTGTGAAAAAACGCCTCGGCAAACTTGTCATAGGGATAATGGGACGAGCTGGCGCGTTCGTGAATGTCCTGGGCGATCAGATAAAGACTGAGATAGCGTTCGATTTCCGCGCCGGAACTGCCGCCTGCCAAGCGACTGCGGATCACCTCTTTGACCGCGTTCAGCGCGATGACGACCTTGCCGTTCTGGCGTGCCAGGGCGACCCGGCTGCTCTCGATATCGAGCTGATCCGTCGGTTCGAACAGACCCGCCTTGGTTTCCAGATAGGCGCCGATTTCCTCAAACAAGGCCGCCAGCGCCTGCTGCACCGGTTGATAGGCAAACAGGGCGTGCCACAGCACCGACAGGACGCTGTACCAGGCCGCGCCGATTGTCAGGATCATCGGCGTGTACCAGAAATTCGGTGCCGCCTGATTCTGTTCCAGCCCCAACATCGTGTAAACGGCCAGGGTCAGCGTCGCCTGGGCGATCGTGGCGTAGCGCGCCCCCAAGGCACCGGACATCGTCAAGCTAAAGGTCGACACCACGATCCCGATGACGAACAGCAGCGGCCAGGGCGTCAGCAGTTCGACCACCAGGGACGAAATCGCAAACCAGATGACCGTGATCACCGAAGCCGTCAGACGCCCCCGCCAACTGTCATCCGTCTCCGACAGCGCGCTGGCGATGATGCCCAGAAACAACGGCATCACCAGACCGATCGGACCGATCAACCAGCCGGCCGCCATGGCGCCACTCAGCGCGACGAACACCCGTAAACTGTAGGAGAATTTCTCCACAGCCCAGAGACGTTGCAACGAGTGAAACAAAGCGGTCATTGACAAGGCATTGAACAGAGGCGTCATCCGTCTCGACAGTCCTGCATCGCGGTCATTCGCTGCCGCCATGATGATCGCACAGCAACGCGATCGGCAACCACGCGGTGGGGCCGGTCGCCGGTCCGCGTCACCGATCACGAGGGGATCTCAGGAGGCAGGTTCCGCTCTTATAGAGCGGCCGGTATCGACAGCACCATCGCCAGACGGTTCTGGCTGCCACGCGCCGTCCGGGGGCGGGTCCCCGTCCGGCTCAACCAGGCACGGGACCACGTCCGTGCCCGGACCTCAGGCTGTCAGGGGCTCAGGCGTCGCCGCAGCAATGACAAGGGCTCATCCGCGGTGGCCGCGGCTTGATAGGCGATCGTGATCTCCGTCAGGGCATGACGCCAAACCGCGAGATCGGCATTATCGGGCACTTCGACCGATGACACCCCGCAGCGAACCAGGAACAGGAACTGATCGGGGATCATCGCCCCCGTTGCACGGATCTCCCCGGTGAAGCCATAGCGTTCCCGCAGCAGTCGCGCGGTCGAAAAGGCGCGGCCATCGCGAAATTTCGGCAGCTCCAGCACGACGAGCCCGAAGCGGTCCAGATCCGCGGCGATCTCACCAGCCAACTGGTGGCTTTTCAGCCTGATCCCCAGCGGGGCGTTGCGCAATTCCAGGACCGCACGGTCGCGCTGCCAACGCTCCAGGCTGACAATGACCGGTCCCTCGGGGATCCCGTCACTCCCCGCCGCGTCGTCGAGCACCGTCCACGGATCCGTGACCACGGCCCCGTTCTCAAGCAGCAATGCCATAGACCTTCTCCGAGAACGGGCGGGTTCCGATCCGCGCCACGGTATCAACAAACGGCTCCCCGGCCTGGCGCTGCTCCAGATAAACCGCAACCAGGTTTTCGACGACCGTGGCGACCTGGTCGAAAGCGACGGCGGGGCCGATGACCGCGCCCAGAGCGGCACCGGTGCCCACCTTGCCGCCGATGGTGATCTGGAAGGTTTCGACACCGTGCTTGTCGACACCAAGAATGCCGATATTGCCGACATGGTGGTGGCCGCAGGCATTGATGCAGCCACTGATCTTGATGCTGAGATCCCCGATATTCTGCTGCTCGCCCGGACCGGAAAAGCGCGCCCCGATCTGTTGGGCCAAGGGAATCGATCGGGTATTGGCCAGGGAGCAATAATCCAGGCCCGGACAGGCGATGATGTCCGATATCAGCCCGACATTGGCGGTCGCCAACCCAATCGGGCCCAATGCCTGCCACAGATCGAACAACGCGTCTTCGCGGACATGCGGCAGGACAAGGTTCTGGGCGTGGCTGACGCGCAGCTCGCCAAAGCTGTAGCGCGCGGCCAGATCGGCGACCGCGTCCATCTGGTCGGCGGTGAGATCGCCCGGAATGCCGCCGATCGGTTTCAGCGAAATCGTGACGCCGGCATAGCCCGGCTGACGATGGGCGGTGATGCTGGTCTCAAGCCAATGGCCGAACGCCGGCAGCTCCGGGTGGCGATCCAGGCTGCCGGAAACCGACACCGCGGCCTCGGCGAAGGGGGGCGCCGCGAAATGGTCGTTGATCGCGGCGACGATTTCGGGGTCCAGGCGATAGCGCGGCCCCCGGATTTGGGCGAACTCCTGCTCCACCCGCTCCCGCAGGGCGGGCAGCCCGAGTTCATGGACCAGGATCTTGATCCGCGCCTTGTAGATGTTGTCGCGACGGCCCCACTGGTTATAGACACGAAGGATCGCGTCGAGATAGGCCAGCAAATCGGCCTCCGGCAACCAGTCGCGCAGCGGCTTGCCGATAAAAGGCGTGCGTCCCAGCCCGCCACCCACGAAAACCTCGAAGCCAACGGCACCATCGGGCCCCCGTTTGGCCCGCAGGCCGACATCATGGACCTCGATCGCCGCCCGGTCGGTCAGGCTGCCGGTGATCGCGATTTTGAACTTGCGCGGCAGATAGGAGAATTCCGGATTCAAGGTCGACCATTGACGCATGATCTCGGCATAAACCCGCGGATCAACCACCTCATCCGCGGCGGCACCGGCAAACTGGTCGGTGGTGACGTTGCGCACGCAGTTGCCGCTGGTCTGGATCGCATGCATGTCGACCTCGGCGAGTTCCCGCAGGATGTCGGGGGCTTCGGCAAGCTTGATCCAATTGAATTGCAGGTTCTGGCGCGTTGTGAAATGGCCATAGCCACGGTCATAGATCCGCGCGATCCGTGCCAGACGGTGCATCTGCCGCGATGTCAACACACCATAGGGAATGGCGATGCGCAGCATATAACCGTGCAACTGATGATACAGGCCGTTCATCAGGCGGAGCGGTTTGAATTCATCCTCCGACAGCGTTCCGGCCAGCCGGCGCGCCACCTGGCCGCGGAACTGCTCAACCCGCTCAAAGACGAACTGGCGGTCAACATCGTCGTAGCGGTAAACACCGGCGTGGCTCTCCGAGCCCAGATGTGTCATTGCGGAAATCCCCTTCAAAACCACGCCCGGAAAAAGCGTTCCTGGAACCAGATGCGCCGGATCAGGCGGGACGGCGATCGATTGCCAGCCCCAGATCCGAGCGCACGCTCGGCCCCCGGGCCCTGATCTGTTCGCGATAGCGAACCGGGAACGGCCCCTCGCGATTCGTCGTGACCTCGATCACATAGGGATCGACGACAAATCCGGTTCCCCCCCTGGCCTTCACCGCCCGCAGCACCGTCTCAGCCGAAACGTCATCAAACACCGCGGCATCGGCGATCCGTTCCACCCAGTTTTCATCGGGCCCGACCCAGATCGTAACCCCATCCTGGACCCGATTGGCCGTAATTGCCTTCGATGCCATCGTCATCGCTTCTTCTTGAACACGGTTTGCAGATCCCGGCGCCGCCACGATCGGACCGCATATCCGACCCCGATGAACCCCGTCCAATCACCGGAAACGTCATATAACGCCGCCAAATCCGCCCCACAAGGGGATTTCGCCCGAAATACCCGTTTTACCGTCACAGCATCACGGATATAACAATATCTGTTTGTTATTTTTGGCACCGGTCCATCCCGGCGATACCGGCACCACCCGGCAGATTGCTCCCGGCAAATTCTGCCGAAGGGCCGATCTTGCAACCGGCCCCACGACCAAATCCGCGACCACGGCACCGGGAACGCTCCCGGTCCCGCCGCCCCGCCCCGGCGACGGCGGCTGGCCCATGACTTGCAACCGCACGATCTGGTCATCGATGTGCCTCAGCGCGATACAACCGACAGTGCCGGAGGCCCAACCGGGATCCCCTTCGCGGAACGACGACGGAGCGAGCAATGACGAATGACGGCAGGGCCGTCACCAACGTCCCCCGCTGGGCGCGGGGACGGGCAACAAGCCAACCGGCGACGCGCGGGCTCGTCGGCTCGCTATGGTATGGCCGCGGCCGAAGCCCCGATTCCCCGGGATGCCGCGGCGCGGATCGGGCCGCGGGAGGATGGCTGCCATGAGCATGAGTTCGATCATCAATATTGGCGTCAATGGTCTGAATGCCCAGAGCGACTATCTGACCAATATCGCCAACAACGTCACCAATGTCGACACCACCGGCTACAAGGCGACAACGACCTCGTTCGCCGACCTGGTGAACGGGACCACGTCAGGCGCAACCGTGTCGGGCAACGCCACCGGAACCGGATCCGGCGTCACGGCCACAAGCCACAGCAGCCTCAGCACCCAGGGCTCGATCACCACCACCAGCAGCAGCCTTGATGTTGCGATCTCGGGTAGCGGCCTGTTCCAGGTCCAGTCTGCCGATCAGACGACGTCACCGGGCACCTATTACACCCGGGACGGCCAGTTTCAAGTCGCGACGGCGTCGGGAAAGAGTGGCCTCTACCTGCAAACCGAAAGTGGCATGCTGGTTGACGGCACCGCGGCCAATGGTTCCGGGAGCGCCAGTCCGATCGAAATCTCCAGTTACGGCATCATGCCGCAACAGGCGACCACCAGTGCGACGCTGACCGCCGATGTCTCCTCGACAACCGGCGCGGTCAGCATGAGTTTCAGCATGACCGACTATGGCACCGATTCGATCCCCTCGGATCAGGCGTCGCAGCAGAGTTACCTGACCAGTTACCAGGCCGCCAACGGCAGTGGAAGCCTGCCCACCGCCACAACGTCGACGGTCACGGGGACCCTCGCCCGCGATTCCAGTGGCAACTGGACGATTACCGCGAACGGCACCACGGAATCCGTCACGCCGGGAACCAGCTTCACGATTCCGGGGACGTCGGTCACCACCACGCTGTCGCAAAGCGTGGCGTCGAGCAACACCAACTCGGTCGCGGTGTCCGCCAATGGCTCGGCACGGGGGAGCGGGGCCAGTTACTCGATCAACAGTAGCGGCGACGTCGTGGCCAGCTACAGCAACGGTAAGTCGCAAGTGCTGGCCAACATCCCGGTGTTCACGGCGGCCAATGTCAACGGCATGTCGGAAACCAGCGGGGGCCTTTACCAGGCGACCACGGCCAGCGGGACCATGACCCAGCAAGCCCTGGCCGGATCGGGAGCCGCAAGTGCGACCGGTTCAACCCTCGGCACCACCCTGGACACCTCGTCCCTGGAATCGTCGAACACCGACCTCGCCACCGAACTGACGAACATGATCGTCGCGCAACGTGCCTATAGTGCGGCGTCGAAGATTGTCACCACCGCGGACTCGATGATGTCGACCTTGTTCCAGACCCGTTAAAGCCTGTTCGGACCATGGAGGTTCCGGTTGGCCGTCAAAAATACGACAAAAAAAGACCGGGTGAGGTTTCCGATCCAACGTGATCGAAGACCGCGCCCGCGTTTCGTTCCCGACGGCGACCCCGAACGCCACGCGGGAACCACCATCACACCCATGACCCGGTTGGAACCCAGGATGAGCCTTCCCGATTATCTATTTTTCTGACTCAGGAAGCCTGGGACAGACGAACAACTCAGACAGCTCAGCCTCGCTATTAACCCGCATTGAGGATGGCGTGCTGGTCTTTGCCTCCCATTGGCCCATCGTATTCGCCAATGAATCACGTTCTCGACGGCCCCCGTAGCGTGTTTATTTTCCGACGGCCCTCACCGCCTGCTCATAGGCGGTATTGATTTCGATAAGTTTCTGGTTCGCGAAAATCTCGAAGTCTGGCCCCAGGTTCTCCACCCCTTTAATGCGGTCCGGATGATATTGCTTCGCCAGTTTGTTTCTCGCTGCGGTGATGTCCGCTTTGGTGGCGTTGGGGGAAACGCCGAGAACATCATGCCAGGGACGAGGTCCCGGTGGCGGGGTCGTAGATCCAGGCTGGTGGCGCGATCCACCTCCGCCGTTCGATGCGCGGTCCTCCGATGCCGACGACTCTTGTTGCCTCCTGTCCGATGTCCCGAACAGCACGTTGAACGCAGCCAGGGTACTCTCGCAGTCCGGTTGCCGCATTCCGCCCAACTGCCACCTGAGCTCAGCGCGCAAATGGATCTCGATCCCCCATCGCAGAACCTCAAAGACCTGTCGATTGTCCTTGAATCGAAAATCTCGATCGCCGGATTTGGTCGCGTGTATCCACGACTTCCCGTAAATGACATCCCCTTTCCTCGGCGAGAACATCTGCTCGGTATATTGGAAGGCGGTTGCGGACAAGGATGCGGTTTCGGCCGTCGAGCCAACACCCCCAATCTCCGTCCAGTATCGTCTGGGCGTGATCAGCAGTCGCCGCACCCCACTGTCGATAACTAGAAACGGCTGCGGAGCCGAAATCCCCCTGTAGCAGGTCGCAACCCGGAGGAGGAACTTGCCCGGATGGTTCACATGGCAAGCGCTTCCAAGTTTGGCGACCTGCCGCGCCGCTTCCAGAAAATTCGGTGTTGTCAGAAAATAGCCTTGATCCAGCCTGGCGTGACCATACATCGCACCGACCAACAGCATCGACAAAATGCCGACCCAGACGAACATAACGCCGCCGGGCGATGTGATCGCCAGAATCACCGACATCACGGCGATGGCGACGATATACGACTTACGCCTGCTTCTCCGTTGAAGAGCAATGATCACCACCTGGTTGGGATCCGCATCGCGTGGCCCCTTCAACGCGCGGAAAAATGGCGCCGCAGACAGAAGGAAAAAAGCCAGAGGGAGCAAGACTACCGGCATCCCTTCGGATCGTCCTCCTTGGGAAGATGGAATCTGGCTTGTGACCAAAGGGGCAGTTCCCGTGGCAGGCGCGGTACGGACTACCGGTGGAGGTTGAGCGCTCGCCTTCGGCTGAGGCTCCTGGTTGGCCGCGGAAGGCTTCCGGTCCTCCTGATGCAGTTTGGAAGAACCCTCGGGACTGGTCGCCGGGGCAGGCACCGACAAGGCTGGCTGGTTATTGGGAACCACCGGTACCTTACGCCATGGAACTTTGCATAACTTGACGTATGGCGCATACCCCGGCGGATCGCTGCAATAGGCATAGAATTGGGACTCGGTCTGCTGTGCGATGCCGGATGAGCCCAATCCGGCGCAGATCACTGCCACGATCATCGCCGTTACACACAGTGGTAAGGCTCTCACTCCGATCCCCAGTCCGAAAAACACCCTTCTACCCTTCACCATATGCCACACCTGCCAGCTAACCGCCAGGATCCATATACAACTCATCCGATCGGGAGTTTTGCCATTACCCGGACGATGCTCCCGGAACGACTTCGCCAAAAAATTCAGCTACAACGACATAAGCGGCCGAGTGACAGCCCGGCACCGCGGCGTTACCCGCAGCATCGTTCAAAACGATGTGTCCGGATCGAGGCTCCGGGCCTGACGTGGCCACAGCCGGCCGATCTCAGTGACGATTTGCTTGAACAGCGGCTTTTCAAGTGCGCCGATTTCGAGCCGGGCGTTCCGGCGGCGAAGCGAACCGGATTGGGCGATCGCGGCGGTCTGTATGGAGGACTCTGAGTTAGTTTTCGTCGCTACCGATTCCGGAGGACCTAATTGCACAAGGGGAACCCTTGACCCGGTTGGAATTGACTGGCAGTTTTGGCCGGGTTGGATTATCGGGTGCTCCGAGACGGTCGGTTGCTGTCGATGTTTTTCGATGATCGGTAGGCCAAGGTCAATGTCCCAGGTGCCGTCACTGGAAGCCACGGAAGTTCTGCGGGCGTTATGCGCCCCGGCGGGCCAGCGTCGCCGGACCTGGATCGGTCGGATGGTTTGGGCTGCCGTCGGCCTTGCCGCCATCGTCGGGCAGGGCGCCGCGGCGCAGACGCTCGAACAGGCGCTGAGCGAAGCCTACAACACCAACCCGACCCTGCAGGAGCAGCGGGCCCAGGCGAATGTTGTCGACGAGCAAGTGACCCAGGCCCGCGCCGGATACCGGCCGAGCGCCACCGCCACCGGCTCGGTCGGTGGGGCCTATGCCGCCTCTCACGGACCGACAGGCTCCGGCGCGACCGAAAACTATCGGACCGACTTGGCGCAGGGCAGCAGCGGCGTCACCGTCAGTCAACCGCTTTATCGCGGCGGGGCGACCAACGCCGCGGTGCGCGGCGCCGAGGACCAGGTTCAGGCGCAACGGGCGACCTTGCTCTCGACCGAGGAACAGGTGCTGCTGCAGGGTGCCACCGCTTATCTTGATGTCGTTCGCGACCAGGCGATCCTCGATCTCGACCGCAGCGACGAACAGGTCCTGCGCCACCAGTTGGAACAGACCACGGCCCAGTTTCAGGTCGGCCAGCTGACCCGGACCGATGTCAGTCAGGCGCAATCGCGTCTCGCCGGGGCCATCGCAACACGGACCCAGGCGGAAGGCACCCTCGCCAACAGCCGGGCGACGTTTCGTCAGGTCATCGGCCGGCAGCCGGGCAAGCTGGCCGCCCCCCAGACCGATCTGCATCTGCCCGGCTCGCTCGACGAGGCGCTCAGCCGCGCCGATGCCGATAACCCGGTCATTATCACAGCGCAATTTAATGAAGCCGCGGCACGCGATCAGATCGATCAGTTTCTCGGCCAGTTGATGCCGCAAGCGACGGCCAATTCGAGCGTCAGCCGCACCTGGAACGCCTCCTACACCTCGCAGCGCCAGGATACCGCGGTGGTCGCGCTTCAGGTCACGGTGCCGATCTTCGACGGCGGCGCGACATCGTCACGCGTCCGCCAGGCCCGGAGCACCGACGATCAAAAGCGCATCCAGATCGAGGACTTCCGTCGCCAGGTGGCACAGACAACCACCGCGGCGTGGTCGGCCCTGACGACCGCCCGCGCCAACATTGACTCCTACCGGAGTCAGGTCCGCGCCACCGACATCGCGCTGGCAGGGGTTCGGCAGGAAGCGGCGGTCGGAACGCGCACCGTGCTCGATATTCTCAATGCCGAGCAGGAATCCCTCGCGGCCCAGGTCGCCCTGGTCGGCGCTCAACATGATGAGTTGGTCGCGGAATTCCAGGTTCTGTACGCCGCCGGTGCCCTGACCGCACGCCAACTGAGCCTGCCGGTCACGCTCTATGACGTCGAGAGCCATTATCAGGCGGTGCGCAACCAATGGCGCGGCACGACGGTCGGGAACTGATCGCGCTCGGCCGCGGGATCAGGTCTTCCACGTCGCGCTCAGGACCGCAATGATCCGCTCGCGCAGCTTGTCCGGCCGGACCGGCTTCAGCAGGAACCCGGCGATGCCCGCCGCCCGGGCCCGTTCCACGATTTTCACGTCCGATTGACCGCTCAGAAACAGCACCGGGACCGTTGCCGCCGTCGCCGGCAGGTCGTCTTCCTGCGGACTGTCTTCGACGCGGCCAGCCCGCAGCCGTTCCAGGAAGCCTAGACCATCCATCGGCTCCATGCGGATGTCGCTGATGACCAGGTCGATTGAATGCTGCTGGAGCAACCGCAACGCGGCCAACCCATCCGCGGCCTCGAAGACGGCGGCAAACCCGAATTTCTTCAGCACGCCCCTGACCAGCGAGCGGGTGAAGCTATCATCCTCGATCAGCAGAACCGACATCCGGTCGAATGGCAGGTCGGAACTTGATGGCATGGCGTTTCTCACTCTGTAGCAGATCAACGGCGTCCCAACATCACCGCCGCATCATGGGTCCCATCCCGGGCGCAACCGGCGGCGGCGGCGGCGCTCCCTGTGGGGCCAAATCACGATAAGCACGCCGCCGCGGACACCATGCGGAAAGGCGAGCTAGCGCAAACCATTATGTCGGATTAGAGCTTCCGCACAAAGAGATGCTTGGGCGCACCCTGGACGACTCCGACCGAATGTTTAGGGCGAAGTGGCCGTCCGGTAACATTGATCAACGCCATCGGCCGGAAATGCTCACGACGTTTGGCGGCACGTCCTATGAACGGCCTTGGCTCTTGTCCCAGGACGCAACATTATTGTCAAGGAAAGCTCTCACATGGCGGATTTGCTGATCCATGACGCGTGTGAACCGGCCGAGTTCGTCGAAGTCGATCACTTTGCGCACCATCGAAACCATTGGCACCGACATCGCCGGTGACGGCATCCCGGCATCCCGGTATCGGGCGTCGCTTCGGCAGCCGGAGCGACAACAGTCTTGAGCGGCCGACCGCGTCCGCGTCCCGGGAGGGAACGTGTCGGCGCCATGGCCCCCTCGCGGAGGGGGGGCCAAATGCCTGGTGTCGGTTCGCCGCGAGACGCGCTCGCCACAGCCATGTCAAAATAGAGGCGGGTTCGGGGTTCACCCCGAGCGGGTGCGGGCGGCAGCCCGCGGGCCGACAGCCAAAATGAGAAGGGCTGAGGCGGGACAAAACGGGTGGCGGGGGGCTGAAAGAGAAGGTACGATGCCCGGCATGCGCGGTGAGCGCTCATGTTGCGACCAAAAAGCCGGTGGCGGCGTTGGAATTCGATGGGGTGGCGCACCGTATCGCCTGCCGTTTTCCGAAAAACTTCTTGTATTCCAAGCGGCAGCGGACCAAGTTACGCTTGTCGATGGACGGTTCGATAATTTGGTTTTGTGTTTCTTGAACGGGGCACAAAGTCAAAGATGTTCTTGCCTGGAAAATGCGGTTTAGACGGCCATCGGCTTCGAAGGCAAGCAAAATCTACGTTTTTGAAAGGGGTTTCCCATGACGACGGGGACCGTAAAGTGGTTTAACGTCCAGAAGGGCTTCGGCTTCATTGCTCCGGATGACGGCGGCAACGATGCTTTTGTCCATATCAGCGCTGTAGAGCGTGCCGGCCTCAGCGATCTGCGGGAAGGCCAAAAGGTTGGTTTTGAGCTGGTATCTGACCGCAAGAGCGGCAAGATGTCGGCAGACAATCTTAAGGCTCTGGACTGAATGTGTTGTCGGCGGCTTGGAGCTTCCAAAGCTGCCGACTTCCATTACGCGATCATGCACCGGCGCAAGAGTCGGTTCGATCGCCGGTATTTATCCTCCGGTCGGCCGAGGCTCGCGCAGCGTTGAGCGGAAGTGCAGCGCTGTGGCGACGCGGCGTTTGCGCCGGAAGCGCTGGCCACTTCTGTGGTGTGCCTATCTTTAGCCGATGTCGGGGACAGATTGCGCCTGCGGGCTTCCTCGCTCCGGGCACGCCCCACGGAGCGCGGGTCGATGCTGGTTCCCGCGACGACGATGACAGCACAACCGTTCGCCGCACGCCATTGGGTGTGTGAGCAGTTGTGCGCCCTCCCCCCGGCCTATATCAGCGGCAACCGTCATGATCGAATCCGGTCGACAGCCACGCTCCCGTAATCGTGCAGCCGAACAAACCCGCTCCACGAGCTGGCCGTCAGCAATACAGAATATAGAAACCACATCGACCATTTCGGGTCGTTTCCGTCAAAATCCGATCGGAACATAAGGTGAAAATTTGTAAAGACCCAGCGGCGATACGCCTTCCGTCAAAATAAATTGATGTCCCCTTGACCACCGATACCGTTTTGTCTGTCTTTCAACACTTTTTTCTGAACGTGTCCATTCCGTTTTCCTGAGCAAGTTTTTGACCATCCGCGATTTCTCACGCCTTGATGAATTTTTGAGTAACTGCGGCGTCCCGGCTATAGCGTGACCGGGACGGCGCAGCGACCGATAATGTCCTGGACGGCCTGGAGGGCGGTCTTTCCGTTGAGCCTACCGGTGGCGATAACGGAAACGGTGGCGGCATAGAGCCTTGCACCCCAATGGGACCGGAAGCATCCGGTGACTTTTCGAAAGATGACGGAGGGCCTCAGCGCCCTTTCACAACCATTGTTGGTGTAGGGCACGTCGCGGCGGGTGACGAAGCGGAAGAGGTCGTCGCGGTCGCGGCGCATGGCGTTGAACAGCTTGACAGCGGCAGGGTTTTTCGGTGGCTTGGCGAGCAGGCGATCGAGCCTGCGGTCGAGATCAGCGCGATACTGCTTGAGGGTGCTGTCCTTGAGGTCGGGACGCCGCCGGCCGATCATCACGGCGCGCAGCAGCAAGGCCTTGAAG
>JARLIO010000021.1 GCA_031291675.1 Azospirillaceae bacterium
ATCCCACACTTCGGTAATGAACGTCGAAACCTGGGGGCCGGATGCCTTAATTGGGAACGTCCGGTCCTGGGAGGGGGGCGGCCAGCAATGGCTGTCCCTACCTCACCGTTCACCCCGAGCGGGTGCGGGCGGCAGCCCGCGCGCCGACAGCCAAAATGACAACGGCTGCAGCTTCAGGGATGGTGTCGCGCGGCAGCGGCAGGCGCCGCCGGTCCGCGCATTGCCTCAAGCAGCTGCTGCGCAAATGCCAAATCGGCGTGGGTGTTGACATTGAAGAAGGGATCGATCGGGTCGCTGGCCCAATCGGCATAGGCCACCCGATAGTGGCCGGTCCATTGTCCGACCCTGCGGATCCCGTCATCTACAAGGGCTGTGCGCAAGGCCGGGGCCAGGTGCCGCGGCCACAGCCCGACGACCGGGTGACCGCGACCGCCGGATCGGACGCTGCCGATTTCGGCATCGGCGGCTGTCACGGCGGCGACCAGGCGCGCAACCAGGTCATCGGGCAGGAACGGCGTGTCAGTCGGCACCGTCACCAGCCAGCGGCATTGTGGCGCAGCCACCGCCATCCACTCCAGCCCGGTCAGGATCCCGGCCAGCGGCCCCAGCCAGCCCCCGACACTGTCGGCGATGACGGGGGCGCCCAGGGCGGACAGGCGCCCGGGATCACCATTGGCGTTCACCGCGATCGGGCTCGTCTGGCCCCGCAGACGCGCCAGAACATGACCCGCCAGCGGCGTTCCGGCGAGAAGCGCCAGAGGCTTATCGCCGCCCAGGCGCCGCCCCAGACCACCGGCCAGAACCATTCCCGCGACCCCCAAGCTCGACATCATGCGCCCTCGATCCGGATTACCGATTTCGCTCGGGCAAAGGAGCAAAAATACGCCCTTCGGCGGTGATGGCCTTTTCCCGTCTGCACTGCCTTCCCATGTCTGAGCTGATCCGGCGTACGGTCCCTCGTCCCAATCGTCCCTTCTCCCCACGAATCGGCGTCAGAGTATGGTGTGGATTGCGGTCTCCGTTGTTTTCGTGACATTGGTCGTCGGCGCCGCCACGGCTTGCGTCGTCGCCTATCTCCGCGAAGACTTTCGCCGGTGTGGCGCGGAAGCGTCGCTCCGCCACGCCCAGGCCATCAAACGCCTGACCGACAGCCTGATGATCCTGCAGCGCGAACAGCAGGAGGCACAACGGCAGATCCAGGCCCTGTCGACAATCAATCGCAAACTGATCGACGATCTGGGCGATCTGCAGGACCGGCTCGACGATACCGGCTCGGGGCACCACCGCGCCGACGATCGCGTCCTGCATTGATCGGGCTGCCGGGCATCACGGCGATGACGGGCTTGACGGCAGGTTGACCACGGCGGCGATTGCCGTCGCCTGGACCCGGGCCGCCTGGACCCGGAGCCGGCGGAACTGGCGGATGCTGAACGGGATGCTGACCAGATAGGCCAGCGCGACCGCACACAGCGTCGGCCACGGCGCGCCGACAAGGCAGGCCGCCAACAGGCCGACGCCCGCCAGAACCGACAGCAGATAGCGATGCGGCACCCGCAGCCCCTTCATCGAAAAGGTCGGGATCTGGCTGATCATCAGCAGCGCCACGGCCACGGTCCACAACCCGACCAGGACCGGATGCGAAGCCACCCCGGGCCCGGTCTCAAACGACGCCATCATCGGCAACAGGGCCAGCGCGGCGCCGGCCGGCCCCGGGACCCCGGTGAAGTAGTTGTAGGCCCAGGACGGCAGATCGGAATCACCAAGCTTGCTGTTGAACCGCGCCAGACGCAGCGCGGCACAGACGCAGAAGGCCAGAACCGCGATCCAGCCAAAGGTTCCGGCAGCGTCCAGGACCCAGAGATAAAGGACAATCGCCGGCGCGACGCCAAAACTGACGACATCCGACAGGCTGTCAAGTTCGGCGCCGAACTTGCTTTGGCCGTTCAGCAGACGGGCGATCCGCCCATCCAGGGCATCGAGAACCGCGGCAATCAGGATCGCCAAGGCCGCAGCCTCCCAGCGCTGCTGCACACCGAAGCGGATCGCCGTGACCCCGCCGCACAACGCCAGCATCGTCAGGACGTTGGGCAGCAGGCGGTTGATCGACAGCGAGGCAAGCCGGGGCGACCGATGGCGCCGGCCGCGATTGAGCGTCCCCCTCATGACCGAACCTCACCCTGGCGTTGTGGTTCCTCGGAGGTCAGATCGGCGATGATGGTCTCCCCGCCGACCGCGATCTGCCCGACAATCACCAGCGGCGAGGTTCCCGGCGGGAGATAGATATCGGTCCGGCTGCCAAAACGGATCAGGCCGAAACGATCGCCAGCCCGGACCACCTGTTGCGGTTTCAGGCGGCAAACAATGCGGCGCGCGACCAGACCCGCGATTTGAACGAAGGCAATATCACGACCATCGCCGAGACGCAGTCGGATCGCCATCCGTTCATTGTCCTCGCTGGCTTTGTCAAGCGACGCGTTGACGAATTTTCCCGGCCGGTAATGCGCAGCCTCAATCACGCCATCAACCGGGACCCGGTTGATGTGAACGTCAAACACGTTGAGGAAGATGCTGACGCGTGGACGGGTCCGGTCGCCCATGCCCAACTCGGGCGGCGGCACGGCGTCGACGATCATCGACACATGGCCGTCGGCGGGGCTGACGATCAAGCCGGGACGGCCCGGTGTCACCCGATCCGGATCCCGGAAGAAATAGCAGCACCACGCCGTCAAGACGACCCCCGCCCAACCCAGCGGCGCCGCCACCGCCGCCGCCGCGACGGTGATGACGACAAAGATGGCGATGAACGGCCAACCGGCACGATTGATGGGCACCAGGACGGTTTTCAGAGCGGACATAACGTATTGTACCTTGACGAGCTGAGCGGTCGTTCCCGGGGCTCTTCGCCCCCGGTGCCGGTGCCTGGAGCGGCAGGCGTGGAACCGGCGCGAAACAGACGGCAAACGCGGATCGCTACGGCGATGACGCCTGCATCACATACAGCCCCGTTCCCACGGCGCCAAGAGCCATAATGGGTGCAGCGCCGATCCATCACCGCTTCCGCGGCTTCCTTCGGTGCCACGTCCCGTGACGGCGTCGCCGCGCCGGCCGCCCCCCCTCAAGATGTCGAGCAGCCGCGGCGCCCGTCATGCTTGTCACCATGTCCGGAATGGTGTAACCGCCACGCTCTGTGTAGCGGTATCGAACGGCTCGGGATTGCTGCGCATTATCCCGCTCCGGAGAAAGGATGTTTGCATGTCGGGTGTGGCATCGGTTTGCGTTTATTGCGGCGCCGCCAGCGGGATCGGCGAGGACTACAAACGGGCAGCCCATGCGCTGGGTAGCGCGATCGCCGACCGGGATTGGCAGTTGGTCTATGGCGGCGGCCGGGTTGGACTGATGGGCATCGTCGCCGACGCCGCGTTGAGCCGTGGCGGCTCGGTGATCGGGATCATCCCCAGCCATATCCAGCGGCGTGAGGTCGAGCATCTCGGCCTGAGCGAGTTGCACGTCGTCGACAGCATGCACACCCGCAAACGAATGATGGTCGAGCGGGCCGACGCGTTCGTCGTTCTTCCCGGTGGACTGGGTACGCTCGACGAAACTTTCGAGATCCTGACCTGGAAGCAGCTGGGGCTTCACGCCAAGCCGATCATCATCGTCGACATCGGCGGCTATTGGCGCCCCCTTCTGGCGGCGATCGATCACGCCCAGTCTCAGGGCTTTCTTCAGCCCGGTTATCACGCGCTGTTTTCGGTCGTCGAACAGATCGAGGACGTGTTTGCCGTTCTGGAGCGACAACCGGCACCGCCACGGCTCGCCGATATCAGCCGACTCTGAGGGACGCCACAGCCGGTGGGCTCAAAAGCCCGGAACCCGCGCCGCGCCGCCGAAAATCGATGATCGGCCGGCCGGGGTTTCTGTTGGGCGGACAAAATTCGCGGCCGTTCCCGCCCCGAAACACCGCTGCCACCGTCATGGTTTCGCCTTGGGATCGTTCCAAACCGGTGTTATAACGCGGCCTCGCCCCTGCAGACGCCTCAAGGGATGGCGCCACCCCGGCGCCTCCACCGAGAGCTCCCGATTTGGGCACAATTCGACCCGGGAGAATTATCATGCCTAAGATCAAGGTCGTCACCCCTGTCGTTGAACTCGACGGTGATGAGATGACACGCATTATCTGGCAGATGATCAAAGACAAGCTGATCCTGCCCCATCTCGACATCGACCTGAAATACTACGATCTGGGAATCGAAAACCGGGATCGAACCGACGACCAGGTCACGATCGACAGCGCCAACGCCATCAAGGAATACGGCGTCGGTGTCAAATGCGCGACGATCACACCGGACGAAGCCCGGGTCAAAGAATTCAACCTTAAGAAGATGTGGCGCTCGCCGAACGGCACCATCCGCAACATGCTGGGCGGCACCGTGTTTCGCGAACCCATCATCTGCCACAACGTGCCCCGCCTGGTTCCGGGTTGGACCCGCCCCATGATCATCGGCCGCCATGCTTACGGTGACCAGTATCGCGCGACCGACTTTCAGGTCCCGGGCCCGGGCACCGTGACCATGGTGTTCAAGCCGGCCGACGGCGGCGCCCCGACCGAGCACACCCTGTTCAATTTCCCCGGCGCCGGCGTTGCGATGGGGATGTACAATCTTGACGATAGCATTATCGGTTTCGCGCGCGCCTGTCTCAATTATGGCCTTGCCCGCAAGCTGCCGGTCTATCTGTCGACCAAGAACACGATCCTTAAAGTCTATGACGGCCGGTTCAAGAATCTGTTCCAGGAGGTTTTCGACGCCGAGTTCCGCGCCGACTTCGAAAAGAACGGGCTGCACTATGAACATCGGCTGATCGATGACATGGTCGCGTCGGTGCTGAAGTGGGACGGCGGCTTCGTCTGGGCCTGCAAGAACTATGACGGCGACGTCCAGTCCGACACGGTCGCCCAGGGCTTCGGCTCGCTGGGATTGATGACCTCGGTGCTGTTGACACCCGACGGCAAAACCGTCGAAGCCGAGGCCGCTCATGGCACTGTGACACGCCATTATCGGGAGCATCAGAAGGGACGTCCGACCTCGACCAATCCGATCGCATCGATCTTTGCCTGGACGCAGGGCTTGGCCTATCGTGGCAAGTTCGACAACACGCCCGAGGTCACGGCGTTCAGCCATACCCTGGAACAGGTCTGCATCCAGACTGTCGAGTCGGGTTTCATGACCAAAGACCTTGCGATCCTGATCGGACCCGATCAGCCCTGGCAAACCACGGTCGAATTTCTCGACAAACTCGCCGAGAATCTCACGGCGGCGTGCGCCACCGCCTGACCGGATCGCAGATCGAAGGCGCCGGCCTCGCGGCGCGGAGAACAGAAAAAAAACGGAGGTCGGGATTCCCCGCCTCCGTTTCATATCGTGATCCCCGGCTCGTCGTGATCCCCGGCTCGACGTTGCCGCCAAACCGGCCCCGGGTGGTCAAGGGGTCCGTCTGATGATCCCCCGCCATCGTACCGGCGGCGATCATCATCGAAATTTTCAGCCGATCAGGATGAACCCTTTCGGCGATGCCCGCTGTCGCTTGTCTTTAGGCGCGACCCCGGCACCAACATCCAAAAACAAATATTCCTTTGCTGGTCACGCCGCACCGATCTTGCGGTCGCGATCATCTTCCCGCTTTTTTGAGGGTTGGTAAGCGATCGCCGCATGCTCCGAACAATAGGGCAACCCCACAACCGCCGGCTTGCCACAGAAATGAAAATCATCGTGCTTGGGGTCGCCAACTGGCCACTTGCACATTCTTTCTGTCAAATTCAGAATCGTCGCACCACGCGTCGGTTTCTTCTTGATTGGCGACGGCCGTCCGGACAAGCCGAGACGATGCGCCTTTCCGATAACCGCATTTCGCGAGATGTCGCCGAGCGCGTCAGCAATCTCACTGGCGCTCATGCCCTGTCCCCAAAGTTGCTTGAGTTGCTCAACCCTCTCCTCGGTCCAGCTCATGCCCCGCCTCCGCTGAAATTGGCCCTTGCTTTTCGTGGTCGACGAAATCCGAGGGGTCCCGGGATGACAGCGCTCATCAACCCGGCTGCGTCAACCCCGCCATAGTGTCGGACGTCCGCTGCCGACCACGCAGACGCTATCATAAGCTGGGAAATTTGGTAGTCCCTAAACGGCCGGGACCCTCCCCCGGGAGAAAGCCGGACACTATTCCCTCGGAGTGTGACCTTCTCGCGCCGCAGGGCACGGCAGTCCATGATGATCGATTGATAAGGATTCGCGCCAAGGCAGCAAACCAGGGCGGTTGCTGCCTTGGATCTGCAACGATCTATTGTCCTTGTGCCGCGGAAAAGCCCGCTTTGCCATCAAAATTACACAGATTCATCACTTCGATGAAATCAATGCCCGCTTGCTGAAACCGCTCCAGCAAATCGATGATGTCGCGATGTGTCACAAGGTTCCCCTGGATCTCCCCGCCCCGGCCCAGAAAACGGACCCGCCAATGGTCGGTGCAATAGGTCTCGTCATGGCCACCGGGCCACACTTTGGTGCCGCGATTGGAGATCATGTCCAGGACCAGGCGCTCACCGGTCAGCGGTTCGATCAGCCTGTGGAATGCTTCGGGTGAACCGCCCCGCCAGTGCACGAAGACGTCGACCCCGACCAGGTCCTTGTGTGCCGGTTTGAAGGGCGCGATGGTGACCCCCGACCCAACCGTTCGCGGCGCCTTGGCATAGCCGACCGGCTCAAGATTCTGCGGCCGTTCGCCAAGACGGGCAACAACGGCCTCGGCAAAGGCCATGGTCGTCACCCGCTGGCGACTGATGCCCCGGCTGAAAATGTCGGCCGTATGGGTGCCGTCTTCGAGGGTGCGCAGCCACGCGTTGTGAACGACCGTCGCCACGTCACCCTTACCCAGATGAACCAGCATCATGATCGCGGCGGCCAACAATCCCGACGGGTTGGCGATGCCCTGGCCCGCGATCGTCGGCGCGGAGCCGTGAATCGCCTCGAACATCGCGCAGTGGTCACCGATATTGGACGACCCCGCCAACCCGACCGAACCCGCGATCTGTGCCGCGATATCGGAAATGATGTCGCCATAAAGATTGAGCGTGACGATGACGTCAAAATTCTCGGGTGTATCGGCCAGGCGCGCGGCACCGATATCGACGATCAGGTGGTCGGATTGAATTTCCGGATATTCCGCAGCGACCTCGTCAAAAACCCGGTGAAACAGACCATCGGTCAGTTTCATGATGTTGTCCTTGACGAAGGCCGTGACCTTGCGCCGATGGTTGATCCGCGCATATTCAAAGGCATAGCGGATGATCCGCTCCGACCCGGGACGCGAGATCAATTTGATCGACTGGACAACATCATCGGTCTGCCGATGCTCGATCCCGGTATACAGATCCTCTTCGTTCTCGCGAACGATGACGACATCCATATTGTGGTGCCGGGTCTTGATATAAGGGTGATAGGACACGCAGGGTCGGACATTGGCAAACAGACCCAAGGCCGTGCGCAGCGTCACGTTCAAGGACTTGAAACCACCGCCCTGCGGCGTCGTGATCGGGGCCTTCAGGATCACCTGGGTGCGACGCAGGCTGTCCCAGGCGCTGGTATCGATGCCACTCGGTACACCCCGGCGGTACACGCTCTCGCCGATCTCAATATGGTCGTATTCCAGGCCGGCGCCCGCCTCGTTCAGGACAAACAGCACGGCATCCATGATTTCAGGGCCAATGCCGTCACCGCGGGCCACCGTGATGGGAATGATTTCGGACATAGTCATCGTCTCCAGGAAAAGGAGCCGGTCGATCCAGCGCGATCCGCACTCCGGGTTGGCGCTCGTCCGCCAAGAACCGGACAACCCTAGCGACAAGGTGCCGCGGGCGCAACGCGCGCGGGCCGCTCCGGGCTCCGGGCACAACGACCCGCCAATATCGTCGCATTCACGCCAAGATGCTGGCGGAAGCGGGCCAACCGGTCATACAAGTTGGCCCCGAACAGGCAAATTCCGCGCTTATTCGAGCGGGGCGCTGGCGTCCCCATCGGACTCGGGAGCCCCCATCATCGCGCTGGCCACCAGGCCGGCATTACCCCGGATCTTGGCCTCAATCGCGTCCGCCATCGCGGTGTTGGTACGCAGGAATTGTTTGGCGTTCTCCCGCCCCTGGCCGATGCGCGTCCCATCATAGGAAAACCACGAGCCCGATTTTTCGACGACACTGGCCTGAACCCCGAGATCAAGCAATTCGCCGACTTTCGAGATGCCCTCACCATACATGATATCGAATTCGACAACCCGGAACGGCGGCGCCATCTTGTTCTTGACGACCTTGACCCGGGTCTGGTTGCCGACCACGGTCTCACGGTCCTTGATGGCGCCGATACGACGAATATCGAGGCGAACCGAGGCATAGAATTTCAGGGCATTGCCCCCGGTCGTGGTCTCGGGATTGCCGAACATCACCCCGATCTTGAGACGGATCTGATTGATGAAGATCACCATGCACCGGGACTTGGAAATCGACCCGGTCAATTTGCGGAGCGCCTGGCTCATCAGCCGGGCCTGCAGGCCGACATGGCTGTCGCCCATTTCGCCCTCAAGCTCCGCGCGCGGGACCAGGGCGGCAACCGAGTCGACGACCAGGACGTCAATCGCGCCGGAGCGGACCAGCGTATCGGCAATTTCCAGGGCCTGTTCACCGGCGTCGGGCTGGGAAATCAAAAGATCATCGATAACGACGCCAAGCTTCTTGGCGTAACCGGGATCCAGCGCATGTTCGGCATCGATAAAGGCGCAGATACCGCCCAGTTTTTGCGATTGCGCAATCACATGAAGCGCCAATGTGGTCTTGCCGGAACTTTCAGGGCCATAGATCTCGATGACACGGCCCCGCGGCAAGCCGCCGACCCCCAAGGCAATATCCAATCCCAGCGACCCCGACGAGATGACATCGGCCTCAACCGTCTCGCGGGCGCCCAGCTTCATGATCGAGCCCTTGCCGAACGCCCGTTCGATCTGGCCCAAGGCGGCATCGAGAGCTTTTTGTTTGTCCATTGTCTCTTTTTCTACCAAACGGATCGGAACGGCGGTCATCCTCGACATCCTTCTCTCATACGGCCGACGGTCACGCAATCCATCAAATACCGGCCGTAAGTCCCCGGCTTCCCCGCGTGCCAGCCCCCAACATGTACCCGTTTTGTTCCCGTCCTTCAAGTCCCAAGATGCCGGGGCGGATTTCGCCGGCGACGATGGCTATTTCCCTTCGCGCAAGACCTCTTTGACCTTGCCGGCCAACTGCTTGAGGCTGAAGGGTTTTGGCAGGAAATGGACAATTTCGCCGCCGTCGAGATTGTCGCGGAAGCGGTCCTCGGTATAGCCGGAAATCAGGATCACTTTCAGATCCGGCCGGTTGGCCCGGGCATGACGGATCAGGGTCGGCCCATCCATCTGCGGCATCACGACATCGCTGATCAGCAGATCGATGCGGTGGACATCGCCTTCAATCATCGCCAGGGCGGCCTCACCGCTGCGGGCCTCCAGCACCTGGTAGCCCTTGTTGCGCAGGGCGCGCGCACCGAAGATTCGAACCGCGTCCTCGTCTTCGACCAGAAGGATCGTGCCGCTTCCGGTCAGATCGCTGATGGTGCGCTCGCGGGGATCGTCGGCGACGCTGGCCGCGGCAGCGTTGGCCTGTTGGCGGAAACGAGGCAGGTGAATGGTGAATTTCGCCCCTTCGCTGGGCACACTGTCAACAAAGACGAAACCGCCGGTCTGACGCACGATCCCGTAGACCGTCGACAGACCCAACCCGGTTCCCGAGCCGACCTCCTTGGTCGAGAAGAACGGTTCGAAGATCCGATTCAGGTTTTCGGCCGGAATGCCGACCCCGGTATCGATGACGTCGATCGTGACATAGTCGCCGGGTGGCATGATTTCGTGCTCGCGGCGCACCGGATCGATCGCGGTGAAATTGCTGGTAACGATTGTCAGCCGACCGCCGCCGCGCATCGCGTCACGGGCATTGACCACCAGATTGATGATCACCTGCTCCAACTGACCCTGATCGACCTTGACCAGGCCCAGATCGCGGCCATGCATCATTCGCAATTCGATATTCTCACCAATCAGGCGGCGCAACAGGCTCGACAGTTCGGCCAAAACATCGGTGATGTCCAAGACCCGCGGCTGCAGGGTCTGCTGACGCGAGAAGGCCAGCAGTTGCCGCACCAGGTTGGCGGCACGATTGGCGTTCTGCTTGATCTGCATGATGTCGGTGAAAGACTGATCCCCGGGCTTGTGACGCAACAGCAAAAGATCGCAAAAGCCGATCATCGCCGTCAGCAGATTGTTGAAATCATGCGCCACGCCTCCAGCGAGCTGCCCGACCGCCTGCATTTTTTGTGATTGGGCGAACTGGATTTCCAGATTTTTCTGTTCGGTCAGGTCGATGAAATGCAGAATCAGGCCCGCGGTGCCCGCCACGGTTCCACCGAGCCGGCTGGCATAAAGCTGGGCCACCATCGGCCTGGCGCCATTGATTCGGACCTCAAGCGGATTGGCGAAATCGCTGCCGGCCATCGCGCCAACCAGGCGCGCCTGCAATTCGGCCGCCTGTTCCGGCTGAACCAAAGCCGCGAGCGGCCGGCCCAACAGCTGATGCAACTCACCACCGATCATCGCCAGAAAAGCTCGGTTACATTCCACCAGGTCGCCCGCGGCATCGACCAGGGCAATACCAACCGGCGCATCGGCGAAAAAGCGCTGAAACCTCTGTTCCGACAAGCGCAACGCCTCGCGCCATTCCTTTTCCGGCGTCAGGTCGCGAACGACCGAGCGGGTCCGCACCATGCGGCCATCCGCGCCGACCACCACACTTTGCGTGATCGAAGCCGAGAACAGGCGGCCTTGCAGGCCGCGCATCACCAACTCGCCCCGTTGCTGCTGTTCAAATCCGGGATCACCGTCGAACAGGCCGTAGGGGGGCGCGTCATGCGGCGGCTGGGCCAGGACCTGGTGAAGATGGCGCTCCCCCTCGACCAGATCGCGCGGCTGGCAGCCCAGCCAACGGGCCAGGGTGCTGTTGGCAAACAGGAAACGGCCACGATCATCAACCGAATAGAATCCGACCGGCGCGTAATCCAGGAAATCCGTCAGCTTCTCGCGCTCGTCGGCGATGATTTCCTCGGCCGCCTTGCGCGTGGAAATATCCTCGACCGCCCAGAACCGCCAGCCCGGCGAGCTCGGCAGCGGCCGGGCACCGATCGCGAGCCAGCGTGGCCTTCGATCGGGGGTGGTGGCCGCCAGTTCGACATCCACCGCCTCTCCGCGCTCCGACGCAGTCAACAGTTTCTGGAACCGGGCCGCCTGGCCGGCATCCCCGGCAAACAACCGCGCCAATCCGGTAATCCCAACGCCGTCGGCGCTCTGGTTCCCGATCCCGCCCGGCACCGATAACGCCCCGCCAATCACCGCCTGCCACATCGCGTTGGCATAGACGGCGTTGCCCCTGCTATCACTGATCATGCGCCCGGTCCCGGGCGATTCCATTGCGACCGCCAGCAAGGCCCGGGCGTCGACCGCGCGGCCGAGATCGCGGGCCAAAGCCCAGGCGACGGCGATCGCGCTCAAGATCATCACCATGGCCGCGATCACCGCGAGCGCGATGGCGTCGAGCCACAACGCAAGCAGGGCGACCAGGGCAATGGTTACCACCGCAGCAATGCCAAGGGTTGGCCCTTGCACCCACGGGGTACTGGACAGACCGGCGCGGCGCCGTAACACGACATGTTCCGTGAGCTGATCCAAGGCTCGCTCTTCTCTCATGGTGATCGCTCGGCGGGCTGGGCATTGCAGGAGACCGGAGCCATGCCACGACGTGGAGGATAATCCAACCTCGGCCTTCGGTAAGCAACCAAGTCGGGAACCATGCCGTCCTCACCGAAATAGCCAGATCCGCGCGCCGGAAACAAGAGAATCGTTTCTGATCAGTTTGACAGGGAAACGGCGCCGGAGCCTGGTTTTTTTTTGCATTTTCTACGCCAATCCGGACCCAACCTCCTCGAAAGGCACTGTTATGCCAGCGGTCATTAGAAAATTCCGTTGTGTTCCGACGTCCTGCAGCTTTCGGCCGCTGCGAGCCGCGGCGGCGGTCGCCGCCAATCCCAACACGCGATGAGCCACGGTCATCGCGTGTTGGGGCTAGCGGGCGCCACGGCTTTTTCTCATTTTGAACACGAAGGAAATAACCTCGGCAACTGCCCGATAGTGCTCGTGTGGAATCTCCTGATCGATGTCGACCGAGGCATAAAGCGCCCGCGCCAGCGGCGGATTCTCGACAATTGGGATCTGGTGTTCCTCGGCCAGGTCGCGGATCCGCTTGGCGACCAGATCGGACCCTTTGGCGACCAGCAAGGGCGCCTTCATCCCCGGCGGTTCATATTTCAACGCAATGGCAAAATGGGTCGGGTTGGTGACGATCACGGTGGCCTTGGGCACCGCGGCCATCATGCGCCGCCGCGCCCGTTCCATGCGCTTGCCCCGCAGGCGCGCCTTGATCATCGGATCGCCTTCGGTCTGCTTGTACTCCTCCTTGACCTCATGCTTGGTCATGCGCAACTGTTTGATGAATTGGAAGTTCTGATACCAGGCGTCGGCGGCGGCGAGAACGATCATGCCAATAATGACGCCGATGACCAGCTTGACCACCATCCGCTTCAGCTGCAGCAACGCCAGCGCGGCATCAAGACCAATGAAGCCCGCAATCTGGTCGATCATCGGTTTGACCAGAAAGAAAACCAGGATGCCGATCACGGTCGCCTTGACCATGGATTTCAGCGTTTCGAACACATTCTGTGTCGAGAAGATCTTGGTGATACCCTTGAAGGGGTTCAGCCGCATGAGATCCGGAGCCAGACTTTCCGTCGAAAACATGAACCCGGTCTGGAGCGCGCCCGGGAGATAGGCTGCCAGCATCGTGGTCGCCAATAGCAACCCCAGGGACTTCGCCAGATCGATCAGGATTGCTTCCAGCAGCGCGCCGATGGCGTTCACGTCCGTCGGCTGCGTTCCCGCGGTGGTGATGAACCCGGCCAGAACCGTTCTCATATGCCCCATCAAGCCGGGCAGAAACAGCGTGATAACCACCAGCCCCGCCAGCAGGGATCCAACCTGATCAACCTCCTTGCTCTTGGGAATGCTGCCGCGGGATCGGGCATCCTCCAGCTTTTTGGCGGACGGGTCTTCCGTTTTGGAGGCGTCATCATCATCTTCTGCCATCGCCGTCCTCGATCACCCCGGTGTCAGCAAACCATGAAGCAGTGATTCGAAACTCCCCATCCAGAAGCTCATCATGGCGGGGAAGATGAACACCAGCATCAGCAGGCCAAAGACCACCTGGGCCGCAGGAGCCAGGTTCTGGATTTGCAGGCTGGGGGCGACGCGCCCGATCAACGCCAGCGACAGGTTCAGCAAGACCCCGGTGACGATGAAAGGGCTGGCCATTTCGGTACCGACCGCAAAGCTGGAAACCGTCATCCGGGCGAGCGCATCGGAGAAATCCGAGATCGGCGGCAAATGACCCGGTACAAACACGTTATAGCTGCCAACGACGGCTTCGAGCATGAAGTAATGCATGTTCGTGACAAAAATCAACGCGACGGCAACCAGCCCGATCATCGACCCGGGCAAGGTTTCCTGCGTCGCCAGCGACGGATTATAAACCGTCGCATTCGACAACCCCCCGGCGAACGAAATGATCGTTCCCGCCAATTCCAGTGACGCCATGCCGAGCTTGGCCAACAGGCCGATGAAAGCGCCGATCAGCAATTCGCTGCCGATCAGGATGACCAGCGCCGACGCCGCCACCGGTTGCGGCGGCAACTGCGGCTGCAGCAGCGGCGTCAAGGCATAGGAAATCGCGATCGCCAACAGCAGACGCAGCCGCGCCGAGACATACATGTCCGAATAGCCCGGCAGCACCATCAGCGCGGCACCGATGCGGCAAAACACCAGGACGATCGCGAAAAGTTGCGTGCTGATCAGTTGTTCGAGCACGAGCCGACCCGTCCCCTCAGTTCATGCCGAGACCGATGATGCGATCGGAAATCTCGTGGGCAAAATCCATCAGGGTGGTCAGCATGAACGGCGCCAACATGACCAGCGCCCCCATGATCAGCACCAGTTTGGGCAGGAAGGTCAGGGTTTGCTCCTGAATCTGGGTCATCGCCTGGAACAAGGCCAGCACCGTCCCGACCACCAGTGAGATCAGCATCACCGGGCCGCCGACCTTCAGCATCACGATCACCGCTTCACGCAGAACGTCCAGCACCTGATTGCTGTCCATGCCGTTCCGCCGCTCCGCTCTTGGCAAACCGCGCGCGGTTTGCATATCATTGAGTCTCTGGGGCCCCGAGCACCCACCTGTCAGCGCGACCCTAGAGGGGTCGCCACCGCGATGCAAGACACCGCATGCCGGCCCCCTGATCGAAGATGCCGAGGCACCGGATCAGGCCGCCGTCAGATCGACATCTTGATGATATCCTGATAGGCGCTGACGACCTTGTCGCGCACGGCGACAATGGTGTTGAGCATGGTCTCGGCATTATTGACGGCATTCACGACATCGGTCAGGTCAGCCTTGCCCACCGCGGCCTGGCCGCTCAGCTGTTCGCCCGCCTTCAAGGTGTCCACCGAGCTGCGGGCGGCATTTTGCAGCATCTGGGAAAAGCTGGCGCCCGCCGCGTCCTCCGCGGGCATGCCGAGATCGACCGCCGGTGACGCGGCGCTTTTGTATGCGGCCAGGGCATTGGCGATGGTGGCGACCATGAACGACGTTCCATCTGGTTGGCTGATCAGCTTTTCAGCAGGTCGAGGGTTTTGGAAATCATGCTCTTGGCGGCGCTCAGAACGTTGAGATTGGCCTGGTAGCTGCGCTGAGCCTGCTTCAGGTCAACATTTTCAATCAGAACATTGACGTTCGGTAGCTTGACGTAGCCCTGGGCGTCGGCCCCCGGGTTTCCGGGATCATAGCGCGTTTCGAATTGACTGGGATCGTAGCCGACATGATCGGCCTTGACCACATCGACGCCCAACTTGCGGTCGAGGGTATCACGAAACGTAATGGTCTTGCGCCGATAGGGTAATTCGTTGGGTGACGTCGCAGTGGATTCCGAATTGGCAATGTTTTCCGAAATGACCCGGATCCGCGCCGTTTCCGCCTTCATTCCCGAAGCCGAAATATCCATCGACTTGTAAAGATCCATTGTTTCCGCCTCCGTTTACCGGTGCCCCGCCGCGTTACGCCGACTTGCCCAAGGCAATTTTGTAGAGCGACAACTGCTTGTGATAGAGGTTGGCCACCGCTTCATATTCGAGCTGGACATCGCCAACCTTCTTCATTTCCTCGTCAAGGACGACCGAATTGCCGTCTGGCGCCACCTCAAAGGCATTCCTTTCGCGCTCGACGCGGGTATCACCCTCGCGCCGCGCCCCCTGCAGATGCCGGGGATTGGTGAGCCGGGGCTGGACCGGGTGACGATCGGCCATCGCGAGTTCAAAGGTGAACGGCACCAGGTCGTGGGCCTCGTATTGCGGCGTGTCCACGTTGGAAATATTCTGTGACAACACCGCCTGACGCTGGGTCAGATAGTCCATCTTGCGTTGCAGCAGATGAAACAGGGGCGAGTCGCTGAGATCCATGATAGCGTCCTGTGAAGGCGATCCCGACCGCAACCAGCGCGGCCAGCGTACATTACTGCAAAACCGGGGCCACATCCACAAACTTCGCCTTGACTTCGTTCTTGATCCGCCCGGAAACTGCCATCAACGCGCCGACGGACCGAACCCGGTCCCTGTTGAACCCCGGCACGCCACCAGCGGACCCTCACGATCGTGCCCTACCGGCCACCACCGCCCGCACCGCCACCGTCCAAACCGCCGCGCGAGCGGCGTCCAATCGCCGTGGCCTTGCACTATGACCCCAGCGAACGCTCGGCCCTGCCCACGGTCGTCGCCAGCGGCCGTGGCACGATCGCTGACCGGATCGTGCAACTGGCGTTCGAGAACGGTGTCAAGGTCCGTGAGGACGCCGATCTCGCCGAATTGCTGGCGGTGCTCGACCTTGACAGCGAAATTCCTGCCGAGGCGATCGTCGCCGTCGCGGAAATTCTTGCCTACCTCTATACGGTCAACAGCGTCGCTCTGCCGCCGCCGCGTTCGGGGGAGGAACAGCCATGACCGACGCCTTGCTTGAGGCGATCGCCGCGGTCCAGGCGGTTCTGGACGCCGCGGTGCAGACCGTGTCCGGCGGCGGGACGGTCGATCTCACCGGGCTTGAGGCCGGACTCGAAGCATTGTGCCGCGATGCACGCGCCATCGCCGCCCAACACCCGGACACCCGGGCCCCGCTGTCGGCGGCCCTTGGCACGCTGGCGGCGACACTGGACCAGTTGGCTTTCACCATGGGGCAACCCGTCGAGGACGATACGACCCGGGCCCAAAATCGCGCCCGGGCACTGGCGGCCTATCGGCAGCCCCGGGACGGATATTAGCGGAGACCGGTGTTGGACCTGACGACTTATCTGCGCTTCCTTCTGGCCCTGGCATTCGTGCTGGCCTTGTTGCTGCTGGCCGCGCTTGGGTTGCGCCGTCTGGGCTATGGCACCGCGGCGCCGCGGCGCGGCCGGTTGCGCCGTCTGGGCATCGTCGAAGTCACCGCACTGGATACCAAGCGGCGTCTGGTTCTGATCCGTCGCGACGGGGTCGAACATCTGTTATTGCTGGGTGGACCCAACGACCAGGTCATCGAAGCCAATATTCCGGCTGCACCAGAGGCTGCGAACTGATGACGTCACGCCACCCCGCCCGACGCTTTTCCCGCGCCGGCGCTCTCGTCACGGCGCTCGGTTTTCTGCTGTTGCTCGGCACCCTGGTCCTGGCCGGTGGGCCCGCGGCCCTGGCCCAAAGCGTCACCCTGAATCTGGGCGGTGGTGGTACTTCGGCATCCGGTCGCATCATCCAGATGCTCGCCCTGCTGACCGTGTTGTCACTGGCACCGTCGATCCTGGTGATGGTGACCTCTTTCACCCGGATCATCATCGTCCTCAGTTTTCTGCGCACCGCGATGGGCACCCAACAGGCGCCGCCCAACACCGTGCTCGTCAGTCTCGCGCTGTTTCTGACGGCCTTTATCATGGCGCCGGTGTTCGAGCAGTCCTACAATGACGGGATCCAGCCGCTGATGGCCAACCAGATCGACGAGATCGAGGCGTTCAAGCGCGCCGTGGCGCCCTTGCAGGATTTCATGCTGCATCACACCCGCGAGATGGATCTGAAGCTGTTCGTCGACCTGGCCAAGATCGGACCGATCGCCGATCCGGCCGATACGCCGCTGCAAGTGGTGATCCCCGCCTTCATGATTTCCGAGCTGCGCCGCGCCTTCGAGATCGGCTTTCTGTTGTTTCTGCCTTTCATGATCATCGACTTCGTGGTCGCGTCGATCCTGATGTCGATGGGCATGATGATGCTGCCGCCAACCTCGATCGCCCTGCCCTTCAAGATCATTTTCTTCGTTCTCGTTGACGGCTGGTACCTGGTCGCCGGAACGCTGGTGCAAAGTTTCGGCCCCCCGGCAAACTGAAACCCCGCCCCGCAACCGCGGCTCACGCCGAGTCGCAACCGGGGACCGCCACCACGATCCCCGGAATCGGCAGGCTGACAGCCTCGAACGCGCGATATCACGATTGAGGCTGTGCGGTCACGCCAATCACAACCGGAAGAGATGCCCGGCGGTCGCACGAAATATTCCCACCCGCTTCACGTCTCCGGCCCGGCGACCTCCCCCCCCCGACAAAGCCCCATCAGCATTCCGGCGCTTCACCGACAATCGCTTTTCGCGATATCCTTGGCCGCGAAGGCATGCCTATAATGAATAATGTTCATGCGTCCTGCTGTTAACCGTGATCATGATTTCTGGCTCCAGAATGGCTCAGAGACCAGCTTATGACGCCGAAAAAGCGACATTGACGCTGACGGTGCACGATCAGAACCAGTTCTGGTTCGTTCTGTCGGATGGCGCATTGCCGCAGGGGGCGGAACGGCCCCGGTCGGTTGCTGCGATGCGTGAGGCCGCCAACCGCCAGGCGGTCCTGCTGGTGCGGTCGGTGTTTCTGCACAATCAAGCGGTGATCGCGACGGGCGACAAGGCCAAGGGGCCGATTCGCCTCGAATTCCAGCCACATCTGCTGGTCAGCCGCAAGCGCGACGGCACACCCGGCCTGCGGATCGACACCACCCTGGCCCTTGGCCCGGGCGCCGGCAAGCCGCGCCCCGCCGGTGATCCGGATCCGGAAGACACCGTGATCCCCGATATCGGCGCGTTGATTGCCGGGCTGGAGCAAACCACCCGATCGCTGGGGATGACCGATCTGTTGATCGCCGATCCGACCGGCTTGACCAGTGCCGACGAGGCCGAACGCGACGACCTGCTCCACGCCATTGTCGCCACCAAAGACCATGTCCTGACCGAACTCGCGGGCCTTGGCGCCGTTCTGGCGCAGCGCAACACCGGATCGCGCGAGACATGGCTGACCTGCATCTCAGGTGCGGTCTCGGCGACGCTCGAGGCGATGATCGCCTTCGACGATTTCGCCGATCATGTCCGCGAGGACAAGATCAACGAATTGAATGCGCTGCGCCACGCGATCGAAGGTTATTTCTACCGGCTGGATCCCACGACCGACGCGGCCGCCTGCACCGCGTTTTCCCGGGGGATCAATACGCTGATTCTGGAAGAACACCGCGGCAGCCTGACCCGGAACAAGGTACACATCGAATCGCGCATCGAAGGAACCTACAGCGATATTATCGCAACACTGCAGAGGGTCCTGGCCACAAACAGCACGATCTCTTTCCTGCCCCGGCCTTTTCTTAGCCCGGCGGAAGGATTTTATACAAAATTCGTGTTCAATATGCTGCACATGGTGATGGCGGTCCAGAATGGCGGCCTGTCGATCCGGCTTGAGACAAAGGCGCACAACCAGCTTCATCGCGACTTTCACGGCTGGAACCAGATTCGCCCCCCTTGCGTGCATATCACGGATCGCCGTAGTTATGAGGCGCTGCAACGGCGCTGATGCCGGCCGATCGGCCCCCCTGATCCCGGGAGAAGCCCGCGATGACTCTTGCGACCAATCCGTCGCCCATTCCTTGCAAGATCTGCGGACGGGAGTCACCGCTCTTCTCCGTCCATGATTTCACCAAAAGCTGTCTCGAGGCCAATGGCACAAAGCTTCCGCTCTCCGGCATTCCAATTTATTATCGACAATGTCGCCAATGCGGGTTCATTTTTACCGATGCCTTCGATGATTGGTCGAAGGATGAGTTTTCAACACACATCTACAACAGCGACTATGCGATCGTCGATCCGGACGTGACCGGACTTCGCCCGAAAAACAACGCGGTGATGATCAACGGCGCCTTCGGAAAGCAGAAAGACGCGATCCGGGTTCTTGATTACGGTGGTGGCAACGGTGATTTGGCCGTGGCGCTGCGCTCTTGTGGCTTCAGCGTCGAAACCTATGACCCATTTTCGCAATTTTCCGAGAAGCCGAGCGGCGCCTTCAATCTCATCACCGCCTTCGAAGTCTTCGAACATTCCCTGTCGCCGCACGACCTTCTCGACGACATTTCCTCATACCACCCGGTCGACGCGCTCGTGCTGTTTTCGACGCTCGTGACCGAGGCCGACCCCGTCAATATCGCGCGTAATTCCTGGTACGTCGCACCCCGAAACGGCCACGTTTCGATCTACGCACGGTCATCGCTGAATTTATTATTTTCACAACATGGCTATCAATGGCTCTCGGCATCCGGGGACACGCATATCCATATCGCCTTCATGAGGCTTCCGGCGTTCGCGTCGCATTTGTTCGCTTGAGCGCTGCCGCGGACCGGGCGGCACGAATGGGGGGGCGGTCATGTGTCGATCGTCCGCCGGTTCCCATGGCAACGACGGCCCGACGACGCTATATAGAGCAGACGGCGATCGCGAAACGCGATGCGGGCCGGGTTTTCATTGCGGCCCGGCTCCAGACGCCGCCACGGGTTGACATTCGCTGTTGACGTCAGCGGCGGTGTCACGAAACCCGCGTGCCCACGATTATTTCCAGGAGCAAGATGAACAGTTTTAAGAATGCCGGTTTTGCCGATCGCTTGACCGCCGCCGCCGCCGCCCGAAAAGCCCTGATCGAAAAATTCCGCGCCCAGCCCGACGCCAACGACCCGGCGGTGATCGCACGAGAGGCCGAGCGTCAAGCCATTCGCGCCGCCCGCGAAGAACGCGCCGCCAAGGCACAATTGGCGCGCGCGGCACAGTTGCGCGCCGCCCAGGAGGCAAAGGCGGCACAGGAGGCCGAGCGTCTCGCCCGTGAGGCCGAGGAAGCCCTCCAAGCCGAACTGCGCTACGCCGAACAGGTCGCGGCTGACGCGGCCCATGAAGCCGAGCGCAAGGCCGCGCGTGATGCCCGCTATGCGGCGCGCAAGGCGGCCCGCCGCTAAAGCTGTTTTTGGTCCAACGGGATCAGAAACAGCGCTGAGAGTTTCGACTCTAACAGACCTTGGCCGGTCTGTTAGGCCGTAACCCTTGCTCATGCTTTCATTTTGTGTTCCGGCCCCGACGCCGTGCGGCGACGGGAGCCGAACGCCGGATCGGCGGCCGGGCTCACGCGATCGTCCGATCATCCCGGTACTGCTCCAGCCGCGCCTGCCAGAGCGCGCGGCTGGTTTCATCGGCAAAGCTGGCCTCGAAGCCATGCCGAGCCAACTGGACCGCCTGGTCTTGCGTAAGCCCCAGCCCCTCAACCAGTCCGATGAAGTTTTCACTGATGTCGCCACCGAAATAGGCCGGATCGTCGGAATTGACGGTGACCACAAGGCCGGCATCGAGCATGCGCAGAAGATTGTGCGCCGCCAGCGTCGGAAACACCTGGAGTCGGACATTGGACAGCGGGCAGACCGTCAACGGCACGCGATCGCGGGCCAGACGGGCGACCAAGGCCGGATCTTCGAGAGCGCGCACGCCATGGTCGATCCGTTCCGCGCCCAGAATATCAAGCGCCTGCCAGATATAGTCGGGCGGTCCCTCCTCCCCGGCATGCGCGACGACGCGCAAACCAAGATCCCGGCAACGCGTGAACACCCGGGCGAATTTCACCGGCGGATGGCCAACCTCACCCGAATCGAGCCCGACGCCGATCAGATGCTCGCGGAACGGCAGAGCCTGATCCAAGGTTTCGAGCGCCGAATCCTCGCTGAGATGGCGCAGGAAGCACAGGATCAAGTCCGCGCTGAGCCCAAGACGCGCCCGGGCATCCTCAAGCGCCCGGGTCAGCCCGCCCATCACCGTCGCCATCGCCACGCCACGGGCGGTATGGCTCTGCGGGTCGAAAAAAATCTCGGTCCGCAGCACCGCATTGGCCCGGGCACCGGCCAGATAGGCCCAGGCCAGATCGTAGAAATCCTGCTCCGTGCGCAGCACGCTGGCACCGGCATAATAAATGTCGAGGAATGACTGAAGGTCTGTGAAGGCGTAAGCCGCCCGCAGCGCGGCAATATCCCGATAGGCGAGCGCGATCCCGTTGCGTCGGGCCAGCGCGAAGATCAATTCGGGCTCCAGCGTACCCTCGATGTGAACATGGAGTTCAGCCTTGGGCATGGCACGAACGAAATCGTGCAGCGGCGAAATGGCAGTGCTCATGGCGTCCTCGAACGTCGGGCGGATGGCATCCGGCGGGATGGCAGAGTGCCAGGATAACCCGGGCACCCGGTCCCTGGCATCGGCAATCGCGATGACCGCGACAAAACCCGGAGATCGGCAGCAACGCGGGTTTCGCAGCACATTCACGGGATCGTCATCGAAACGTCAGACGGACGTTATCGAGCCTGATCATGGTGCAACTCGATAATCTTTCGCCTCCTTTTCAAGGACGCTCACGATGAACAAGTCCCTGCTCATCGCGGCCGCGGCCGCGCTGCTTTCGTTGTCGTCCGCGGCACAGGCTGCCGACAGGACCAAAGTTGATTTCTGGTTTGGCCTTTCCGGCGACCTGGAAAAGCGTGTTCAGGACGTCTGCGGTCGCTTCAATGCGGCCCAGAGTGATTACGAGGTGGTCTGCACCAGCCAGGGCAACTACGACGCCGCGATCCAGAACACGATCGCCGCGTTCCGTGCCGGCAAGCAACCGACCATCGTCCAGGTTTACGACGTCGGCACCGCAACGATGATGCTGTCGGGCGCCTATTACCCGGCCGACAAGCTGATGGCGGAAAACGGCTACAAGATCGACTGGAATGACTATTTCCCGGGAATTTCCAGCTATTATGCCACCTCGAAGGGCGAGATGTACTCCTTCCCCTTCAATTCCTCGACCGCATTGCTCTATTGGAACAAGGGTGCCTTCGCCAAAATCGGCAAGACCGCAGCGCCGCAGACCTGGGAAGAGGCCGCGGCTGATGCCCGGGCGCTGAAGGATGCCGGCTACGACTGTCCGATCGCGATCAATATCTCCGCCAATGAGAGCTGGCAGTTGCTCGAACAGTTCTCGGCGATCCACGGCCAGCCGATCGCGACCCGCAACAACGGCTATGACGGGCTCGACGCCGAGCTGCTGTTCAACAAGACCAAATTCGTCGACTATATCAAGGATCTCAAGGCCTGGTACGACGCCGGACTGGTCAAGATCAAGGCCAAGGAGATGGGCCAGGACATGGTCCAGGCCTTTGCCAGCGGCGAGTGCCAGATGATCATGACCTCGGTCGGCGATCATGGCACCGTGACCCGGACCGCCAAGGACGATCTGAGCTGGGACGTCGCGCCGCTGCCGGTCTATGCCGGGACCCACCGGATGAACAGCCTGGTCGGTGGTGCCTCGCTGTGGGTCCTGACCGGCAAGAGCAAGGACGAGTACAAGGCCGCCGCCGCCTTCCTCGCCTTCATTGCCAAACCGGAAAGCGAGCTGTTCTGGTCGACCGTCACCGGCTATATCCCGGTCACCAACACCGGCTTCACCTATATGAAAGAGCAGGGTTTCTACGACAAGACGCCGTTCAAGGGCCGGGAGGCGGCGATCGCCAGCCTGACGGCATCGCCGCCGTCGCCAATCACCCGTGGCATCCGTCTGGGTGGTTTCACCCAGATCCGCGCCGAGGTCGGCAACGGCCTGCAGGAAATCTTCGCCGGCAAGACCGATGTTCAGACCGCGATCGATGGCATGGTCAGCCGTGGCAACGTGATCCTGCGCCGCTTTGAAGCCACCTATAAGGGCAAGCAGCTGCCCTGACGAGGCGGCTTACCCCCTTGCATCGGCGGGGGCAGTCCGGGGCGGTTCCCGGGCCGCCCTGGATCGTTCCCACACCGCGATAGCGAAGCGACGGCATGGAAAAACGTGCGACTTTCGGGTCCTGGTGGATCGGGATCGCCTTCGCGGTCCCGCAGGTGATTCTGATCTTCACCTTTTTCTATTGGCCGGCCGGCGAGGCGATCTATTGGTCGCTGACCCTGCAGCAGCCCTGGGGTGGCGGCAATATCTGGGTCGGGCTCGACAATTTCCGCCAGATCCTCGACGATCCGATCTATTGGGCCTCGGTGCTGCGCAGCGTGGTCTTCGCGGTCGCCTCGACCGGCCTGGCCATGGGCGGCGCCTTGATCCTGGCCGTGTTCGTCGACCGCGAATGCACCGGATCGCGGCTTTATCGCGTCGTGCTGATCTGGCCCTACGGGATCGCGGCCCCGGCACTCGGTTTGGCGTTTCGCTTCCTGATGGCGCCCGAGGCGGGATTTCTGGCCTTCCTCAACCAGATCGCACCGGGTCTCTGGGACCCCGGGCTCAACGGCACCGATGCGATGATCGAGATCATCGTCGCCTTCTCGTGGAAATATGTCGGCTATGACTTCATCTTTTTCCTGTCAGCGCTCCAGGCGATCCCCCGGGCCCAGATCGAGGCGGCCGCGCTCGACGGTGCCGGCTGGCTGCGCCGGCTGCGCGACATCCAACTGCCCCTGCTGACACCGACCGTCTTCTTCCTGCTGGTCATCGATCTTACCGAGAGCTTCCAGGACAGCTTCGGCATCGTCGACATCATGACCGCGGGCGGACCGGCGCGGGCGACGGAGCTGATGGTCTACAAGATTTATTTCGACGGTTTCCGCGGCTTCGATTATTCCGGTGCCGCCGCCCAGAGCATCATTCTGATGGTCCTGATCATGCTGCTGACCGTACTGCAATTCCGCTTCATCGAGCGGCGGGTGCATTATAAATGAACACACCGATGACCGGGGCATGCCCCCTTGCTCCCAGGCCGAGGCCGGCATGATCGAACGAACGCCGATCCTCAATCTGGTCACCCAGCTCGTGTTGTTTGTCGGCCTGGTGGTGGCGCTGGCGCCCTTCGTTTTCGTTGCGATCGCGGCAACGCACGACCTGCGTGACGTCAATCTGGTGCCAATGCCACTGCTCCCGGGCCACAATTTTATCGACAATCTGGCCACGGCATGGCATCGCGCCGGCCTGGGGCCGAAGCTGGTCAACAGCCTGATTTTCGCCGGGGGGGTCGCGATCGGCAAAGTCGTTGTCTCGGCCTTCACCGCCTATGCGATCGTATTTTTTCGCTTTCCGGGGCGGCAATTGCTGTTCTGGTCGATCTTCGTCACGCTGATGCTGCCGCTTGAAGTGCGCATCGTGCCGACCTATGCCGTCGCCGCCAATGTCCTGGGCCCCTATCAGGCCATTCTCGATATCACCGGGATCACCAGCCTGGTTGAGGCCCTGTCGGGGATCCGGCTCGACCTGCAATTCGGCCTGCTGAATTCCTATCCCGGCCTGATCCTGCCGCTGGTCGCGACCGCGACCGGGACCTTCCTGTATCGCCAGTTCTTTCTGACCCTGCCCGATGAGCTGGTCGAGGCGGCGAAGATGGACGGGGCCGGACCGATCCGATTTTTCTTCGACATCGTCCTGCCCTTGTCGCGTAACAATATCGCGGCGCTGGCGACAATCATGTTTCTTTGGGCCTGGAATCAGTATCTCTGGCCCCTGCTGGTGACCACCGAGCCCGAGCACGCCACCGCGGTCACCGCGCTGAAATCCCTGATCCCCAACGAGGGCGGCATCCCCGAATGGAACGTCGCCATGGCCGGAACCTTGATTGTCATGCTGCCGACACTGATTGTGGTGATCGTGATGCAGCGCTGGTTCGTCCGCGGCCTGATCGCATCCGAAAAATAAAGGCGAGCTTGCAAGCCATGGCTGAAATTTCCCTGCGCCACGTCGCGAAATCCTACGGCAGGACACCCGTGGTTCATGCCATCGACCTTGAGGTCGCTGCCGGCGAATTCATCGTGATTCTGGGGCCATCGGGTTGCGGCAAATCAACCCTGCTGCGCATGATCGCGGGTCTGGAGGCCATCACCGCCGGTGAAATCGCGATCGGCGGCCGGGTCGTCAATGATCTGGAACCGCGCGAGCGGGGCTGCGCCATGGTGTTCCAGAACTATGCCCTGTATCCGCATATGACCGTCGCCGACAATATCGGCTATGCCCTCAAGGTCGCCGGGGTGGCGAAAGCGGAACGGCTCGCCCGGATCGAAAAGGTCGCGGATGCGCTCGGGCTGCGCGACTTGCTGGGGCGCCGGCCGGCGCAGCTTTCCGGCGGCCAGCGCCAGCGTGTCGCCATGGGGCGCGCGATGATCCGCGAACCCGCCGTGTTCCTGTTCGACGAACCGCTGTCGAACCTCGATGCCGAATTGCGCGTCCGGATGCGCGTCGAGATCCGCAAATTGCACGACCGGCTTGGCGCCACCTCGATCTTCGTGACCCATGACCAGGTCGAGGCGATGACCCTGGCCGATCGGATCGTCGTGCTCCATGGCGGGCGGGTCGAACAGATTGGCACGCCGTACGCGATCTATCATCAACCGGCCAGCCATTTCGTGGCCGGCTTCATCGGTTCACCGGCGATGAACCGCCTTGATGGCCGGGTCGGCCCGGCGGCGACGGTTGTCTTCGCCGACGGCACCACGATCGCCGTGCCGGATCTCGACCTGCCCGAGGGCCAGGCGGTGACGCTGGGGATCCGACCAGAGGATCTGCGTGTCGGTTCCGAGGCGCCCGAGGATGGCATCCGTCATCGGCTCGCCATCGATTTCGTCGAACATCTGGGCCCGGCGGCGCTGGTCCATGGCCGCTTCGCCGGCCATGATTTCGTCGCCTCGGTGCCGCGCCATATCGCGTTCACGGTGGTGGAGGGCCTGACCTTCACGATGCCAGTCGAAACGATGCATCTGTTTGACAGCACGACAGGCCGCCGCATCGGCATCGACGCCGCGAGGGAATGATCCCGACCGGTCCGGTCTGTTTGGCCGAATGGCGAACTCAGCCGCTGTCAATTCAGATCGATTGTCGGTGCCTTGACCGCAAAGGGCTGATCACACTCGATCGTCATGGCGCCGCTGCTATGCACCGTGGTGCCCTGGCCGCCCGAGAGGCTCAGCCCGCCGCCCGCGGCCAGCGTCATATTGCCGCCTGACGTCAAAGCCAAATCCGCCGGTGTCGCGACCGCAACCGACCCCTGGATCTGAGCGGTCAAGGTCCCGCCACTGGTCAGTGTCGTGTTGCCGCCGGGCTGGATCACCAGCGTGAAGCCAGCCGTCACCACGGTAATCTGCGGTGCCGGGGCCGCGGCAATCTGCCAGTTCCCGTCTGCCGCCAACGGCGCCAGATCCTGATGGGCCCCCGACCCGATCCGCAAATAGGCGCCACCGGGATGGTTTGCCTCGATCGAACCATCGGGGGCGATTGTGGCATAGGCCCCGGTGGCGTGGCGATAGATCGCCCGATCCTGCTCGGCAAACGACATCTGGCTGCCCTGTGGCGAGACGAAACCCAGCACCAGGGGCCGGGTGTGGTCGATGAAGCCGCAGACGGCGAGCAGCGACCGGGCCCCGGCCGCCGCCAGACCACCACTGGCCCCCTCGCTGACCGGGGCCTTGACGCTCGGTACCGCCCAAATGCCGCCATCGGAATGGGCCATGCCCGATGACACCGGGACTTCGGCGGCGTGCCAGCCGTCGTCGGTGAACACCAGATCCAGCGTGCGCCGATCCGGGTGAACCGCCACCACCTGTGCGATGCGGAGCATCATCGGGAATAGGGTCCCCTCATTCCTTCCAGCAGATAAGGACTGCCGGGCATCTTGTTGCGTGTCAGGAATCCGGTGCCGCGGATCAGGATCGCGGTACTGATCCAGCCCTGCAGCGGCGACAGGCTGTGATTGACCCGCGTCATGTAAGCGCTGGCGACGACCCCGCCGCGGGTCAGGCGCAGATATTGCCCGGGCTTGAGCGCTTCGGAGCCTTTCAGGACGGCGCGCCCCTCCTCGAACACCGCATTGTCGCGGTTCATGTCGCGCAACTGGGTTGCCCGCTTCTTGTGCCATGGGGGAAACTGGTTCAACGCCGAGACCCGGCGGTCTGCCGGTTGACTGGCGGGCATGACACTGACCGCGGGCGGCAACAACCGGCTGAAGGCCCGCATCTCACGGGTGCCGTACAAGGCCTGCAGGCTGTTGGCATAGTCCAGATCCAGCGGATAGGCATCGTTCAGTGCGGCATTGCCGGCCCACCAGGCGGTATCGGGCGCCGAATCGCCGGGCGGGACCCAGTAGAAATTGGCGACCCGGTCATCGCCATGCCAAAGCCTGAGCCTGACAACGTCACTGTCGCTGATGTCGATGGTTCCCGGGTCGGTCGCCCCGTCAATCACGAAACTGTCATCCTGCGCGGATCGAAAGGGCGCCGGGCGGAAGCGGACCACGGGCCCGGTTTCGCTATCTTCGATGAACCACTCGTTCCACGGCCGATCGGCAAAAGCCGTCGCGATGTCAAACAGGCTGCCGGTCGCGCTGGCCAGTCGGATATTGCTGACCAGACCCTCGCTGACCTGGGCGTCGACGGTAAAGGGCTTGATGCCGCTGCCGCCGACCGCGGCCAGCGCCTGGACCTTGGGGTTGACGACATTTTCAATCAGCAGCGACATGAATTGGCTCACGGGCCAAGTCACGGTGGGCATGCCGGTCGTCGCCTGGAGCTGGAAGGTCTCAAGATAGGGCTGTTCCAGCACAGTCATCAGTTGCGAGACGATGCGGTGGATCTGCATCAGCTTGCCAGCGTCATGACCGGTGATCGACACGATGCGCCGCGGCGCGCCATTGTTCCCCGCCTCCTCGCTGCGCTCGACGCGCGAGACAAAGCCGCGCATGATCAAGGGCAATTTCTGGCTGGCATACAAATGCGGCTCGCGTGCCGCCCTGATTTCGATGACGTCCATGGCCTCGACACCGGCATAGACGCTGTCCGCGAGGTCCGGACGGATCTTGTCCGCGAAACTCACGGTGAAGGCGCCACAGGGTTCATCGATGCTCTTGGTGATCGTGACCGATCCGCCGGATCCCAGATAGGGCGTCAGGTCGACAAGCCGCGCCGCCTTGGCATAGCGCCGGGCCACACCGTCCTCGCGGTCGACGGCCTTTACCAGCAAGATCTGACAGGTCGGCCTGTAAGTCGACACCGTCATGGCACGCCCCCCCAGGGACGTGCCCCATCAACCCGGGTCACCGGCAATGTCTCTTCGCCCAGACGCTCCCCGGCCTGGTTTTCGTGGATCACCCTCAGCGCCTGAATTCGATGTTCGACCGGGGCTGTGGGCTGTCGCCGGGGATCGTCACGCGGCAAGGGCGTCCCCATGGCGCGATCGGACGACGGCGTCGGCGCTCCGGGTAGAGACCAGCTTATTCCCGGTACCGGGAGCGGTCCGCGGAACCCGTCGACAAAGGCCCGGTCTGCCAACGGGAATGGGGACCCGCGCCTTGGCAACCCGGGGACCGGCACCGCGGGCGCGATCCCCGGACGGAACGGCCGCGACGCCGGCACGGTATTATCGCGGCGGTCCGGGGCGGCGGTGATCGCCGACGGAACGGCGAGATCCGGAACGTTGCCTTGAGCGAAATTCCAACGCAGATCAGGCGACCGCAAATCGAGCGCGTGAGCGCCCGGAGCCGTATTCCCGATCAGATCTCGCGTCCCGGACCCCGGGGCCAGGGGCGTGGCGAAGGCTTGGTTCGGGCGCCCGGCGCGGCTTGACGGCGCCGCCACGCCCGGGATGCGGCCCCGGTCGGCCTGTTTCGTCGTGTCTGCCCCCCTTCCCGCCCGGTTCGGATCCGATCGCCTCTGGTCGTCGGGGCGACCGCCTGCGGCAACGAAGCCGTCCAGGACAGGCTGCTGTTCTGGCGGCCGCACCGGACCCAGGAACGCCCGATCGCGGTGAAGGCCGGGTTGCCATCGCGACGGATCGCCCGGGACGGCAACCCCGGGAAAGCCACGATCTTCGCTCTCCTGCCCCGCCCCCACCCCGCGCGGAATCGGATCCGGAGCGTGCGGCCACCGCCCGGGCGGCGCCAACTGGGACAGGAGCGCGGGCACCGGGCTCGTCCCCATCACAACAGGCAAATCCGGGCCTCCCGCCCAAGGTTCACCCGCAGCAACGCCCGGCGAACGGGGCGCTCGATTCCGGCCTGGCGGCGCCAACACCGTTCTCGTCGGCTCAGTGACCGCGCGACCGGAGCCCTGTGCGATCGTCACCGGCCATTGATCCGTTGGCTGGATGATTCGAGCCGCTGCCGGTATTGCCGCGATCCGCCCCGCCGGTCCAGACACGACCGCGGCTCCATCGATCTCTTCACGATTGACCGTCCCGGCGGGGGTTTCCCGGTTCGCGGTCTCCGCAACCGCGAGACGGCGCGGCGACGCCAGGTCTCCGTCCGCTTCGGGGGCTCGCGTCACCGCCACCGCGCCCCCACCGCTCGGGTGCCGTGAAATCGAAAGCCCGGGACCGCCCGGCAACACCGCTGACATCGCCGTGACGCCGGGGTCATTCGTCACGGACGCGCCCCCTGCCGCGCTTCCCGCGGCGCCTTCCGCACCGGCCGCCGCCGAACCGGGGGACGAAAGCCCGGGCAAAATCGCCGTACCGGCGCCATTCCCTGGCATCGCGCTGGCCGACCTCACCACCGTTCCCTCGCGAACCGCGGGGAGTGTTCCGGCAAATGACCCCGTTCGTTCGAGCCCCCGCAGTCGCGGGACGGCGGATGTCGCGGCCCAAGCCAATGTCCGCCGGTCCGCCGCGGTCTGGGGCCTCGGGACCGAAAAGTCCGGCGGCACGAGGGCGGCACTCCCGTCGGCCCGGGGCCGCGCCGCGGCGCTTGCGTGCCCGATGTCAGAACCACCCGAGCCGGCGGACAGCAACGCCGTTGTCACATCCCGGGCCTGTCGATCCGCCGAGGTCTGCGGTGTCGGGACGGAAGAATCCGGCGGCACGATACCGGCAGCCGCATCACCCCCGCGCCGTGCGCCGGAGCCTGAGCGCCCGATGTCAGAACCGCCGAGGCCGGCAGATGCCAACGCCATCGCCCAATCCGGCGCCTGCCGATCCGCCACCTTCCGAGGTATCGGGACCGCCAAATCCGACCGCACGATGGCGGCACCGACGGCACCCGCAGACAAGGCCTCCGGCACCGATCGCGCGATGGCAAAACCGTCGAAACCCGGACGGGCCGCCGCCGGGGACATTGCCGGCACGATCGGATCCCGGCTTCCTGTCGTTTTCGCGAGGGAGAAAACCATCGGCGCGCTTGTCGGGCTTGCCGCTACCGCGGCCGGGTGGGCCGGTATCGCGGGTTGCGAAACGATCAAGCGGCGTGGTGCACCCGGCTCCCGTGCCGCTGATGACACGAACCCCGGGTCGCCACTCGTGTCCATGGTCCCATCGCCAGGAAGCGACACGACACCGCTCCGCGCGGATGCATCACCCCGTGGTTCGGGCGCCCGGACCGACGACGACGGCAGGGCCTCGGTGGGGCGCGAACCCGGCGATCCTGGACGCTGCCCGGGGTTCGTCCCCGACGGCATCACGTCGCTTCGCCCCGCCCTTGCCTCGCGTCGAACGGCCCTGCCCCGCGCATCTGGCGCCGATGGAACGATGTCAGGCGTAGCGCCCGGCCCCGGCGCTTCCCCCTCGCGCACCACCGAGGACTCCGCTCCCGTGGCTCCCGTTGCCCTTCGCGGCGCATCGAACAGCGGGATGGCGAGCCCCGCGGCGAGACGCCTTGAAGGCACCGGGATACGCCACACCAACGCAGCGCCCGATCTACCATCGCCCGGGGCAATCCCCGGGCCGTCGCCGAGCAAAAACCGGCCTGCGGCACCGATCCGGCGCGCCCGCAGCTCGGGATCGGGAAACCGCGCGACAGCCTGATCGTACCAGCGCAGAAAGTCTGGCGCACCGCTGTCGCGCACCGCGGCGGCGGTGGCACCACGCGTGATCCGCCGCAGGCGAAGAAACCGGTTCTGGATGACGCGGGTGTCATTGGCGATGCCAACCAAGGCCGGTGTGTCGAGATCGAGTGTCGCAAAGGCCCGGTCGCCCTGGCCATCGCCGCGCACGGCGTCGCGGATCCGATCGAAACGTCGAACCACGGTTGAGGTCCCCCGTTCAGGGACAATTGTTTCGGTCACCTTCGGCTCCTCAATAACGTTCCGCCGTCATCGTCTCCCAATCTTCGGGGCGGTTGCTGGCGGCCGCCGCTTCGGCCTCAGCCAACGCCGCGGCGAAATCGGGGTCGACGATCTCGGACCGCAACTCCGGGTCATCCCAGAACCGATGTGCCCAGTAATCGACGGCGATATCCTCAATCGTCAGCGACAGGAAGCGCGGATCATTCGGTGGCAGGTTGTAGCGGCGGCGAAAGGCGAACGCGATCGTCTCGCTGAGATCGAGTCCAAGGCGCCGAGCGTTACGTTGCAGTTGCGCTGCGAAACGAATCCTCCTGTTGTCGCAACCCCGCATGGACCTTCCAGAGGATCGCAAAGGCCTCGTCATCGAACGGATCGGCCTGATCGATCGACCAGCCGTCCGGGGCCTGGACCGTCAGCAGGGCCAACGTCGCCATGCAGCGGGCGCTGTGGACATAGTCGGCGACGATCGGATCACTCAACGGACCGCCGAGAATGCGGCAGGTCTCGGCTTCGATGCGCAGCGTGTCACGGATCTGACGCTGCCGGAACACGAAGCGGCCGACGCCGTCGACGTCGACGGTAAAGGTCTTTGTCGTCATGGCTTACAGTCCCGTCCCCTGAACATCGAGCGCCTTGAAGATCCCCTGTTGGACCGTGATCTTGTGTGCCGAGATCTCCAACTCGCCATTGTCATAGGAGCAGCTGACATATTTGCGGACCACATCGCCGCTATCCCGGGAATAGACGACCAGATCGAAGACATTGCCCTGCATCACGACATCGGCATTCTCCGGGGCAATCCCGACACCGCGCAGATTGCTGTTGAACAGCACCATGGTGTGCACGGCGATCTGATGCACCGCCTTGGTCGGGACATGCTCAAGGACGTGGATGTCGCCGACGCCGCTGACGCCTTCGAGGCCATAATGGTCGCTGGGGCGGATCGATTGGACCAGCCCGACCTGGGCGCCGCCGAATTCGACGACAATACGGTTGCCGGTATAGGTCTGGAGCAGCACAGCCTGGCTCGCGGCGTTGTTCTTGCCAATGCTGCCGGTGAAATTCGGGCTGAGGGGATCGGTGGCCATGATGGTTTACCTCCAGGGTCAGGTATCGCGGGGTCAGGCGGTGGCGGTGCCGGAATAGGGCACCAGCGAAATCGTGATCGGGATGAAGTTGACCGGGATCACCGGGCTGCACTGGAAGCTGACGCTCAGCACGTCGCCGTCGAGGCTGGCGGTAATCCCCTTGTAGGCCGGGTTGGTGGCATCACCGGCCAACACCGCCAGCCCGGCCGGCTCCGGCTTGGCCAGCAGGCGCAAGGTGCTTTCGGTGATCGCAATCGCCCGGGCCAGGGTCAGCGACGTCGCCTTCTGGCCGCGCAGCACGTCCAGGGCGTCGCGCACCGACCGCGCGGTGTAATCGGTGGCGCGGCCAACGGAGACTTCGCAGCGGTAATAGTTGTTCGACGCCAGCCAGGTCGTCACCGAGCGCACCACCTTGTAGCCGGCAGCGGTGCTTTCCAGGCACAGCACCCCGGCCTGGATCAGCCGGTCGGTATCGGTCGGGTTGCGCGGGCTAACCTCCAGACCGCGCAGGGTCAGGGTCTTGTTGGTCATGGCGACGCCGGGATCGCTGCCGGCAAAGGCCGCCGCGACGCACACCGCGGTGAAATAGGGCGGATACAGCACCAGGTTGGAATTGGCGTCGTAATCGTAGTAACCGGGCCAGCACAGCGCGGTACGATCGCTGTTGAGCGCCTTGGGCAGCGTCAGCACACTGGCCTGGGTGGTGCCGCTGGCCGGGCCGACAAAGGCCCGGCGTTCGCGCCGCCCCGTCGTGCTCATATAACTGCAATGAGCGTCGGCCATGGCCCAGATCGCCGGGGTCGGCGACAAGGGCACGATCCATTGGACATCAACGGTCTGCAGCGTGGTGAAAGCGTTGGACCAGTCCTGGGTCAGCACCGCGGGCGTGCTGCCCCCGGCCAGATAGGTAAAGGCCAGATTAGCCAGCCGGGCAAAGGATCCGGCCGGCCGGGTCGCGGTGACGAAGCTGCCCGAGGCGGCGCTGTTGAACCAGGTCAGGGCGGCTTCCAGATCGCCGGTGACGGTGAAGGCCGCGCTCTTGATGTCCTGGCCGGTGACCGCGTCCAGGCCGTTGAGCGCGACCAGATCCTCACTGCTGGCGACCAGGATCGCGCTCAGGTTGCCCAGCGTGTTGAGATAGTCGATGACCTGGCCATAGGTCGAATAGCTGTTGAGGTCGACGGTCGCCAGCACGGTGCCGACCGGCGCGGCGATGGTCAGTGCGGTGCCAGTGATGCTCAGGGTCGCGGTCGCAGCACTGCCGGTATATTGCAGGGTGAAGGCCTGCTGACCGATATCATCGCCGGAATAATAGCTGCTGCCCGACTGAACCGTGATCTTCTTGCCGGAATCGGTGCCGGTTTCGATCTTGACCTTGATCTGGTTGGTTTGCAGCCCGTAATCGGTGCCCTGAACCACCAGCGCCGCCGCACCATTGACATCGGCGAGGCTCAGCGACGACGCGGTCGCGCTGCCGACCCGGATGGCATAGACCGTCGACGGCGCGTTGGTGTCGTCGGAGGGCGCGAAGGCCTTCTGCACCGCGGTGCACAGATCACCGCTGATCAGGGTCGTCGCGGCCTCGGCCGCCGAACCGAAGCTCAACACGGTGTTGGGCTGGCCCCCCGCTGAAATGCCGAGCAGCGCCAGATAGCTGCCCGAGGTGTCGTTGGTCGGATTCATCGCGGTGTCGTCGATCTTCGACACCGTCGCCGGGGTCACCAGCAATTGACCATTGAAGAACAGGGTGGATGCCATCAGGGGAACTCCTGTCAGACCGGCCGGACCGCGAAGGCGGCGAAGGCGGTGGTGAAGGCGGTTTCGGTGTCGACCAGGTGTTGGGCGGTCCGCGCGTCCTGGTAGAAGGCGGCGATCAGCTCGACCCGGTGATCGGTCTTGGACAGCCGGGTGCAGAATTCCTTGAGCGACAGCGGAAAGCGGTGCACAACGCCGGCCGCACCGCCGTCCGTGGTCGTGGCGCTTGCGGTCGTGGCCGCCGCGGGAAACGTCGCTCCGGCGGCGGGGACACTGTCATCAGGCATGATACGGCTCCTTGATTGGCGGCAAGAACGGTCAAAGCGGCAGGCAAAGACCCTTGGTTCCGGCGGTTCAGCACCGGAGCGTGACAAAATCGCCGCCGATGCCGTTGGCAGCGACATCGACGGCGCTTATCCGTGGAACAGTCCCGGTGAGATAACGGGGGACAACGCAGGAAAAATGACCCTTTGTAAGGAATAATGGCGCATTTTTCTGGAATATTTCCTCCGAATCCTCTTGGGAAAATTCGATCAGTTTCAATCCAAAGGCATCGAATACGGGTTCATTGACCTGGATAACCCGCGCCAGTGCGCAGCGCAGCGCGATGCGTTCATCGGCGTTCAGCGCGGTTCCCGTGACGTTCAGGACCACCGCGCGCAGGGTGCCGCGGGCCTCGCCGACACCCGAGGCAACGGTCGTGTCGAGCGCGGCATTAGTTTCGAGAACGACATGATCGGCGCCGACAACGTCACCGACAGCCTGCGCCCAGGGCCGATCGGCGATCAGTTGGACCGTCACCACGGGCAACGGCACCGTGCTCTGAGCCCCATAGGGCGCCGTCAGGACGGGAACCCGGCCCGATTTCGGATGCAGCATCCGGCGCTGCACTTCGACGGCCAGCCCGGCGGCGATGCGATCGCGCAACAGGGTCTGGGGATCAATCGCGTCGCCGCGATACCGGGCTTCGGGGGTCGCGGCGAGGCTCGATCCCGTGGTCCAGGCCTGGCCGTCCCAGGTGAACGCCCGATAATAGTAGGTGACGCCATTGATCAGGCCATTGACATCAACGACCGGTACGACGGCGCCGCCATCGAACACGCGCTCGTCGACACAAACGGCGCCGGCATCGTCCGGCCCGGTGAATTGATCGGCGGTGCGCCGCAGGATCCGCCCGAACAGCGCCCCATCGGGGTGCTGGAGGATCAGACGCAGGGCGTTACCACTGGCAAGGATTTCGATTGCAGTCATCATGACGACAAGCTGCCGTCACGACTTGTGCCAGGGAAGCGGCTATTTTGAGCAGGGTGTCAGGCCGCGTACAATCCGGCGGCGCGAAAACGCCGGCGCACCCGATCCACCGCGGTGGCATCGGCCTGCCGCGGCGCCGGTGCGCCGCCCGGGCACAAGGGACCGGCCTGAGGCTCTCTGACGTCGGACACGGTCCGGATCTCAACGCGCTCGACGTCATCAAGAGACTGGGCGAAGGCAAGCCGCTGCGCCACCGCGTCGTCGTCATCGTTGATGCCGGGGATCACAACATAGCGCAGCCACAGGGCCGCCGGGCTGTCGCCCAGCAAGCGCGAAAAACGCCCGGTATCGATCATCGTGGCATCGGAAGCATCGTCATGACACGCACCGGTGATATCGAGCACGACGAGGTCGGTCAGGCGCAACAGGCTGCGGGCCGCAAACAGGTTACCAATGCCCTGGGTGTTGAGCGCGGTCGACAGGCCAAGATCGCGACACTGGCGGAACAGCTGCGCCACGAAGCCGGGCTGGCGCAGGGGTTCGCCGCCGGCCACCGTCACGCCGCCCCCGGACAGCGTCATGAATTCCCGGAAGGTCCGGATCTGCCCGATCACCGTGGGCACCGTCACCGCCCGGCTGCAGAAACAGGGATCCGTGGCGGCACAAACACAATCCGGGCAGCGCAGCCGGCACCCCTGAAGATAGACGGTGAAGCGGACACCCGGTCCCTGATTCAACGTCCGGGGCTCCAGCGCCGCGACATGTCCGATCGGCGCCACCGCTCCGCGGTCCGCCGCAGCGTTCGCTATGATCGTGCCTTGCCGCATCCGCGTCATTTTCCTGCCGAAGCCGAACCCCATGTGCTACCGACGCCCGAGCCACGCCTGATCCTGTTGGAGCAGTGTTGCGCCACTTCGCGGTTCCGGCGATGATTTGCATCAAACCCACCCGACACCAACGTAAAGCGATGTTGCCCTGTCGGCGTTTGCCCGAATATGATAGCGTTGCGCTAACCGGTAGGCCTAGCGATCTGCCTCGGCCGTGACCATCGACGGTGGCGTTGAGCTGGAGCGTGCGAAAGTGAGCCCCATCAAGCCCAGCGAGTGAGGACCATCATGACCACTGAATTTCGATACGAGGTCGAACACAAGTTCCGCGGCAAAGGCAAAGTCGCCGAGGCCGAAGACTGGATCCGTGCGAATGTCAATGGTCAATGGGGACTGGACTTCATCGGAATGCAGGAAGAAGTCGATGAGGCTATCAACGTCAAGACCTTTCTGTTCCATGTTCGATTCAAGTTCGGTCGCGCCGAGGAATGCCGCCGGTTTCGTGAAGAATTCATCCTGGGCAAAAAGCCCGTGCGCGCGGCGGCAAAGCCGGTGCCGGCAAAGAAGGGGTTTTTCGCACGGCTTTTCAGCTGAGCCGATGGCGGGATCGGGCCGCTGAATGGCAACGCCCCTGGCGCACGCCCTTGAGACAAGAATAGCGCTGCTCGAAAGTGAAGTCGCCACGCTGCGGGCGTTGTCAGATCGGCGCGGTGCCGCGCTGCAGGAGCTGCGCCATCGGGCGAAGAACAGCCTGCAGACGATCGTCAGCCTGCTTCGCCTGCAGACCGGCCGCCTCACCGAGCCGACGGCGCGTGCGCTCGCGAACCAATCGCTGCGACGCATCGAGGCTATCGCGATCGCCTATCGTCACCTCGGGGAACCCGGGGTCGATGAACAGCAAATCCATCTGGCGCCTTACCTCACGGATTTGGCGCAGGCGCTCGCGGCCCAGAGTGCCGACGATGGCACCGCCGTCGGCTTCACCGTCGATGTCGACGCCACGCTGTGGACCAGCCTGGGCAAACTGGTGCCGCTGGGGCTGATCGCCCACGAACTGATGACCACGATGATGCACAACCGCGCCAACGCCACAGACGTGATCCGGCTCGCGATGTTTCCGGGATCCGATGGCATCGCAGATCTGACGCTGACCCGGTGCACGGGCCCCGCTTGGGCCCCGGCGGCGGCCTCTGACAGCGAGCCCGAACCCGCGTTGATCGAAGCCCTGGCCGGGCAATTGGGCGGGACGATCACGACCACGGTGGGCGCCCGCGAAACCGCCGTGGTCTTCGCCGTCCGACTGTGATCCCGCCCTATACCAGCGGTTCGAAAAAATGACCGTTGCGTCCAGGCGTCCCGCTGCGTTCAACGCTTGCGGGTCGCGGCGCCGGCTGCCACCGCGCGCTCAGTCGGCCAGCGCCTGGCGCGCAACCCAGGCCACATTGCGGCTGGCGCCCGGCCCCAGCGCGGCAATCTGGTCGGGGGTGAACCAGGCAACCTCCAGCGCATCGGTTGCGGCGACCGGCTCGCCGGGTTCGGGCCGACAGGTCACCGCGATCATGACGTAATGAAACCCGTCACCCGACTCCGATTCCACAGCGTCCTCGCTGATTTCATCCAGGACGGTCAGAATCCGATCCGGGTGGGCGAGAATCCCTGTCTCTTCCGTCAACTCGCGAATCGCCGCGGCGACCACCGTCTCGCCCCATTCGACCTTGCCACCGGGGAATCCCCACAAACCACGATCCGGCGGTTGGGATCGACGAACCAGGAGCAGATGCCCCTCCCGCACGGCAATCGCCAGGGCTGCAACAACGGGATGGCATCGTTCAGGGGACATGGGGCTGGACCAATCGTCGGGTCAGATCACAACGGTTCAACCGTCCGGGAACATCGCCAGAGCGGCGAGAAACCGGCGCATCCAACGCGCCACGCTGACAGCACCGGACCCGTCTTTCCCGGTTCGGCCTCAAGCACCGCGCTCTCCGTTCGCTGCCTTTGTGGACACGGAGGGTGGCACGAACCGATGCTGCACCACGACACGACATCATGCCAACAGGAAATACCATGAAGCGCGACAAGTTTCGACGAATTCGTCGGATCGTCTGGCGATAACGAAAGATCGCCAATATCCGGAGCGCCAGAGGTTGTGATTCTCTTGTCTTTTACCACCTAAAGCAGACCCTTCAAGCGCAGCAGACCGAAGGCCGCGACCGTCGCGGCATCCTTGATCTCGCCCTGGCAGATCATCTGCACAACCGCCGCGACAGGAAATGCCGCGGTGATCAGATCCTGCTCCTCGTGCTCCAGCGTCGCCGGCCCCTGGCCGAGGCCGGTGGCCAGGAAGACGCGGCAGCCTTGATTGGAATAGCCGTAGCCGGGAAACAAATAGCCGATTTCTTCGAGCGCCGCGGCATCGAGACCGGTTTCCTCCCGCAACTCACCGCGCGCCACGTCATGGGGCGCGGCGTCGGGCTGCTGTTCCCATGAACCCTGCGGAAATTCCCAATACCGGCCGCGAACGGGATAGCGGAATTGCTCGACCAGGTGGACCCGGCCCTCGCGATCCAGCGGGACAATCAATACGAAATCCGTCTTCTCGACGACGCCATAGATCCCGTCGGAGCCATCGGCGCGCCGGATCGCATCCTCGCGAACCCGCATCCACCGGTTCTCATAGACAACCCGCGACGCCATTGTCTCGATATCGTGGTGCGCCGCCCCGCCCGCTACGATCATCTTCACCGCCCTGTTTCGACCACCGGGTTGACAATGCACCGGCGGGGCGGCGAAATCGACCCCTTTCCCGTCGACAATGGCAGCGCGTCAATCGTATGCGAACCCTTTGCTTGAGGTGAACATCTGGCCGATCGCATCGTGGAACAGCCAGACCGGCGGACGGCCCAGCGTTTCGCCCTGTGCCGCGATCCGCGTTTGGCGCGCCCGACAACCGATGGCGACGCGCGCAGGACTGATTTCGGCCGAAGAATCCGGAAGCAAGGCGATCCCCGCCCCGCCGCGATCCGGGCGACGGACCGCCGACGAATTTCCGCGATCGCCCGTCACGCGAAAGGCTGTCGGACGTCTTTGGCGAGATCAAGCCCCCGGTCGCCGCGCCGATGGCGTTGTCCTCGGATTGACGCCGGGCCAGGGCATCGCGCGTCATGGATCGCGCCGGGCGCTCCGAAATAGTCTATGTCGTGCTTTTGTTTCCGTTTTATTTCGCCCAAGACATCGCATACCTATGTATTCAATATTTGTTCGCGTTATGTTGATTTTTTGTTCTTATCCAGCTTTCTTTCGTTTTCTTTACCCCTTTTTTCCGAGTCGCGGTTTCTGGTTCCCCGGTGCGCCTCATCATGCCGGGACAAGACGTCGGAAACGGCCCGCCGGCGCCCGCCTTGGAAGTCTTACAAGGATGTAAGGTGCCAAATCCGGATAAATGGGGGAAGACCAGCGATATTGACGGCAACCGTTGGCCCGCTGGTTTTCGGGCCAACGTCGCCTGACCCAACAGGGTAGGAAAGTCGGATGAAACAAGTGGGACTGGCCATCGCGATGGTCGGCAGTGTGTTGTGCCTCGCGGGCGGAAATGCGGAGGCTGCGGCCACCATTTCCGGTGCTGGCGCAACTTTTCCGTACCCGATCTACGCCAAGTGGGCAAGCGCCTACCAACAGGCGACCGGCGCGGAGCTGAATTACCAGTCGATCGGCTCGGGCGGCGGGATCAAGCAGATCACGGCGGGAACCGTTGACTTTGGTGCCTCGGATATGCCGCTGGAGCCGGCCGACCTCGACGCCGCCGGTCTGACCCAGTTCCCGATGATCATGGGTGGTGTCGTCCCCGTCGTGAACATCAAGGGCGTTCAGGGCGGACAGATGAAACTGTCAGGGCTGGTGCTCGCCGATATCTATCTCGGCAAAGTCAAGAAATGGAATGACCCCGAGATCGCGCATCTCAATACCAATCTGAAGCTGCCGGATACGGCGATCACGGTGGTTCATCGCTCCGATGGCTCGGGCACGACCTTCATCTTCACCAACTATCTGGCCCAGGTCAATCCGGACTGGCAGAGCAAGGTCGGCGTCAATACCGCCGTCAAATGGCCGACCGGCCTTGGTGGCAAGGGGAACGAGGGGGTCGCCAGCTATTCCAAGCAGGCGAACGGCAGCATCGGCTATGTCGAATATGCCTATGCCCTGCAGAACAAGCTGCCCTACGTCCTGATGCAGAACAGCGCCGGCAGCTATGTCACGCCGAGCGCCGAGACTTTCCAGGCCGCCGCGGCCAACGCCGTTTGGGCCCAGGCCAAGAACTTCCACCTGATCCTGACCAATCAGCCCGGCGCCAACAGCTGGCCGATCACCGGCGCCAGCTTCATCCTGGTGCACAAGAAGCCGACCGACCCGGCGCGGGTGGCCGAGGCACTGAAGTTCTTCGATTGGGCCTATCACAATGGTGGCCCGGCCGCGGCGGAACTGGACTATGTCGCCATGCCCGACAATGTCGCCGATCTGGTGCGCAAAAGCTGGCGGGATAACATTACGACCAGCGCCGGCGCCCCGGTCTACGATGCCGGCAGCAAATGACTGAGACCGAGATGGTCGCTGATCCGGTCGTCGCCGCCGTCGACCGGATCAGGACACGCCGGGTGCATGCCGGCCGGATCGCTGACCGGTTGTTTCATGGCGTGACGGGCGGTTTCGCCCTTCTCGTGCTCAGCCTGCTCGCGGCTGTGCTGGTGTCGCTCGCCATCGGCGCGGCACCAGCCTTCCGCCAGGCCGGTTTCGGTTTTTTCATCAGCACCGCCTGGGATCCGGTGTCGAATGATTTCGGCGCGCTGGTGCCGATCTTCGGCACCGTCGTCACCGCGGTGATCGCGCTGGTGCTGGCGGTGCCGATCAGTTTCGGCATCGCCCTGTTTCTGACCCAGTTGGCCCCGCCCTGGCTGAGCCGGCCGGTCAGCACCGCGATCGAACTGCTGGCCGCGGTTCCCAGCATCATCTATGGCATGTGGGGGCTGTTTGTCTTCGCCCCGTTTTACGCGGCCACGGTCCAGCCGGCGGCCCAGTCTCTGCTGGGGGATTCCCCGTGGGTCGGGGCCTTGTTCCAGGGACCGCCCCTCGGGATCGGCATGTCGACCGCCGGGATCATCCTCGCGATCATGATCATCCCGTTCATCACCGCGATCATGCGCGATGTCTTCATGACGGTACCGCCGAAGCTCAAGGAATCCGCCTATGCGCTGGGCTGCACGACCTGGGAGGTCACGACGGCGGTCGTGCTGCCTTACACCAGGGCCGGTACCGCGGGCGGCATCATGCTGGGCCTGGGACGGGCCCTCGGTGAAACCATGGCCGTGACCTTCGTCATTGGCAACGCCCACGATCTCAGCGCCGCTCTGTTCATGCCGGGAACCACGATCTCCTCGACGATCGCCAACGAATTCACCGAAGCCTATGGCGGAACCTACAGCGCCGCCCTGTTGGCGCTCGGCCTGACCTTGTTCCTGATCACCGTCATCGTTCTGGCGCTGGCGCGCCTGATGCTGTTGCGCCTGGAACGTCAAAGCGGAGGGCGCCGGCATGTCTGATCGCACGCTGGATCCCAACCGCTATTTGTGGCGCCGCCTGACCAACGGGTTCTTTCTGTGTGCCGCGATCGCGGTCACCGCGCTGGGGCTGGTCATCCTGGCCAGCATCCTGATCACACTGATCGGTCGCGGCTTTGCCGCCCTGTCACCCCAGCTGTTCAGCCAGCCGACGCCGCCGCCGGGCAATGACGGCGGTCTCAGCAACGCGATCCTGGGCAGTGTCCTGATGACGATGCTCGCCACCCTGATCGGAACGCCGGTCGGCGTGCTGGCGGGAACCTGGCTGGCCGAATATGGCCGCGGCACGCTCGTGGCCGCGACGGTCCGGTTCATCAACGACATCCTGCTCAGTGCGCCGTCGATCCTGATCGGGTTGTTCATCTATCAGGTCGTTGTGGTGCCGCTGGGCCATTTCTCCGGATGGGCCGGGGCCATCGCGCTGGCGGTGATCCTGATCCCGGTCGTGGTGCGGACCACGGAGGACATGCTGCTCCTGGTTCCCGATCGCCTGCGCGAAGCCGCCGCCGCCCTGGGCGCGCCCTATTGGCGCGTCATTGTCTCGATCAGTTATCGCAGCGCCCGGACCGGGATCCTGACCGGCGTGCTGCTGGGCATCGCCCGGATCGCGGGCGAGACGGCGCCTTTGCTGTTTACCGCACTCAACAATCAATTCCAGAGTCTCGATCTGAACGGTCCGATGGCCAACCTTCCCGTGGTCATCTTCCAGTTTGCGATGAGCCCCTATGACGACTGGCAGCGGCTGGCCTGGGCCGGCGCGCTGTTGATCACGGTCGCGATCCTGGTCTTCAGCGTTACCGCCCGGATCGTTCTGCGCACAAGGGATCAAACACGATGACAGCGATCGACATCAGCGCGCGGGCCCCGGCGGCCGCGATCGCGGATCGCGATCGGATCGGCGCCGCGTCGTCGACCGGGATCAGCATCCGCAAGCTCAATTTCTTTTACGGCGCCGCCCAGACCATCCGCGATTTCTCGCTGGATTTCCCGGAACGCCGGATCACCGCCATGATCGGGCCGTCGGGCTGTGGCAAATCCACGATCCTCCGGGTCCTGAACCGGATCTATCAGCTTTATCCCGGCCACCGCGCGACCGGTGAGGTGTTGTTCGGCGGGCAAAATATTCTGGACCCCGGCATCGACCTCAACCTGCTGCGGGCGCGGATCGGCATGGTGTTTCAACAGCCGACACCGTTTCCGATGTCGATCTACGACAATATCGCCTTTGGCATCCGGCTTTACGAACGGGTGCCGCGCACGGAAATGGACGACCGGGTCGAAAGCGCGCTGCGCGGCGCCGCGTTGTGGGATGAGGTCAAGAACAAGCTGCGCGGCAGCGGTCTCAGCCTGTCCGGCGGCCAGCAGCAAAGGCTGTGCATCGCCCGTTCGATCGCGGTCAGCCCCGACGTGTTGCTGCTCGATGAACCGGCCTCGGCGCTCGATCCGCTGTCCACCGGCAAGATCGAGGATCTGATCGGCGAGCTGAAAGACAGTTACACGATCGTGATCGTGACCCACAATATGCAGCAGGCGGCGCGCATCTCCGACATCACCGCCCTGATGTATCTGGGTGAACTGGTCGAGGTCGGACCGACCGACATCATGTTCTCCAGACCGACACAACAGCGTACCGCCGACTATATCACCGGCCGTTTTGGCTGATTTCTGACACGGGGTGCGGACCAATCCCCCGCACCCCCACCAGGGACGGGCCCCGATTTGAACGCGGCGCCGAACGCGGTCAGCGGAAATCATCGACCACAATACCGAAACGCCGGACCTTGTCATAAAAGGTCTTACGGGGAATTCCCAAGGCTTCGACCGTCAGCTTGACGTCGCCCCGATGCAAAGCCAACTCGTTCTCGATCACGCTCTTTTCAAAAAAATCGACTTGCTGCGGCAGCCCCAGGCGCACGCTGCTGTCGACGCCCGAGCCGACAATGTCAAGTTCGTCGCCAAGCCCCAGAACAAAGCGATCGGCAGCATTCTTCAACTCGCGGACATTTCCGGGCCACGGATGTGAGCTCAGCCAATGCAAAACCTGCGGTGTCAATTTGGGGGGATCCCGGCTGTAACGGGCCGCCGCCTTGAGCATGAAATGCTGGAACAGCAGGGGGATATCCTCGCACCGCTCCCGCAGAGGCGGGATTCTGATCGTGACCACGTTGAGACGATAATAAAGATCGCCGCGAAACCGCCCCTCCGCGCTGGCCTGCTTCAGGCTGGTCTTGGTTGCCGAAATCACCCGGATATCGACGGGCACGATTTCGTTCGAGCCCAGCGGCTCAACCGAACGTTCTTGAAGAACGCGGAGAATCTTGACCTGAAGGGGAAGCGGCATGCTTTCGATTTCGTCGAGGAACAGCGTCCCTTTATGGGCGAACTGAATGCGACCGACCCGACTTTTCGAGGCCCCGGTGAAGGTTCCGGCTTCATGACCGAACAGTTCACTCTCAAACAGGCTCTCGGGAAGCGCCGCGCAATTCAGGGCAACAAAATTATGCCGGCGACGCATGCTCTGATGGTGTAGCGCCCGCGCGATCAGCTCCTTTCCGGTCCCGGTCTCGCCCATGATCAAGACATCGGCATCGGTTTCGGCAATCGACGCGACAATGGTCCGAACGCGCTCGATCGCGGGAGAACGGCCAATAATGTTTGTTTCGCTCGCGGCCACCAGTTCCTCTTTGAGGCGCCGGTTTTCCATGATGAGGACACGCCGTTCAACGGCGCGTCCAACGGTATCGACCAGCATCTCGGCCGGAAAGGGCTTTTCAATAAAGTCGTAGGCACCGCTGCGAATGGCCCGCAACGCGATCGACACATCGCCGTGACCGGTGATCATGATGACCGGAAGATCCGCATCGATGGCCAACGCCCGTTCCATCAACGCGAAACCATCCATCCCCGGCATGCGGACGTCGGTGATCAGGATTCCGCTATCACGGTTCACCAGCTTCAAGGCCGCTTCACCGGATTGGCAACAGATGACGCTATGGCCGGCCAACTCGAGGGTCTGTTTCCCGGCATTGCGGATCTGGGGTTCATCATCGACCAACAGGATTGTCGGGATCATTCGGCATCCGCCCGGCGCAGGATCAGGGTAAAGACGGCACCGCCGCCAGGATGGTTGGCCGCGCTCAACCCGCCACCAAATCCTTTCACGATGCCCTCCGAAATCGACAAACCGAGACCAAGACCTTCCCCGGCCGGTTTGGTGGTGAAAAAGGGATCAAACAACTGGGCCATCGCATCGGCGGCAATGCCGCGGCCGCTGTCACGCACGGAAATATGCACGAGCCCGGCATCGACCGCGACCTCGACCGAGAGGCGCCGCTCGGCAACGGCCCGCATCGCATCCTGGGCATTGCGCAGCAGGTTTATCATGACCTGTTGAAGCCGCACACCATCAGCCAGAACACACAATTCGGTTGCGGGGGGCGTCCAGGCCAGCGTGACACCATCCGCACGCAGTGACGCCGCCAACAGGGCCAAGGCGCTTTCAATGGCATGGGCAACGCCAACCGCCTCCAACTCACCAGAGGACTTGCGGGCAAACTGCTTGAGTTGACCCGTGATCCGCGCCATGCGTTCGGTCAATCCCGCGATTTCACTTAAATTGTCGCGCACCGTGTCGTGGCGTCCCAGCCTGAGCAGGGTCACCGCATTGTCGGCATAACTTCGGATCGCGGCCAGCGGCTGGTTGATTTCGTGTGCCATGCCGGCCGACATTTGACCCAATGCCGCCAACTTGACAGCCTGTACCAGTTCGTCTTGCTTGGATTTCAGCCCGTCTTCGACACGCATGCGCTCGGTCACTTCGTCCGTGAGGCGGCGGTTGCTCGCGACCAGGGCCGCGGTCCGTTCGCTGACGCGCTGTTCAAGCTCCTTGTTGTGACGATGCATCATGCGCCCCCGATGGACGAGGAAATACAGGACGAGAATCGCCAGCCCCATCGCGGCCACGGTCAGCAGGCCGCGATCATGAGCCCGCGCCTGGGCCTCCCGAATGTCCATCAGAACATGCAAGGTCCAGCCACTGTCATCCGGCAAAGGCTGGGACACCATGACATAATCCGTTCCGGCAATATTGGTCAGGACAGCGCCGGCCGTGACACCAAGAAGCGGCAAGGGTTCGTTGCCGAATTGCCGGCTGGTCCGCAATTCGGACCGGAGCTCGGCCGACAAGGGTGTCAAGGTGCGAAAGCGCCATTGCGGCGTGTTGGTGATCAGAATGATGCCATTGCGTTCGGTCACGAACACCCGTTCGCCGCCGCCGGACCAGCCGCGTTCCAATTCATCCATCACCGTCTTGACGGCAATCGCGCCCACCACGCCTGCCGCGCCCCACACCGGCATCGCGATGTAATAACCCGGTTCCCGGGCGGTGGAACCAACCGCATAATACCGTCCTTCCCGCCCGTCCCGTGTGGCACGGAAATAGGGACGGAAGCCGAGATGCTGTCCGACGAAGCTTTCGGAACCCTTCTGCCAATTGCTCGACGCGATGATGTCGCCTTGCTGGTTCAGCATATAGACCGCCGCAACGCCGAGCGACGCGCTCAGACTTTCCAGCCTGCGGTCAAAAGCGATCATATGCTGGTTCGTCGGGTCATCCCTCCCCTGGTCAGAGAGGAGCTCGGCAACCTCGCGGTCGGAAGACAAAACCACCGGAATATTGCGCGAGCGCGCCAATTCGCTCTGCAAGGCGACGCCATAAAGGGTCAGCCGATCGCGCCCCTGAACCGCAAGCTGTTCATAGGCCTGGTGTTCCGTCCATTCGATCGTGCGCAACGTGACCCAGGGCACGGCGATCACCAGGACACCCAAGAGCCCGATCAGCAATAATCGCGGCGGGTGGCGCCCAGCGAGGCGCCACGCAATTCCGAAGCGACGAAGCATCACGTTTTCGAGAACACCGCGGTCGACCATGTACCGCCTGCCAATGCCTTGTCCGATAGACATAGAACATTCATTGGGAAATCCCGATAGATATTTTCGGGCATTTTGACGGATCGCCCCGCGGTGGCATGACGCAGCCATCGGACCGGGAAGCCGGTAATCGGCCCAATCGCGCGGTCTGACCGCGGGCCATCGGACCAGGGGCGCGGCGCGGACTTTGGCACAGTCGTTCGGTCCGCCTGTGCGGTTTTCCGGCCATGTCGCCCCTCAACACCCCGGTTTCCGCCATGTGCCGCGTGGCACGATGGTTGCTTTGTTGATCGGTGCTTTTGAGGTTGGCTTGAGCACCTGGTGCATCAGGCCGATCATCAAGACAAAAATAAAAAAGCAGGAGGACACCCAGATGGCAAAATTCACCGCAGTCCCCGTGGACGGTGGCGATCGCGTCTACATCACCGATCCCTCGCCCCATCTCACCGTGCCGCAGCACGGACAGCGCTTCTTGAACAGGTTGTTTTCTATTCGCATCGGCCCGCTGCCGATCGTCATGTATGCGATTCTTTTCATCGTCATTTACTATTCATCCCTGATCGGAAAACTGCCGGAAGACATGATCGGTGGTTTTGCCGTCATCATGATTATGGGATGGTTTCTCGGCGATGTCGGCCTGAAGGTCCCGGTGCTGAAGGACATCGGCGGACCGGCCATTCTTTCGATGTTCGTGCCATCGGTCATGATATATTATGGACTCATAAACACAGACACGCTGAAATCAATCACCGCTGTCATGAAGACGTCGAACTTTCTGTATCTTTACATATCATGCCTTGTTTGCGGCAGCATACTTGGCATGGCCAGAAAAGTTCTCGTTCAGGGATTCTTGCGGATGTTTATTCCGCTGGCCGTTGGCACGATTGCCGCCGTGAGCGTCGGCATCGCGGTCGGGGCGCTGTTCGGCTATGATGTGAAGCGAACATTCTTCTTCATCATCATGCCCATCATGGGTGGCGGTATCGGCGAAGGCATTCTGCCCTATTCGCTCGCCATGGCAGAAATCCTGAAGCAACCACAAGGAAGCATCATCCCGCAATTGGCGCCTGCCGCCATGCTCGGAAATGTGTCCGCCATCATCATTTGCGGTTTCCTGAAGAAATTCGCCGACTCCCACCCACAATACAATGGCCATGGCCTCCTGGTGAAATCCGGCAATGACAGCGAGCTTCTTGCCGAGATGAACAAGGAGAAAAAAATCGAGTTCCCTCTGATGGGTGCCGGCCTCGCGATCGCCTGCGGCTTTTTCATCTTCGGCGGCGTCGCCAGCAAATATATCGGCATCCCGGGTGCCATTATCATGATCTTTACGGCAGCCGCGGTTAAAGCCCTGAAAATCATGCCCGCCGAAATGGAGCAAGGCGCCTACCACATCTATCGCTTCATTGCGACCAACATGACATGGCCGCTTCTCGTTGGTCTTGGTGTCCTGTACATGCCATGGAAAGACGTCATCGCCGCCGTCACCCCCGCCTATATTGCGATTTGCGCCTCGACCGTTATCGCCATGATGACGTCGGGCTTTTTCATCGGCAAAGCCATGAACATGTATCCGATTGAGTCGGCCATTGTTACCGGTTGTCACAGCGGCTTGGGCGGAACCGGCGACGTCGCCATCCTGTCGGCGGCAAACCGAATGGAACTGATGCCCTTCGCCCAGGTGTCGACCCGCCTCGGCGGGGCCAGCATGATCGTGATCGCGACCATCCTGCTGAAGCTCACGACCGGCTGAACCGCAAGTCCTCCTTACGTCTTATGGATCAAGGCATTCCGACCGGCAGCGCAGGGCTCACAAATCTCCCTTCGCCGTCCTGGTCGGGAACAGCCCGAGGCGCTTGATCACACCCAACATCCTGACCTGGAGATACGTCCCATGACGGGCGACGCTCTTTTTTACCATCGCTTCCCGAGCCCCGGAAAACTGGCGATCATCGCCACCAAACCCATGGACACGCAGCATGACCTGGCCCTGGCCTATTCCCCGGGCGTTGCCGAGCCCTGCGAACTGATTGCGAGTGACCCGAACTGTGTCGGTGATTACACGGCACGACGGAACCTGGTCGCCGTCATCAGCAACGGAACCGCCGTTCTCGGCCTGGGCGATATCGGTCCCCTGGCCGCGAAGCCGGTCATGGAAGGCAAGGCGGTCCTGTTCAAGAAATTCGCCGATATCGACGTGTTCGACATCGAGATCGCGGAAAAGGACCCCGCCATGCTGGTCGAGGTCATCGCTCGGCTTGAGCCGACCTTCGGCGGCATCAATCTCGAGGACATCAAGGCGCCTGAATGTTTCGAGGTTGAACGAAAGTTGCGCGAACGGATGAAAATCCCGGTATTCCACGACGATCAGCATGGGACCGCCATCGTTGTCTGCGCCGCGACGCTCAACGCGCTGCATCTGGTCGGCAAGAAAATCGAAGACATCAAACTCGTGACGATCGGCGCCGGCGCCGCCGGTATCGCTTGTCTCGACCTGCTGCACAGCCTGGGACTGCGGCGCGAGAATGTGACGCTGGTCGACAGCAAGGGTGTCGTCTATGCCGGACGCACCCAGGGTATGAACAGCTTCAAACAATCCTACGCCCGGGAAACCGAAGCCCGAACCCTCGATGATGCCATCGCCGGCGCCGACGCCTTCCTCGGCCTTGCCGCCGGCGGCGTGCTGCGCCCCGCCATGGTCGCCAAAATGGCGGATCAGCCGTTGATTTTCGCGTTGTCCAATCCCGAACCGGAAATCCGCCCCGAAGATGCCCGCGCCGTCAGCCCGGACGCCATCATCGCCACCGGCCGCTCGGACTATCCGAACCAGATCAACAACGTCTTGTGTTTTCCGTTCCTGTTCCGCGGTACGCTCGACGTCGGGGCCACGACCATCAATCAGGATATGAAGATCGCCGCAGTCGAGGCAATCGCCCGGTTGGCGCGAGCCAAGCCCGCACGCGCCGTCGCCGCCGCTTATCCCGGCGAGGCGCTTGCCTTCGGACGTGATAATATCCTGCCCAAACCCTTCGACCCCCGCCTGATTGTCGAAGTCGCCTCGGCGGTCGCCAAGGCCGCCATGGATAGCGGTGTTGCCACCCGCCCCATTGTCGATTTTGAGGCCTACAAAGAACAGTTGGCGCTGCGAACCGCAACCAAAGCCATTCTCACCCCGCAAGCCGCCGAATAGGCGCCTTATACCAATCCGCTTTGATCGTGACCGATCAAAGCGAAGCCTCAGGCGCCGGCGCGCCCCTCCGGGCGCTTGGCTCCGCGCCCCCGGGGGCGCGCGGTCGCCGTCGCGACCGGGACCAGCCCGCCATGGGCAAAGATCATGGCGGGCTGGTATTATCCACGGAGGGGCCGGCGCGCGAACGCCCGCCCCATCCCGTTATGGCCTTGCCCGCGAAGACGGGCCCTGTTGATCTCCCCTTCCAAAAGTCCCAGCTGTTCGATAGCCTTCGCGGGAGAATTGTTAATCGATGGGGGAGGTGCGCCGATCACGATCCTGTCACGATGGCACCGACAACGCCCGACGCCAAAGGCGCGCCCGGACGTTGGTTGCGTTGCCTTGCCGTCACCGCCATAAACTGTATTTGCAACAAAGGTCGTCGCCCCGTGCCTGTAGGACGCTCTTCCCATCTGAAACACCTCGAGGATGAAAGCATCTTTATCTTCCGTGAGGTTGCGGCGGAATTTCGCAATCCGGTGATGCTCTATTCCGTTGGCAAGGACTCCGCCGTGATGCTCCATCTGGCGCTCAAGGCGTTCCATCCTTCGAAACCACCCTTTCCCCTGCTCCACGTCGATACCGGCTGGAAGTTCAAGGAAATGATCCGGTTTCGTGACGAGACCGTGGCACGGCTGGGCCTGGAGCTGATCCGCCACACCAACCCCGAGGGATTGGCGCAAAACATCAATCCGTTTGATCACGGCTCGTCCTACTATACCCATGTCATGAAGACCGTGGCGCTCAAGCAGGCCTTGACGCAACACGGCTTCGACGCGGCGTTTGGCGGTGCCCGGCGTGACGAGGAAAAATCCCGCGCCAAGGAACGAATCTTCTCGTTTCGCAACGAGGACCACAGTTGGGACCCCAAGAACCAGCGCCCTGAATTGTGGAACATCTATAATACGCGTGTTCTGAAGGGCGAATCAATTCGTGTCTTTCCTCTGTCAAATTGGACAGAACTCGATATCTGGCAATATATTCTCGCCGAAAATATCCCGATCGTTCCGCTTTATTTCGCCGCAAAACGACCGGTGGTCGAACGCGACGGCATGCTGATCATGGTCGATGACGATCGCCTGCCCTTGCGCCCCGGCGAGAGCCCGACCTTGCGGCAGGTGCGCTTTCGCACCCTGGGCTGCTATCCGCTGACCGGGGCCGTCGTCTCGTCGGCAACGACCTTGACCGAGATCGTACGCGAGATGCTGCTGGCCCGCACCTCGGAGCGCCAGGGGCGTGCCATCGATCATGATGAATCCGGTTCGATGGAAAAGAAAAAACGGGAAGGATATTTCTGATGTCCGCATCGACCCTGACACCGGAGATCCCGGACATCGCCGCCTATCTCAAAGCCCAGGAACGAAAGAGCCTGCTGCGCTTCCTGACCTGCGGCAGTGTCGACGACGGCAAATCCACCCTGATCGGCCGTCTGCTCTATGACACCAAGCTGATCTTCGAGGATCAACTCGCCGCGCTGGAGAAAGACAGCCGCAAACACGGCACCACCGGCGCGGATATCGACCTCGCTTTGCTGGTGGATGGGCTGGAGGCCGAGCGCGAACAAGGCATCACGATCGACGTGGCCTATCGCTTCTTCGCCACGGATCGGCGCAAATTCATCGTCGCCGACACCCCCGGCCATGAGCAATACACCCGCAACATGGCAACCGGCGCCTCGACGGCGCAGCTCGCCGTGCTGCTGGTGGACGCACGCACGGGGATCATGACGCAAACCCGTCGCCACGCCTTCATCGCCAATCTTTTGGGGGTGGAGCACTGCGTGCTTGCGGTCAATAAGATCGACCTTGTAGATTTCAGCCAGGCGCGCTTCGACGAAATCTGCGCGGCTTTCGCGGCCTTGACCGGCCATTTCTCGTTCACCACGGCGGTCGCGATTCCGATTTCGGCACGCTATGGCGACAATGTTTCGACGCCCAGCCCGCATCTCGGCTGGTATCGGGGCCCTACGCTGCTGGAACATCTGGAAACAGTGCCGGTCGACAAGGGGAACACGGCCCAGCCGTTCCGGATGCCGGTGCAATGGGTCAATCGGCCCGACGCCAATTTTCGCGGCTTTGCCGGGACCATCACCGGGCACCGCCTCCGCACCGGCGACCGGGTGGTTGTCGCCGGTTCCGGGCGCCAGTCCACGGTCAAGAGCATCGTCACCTATGACGGAATCCTGGCGGAGGCCGGCGTCGGCGAAGCGGTGACGCTGACGCTGGCCGATGAGATCGACATCTCGCGCGGCGACGTGCTGGCCAGCGCCGATGACCCGCCGCAATACGCCGATCAACTGGCGGCCCATCTGGTGTGGATGAGCGAAGACCCGCTGCTGCCGGGCCGCCCTTATCTGCTGAAGAGCGGTGGCAAGACCGTGACCGCCTCGGTGACGACGCTGAAATACAAGATCGACATCAACAACGACTATGACCACCTGGCCGCCCGCAGCCTGGCGCTCAATGAGATTGGCATGTGCAATCTGTCGCTATCGGCACCGGTTGCCTTCGACCCCTACAAGAACAACCGGCAGACCGGGGCCTTCGTCCTGATCGACCGGCTGACCAATGCGACCGTCGCCGCCGGCATGGTCGAATTCGGCCTGCGGCGGGCGACCAATATCCATTATCAGGCGACCGACATCAACAAGGCGGCGCGTGCTGCGCTGAATGGCCAAAAACCGGTGGTGCTCTGGTTCACCGGCCTGTCGGGTTCCGGAAAATCGACGATCTCGAACCTGGTCGAGCAGCAGCTGTTTGCCCTGGGCCACCATACCTACCTGCTCGACGGCGACAATGTCCGTCACGGCCTCAACCGCGATCTCGGTTTCACCGCCGCAGACCGGGTCCAGAACATCCGACGGGTCGGCGAAGTCGCCAAACTGTTCGTCGATGCCGGGGTCATCGTCCTGGTCTCGTTCATCTCGCCGTTCCAGGCGGAGCGCCGCATGGTCCGGGATTTGCTCGAGCCGGACGAGTTCATCGAGATCTTCGTCGATACCCCGATCGCACTATGCCGCGAACGTGACCCCAAGGGCCTGTACAAAAAAGCCGACGCCGGGCTGATCACCAACTTCACCGGGATCGACAGCCCCTATGAGCCCCCCGAGACCCCCGAGTTGCACCTGCAGACCGCCGGTCAGTCTCCCGAACAACTCGCCACCCGGGTGCTGCACCTGCTGCGCGAGCGCCACCTGATCCGTTAGAGCATTTTCCGACCCCGTGGGTTCCGGTTGGGCGTAGAAAATGCGACAAAACAAAGATCTGGAGCTGTTTCCGATCCAACGTGATCGGAAACAGCTGTAGCGGGGTGCGTCATCGAATTTTCGACCGTCGCCCTCGCGAACGCGCCTCCTGTTTCAGAGGCGCCCGCGCCGGGACGCGCGGCCGCGGCACAAGCGGGGCTCGACGCCGTCAAGACCGCCGGCACGTGACCTTTTTGCCTCAACCGGACACGTCGGTCAGCCGCGGCAGCGGCGCATCAGGCAGGTTTCAATAACCTTCTTCACGTTATCGACCGCAACGGCCTCGGTCAGCCCATGGCGGGACAGCACGGCATTGGCACCAGGACCATGAAGAAACAATTCCGTCAGATCGTCGCCCCATTTGGCCCGGAACCGCGCCAACATGGTCGCCTCCCGCGCGTCCCTCTCACTGTCCGCCTCGCCGCTGCGCCATGTCGACCGTCCGCCGAAATGCAGCACGAACGAGGTTGGCGCACATCGCACGTCGAACCCGGCCAGATGAGCGCGAATACGATAATCGCCGTCCTCGCCCCCGGCGGGACCAAAATGTTCGTCGAATGGACCAAGCGTCGTCAGCACCGTGTGACTGAGGCGGAAGGCATGAAACGACAAATGGAGGGGTCGGAACACCGCCGCTTCGGCCCAGGTGGCGGCATGCTGCCGCGCCGCCGCCCGAAGTTCGCCCTCCCGCCCCAGATAGCCATCCAGATCCAGGAACGCGGGAAAGACAACATCCCCGACATGATATTCGACGTGCTGGTTGGTCATCGGCAGCAAGATCGCCCGATCATCAACGAGCAGCGGCGGCAGCCAACCCGGCGTGAAAATGATGTCATTGTTCAGCACCACCAGGTCTGCGGCTGAACCGCGCGCCCATTCCAGGACTTGATTGACATTGGCGGCGAAGCCCATCGGCCAGCGATTGCGCACCAACTCCACCCGACCGTTGGCCGGGGGCGCTGCGGCGCCGTCATTGTCGATCAGGATGACCCGATCATCTGGACCCAGCGGCGTATGAGCCAGGAAACTGGCCAGGGCCATCCGGGTATAGGCCGTAGACCGGGCCGTGGTGACCATCATAAACAAGATCATAACCGAAAACCATCACCCGGCCACCAATTCTACCTACAGGTTATTTGATCAGAACCGTCTCCCTGTTTCAACGAAAAACAGCCGTTCTCATTTTGGCTTTCGGCCCGCGGGCTTCCGCCCGCACCCCCTCGGGGTGAACCCAGAATCCCCCTCTATTTTGCCAAAAACAAAGGGGTCTGGGGCATGGCCCCCGTTGGGTTTGGGCGAAAGCCCAACGCTTCGTCGCCAAAATGAGAAGTGCTGAACGAAAAACCAAACCTGACCGCAGGCCGGTTGTCGCGAGCAACAGACGAGACCAATCGGTCTTCAGCCGGCGCCGGGCAAACGCCACCCGATCCGCGGGCGCGCGCAGCATGATCAGGTGGGCGGTGGCCGCGACACCAGGCGCCATTCGGAGCCTTGCGAGAAACGCCGGGCCAGGAAGCTGTAGGTCCGCTTGAGAAGCTGTTCCAGCGCCATGGAGCGATCGATCTTGACCGCGGCCCAGGCATCAATGATCTCATCCCACATCATCATGATCTGATGCAGGTCATCGCGAACGCCCCGAATATACTCGGTCTGGGATTCGAAATTCCGCAGCATCGCCAGGATTTCACCGGTTTGGGCGTCAACCTGGCTGAAGCGATCATTGAGATCCGCCAGGGGCGGCGCCGCCAGCGTCTGCATGCGAATTGTTTCGTCATGAAGGCTGCGATCGCGCTTGTAGAGCCGGCTTGCCGTTTCAATGCCGCGCCGCACCAGGAGCAGATGATGGAAGCGATCGCGCAGCGCCTCAATATAGGACAACTCCTGAGCCAAATTCTCGATCCGCCGCGCAACAGCCTCTTCGCCGTGATTACCCAACACCAGCCGATCAGCGATCATCCGGAACGCCTCCTGAATTCGCGCCCGGGTCTTGGGGTCGTCGACGATCTGTTCCAGCTTATCCAGATCGACAATGACCGTTTCACCGCCGGTCAGCCACGACACCAGCTGGACCTGGAGGCGTCCCCGGGCGATCTGCAGATGCCGGTCGTCGACCGACCAGGACGCAGTGCCATTCAGAAGCTCATTGGGAATACTGTCGCCGGGCCGGATACGCTTGACGAAATTCAAACCTTCGGCGACGACGGTCAACAAATGGCCATCCTCGCTCTCGGCATCGATATCGAATTCGGCACACAGCTTACTCAGGGGAACCGTGGCCTCAAGCCCCCCGAGCGGCAGGATGAAGCACGGCTCGTCTGATGCGGCGCTGCGGGAAAACCGGCAGCCCTCGATCGAAAAAACCTTGTGATGAAAGATGAAATGCGTGCTGAGATCACCGGCGGGAAGCAGAGAGCCTTCATTACCCAAGGTAGCCATAACCGCTGTCAACCTCTCCGGGACCAACCCGATATGCGCCCATGACAGGCCACGCGCCCCGAGGGCCCGGCAGGCCCGGCCTGTGCGATGACGCGTGCTGCCCCGAAGCCATATCCCACCGCGATCGCGCGGCCGATAACGGGTCGCGTGGCAGGGAAACCCGTGGGCCGATCCTTGTCACCCGCCCTCACGGCAATCCCATCGCCCGCAAAGTCAGATCAAGAACCTGATACATCCCGGCGAGATGGGCGCGCTCATCAGCGATCATGTGGGTCTCAAGCGCCAAGGCCATTTCACCCAGACGGCGAGCCCCAACATTCCACGCCATCCCCTTCAGGGTATGGGCCGGGCGTTTGTAATCGTCTCCGTTCTCGATTGCAACCGTCAAACGACGCAGTTCGCCTCGCGCCGCGTCGGCGAATCCACCGAGCGAAACCCGCCAGTCATCAACCCCGAGTGCATCCTCCATCATGGCGATCTGCTCCCGGTCCAGCAGATCATCGCCCGGATTGGGCGCGGCCCCTTTGGTCTCGGAACTGCCCGTCGCCGGCATTTCGTCACCGGCCTCGGTCGCGATCGGATCCGCCGGCGTCCGGCGCGTCGCAATCGCGGCGGCAATCTCGGTAAAAAGCGCCTTGAGCCGCAACGGCTTCGTCAAGAAGCCATCCATCCCCGCGGCAATGCAATCCCGACGCGATCGTTCCGAGGCATGGGCCGTCAGTGCGATCACGGGAATCCGGCCGCGAGGCCCGGAAAGCGCCCGGATCCGGCGCGTTGCCGTCAGACCATCCACCGTCGGCATCTGGACATCCATCAAGACCAGATCCAGATCCTGGTCGCTGACCAATTGAACCGCCTGCCCGCCGTCGCCGGCAACGGTGACGACATGCCCGGCCCGCTGCAGGATGCCGGCTGCGACCTCACGATTGATCTGGTTGTCATCGACGACCAGAATGCGCAACGGCCCACCGATCACGGTCCGGTCACCGGTCGCCGGCGCGATCCCGCTCGACGCCGGCGGCAATACGGTCCCGGAAATCCCGAGCCGCGATTCCGTCGACATCCGCAGGCGTCGCGTCATCAGGCCCCGCATCGCCACGGCCGCCTGACATCCCCGAGGCATACCCGTCGGGGTGCAACCCTGAAACGCGTGAAACACGCCGGCGCCAGAATAGCAATCGCCGCCAGCCGTCAGCATATACAAAGGAAACCGCCCGTCTGCGTCACCATGACCCCATCTCGCATCTGAAGGTTGTGACCCGTCGTCCCGGAGCTGTCCGTCCTGAGCCCGGGGTGAAGCAACACATCCGCGGCACCGCCCTTCCCTCGACCTCGCGACGGGCGGCGCGATGCTGACCGGAAAAACGAACCGCACCGATCTGGCACTGTGCAAGGCGATCCGCGTCGTAAACGGCAGAACTGCGCCGCGATCAGGCCTCGCCGGTCTCACGAACGCGCGCGGCCGCTGTGACACGCCGCGAACACCTCGACCCTCATTACTTGTAACAATCTACCTCAGTTTCCACCAGCTTTATTGGGCCGCCGCGCCGTTTAAGCCGCGATGTCCAGCCAGCGCCGCGACGTCATCAAGACAGGCGTCGATGATGTCCAGTGCATGGTCGAGTTCGTCGCGTGCAATCGTCAGCGGCGGCGACAGCGTCAAGACGCTGCCCATGGTCACCTTGAAACTCAGGCCCCGGCTCAGCGCCGCATACAGGGCCGCATCGGCCGCCTCAACCGCGGGCGCGCCGTCCGGGGTCACGAGTTCGATCCCGATCAGCAGACCCGCACCCCGAATCTCACCAATGAGGGGGCGGTGGCGCGCCGACTCGCGCAGGCGATCGACGGCATGGCGGCCCAGGCTTGCCGCCCGCTCGACCAGGCCCTCGTCCCGGATGATATCGAGTGTGACCAGGGCCGCCCGGCACAGCACCGGATTTTTTTCGTGGGTGTAATGGCCCAGGGCCTTGTCGGCGGCACGATCGAGGGACGGTCGCGCCAGCGTGGCCGCAATCGGCAGAACACCGCCGCCCAGCGCCTTGCCAACCACAAGAAGGTCGGGGACAACCCCCGTCTGTTCACTGGCAAACAGGGTGCCGGTCTTGCCCAGACCGGTCGGGATCTCGTCAAAAATCAACAAGGCGCCATGATCATCGCAGGCACGGCGCACTTCCGCCCAGAACCCGGGCGGTGGCAGATAAGGTACCGCGCGAACCGGTTCGGCGATCACGGCGGCAATATCGCCTTCCTTTTCAAGAACATAGCGCACCATCCGCGCGCAAGCCATCCGGCACGCGTCGAGATCAGGCGCGCCGCTGGCGGACGGAAAACCATAGGGACAGCGGTAACAGGCGAACGGCGCAACATGCTCGGTTCCCGCCAGCAGCGGACCGATCCCGTGCGAGCGGAACAGCGCCTCGCCGCCAACGCTGACCGCGCCGAAACCCGCCCCATGAAACGCGTCCCAGAATGACAGGGTCTTGAACCGCCCTGTGGCGATCCGCGCCAGTTTCAACGCGATCTCGATCGCCTCCGAGCCTCCGGGCGCGAACAGAACCCGCTCCAACCCTGCGGGCGCGACCGCGGTCAGGCGTTCGGCCAATTCCACCGCCGGTTCGCAGGTGAAGCGCCGCGGCGCAAAAGGCAGGCTGTCCAGTTGATCTTTGAGCGCCTGGATCAGACGGGGATGGCCATAGCCGATATGGTGGGCGCTGTTGCCATGGAAATCCATGAAACGTCGCCCGTCCATATCCTCGATCCAGATCCCCGCGGCGTGACGGATCGCCGACAGACACGGCGTCGACAGCGACTGGCGCAGGAACCGTGCCTGGTCGCGGTCCAGCAGGGCCTGGGCTGCGGGACCGACATGCGCGCGCTGCCATGTATCGCGGCGGGGGCTTAGATTGACATCGCCTTCACGGACGTCATACGCAACCGTCATCGAAAAACTCCGTTGGTATCACGGCCCCGGGCGCACCTCTCGCCACAGATCCGTCGCCGCACATTGGCCCATGCCATGGCCACGACCGACCGGCGTTCGGCGGGCGACAATATGACTATACATCGATACCGCCCCTCCGATAATCACAGAAGCATGGAGCGCCACGCGTTGTCCGCACAGACATGCGGTTCGCATCGCCCCGCACAACACGCGGCCCGTGTGTTGGAATTTTTCGCACTACGACACCTATCGAAAATCTGTCTGTGACGAACAAGTTGAATAAAATAGCGCAATTTCGTTCCAGGTGGCACCATGAAATGCCATTTCACTTAACATATTTCCTATTCTAGTGAATTTTATCGTCGATAATGCGAAATCATGACGCGATCATTGTTTCTGATATCCATAATAATTTTTCAAATAGCGCGCTATGTGAGATCATTTCTATTTTATATTTATACTATATTTCTTGTCGAACAGGTCACCATCGAACATTTCTACACGCAAAGAACATCATTCCGCTAAAACATTCGCTATACCAGCGTCAGAATTTTTGGTCTCGTCGTGACGAGATTTCAAATAAAGACAATAAGACGCCTTCTACGGAGGAAAGTGTCATTCAAATTTTTAGTATGATGATGTTACGATTCAAGTCATATAGCTACAAATTGAGGAAAATTCTTTCGTCTTGGTTGGCGTGAAATATTGACCTTTTCAATAATTTCACGACACTACCACGTGGCAAAATGAACACTGGATATGATCCTCATGCGCATTCGTCATTTTCGGATTTCCGTCAAGATTGCGATCATCTCCTTGATCGCTGTCGTCAGCCTGGTGGCCGCCGAGGCCGTCACGCTCATTCAGGTTCGACACGACCTTCTTACCGATCGCGAGGCAAAGACCCGGAATGTCGTCGAGACCGCGCAGAGCCTGATTGCGCATTATGAGCACTTGGCCCAGAGCCACGCCATGACGGCCGACGACGCCAAAAGTGCCGCGCTGGCTGCCGTGCGCGACCTGCGCTACGACGGCTCGCAGTATTTTCTGGTCGGTGACGTGAATTCTCATTTGCTGTTGGCCAACGCGTTCAACGCCGCTCAGGAAGGCAAAAGCGGCGACACCTTCAAGGATAGCGACGGAAAATTCTATTTCCGGGAATTCATCGAGACCGCCGTCCACAATCAGAGTGGATTCGTCCGCTATAATTTCAAGAAGCCCGGCGGCAATGAACTGGCTCCCAAACTCACCTACGTCCAGGGCTTCGCGCCCTGGGGCTGGTTCGTCGCCAGCGGCATCTATATCGACGACATGGATGCCATCTTCCGCCACAAGGCGCTGGTCTCCGGCCGCATCACCGCCGCCATTCTCCTGATCCTTTTCGGTGCGGTTTACGTGGTTGGACGGGGAATCTCACGGCCGATCCGCACGCTGACCGACATCATGGGCAAGCTGGCCGCCGGTGATCGCACCGTCGTCATCGCCCATACCAATCGCGGCGACGAGATCGGCCGCATGGCGGATGCCGTTCAGGTCTTCAAGGACAATGCCATCGCCATGGAACGCTTGCGTGCCGAGCAGGAACACGCCGGCCGCAACGCCACGACCGAAAGGAAACTCACCATGGCGCGATTGGCCGACAGCCTGGAGGCACGCATCCGCGGGATCGTCGAGGGTGTGTCGTCGGCTGCCGTCGAAATGGAAGCAACCGCCCGATCGATGTCGAACATCGCCGACGAGACCCAAGGCAAGGCGTTAACTGTGGGCTCGGCATCCGAACAGGCCTCAGCGAATGTCTCCACCGTCGCGACCGCGGCAGAGCAGCTCTCGGCATCGATCGGCGAGATCGGGCGCCAGGTCATGCAGGCTTCGGAGATTGTCGCCCAGGCGACGGACGATGGCCAACGCACCAACACCGTTGTCGAAAGTCTGTCAACCAGCGCCGGAAAGATCGGGCAGATCGTCAATCTGATCAATTCCGTCGCCGAGCAGACAAAATTGCTGGCCCTGAACGCCACGATTGAAGCGGCCCGCGCCGGCACTGCCGGCAAGGGCTTCGCCGTCGTCGCCAGCGAGGTCAAGGGATTGGCTTCGCAAACCGGCCAGGCGACGGACGACATCAGATTCCAGGTGGCCAACGTTCAGAACGAAGTCCAACAGGCGGTCGAGGCGATCCGCCTGATGTGCAACCGGATCCACGAGGTCGACGTGATCTCGACATCGATTGCCTCATCCATCGAACAGCAAACCGCAGCGACCCAGGAAATTGCGCGCAGTGTCCAGCATGCGGCGGCAGGCACCCAACAGATGTCGCAAAACATCACCTCGCTGACGGATGCCGCCGGCGCAACCCGGGTCGCTGCCGGTCAGGTCCTGAGCGCGGCTGCGGATCTGGCCAAAAACGCAACGGCCATCCAAACCGAGGTCGAAGCCTTCGTTGCCGGGATCCGCATCGCCTGAAACGGCCGGATCGCCGCCGCAACACGGTGCCGAGCGCCGCAGATGACGGTCTTGCGAGTCGGCACAGGAATGCGCCAGCGACACGATCGCCGGTGTCATGTGTCACAAGGGCGGGGATTGGATCATGTGTTTTTGCAAAGTCATCCTATATCGTTATAGGATGATCCAGGTGTCCGCTCTACAATCGACGCGCTCATGAGGCCTGCCATGGACGACGCCGCACCCGTATTCCATCGTGCCGGCCCCGTCGCCTTGTGGCGTCAGCTTGCCGACCATCTGGCGACCCGCATCGCCAGCGGCATCGACAAGCCGATGGCGCGCCTGCCCACCGAGCCCGAACTCTGCGCGACCTACGGGATAAGCCGCATCACCGTGCGCCAGGCGATCCGTCACCTCGTCGAACACAATCTCGTGACCCGCCACCAAGGCAAGGGGACTTTCGTGGCCAGCCCGGTCATGAAGCACGACCTTCTGGAACTGAAAGGCATCATCCCGACGATCCAGGAGCAGGGCCTGCCCCTGACCACGAAACTTCTGGATTTAAGGCTGATCGAACCGGACAAGGCGGCCCGGGAGCGGCTGCACACCGACGAACCACGGCTGCTTCTGTTGCGACGCCTGTATCTGAGCCACGGCGTGCCCTTCGGGATGACCGAGATCACCTTGCCGGCGATCGCCGCCGACCTCACCTGGGCCCAGGTCGAAGCCCATAGCTGTTACGAGATCCTCGGCATGTTGCTGGGGATCCCGGTTGCCCGGGCTGACGTCACAATCGGTGCGCAGGCAGCAAACCGTTCGCTGGCCAATCACCTCGACATTCCCCCCGGAACGCCGCTTCTGCTGTTCGAGCGCGTGTCCCTCTGCGCGGCGCAAATTCCCCGCGAGTACACCCGCTTCTGGACTCGGGCGGATCGCTACCGTTTCACCATGACGATCGATGACACCGTGCGCAAGGGCGGCTATTTCACGCACATTGGCTGACAGCGCTTGACCAAGTGCATATTCGACAGGAGAGATCGGTGAAACTCGGCATAAAATGGAAACCTCGAACGCTTGATCTTGTCCTTTTTCTTCTGTTCACCAGTTATCTCATCATTTATATCGATCGCGTCAATCTCTCAACCGCGGCTGGCGCCATAAAACGCGATCTTGGCCTCTCGAATACCGAGCTCGGTCTTGCCTTTTCCGCTTACAGCTATCCCTATGCGATCCTCCAACTCGTCGGTGGCTGGTTTGCCGACAGTTTTGGCCCGCGGCTGACGCTTGGGATCTTTGGCGTTATCTTCTCGGTCGCCACGGCCCTGACCAGCATCATCGGCGGCCTGGGCTCTCTGATGGCGGTGCGCGCCCTGCTGGGTTTTGGCGAGGCGCCCGCTCTGGCAACGGCGACGCGCGCCTTCGCGAATTGGTGTCCGATCGCGCGCTGGGGCTTTGTGCAAGGGATGGCCCACTCTTTCTCCCGGCTCGGCAACGCGATCACGCCACCCTTCATTGCATTGCTGATCACAGCGATCTCCTGGCGTGGCTCGTTCCTGATCACGGGCGTGTTGTCCCTGGGCTGGGTCGCGATCTGGCTGTGGTATTTCCGCGACAACCCGGCCGACCATCCCGGGATCACCGCAGCGGAACTTGCAACGCTGCGTGTCCGGACCGGGGAGCAAACGCGCAGTCGCGTCCCGGTCTGGCGCCTGTTCCGACGGATGCTTCCCGTCATCGCCACCGATTTCTGCTATGCCTGGACTTTGTGGGTCTATCTCAACTGGCTGCCCTCGTTCTTCAGTGAAAGCTATCATCTCAATCTCAATAGTTCAGCACTGTTCACCTCCGGTGTTTTCATCGCCGGCATCGTCGGCGACACGCTTGGCGGTGTTATCAGCGACCGGGTGCTGAAGCGAACCGGCAGTGTCCTCAAGGCCCGGCGCAATGTCATTGTCGGCGGGATGCTCGGCTCGCTGATCCTGCTGATCCCGGTGCTGCTGTTTACCAACCTGACCGTGGTGACCATCTTCCTCACCCTGGCGTTTTTCTCGCTGGAGCTGGTGATCGGGCCGTTGTGGTCCGTGCCAATGGATATCTCGCCACGACATGCCGGCACCGCGAGCGGCTTGATGAATTTCGGCTTTGGCATCGCCGGCATCCTGTCGCCGATCGCCTTCGGTCTCGTGATCGATCGCACCGGCAACTGGCACCTGCCCTTCGCTTTTTCGATCGGCCTGCTGCTGCTCGGTGCCGCGATGGCCTGCACCATGCGACCCGAGCAGCCGTTCCTGGTGGAAGCCGACACCGCGCCGCCCCCCAACCAAAGCGCGTGAGCCCACGCCCTGGAGATCTGACAATGCGTTTAACCGATGAAGAACAGGCCATGCTCGCCGGTGAATTCGGCGAACCCCGCCGCTGGGCCATGACGCACCAGATCCAGGTCGGCGAATTCTTCGACGCCGCCGATCTGGTGCCCATCGCCCAGGCCCATATCATGGCCGACACCGAATCGCTGGGGCCGGCCGGCGTCGAATTCCTGGAACGGCTGGCATGCCATGCCCCGGCGCAACGACGGGTCCGGGTCCCCACCATCACCGATCCACGGGGCCTCGACTTTGCGTCCTACCGGCGGCTGAAGCAGACCGAGGCCATGGCGACGATCGAACAGCGGACCATCGACGCCTTCACGGCCCTCGGCGTGCTGATGACCAACACCTGCATCAACTATCAGACGGTCCTGCCCCCGGTGCGCGGCGAACACCTCGCGATGGGTGACACCGGCGTCGTGATCTACAGCAACAGCGTGTTCGGCGCCCGCAGCAATTTCGAGGGCGGGCCCTCGGCGCTGGCCGCGGGATTGACCGGTCGGACCCCGCGCTACGGCTTTCATCTCGCGGCGCAGCGTCGCGGCACCCGCTATTTTGTCGTCAGAGACAGCCCCCGGGACCTCACCGCATGGGGCGCGCTCGGCGCGATCATCGGGCGCCGGACCAACGGCTATTGGGAGGTTCCGGTCATCGACGGTATCGATCGTGCACCGGATTCCGACGCCTTGAAACATTTCGGTGCGGCGATGGCCAGCTTCGGCTCGGTCGCCCTGTTTCACATGCCGGGGATCACGCCCGAATTCGCGACGGCCCAGGATGCCTTCGACGGCCCGCCCCCGGCCGCGGACCTGTTGACCCGTGACGACATCGACAGCTTCATCACGGAATTCGCCGCCACCGGCGACGCGGTCGACGTTGTCGTGTTTTCCGCACCGCAACTGTCGCTGATGGAGATCGCCCGGATCGCCACCTTGCTGGATGGCCAGATCATTTGTCCCACGACCACCGTGATCGTCAGCACGTCACCGGAAGTGAAGTCGGCGGCGGACCGGCTCGGCCTCACCGCGCGGATCGAAGCCGCCGGCGCGATCGTGACCCAGGGCGTCTGCTTCTACCAGAGCTATGCCCGCGAGATGGCCGAGGCCAATGGCTGGCACCGGCTCATGTCCAATTCGGCCAAGCTCGTCAATATCATCAGCGGCTATGGTTACCGACCGACGCTATCGAACATGGAGCATTGCGTCGAATCGGCAATCGCCGGGAGGATCGTCTGATGCCCACCATTCTGCGTTGCCATGTCGGGGTCGGTCCACGGGTTGTCGGCATCGCTCTGGTCGCCGATGACAATTTCAGCGCACGCTATGACCTTGATCGCCATCGCGGCATCTTTTCCCGTCCCGGCCACCAGCTTGAGGGGCAAAGCTATGTCGACCGGATCCTGGTGCTGAAGACGGCAAAAGGGGGCGTTGCCACCGCCTGGATGCTGCACGACATGGCGGCAAGGCGGCTGGTGCCCAAGGCGCTGCTGTTCAATCGGGTCAATCCGATTCTGGCGCAGGGCGCCGCCTTCGCCAATGTCGCCCTGGTCGACCGGTTCGACGGCGATGTGACAAGGTTGATCGAAACCGGCCAGGAACTGGAGGTTTGTCCGGCAGAAGGCATCGTCACGATCCGCCGCTAGCCAATCGGCGGGCAACCCCGGTTGAATCGGCAGGGGGACGCCTTCGGGATCGCGGAAGGCGGCCGCGCCTTGATCAGCCAGGTACCGCAAAAATTTGGTTTGAGGCGACCTCTAATTCGCATTGACACGGTCTGCCGCGTTTTCTAATTTGAGGAATGCTCGAGCTCAGAGAAATATCCGGCATCTATTCCGGTCTGGCGGTTCAGGAGGGGGGCGGGTCAGCGCGTTTCGTGCGCCTATCCGACCTGTCCGACCTGAGGTCTGGCCGTGCCGCCAAACTCGCAACCGGCGAGCCGCCGGCTGTTGCCAGAGCCTTGCCGATCGAACAAGGCGACCTGATTGTCGCGGCGCGCGGCGCAGCAACCGATGTCTGCCTTGCCGCTCAGGCGTGGCTTGGCGCCTTCATATCGCTCGATCTTTACCTGGTGCGCCCCGATCCATTGAAAGTCGATCCTGGATATTTGGCCGCCTTCCTCGATCTTCCCGCAACGCAGACGTTTTTCTGCGGCAACAAGCAGGGCAGCAGCCTCGCGCGACTTCCCAAGGACGCTCTCGATAAACTCGTGGTCCCGCTGCCGCCAATGGCGACACAGCGGTTGATCGCCGATTTGGCGCGGTCCCTTCGCGATGAAGCCGAACTCCTGCAGCGACTTGCCGCTCTCAATACCACTCTTGGCCGTGAGGCCCTTGCGCGCGCCTTCCGCGCTGCCACCACGTGCCAGAATTCATAGGAGACTTCATGCCCACCCTTCAGCAAGACGACATTCTCTCTGCGGTCTGGCGCGCCTGCGACACGTTTCGCGGGGCGGTCGATGCGACGCAATACAAGGACTACGTTCTGACCGCGCTCTTCCTCAAATACATCAGCGATGTGCGCCGGAAGCACGTCGACGAGTTTCGTCGTGAGTACGGGGACGATGAGCTTCGTATCCAGCGCCGCCTCGATCGTGAGCGTTTCAAACTGCCGACGGTGGAGCTGAAGAACAGCAAAACCAACGAGGTCGAAGAGAGCTTTCTCGGCGATTTCTACAGCCTCCATGAGCGTCGTGGGCGCGACAACATTGGTGAGCTGATCAACATCGTCTTGGATGCAATCGAAAAGGCCAACGAAGGCAAACTCGGCGGCCTTTTCCGTGCGATCGACTTCAACTCGGAAACCAACCTGGGTCAGACGAAGGACCGCAATAGGCGGCTGAAGATGCTGCTGGAGGATTTCGCCAAGCCAGGCCTCGACCTGTCCGAGACTTCGGAAGATATTTTGGGCGACGCCTACATCTTCCTGATCGAGCGTTTCGCGTCGGACGCGGGCAAGAAGGCGGGCGAGTTCTTCACGCCGCGCAAAGTGTCGGAGGTCGTTGCCAAGCTCGCCCATCCAAAGTCCGGGGATCGCATTTGCGATCCGGCATGCGGGTCGGGGTCGCTGCTGCTGCGTGCCGGCGAGGAAGTGCCGGACGGCAACTTCCAACTCTTCGGCCAGGAATCGAACGGCAGCACGCGCTCGCTGGCCCGCCTCAACATGCTTTTGCATGCTCAGGACAGCGCGCGCATCGATTGGTGCGACACGCTGAATTCGCCGACGTTGATCGAAAGCGACCACCTGATGCGCTTCGACGTGGTGGTCGCGAATCCGCCGTTCAGTCTCGACAAGTGGTGGGGCAATACGGATTCGGAAGGTAACGCGCTCCCTGATCCTTACAAGCGCTTCACGCCCCATATGCCGCCCAAGAGCCGCGGCGACTACGCCTTCATCCTGCACATGCTGTCGATCACCCGGCCGACGGTCGGGCGCATGGCGGTCGTCGCCCCGCACGGCGTCCTGTTCCGCTCCGGCGCCGAAGGCAAGATCCGCGAAAAGCTGATCCGCGACAATCTGCTCGATGCCGTCATCGGCCTGCCGGCGCAGCTCTTCCCGACCACTGGCATCCCAGTCTGCATCATGGTGTTCGACAAGGCTCGTGAATCCGGCGGCCTCAGGTCACATGAGCGGAACATCCTGTTCATCGACGCCAGCCGGGATTTCGAACCGGGCAAAAAGCAGAACCGGCTGACCGACGAGAACGTCGACACGATCGTCGACACCTATCGCCGCCGGGCGGTGATCGAGCGCTATTCCCATGAGGCGACCTTCGAGGAGATCGAGACGAACGGCTTCAACCTCAACATTCCGCGCTACGTCGATACGTTCGAGCCTGAGCCCGAAGTCGATCTTCAGGCCGTGCAGAACGAAATCCGCGACCTCGAGGCCCAACTCGCCGAGACGCGGAAGAAGATGAATGGCTATCTGAAGGAGCTCGGCATCGATGTCTGACGCTCCCTCACGCGCTGCGTCCCGGCGCGGGCGCACCTTGAAGCTCTATCTGGTCGATGGTTCGCCGTCCGGCGTCATCACAGCCGAACTCGGCATCTCCTCGGTGCGCGCCGCCGTCGCTTCGCGCACCGCCTTGCCCGATCTGATCCGGCGGGAAGAGGCGAGCCGCACCGGCATCTATCTCTTGGTCGGGCCGGACCCCGATTTGCCGGGGCGGCAGCTCGTCTATGTCGGCGAAGGCGACCAAGTGAAGACGCGGCTGGCGGCGCACGATGCCGACGAGTCGAAGGAGTTCTTCACCCGCGCGGTGCTGATCGTCTCCAAGGACGAGAACCTGACCAAGGCCCATGGCCGCTATCTGGAAAGCCGGATCATCGCCGCCATCCGTGGCGCGGGCCGGGCCAAGCTGGTCAACGGCACCGAGCCGCCGTTCAAGGGCCTGCCGGAACCGGAAATCGCCGACATGGAGCGGGTGCTCGACGAAATCGAAATCCTGCTTCCTGTGCTTGGGTTCGATGTGCTGCGGCCGGCTGGGCAGGAGGCCGGAGGACCGAGCCGGGCTGAGACGGCGGGTGTCATTATCGCTGTTACAGCCGATCACGACGCACTCTTCACCTTCACCGAGGCGGGAACGGATGCCAAGGCGCGCGAGGCCAGCGACGAGTTCGTCGTACTGGCGGGATCACGCGCGAAGCGCCAGGAGGTCCCGAGCTGTAGCGAGGGGCTGAAGCGCCGACGCGCCCAGCTCATTGCTGACGGTGTGTTGGTGCCCGATGCCGATGGGAAATTCCTGCGCTTTACAGCCGACACGGCTTTCGACTCTCCGTCTGGTGCAGCTGGCACCGTCTATGGCGGCAATGTCAGCGGCAACCGCTATTGGAAACACGCCACCGCCGGCCAGAGCTATGGCGACTGGCGTAAACGCCGCATCGGCGAAGGGGGTGCAGCGTGAGTCGCGAAATCCCGAAGGGGTGGTTTAACGGATGCTTGGAAGATGTCGTGGCGACGATTTCTCCCGGCGTGAGTGTAAACTCCGAAGGTAGAGAAAAGGTTGCCGGAGAAATTGGCATTATCAAGAAGAGTTGCGTGACCACTGGCGTTTTTCGACCGAATGAGCACAAGGTTGTTATTTCTACAGAAATTGAACGGGTAGCTGAGTCAGTCGAGCGTGATAGTGTCATCGTAAGTCGCATGAATACGCCCGATCTCGTCGGGGCAAGCGCTTACATTTGTCACAGCTACTCAGATTTATTTCTGCCTGATCGGCTTTGGCAAGTCCGGCCGTCAAAGAAGGCTACGGGGCGCTGGCTGAGTTTCGTTATCGGAAGCCCGGCAATGCGGGCTCGGCTGAAGGCAATTGCCAGCGGCACCAGCAACTCGATGAAAAACATTTCTCAAGATAGTTTCTTGGGCTTGCCCGTTCGGGTCCCCCCCATTGATGAGCAGCGTCGGATTGCTGCTGTCTTGGAGACTTGGGATCTGGCCGTTGAGCAGACTGAGCGTCTGATCGCCGCCGAGTCAGAACGCCAATCATTATTGCTGGAACATCTCTTTACTGGTCGGCAATTTGGGCAAACGGAAGGAACGCGGTATCAACGACTCCCTCTGGGTGAGATTTCCAACTGCTATTCCGGAGGTACTCCTGACCGAGGAGACGTCGAGTATTTTGGAGGTGGCATTCCGTGGGTAAAATCTGGCGAAGTCGTGTCATCCAATATCATTGCCACTGAGGAGACCTTAAGCGAACGGGGCTTAACATCGTCAAGCGCAAAGTGGGTGCCTGCCGGCAGCACCTTAGTCGCAATGTACGGAGCAAATGCAGGTCAGGTGGGTCGGCTCGGCGTGGACGCTACGACTAACCAGGCCATACTTGCGGTGGTTCCTTGTAGGGAAATAGTTACACCCGAATATCTGTACCATTCCATCATAAATACGATCCCTTCTTTGATGAGAAAAGTTCAAGGTTCGGGTCAACCGAACTTAAGTGCCGGTATTGTCAAAGACGAGAAAATTCTCGTTCCGGATGTGTACGATCAAATCAAAATTTCCAAGGTTGCGACAGCGCTGGAAACGTCAATACAGCTTTTGGAGGCGACGCGGGCGAAACTGCTCAATCAAAAGCGCGGCCTGATGCAAAAGCTGCTCACCGGCGCGTGGCGGCTCGACGAGCGCTTCGATCCGGAAGCTAAGACGCCTCCCACATCGAAGGCTGGAGCGCGCTCATGAAATTCGAGGTCTATTGCGACGAAGCCCAACCCGATCTGTTCACGTCGGCCAAACCCCGCGCGCGCTACCTGATGATCGGCAGCCTCTGGCTGCCCGCGGAGCTGCGCGAGGATGCCAAGGAGAAGATCGGACGCCTGCGCGAACGTCACGGCGTGTGGGGCGAGGCGAAATGGACCAAGATCTCGCCGGCCAAGGCGGACTTCTATCATGAGCTCGTTGATCTGTTTATGAGCTACGGCATGGACATGCGTTTCCGCTGCGTCGCTGTGGATCGCACCCAGGTCAATATGGCGCTGCACGACGGCGACGGGGAGCCCGGCTTTTACAAGTTCTACTATCAGCTTCTGCACCACTGGATTCTTGACTTCAACGAGTACCGCGTCTTCTGCGATCTGAAGACCAATCGCGATCGCACGCGGCTGCAAGTCCTGAAGCGCTGCCTCGGCTACGCCAACAAGTCCGCGACCATCGCCGATGTGCAGTCGCTTCCGTCACCCGAAGTCGCGCTCTTGCAGCTCTGCGACGTGTTGCTGGGTGCCGCCAGCAGTCGCCTGAACGACACGCTGAAGCCCGGCTCGGCGAAGGAGGGCCTCGTCAAGCTCCTGGAGGCGCGTCTCGATCTGCGCGGGCCGCTGGCCGCCACCGGTGCGGCGGAGAAGAAGTTCAACATCTTCAAGATTCGCCTGGAAGGGGGATGGTGATGCCCCCGCTTCTGACTTTGGCGGCCGAAGCCGATTATCGTCGGCATTTCGAAGCGACCTATTGTCGTGGCGTGATCCTCACCCATGACGGCATTCGCGTCTTCTTCAAAAAGGATGACTTCGATCATGCCTTCTTCGAAAGCACGTTCCGCAACGGCGTGAAGGATACGACTTTGTCACAGGTCCGCGCGGAGCGGATGAACTGGATCGCGGCAACGCTCGCCGATCCGACGGCTGATCGGTTCCAAGGCTGGGACAACAAGAACGGTCGCTATGACGTGACGCGCTGTGTCAGCGTCGTCTTCGGCGATTTCGTCGTGGTGATCCGCCTCGGCAAGAAGGCCGACGGCACACTGAAGGCCAATTTCGTGACGTGCTATGACGCCAACAACAGCATCGGCAAAATCCGTCAGTCCCCGTTGTGGAACAGGGAGGATTGCCTCAATGCGCTCTGAGAAAGGTAGGCGGACGCTGATTTGCTACGCTGGCTCAGCGTCCGAAGCCTCGATAGGTTCAAAGCCGCTAGGCAGTGAACTCGTAGTGTTCATATGTCTCCTGCGCGCCAAAAGTCAACATTTTGTTGATTGGTGGAGGACGCGCCTCGCGCCGGGCGAAACGCCAACTCGGACACAACATACGGAAAATATTGGTGAAAGTGGCGGCCCTGCTCGCCTCGGAGGGACGGAACATTGACCCATTCCCCGGAGTTCACCACCTCAGAGGCGGGTGGTGCGCAGCTTCAGGCGCTGCATACGCTGATCAACTGCGGCTGGCGCTATGTCCCGCGGGCCGAAGCGGACCAATGGCGCGACGGGCGGCGGATGCTGCCGTTCCTCGAAACACAGCTTCGGGAGGATCTGGCGCGCCTCAACCGCATTCAAGTCGATGGACGTGCGCATTCGTTCACCGAGGCGAACATCGACGCCGCGGTTCGGCAGCTCGCCGAGCGTATCCCTGAAGGCGTGGTGCGCGCCAACGAGCGGATGACCGATGACCTGATGCTCGGCATCGCCTTGCCGCAAACCATCGGTGCGACATCGCGAGAGTGGCCGTTCAAATTCATCGACTGGAGCGACTGGCGTGCCAACAGCTTTCAGGTGACCAGCGAATACACTGTGAGCGAGCCGGGCGGCCCGACGATCCGCGTCGATCTCGTTCTCTTCGTCAACGGTATTCCGCTTGGGATCATCGAGGTCAAAGCCTCGAACGTCGCGGCCGACCAGGGCGTCAGTCAGCAGATCCGCAATCAGAAGATGGGGGAAGGCGTGCCGGCGCTGTTTTATTCCGCCCAGCTCCTGTTGTCGGCCAACAGCCATGACCCGCTCTACGGCACGGTGGGCACGCCGCGCAAACTCTGGAGCGTCTGGAAAGAGCGCGAGGACCCGCAAGGCTTCGCCGAAGAGGTGGTCAACCGCCCGCTCGACACTGTCGAGGGCAAGCGTGTGGCGCTCGATTTTGCGCCGTACATGAAGCGACACGACGGATTGATGGAAGAGCACCGGTTCGTCACGCCGCTGGATGAAACGATTGTCGGGCTTTGCCGCCCGGAGCGTTTCATGCGGCTGGTCCGCCGCTACATGCTCTTCGACGGGCCGCACAAGAAGGTCGCGCGCTATCAGCAAGTGGCGACGGTCGAGACCCTGTTGAAGCGGACGGAGGAGCGCGATGCCGCCGGGCGGCGCAAAGGGGGCGTCGTCTGGCACACGCAGGGCTCGGGCAAGAGCCTGACCATGGTCATGCTGGCCAAGTCCATCGTCATGGCCCACCCGCAGGCGCGCATCGTTATCGTGACCGATCGGACCGATCTCGATGACCAGATCACCAAGACCTTCCGCGCCACCGGCCAGGAACCGAAGCGGGCGGCGACGGGCGAGAACCTGCTGACCCTGATTGAGGACATGACGCCAGTCGTCACCACCCTTATCCATAAATTCCGCGCGGGTCTGAACAAACGGCGCGTCGTCGATACTTCGTCCGATATCTTCGTCCTGGTCGACGAGAGCCATCGCAGCCAGTACGGCAACCTCGACAGCCTGCACGTCCGTATGCGTGAGGTGCTGCCCAATGCCTGTTTCATCGCTTTCACGGGCACGCCGATTGCCAAGAAGGAAAAGAGCACCTTCGCCAAGTTCGGCGATCTTGTTCAGCCCTCCTATTCGATGCGTGACGCTGTCGCCGACAAGGCCGTCGTGCCGCTGCTCTATGAGGGGCGGGAAGTCGTCACCGATGTTGACGATGCGCAAATCGATCGCTGGTTCGAGGTTCACACGCGCGGTCTCTCAGACGATCAGCGCGCCGATTTGAAGCGAAAGATGAGCCGGGCGCGGGAAATCGAGGGCGTCGATTCGAGGCTTCAATCCATCGCCTTCGATGTCGGCCAACACTTCCTGGCCAACTTCAAGGGGACCGGGCTGAAGGGACAACTCGCGGCGTCCTCAAAGAGAGCGGCGATCCTGCTCAAGAAACTGTTCGATGAATTCGGTGCCGTCACGACCGAGGTCGTGATCTCCGCGCCGGAAATGCGCGAAAGCGAAGACGAGGTCGATGAGGCCGACGACGATCTCGTCCGCGGGTTCTGGCGCAAGATGATGGAGCGCTACGGTGGCGAGGACGCCTATAACCGGACCATCGTCGAGCAGTTCAAAGGCCCAGCCGATCCGGACATCATCATCGTCGTCGACAAGTTGCTCACCGGTTTCGACGCGCCGCGCAACACCGTGCTCTATGTGGCCCGCCGCCTAAAGGAACATGGCCTGTTGCAGGCCATCGCGCGGGTCAACCGCGTTTTCGACGAAGACGGTGCGCCGGATAAGCCCTTCGGCTTCATCATCGACTATACGGGTGTCCTCAAGGACCTTGGAGACGCGCTTGCCAGCTACGATGCGCTCCAGGGTTTCAGCCCGGAAGACATCGCCAGCAGCGTGTTGGCGATACGGGCCGAGGCGAACAAAGTGCCGGGCGCCCATGCCGCCTTGCTCGATGTGTTCAAATCCGTTTCCAACAGCTTCGATGCCGAAGCCTACGCCCGCCTCTTGGTCGACGAAGAGATTCGGGCTGAGTTCTATGCACGCCTGTCGGCGTTTTCCCGCGCCTTTTCTGTGGCGCTTGCCTCGCCAGCCTTTATCGAGGCAACGAAACCAGAGCTGCTTAAGCGATGGAAGGACGATCTCGGTCGTTTCGTTTCGTTGCGCGCCGCCGTCAGCCTTCGCTATGCAGAGCGGGTGGACTGGCGGGACTATGAGAAGCGTATCCGCCAGTTGCTGGACCGGCACGTCATCGCGCGCGACGTTGTCACGCTGGTCGAGCCGCTGAATATCTTCGACGATATCGCCATTGAAGGGCGACGGCAGGAAAAGACGGAAAGCGATGCGTCGGTTGCCGACACGATCGCGCATCAGCTGACCCGTTCGATCGAGGAAAAATGGGATGAGGATCCGATCTTCTTCGAAAAATTCTCCAAGCTCGTTCGCGATACGATTGCCGATTTCCACAAGGGGCGCATCACCGACCTGACCTATCTGTCAAAGGTCAGGGAGTTACGCGACAAGGTTCAGACACGGCAGGACGAAACCGATCCGACCCCGGCGCGCCTCCGCGACGATGGTCACGCCCAGGCTTTTTGGGGGTTGGCGAAGCGCAATCTGGAAAAGGCCGGTATTCATGACGCCGATCTGGCCGCCGATATCGCGCTGGAGATCAGTCGGATCGTGCAGAAGCGGCGCAAAGTCGGCTGGCAATATGATCGTGATGTCGAGAACATCATTCGAAACGACATGGACGATTTCTTCTTTGAGGAGTTGCGCGGCCAGCGTGATATAGTGATCGATCCTGCCATTCTTGATGACATTGTCGACGATGTCCTGGCGTCGGCTCGCGTGCGGCTGGCGCAATGAGGACGGTTATGACCGATCGCCCGGCAGGCGAGCAGATCGAAATTTGTTGGGGTGAGCGTCGGGTCATCGCAGAACTCGTTCGCACGGCGCGGCGTGCGCTGCGGATCGACGTTCGGCCGACGGGCGAAGTCGCTATTTTTGCGCCGGCGGATGCGGAAATCGACGAAATTCAGAGCAGAGCGCGTCGGAAGAGTGCCTGGATCTTCTCTCAGATTGACGCAATTTCCCAGAGGCCGAAGGTCACGCCGAAACGCCGGTTCATTTCCGGCGAGACACATCTCCTGCTCGGTCGACAATATCGGCTGTCGATCGAGCAATGCGACGATCCCCATGTCCGGCTTGAGGGGGAGCGTCTGGTGATCTGCGCCCGAGCGCCCGACGACCAGCCGCATTGCCGCCGTCTCCTTCAAACATTCTATAAGCTCAGAGCGCGCGAGGTCTTCCGGCAACGATTTGAGATCGTTGTGGAGCCCTTTGTTCGTAAGGGCTTGAAACGGCCTTCCCTCGTTATCCGGCGGATGTCAAAACGCTGGGGGAGCTTCACCCCTGGCGGGCGGGTTGTGCTCAATGTCGACCTGGTACGGGCGAGCCCCCGATTGATCGACTACGTGATCTGCCACGAACTGGCGCACGCCTTCTACCCGGATCACGGCGAGGGATGGCACTCCCTGCTTGAGACCGTGATGCCGGATTGGGAGGAACGAAAGAGAACGTTGGAGGCGGCGTTACGTTAAGTCTAATGGTCGGCCTCGATCAAAGGTAGTGGTCTCGCGGAAGCCTTTCACAATTGCGATCTGTGAGAAGGCACGTCATCGATCGGATGCCACTCCGGCCAAATCGCGCCATGCCTGGCGCCCCCCCCCCAAAAAAAAACGGCCAGGGTCCGTGAGGACCGAGGCCGAAGTGACGTCCGAACGGGGCCTGCCCGGACGGTCAATGACGAACGAGACGAAACCAGGGGCTACGACGCCGACGGTTTCTCAAACAGGTCATCCGCCTTGGGACGGAACCGGTCGAGCCGATAGCTGTCGGCCTGATACAGCCAGCCCGTGGTGCGGCTGGCGATCGCGTCGGCCTTGGCCTTGGCGTCGCCGGTGCCCGTGGCCCGGACCGCCAGCCAGGTATTTCCGACCGTGGGCGTGCCACCGGCATTGCTCGCGCCGATTTCGTAGCTGTCGATCGTCACCACCAGGCCATCGGCCGTCGACAGGGACAAGGTTGCCACCGGCTCCGGCAGCGTGCCGAAACTGGCCACCGACTTGACATCGGCGAACAATGCCGTCTGCAACGCCGAAGCGATCGTGGTCAGTTTCGTCTGATCATAGATGCGACCATCCCCGGCCTTGGCCGGCTCGAACGGATGGCTGGCGTCCGGCCGCGTCGCCGTCACGGTCAATCCGGCCGCGGTCATCCCGGACAGCGGCGTGCCCGGCTCGAACAAGGCGATCTGGCGCACCGTTGTCGGATCGACCTCGGGCAACTTGTTGTCGGTCCAACCGAGCTCGTCGGTGGCGACCTGAACCAGCCCCCGGGCCAGCCAGGCCTGGTTCTCGTCCGCGCGACGAACATAGATCCCGGTTGGATCGGCATCGGTCTGGGCGAAGCGTTCACGTCCCAACACGACGGCGGCCAGGGGCTTGCCGTCGGCATCGTCAAATTCAATGCGCCGCGCCTTGCTGTCCGGAACGGTGACATCGGCGAGATCGAGCCGCGACAGCAGCTCGGGCTGTTTGGTCTTGACCTCGATCGTGGTCAGGCCGGCGATCTGGTCGATCATCCGATTGACCCGGTCGGCATCGGCCGGATAGCGATCACGACCGGGGATCACCCATCGCGCGCCATCGCGGGCCAGGACCGTGGTCGCTGACCCGCGCTGGATTTTGATTTGAGCGACTTTGGCCTGTTGCCCGGCGAAACCGGGCAACAGGATCGTCGGCGCGATCACCGCCGCCCCGGTCGCTGTGGTCCCGTTGAGGGAAACCGCGCCGGCCGCGACGACCGCCACGACCGTGACCGCGGCGAGAATGGTGAAGGATCTCGATTGCATCCTTGTTCCCCTTAAACCTGGACCGTCCGGCGGCGCCGGCGCACCCGCCACGCCCCCAGCACCACGGCGGCAACCGCGACCAGGATCGGCACCAGCCCGGCATTGACGAACACGAGGAACGCCTTGAGCCGATCGATATTCTCGCGCAACGCCAGCTCGACCTTGCGCAAATCGCGCCGGGTCTTGATCATCGTCGCCTCGAACTGATCGATCTCCTTCTGCTGTTCGGCCGATACCGCGCCCGCCGTGACGTCGCGTGCGCTCTCGCTGTGGCGAAGATCAGCCAGCTTGGCCTGCGTGGTTTTGAGCGAATCGCGGAGTTCCTGTTCCTGGGTCCGCCATTTGTTCTCGGCTTCACGCTTCAGATTGTCGACCAGCGTGAACGGCCGGCTGACGATCTCACGCGCCCGCAGGCTACCGAGATTGGCACCACCGGCCAGGTTCTCAACCGCACTCTCGACAAAATTGCCGTTGCCGGCGATCGGCGTATCGACATTCTGACCCAGGAAATCGGCCTTCTGTACCCACAGCCGGTCTTGCAGCATGTCGGTGTCGGCAACCACGATCGCGTCGATCGTTCCCTGGCGCAACGCCGGCGCCGCGGCCTTGTCCGGATTGCTCTTGGGCTCGGCCGGTGCACTCTGGTCGGCCGGTTTGTCCTCCGCGGGTTGGCCATCGGGAAACGCGGTTTCGATCGGACCCGCCAGCCGGGCCACCATGGTGTAGCGCTCACCGCTGGGCTTGAAGTCCTTCAAAATCCCGGCAACGTCGGGGATCCCCTGTGTCTTGGCGACATCGATTTCCGTCGACGCCGGCGAAGACTGGACCAACGGCGTGAATTTCGTCTTGGCGCCGTCGAGCGGTTTCAGGATCCCGGCGGTCGCGAAGGTCATGTTGTCGAGATTCTGCGTCACCGGATCATCGTGATTGAACGCTGTTTCCGGTTCAGCGAGCCACGCCAGATATTCCAAAACCGTGGTTCGCTGCCCGGGCAGACTGACCCGGCGCGCCGCCTGGCGATCGCCGACGACCTTGCCCTCGACCATCTGGATGCCCCAGGACTTGAACAGCGGCCCGAGATCACTGGCGATCGACGGGTGCGGCACCATCGGATTGCCGGCCGATGCCTCGGCATTGGGATCGACAAAGGCCAGGACCCGCCCACCGCGCAATGCGAACTGATCGATCGCGTACATTGTCCGGGGCGACAGATCATGAGGATGCACCAGCATCAGCACATCGACGTCCGCGGGCACCTCGTCGAACTTTGCGCTCAGATTGCGCACCTCGAAATTCTGGCGCAATTGCTGGATCACGGTCAGCGGCGGCGCTTCCTGGCCGCGCATCATCGCCATCGGGTCGCCATCGACCGGCAGCGTCGCGACCAGTCCGACGACCTTGCGCTTGGGGAAGGCCAGCGACTGAACCATACGGGTCACGTCATATTCGAGGAACCGCTCGCGATCGGGCTGCAGAAAGCCGATGGTCTGAACGTCATCGGTGCTGTTGGTGCCAGCCAGCCCGAAATAAACCTGACTGCCATTCTCATCCAGCGGGATGCCCTGAAGGCCGGCCGCGGATGCCTGATCCTCGGCATCGGTGAAGGGCGCCGGGTCGACCTGGCGCACCCGCACCTTGCCCTTCGACAAGGCGGCATATTGATCCAGGGTCTCCCGGACGCGCTGGGCGTACAGGCCATATTGCGGCGCCGCCTCGCCCAATTGCTTGGACACATAGAGCGTCAGGTCAACCGGCTCCTTGATTTGGTCCAACAGCTCCCGGGTCGCATCGGAGAGGGTATAAAGCTTGCGTTGCGTCAGGTCGAGCCGATCGCTGGCCAGGAAATGGCCCGACAGCACGTTGAGCGCCACAAACAGGACCACCAGCAACCCCAGTGCCAGCACGGTCAAACGGGTCTGCGATTTCATGGTCGGTCAATCCGCCTTCTTGAGATCAACCAAAAGAGTATTGGCGATCAGAAAACCGCCGATCAGCGATGCGAAATAAATCGCGTCGCGAATATCGATGACTCCTTTGGTGATCGACCCGAAATGGGTCAGGAAACTATATGATGCGACCGTCTCGATCACCGATTCCGGCGCCCAGCCCGTCAACAGCCCGACCACCATCGGCGAACCGGCCAGGGTCAGCACGAAGCACAGACAGGCGGTCAGAACGAACGCGATGACCTGGTTCTTGCACAGCGACGACACGGTGGCACCGATCGCCAGCATGCTGCCCGCCATCAGCCAACTGGCGGCGTAGGACGCCAGGATCACACCATTGTCCGGCTGTCCCAGCGCGTTGACGCTGATCCAGATCGGAAAGGTCAGGGCCAGGGCGATCAGCGTGAACACCCAGGCGGCCAGGAACTTGCCGAGGACGGCCTGCCCCATCGTGATGGGCAGCGTCAGCAGCAGTTCGATGGTGCCGCTGCGGCGTTCCTCGGACCACAAGCGCATCGACAGCGCCGGGATCAGCACGACATACAGCCAGGGATGAAAGCTGAAAAACGGCTGAAGATCGGCCTGGCCACGCTCGAAGAAGTTGCCGAGGAAAAACGTCAAGGTTCCGGCCAGGGCCAGGAAAATGACAATAAAGACATAGGCCAGCGGCGTGGCAAAATAGGCAGCCAGCTCGCGGCGGAAAATCACCCCGATATTGCGCATGGCGACCTCATTGCACCGAGAAAGAGGATGCGGGGAGAGAGGATTCGGGCGCGTTCGCGTCCCGGGGACGGGTGATCGCCCGGAAGACGTCGTCCAACCGCCCCTGCTCGACCGACAATTCGCGGACCACGGCGCCATGACCGACCAGCAGCGCCCCGACGCGGTCGGCGATCGCCTGACCATTGACCGGCATCACGGTGACGAGCATCGGTTCGGGTTGCTCCACCCGGGCCACAGCAGCGTCAGCCCGCAGCGCATCCAGCAGCGCAGCCCCCGGTGCCGCGGCCAGGCGAATGCGCACCGCATTGTGGTCGATCGCGCGTGCCGCCAGCGCCTGGGGTGTTTCGTCAACCAGGATCCGGCCCTGGGCGATGACCACGGCGCGGCTGCACACCGCGTCGACCTCTTCCAGAATGTGCGTCGAGATCACGATCGCCTTCGCGGCGGCCATGCTGCGGATCAATTCACGAACCTCGTGCTTCTGATTGGGATCCAGACCATCGGTCGGTTCGTCGAGAATCAACACGTCGGGATCATGCAGCAACGCCTGGGCCAAGCCGACCCGGCGCTTGAACCCTTTCGACAAGGTCTCGATCGGCTGATGCAGAACACTGCTCAACTGGGTCCGCTCCACGGCAAGCCCGATGCGACGCATCGCCTCGGCCCCGTCGAAACCGCGGATCCGCGCGATGAAGGACAGGAACCCCGCCGCGGTCATGTCCGGATAGCACGGCGCGCCTTCGGGCAGATAGCCCAGATGGCGCTTGGCCGCGACCGGATCGGCGACCACGTCGGCGCCACAAATCGCCGCCCGCCCCCGGGTCGGCCGCAGAAAACCGGCAACCATCTTCATCGTTGTCGACTTGCCGGCACCGTTGGGTCCCAGAAAGCCCAGCACCTCGCCACGTTCCACCTGAAGACTGACGTCATGCACCGCGACGAAGGAACCGAACCGCTTCTCCAGCCCCTGCAATTCAATCATGGACATTATACCACCGACCAAAATCCGATCCGTGCCGTCCGCTGCGATCGCAACGTCCCCGGTTTAAGCTCATTCCTCACCTCCGATGTCGTTTGGTCAGAACCGCCCGCGGCCCAGGATGCGGTGATGGTTCCCTGCTTAGAGGGGCGGCCTTATCCTCTGTGTTACCAAAGGATTAAATCAGTTTAATGTCAGCGCGGGCAAGGACGGGCGGATTTTTCCAACCCGAGCCCCTGGAAGGCAGAAGGCCGAAGCCGGCGCCGCGCCTGCAATGCCAAGGCTAGCGACCGGACGGCGGTAGCGGCAGCGTCAGTCTCGCGACCAGGCCTTTCGGCTGCCGCGCCAGAAGTGTCAAGGTGCCGCCATGCGCCGCGACCGCCTCTTTGACGATAGAGAGACCAAGGCCGACGCTGCCAGGTCGGTTGGATCGGGCGGGATCGAGGCGGACGAACGGCTCCAGAACATCCTCGATCCGGTCGGCCGGGATGCCCGGGCCATTGTCGGCAACATCGATAACGACGCGGCCATCCGCGACCGCGGCGTGGACCGCGACCTCGGTTCCGAATTGGCAGCCATTCTCGATCAGATTGGTCAAAGCCCGGGTGATGGCGTTCGGTCGGCAGAACAGCCGGATCCGCTCGGGCCCGTCATAGCGGACCACGGCGCCGGCCTCCTCGAACTCGTCGCACAGGGTCGTCAGCAGCACACCCAGATCAAGCCATTCCTCGTCCTCCTGCTCGAAGCGGCCGCTGAGAAAATCCAATGCCGAGGTCACCATCGACTGCATGAGGTCGATATCGCGTAGCAGGCGGCCCTGCAGCGGACCCGCGTCGCCGGTCTGCAACTGCAGACGCATCCGGGTCAGCGGTGTCCGCAGATCGTGGCTGATGGCGGCCAGCATGCGGGTGCGGTCACGGACCGAGCGCGCGATACGCTCCTGCATCAGATTGAAGGCTCGTGCCGCTCGGCGGATTTCCAGGGGTCCCTCCTCGTCAAGCGCGGCGACGGCGATGTCCCGGCCGAAGCTGTCCGCCTTGTCCGACAGCCGGCGCAACGGGCCAATGACGCGCCACACAGCCCAGGCCGACATGGCCACGACTGCGATGCACAGAAACAGCAGGATCCCGACGAAAGTCGGGCTGCCGAGAGGGAACCAATGGATGGCGCGCCGACCGGTTCGGATCTCCAGGGTCTGGTCGCCGAACGCCACCAGCACTTGGATATTATCGATGGAACTGGCCTGGCCCCCATCGCACGAATGCACGGTCAGATTTGTCGTCGGATCGCGCACCACGCCGGCCAGGGCTTCTTGCAGGTCACGCGCATCCGCGACCAGCGCGGCGCAGGGCAGCGGCGCCTGCGTCAGCCTTACGGTCAGGTCAGGTTGCGACGCCGCCGCGATCATTGAGGCACGATCGGTCGGCGGCACCACGCTCAGATTGTCGATCAGCGCCGCAATCCGGTAGGCATTTGGCCAGGGCCAGGGCGGCGGCGGCGGGATGGTCGGATAGAGCGTCGTCAACAGCACGACAAACAGCAGAAAGGTCAGCACCGAAGCACCGGCGATAATCGCAAGAATCTGGCCCAGCATCGTGCCGAACAGCCGGTTGATCATTCACGGACGACCTGCGGCTGAAACGCGTAGCCGTCCGCCCGCACCGTGCGAATGGTCTCGAGCAGCGGATCGTCGCCCGACAGTTTGCGCCGCAGACGGCTCACCAGAATATCGATCGATCTCGTCGCAATCGCGAACCCCTCGCCCCGGGTCAGGTTGATCAGCTCATCGCGGGACAGCACTTCATGCGGGCGCTGACAGAAGACCAGCAACAAGTCGGTCTCCGCACCCGTCAACGGGATACGCACGCCGGCCGGCGAGCGCAGATAACGGCGCTGCGGGTAGAAAGCGAAGCCCGCAAAGCGGATCACGGCGTCCGGGCCCGCGGGACGCGGCTGTTCTTCCACCAGGGCCGGTCGTCGCAGCACCGCCCGGATCCGGGCGAGCAGTTCGCGCAGGTCGAACGGCTTGCAGACATAGTCGTCGGCGCCCAGTTCCAGACCGATGACCCGGTCCGCCGGCTCCGATAGCGCGGTCAACATGATGATCTTCGGTCCGCCAGAGGCGCGCAGGCGTCGGCAGAAAGTGAGGCCATCTTCGCCCGGCAACATCAGATCGAGCAGAACCAGATCGATCTCGCGGCCTGCCAGCACGTCGCCGGCGGCCTCGGCACTGCCGGCCACGGTCGTCTCGAAGCCCTTGGCATCCAGAAACTGCGCCAGCGGACCACTGATGTCCGGATCGTCCTCAACAAGCAGGATATGGGCCTGGGTCACGCTGTCCGCCTCTGCGATCTGACGTCTGGCAGCGCCGGGACCGGCCCGCCGGGGCAAAGCTGATCATCCCTGGCCGTCCATGGCAATTCTCCTCTATCGTGCGCCCGGTCAGCACCGGGGCGAGCCCGGCGGTGGGGCCAACCTCCCTGAAGGCCGCTTCGGACCCGCCTCGTCCGGATAGGGTGGCCGAGACATTGCCCACGCCCGCGTCTTTTTTACAAAATGGCAAATAGGGGCAACATTGCGAAATATTTCCCTCATATAAATACATATAAAATGTATAAATCCTTATATAAACAAATATTGAAATTGCATATGCAAGAATGCTCCTTAGATTGCCGGGCATATCGCCTCGCATGGCAGACTGAACTCGGCTGCGGCAACTGCACGGACTCTCATGGACACGCGCACTCCCCCCTCCAATACGACCGGCAATAGCACCGAGCAGCATAGCGCCAGGAGAAGGCCAATCTGGCCCTGGTTCCTCATGCTCGTGCTGGTCTTGGCAGGCCTCGTCGCCTGGCGCGAGCCCTGGAATCACCGGCCCGCCATGGGCGGGCCGCCATCCGGTCCGCCGGGGGCCGGGCCAGGCCCGGGAATGTCGGCGGAGTCCGTCGCGGTGGCCACGGCCACCAAAACCGACATCCCGATCCGTCTGACCGCTCTGGGAACGGTCAGTTCGTTGGCGACGGTCACCGTCAAGTCCCAGATCAGTGGCTATCTGACCAAGGTCCTGTTTCATGAAGGCCAGCGGGTGAAGAAAGGCGATCTGCTCGCGCAGGTCGATCCACGCCTCTATGAGGCGGCACTTGCCCAGTATCAGGGCCAGCTCGAGAAAGACCAGGCGCTGTTGGACAATGCCAGGCTGGACCTGACGCGTTACCGCCGCCTTAACCGGCTGGATTCGATATCGCAGCAGACCATGGATACGGGCGCCGCGACGGTGCGGGAATATGAGGGTACGGTCCGGGCTGACCAGGGTCAGGTCCTTACGCAAAAGGTCTACCTGGACTATTGCCGGATCGTTTCGCCGGTCGACGGGCGCGTTGGCTTGCGGCAGGTCGATCAGGGCAACTATGTCACCGCCTCTGACACCAACGGCATCGTCGTCGTCACACGGATCGACCCGATCTCGGTCGTGTTCACCCTGCCGGAAGACAGTCTGCGGTCGCTGATGAAGCGCCTCCACGCGGGCGCGCAACTCGGCGTCACCGCCTATGACCGTGCGAATGCCGAGGTCCTGGCCGAGGGGACGCTCGATACGGTGGACAACCAGATCGACACCACCACCGGCACGGTGAAACTGCGCGCACTGTTCAACAACACCGACGAAAATCTGTTTCCCAACCAGTTCGTCAATGTCCAGTTGCTGCTGGACACCCTGCGTGACGCGATTGCGGTTCCAACGACCGCGATCCAGACCGGCACGCCTGGCACCTTCGTCTATCTCGTCAATGCCGACAATACCGTGTCAGTGCGCAAGATCGAGACCGGTGCGGCGGCGAACGGCCAGGTCGCCATCCTCAGCGGCCTGACGGCGGGGGATCGCGTCGTCGCCGACGGCACCGATCATCTGCATGACGGCGCGAAGATCACCATTCCGCCCGCGGCCGCCAACGACAACGCCGCGCCGAAACCGAACACGGGCGCCGCGCAGCCATGATGCCGATGCTCGGGCCGGAGTCCCGCCGATGAACCCGTCGCGTCTTTTCATCCTGCGACCGGTGGCGACCACGCTGCTGATGGCCGCATTGCTGCTGGTCGGCCTGGTCGCTTGGCGCTACCTGCCGCTGTCGGCCCTGCCCGCGGTGGAATATCCCACGATCCAGGTGCAAACCTTCTATCCCGGGGCCAGCCCCGAAGTCATGACCTCGGCGGTCACGGCACCCCTGGAGAAGCAGTTGGGTCAGATGGCCAGTCTGCGCCAGATGTCGTCGCGCTCCTCGGCCGGCGCCTCGGTGATCACGCTGCAGTTTGATCTCGCCTTGTCGCTCGACATCGCGGAACAGGAAGTGCAGGCGGCGATCAATGCGGCCAACAACCTGCTGCCGAGTGATCTGCCGGCGCCGCCGGTTTATGCCAAGGTCAACCCGGCGGACACCGCGATTCTGACCCTCGCGCTGACCTCGTCAACGCTCCCCTTGACCGAGGTGCAGACCCTGGCCGACACGAGATTGGCGCAGAAAATCTCGCAGCTCGCGGGCGTCGGGCTCGTGACCCTGAGCGGCGGCCAGAAACCCGCGATCCGGGTCCGCGCCAATATTCGCGCCATGGCCGCCTATGGGCTCAACATCGACGATTTGCGCACCACGCTTGACAATATCAACGTCAACACGCCCAAAGGCACGCTCGACGGACCGCACCGATCCTACACAATCAACGCCAATGACCAAATCAGCGACCCGAAAGATTATCTCGACACGGTGATCGCCTATAAGAGCGGGCGGCCGGTAAGGCTGTCGGATGTCGCCGACGTGGTCCAGGGGTCGGAGAACACCCAGCTTGGCGCCTGGATCAACACCACGCCGGCAATCATCCTCAACGTCCAGCGCCAGCCGGGTGCCAATGTCATCGACGTCGTCGATCGGATCAAGGCGATGCTGCCCGAGATGACAGCGAGCCTGCCCGCCGCGGTCAGCGCGACGGTGCTGAGCGACCGCACCACCACCATCCGCGCCTCGGTCCAGGACGTCGAATTCGAGCTGGCGCTCGCGGTCGGCCTGGTGGTGATGGTGATCTTCCTGTTTTTGCGCAATCTGCGTGCAACGATCATTCCGAGCCTTTCGGTACCGCTCTCGCTGGTGGGCACACTCGCCGCCATGTATCTCTGGGGCTTCAGCCTCGACAATCTGTCGCTGATGGCACTGACCGTAGCCACAGGCTTCGTCGTCGACGACGCCATCGTCGTCATCGAGAATATCAGCCGCTTTCTGGAAGCCGGCCTCAGCCCCTTCGAGGCCGCGCTGAAGGGTTCGCGCCAAATCGGCTTTACCATTATTTCACTGACGGTATCGCTGCTCGCGGTGCTGATTCCGCTGCTGTTCATGGGCGACGTGATCGGCCGGCTGTTCTATGAGTTCGCGGTGACGCTGGCCGTGACCATCGTGCTCTCCGCCGTGGTCTCGCTGACGCTGGTGCCGATGCTATGCGCCCGGTTGCTGCGCAGCGAGCCCGCCGACGCGCACGGTCCGTCCGAACCACGACGACGCGGCTGGTTCGACCATCTGGTCAATGGTTACGATCACATCCTGGGTTTCGTGCTCGACCACCAACTCGCGACCTTGCTGCTCGCGGCGGCGACGCTTGGCCTGACCGTCTGGCTCTATTTCGTGGTGCCTAAAGGATTCTTCCCGATCCAGGACACCGGGATCATTCAGGGCGTCACCCAGGCGCCACAATCGATCTCTTTCCCGGAAATGAGCCAACGCCAGGTAGCCCTGGCCGAGGCGGTGCTCAAAGACCCTGACGTGGTGAGCGTGTCGTCTTTCATCGGCGTGGATGGCAGCAATACCACCCTCAATACCGGCCGCATGCAGATCAACCTGCGTCCGACCGATGAGCGCACCGCCACCGCCAGCCAGATCATTCGCCGCCTGCAAGGCGAGGTCGGACACGTCGTCGGCATCGCGCTCTATATGCAGCCGGTTCAGGATCTGACCGTCGATACCGAGGTCAGTGCCACCCAATACCAGTTCATCGTCGACAATCCCTCGCTGAACGAGCTCGGCATCTGGGTTCCGAAACTATTGGCCCAACTCGCGAAGGTACCGGAACTGGAGGATGTCGCGAGCGATCTGCAGAACAACGGATTGTCCGCGATGGTCGAGGTCGACCGTGCCACGGCGGCCCGGTTCGGCATCACGCTCGCGACCATCGACAACGCGCTCTATGACGCCTTCGGTCAGCGCATCGTCACCACCATATTTACCCAGGCCAACCAGATGCGGGTCATCCTCGAAGCCGATCCGCAGCGCGACGACGGGCTGGCCGCCCTGGACTCGATCTACCTGCCCTCTTCGACCGCGAGCAACGGCCAGGTCCCGCTCAACGCGCTCGCCAGGATCGTCATCGACCACCGGCCGGTGCAGATCAGCCACCTGGCTCAATTCCCGGCCGCGACGATTTCCTTCAACCTGGCCGCTCACAGTTCACTTGGCAGTGCCATCACCGCGGTCCGCGCGGCGGAACGGGCGATCGGCTTGCCCGACAGCTTCGGCACGACCTTCCAGGGTGCGATGGCCGCTTTTCAGACCTCACTGTCAAACGAGCTCTATCTCGTGCTGGCGGCGGTCCTGGTGATGTACATCGTGCTGGGCGTGCTCTATGAGAGCTTCATCCATCCGCTGACCATCCTGTCGACCCTGCCGTCCGCCGGCATCGGGGCCCTGCTCGCCATGCAGATCACCGGCACCGATCTCGACGTGATCGGGGTCATCGCCATCATTCTGCTGATCGGCATCGTCAAGAAAAACGCGATCATGATGATCGATTTCGCCGTGGTCGCGGAACGTGATGACGGGCTGACACCGCGCGCCGCGATCCATCGGGCCTGCCTGCAACGCTTCCGGCCGATCCTGATGACAACGATGGCGGCGTTGCTTTCGGCGGTGCCGCTGGCCTTTGGCAGCGGCAGCGGATCCGAGCTGCGCCATCCGCTCGGCATCGCCATGATCGGCGGCCTCGCAATCAGCCAGTTGCTGACCTTGTTTACGACACCGGTTATCTACCTGGCTCTGGATGGCCTTGCCGCGCGACAGCGGCGCTGGTCGGGCAGGGAGATGAAACCCGAAAGGGCCCAACCATGACTCTCAGCGCCATTTTCATCCAGCGGCCGGTCGCAACCACGCTGATGACGCTTGGCATCGCGCTGGCGGGCATGCTCGCCGTCCGCACCCTGCCGGTCGCGCCCCTGCCCGCGGTGGATTTTCCGACAATCATGGTCCAGGCGCAGATGGCCGGCGCCAGCCCGGATACCATGGCCACGACCGTGGCAGCACCCCTGGAACGCCGACTGGGCGAGATCGCCGACGTCACCGAGATGACCTCGGAGAACGCCGTCGGATCGACCCGGGTCATCCTGCAGTTCGGTCTCAACCGAAACATTGAGGGCGCTTCGCGCGACGTCGAGGCGGCGATCAATGGCGCGCGCGCCGACCTGCCGTCCGCACTCAAGAGCAATCCCACCTATCGCAAGTTCAATCCCGCCGATGCGCCGATCCTGATCCTGGCGTTGACGTCAAAGACCCTGACACGAGGCCAGCTCTATGACAGTGCCGCCACCGTGCTGGAACAGCGCCTGCTTCAGGTGTCCGGAATCGGCAACGTCGATGTCTTCGGCAGCTCGCTCCCCGCGGTGCGGGTGGAGATCAACCCCGGTGCCTTGTTCAAATACGGCATCGGCCTCGAGGATGTTCGCGCCGCCTTGTCCGCGGCCAATGCCAATAGTGCCAAAGGCTCGATCAACGATGGCATTCGCCGCTATCAACTCTATGCCAACGATCAGGCTGAACACGCCGCCGACTACCGCGATCTGGTGATCGCCTACCGAAGCAACCGGCCCGTTTATCTGAGAGACGTCGCCGAGGTGCTTGATTCGGTCGAGGACGTGCACAATGAGGGCTCGGTCAACGGCCAGCCGGCGGTGATGCTGATGCTGTACAAGCAGCCCGGCGGCAACATCGTCAATATCGTCGATGAGGTGAAGGCGGTGCTGCCGCAACTGCGGGCCGCCCTGCCCGGTGACGTCGAATTGAAGCTTTCCGGCGATCGCAGCAGCACGATCCGGGCGTCGTTGGCGCAAACCGAGTCGACATTGGTCATCGCGGTTCTCCTGGTCATCGGTGTCGTCTTTGTCTTCCTGCGCAGCGGTCGCGCAACGCTGATCCCCAGCGTCACGGTACCGATCTCGATCCTCGGCACGTTCGGCGTCATGAAGCTGCTCGGCTACAGCCTCGACAATCTGTCTCTGATGGCGCTCACCATCGCCACCGGCTTCGTCGTCGACGACGCCATTGTCGTACTGGAGAACATCACGCGCCATCTCGAAGCCGGGAAGTCGGGCTTCGATAGCGCCGTGCAGGGCGCGAAGGAGGTGAGCTTCACGGTCATCTCCATGAGCGCGTCACTCGTCGCCGTGTTCCTGCCCATCCTGTTGATGGGTGGCATCGTCGGCCGGCTGTTTCACGAATTCGCCATCGTGCTGTCGCTCGCGGTCGGAGTCTCTCTGGTGCTGGCCCTGACCACGACCCCAATGATGTGCGCCTTGCTGTTGCGCGGCGGCAAACCACGGCCGCCCGGTCGCCTCTCCCGCGCCATCGGCGCGATGATCGACGGGCTGCAGGGGCTGTACGAGACGACATTGCGCCGTGCCCTCGCCCATCCCCGTCTGGTCCTGGCGATCCTGCTGCTCACCGTGGTCGTCAATGTCCTGCTGTTTGTGATCGTCCCCAAAAGCTTGTTCCCGCAGCAGGATGGCGGCCTGATGATGGGCGGCATCACGGCCGACCAGGCGATCTCGTTCCAGTCGATGCGCACCAAACTGGCCCAGGCCCAGGCGGTCGTCCAGGCGGATCCCGCGGTCGAGACCGTCAATGGCTTCACCGGCGGCCGCAGCACCAATCAGGCCCAGGTTTTCGTCACCTTGAAACCACTGGCCCAGCGGGACGTCAGCGCCTTCGTGGTCCTCGCCCGGCTACGCGCGAAGCTGGCGGCGATCCCCGGCGCCGACCTGATGATGTTTCCGATGCAGGATCTGTTCATGGGCGGCCGTATGAGCTTCGCGCAGTACCAGTACACGCTGCAGGCTGAGAGCACGGCAGACCTCACGACCTGGGTGCCGAAGCTGCTCGCCGCCCTGAAGCAGAACCCGCAGCTCGCCGACGTCACGTCGGACCAGCAGAGCAGCGGCCTTGAGACCAAGGTCACGATCGACCGGGCGACCGCCAAGCGCTACGGCCTGACGCCCGATGCCATCGACGCGACGCTTTACGACGCTTTTGGTCAGCGCGACGTGTCGACGATCTACAAGGACCAGAACCAGTACCATGTTGTCATGGAGCTGGCGCCGCAATATCTTGAGGATCCCGAATCGCTCAAGCTGATCTATGTCAGCACCTCCGGCGAGAGCGCGAGCGGGACCGCCTCCAGCAACGCGGTGTCAGGCACGGTGACGAGCGCCTCGGGCAGCTCTTCATCGAGCAGTTCCTCCGCGACCAATCAGGCGACCAACTCCATCGCGACCAGCAATGGCGGCAGCGCGTCAAGCGGTGCCGCGGTCAGTACCAGCAGCAGCACCATGATCCCGCTCTCCGCCTTCGCGCGGATGACCGATGGAACCACGCCGGTCCAGGTCAACCACCAGGGCCAGGCCGCCGCGGCAACCATCTCGTTCAATCTCGCCCCCGGTGCGAAGCTCGCCGACGCGACGGCGGCAATCGAGAAGGCGGTCCAGGAGATCCACATGCCCAAAACGGTGCATGGCGGCTTCGCCGGCACGGCCGGGAGCTCTCAGTCGACAAGCGCCGCCATGCCAATGCTGATCGGCGCCGCGTTGCTCGCGGTCTATTTCGTTCTCGGTATCCTCTACGAGAGCTATGTCCATCCGCTGACCATCCTGTCCACACTGCCGTCGGCGGGCGTCGGCGCGGTGCTGGCCCTGCTGCTGACGGACACCGAATTCACCGTGATCGCCCTGATCGGCGTCTTCCTGTTGATCGGTGTGGTCAAGAAGAACGCGATCATGATGGTGGATTTTGCGATCCAGGCCGAACGCACCGGGCACCTGTCGCCCGAGGAGGCGATCCTGCAGGCCTGCCTCATGCGCTTCCGGCCAATCATGATGACCACCTGTGCCGCCCTGTTCGGTGCCATCCCGCTCGTTCTGGATCACGGCATGGGCTCGGAACTGCGTCGGCCGCTGGGTATCGCCATCATCGGCGGCCTGATCGTGAGCCAAGCCCTGACGCTGTACACCACGCCCATCGTTTATCTCTATCTCGATCGCTTCCGGCATCGATCCCTGAGGGTGTGGCGGCGTTTCCAAGCGGGCACGCCGGCCCCGGAAAACGCCGCGTGACGAATCCTGTCACGGCCGGTGGATGCACGGCCCGAGACGGTCGGCAGCACCTGGCCTTAATTGGATTTGAATAAGATCGGAATCGTATCGATACGATGAGGTGTCTCGTCTCATCGACAACCGAGAAAAGGCTACGTGCCTCGACACCGTCGTCGGATTGGCCTATTATTGATAGGCAATACCTCGTGATATGAGATGGCATGGCGATTTCAGTGAAGATTGATGACGATCTGAAAAGCCGGATCCACCGCCTTGCCGGGCTGCAGCAGCGCTCGGCCCATTGGCTGATGCGTGAGGCCCTTGAGCAGTATGTGGCGCGCGAGGAGGCCCGCGAAAGCTTCAAAGAGGAAGCCCTGGCGTCCTGGACCGCGTTTCAGGAAACCGGCCTGCACCTGACCGGGGCGGAGATACGCGTTTGGCTCGACAGCTGGGGCACCGAAGCTGAGACCGACGCGCCACCGTGCCACGACTGATTATTACCGAGGGCGCGACGGTCGGCCTGGATCGGTGCCGCCGCTTCCTGGCGACCAGGAATCCCGTAGCGGTCCGCAGAGCCATGCAAGCCATCGCGCAGCAGCTTGCCTTGCTGGAAACCGACCCTGACATCGGCCGACCCTTTGCCCCGGCGCCGGCGCTGCGTGAGCTGCTGATCGCGTTTGGCGGCTCAGGCTATGTTGCGCTCTATCGCCATGAGCCGGCGGTGGATACCGTCTATGTCCTGGCGTTTCGCGACCAGAAGGACGCCGGGTATTAATCGGTGCCCGGGCCCCTTCCCGGGAGCCCCAAAAGACGATTTCTCTCTTCATCAAAACGATTCCTTTTGAACGCCCTCTTCCGGCCTGGGCTGGGCCGCGCCCCCCGATTGGGCGCGCGATGTAAAATCATGCACACACAATTTGAAAAAGGGCGTAGCGATCGCACTCCCGAACGACTTATACTTACCATGATGAAGGGTTATACATAATATAATAATGCGCCCGGTCGTGTGCGCAAAAGGGAGATGACCATGAACGTTCGTGGCGTTGTGCTGGAACGCGTCGGCGAATTGTCGATCCGTGATATCGACATCCCGGGAACCCCCAACCCTCAAGAGCACGAAGTTGCCGTCTCCGTAAAGACCGTGGGGATTTGCGGTAGTGACGTCCATTATTACAAGCATGGCCGCATTGGTGATTTCGTTGTCAAGGATCCAATGATTTTGGGCCACGAGGCGTCGGGTGTCGTTACCAAGATCGGATCCGCGGTTACCCATCTCAAGGTCGGCGACCGCGTCTGTATGGAGCCGGGGGTCCCGGACTTCACCTCACTTGAAACGATGCAAGGTCTTTACAACCTCGACCCTGATGTCCGCTTCTGGGCGACACCACCGATCCATGGCTGCCTGACCGCCCAGGTCATCCATCCCGCCACCCTGACCTACCGCCTGCCCGACAATGTCAGCTTCGCGGAAGGCGCGATGGTCGAGCCGCTCGCGATCGGCGTTTACGCGGCGGCCCGGGCGGAAATTCAGCCGGGCGACGTCGCTGTGGTGACGGGTGCCGGCACCATCGGCATGATGATCGCTTTCTCCGCCCTGGCCGCCGGCTGTTCGGAGGTGATCATCAGTGATTTTGCCACGGCGAAACTGGCTTTGCTGGCCAACCGGCCGGGGTTGACCACGGTCGATCTGAACCGTCAGAGCCTGGCCGCAATCGTGGACGAGCGCACCGCCGGCCGTGGCGTGGACGTCTTTTTCGAAGCCAGCGGCAGTGACAAGCCCTATGACCGGATGACCGATCTGATCCGGCGCGGTGGCCGGGTTGTGCTGGTTGGCATGCCCCAGGACAAGATCGCGCTCGATGTTGTCGCCCTCCAGGTCAAGGAAATTTCCCTCACCGGCACGTTCCGCTATGCCAATGTCTGGGATCGCGCCCTGAAATTGCTTGGCAGCGGCAAGATCGATCTGAAACCACTGATTTCCGCGACGTTCCCGTTCGAGGATTCGATCGCGGCATTTCAGCGGGCGGCGCAACAACGACCGTCCGACGTGAAGATCCAGATCGAGCTCTGACACCACGCCGGCTTCGGCCCTTGCGGGCCGCGGTGGCCATCGCCGCCGCTACCAACCGACAATGAGAAAGGCTCGTCGCCGGTTGGTATAAGCCGCACCGGGGTGGGTGCTCCGGCAACGGCGGCAGCCACCGGCTTTGCAGGGATAGGCCAGCCAGATGAATGTGAAGCCATTGCGCGAGGTCATCGAAACGCCGTTGGGCCGGACGTTCCGCGTCTATTGCCACGACTATCCGTTCGCCTATTCCGGGTGGCATCACCATCCCGAATATGAAATCCATCTGATCCGCAAGAGTTCGGGACTGTGTTATGTCGGCACTTACGCCGGACGCTTCGAACCGGGAAACATGATCCTGACCGGCCCGAACCTGCCGCATATGTGGGTGACCGACGCCAGCGGCCAGGACGAGCGCAACCAGGAGGAACGGATCGTCGGGCGTGACCTCGTCGTACAGTTCAACGCGGCCTTCATCGACAAATGCATCGCCGAATTCTCCGATTGCGCCGGTCTCGCCACGCTTCTTGAGGATTCGCGGGCCGGCGTCGCGTTTTCCACTCCGGTCGCCCGCCGCACCGCGGCCGTGATGCATGACTTGCTCGATGCCAGCGGCCTGCGTCGTCTGACATTGTTTTTCGATCTTCTCAGCCAACTGCAAAGCGATCCCGACCGGAAATCGCTGTCTTTGAAGGGACCGGACTATGTCTGCACCCAGCCGCGGCGTCTCGATAATGCGCTGGTGTTCATCGCCAAGAACTTCAACCGCGCCGATTTGACCTGTCGTGAAATCGCCGATCATCAAGGCATGGGATTGTCGGCCTTCTCGCGGATGTTTGAACGCCACGTCAAATGCACCTGCCTCGAATACGTCAATCGCCTCAGAATATACAAGGCCTGCCAACTGCTGCTGGAGACGGACGAGCGAATAACGTCGGTATGCTTCGACGTCGGCTACGACACGATCTCAACGTTCAATCGGAATTTCATCCGCTTTATCGGAACGTCACCATCGGCGTTTCGCCAGGAACGAAAAACGGGGCCGATGATCCCCGAAAAAAGACAATATGACACGGGGGAACTACCCAATGTTTCTTGGAATTGACTGTGGAACGCAGGGCACCAAGGCGCTGATCGTCGACGATCAGGGCACCCTTCGCGGCGCGGGTCATGCGCCGCATGACCTGATTGAACGGGACAACGGCGCCCGTGAACAGGACCCGGACTGGTGGACCACGGCGATGGTCAAGGCGGTGCGCCAGGCGATCGACCAGGCCGGCGGCGGCCATGACATTCGCTGCCTCGGCGTTTCCGGCCAACAGCATGGCCTAGTCGTGGTCGACGCGGCCGGCCGGCCGATCCGTCCCGCCAAACTCTGGAACGACACCGAAACTGCACCACAGAATGCCGCGCTGATCGAGCGCCTGGGCGGCGCGGCGCACTGGTTCGAGGCCTTCGGCATCATTCCCCTGACCGGCTATACCATCTCCAAGCTGGAATGGCTGCGTCAGCACGAACCCGACAATTTCCGCCGCATCCACCGCATCCTGCTGCCCCATGACTATCTCAACTACTGGCTGACCGGACGCTACAGCGCCGAATGCGGCGATGCCTCGGGAACCGGTTTCTTCGACATTCGCCGTCGAGTCTGGGCACAGGCGGCCCTGGCACTGATCGATGGCGGCAGCGGCGCGCTGGCGGCCGCATTGCCGGAATTGCTGGCCCCCGACAGCGTGATCGGCCCGGTGACGCCGGCCGCGGCAGCGGCCCTGGGCCTGTCGACCGATTGTCTGGTCGCGGTCGGCGGTGGCGACAACATGATGGCCGCGATCGGCACCGGCAATGTGCGCGAAGGTATCGTGACCATGAGCCTTGGCACCTCGGCGACAATTTATTCCTACAGCGGTACACCGGTGCTCGATGAGATGGGGTGCGTGGCGCCCTTCTGTTCCAGCAGCGGCGGCTGGCTGCCCCTGGTCTGCACCATGAATGCGACCAACGTCACCGGCCGGGCGGTCGCGCTGCTCAATCGCGACATCGGCTACCTCTCCGAGGCGTTGCGCGCCAGCGATCCTGGCGCCGGCGGCATCACCGTACTGCCCTTTCTCAACGGCGAACGCACCCCCGATCTGCCGACGGCCCAGGGCAGCATTCACGGCCTCACCGCCGGCAATATGACCGCCGAGAACCTGACCCGGGCGATGGTCGAGGGCGTCAGCTTCGGCGTTCTGGCCGGGTTGCGCCGCATCCTGCCCGACGGCGACCCGGAACGGATCTTCCTGGTCGGTGGCGGCGCCCGCAGCGCCGAATGGCGCCAGATGATCGCCGACGCCAGCGGCGCCGAAATCGTGGTGCCGGCGGGCGAGGAAGCCGGCTGCCTGGGCGCGGCCATGCAGGCGATGGCCGCGTGGACCCGGCATCAGGGCCAGGCGGAACCGCTGGCGGCGATCGCCCAGCGTTGCGTCGCCGTTGACGTTGCGAAAACGGCGCGTCCCGACCACGCCCGGCGGGCCGCCTATGATGGCGCGTTCGCGGTCTACCGCGACCGCCTGCGCCAGATCCATGGCGTGACCGGCTGAGGAGATCGTACGATGACCGATCCGCTCCTCTCGATGCGCGGCATCAAGAAGAACTTCATGGGCATCAAGGCCCTGACCGACGGTAGCCTCGAACTCGATCGCGGCGAGATTCTGGCGCTGTGCGGCGGCAACGGCGCCGGTAAATCGACCCTCCTCAGCGTCCTGATGGGGTTCATCGCCCCGGATGCCGGCGAGATCCTGATCGATGGCGACGCGGTGCGGTTCGCCGATGCCCGCCAGGCCCTGGATGCCGGAGTTGCCATCGTCCAGCAGGAGCTCAGCGCGATTCCCCACCTGACCGTTGCCGAAAACATCTATCTGGGGGCCCAACCCAGCCGACACGGCTTCGTGGACTTCACGCAACTCAACCGGCAGGCCGAGGACCTGCTGGCCTCGCTGGATTTCGACATCGATCCGCGGGCGGTGATGGGCAACCTGAGTGTCGCATCGCAGCAATTGGTGGAGATCGCCAAGGCCCTGTCGCACCGCAATGCCCGGATCCTGATCTTCGACGAGCCGACATCGGCGATTGGTGACAAGGATGTCGAACGTTTGTTCACCGTGATCCGCGGCCTGGCCGCGGCGGGCCGCGGCATCATCTATGTCACCCATCGCCTGGCCGAGGTCTTCACCCTGGCCACCACCTACACCGTGTTCAAGGACGGGGCACGGGTTGCGTCCGGGCGGGTGAGCGACATCGATCGCGAGCGTCTGATCGAGATGATGATCGGTGGCGCCATCGAAGGCGAATTCGTCAAGGACAACACACCCGAGGACACGCCTCTGCTGGAGGTCCGCGATCTGGCCCGCGCGCCGCGGTTCCGTGACGTCGACTTCGTGCTGCGCAAGGGCGAAATCCTGGGCATTTATGGGCTGGTTGGATCGGGCCGCACCGAGCTGCTCGACACCATCTATGGCCTCTATCACGGAGATCGCGGCACGATCTCGGTATCGGGGCGGACCTTTCGCGGTGGCGCGGTCCAGGAAGCGATCGGTGCCGGCTTGGCCTATGTCACCGAGGACCGCAAGGACGGCGGGCTGGTGCTCTGTGCCTCGGTCGGCAGCAATCTGTCCCTGTCGATCCTCGATCGGCTGCAGCGCTGGGGTTTCGTCCGGCGCGACGATGAGTTGTCGCAGATCGGCCGGGCGATCAAGATGATGCGAATCAAGACCACGGGCCCCGATCAGCTGGTGCGCAACCTGAGCGGCGGCAACCAGCAAAAGGTCGTGCTCGGCCGCTGCATTCTGACCGACCCGAAGGTCCTGCTGCTTGATGAGCCGACCCGGGGTGTCGATGTCGGCGCCAAGAAGGAAATCTATCGCTTCATGTCGGACTTCGCCGCTCGCGGTGGTGGCGTACTGATGGTGTCGTCCGACCTTGAGGAAATCATTGGCATGAGCGACCGGATCATCGTGCTGCGCGAAGGCCGGCCCGCCGGGACCTTCGGGCGCGGCGCGGCCACGGCGAAAAATCTCATGATGGCCGCCGTCTGATCGACGGCAGAAAAAGAAAAATCGGGAGGACGTACCGTTATGAGCGACTCCACATTGAGCTTTCGGGGCGATGTCTTCTTCAGGAAGTTCGGGATCGTCGCCGCCTTTATCGGCCTGTGCATCCTGGTCAGCATTCTTTGCCAGTTGCGGGTCGCGGCCGGTGATTGGCCTGACAACGTCTTCCTCACTGCTGCAAATCTGATGTTGATCCTGCACCAGATTTCGATCAACGGCATCCTCGCGATCGGCATGACCTTCGTCATCATCGCGGCAGGGATCGACCTGTCGGTAGGCTCGGTGCTGGCCTTCTCCGGCATGGTCGCGGCATCGTTCGCCACGGCCTCGGTTGGCGTGACGCCGTGGAGCGGCAACTACGGTGTCGTGGTCCCGGTGATCGCCGCCCTGGTCGCCGGGGCCGCCTGCGGTGCGCTGAATGGCTGGATCATCGCCCGTTTCCGCATCCAGGCCTTCGTCGGTACGCTGGGCATGCTGCTGGCAGCGCGGGGCTTTACCATGGCGCTGGCCGACGGCAATCCGATTTCCGCCATCAGCCCTGACCTGCGCTGGTTTGGCACCGGCAAGGTCCTCGGTGTCGTGCCAATCCCCGTGGTGCTGTTCCTGCTGGTCTTTGCCGTTGCCTGGACGATCCTCAACAAAAGCATTTTCGGCCGCCATGTCTACGCGGTCGGCGGCAACGAAAAGAGCGCCCGGACCTCCGGGATCAAAACACCGCGGATCAAGGTGCTGGTTTACGCCCTGGCCGGAACCCTGGCCGGACTGGCCGGGATCATCCTGACCGCGAAGACCGGTTCGGCGCAAACCAACGCCGGCAGCTCCTACGAACTCGACGCCATCGCGGCCGCGGTGATTGGCGGCACCAGCCTGACCGGCGGTGTCGGCCGACTGTCGGGCACCCTGTTCGGGGCGCTGATCATTGGCGTGATGAACAATGGTCTCGATATCCTGGGGGTTGAGAGCTTCTATCAATTGATCATCAAAGGCGCGTTGATTGTCACCGCGGTGATCATCGACCCGTCCCGCAAGCAAACCGCCCTCTGACACGCGATCAATTCTGTCCTGACTGTCGCGTTCACATGCCAAGCGCGCTTGGGCCCGGCCGGGCCTCGGCGGCGAGTGCGGCCGCTCGCTGTTGCACGACACGAGTCGTCTTCGCCAACAGCAATCCGGTCGCAAACACAAACCCGGTACCTGAAAACCGGATCTTTGAACAAGGAGGAACGTCCATGAAGAAAAGTCTCTTGCTGTCGGTCGGGCTGCTCGCCCTGGCAGCGACCCTGCAGGTTGCCGCCGCGGCCGATGCCAAAAAGGTCAAGATCGCCGTCCTGATGTACGGCAACAAGGCCGAGTTCGTGCAACTGATGCAGCGCTATGGCAAGGATGATCCCGCGGTCACGTCGGGCGTTGCCGACATCACCTTCTATGACGGCCGTTATGATGCGTCGGTGCAGAACGACCAGGCCCAGTTGGCGATCAACTCGAAATTCGACGCGATCATCGTCAATCCGATGGACTTCGAGGCCAATATTCCCGTGGTGACGGCGGCCAAGGCGGCCGGCATACCGGTAGTGGTCACCAATGCGCGCCTGAACACCAAGGACATGAATTCCGAGGTCGTGTCCGATGACGTCCTGGGCGGTTATCTCGAAGCCAAGGACGTGCTGGCCAAGCTCGGCTGCAAGGGCAATGTCGTGATCATCGAGGGCCCCAAAGGCGGATCCGGCGAAATCCAGCGCGGCCAGGGCAACGAGAAGGCTTTGGCGGAATGCCCCCCGGGTGCGGTGAAGGTGCTGGAACGCAAGACCGCCAACTGGTCGCGCGCCGAAGCCTTGGACCTGATGCAGAACTGGCTGTCCAAGCACCATAGCGAGATCAACGGCGTCATCGGCCAGAATGACGAAATGGCCCTGGGCGCCATTGAGGCGATCAAGGCCGCCGGGCTCAATACCAAGGACTTCGCGATCGCCGGAATCGATGGGGTCACCGACGCCATCAATGCGGTGAAGGCCGGTGAAATGACCTCGATCCTGCAGGACGCCCGCGGCCAGATGCAGGGCAGCATCGATGTCGCCCTGCGCGCCGTCAAAGGGCCCGATTTCAAGCCCCTGTCGCCGATCTGGAAGCAGTATGAAAAGGATCTGGCGTGGAACGACGGCCAATCCAAACGTTACGACATCCCGTGGACGATCGTGACCAAAGACAATGCCGACAGCCTGCTCAATGACCGCAAGTAACCTCTGAAAAACACAAGCCTACGCAGTTCCAAAAAATTGGCGGGGGAAGAAGCCTGACGCCGCTTCCCCCGACTTCACGCTCGACAGACGGCCCGCGCGCGATCAATTCGCGCCGCGGGCCGTTTTTCGCGCCACTTGGTCGGAACTGTTCAAACGAGGGGCGGGTTCAGTCGCGCAAAGCCTTCCTGCCTGTGGTAGGGGAAATAGGGATAGGGCACGGTCACGGCGCTGGCCTTGTCCAGCGCGGCAATCTGGTCGACAGTCAGCGACCAGCCCACAGCACCCAGATTCTGACGAAGCTGCGCCTCGTCGCGCGCCCCGATGATGACCGATGACACCGTGGGGCGTTGCAACAGCCAGTTGAGCGCAATCTGTGGTACCGTCTTGCCGGTCTCGCGCGCCACATCCTCCAGCGCGTCAACGACACGGAACAGGTGCGCATCCTCGACCGGCGGGCCGAAGCCGGCGGTTTCATGAAGCCGGCTGCCCGCCGGCAGTGCGGCGCCGCGCCGGATTTTTCCGGTCAGACGCCCCCAGCCCAGGGGACTCCAGACCAGGGCGCCCAGACCCTGGTCAAGGCCAAGCGGCATCAGATCCCATTCATAGTCGCGACCGATCAGCGAATAATAGACCTGATTGGCAACATAGCGCGGCCATCCGTAACGCTCGGCAACGGCCAGCGATTTCATGATCTGCCAGCCGGCAAAATTCGAGACCCCGACATAGCGGACCTTGCCGGCCCGCACCAGGGCATCGAGCGTCGCCAGCACCTCCGCGACCGGCGTTGCCGCATCGAAGGCATGAAGCTGAAGCAGGTCGAGATAGTCGGTGCCGAGCCGGCGCAATGCGTTTTCAACCGCGCGGATCAAGCGAAACCGGGATGACCCGGCATCATTGGCGCCGTCGCCCAGCGGCAGGCTGGTCTTGGTCGAAATCAGGACGCGATCACGGCGCCCTTTGATTGCCGCGCCCAGGACTTCTTCCGATGCCCCCTCGGAATAGACGTCAGCCGTATCGAACAGATTGACCCCGGCCGCAAGGCAGATATCGACGAGACGGCGCGCCTCGGTCGCATCGCTATTACCCCAGGCACCAAACAGGGGGCCGGATCCACCGAACGTTGCGGTGCCAAAACTGAGAACCGGAACCTTAAGCCCCGATTGGCCGAGTGAACGATACTCCATGACATCTTCCTTTCCACCGGTTCAAGAGGCGCGGCGGGAGCGCCAGGCGTCCCCCTTCGCGTTCGCAGACCTGTCAAATATTTCCACGGCCGTCACCGGCCGCGAACGCAACCGTGCGGTTCGCGCGCGTGATCGTCATCGTCAGAGCCGCGACCACAAGGGCCGCCGCGGGAAACGCCGCCGCCGCCAAGGGCACAAAGGTGAGCCCCGGGCCGTGATCGATCACCGCACCCCCGGCCCAGGCGCCGAGGGCGTTCCCGAGATTGAAAGCCGCGATGTTGAAGCTGGAGGCCAGGCTTCGGCTCCCGCCTGCCACCTTTGACAACACCCACATCTGCAGCGGCGCAACGGTGGCAAAACCTGCGGCGCCAAGAAGGCCTGTCATCGCGATCGCCGCAACCGGGTTGTGCAGGGCCGGCGTCATCAAGGTTAGCGCAACACCCAGCACAAGCAGCGTCCCGAGCACCGTCGCCATGAGATTTCGATCGGCCAACCGCCCGCCGACGAGGTTGCCGATCACGAGGCCGCCGCCGAACACCAGCAAGACCGGCGACACCGCGCGATCCGTGATGCCCGTGACCTGCGTCAGCATCGGCGCGATATAAGTGAACACCGCAAAGACGCCGGCAAAGCCCAGAACCGTCGTCAGCAGGGCAAGCAGCACCGGCATGCGCACAATGGCGCGCAGATCGGCCCGCCAGTCGGCATCAACTTCCGGTCTGGTGTCGCGTGGCACCAGCGTCGCGATGACGATCAGCGCCATCACACCAATCAGTGCGACCGCCCAAAACGTGGCTCGCCAGCCCAGTTGCTGGCCGATCCAGGTCCCGAGCGGCACGCCGACGATGGTCGCAACCGTAAGCCCGGTAAACATCACCGCGATCGCCGACGCCTTGCGGTCTTCGGCGACCAGCCCCGTGGCCACGACCGAGCCGACACCGAAGAACGTGCCGTGGGCGAGCGCGGTCAGGACCCGCGCAGCCATCAACAGGCCATAGGTCGGTGCCACCGCGCAGGCAAAATTTCCGATCGTGAAAATTGCCATCAGCCCGATCAGCACCGTCTTGCGCGGCCAGCGCCCGGTCAGTGCCGTCAGCACGGGCGCACCGATGACGACACCGAGGGCATATCCGGAGATCAGCAACCCCGCCGTCGTCATCGACACATGGAGGTCCGCGCTCACCGCGAGCAACAAACCCATGATGACAAACTCGGTGACGCCGATACCGAAGGCGCCGGCCGTCAAAGCGTAAAGAGCCAAAGGCATATCATGTCCCATTTTTTTCCGGTCCCGGGACGGCAACCTAGCCAACCGGCCATTGATGAGATAGCCTGCCGCTTGGAACATCATCTATGAGATCAACGACCAGATGGCGCGCATCGAGATCAATCGCGCGGGGGAAATGGCGGTCTTCCTCGGCGTGGTCGAACAAGGCGGCTTTTCCGCCGCGGCGCGTCTGTGGCGTATGACGCCGTCCGCGGTCAGCAAGCTGATCGCCCGCCTCGAAGCCCGCCTGGGCGCGCGCCTGGTCAACCGCTCGACACGACGGCTCCAACTCACACCCGAGGGCTGTGCCTTCTACGAACGGGCGACACGCATCCTGGCCGATATCGACGATGCCGAGCGCAATGCCGGTGCCGGGGAGCGCCCGGTCGGGCCCGTCCGGCTCAACACCAGCGCGTCCTATGCCCGACATATCCTCTCGCCGATCCTGCCCGATTTCCTTGATCGCTACCCCGGGATCACGCTGGACATCGTTCAGACCGATGCGGTGATCGACATCCTGGCGGAACGGACCGACGTGGCGGTCCGGGCCGGCCCGTTGAAGAGTTCAAGCCTTGTCGCCCGCAAACTCGGGGAAACAGCGATGGTGATCGTCGGCGCGCCCGCCTATATCCGCCGCTTCGGCGAGCCCCGAACCATCGCCGATCTCGAAAACCACCATCGGCTCGGGTTCAACTATGCCCGCGTCCTTGAAGGCTGGCCGCTGAAGACGGATGCCGAACCGGTTGTCATGCCAACCGTCGGCCGCGTGCAAGTCAGCGATGGTGAGGCGCTGCGCCAACTGGCGCTGGACGGGATCGGACTTGCCCGGCTCGCGGCCTTCACGGCGCGTGACGACATCGCCGCGGGTCGCCTCGTGCCAGTTTTGCAGCCCCTCAATCCCGGCGATCACGAAGTGTTCCACGCCATCCATGTCGGTCAGGGCGGCCCCCTGCCCGCCCGCGTTCGGGCATTGCTCGATTTTCTTGCCGATCGCGGCCGGGTGGAATGAATCCGCGGCGCGCGCTACCGCGGGATCGGAACCCGGAACCAGGCCAGATACGCCGCGGGCAGGAACACCAGGGTCAACAAGGTCGCCACGACCAGCCCGCCCATGATCGCGTAGGCCATCGGTCCCCAGAAGGATTCGCCGGCGATCGGGACCATGCCCAGGATCGCCGCCGACGCCGTCAGCAGGATCGGCCGCAGCCGATGGCCGGTGGCATCAATCACGGCGTCATAGCGGTTCTGGCCCGCGGCAACATTGTGTTCGATCTGATCAATCAGGATCACCGCGTTGCGGATGATCATGCCGATCAGGGCGATACAGCCCAGCATCGCGACGAACCCCATGGGCTGGTGCATCGGCAGCATCGCCGCGACAACACCGATCAGCCCCAGGGGGGCCACGCTGACGACCAGCAGCAGGCGCTGGAAGCTCTGCAACTGGATCATCAGCACGGTCAACATCAGCACCAGCATCAACGGGAAAACCGCGGTGACCGACGCCTGGCCCTTGGCCGCCTCCTCCACCGCGCCGCCGACCGCGATCGCATAACCGGACGGCAGAGTCGCCGCGAGTGTGTCGATTGCGGGCTGCAGGCGCTGCATCTCGGTTTCGGCGCGGGCCCCCGCCGCGACGTCGGCCTGGACCGTGATCGTCGGCAGGCGCTGGCGCCGCCACACGATCGGCTGTTCAAAGCCATATTCCAGCGTCGCGACGGCATCGAGCGGGATGTTCTGGCCGCCGACCACGATCTGGAGTTGCCGCAGCGTCTCGATGTCCTGGCGTTCGGCATCCCGCGCCCGGGTCTGGACATCGATCAGATAGATCCCGTCGCGGACCTGGGTGATCGTGTTGCCGGTGAAAGCGGTGTGGATCGCGGTGGCCAGGGCTTGTGACGTCAGTCCCAGCAGGCGCGCCTTGTCCTGCTGCACCCGCAAACGCACCGTCTTGATCGGCTCGTTCCAATCGAAATTCACGCCCCACGTCCGCGGATCGCCAGCGACGATGTCCGCAACGGCATAGGCAAGAGAGCGGACCCGCTGGGTATCGGGGCCGCTGACACGGAATTTGATCGGCCAGCCGACCGGCGGTCCCAACTCCATCGGCGAAACCTGAACCGTGGCGTCGGGCAGTTCGGTCATGATGGCCTGACGCAACCGCGCCGCCAGCGCGTCACGAACCTCGCTGTTACGGGCCACGACCACGGCCTGGGCGAAATAGTCGTGGGCCAGTTGGACATCCAACGGCAGATAAAAACGCACCGCGCCTTCCCCGACATCGACGCTGTAGCGCGCCACATCGCGGTCGCCGGCCAGGTGTTTTTCCAGCGCGGCGACGGCACGCTGCGTTGCCGCGATCGAGGCGCTCTGCGGCAGGGTCAGATTGACCAGGATCTCCGGTCGCTCCGACGCCGGGAAAAACTGCTGTTCCAGCCGTGTCGCTCCGAACAGCGAGACGACGAACAGGCCCAGCGTCGCCACAATGACGGCGGCGCGATGGCGCAGCGAGACTGTCAGGACCCTCTGAAAAACCCAGTTGCGCGGCGACGCCGCGGCGCCATGAGCCGCGACGCCGGACGGCGTCCGCGGCTTGAGCAGCACCAATCCGATCAACGGTGCAAACACCACCGCAACCACCCAGGAAATCAGCAGGGCCAAGGTCATCACCGAGAACAGCGACGCGCAATATTCTCCCGAACTGCTCTTGGCAAAGGCAACCGGGACAAAGCCGATCACCGTGACCAGCGTCCCGGTCAGCATGGGAAAGGCGGTCGAAGTGTAAGCAAAGGTGGCCGCCTTGAGCAGGGAAAAGCCCTCCTCCAGCTTGCGCACCATCATTTCGACGGTGATCATCGCATCGTCAACCAGCAACCCCAGCGCGATGATCAAAGCGCCCAGCGACACCCGTTGCAGGTCGATGCCAAACAGATGCATGCCGACGAAAGTCATCGCCAACACCAGCGGGATCGAGAACGCCACCACCATGCCGGCACGCAGCCCAAGGCTGAGAAAACTGACCACCAGAACGATGAACACCGCCTCATCGAGCGATTTGACAAAGCCATGGACCGACGCCCGCACCACCTCGGGCTGGTCGGCGACCACGGTGGCATCGATGCCGACCGGCCGATCTTTCTCCAGCTCCGCCATGCGCCGCCGGATATTGTCGCCCAAAGTCAGGACATTACCGCCCGTGGCCATGGAAATCGCCAGCCCGATCGCCGGTTTGCCATTGACGCGGAACAGCGGCGCCGGCGGGTCACTGAATCCGTGGTGGATTTCGGCAATGTCGGACAGGCGATAAAACCGGCCATTGGCGCGCAGATTGATCGCGGCAAGATCCGCTTCAGAATGGAATCCCCCACTGACCCGCAGCAAAATCCGTTCGTCCGGCGTCTCGATCACGCCCGTCGCGGTCACGGCATTCTGGGCTTTCAGGCTTTGCATCAGCTCATCCTGACTGATCCCCAGGCTGGCCAGTTTCCGGGTCGAGAAATCGATGTCGATCTTTTCATCCTGGACACCGATCAACGAGATCTTGCCGATATCGGGCAGTTGCAGCAGGGCATCGCGCACCGACTCGACATAATCCCGCAACTCGCGGTTATTGAAACCATCGGCGGAGAAGCCGTAGATGATTCCGAAAGTGTCGCCGAATTCATCGTCGAAAAACGGGCCCTGAACCCCCGATGGCAGGTTCTGCTGAATATCAGCCGTTTTCTTGCGCACCTGATACCAGATCTCCGGCATCGCCGCGGCCGGCGCCGATTCCTTGATCACGACAAAGACCACGGATACGCCTGCTTCCGTGTAGCTTTGCAAATGATCGAGCTCTGGCGTCTCTTCGAGCTTCTTTTCGATGCGGTCGGTGACCTGCTTGATCGTCTCGTCGACCGTGGCCCCCGGCCACAGCGTTTTCACCACCATGGTCTTGATGGTGAAGGGCGGATCCTCGCCGCGACCCAGGGTCAGATAGGAACCGACGCCGGCCACCGCGCACAACAGCATCAGATAGACCACGAAAGAGCGGTGCTGCAGCGCCCAGGCCGACAGGTTGAAACCGTTCATGGTGCGGCCGCGACCTCCATCTGACGGACCTTCTGTCCGGGCCGAAGATATTGAACCCCGGCGGTCACGACGATCGCGCCATCGGCGAGCCCGTGATCGATCAGCGTCTGATCGCGTTCGAGCCGTAACACCCCGACCGGGTGCAGCGACACCGTGGCGGTCCCCGGATCGAACAGCCACACCGCGGGCTCACCATGATCCTGGAACAAAGCCGCATTGGGAATGCTCACCACAGGACGGTTGCCGGTGTGGATCTGCCCCAGCACGCTCATGCCAAAACGCATGCTGTCGGGGGCATCGGGCAATGCCACCTTGACCGCATAGGTCCGGGTCACCGTATCGGCACTGGGCGCCGTCTCGCGCACCGTTCCGCGCGTCGTGATCGCGGGCGCCCCCAGCAGCGACACCTCCACCACAGGGGTCTGCGGCGCCGACAAAAGCTGTTCCTCGGCCAGATTGAACACGGCGTCCTTGGCGTCCAGGCGGGCGAAGCGAAATACCATTTGCCCGGCGCTCACGACCTGCCCCGCTTCGGCGCCCAGGGCCGTGATCGTTCCGTCCGTCGGCGCCATCAGCACCGCGTAGCCAAGCTCGTCACGGGTCTTCCGAACCTTGGCCTCCGCAGCGGCGAGTTGTGCCTCTGCGGTCGCCCGCACCCGCTGCGCCGTGTCATAGGCCGAGGCCGAGGTCGCACCGCTGGTCACCAGGCGATGCTGACGCTCTTCCTGCAACCGGGCCTCCGCCGCGGTGGCCCGGGCGGATTCCAAGTCGGCCAGGGCCTCCCGGTTCGTGTTGATCTGATCCTGGGGTTCCAGACGCGCCAACACCGCGTCCTTGTGGACGATCGCCCCGACATCGACCGCGCGGCTCGCGATCTTGCCGCTGATCTTGAAGCCCAGCTCGCTTTCATAACGCGGCCTGATCTCCCCAACCAGGCTGGCACTCCCGGCCAACGCTCCGGCATGGACCGTCATGGTGCGCACCGGCCGGACCTCGGCCACCGGTGCCGAGGGCTGCTCGCAGCCACCCGGCAGGATGGCTGCGAGCAGCGTGACCGCAGCGGCAGCGGCGCGGCACACCATCGGCGAGGCGATGCTCATGGCGAATCTCCCAGGTGAGTTCGCGGGGCGAGGCCGCGCAGCAGCGTCGCGATCGTCGCATTGGCAAGGTCGATCGGCGGGGCCATGGGCAGCATGCTGTCGCAGGGAAAGACCACTTTGGTCCCGAGAATGATGATGCCATGCGCGGCAGCCCAGAACATCTGCACCACCGCATCAATATCCGTGTTGGCGGCATCCGGGCAGCGGATCAGCCCCTGCGCCACCGCCTCGGCAACGCGGCGGCGCAGAACGCCGTAGACCGATTGGATCTCAGGGTCCGCAGGTATGTCGGGTGCCACGCTCTCAACGCTCCAGAGGAAGAGAATCCGGAAACGCAGCGGATCCTCGACCCCGAAAGCGACATAGGCCGCGCCAATCGCCCGCAAGGCCGCCAGGGGTTGGGGTTCGGCCGCCGAAATCGCCTCCAGGCGGATCCGCAATTCCAACAGGGCGCCGCGCCACAACGCCCGCACCAGCTCACCCTTGGATGGAAAATAACGATAGAGCGCCGGCGCGGTCATGCCCACCCGCGTCGCGATCGCCCGCAGCGACACAGCGTCCAGGCCATCGCTATCGAACAGGACGCGCGCAGCGTCAAGGATCCGCTGGCGCGTCTGCTCACGCTCTACCGGGCTTTGCAACGGACGGATCACGGCATCCTCGTCGTCAAATTCATTTATTGAACGCGTTTATTTAACGCGTTCATCAGCGTGGCTGCAAGGTTTTTTTGCGGGCTCTGCGGCGCTACCCCGGCCAGCCCCCGCCAAACCGGTTCGGGAACCGCAGGGCGCGATTGCATTGGCGATAGCGGGCCTTTATGGTCGGCGCCAGGCCGCCGGAGGAAATGTCCTTGCCTGCCGGCACCGCGAACTCCCACAGTCTGAAGAATCATGAAGGCTGCCGTCATTGTTTTCCCCGGCTCCAACTGTGATCGCGATGTCGCGGTCGCGTTGGAGCGCACCACCGGCAAACCCCCGGTCCTGATCTGGCATCGGGAGAGCGAGCTGCCGCCGCTCGACCTGATCGTGCTGCCCGGCGGCTTTGCTTATGGCGACTATCTGCGCTGTGGCGCCATGGCCGCGCAGTCGCCGATCATGCGCGCCGTGGTTGCCCGGGTTCAGACCGGGGTCCGGGTGCTGGGCATCTGCAATGGCTTTCAGGTCCTGACCGAAACCCGGCTGCTGCCCGGCGCCCTGATGCCCAACGCGGCGCTGAAATTCATCTGCCGGACCGTCGGCCTGCGGGTCGAAAATGCCGACAGTGCCTTCACCCGCCGTTTCCAGCCGGGCCAGGTCATCCACCTGCCGATCGCCCATGGCGAGGGCAACTACGTCGCCGATGCCGAGACGCTGGCGCGGCTCGACGGCGAAGGCCAGGTCGCGTTCCGGTATTGTGACAGCGCGGGCGTGACCAGCGACGCGGCCAACCCCAACGGTTCTGCCGACCATATCGCCGGCGTGTTCAATGCCCGCCGGACGGTGCTCGGCCTGATGCCCCATCCGGAACGGGCCTTCGAACCCCTGCACGGCAACACCGACGGCCGGATGATCTTCGACTCTCTTCTGGAGGCTCTGTCGTGAGCGCCCAACCGCTGTTGACCGAACCGGCCGTCACCCCGGCCCTGGCCGCCGAACACGGGCTGTCGGACGCGGAGTACGCCTTGGTCCTCGAGATCATGGGCCGCACCCCGAGCTTCACGGAACTTGGCATCTTCTCGGTGATGTGGTCCGAGCATTGCTCGTACAAAAGCTCGAAGGTCTGGCTGCGGCAACTGCCGACGACGGGCCCCCATGTCATTTGCGGTCCGGGCGAAAACGCCGGCGTCATCGATATCGGCGATGGCCTGGCCGCGGTGTTCAAGATGGAAAGCCACAACCACCCCAGCTTTATCGAACCCTACCAGGGTGCGGCGACCGGGGTCGGCGGTATTCTGCGCGACGTCTTCACAATGGGTGCGCGGCCCATCGCCAACCTCAACGCGCTGCGCTTCGGCGATCCCCGCCACCCCAAGACCCGTCATTTGATTTCCGGTGTCGTCGCCGGCATTGGCGGCTACGGCAACTGCATCGGCGTGCCGACGGTCGGCGGCGAGACCAATTTCCACCGCTCCTATGACGGCAACAATCTGGTCAACGCGATGACGGTCGGCATCGCACCGGCCGATCGCATCTTCTATTCCGCCGCGGCTGGCGTCGGCAATCCGGTGGTCTATGTCGGATCCAAGACGGGGCGCGACGGCATCCACGGCGCGACGATGGCCTCGACCGAATTCAGCGATGACAGCGAGGAAAAACGCCCGACCGTCCAGGTCGGCGATCCCTTTACCGAAAAGCTGCTGGTCGAGGCCTGCCTGGAACTGATGGCGACCGACGCCATCATCGGCATCCAGGATATGGGCGCGGCCGGCCTGACCTCGTCGGCGGTGGAAATGGCCGACAAGGGCGGTTTGGGCATCGCCCTGGATCTCGACCAGGTGCCGCAGCGCGAAACCGGCATGTCGGCCTACGAAATCATGCTGTCGGAGAGCCAGGAGCGCATGCTGATGATCCTGAAGCCCGGCCGCGAGGACGAGGCCCGGCGGATCTTCGAGAAATGGGAACTGGATTTTGCCGTGATCGGGCGCGTCACCGACACCGGACGTCTGGTCCTGACGATGCACGGCCAGACCAAGGCCGACCTGCCGGTATCACCGCTGGTCGAGCGGGCGCCGCTGTATCAGCGCCCCTGGGAGCCGACGCCGGCGGCATCGCCGCTGGAAGCGGGCCTTGGGGCCCCGGCGGGCCGGTCGTTCGACGATCTGCTGCTGACCCTGATGGCGTGCCCCGACCTCGCGTCCAAGCGCTGGATCTGGGAGCAGTATGACAGCCAGGTCGGTGCCGACACCATGGCCGGATCCGGCGGTGATGCCGCGCTGGTCCGCGTTCACGGCACCGACAAGGCCCTGGCGATGACCACCGACTGTACGCCGCGCTATTGCGCCGCCGACCCGGTCGAGGGCGGTCGCCAGGCGGTGGCCGAAGCCTGGCGCAATCTGACCGCTGTGGGCGCGACGCCGCTCGCGGTCACCGACAACATGAATTTCGGCAATCCGCAAAAGCCGCGCATCATGGGCCAGTTCGTCGGCTGCATCCAGGGCATGGCCGAGGCCTGCCGGGCCCTCGACTTCCCGGTCGTGTCGGGCAATGTCAGCCTCTATAACGAAACCAGCGGCGAGGCGATCCTGCCGACCCCGACGATCGGTGGTGTCGGCATCTTGGCGCGGACCGGCGATGCCGTCGGGATCGGCTTCAAGGCCGCGGATCTGACCCTGCTGCTGGTCGGCGCCACGGCCGGCCATCTGGGCCAATCGCTGTTCCTGCGCGAGATTCTGGGCCGCGAGGACGGGCCGCCGCCGCCGGTCGACCTTGCCGCTGAACGACGCCATGGCGACTTCGTGCGCGCGCTGATCCAGGATCGGCTGGTTAGCGCCTGTCACGACGTCAGCGATGGCGGTCTGGTGGTTGCGATCACGGAAATGGCTTTGGCCGCCGGCATCGGCGCCGATCTGCCGGGACTGGCGCGGTGCGATGCCGCGTTCCTGTTCGGTGAGGATCAGGCGCGCTATGTCATCGCCGTCCCGGCCGGGCATGTCGCGGAAATCCAGCGCCGCGCCGCCGCCGCCGCGGTACCGCTCACGACCTTGGGAACAACGGGCGGCACGACGTTGACAGTCGGCGAATATGACGCCATATCGCTGAAACGGATTGAAGCAGCGCACGAGGACTGGTTGCCCCACTACATGGCCAGCCTCGCGCCCTGAATGTTGCGGACGCACAGACCCTGCCACCCCCTGTCGGGGCCCGCGATGCGGCGGGGTCGTGCCGTCTTGGACATCGTTGTTTCATGAACTTTGCGGCCGCAAAACACCGGTCGCAGGAGGTTTGGCAATAGCGGGGAGCGGCGGATATGGGAATGGACGCAACACAGATCGAATTGTTGATCAAGGAAGGTATTCCCGACGCCGTTGTGCAGATCGAGGATCTGCGCGGCGATGGCGATCATTATGCTGCCTTGGTCGAATCGGCCGCCTTCAAGGGCAAATCCCGCCTTCAACAGCATCAGATGGTCTATCAGGCCCTGCAGGGCCGGATGGGCGGCGAGCTTCACGCGCTGGCGCTACAGACCAGTGTTCCCAAGGACGAATAGAAAGGCCAGGAAACAGGACATGGACAATACCGTCTTCGATCGGATCCGCTCCGACATCTCGGGCAACGACGTCATCCTCTACATGAAGGGAACGCCGGTGTTCCCGCAATGCGGCTTCTCCGCCGCCCTGGTCCAGGTCCTCAGCCATCTCGGTGTCCAGTTCAAAGGCGTCGATGTGTTGTCCGACCCCGGTCTGCGCGATGGTCTGAAGCAATTCTCCAACTGGCCGACCTTCCCCCAGCTCTATGTCAAGGGTGAGCTGGTCGGCGGCTGCGACATCGTTCGTGAGATGTACCAGTCCGGCGAACTGGCCGGCCTGCTCGACGAAAAGGGTATCGCCTACACAAAGGCCGCCTGATTTCGCTTCGCGACCGGCACTGGGCCGGTCCCTGGTTGGTGCGGGTCCCGTCAGCATCGCGGGGCCCGCTTCCGTCACGGGCCGGCCGGCTCCGTTATCGCCCGCGCTGACCCCACGATCCCCCCAGGGTGCCCCGATGTCTTCCATCACGGCCGGTGATCGCCGCGCTCCAGAGCAATTGGGGGGGGGCGTCGTTCCTGATCTGGCTGGCACTGCTGCTCTACACGATCAGGCTGTGGCACCAGCACGGTCACTGCTGACGGCAGGCGGGCGGCTTATGCCGCCGGCAAATGTAACGGCTCAGACCAATTCCGCGGATGGGTGGTTGCCGTAGTGCTCCATGTGGTGCATCGCCGCTTGATCAGCATGGAACAGGGCATGAATTCCGTGGTCGAGCGCCTTGTTGGTCTCATGATTGGCTCTGATATAGTGTTCCGCGCTGCAATGTGCAGCGGCCTTTGCGTGATGGCGCGCAGCGGCTTCGTGATGCTCGGCGGCGACAATATGATGCGCTGTTGCGCTGAGACTCAGCGGTAACGCTACGGCCGTTGATGCCGGCGTGTCCGAAGAACGCGTAAGATAGCTCGGCAAGGGACTTCCCTTATGCTCGGCGTAACACCGGCTCGCCGCCTGCCCCTCTTCCAGGGCGCGAAGCGCATGGCCACGCGCCGTCAGGGCCTGATGTGCCGCGTGTGCGTAATCCTTGCCAATCTCGTAGTGCACCGACGCCTCGCGATGGAAATGCGCCGCCTGTTCGTGATGCATCGTTGCAGATACATGGTGGTCTGTGGGGTCGTGTGCGACGGTCATGACCTTGCCTTCCCTGCGCGTCACAAACCGCTTCCAATCATGTTGAATCGAAAACGGTTCCGGACTTTGCTTTTGCCACATTCTCGACGGCCAACCGGAACCCGCCTGGCCGGAAAACACGCTCACGCCCAGAGGTTAGCACCGCCACGGGTCACAGCCTCAGGGGCGGAAAATACCTAAGCCCACGAGCACGCCCCCGCGCGGGACGGAACCTGGGGCACCAAGGGGACCGATGTCCCACCGACGGAGAGGTCGTCGAGAGGGGCCGGAATGCCGCTGCTTCGGTCATATCGCTTCGACCTTTTTCGGCAAAACCAGGGAATTTCCTGATCCCTGCATGCTGAGTACTTTCCGAAGCTACTGCGCGATGCCGCCGCCGGATAGGTTTCCGCCTATCAGTTAAGGCATCGCGAAAACCGATCAGCTCAAGACGTTCCGGCACCATCCCGGTTTCGCGGTGCGCGATGGCGCTGACGCCGGCTATGCACCGCCGCGCCCGGAAAGAAGATCAAATGGAGATGACAGACGCCGTGAACGCCATCTTCGTGGATCATCATGTGAAGGAGTTTTGATCATGTCCAACACGGACACTGACAGCAAACGGCCGGATTTTGGTGGCGAACACCTGCGCAGCGACCAGGCGAAATTCTATCTGGTCGGGGGCGGAATCGCATCGCTGGCCGCCGCCGCGTTCATGATCCGCGATGGTGACATCCTCGGTCACAACATCACCGTCCTCGAGGAAACCGACAAGCTCGGCGGAAGCCTTGACGCTTCGGGCTCTTCGCAAAGCGGCTATCTCTTGCGGGGAGGCCGAATGCTCGAAAGCAAATATCTCTGCACCTATGCGCTGTTTGCGTCGATACCGACCCTCGACGACTCCCGCACGGTCACGCAAGAAATCATTGCCTGGAACGAGACGATGAAGACGTCGTCCAAATCGCGGCTCTTCAGCAACGGCGCCCGACAGGATGCGCCGGAATTCGGACTGAGCGAAAAGCATATCCTGACCATCGAGCGTCTTGCCGTGGAACCAGAGGCCTTGCTCGGTGAGACGAGTATCGCCGACCAGTTCGACGCAGCGTTCTTCAAGACCAATTTCTGGTTCATGTGGTGTACGACCTTCGCCTTCCAGCCCTGGCACAGCGCGGTCGAGTTCAAGCGCTATCTGGTGCGGTTCGCCCATATGGTCTCGGGCTTCAATCGCCTGCAGGGGATCATGCGGACGGTCTACAACCAGTACGACTCGATGGTGCGGCCGCTCCACAAATGGCTGGATGAGCGGGGGGTGACCTTTGTCTTGAAGACCCGCGTCACCGATCTCGGGATCAGCGAGCATGAGGGCGACAAGACGGTGACGCACATCGCCTTCGAGCGCGATGGCAAACCGGGCCGGATCGCGGTCGGGGAAAAGGATTTTGTTCTGGTCACGCTGGGATCGATGACCGAGGCATCAAGCTTCGGCAGCATGGACACCGCCCCCATGCTGCACGGCAAACGCAATGGCGGCGCCTGGACGCTCTGGGAGAAGCTCGCCGCCGGGCGGCCCGAGTTCGGTCGTCCCACCGTATTCGCCGACCATATCGACCAATCCAAATGGGTGTCGTTCACCACGACTTTGCAGGACGCCACATTTCTGCGGCTCATGCGCGATGCCACCGGTAATATCCCGGGTGAGGGCGGGCTTGTGACGTTCCCGCAGTCAAGCTGGCTGGCCTCCATCGTCATCCCGCACCAGCCACATTTTATCGACCAGCCTGCCGACACCGCTGTGTTCTGGGGCTACGGTCTATCGGTCGACATGCTTGGCGACTTTGTCAAGAAGCCGATGTCGGTCTGCACCGGTCGCGAAATCATGACCGAAATCCTGGGTCACCTGGGCATCGTGGCGGAGGCCCCGCGAATCCTGGAAACCGCCATCTGCATTCCCTGCATGATGCCGTTCGTGACCAGCCAGTTCCTCAGGCGTCGCAAGGGCGACCGGCCGCAAGTCGTCCCACCGGGTTCGCGGAATTTGGCCTTCATGGGTCAGTTTTGCGAACTGCCGGAGGATGTCGTCTTCACGGTCGAATATTCGATCCGCTCGGCGCAAACCGCCGTCTATGCCCTGCTCCGTCTGAAGCGCGAGCCACCGGCGGTCTACCGGGGAAGTTTCGACCCGCGCGTCCTTCTCAAGGCCTTCGTGGCTCTGCACGACCTTGCCTCCTGAGGGCTCATGGCCATGCTCGGGGCCGCATGACAAAGGCCGTCCGGTTCCCTTGAACCGGACGGCCCGTCAATCGGTAAAGATCGAAATACCGCCGAATTAACGGCTGTAGAATTCGACGACCAGATTGGGTTCCATCTGCACCGGATAGGGCACATCGGCCAGGGCCGGGGCCCGAACGAACGTCCCCTTCAACGCGCCGGTGTCGACGGACAGATAATCGGGAATGTCACGCTCGGACGAGGAGATCGCTTCCAGAACCACGCCAAGTTGCTTGGCCTTCTGACGAACCTCGATCACGTCGCCATCCCGAACCTGATAGGATGGAATGTTGAGCCGACGGCCATTGACCAGAATATGACCATGGTTGATGAACTGGCGCGACGCGTGCGGCGTCGGCACAAACTTCATCCGGTAGACCACGGCATCAAGGCGGCGTTCCAGCAACTGAACCAGATTTTCGCCGGTATCGCCCTTGCGGCGCACCGCTTCCTGGAACAGCTTGCGGAACTGCTTTTCGCCGATATTGGCGTAGTAGCCCTTCAGCTTCTGCTTGGCCATCAACTGAATACCATAGTCGGTCGGCTTCTTGCGACGCTGGCCGTGCTGGCCCGGACCATATTCGTGACGGTTGATCGGGCTTTTGGCCCGGCCCCAGAGGTTGACGCCAAGGCGTCGGTCAATCTTGTATTTGGCTTGTTGACGCTTGCTCATCTGCGATCTCGTGTGTTCGCTTGTTGTCCCGATAGTTCCGGCATCGGACGCCAGCGGCATTCACAGCCGTTGGAGACATGCGGAAGGGGCGTTGGAAGTCAGGCACGCCCACCTTCTCAGGAAGAAGGCGCGCACTATAGCGACGGCACCGCAAATGTCAAACGCCGGTTGGCCTTGCGGTGACCGTTTTCCGCGCGGCCCGGCGGCGGCTCCCGGCGTCACACCCGCATCATCACGAAATGGAAGCCATTGTCCGGCGTCCGCCCATAGTCGGGATCGAGACGCCCCTTGCCGATGCCACGCGGAAAGTCGCCGAAGGCAAACACCGGGACCGGGGCGGCGGTGAAGCCGCTGGCGCCGAACACCGCCTGCCACCACTCCCGGGGCCTAATCGTGCGATGCAGATCAACGCCATTGGACAAAATTTCGGGGACCATCGAAACCGAACCGACGAACAGACCCGAGGGCGCCAGATGGGCCAGCACATTGGCGAACAATTGTGGCAGGTCGCCTTCTTCGAGATGCTCCAGGACCTCCCAGGCCGAAATCACGTCGAAGTCCAGTGCAACGCCGGTCGCTTTGTCGAAGACCCCGAAGGGCTGGGTGATATCGCCGGTGAACAGTGCCTCGGGGATCGTCCGCCATTCGGCGCGCTGCGCCTGGAACGACGCGTCGCTGCCTTCGATTCCGATGCCAAGATGGCCGCGAAGCCGGGCGTCGAACACCAGCCCGCCACCGGAACAACCAAGATCGAGATAGCGGAGCCGTCGCCCGAAATGCCGCTCACAGGCCTGGAAAAAGCGCGGGTGCCGCGTGTTGTCCTGAATCGTTCCCGTCGGGTACAGATGATCACGGCTGGTCGTGGCGACAGGCCGCGCCGCACGAACCTCCACCGCGGCAAAGGGCCCGAAATTGCGCGCGGCGATGGCGCGCAGATCGCCGAGCTGCAAATCGACCGCCGCGAGTTGATCGAACGCCGCGTCATTGCTTCGCGACACCTGATCGAGGCGGTCCTGCACGACATTCAGGAACTCCACCAGCATGGCCTGGTTTCGCGCCTCGTCCGCCTGATCACCCATGTCTTCTGCTCCAAGCAAGGACGGGACGCTGGACCCCGCGAACGTCCGCTACGCCGGAAGAAACCGTGGTTTCGCGCCTCGAAGCCGCGTCGGCTCGAACGGTCTCCAATACCACCATCGCCGCGAACGCCCCTGACCGCAACAAGCAACCACCTGATCACCGCGAGATCCCCGGACCCGCGATCCCCGGACCCTGGGGGGCTTTAATCGCGGCGGTCGGGCAAACCTCAAGGGCTCGCCACGCGGCGACCAATTCGTCATTAGTCCCCCACCGGGGCTTCCGACCCGCGAAGAATGAAACGGGCGGGGGTTTGGTGTATTTTGGCTGAGCGTCGTCGGCACAGAGGTCGGTTCATTCTTGGTGCGTTCGAGCCCGTTCGTTAGTCGGACCCGGAAC
>JARLIO010000097.1 GCA_031291675.1 Azospirillaceae bacterium
CTGCACCCCCCTGTTCTACGCTTGGCGGCCGTCGTCACCGACGGACGCGCCCAAGAACTCGGTTCCGTACCCTGTCGCTACCAGCGCACGGGCGGGATTCTTCACCCGCTTGAAACACGCGCCTTTCCCTGGCGCACCCCGAATCCCCCCCTCTATTTTGACAAAAACAAAGGGGTCTGGGGCATGGCCCCGGTTGGGTTTGGGCGAAAACCCAACGCTTCGTCGCCACAATGAGAACCGCTGGCCGACCACGGCGCCCCGGATGTGCAACCTTGGCGCCGCGGGCGGTGCGACTCCGCGAAGAACACTCGGCGCCGGGACCGGCCGGCCACCGCTGCGCCCGCGGCAAGGTTGCACACTATCGAAGGGGTGATCGCCACGATGGGCACTACGGGCTCGCGTCGCTGACAAGGAGAGGATCTCTCGCCACCGTCATGCTCGCGAACGCGGGGGCGACGGTCGCAAATTCGATGATGCCCCCGACTACCCGTTCCGCAGGCCGATTCCGAGCGGCAAACACCCGGGATCTCGAAACCCGGGGCGCTATTGCGTTTTCTCTTCGCATTGGCCGGCGTTCCACGGCACGTTGCTCCCAGGCATTTCCCGAGCGCGGTGTGGACGGACTTTGGCCGGGATGGACGCGGATCCGGACCAGGATGATGAGACGGGGGCGGACGGGCCGCATGTCGCGGCGGCGTGCCGCTCTGTTGCCGCCGGAGCCCGACGGCTGGGACGGCTGGTGCTGGCGCAGTTCCTGGCGGATCGTCACCGCTGGGTGCTGTGGATCCCGGTCGGGATCGGCCTGGGCGTCGGTGGCTATTTTGGCCTTGACGACGAACCGCCGCGTGCCCTGGGGGCCACGATTTTAGCCATCGCGGTGGTCGCGGCTGCGCGGTTCCGGCACAGGCCGGTGGCGTTCCTGCTCACCATGCCGGTCTTGTGGGTGGCGCTGGGTTTCGCCGCGGCACAGCTCCGCGAGGACACGGTCGCGGCGCCGGTTCTGGCCACGTCTCTGAACGAGGCCAGCGTCGCGGGCCGGGTTGCCGAGACCGAAACGACTTTGTCCGGGGCCCGCGTGACGTTGGATCAGCTCACGATCGGGGGCCTGGCGCCCGACCAGACCCCGGCGCGCGTCAGCATCCGTTTGCGCCCGGGGTTGCCGGCGCCACCACCGGGTGCCGTGATCGCGATGACGGCGATGTTGCACCCGCCGCCACCGCCGGTGATGCCCGGAGCCCCCGACCCGCGTCGCCGCGCCTGGTTCGCCCGGATCGGCGGCTACGGCTACGCGACACGGCTTCCGGTGATGCTGGAGCCACCCCCCGAGGGCGGCCTCGCGCCAATCACGACGATCCTTGCAACCGCGCGCGGCGCCCTGGCCGCCCGAATTGCCGCGGCGGTCCCGGATCCGGCCGCGGCCGGGGTGATCACGGCCCTGATGACCGGGCGCCAGGTCGCGATCCCGGAACCGGTTCTCCGCGACCTGCGCAATGCCGGGTTGGCCCATATCATCGTGATTGCCGGCCTGCATATCGGGCTGGTCGCCGGGTTGGTCTTTCTGACCTGCCGCTCAGGCCTCGCGCTGATGCCTTGGGTCGCGCTGCGCTATCCCATCAAGAAATGGTCTGCGGTTGTGGCCCTGGCCGCCGCGGTCGGCTATACGGTTCTGGTTGGCGCCCCGGTGCCAACGCTGCGTGCCGTCGCAATGACGACATTGGCCCTGGTTGGCGTGGTCATCGACCGGACGACGCTCGGCATGCGATTGATTGCCGCCGCCGCCGCCGCGGTCCTGCTGATTTATCCCGAGGCGCTGTCCGGTGCCAGCTTTCAGCTCAGCTTCGCGGCGGTCCTGGCCCTGATCGCCGGTTATGAGGCCGCGAGCCCTCGCCTCGCCCGGTGGCGTCGCGAGGTGACGCTCGCGACGCGCCTGGTGCTCTATTTCTTTGGCATCGCCTTCAGCTCGGCCATTGCGACCGCGGCGACGACACCCTTCGTCCTGTTCCACTTTCAGCAGATCGCCTGGTATGGCGTGCTGGCCAATGTGATCGCGATCCCGATCACCGCATTCTGGGTCATGCCCTGCGCCATCGTCACCTTGCTGGCGTCGCCTTTTGGTCTGGATGCCGCGGTGCTGAGCGTGATGGCCCGAGGTGTCGGAGCCATCATCGCGGTGGCCCATGGCGTCAGCCACCTGCCCGGCGCCACCGCGCCGCTGCCCGCGATGCCGCTCCGCGTCCTGGTCGCCATTGCCCTTGGCGGGCTGTGGTTGACGCTCTGGACCCGGCCGTGGCGCTTTGCCGGCCTGGCGCCCATCCTGATCGGTTCGCTGGTGCTGTTTTGGGTGCCGCGCCCGGCTATCCTGGTCAGCGGCGATGGCCATCTGATCGCGGTGCGCGACGACACCGATGGTCTGATCCTGTCCAATCGTGCCGCCGACCGGATCGTCGGGCGCATGTGGCGGCAGCGCGATGGCTGGAGCGACGCCGCCGACATTCCGGTGTGGCCGCGACAGGGCAGCACCAAAGATGAGCTGCTGCGCTGCGACGCAACCGGCTGTCTGTACCGACTCGAGGGCATCACGATCGCCCTGATCCGACACCCGAGCGCGCTGACCGAGGATTGCCGAAACGCCGACGTCGTGATCACCGATTTGGCGATCGCGGACTGTCCGGCGCCGCTCCTGCTTGATCGTCCCGCAATCGAGCGGGCGCAAGGCATCGCCCTGTTTCTTCACCAAGGCCAGGTTCGTCTTGAAACGGTTGCGAGCGACGGCCCGGGGCGTCCCTGGACACAGGCCGGCACACGGTCCGGCGGGCGACCCTCGGCGTCGATCACCGAGCCTGAAGCCCCCAGGGCGGCAGCCGACGCCGCGACGGAGCCGACACCTTTGTCTCAGTAGCGGCGCAGCAAGGCGACCAGCCGGCCCTGGACCTGGACCCGATCGGCGGGAAACAGCCGGGTCTCATAGGCGGGATTGGCCGGGTGCAGGGCGATACTGTCGCCCTTGCGCCGCAGGCGCTTCAGCGTGACCTCGGCACCATCGATCAGGGCAACGACAATCGCGCCATTCTCGGCCGTATCGCAACGGCGGATGATGGCGGTGTCGCCGTCGAGAATCCCGGCTTCGATCATCGAGTCCCCGGCAACCTGCAGGGCATAATGATCGCCGGCATCCAGCAGGCTGGCGGCAACGTCGACGAACGCACTATTGTCGCGCAGCGCCTCGATCGGGGTTCCGGCGGCAATGCGTCCATAGAGCGGCAATTGCACCAGCTCTGATCGCGGCGCCGTTTCCCGTGTCAACGCAGCCGGCGGAAAATCGGCCTTGATCACGTTGGGCTGGAATTTGGCTCGGACCGGGGGCAGCACAACGGGAGGAAGTGCAACCGGAGGTAACGCGACGGGTCCCTCACCACCGCACAGTCCATCCGGCACGCGGAGCACCTCGAGCGCGCGGGCGCGGTGCGCCAGGCGACGGATGAACCCCCGCTCCTCCAACCCCGTGATCAAGCGATGGATTCCCGATTTCGAACGAAGGCCCAGCGCCTCCTTCATCTCATCAAAAGATGGGGATACGCCACCCTCCGCAAGACGGCGATGAATGAATTGCAGCAATTCCTGTTGCTTGCGCGTCAGCATTACAATCCCCGCGGCATCGGAAGGCACCGGCCAGAACAAATCACAAACACCGTAGTGTTCTAGTTTGGTTCTCGTTCAAGGTCAAGACCTTCGATGGGGACGATCAGTCGCGGTAGGGACGATCGTGGATCGCGCACGGGCTGTCAGCGTACCGCGTGCAGGATCTGACGACGCTCAGCCGTGCATTCAGCACAGCCTCCCGCCGCCGCTTGTGGTCGCTCTTCCCAGCCCGCCACGATAGACGCATCTCCGGCGGTGCGGACCCTTCTATTTTCCGACGAGGGCGGTCCGCAGGGAACAGCGCTCAGGCAATCGATGCAATGGGGGCGCTCGTCGCTTCGGCACCGAAGCCGTTGCTCAAGGCCCAGATCGCCGCCTGGGTCCGATTACTGGCATTGATCTTGCGCAGAAGGCTTTTCAGATGAACCTTGACGGTCGCCTCGGTAATACTGAGGTGATTGGCGATGATCTTGTTGCTGTCGCCACGGATCAGGCAACGCAAGATCTGGAGTTCGCGTTGTGACAACCCCTTGCGCGGCGGCGCCGGCTCAAAAGCGGTACTTCCGACTCTACCGCTGATCAACAGTGTCGCCAGATGGCTGGGAAACACCTTTTCGCCGATCATCACGAGGCGCAGTGACTGGCTCAGGGCAAGCGCCGACAGATCCTTCATCAGATAGCCATCGGCCCCGGCCTCCAGCGCATCGGCGAGCCGCCGCGGGCATAAATCCGCCGTCAGCACGACAATCCGGGCGTCAGGCAGCATCGCGCGGATCCGCCGCATCGCCGCAACCTCGCCGGCGTCGGCACCGGTCAGGTCGAGCAACACCAGGCCGCGGCACAATTGCGGCTTCAACCCGCATTCGAGGATGGCAAGCGCCTCCTGCGCCGTACCGGCCTCGGCAACAATCTCAAAAGGTGAATCGTCCAGCAGGCGCTTAAGACCCTCCCGGAATAGCTTGTTGGCATCCGCCACCAGAGTCTGCGTTGGTTCCATGTCCTCTACTCCCCTGTCAAACAAACCGCGCCCACCCCGAGGTGCCGCCGCGCCAGGCGTTGGATCGCCAGGGCCGGATCGGCGCTGTATCCCGGTCGATCGGCCATTGATCGCGGCCGATGCCTGTGCCGGGTTCGTGCTTGGCAATTATTCCTGAGGTTCCGGCCGTTGGTCACGGCGCGACGCCCCGCTCACATCATCGCCCTGAAATCCCTGGGCCGCCAATTTGCCAAAGATCTGGCATCTGCGCTGGAACCGCCACATCTCCCGAATGGGATAAGTGAAGCTGGTCACTCCGCCTATGACGACACCGAGACAAACAGTATCGCCTTCGCTATTTTGATATCATAGAACAGCATTCCGATACACCATCACAGATCCTACGCCCAATAAATGTCACAGGGGTTTATGCATTGTCGGTCATTTTAGGAAAGTTTCTTTCCCAGGTTCAGAAGGACGTTTTTTGGGCAGGGGAATAATCGAAGAGTTGCGGAGCAACAGCCCGAATGCATCCCGTTGCGCGCAAGCCTTCACGCCATCGACGCACCCGGCAGCGGCACGATTTCAACGATATCGGTGGTATAGCTGCCGACCCCGCGAACCACGAGGACCGGCGCCTCCAGGTCCGTCGTGATCAGCGGCAACACCCGCGCCCGATCAGCGGTGTAGGATCCGGCGATCCCGGCCACCGGGACCGGCGCATCGAGGGCTGTGGTGATCGCCGGGTTGACGCTGGTGATCTCGCCCGCGATCCCGGCCGCGGCACTATTGCCGAGACCGGAGATCGGCCGGACCACGGCCAAGACCCGCAGGTTGGTACCGGCATCGCGCAGCCGGTTCATGGTCGCCAGCAACGGGTCGGTATAGGCCTGGAAATCCAGCGGCTGATCGGTCGCCGGGTGCGCGGTGATGTCGAACCAGCCATAGCTGCCATTGGTCAACGGGGCATCGCTGACGGTCACCGCCCCGCTGGACACCGTGGCGTCGACCAGCGGCGCCATCGCCCGCTCCATGGCCTTGTTGTTGCCCTTGGCCTTTTCCACTTCGGTGATGATCCGCGGACCATAGAGCGCGTCGCTCTCGGTGGTCTGGCGCAGGACCCCGTAATAGCTGCCGATCAGGTCGAGCCATTCGCCATCGGCGCCGGCGGTCGACAGTTCCAGCAGGCTGGCCTCGATTGCCGCCTTGGCCGTGGTCAGATCCTGCGCCATCGCGCCCAGATAGGCCCAGAGCAGCGACTGATAACCCAGCAGCGACACGGTACTGCCGGCGCCAACAGTGCCGCTGCCGTCGATCAGGATCAGCGCCGAGCGCAGACCCAGATCGGGATTGAGCGCCGACACGCTGTAGCCCGGCTGCCCGGCCAGCCACGCGGCCAGTGCGGTGACGGAAAAGTTCGACAGGCTCAGCGCCTGCGCCGCCGCCGTTCCACCATTGGGCGTCAGGGTCAGAACACCGTCGGCCACGCTCCAGGCCAGGGAGGTGCCGTCCCCCTTGAGTTGGAAGGCCACGGCGCCGTCGGGGTCGTCCTCTGCCGCGCCCTTGCCGAAAGGGTGATTATGGTAGGACAGCAGCCGGGCAATCGTGACCGGGATCATGACAGCGTCACCGTGCCGGGCATCGCCTTGGCGTTGCCGGCGATCACGACATCCGCGGTCGGGGTGCTCAGGCTGACATTGCTGACCCCGGACACCGCCATCACCAGGGCGATCACCTCGGCCAGCAGCACCGGAACCCCGATATCGAGCCCGGTGATATAGCTGTTGATCGCGGCGACCGCCGCCGCGGCCACCGTCGCCGGGGTCGCGCCGCTGGTATAGCTCAGGGTCCCGGTGACGGTAACCGCGGTTTCGGGGGCGACGGCCACGGTGCAGATCACCCCGGCGGCCTTGTAGCCCGGCACCGGCGTCCCGCTGGCGTCGTAATAACCATCAATGATCTGCTGGGCCAGGGCGACCAGCGCCGCCGAGGTGCCGCCCGAACCATTGTGGATATAGACATTGACCTGGCCGACCGGCTGGCTGTGGTCGCTGACATAGGGCTCGACCAGGCCGCAATATTTGACATATTCGGTGACTTGTCCGGCGCTGTTGGTGATCTGGGCGGTCTTGGCGCCATAGAGGATCGCCGACCCGGTGCCCCGGGCCAGGTTGGTGACATAGGCGACGAACCGGGTCTTGCGCGCGTCGTCGGTCTCGGCATCGGTTCCGGTGGTGATCGCCGCCGGGTTGGTGACGCTGACCCCGGACAGCGACGACATCAGCACGGTCAGGCTGTCGGCGTCGACATTGGCGGCCGATCCGGTCGTAGTCGCGGTGGCCAGCACCTCGACCGAAGTCGCCCCGATCGGGATCACGGCATCGGCATTGGTGGCATAGGTGATGGTGCCGGCGCTGTTCTGCGCCTGGGTCCCGGCCGGGATCGTCATCGTTGTTGTCGCCGCGGCGCTCAGCGAGAATTGCAGAAAACCATAGGCCGAACCCGCGGCCAGGGCGGGGAAATCGAAGCTGAGATAGGTCGCCGCGGGGATGGCGTCGCGCAGGCCGAACAGCATCTGTTGATAGAGCTGGTCGATCTCGATCGCCGGGGCCTCGATCAGGGTGCGCGCCACCGAACCGACATTGTAGTCGCTGATCTTGTCGGTGGCGCCACGCATATAGTTGATCATCGAGGCGACGATCGACAGGAAGTCCTTGATCTGAAAGCTCATGATGTCTTGACCCCAACCGGGAGCTTCTTGCCGTCAACCGTGATCGCGGTCCCGGTGACCGCGATGGTGTCGCCGGTTACGGTCGCGACCATGGATTCGGTCGAGGCGATGCGCGGATCGGCCAGCACCGCCTCGGTGACGAACGCCACCGCCAACTGGGCCACGGCGGCACCGGCGCCCTGCCCAACCAGCTCATGGACCCGGCAGCCATAATCGGGGTGGTAGAGCAGCTCGCCCGGCCTTGTATCAAGCCGGTTGCGCAGCGCCTGGGCCAGGTTGTCGACCCCCGAGACCGACCCCAGATCGCCCGCGGCGACAGAAAGCACGCCCCCGGCGACCGGATCACGACCCAGCAGGACATCGACGCCGAACACCGAGGTGGCATCCGCGACCGCGCTGGCCGCCGGCGCCGATGACGGCACCAGGATCTGACTGCCGCTCAACAGCACCGTGGCCGAGGCCTGGGCCGGGTCATCGGTCAGGTAAGGCGGTTGCAGCCCGTTGAGATTGGCCAGATCGACCCAGCGCGCCGCGTCGCCCAGTTCGCGCAGGGCAACATCCAGCAGGCTATCGCCGTAGCGGGTATCGACCCGGCGATAGCCGGTCAGGGTCTTGGTGAAGCTCATGCCGACACCGTGATGCCGGCAACGATCTGGCCGGCATAGGTGCAAGCCAAGGCCGGATCCCGGCTTAACACCATCGGATCACCGGTCAGCGCCACGACGCCGGCACGCGCCGCCGCCGAGACCCGGATCAGGTTCGTCGTCACCGGATACATCGCCAGAAACGGGTTCTCACCATTCGTGGTATAGTCGCTGGCGGCGCGTCCGCCACCGGTCGAGGAACAGTTTGACGCGCCAAACAACGCATCAAAATTGGGATAGCTCTGCAGCAGGTTGAAGCCATTGGCCAGGGTGCAGCCCGCGTCGGCAATCAGCCCGGCGAGGTTCATAATCGCGGCCTTGGCCGACGCCAGCGCTGTCGCCGACGCCAGGATCCAGAACAGGCCGGAAAAGGCCTGGCACAGCGATCGGGCGACCGACAAGACGGGTGCGGCCGCCCCATCGAAACGACCATTGTTGTCGCTGGCGAGGGTCCGAACCAGCGCCAGGACCGGGCGCGCGCAGGCGATCATGCTGCCGGCCAGGCTGGCCTGTGTCCCAAACCACAGCGACAGGGCCGTGGCATTTGCAGCCCGCGCGGCCAGCAAACCGTCGACCACGACAAGATTGGTCACCGCGGTGAGCCAACGTACCGGGTTCGAGAAAGCCGACGTCACCGGGTCGGCGACGCTCGCCGTGGTGCCGGCATCATCGAGCACGGCCAGCACGATATGGAATTTCATCAACAGCGGCACCATCCTGTTGCGTTGCAACACGAATTGGCGCGGTGCCACCCGGGCGGTGATGGCGTCAAGGCTGTCGATGAAAAACAGTTCGACATCCTCGGGGTCGATGCCATTGGCGATCGCCGCGGCGCGCCGATCGTGCCAGCCCTGAAACACCGTTTCGCGCAGCTTGGCGAATTGATCCTCGCCAGAACCTGCGGAACCGCCGCGCCATCCGGTCGTGCCCGACAGCGTGATGCCGGCAACCCCGCGATCAAAGCTGTCGGCCCAGGCGCCACCCAGCGTTTCCTGGATGTGCAGTCGCGAGGGTTCGGTACGCGCCAGCTCCTCCGGACGGATCACCAGATCGACCAGCGACGGCGACGCACCGCCGCCGGTCAAATAAAAGGAGATCGGACGATCTTTCTGGGCCGGAGGCGTTGTCATCCCAGCACCCGCGTCAACAGGGCTGCCGGCGGTTCCTGGCCGCGCCCGAGATAGGCCTCCAGCAACACGACGTCGTGGCCGCGCAACCGGCCTGCTTTCTGCGCGTCGAGGGCCTTCGCCAGCAGTTCCTCCGGTTTCAGGCCCTCGGCTTTCGCCAGACCCGCGGATGCCGGCTTTTCATGAACATTCAGGACGGTGCGGCGACCGGCACCGCGCGCCCCCCATGATTTAAGGCGAAGGTCCTGATCGGTCACGGTCTGTTGCAACGCCGCAATTTGTTGCGCCAGGGTCTCCAGTCTCTGATCTGCGGGTGCGGCGGGGTCTGGAAGCACGTCCCGCTTCCCCTCCCCATCGCCACGCGCTGGCGAATGTTGCGTCCTCAACCCTGACCAAAGGCGTCGCAATCTGCTCATGCCGTCATCCCCTGTCGAAATGCCACCGGCCGAACGCCACGATCCGCGGCAGCGCCGGTTCCGTCAGCGCTGACTGTGCCGTCACGACCAGTGTCCCGGCGATCCCCGGATTCAGGATTCAGCGTCAAATCGCGCCGCGATACGGCTCGCGACGCGGATCGTCGGGTCCAGGCGCGACGATCCGAACCCGGGGGCGGTCCCCGATGCGACATTCTGTCATTGACCCGCTGCCACGATCGCCGCACCTTCAGCCTTCACTCCCGACATCGGTTCAGGCGCAATACGACATGGCTTTGGCGATCCAAACCTTCAGCAATACGGTCGGTGGCAATGTGCTCTACAAGGCCTTGGCTCATCCCCTGGCCGCTGACGCGGCGCGGTCGCTGATCGCCGCGGTGGCGGCCGGCGGCACCGTCGCGATCTTTGATCCGGATGGCAGTTTCGCGGGCTTTGCGGCCCTTTACGATCTTTCCGGCTGGACGATCACCGCGCGCTATGTCCAGCGGATCGAGCATCTTGACCAGTCCAGGCCGGAGTGCCGTCTGGTCGACGAACTCATCTCGTCGCCGGCCCCCCAGCTTTTCGTCGCCGCGTTCGATGCCGAACGCCGGATCGCCCCGCTGCGCCACCTGCTGCCCGACGGCGTTGTCGTCACCGGCTATGACGCGCTGCGCCTGCCCGATGTCCTGCTGAGCCGACCGGCCGCCTATCTCGATCCCCTGAACTTTTCGACGAATTTCGTGCTGTTCCGCGATGCCGCCGGGCTCCACACCCGGATCGCCTCGGCCAACTATTGGCATCACCATGGCGCGCCGGAAACCGCCCTCTGGGCCTGCCTGTTTGACGCCGATGGCACCGAACAGGTGCGCTGGACCGAACCCCTGCCCCGGGCGGCGGCCGGTTTCGTCATTGACAGTGCGGAAATTCGCCGGCGCTTCGGCCTCGAGCCGTTCGTCGGCTCCCTGTTCATTCATGTCGTCGGCGCCGCCGGCCACGATGTCCTGAAATACGCCATCGATACCTATCAAGACGGCGCCGACGCCTGGGGCGACCTCAGTGCCAGCCATGACGCCAACCCCTGGCCTGCGGACTACTATGCCGGACTGCCGGCACCCCAGCCCGGCGAACAGGTGACGCTGTGGATCCAGAATGCCCATTCGATGGCGATTCCGCCCGATGTGATCGGGGTCGCGCCGATCGGGGAGCCCGCCGCGGTCCAAACCTGGCCGCAAGCGATCCCCGGCTTTGGCTGCGCCGCAATCGATATTGCAACCCTGTTCCCGGCCACGAGCTGGCCCACACAGTTCGAAATCGTCGCCGGCCGTCATTTCGTCCGGCCGCGCTATGAAATCCGCAGCGCCGGCGGGCATCGTCGCCTGGCCCATGCCAATGTCGAGCGCGATGATCTGGTCGCGGACCCAAGATTGCCGACCCTGATCGGCGGCGCCTTGGGGCGCGGTTATCTGTTGCCGGCCAGCATCCTTCCTCTCGACGACTGGAAGACCGTCGCCCTGCCGACGCCGATGGCCCGCGACCAGCGCCAGCTCCCACTCCAGATCGGCATCTTCGACGCCTCGGGCCAGCCCGTGCTGCGGGTGGCGCTCGGCTGCCGCGACCGCGGTGACCAGCGTCCGGTTGATATCGACAGCCTGCTGGCTGAGCGGGGGCTGTCTCTGCCCTCCGGCTATGGGCATCTCGAATTGGCCTATGACTTTACCGAAGGCGGTGATGGCGATGGCTGGCTGCATGGATTGTTCCGCTACCAGCGCCGCACCACGGAGCACGCTGCGGAGACCAGCTTTGGCAGCCATCTCTACAACCTTCCGATCGTCTATCGTGATGAACCACAATCCTACCGGGGCTCGCCCCCGGGCTTGACGACAAGGCTGTTTCTGCGCCTGGGCCCGGCGGGAACGGACACGCTGTGCCACCTGATCTACCCGGCGTCAGCCGACTGGCATCCGCTCTCGAGCACCGAGCTGATCCTGTTCGGCGGCAACGGCGCGGTGATCGAAACAAAGCGCCTTGCCATTCCCTGCAACGGCTCGCGGCTCTGGCGGGTCAGCGCGCTGTTCGAGGCCGGGGCGCTGACCGCGGCCGGACCTCAGGGCCATGTCATCGTTCGAGACACGACCTGCCGGCTGTTCGGCTATCACGGGCTGACCGGCTCCCGGGGGGCCTTCAGCTTCGACCACATGTTCGGCTTCTGATCGCCATCGCCGGGACGGGTGATCGCACAAACGAGGCGGGGGTGGGCGCCAAAGACACCCACCCCCGCCTGCCGATGTCGCCGGGATGACCGGCGTTCTTATACCAGCCCGCCAAGATGTTGACTCATGGCGGGCTGGTCCCGGTCGCGACGGCGACCGCGCCCCCCCGTGGCGCGGAGCCAAGCGCCCGGATGGGCGCGCCGGCGCCTGAGGCTTCGCTTTGATCGGCCACGATCAAAGCGGATTTGTCTTAGAGCTGTCTCCGATCATGTTGGATCGGAAACAGCTCTGGATCTTTGTTTCGTCGCATTTTCTACGCCCAACCGGGACCCGATTGGTCGGAAAATGCTCTAGAAGATGTTCTTGAACAGCACGAACAGGACGCCCGAGAGAATAATGGCCGCCGGCAGCGTCAGCACCCAGGCAACGATGAGGTTGCGCACGGTGGCGAACTGAATGCCCGAGCCATTGGCGGCCATGGTCCCGGCGACGCCCGAGGTCAGAACGTGGGTCGTGCTGACCGGGAGGCCGAAATTGTCCGCGGCCGCAATCGTCGACATCGCGACCAGCTCGGCAACGGCACCTTGGCCATAGGTCAAATGGTCTTTGCCGATCTTCTCACCGACCGTGACGACGATGCGCTTCCAGCCGACCATGGTGCCCAGACCCAGCGCGATCGCGACGGCAACCTTGACCCAGGTGGGAATGAATTTGGTCGAATGATCGAGCGCCTTGCGGTAGGCCGTCAGCGTCTGCTGGTCGGCATCGGCCAGCTTGAGGCTGCCACCGGCGTTCAGCACCCGCAAGGCGTCGGAGACCAGATACATGTCGTTGCGGACGTTCTTGGTCTGATCGACCGGAACATCAGCCAGCGAGGTGAAGCCTGCGACATTGTGGGCGATCTGTTGCGACAGGACCTGGATCGCCGGAATGGTCTGCGGCGTCGCGGTCCGGGATTTCAGGAAATCGGTCACGAAGGGGCGCGGATCGGTCGCCTCCAGCGTGGCACCGGGGGCAGCCCGGGTCAGGACGTCACCGATCCGTTGGCTGACTTCTTCGAACTGCGGGATCTGGTTGGGTTCGACCGCCCGGTTCAGGGCATAGGCTGTGGGCACGGTACCGATCAGGATCAGCATGATCAATCCCATGCCTTTCTGACCGTCATTGGAACCATGGGCGAAGCTGACGCCGGTGCAGGTCAGGATCAGCAGGCCGCGAATCCACAACGGCGGCGGCTTGTTGCCCTCGGGCGCCTTGTACAGAGCCGGAACGCGGACCAGCGCCTTCGCCAGCAGTAGCAGCAGCGCCGAGGCGCCGAAGCCAACCAGCGGCGAGATCAGCAGCGCCCGTCCGACACCCATGGCCTGCGACCAGTCAACGCCGCTGGTTCCCGTGCCGACAGCGGCCGTCAACTGGTTCGCCAGACCAACGCCGATGATCGAGCCAACCAGCGTATGGGAGCTCGACGCCGGCAGCCCGAGATACCAGGTTCCCAGGTTCCAGACGATCGCCGCGATCAACAGGGCGAACACCATCGCGAATCCGGCGCTGCTGCCAACCTGGAGGATCAACTCCACCGGAAGCAGCGAAATGATCCCGAAAGCGACAGCGCCGGTGGAGGTTAACACCCCCAGAAAATTAAAGGTTCCGGACCAGACCACGGCAAATTGTGGCGGCAGCGAATGGGTGTAGATCACGGTCGCGACCGCGTTGGCCGTATCATGAAAGCCGTTGACGAATTCGAACCCCAACGCAATCGTCAAGGCGATTCCAAGAAGAATATAAGGAATCCACGATACGCTGTGGACAACGGCAAGATCGCCCGCCAAGTGGAGCCCGGCATAGAGCACGCCGGCACCAAGAATCAGGACAAAAACGCCAAGGGCAAGAATGTTCGGCCGCGGTGCGCGGCCTTCCCCGGTCAAAACAGAGGCCTGGTCCATGTTCGTTACCTTGAGGTGAATCGTAGGTGACGGCAAGGTACCGACGAGAGATGACGGTTTTGCGACGATCATCGGAATTCCCGTCAAATTTCCGCCGCCCGATCCCGGTCAGGCGGCGCAACAGCAGCCCGGGTGACAGATCTTGCGGTTGGAACCTGTTTTGCGGCCGCGCCACCGCGGCACGGGAACGGCACAAATCCCAGGCAAGGGCGGGATCGGGCGGCAGGATCGAACGATTGCCGGATTTCTTATCTATAAAGTAACATGCTCGCGGGACAATACCCGTCGAAGCCATCGCAATCCGACGCGGGCCATCCGATAACGCCGCGCAGCCGCCAGCGACGAGCATTTGATTTTGCGACCCGCGCTCTCCATTGTTGTCGGAGCCGGGCGTTCAGGCCGGAACATCAAAGCGGGAGCCGCCATGCCGTCCAGTGCCGCCAGTCCGATGCCGGGCGAAACGATCACCTGTTATGTCGAACGTGACGGCATCACGCTGGTTCTCGGTCAATCCCTTGACGCCGCCCCGGTGCTGTCAAAAAGACGGGTCCTGTTCAGCCAGATCTGCACCGCGCTGGGGGGCGGTTGGCCCCTGAATCTCGTCTATTCCAGTGTCGCCGGGAGCGCCGCGCTCGATCTGCAGATTCGCGACGACCTGGTGGCCGAGCTGCCGCAGACCCCGCCCAACATTGCCAAGGTGCTCGACCAGACGGCGATCGATGCCATTCTCGAACTCGGGGACACCCCCGAGTCGCGAACCATTGATCGAAGCCTGCGCGAACATGGCCGCCTGGCCCGTTTGATCGGCGAAGTCAATGCCCTGCTCGAGCGTCAGGAGGCAGATGGCTATATCGAGCGCAGACTCACCTTTGGCGAGATCCGCGTCGGTTTGTCGGGCAAGAACTCGGCGCAGGATCGGGCCACGTCCCTGCTGGGCCTGCTGCCCGCCGGCGACCCGGAGCGGATCCCGCGCGTCCGCGGCCATCATGACCACGCGCCGTTGCTGGCGGCCCCGACGCCAACGGATCGGCACAACTTGACGGCGCTGCTGACCGACATCATCCGCGGTCTCGATGATGAGTTCGAGGCGTTGGTCCACACCATCAACGATCAGATTGAACATGTGTTCTTCGAGCGGGCAGCCTATGGCCGGGCCGCGGTCGAGCCGCGCCATCGTGACGCCTATGACCGCGCACTGGCGAAGCTCAAGAACAATGAGCGCCGAACCCTGTTCCTCCGACCCAGCCTCGACATCGTGGGCGCCAACCGCCTGACGGTGGTGATCCGCCGTCATGTCGTCGCGCATCTGGCGCGCTATGGCGGCTGGCAGTCCAATCTTGACCTGAATATTCCGTTCCCGGATCTGGACCGTTTGATCCGGCGCCGCGTCAGTCCACTGTGGCTGCGCATTCTCGATCCGTCGAACATCCCGACCTGGCATGCCGAGCGATTGGCGACCCTGGCCGCCGCTTGCGCCCGCGCCGACGCCACCCGATCGGAGGGTGGCCGACCCGAGGCCCGGTTGCAGGATCCGGCGGCCCGCAATCCCCATCACGACGCCTAGTGGGGTGGGTCATCGAATTTGCTACCCTCGCCCTCGCGAACGCGGGGGCCCAGGGCCGCAGGCTCCGAACGATGGCGCCTGTGGCCCTCGATGCCCGCGTTCGCGAGCATGACGGTGGCGAGAGATCCTCTCTTTTTCAGCGACGCGAGCCACTAGCCGCCGCGCGCCGAGGAGGGACCGACAAAGCAGGGCGCCGGGGCTTGACAAAAAATCCGTTATAGCAGATATTTATCTCCTGAATTGACAGGGTTGGAATGCCGATGCCGGATCGTGTCACACGATCCGGTCGGTCCACGCCCTCCCGGCAACCGGGCTGGAGCCGCGATGAAACGATGATGACGCCGAGCGGAGAGCCGGAGAAAGATCCGTTCCGGTCACCGGCTCGTGGGACCGCCCTGGAGACGGCCGAGGCGCTGGAACAGATCGTTGGACAGAATTTGCGGCGCTTGCGTGTGCGCCGTGGCCTGTCGCTGGAGCGCTTGGCGAAGATTTCGACGGTCAGCCGGGCCATGCTGGGCCAAATCGAACTGGGGCGCAGCGTTCCGACAATCACCGTTCTGTGGAAAATCGCCAAGGCGCTGGACGTCCCCTTTGGGGCGTTGACGAGTGAAACCGGCCATCACAGCACGGCGGTACTGCGCGTCGAACAGAGTAAAGTCTTGACCTCGCCCGACGGCGCCTTCCGATCGCGCGCCTTGTTTCCGTTCGACAGCGAACGGAAGGTTGAATTCTATCAGTTGTTCCTGGCGCAGAATGCCGTCGAGACCGCCGATCCCCATGCCCCCGGCACGCTGGAAAATCTGGTCGTCACGACCGGTCTCGTCGAAATCGCGGCGGGCGGCGAGGTCCACCGCCTGGCCCCCGGCGACGCGATCCTGTTCGAAGCCGACCTGCCCCATCACTATCGCAATGTCGGCGATTGCGAGGCATCAATGTATCTGGTGATGAGCTATATCGAACCGATTGGCTGAGGAAGCGCCCGTCGACGATACATTTTGTTACAACATGACACCGGCGGCAGCCGGGATTTGGCGTACAGTCGGTGTGCGGATTGTCTGAAGACGGTGTCGTCCATGTCATCGCCCCTGCTCTCGCTGCCACCGGTGCTGATTGTTGATCTGGTTAGCGCCGGAGTTGTTTTTTTGGCCACCATGATCGGCATTGCCGTCTATTTTGCGCAAATTTGCCGAAATCACCGTCAATCGGCAGCCAACGCAAGACAACATTTGCGCGACGAAATCAGACGCGGTTGAGCACCCATCGTATTTCTGGCTCGATTTCTTTCTGAAGCTTTCGTTTCACGCCGGGCGTCGGCGTCCGGATGTCCAGTCGCGCGCTGGAAAGACCGGAGCGGACTGTGGCGCTTGCACAAGGTGTTTTACAGGCGCACCCTCTTCGCGATATGCTGGACTGCGCTCAATAGTTCGCGCTCGGATCTTTCCGGGCGCCCGGCAGAATGCCTCGGGAGCAAGGTGATGGTTGCATCGGTACTGTATAATTCCTCGTCGATAACGGCTTTGCACGTACTGGATATCACGCAAAGCCAGATGGCCGCCGCCCAGACCCAGCTTGGAACCGGCTACCGGGTCAGTAACGCAACGAGTAATGGCATCGTCTTCGCGATCGCCCAGGGTTTACGGTCCGACCTTGCCGGCATCGCGGCGGTCAACCAGCAACTGTCAAACGCCCAGGGCATGGTCAGGGTCGCGGACACGTCCCTGACCGGAATTTCCAACGCCATGGCCGGGATCCAGTCCGTGGTCACGACACTGGCCGATGCCAATGTCAGCGGAACCGCGCGGACCCAGCTCCTGACCGAGCTGAGCCAGTTGACGGCAACGGTTTCCAACTATATTGCCAATACGACTTACAGCGGCATCAATCTCCTTTCCGCGGGTGCCAGCAACGTTGCCTTGATTTCGAATTATGGCGGCGCCCAATATACCGTCGATGCCCAGGATATGGTTGCTGCAGTCTTGAGCAATTTGACGGCCGTGACGACCTCGACCGACGCTCAGGGACTCCTGACCGGCGGCTTTTCGTCGGCGATGTCATCGCTTGGCGTTGCGCTGAATTCGCTGGGGGGCGATGCAAACCGCATCACCTCCCAGATCTCGTTCAACAGCCAGCTGTCCGACGCCATTACCAGCAGCCTCGGTAGTATGGTCGACGCAGACATGTCGAAAGTTGCCGCTCAGCTCCAGTCCCTTCAGGTTCGTCAACAACTGGCGACCCAGGAACTGTCGATCGCCAACCAATCGCCGCAAGCGATTCTCAGCCTGTTCCGCTAGAGCATTTTCCGGCCACGTTGGATCGGAGACCGCTCTAGATCTTTGTTTTATCGCATTTTTTACGCCCAACCGGAACCGACTTGGTCGGAAAATGCTCCAGCCGGGGCGCAATTTCAGGCCGTCGGCCGGCCCGGCGAATGCGCGACGAGACCGCGCGACAGCTACAGTCATGGCTGCACCGGCCGTCGACATCCTCTCGCAACAGAATATAGGCAGCCAGGCTTGGCCCCGGGCGGTTCCGTCAGCGCCGACCGCGTCCGCTGCGGCGCGCCTTTGCTCCGCAACCGGTTCGAAAGGGTCCCCGCAGGCCCGGATCATCCCCGGATGGCGACCGCCGTCTCAAAAAACGGGAACGCTGACGACCCCATTTCAATCCATGATAAATTTCCGGCCGCGCCGATAGCGAAGGTCGCTTTTTCAGAATGTGCCTGCGATGAAAAGCCGAAAATTCTTAATTCAATAAGAGAATATTAATACAAATTAAGCAACTTCCCGCCAATAACTGGAGTATATTATTTCATCTTTTCCCATCGGCACTTGTCACGGAATCATAGGCATCGTCGTAGCGCGATCGACATTGGATAGATTAAACAATAATACAACAACGTTAGATAATTAATGCGTCATCACGACATATATCTTTTCCGCTAATAAGACATCTTTCACTACAATCTATTAACGACTCGGTAATACAAATAAATATGATTCCGATCATCTTTTTTTCTCGGTATTTCTTGATGCCGTTGCTATAGTGCGAGGGTCGTAATTGACCATGTCCAGAAATGTCTGGGCATGAGGCAGAAAGCCCAGGAGAAGACAATGGTTGGTTCTATCCACACCAATGCGACCGCGATGACCGCTCTGTCGAATCTGGATAATACCCAGACGAAGATGGCCACGGTGCAGAACGAAATCGGTACCGGCTACAAGGTCGCCAGCGCGACCGATAACGGCGCCGTGTTCGCGATTGCGCAAGGTCTGCGCTCTGACATTGCCGGCATCGCGGCCGTCAACCAGGAATTGTCAAACGCCCAAGGTATGACGTCGGTTGCCGATGCCGCGGCAACCAACATTTCCAACTCGATGGCGCAGATCCAGTCGACGATCACCTCGTTGGCGGATGCGAACACCACCGGCACCGCGCGCACCGATCTGTTGACGCACCTGTCCCAGCTGACAGCGACCGTGTCCAACTTCATCGCCAACGCGACCTACAACGGCACAAACCTGCTGTCATCGAGTTCGTCGAACGTCGCCGTGATTTCCAACTATGGCGGCGCCCAGTACACGATCGCGGCTCAGGATCTGGTTTCCCAGGTTCTCAGCAATCTGACCGCGATCACGTCGTCGACCGATGCCCAGGGTCTGCTGACCGCCGGTTTCAAAACGGCGATGAGCTCGCTCGGGACCGCGTTGAACTCGCTTGCGGGCGATGAAAACCGGATCAAGACTCAGATTTCCTTCAACAGCCAACTGTCCGACGCCATCACCAGTGGTTTGGGTTCGATGGTTGACGCCGACATGTCCAAGGCGGCGGCGCAGTTGCAGTCCCTCCAGGTTCGTCAGCAGTTGGCGACCCAGGCGCTGTCGATTGCCAACCAGTCGCCCCAGTCGATCCTCAGCCTGTTCCGTTAACTTTCAAACGACCTCGCCGCGGCCGCCTTGCGGCAGCGGCGAGGTCCGCAGCGGGTGCGGTACCGCCGACCGGAAGCCTCGTTTTCCGGTTTGGTGCCGGATCCCGAAGATTTGGCAGCATCGGCTCTTCATGGCGGCGACCGTTCTCCGGTTCGCCGCTTTGTCTGTTGTGGCGCCCCTGTGGCCCCCCCAAAATCCGGAGCCCGGCGCGGGTCGGCGCCGACAGGGTCAAGGCGCTGGTGATCCCCAACCCATTTCGTTAGAGCGTTTTCCGGCTGATCCGTTTGCGATTGGGCGCTATTTCGTCGCCCGCGCCGTCCGGACGCGCTCCCGCGCCATCCCCGCTCCCCGCCCATCCGTCCTGGCCATCACTCCTGGCCATCACTCCTGGATCGCTCCATCGTGTGATGCGGCGGCAACGCCAGCCGCGCGCCCGACGATCCCGGTTCTGTCGCAGGGTTGTGGCCGCGCCGGCACCGCCGTCGAAGCTGTCGATCGGGGGACGTGGCCGACACGTCGATTCGCTGAAATTCCGCGCCCGGGCCGCTGATCCTGCGATCGATCGGGAACAGGGGAAATGCCAGCTCGTTCCACTTCCCGGCAATACGACGTCGCTATTTTGGGAAGAAACCGCCTTTATAGCGAAAACGGCGCTGGTCGAAAAATTTTCACTCGGCGTTTTGCCCCACGATCGGTATAGTTTTCTCGTCACAATTGACCATGTTCGGGATTGTCCCGACATGAGGCAGAAAGCCAGGAGAGACCTGATGGTTGCTTCAATCCATACCAATTCCAGTGCGATGACCGCGCTGACGAATCTGGATAATACCCAGAATCAGATGAGCAAGGTGCAGAACCAAATCGGCACCGGCTACAAGGTCGCCAGCGCAACCGACAATGGCGCCGTCTACGCGATCGCCCAGGGGTTGCGGGCGGACATCTCTGGCATCGCTGCCGTCAACCAGGAGCTGACCTCCGCCGAGGGTACGGCCTCGGTCGCGGACTCGGCCGCCACCAGCATTTCCAACGAGATGTCGAGCATCAAG
>JARLIO010000098.1 GCA_031291675.1 Azospirillaceae bacterium
ACCTTGGCCACGACTACTTCGATCACAGGGCAAAGGTCGCACAGACCAACCGCCTCGTCGCTCGCCTGGAAAATCTCGGCTACCTCGTCGAAATCACCCCGATGGCCGCATGACCAGATCGACAAAGTTTCTTTCTAGCGCGATGACGATCACGCTTTACCTGATCATGTATATGCTGATGTATGCCGCGGCGATCCGGTTGCGATACAGCCAGCCCGATCTGGTGCGGAGCTATCGCGTGCCCGGCGGGGTCTTTGGCATATGGCTCATCGCTGGAACCGGGTTGGCCGGCGTCGTCTTTGCCTTTATCGTCGGGTTTTTTCCGCCGTCGCAGCTCCCGGTGGGAAGTCCGGCACTCTATGTCGGGCTGGTGGCAGGCGGCACGGTGCTGTTCACGGGACTGCCGCTGCTGATCAGCGCACTCAAACAGCCAAGTTGGCGGGTGGCGCGGCCCTCGGTAACCCCGATCATCGTGAAAGCCGGGGCGTGAGGCGATGGCGTAACCGGCGTGCCTTTGCTCCTGGCCAGGATGGAGGACTGTCCCCAGGCGTGATGGTGGATAGAAATTGCGGGGTTTGGTGTGGGGCGACCCCAAGCCTCATCGGGGGACTGGAGACGCGGCACGTCAAACCGGCTGGTATCAGACGCTACGACGGTACCGATAGACGATTTGGCCGGGTGCCGTCTCTTTGCACGATGGCTTCGGCCGCACCAGCACCGACCTTTGCCATAGCGTTGTCGCGTGTATCCGGCCTCCATCGCACCGTCAGGCCAGCTCGGGTCGTGGTGGAGGCAATTAATTCGACCACCGTTTCTCGATTGATCAGGGGCTTGCCGCGCCATGTCGTTGCTGATGTCGAGACTGACGCAACCGGCATTCGCGGTGACGTCGTAAGCAAATAAAAGTTTGCGCGCATGCCAACGGATGATCGTCCTGAGTGACACTCAGTTCCGTCGCGCTATCTTTGAAGCCGGCATGCCGGGCAGATGCTTCGAACGTGCGAAGGGCGTTCAAGGGGGGCCGTCGGTTATTCAGCTCGGTTATTCACCACGGCATCGAGTGATATTTTCTCACCGGACCGACGAATATTACTGGTTGCAGGTATCATGAAAACGTCACATATTCCTCTGCACTGCTGATCATTCCGAGGAAGGATGGGCATGCCCAGCCCCGCGAAGATACCATCACAAATCCCTTTGCATCAGCTTTCCTGGTTTTCACAGACGGATCCTGGCGGCGATCGAGCCCGGCGTACGCTCGCTGTCGCGGGGGTCGCGCATGCGCTGCATGACGGCTACACCGATCTGATTTTCGTGTTGTTGCCGATCTGGCAGGCTGAATTTGCTCTGAGTTATGGCGTGTTGGCACTGCTTCGGGGACTCTATGCTGGCGCAATGGCCATCCTCCAAGTGCCGTCTGGTCGGCTCGCCGAGAGATTGGATGGACGGGTGATTCTCGCGTTCGCCACGGTACTGTCGGCCCTGGGTTACGCCCTCGCGGGGTGTTCCGGGGGCGTGGTCGGCCTGTGTGCCGCCCTGGCGATCTCGGGTGCCGGCGCCAGCACGCAGCACCCTATTGCTTCGGCAGCCGTTTCGCGTGCCTATGGGGAGGCCTCTCGTGGCCCCCTGGGCACCTATAATTTCTCAGGCGATCTGGGAAAAGCAGCGATCCCGGCATTGACGTCACTGATGCTGACCTGGATGCCCTGGCGCCAATCGCTTTGGCTTCTTGCTTTGCTCGGGGTGGCGGTGGCGATCGTGATCGCTCTCCTCATGCCCCCGATTGAACGAGCACGTCCCAGCAAAACTCACCAGGAAAGAGTCGGTGGCGGGCATGGCGGTTTTCCACTGCTGTTCGGCATTGGGGTGCTGGACACCGGCGTGCGGATGGGCCTGCTGACCTTCCTGCCTTTCCTGCTCAAGGCGAAGGGGGCATCGTTACCGACCGTTGGAATCGCTCTGGCGCTGGTCTTTCTGGGAGGCGCCGCCGGCAAGTTCGTCTGTGGCCGGATCGGTGCTCGTGTCGGGGTCTTGCTGACCGTGTTGCTGACCGAGGGCGGGACGGCCGCATGCATCTTCGCCATTCTGGCTCTGCCACTCGGTCCCTTGCTGGCCCTGCTGCCGCTGCTGGGGCTCATGCTGAATGGTACGTCCTCGGTGCTCTACGGCACGGTACCTGAACTAACGCCGCCGCATCGCGCCGAGCGGGCATTCGCCCTGTTCTACACCGGCACGATCGGGTCGGGAGCCCTTTCTCCAGTGCTCTACGGCATTCTGGGCGATGCGGTGGGGGTGAATTGGGCAATTGCGGCGACGGCGATGGTCGCGTTGGCCACATTCCCGTTCGCCTTCGCTCTGAGGCCATACCTCGAGCCAGATCGAAGAGACGGCCAAACGGGATAGCCCGGTGGCTTGATCGCGATCTCTATCGCCGCGGATGTGTCAGCCACGATCGGGCGCGTGGCTTCCCATTCCTGATCGGTGGCCGGATCGACGAGCCGGATTTCCCTCTGACGGTCGTCCCAGGCATCGGGGCCCGCGTGAACACGCGCAAGGTGCCGACATGGCGCGTCCCCGTGGGCCGAGATCTCGGTATCCTCACCGCAATAGCCGCAACGGTCCTGGAAGGCGCGAGAGGCGTCGCTCATCGCTGACGCATTTCCCTTCGCGGCGGCGCCCGCCTGCGGCGATAGCATCAGGACGATGTCGCGGACCGGCCGGCAATGTGGCAAAGTCCGTTCGACCGGGGCGTCACGATTCATGCGCGTCTCGCGGCGGCGGTATTTCGCCACGAGCGGCGGCTTGCGGCACAGCAAAGGCGTCGCGCCCCCGCTCGTCAGGCCTCGACCGAAAGGAAGATTGCGGTGATTCAGCTTCAGTGCCGCTGCGGAGCGGTTGGAATTGAGGTGAGTGGCGACCCGATCGTCCAGTTTTTCTGCCATTGCGACGACTGTCAGGCCGTTCACGGCGCGGCCTATGTGCCGGAGTCCGTTTATCCGGCGGATGCCGTGACGGTTGTGCGCGGTGACCCGGCGAGCTGGAAGCTGAAAAGAAACCCGCGTTTTACTTGCCGTGAATGCGGGACTCGTCTCTTTATCGAAGTATTGTCTCTTGGTCTGCGTGGCGTCAACGGATATTTGCTTCCATCAGATCGATTCCACGCGGAATTTCATATGCAATGTCAGTTCGCGGTCCGCCCGGTCCGCGATGAACTGCCCCATTTCAAGTCGCGACCGGCGCGGTTCGGCGGTTCCGACGAAACCGTCGATTGGTAGGCGATGTCGCGCGCGATGCGCGGGATTGAATGAGGAGATCCTGGAATCCCGGGGCAGGGGGCTGCCGGATTTTAGCGCGATTGCGTGGCGTCGCCTGGCACCGGCTAAAGCATTTCCAGGGCGGTGGCGCGGTCCGGTGGCGGGAAGGCCTGATCGAGTTCGGCGAGATCGGTGGCGCTCAGGGTCAGCGCCAGGACCGCCGCGTTCTGGCGGATATGCTCGGCGGTCACCGCCTTGGGAATGGCGATCACCCCGTCCTGATGCAGCAGCCAGGCGAGCGCGATCTGGGCTGGCGTGACCCCGTGGCGATCGGCGATCCGGTGCAGCGCCGGTTCTTTCAGCAAACGCCCCTGTTCAACGGGCGAATAAGCCATCACCGGGATCGCGCGCTGGCGACACCAGGGCGATAAGTCGAACTCAATGCCGCGACGGACCAGATTGTACAGCACCTGATTGCTGGCGACGCGGTCGCCCCCGGGCAATGCCGTCAATTCGGTGAGGTCGGCGCGATCGAAATTGCTGACCCCCCAATGGCGGATCTTGCCGTCCCGTTGCAGGGTCTCGAAAGCGGCCAGGGTTTCGCCGAGGCCGATCCCGCCGCGCCAGTGCAGCAGATAAAGGTCAATATGGTCGGTCCCGAGCCGCTGCAGGCTGCGTTCGCATGCCGCCACGGTGCCCCGGCGACTGGCATTGTTGGGCAGGACCTTGCTGACCAGGAAGACGGTTTCGCGACGGCCGGCGATCGCGGCGCCGGTAACGATTTCCGCGCCGCCATTGCCGTACATCTCGGCAGTGTCAATCAGGGTCAGGCCAAGATCGAGGCCCTGGCGCAGGGCCCCGACCTCCCGGGCGCGTTGACTCGGATCCTCGCCCATGCCCCAGGTTCCCTGACCCAGGCGGGGAACCTGCTCGCCGTCGGGCAGGCTCACATGGCGCTGTGGTGAACCACTCATGATCCTGGTCTCCCGGGAATGACGGATGACGGTTGGTGCGGCCGTTCCGGATGCATCGGCGTGGCCGCACCAACCGGGTCTCAACGCTTGCGCCGCGCTTCCGCGTCGCGCTGGGCGCGGGCGAAGGCTTCGGCGAGAGCGCCGCCTCCGTCATTGCTGTTGCCGGGCGCTGAAATCACGCCTGCCGGCGGGCGGCGCGTCTCGGCCGGTTTGCCGGACCGGCCACCCTCGGGGCGCGGACCATCGTGGCGGGGACCGTCGTGGCGTGGGCCTTCGTTGCGACCGGGACGGGCACCTTCGGGTTTGGCCGCCCGCGATGGCGCGGCATTGCGATCGCCGCTGCGTTCGCCGCCGCGGTTCGCGCCGTTGCGCGCGCCGGCGGGCGCGGCCGCAGCCCCATTGCCGTTCGACGCGGTGCGCGGCGGCCGCGGTTCGGCGGCTTTGGCCGGGGCCGCCGGGGCCTCCGGCTCGGCGAGGCGCATCGTCAGGCTGATGCGCTTGCGGGCGACATCGACCTCGAGCACTTTCACTTTGACGATGTCGCCGGCTTTGACCACGGCGTGCGGGTCTTTGACGAACTTGTTGGCCAGTTGCGAGATGTGCACCAGGCCATCCTGGTGAACCCCGACATCGACGAAGGCACCGAACGCGGTGACGTTGGTGACGGCGCCTTCCAGGACCATCCCCGGTTCGAGATGCTTCAGATCGACGACGCCGTCCTTGAAGGCGGCGGCGCGGAATTCAGGACGCGGATCGCGGCCGGGCTTTTCCAGCTCGGCCAGGATGTCCTTGATCGTGGGCAGGCCGAACTGTTCGTCGGTGAAGTCCTCGGGATTAAGGCTGCGCAGATAGCGGGCGTCGCCGATCAGGCTGCCCAACTCGCGCCCGGTGCGACCGACGATGCGTTCGACCACCGGATAGGCCTCGGGGTGGACCGCCGACCCGTCAAGGGGTTGATCACCGTCGCGGATGCGCAGGAAGCCGGCCGCCTGTTCAAAGGTCTTGGGCCCCAGGCGGGCGATGTCCATCAGCTGTTGGCGCGAGCGGAACGCGCCATTGTGATCGCGATAGTCGACAATGTTGCGGGCGACCGATTCGTTGAGCCCCGACACCCGGGCCAGCAGCGGAACCGATGCCGTGTTGAGATCGACGCCGATCGCGTTGACGCAATCCTCGACCACGGCATCAAGGGCCTTGGCCAGCTTGGCGCTACTGACATCATGCTGATACTGGCCGACACCGATGCTGCGCGGCTCGATCTTGACCAACTCGGCCAGCGGGTCCTGAAGCCGGCGCGCGATTGAGACCGCACCCCGCAACGTCACGTCGAGGTCCGGGAATTCCAGCGCGGCGACTTCAGAGGCCGAATAGATCGACGCTCCCGCCTCGGAAACCACGAGCTTGGTCAGTTTCAGTTCCGGCATCTGCTTCATCAGATCGCCGACCAGCTTGTCGGTCTCGCGCGATGCGGTGCCGTTGCCGATGCTGATCAGGTCGATCTTGTGGCGGATCGCCAGGGCGGCCAGCACCGCGATCGACGGGTCCCATTCGTTGCGCGGGGCATGGGGATAGATCGTGGTGGTTTCGACGACCTTGCCGGTGGCGTCGACCACGGCAACCTTGACCCCGGTGCGAATTCCCGGGTCGAGACCGATGGTCGCCCGCGGTCCGGCCGGCGCCGCCAGCAGCAGGTCATGGAGATTGCGGGCGAACACCCGGATCGCATCCTCTTCGGCGCGATCACGCAGTTCCCCGAGCAGATCGACCTCGAGGTGAAGCGACAGCTTGGTTTTCCAGCACCAGCGCGCTGTTTCCTGCAGCCAAGCGTCGCCGGGACGGCCGAGATCAATGATGTTGAAATGGCGGGCGATCGCGGCTTCCGCCGGGTGCGGCGCGGTCGGATCGGTCAGGTTCAGATCAAGCCGGAGATCGAGCACGCCGGCGCTGCGGCCCCGGAACATCGCCAGCGCGCGATGGGACGGGATATCCTTCAGCGGCTCGGCGAAATCGAAATAGTCCGAGAATTTCGCACCCTCGGCGCGTTTTTCCTCGACCACGGTGGCGAAGGCACGCCCCTGCTCCTTGAGCAGGGTGCGCAGTTGGCCGACCAGGGCGGCGTCCTCGGCGAAGACTTCCGCCAGGATGTGACGGGCCCCTTCCAGGGCTGTCTTGACGTCGGGAACATTGCGTTCCAGATCGACGAAGGCCAGCGCCGCCGCCTCGGGCGGCACGGTCGGATCGTTGAGCAACCCCAGCGCCAGGGGTTCGAGGCCGGCCTCGCGGGCAATCTGCGCCTTGGTCCGTCGCTTGGGGCGGTAGGGCAGATAGAGATCCTCAAGGCGGGTCTTGGTGTCGGCTTCGCTGATCTGGGCCAGCAACGCGTCGGTCAGCTTGCCCTGCTCGCGGATGCTGCCGATGATGACGGTGCGGCGATCCTCCAGTTCACGGAGATAGCCCAGCCGCTCTTCCAACAGGCGGAGTTGGGTGTCATCAAGGCCGCCGGTCGCTTCCTTACGGTAGCGGGCGATGAAGGGTACAGTCGACCCTTCGTCCAACAGCTTGATTGCCGCTTCGACTTGCGCCTCGCGGGCCGACAGCGCGTCGGCGATACGTTGGGTAATGCTGATCATGGAACCAGTCTGGAAAGCTGCGTGTCACGAACGGCCGTCGCGGGATGAGAGGATCCTCTTACTCCGGTCTGCCGGGGACCGCCAGCCCGCCGTACGTTGCGGGACCCGGCGATGAGGACAAATCTTGTCGCAGGCGGAGCATCCCGGCCGGCACGGCTCGAGTCTAACCGAGCAACGCAGCAAAATATACCACCAACGGGCGTGCGCTGGCGAGAGGGACGCTTTTCCGTACGAAGATTGTGCTTTCCTTGTATCGGACGCCGCAACCTCCACAGTCCGATCCCCGGCCCGGCCCCCTGGTGGCTGGCGCGACGCGTTGGTCTGTTGTAATGATGGCGGCGATGCGACGGCCGACCGCACGAGGCGGCCGGGGGCTTCCTGTTCTTTTGATTGCGGCTTGATTTGACACTGATCGCCCTCCTGATCGCATGCCTGCTGCCGATGGCGGCGTCCGGCGTGCTGCTGTCGCGCTTTACCGGATTGCGGGATCTCGCTTATGGCGGGACGGCGGTCCTCTGCCTGGCCATCGCGGCGGCGGCGGTGGCGCATCTGGCCGGCAATGTGGCACCGGTCTCGCTGGTGCTGCCGGTCGGGCTGCCGGGGGCGGTGACCCATCTGCGAGTCGATTCGCTGTCGGCCCTGTTTCTGCTGGTCGTCAATGTCGGCGGTGTGACCGCCTGCCTGTTCGGGATGGGGCATGACCGGATGGCACGATCGGTGGGCTTTGCCGGTCACGCCGACCGGGCACCCGTGCGAACGCTGGTGCCACTGTTTCTCGCCGGGATGAATGGCGTGCTGATCGCCGACGACGTGTTCGCGTTCCTGCTGAGCTGGGAATTCATGAGCGTGTCGTCCTGGCTGCTGGTGCTGTCGACCCATCGTGACGCGGCGACGCGCCGCGCCGCGCATGTCTATCTGGTGATGGCCAGCTTTGGCACCGTGATGTTGATGCTGGGATTCGCGACGCTGATCGGCACGGCGCACGGCGCTTCCGGGGCGTTTCTGGGTGATTACAGTTTTGCCGGGATCCGTGCCGGATCACCGGCGGTGCTGCCGGCGACAATCGCGATGCTGTTGATTTTGCTGGGCACCGGATCAAAGGCCGGCATGGTCCCGCTCCATGTGTGGCTGCCGCTGGCGCATCCGGCGGCGCCCAGCCATGTCTCGGCCCTGATGAGCGGCGTCATGACCAAGGTTGCGATCTATGGCCTGGTCCGGGTGGTCTTTGATCTGATCGCGATTCCGCAATGGTGGTGGGGCGCCGCGATGCTGCCGCTGGGCGCAGTCACCGCGGTGCTGGGCATCCTTTATGCGTTGATGCAGCACGATATCAAGCGGCTGTTGGCCTATTCGACGGTCGAGAATATCGGTGTGATCCTGATCGATATCGCCCTGGCCATCGTGTTCAAATCGCTGGGGGTATCGGCGCTGGCGGCGCTGGCATTGACCGCGGCGTTGCTTCATGTCGTCAACCACAGCCTTTACAAATCGCTGCTGTTCTATGGCGCCGGCGCCGTGCTGGCGGCGACCGGCCAGCGAGATCTCGACGCCCTGGGTGGCCTGATCCACCGGATGCCGATCACCAGCTTCGTCTGGCTGATCGGTGCGGCGGCGATCTCCTCTCTGCCGCCGCTGAACGGCTTTGTTTCCGAATGGCTCAGTTTTCAGGCGATCCTCAATGGACCGCTGCTGGAGCAATGGGAGCTCAAGATCGGCATCGCGGTCACCGGCGCGCTGCTGGCGCTGGCGACCGGATTGGCCGGCGCCTGCTTCGTCCGCGCCTATGGCATCACCTTTCTGGGGCGCCCGCGCTCCAACGCCGCGGCGCAAGCCGGCGAAGTGACGGCACTGATGAAGGCCTCGATGATCATTCCCGCGGCGTTGTCGGTCGCGATCGGTGTCGTTCCGACCCTGGTGATCAGCCTGCTGGAACCGGTGACCCGGGCAATGGTGGGCGAGGGGCTCTATGATGGCGGCGGCCGGTCCGGCTGGCTCTGGGTGTCGCCCGCCAGCGCGTTCGGCAACTCCTACAGCGGCTTCATCATGATCGCGGTGATCGCGCTGATGTCGGTTGTGGCCGCGTTGGTGCTGCATCGTTACGCTTCCGCCCGGCTGCGGCGCGCGGCGGCCTGGGATTGCGGCTTTGGCGATGCCGGTCCGACCGCGCAATATTCCGCGGGAAGTTTTTCCCAGCCGATCCGTCGCATCTTCCTCAATCAGGTGTTTTCGGCGCGAGACACCGTGGTCATGCCGCCGCCGGGTGACACCGCTCCGGCACGGTTTTCGCTGGAGCTGCGCGACCCTGCCTGGGACTGGCTGTTCACGCCGATCGAACAGTTGATGGGTCGGATCGCCGATCGAGCCAACTTGTTGCAATTCATGACGATTCGGCAATATTTATCGCTGATGTTCGGCGCGCTGGTCCTGTTGCTGGTTGTCGTCGCCGTGACCCAATCGTAAAGCCTGTCGCCGCGGCGCCAACGGCTCGGGCATTCGTCCGCCGTTACGCCGTTTCGTTCAACCCCCTGTCCCTCAACCCCCTGTCCCGCAACCTCTTGTCCCTCAACCCAGGATTCCGGCTCGCGTCACGTTCATGATCACGTTGATCGACACCCTGTACCAGATCATCCAGATGGCGCTGCTGGTGGCGTTGGCGCCGTTGCTGACCGGCGTGGTCCGGCTGGCGAAGGCGCGTTTGACCGCGCGGCGGGGCGCGTCGGTGTTTCAGCCTTACCGTGACCTGTTGCGGCTGGCCCGCAAGGAAGCGGTCGTCGCCAACAATGCCTCCTGGCTGTTTCGCGTCACGCCCTACATGGTCTTCACGGCGATCTGGCTGGCCGCCGGCCTGGTGCCGACCTTCACCTCGGCGCTGGCCCTGGCCCCGACGGCCGATCTGATCGCCCTGGTCGCGTTGCTGGGGACCGCCCGGTTTTTCACCGCATTGGCGGCGATGGATATCGGCACCGGTTTCGGCGGTCTGGGCGCCAGTCGCGAAATGACCATCGCGACGCTCGCCGAGCCGGCGATGCTGATGGTGATATTCACCATCGCGATTTTGGTCCATACCACCTCGCTGCCCCAGATTGTCGATTTCATCCTGGTTGGTGGCGTTGGGCTGCGGATCTCGCTGGCGATGGCCCTGGTGGCGCTGAGCATGGTCGCCATCGCCGAAACCGGCCGGATTCCCATCGACAATCCCGCGACACATCTGGAGTTGACGATGGTTCACGAGGCGATGGTCCTGGAATATTCCGGTCGTCACCTGGCCCTGATCGAGGCCGCGGGGATGGTGCGGCTGCTGCTGTTCGTGTCGCTGATCCTGTGCATTTTCATTCCCTGGGGCATTGCCTCCCCGGGGTCCGGGGTCAGCCTGGTGGTGCTCGGTCTGGTCAGCTATCCGGTGAAGCTGGTGTTCAGTGGCCTGCTGCTGGGCGCGTTTGAAACCTCGATCGCCAAGATGCGGGTGTTCCGCTATGGCGAGTTCCTGGGGGGCGCGCTGTTGTTGGCCTTGCTGGCAGCGATCTTCCTGTTCGTTTCGACGGGGCGCTGAGATGGCCGATTTTTATTACGACACCGCCCATCTGCTGGGGGCGCTGGTGTTGTTGACCAGCTTCGGGCTGCTCTATCAGCGTCGCCTGTTCGCCCTGCTCAACGTGTTCGCGACGCAGGCGTTTGTTCTGGCGGCAGCCGCGGCGTGGCAGGCCTTCATCCATGGCGAGCCGCACCTCTATATCACCGCTCTGCTGGCGCTGAGCCTCAAGGCGATCGTGATTCCGGTCGCGTTGCATCGCATCATCCTGCGCCTGGAGATCCCTCGGGCGGTTGACAGCGCCCTTGGGGTCGGCATGACCATGGTGATCGGCGTTTCGCTGGTCACACTGTCGATTCTACTGGTGATGGGGGTCACCAGCGGCGCGGCCGCGCTGACCCGCGAGGACCTGGCCTCGGCGCTGTCGGTGGTGCTGCTGGGGTTGCTGATGATGATCACCCGGCGCAATGCCGTCAGCCAGGTGATCGGCTTCATGTCGCTGGAGAACGGTTTGATCCTGGCCGCGATCGGCGTGGAGGGCATGCCGCTGGTCGTCGAGATGTCGGTCGCCTTCGCCGTCATGGTCGCCTTCATCGTTTTCGGCATTTTCTTCTTTCATATCCGCGAACGTTTCGACACGCTCGATCTGCAGAATCTGGAAACCTTCCGCGGCGAACGCGAGGAACGTCCATGGTCTTGAACCCCGTCCATGCCGTTCTGGCGGTTCCGTTCCTTTCGGCGATCCTGCTGACGCTGGTGCCATCGCCCTGGGTCGCGGCCCGGCTGAATATCGGTGCCTCGGGCCTGTCGTTGATCGCCGGGATCGCTTTGGTGTTTGATCGTCCCACGACCGGACCGTTGATCCTGATCGACGATTTCAACATCTACCTCGTCGCTCTGACCGTGTTCGTCGGCTTCACCACCAGCCTGTTCAGCGCCGGTTATGTCCGGTTCGAAGTCGAGACCGGGCATCTGCGGGTCATGTATCTCCGCTTTTACCACTCGATGTACCAGGCCTTCATGTTCACCATGGTGTTGGCCCTGGTCGCCAACAATCTGGGCGTTTTGTGGGTCGCGGTCGAAGGGGCGACACTGACCACGGTGTTGATGGTCAGCCTCTATCGCACGCCGCAGGCCATCGAGGCGGCGTGGAAATATTTCATCCTGTGCGGCGTCGGCATTGCGCTGGCCCTGTTCGGCACGATCCTGATGTATCTCGCCGCCCAGCCGGTGCTGGGCGGTGGCATGCCGGCGATGACCTGGTCGGTGCTGTTCAGTCAGGTGCACCGGGTTAATCCGGCGATCCTCAATCTGGCCTTTGTGTTCCTGCTGATCGGTTACGGCACCAAGGTCGGGCTGGTTCCGCTGCATGCCTGGTTGCCCGATGCCCATGCCGAGGGGCCGACGCCGATTTCCGCGGTGCTGTCGGGCTTGCTGCTCAATGTCGCGATCTACGCGGTGTTGCGCTTCAAGATGCTGCTGGCGGCCAATGGCGCCGCGATCGCACCGGGGCCGATGATGGTGGCGATGGGACTGGCGTCGCTGGTCCTGGCGGCATCGATCCTGTATCGGCGCAGCGACGTGAAGCGCTTCTTCGCCTATTCCTCGATCGAGCATATGGGCATCATCACCTTTGCCTTCGGCATCGGCGGCCCGGTCGCGAATTTCGCCGGCCTGTTGCATATGACGATGCACAGCCTGACCAAGTCGGCGATCTTCATCGCCGTTGGTCTGGCCAGCCAGATCAAGGGCAGCCAGCATATCGACAAGATTCAGGGCATGACGACCAGCCACCCGGTGCTGGGCTGGGGACTGGTGATCGGGGTGCTGGCGATTGCGGGATTGCCACCGTCGGGCGTGTTCCTGTCGGAATTCCTGATCGTCACCTCAACCTACGCGCGGGCGCCGCTGCTGGTCATCCCCCTGGTTCTGGGCCTGCTGATCGGCTTTGGCGCCCTGATCCTGCGGGCGCAGCAGATGGGATTCGGCACGCTGACCGCCAACCGGCCCAATGCCCGCGCCGGCGCAGGCCGGTCGGCAATTCCGCTTTATGCTCATCTCGCCCTGGTGATGATCGCCGGGATCTGGCTGCCCGGCCCGCTGGTCGCGTGGTTCCAGGCCGTCGCGAAAATGTTGGGATGAGGGCCCGTCGATGACCCGATCACTGAGCGCCTATCTCGCGGCCCGGGGCCGCCCGGTCGCCGGCGTGGCCGCACCCTTTGCCCGATTTGTCCTGGATTCCGCGGCCTGGGCCACCCTGGCCGAGGATCTGACGACGCTGCCCTGGACCGTCCTGGCGCTGTGGGGCGACGAGCCTGCGACCGTCCACGCCGCGTTGCGCGAACCCGCGACCGGTATCGTGGCTGTCGTCAGCGTCGCGTGCCCCGAGCGCCGTTTCGCCTCGCTGTCGGCGGCGCGGCCGCCGGCCATTCGTTTCGAGCGCGCGATCCAGGATCTGTTCGGTTTCACCGCCGAGGGCCTGACCGATCCACGGCCGTGGCTCGATCACGATGCCTGGCCGGTGACGGCGCCGCTGGGCGAGGCGACGGCTGTGGGCGAGCGCGTGCCGCGGCCTTACCGGTTTCTCCCGGTCGAGGGGGCCAGCCTGCACCAGATCCCGGTCGGGCCGGTGCATGCCGGGATCATCGAGCCCGGACATTTCCGCTTCACCGCCAATGGCGAGACGATCGTACGCCTGGAAGACCGGCTGGGCTATACGCACAAGGGCGTCGAGGCGTTGATGCGCGGCAAACCGGTCGGTGATGCGGCGCGTCTTGCGGCCCGGCTGTCCGGCGATAGCACCGTGGCGCATTCGCTGGCCTTCGCCCGCGCGGTTGAGGCCGCCACGGGCACCGTTGTGCCGCCGCGGGCCGTCTGGCTGCGCGCCCTGATGGCCGAATTGGAGCGTCTGGCCAATCATCTGGGTGATATCGGCGCGATCTGCAATGATGTGGGCTTCGCCTTTGCCCTGGCCGAGGGCAGCATGCTGCGCGAGAAAGTGCTGCGTGCCGCCGATTGGGCGTTCGGCCATCGACTGATGATGGACCGTGTCGTTCCGGGTGGTTGCGCGGCCGACCTGTCGACAGACGGGGTCAAGGGGATCGCCGACCTGATCGGGGTGCTGCGCCAGCGTCTGGTTTCGCTGGTCGATCTGGTTGAACACAAGGCCTCCTTGCTCGATCGGACCGTCACCACCGGTGTGCTGTCGACCGATCTGGCCCGGCAGTGGCAGCCCGGAGGCTTTATCGGACGCGCCTCCGGCCAGGACCATGACAGCCGCAAGAGCCCGGGCTATCCGCCCTATCCGGAGCTGTCCTTTTCGGTTCCGGTCTTCGCCGACGGTGATGTCAATGCCCGGTTGATGGTGCGGATCAAGGAAGTGGAGAACAGCCTGTGGCTGCTTGATCAAATCCTGGAGCGTCTGCCGGTCGGCGCCATTTGGGTGGCACCACAGCGGGCGGCTGGCGAGGGGATGGCGCTGGTTGAAGGTTTCCGGGGCGAGATCCTGAACTGGGTCCGGATCGACGATCAGGGCACCGTCGCCCGCTGTTTTCCCCGTGATCCCTCCTGGCTGCAATGGCCCCTGCTGACGGCCGCGATCGAGGGCAACATCGTCGCCGACTTTCCGGTGTGCAACAAAAGCTTCAATTGCTCCTATTCGGGACATGATCTGTGACGGGGCCGGCGACCGGTGGCCGGGGACGCCAGGGACCGGGAAAGGGGTGGTCATGCTGAAAAGATTGTTGCGGACGCTGTGGGACGGTCCCCAGGCGATGACCGGCCCGGCGCCGAATGAGGAGTGGCTCGCCGGCCTGGTCGCACGCCTGGATCATGGGGCCCATGCGCTGCTGGGCCGCAGCCTCGCAATCCGACAGGTCGACGCCGGTTCCTGCAATGGCTGCGAGTTGGAGATCAACGCGCTAAGCAACCCCTATTACGATCTCGAGCGCCTGGGGTTGCGCTTCGTCGCGTCGCCCCGGCATGCCGATGTCCTGCTGGTGACCGGACCGGTCACGGCGAATATGGGCATCGCCCTGGCCCGGACCTGGCAGGCGACGCCGGAGCCGAAATGGGTGGTCGCGGCGGGAGCGTGCGCGATCAATGGCGGCGTGTTTGCCGGCAGCTATGCCTGCATCGGCAGCGTCGCCAGCATCATTCCGGTCGATCTGGAAATCCCCGGCTGCCCGCCACGCCCCGTCGATCTGCTGGTCGGGCTGGTGACGCTGATCGAAGCATCGGCGGCAACGCCGGGTCGCTGAGCCGCGGCGGGCGGCGCCGCGCCCGCACGGGCATCGCTGGAACAGCCGCCGCGATTTGAGATTTCCCCAAAAAAAAGGCCGCTATGACAGCGGCCCGAGTTTAGGGAGGAAACGCCCAAAAAGGGCGATACAGCAATCGCTTGCTGCACTGCAGGAATTGGGGCTACGCGCCCGGCTTGACAATGGGGTGGCGCGCTCACGGCCATCGCTTTTGCCGTCATTGTTCGATCTGTTGCAAAAATGCCGCTTCTCCGGGCCGCGGCCCCGGAACCAACGCCGGCGAAAAAGAACAAACCGGAAACTTCTGCTTGATGTTCTGTGTTTGTTCTGAGATGCTGCGCTTATCGAACGGCAAGGAGAGGCGATCATGGTGGTATGGCGTTTCGTCCGCGATTTTTTGGCTTTGTCGAGTTTGTTCGTCGCGGTCTATGGCTGGCTGATGGTGGGTCACGCTGTCCGCTGGTAGCGATGCGTCGGTCCGGGAACGCAGGGGTGGTATCCCGGACGGCGTTGTCGCGGAGCCCCGGGGAGGAGGGGCGAGCCCTCCCCCAATCATGGCGGTCGAGTGCCGGCATGGTGGACGCCGAAACGCGGGAGCCCCGTCGCCTGATGTCCGCTCATAGCGTCCCCTCTGCGTGCGAACCGGAACGGGTCGAGGTTTCGGAGAAGCGCGCCTCCATCGGTGAGAGGCCGTTCGCGTTGGGGGCGGTCAGACAACCATAGAGTTCCGGGCGACGGCCCCGAATCCAGCGCTGGCCTGTGCATTTGTCGAGCAATGCAAGATCGATTTCGGCGCTTATGATGGCGTCGGCAGCCTGCCAGGTCTCCGCCAGAATCAGGCCATAGGGATCGAGAATCATCGCATTTCCGGTACGGACTTCATCCTCGTCCTGACCGATACCGTTGCTGAAGACCAGGAACATTCCGTTGTCATGAGCGCGAGACGGCAGCCACCGTAGAAACCACTCGCGGCCATTGGGGCCTCTGATTTCGGCTTCGATGGCGGCGGGATCCTCATGACGGCGGAGCCACTTCTCGACCGGGATTCGCTTCATGCCATGGGGACTAACGGAATGGCCCCCACCCGCCTGATGGGGGGCGATCAGGATTTCCGCGCCGAGCAAGGCGGTGGCCCGCGCGTTTTCGATCAGGTTGTTGTCCCAGCAAATCAGGATGCCGGCGCGGATGCCCCATGGGGTATCGAAGACCGTAAAACGATCGCCACTGGCGATCAGGCGGTGCTCCCAGGCATGCAGTTTGCGATGGCAATGAACCTGTCCATCCGGCAGGCACACCGCGTAGGCGTTGTAGAGGGCACCATTTTCACCGGACTCCAGAAATCCCGCGCCGATCGCAATGGCCCGTTCGCGCGCCAACCGGGCGACGTATGACATGGATGGCCCGGATAAGGGCTCGGCAAGAGCGTGCAGCGCCGCACCATCCAGCTTCGGGACGTGCCAGTAGCCGCAGAGGCACATCTCGGGAAAGACCACAAGGCGGCTGCCCGCCAGGACGGCTTGCTGTGTAAAGAACTCAATGCGCCCGAGATTATAGGCTTTGTCGTTTGCCCGGTGCTGAAACTGCACGGAAGAAACCTTGAACGTCATGGCGATTGCTCCTGATCCGTTGGCACAATTTGACCATGCGGGCATTGTTTCGTAAAATGACATTTTTGACGTGAACAAGTCGGTTTTCGAATGGATCTCAAACTGCTGCGCTCGTTCGTCCAACTGACCGACAGCGGCCATTACGGCAAGGCGGCGTCGAAGTTGTTCGTCACCCAGTCCACGCTGTCCAAGCAGATCCAGGCGTTAGAGGCAATGGTCGGCGGGCCGCTGTTTGAACGGGGACGGCATGGCGCGAAGCTGACGCCGTTGGGCAGGCTCCTGCAACGGGAGGCCCACGGACTCTTGCGTTTGAGCGATGACATCGACGTCAAGATGCAGCGCGCAAATGCTGGCCTGGCCGGTGAGCTCGACATCGGATTTGGCATTTCGACGCTCATCACCGCACCTCGGTTGATCGCCGGCTTCCGGGTGGAGACCCCCGGCAGCCGGATTACGCTCAATGACCTGCCATCAAGGGAACAGCATCAACGACTGCTTGGCGGCCGGCTCGATGTCGGCTTTTGCCGGGCGCCTGAGGAAGTCGGGGAGTTGTCCTTCATGGCCGTGATCGAGGAGCAATTGGCGCTGGTGCTCCGCTGCGACATCGAGATTCCGCCCTGGAGTCGAATGTCGACATTGAACAGTCTTGGGTTTGTCGCACTTTCGCCGTCGCGCGGCCCGGGGCTGGATGCACAGATCAGCCAATGGTGTCGCTCGGCCGGCTTCACCCCGCGCATCGTCCAGTATGCCGACGACATCTTGACCATTCATGCCGTTGTCGCCGCCGGGCTCGGTGCTGCATTCCTGCCTTGGCATGGCGTTGAAGCATTGGGGAGCCGCACCCACCAACAGCCGTTGCCGGGTTCGGGATCAACGTGGCCCGTTGGAATTTGTTGGCGGAGCGCCGATCACAATCCTTTGCTCCTGCGGTTTGTCGACTATGTTTCGAGGCATCGGTGAGGAGGAACGCGCTGATGCCCGAAAGAACATCCCCTGGTTTTACAGAGTTCGGTTCTATGCTGCGTTACAACCACACCGAATCCTGGCCATAACCAGTGGATGAAGCCAGGCTGGACCATTGATGCCCGCCGGCCGATGCAAGGACCGGATGCGGGACAGGAGACCGTCTTTGCGACTTCAGTCGAAAGTAAACGAGCGATCCTCTCGATCGTCGCCAGGCCCAGAAAACGCACGTTTTTCGTTCGATAACGAGATCAGAAACCGGGCATTGTCGCGCGTGAAGATGAAGGCATATTGTTCGCAACGATCATGATACGGTATTTCTTGTCGTCCATGACGGCAATGACTTCTTAACGACAGCGGCAAGGCGATGCCGGGGACCGGCCATAGAGGGGGGCGAGCGCCATCCGTCTGGGCCCGAACGAAGGCTCCGGCCGCTGCAACCACGCGCTCCAAACCGTCCGCCGCGTTGCAACAGCGATCCGCGTCAGATCATCCGCGTCAGATCAAGGACCCCGCCGCAACCGCCCGACGCATTATGCGCACAGGCGTGACGCGAGCGTGTCAAACACAACCAAACGTTTGGCCAGCCGGTACTACCGATTGGGTCGCCGCGCCGCCCGATGGGTCGGGATCGGGATCGGACGGGCAACATGCTCATTGCGCAAGGCCATCGAGATATCGATTTCGATTCGGGCCAAGGCTTTGCGAAGATCGTGCATCGCCTCTTGCAGGGCCTGAATGCTGTTCTCGCCCGGTTGCTGGCGCCAGCCGCGATAGCCGACCAGGCAGGAACGCGCGGTGTCACGCAACCGGGCCTCGACGGCATCGATCGGTGCCGCCGGCTCGCTGCGCACCGGCACCGTCCGCGGCAGGTCGCCCGACGCGCCAACCGTCGTCGGGACCATGGCGGACGACGGCGTCGCGGCGATCAGCGGCCCCGTGCCGGTCTCGGACGGGCTCTGCGCCTGGGGCAGCGGCTCGCGAGCCGGGCGGGTATGCAACCGTTCGCTGGATCGCCGAACCATGGGTGGCTCTGCGGTCGGAACCGGCCGTTCCGGCGGCGGCTCGGCGCGGATAGGCTGCGGTTCGGACACAACCACCGGATCGGGTTCCGTTTCCGCCTTTCCCATTTGTCCCTCGGCGGTTTCTTGCGCGGGGGAAAAATCGGCTTGCGGCTCTTCGGCTGCATCCTCGGGGGATAGCAAAGGCGGTTCGGTCAACGACTCTCCAGACTCCGGGTCGATTCCTGCGGCTTCGGCCTTGCGCACGATATAAGAAATCGCGCTGGGCGTGCAGTCAAACTCCCGCGCAATGGCCGACAATGTCGCGCCACTTCGGTGAAGTTCGAGTATTCGCGGCCAGGCAGATTGCGGGATTCGCCCACGACGCTTAGGCGTTGTTGGTTCCAATTCCGATTCCGCGTTTGCGATATCGCTGGGTTGCCACAATGAAGACGAGTTCATCCTCGGTTTGCTTGGCTTTGCAGGTGGTGATCAAAACGGCCGGCCAACCAACCGTGATCGAATGGCCTGTCTCTTGATCCTGGTTCGATGATTAACGGCCAATTTGTAATACTGGCCACGGGTTGGAAAAATAGCAGCGGGCTTTCAAACATTCAAACTCTTTTGTGCCCGAAGCGGTGAGAAATTGCTTAATTGCAAAAATGCCGCACGTTAACATTGTGGTGGAATAAGAAACTCGTCAGAAATCGCTGGGATGCCGAACGCGGAACCGCGATTTGTGGCACGAATAGGGCAAAATGGATGGCCGGCCCCCTGAAACCGGGCTGGCACGCCAATTTTCCGGGCGCCGGGCGATCGTTGACACCGCCAAAGCGGCCCGGGTTTCGTGAATTGTTAAAAAAGACGATTTTCAAAACATGTCGAGCCAAGATTGCATTGCAAAAAAATTGATAAAAACCGATCCAAATCTTGACGAGGAAGAATCTGCGTTCAATCAAATTGTGGCATCATGGAAGATGCCCGCCAAAATCGCGGGTAATTCCGTTGGCGACGCGGCGGACCATATCGCCGAGGATCGCAATCCGGTCATCGGTGATCCGGGCCGCGGGGCCTGAAATGGAAATTGCGGCAATGGGGTCGGCGCTTTCATCGTAGATTGGCGCGGCGACGCAGCGCAGACCGACCGCGTGTTCCTCATCGTCAATGGCAAAACCCTGCTGGCGCGCCAGGGCAAGGCTGCTGCGCAGCTCAGCGGCGCGGACCAGGGTCCGGCTGGTGAGGCGCGGCATGCTGCGACGATGCAGGATCCTGGAAAGCCGCCCCTCGGGCATGGCGCTCAGCATGGCCTTGCCAACCCCGGAACAGTGCAGGGGCAGCCGTGATCCCAGCGTCGAAAACGTGCGCATCATCTGGCGGCATTCGACCTGATACAAAAAAACCGCTTCGCCGTCGTTCTCGATGGCCAGATTGACGGTCTCGCCGCTTTCCTCCATCAGGGCCCGAAGCGGAATTCGGGCGATCTGCACCAGTTGGCGATCGCGGACAAAGGCATTGCCGACCAGAAAGGCCTGGACGCCGACCGACCACAGCAGGCGTTCGTGATCAAAACGGACATAGCGGCCCTGTTGCAGCGTCGTCAGCAGACGGTGCGTCGTCGACGGCGGCAAACCGACGATCTGGGCGATGTCACTGAGTGTTGCACCAGGATCGCCATCACGGTCCGCGACCGCATTGAGGATGGCCATCGCCCGGCTCACGGATTGTACCGTGGACGGCGCCACGGACAGCGGTGCCGATCGCACCCGGATCTCCGGATCGGTTGTGTCCTCATGGCTCAGATCCCAGCCCGGATTCGCCGGCCGGACGGTGCGTCGCACGGGTTTGCGTGTCTTCGGCGCCATTGTCAGACTCCCGGGGCCGGCGGCGTACCGCTGCCCATGCCATAAAATCTCCCGATATCAGGGTATTACGATAAGAATTTCACGATACGGAAACAATCACAAAACCGGGACCACAGTCCCTATGGTGGGGGCAAAGCGCAGGGCAGGCCCGGTTCGCGCCCGCGCATCCATAGGAAAGGGCTTGATCGTGACCCCGATGATTTCAGTGGCTGATCTGCACGTCGCCGACGTGCTCCATCGCTTTATCAATGATGAGGTTTTGCCCGGCACCGGTGTCGGCGTTGCCGATTTCTGGCAGGGACTCGACGCTATTCTCCATGATCTGGCGCCGGAAAACCGGGCTTTGCTGGCGGAACGCGATCGGCTGCAAAGCGAAATCGACGTCTGGCACCGCGAGCATCGCGGCCAACCGCTTGATCCCCGCGCCTATCGGCAATTGTTGGTTGAAATCGGCTATCTCCTTGATGAGGGCGATGATTTCAGCGTCGCGACCGCGAATGTTGATCCGGAAATCGCCACGATTGCCGGGCCGCAACTTGTCGTGCCGGTCAACAACGCCCGTTACGCCGTCAACGCCGCCAATGCGCGCTGGGGCAGCTTGTATGACGCGCTCTATGGCACCGATGTCATCGCCGAGACCGCGGATGCGGCGACGGGCCGTGGCTACAATGCCGCTCGCGGCGCCCAGGTGATCGCCTATGCCCGCAGTTTCCTCGATCAGGCGGTCCCGCTGGCCGGCGCGTCCCATCGGGAGGCCCGATCCTATCGCGTGGATCGGGGCGCGCTGATTGTTGAACTCGCCAATGGCGGCAATGTCGGGCTGGCGGCACCGTCGCATTTGGCGGGCTTTGTCGGCGATCCCGCGGCGCCGACGGCGATCCTTCTGGTCAATCACGGCTTGCATATCGAGATCCGAATCGATCGGAACCATCCGATTGGCGCCGGCGATGCCGCCGGCGTCGCCGATGTCGTGCTCGAAGCGGCGCTGACCACGATCATGGATTGCGAGGATTCGGTGGCGGCGGTCGATGCGGCGGACAAGGTTGAGGTGTACCGTCATTGGCTCGGGCTGATGACGGGAACCCTGAGCGCCCAGTTCGACAAAGGCGGGCGGGTCATCGATCGCCATCTGAATCCCGATCGTCACTATGTGACACCGGACGGCGGCACCTTGACATTGCCGGGACGCTCGCTGCTGCTGGTTCGCAATGTCGGCCATCTGATGACCAGTGACGCCGTGATTCTGAGGGATGGCGAACCGGCGCCGGAGGGCATTCTGGACGCGGTGTGCACCACCCTGATCGGACTCCATGACCTGCGTGGCACCGGGAGGTTCCGCAACAGCCGGACCGGTGCGATCACGATCGTCAAGCCGAAGATGCATGGCCCGGCCGAGGTCGCGTTCACGGATAAGCTGTTCGGTCGCGTCGAGGCGCTGTTCGGCCTGCCGGCCTACACCGTAAAAATGGGGATCATGGATGAGGAGCGGCGGACCACCGTCAATTTGAAGGCCTGTATCCGGGCGGCGCGGAACCGGGTGGCCTTCATCAATACCGGATTCCTCGATCGCACCGGCGACGAGATCCACACCTCGATGGCTGCAGGGCCGATGATCCGCAAGGGCGATATGAAGTCGACGCCGTGGCTTCGCGCCTATGAGGATTGGAATGTCGACAACGGCCTGCGCTGCGGATTACAAGGCCGCGCTCAGATCGGCAAGGGGATGTGGGCGATGCCCGATCGTATGGCCGACATGGTTGCGACCAAGATCGCCCAGCCGCGCGCCGGTGCCAGCACCGCCTGGGTGCCGTCGCCGACCGCCGCAACGCTGCACGCGATGCACTATCATCAGGTCGACGTTACGGCGTGCCAGAACGCGCTGAAATCGCGACCGCGCGCCAGCCTCGACGCTATTCTGACGATCCCGGTGGCAGATCGGCCGAACTGGTCGGCCGAGGATATCCAGCATGAACTCGACAACAACGCGCAGGGCCTGCTGGGCTATGTCGTGCGCTGGATCGACCAGGGGGTCGGTTGTTCCAAAGTCCCCGATATCAATAATGTCGGTCTGATGGAGGACCGGGCGACGCTGCGGATTTCCAGCCAGCATATCGCCAATTGGCTCCACCATGGGGTGTGCACCCGGGAGCAGGTGCAGGAAACGCTACGGCGCATGGCCGCGGTTGTTGACCGACAGAATGCTGATGACCCGCTGTATCAGCCGATGGCCGGGCATTTCGACGACAGCATTGCCTTCCAGGCCGCCTGCGATCTCGTGTTCACCGGCACCAGCCAGCCCAATGGTTATACCGAACCGGTGCTGCATCGTCGCCGTCGGGAAAAGAAGGCGCGCGGCTGACATCGTGGCCCCGGGGCACCGGCACCATCGTGCCGGTGCCCCGAACGGTTCAGATGGCGCGCCGGGCCCGCTGCCCGCCCGATCCGATCAGCCCAGGATGCCGATCTGCCACGGCACGAATTCATTGTCGCCGATGCCCAGGCTTTCGCTCTTTGTCGCTTCACCCGAGGCGACGGCCAGCAATCGCTCGAAGATCGTCTGGCCCATGGAGTCAATCGTCGCGGTGCCGTCGAGGATTTCGCCACAATTGACGTCCATGTCCTCTTCCAGGCGCTGATACATCGGCGTGTTGGTGGCCAGTTTCAGCGAGGGCGCGGGTTTGGCGCCAAAACAGGAGCCGCGGCCGGTGGTGAAGGCGATCAGGTTGGCGCCGCCCGCGACCTGGCCGGTCGCCGAAACCGGGTCGTAACCGGGCGTGTCCATGAACACCAGGCCCGTGGCGGTCACCGGCTGCGCATAGCGATACACCGCCATCAGGGGACCGGTGCCGCCCTTCATCGAGGAGCCCAGGGATTTCTCGATGATGTTGGCCAGGCCGCCGGCATTGTTGCCCGGGCTGACCCGACCATTGATCTGGACGTCGCGCCCGGCGGAATAGTCGTTCTTCCACCACAAAACGCGTTCGAGCAGGGCTTCGCCGACCGCGGGCGTGACCGCGCGGCGGGTCAGGGTATGCTCAACACCATAGATTTCGGGGGTCTCGGACAGGATTGCGGTGCCGCCATGGCGGGTCAGGATGTCGACCGCGGCCCCGAGCGCCGGGTTGGCGGTAATCGACGAAAACCCATCCGAGCCACCGCATTGCAGACCGATGGTCAGGTGGCGGACCGCAACCGGCTGGCGCGTGACGCGATTGGCCTCGGGCAACAGCGCCGTGACCGCGGCGATCCCGGCCTCGACGCTCTTGCGCGTGCCACCGAGTTCCTGCATCACCAGGGTCCGCAGGCGTTGGCCCGCCTGCAGCCCCTCGGCCGTCAACAGTTCGGTGATCTGGTTGCGTTCGCAGCCCAGACCCACCAGGACAACGGCGGCCAGATTGGGGTGCCGGATATAACCGGCCAGGGTGCGGCGCAACAGGTCCATCGGCTCGCCGGTCATCTCCATCGAACAACCCAGGACGTGGGTCAGGGGGATGACGCCGTCGACACCGGGGAACGCCGCCAGCCGTTCGGGTGTGAACCAGTCCGCGATCCGTTTGACGACAGTGGCCGAACAGTTGACGGTCGAGACGACGCCGATATAGTTCCGCGTGGCGACCCGGCCATCGGCCCGGACGATGCCATTGAACGTGGCGCGCTGGTGTTCGGGCAGCAGCGCGATCGGTTGGTAGTCGCGACCAAAGGCATAATCACGCGCGAAGTCGCGAAACTCCATATTGTGGTCGTGGACATGGGTGCCGCGCGCGATATCGGTCTTCGCAAAGCCGATGACGGTGTTGTATTTTGTGATCACCTGGCCGCTGGCGATATCGGTCGCGGCGATTTTATGGCCGGCCGGCACATCGGTCAGAACCGTCAGATCAATGTCGGGCAGCCGGGTCCCCGCGGCCACCGCCGTGCGTGCCACCATCACGGTGTCGGCGGGGTGCAGGCGAAGAAAAGGGCCCACCGAGGTTTTGTCGACGATCACCATATTCGCATCGTCCCAAACTGTGTAAAGGGGAGCGGAGCCGGCCAATCGGGCTTGCACCACCAAACCGGCTGGTCCCGTCTCAACGGGTTGATTATGACCCAGGCGCGGGACCGGGGCAGCAACGATCGTCACCCTGTCCCGTTTGTCACCCGAATTTCCTCGAAAACACCCCCCGTGATGACAACTCCCAGTTTTCCGCCGCTTCCGATCGATCCCGTGCTGCCGGATCTGCTGCAGACGCTTGCCGAGGGGTCGGTGGCCGTGCTTCAGGCGCCGCCGGGTGCCGGCAAGACCACGCGTGTTCCCCTGGCGCTGCTGGAGCAGTCCTGGGTGGCCGGGAAGCGGATCATCGTGCTGGAACCGCGGCGCATCGCGGCGCGGGCGGCGGCCCACCGGATGGCGGCGTTGCTGGGGGAGGGTGTCGGCGAGACCGTGGGCTACCGCGTCCGTCTCGACCAGCGGGTTGGGCCGCGCACCCGGATCGAGGTCGTCACCGAAGGCGTATTCCTGCGGCAATTGCAGCGGGAACCAGGTCTCGAAAGCGTCGCCGCGGTGCTGTTTGACGAGTTTCACGAGCGCAATCTTGACAGCGACCTGGCGCTCGCCCTGTGCCGCGAGACCCAGACCGTGCTGCGCGAGGATTTGCGGCTGATGGCGATGTCGGCGACTCTCGATGCCGCGCCGGTGGCGGCCCTGCTGGGAAACGCACCGCTGGTCACCAGCGCCGGGCGCGCCTTTCCGGTGGAGATCCGCTATCTCGATCTCGTGTCCCCGGTGGCACGGATCGAAGATCTTGTGGTCGATGCCGTCCACCGGGCGCTGCGCGAGCAGTCAGGCAGCCTGTTGGTGTTTCTGCCCGGGGGGCGCGAAATCCGTCGCGTCGAGCGGATGCTCGGCGAGGGGCCGCTTTCCGGGGCCATGTCCGGCAAGGTTGTTGTAACGCCGCTTTATGGCGATCTGCCATCCGAGCAACAGGATGCGGCGATCCGGCCGGCGGGTCCGGGGATCCGCAAAATCGTGCTGGCCACGCCCATTGCCGAAACCAGCCTGACGATCGAAGGCATCCGCGTCGTGATCGATTCGGGCTTGATGCGGGTGCCGCGCTTTGACGCACGCAGTGGCATGACGCGGTTGGAGACCATCAAAGTTTCCCAGGCATCGGCGGAGCAGCGCCGTGGCCGGGCCGGGCGTCTGGAACCGGGGATCTGCTATCGCTTGTGGCCGGAATCGACACACCGTGCTCTGGCTCCGTTCAACATCCCGGAGATCATGGCCGCGGATCTGGCACCGCTGGCCTTGGAGCTGGCGGCATGGGGCGTGCGTGAGCCCCAGGCGCTGGTCTGGCTCGACCCGCCGCCGAGCGCTCATTTTGCCCAGGCCCGGGCATTGCTGGCACAACTGGGCGCGGTGGAACCGGTTGGAGCGTCCGGGGGATCGTCGATCACCGCCCACGGGCGTGCGATGGCCGATCTCGGCATGCACCCGCGTCTGGCGCATATGGTGTTGACGGGGCGCCGGCTCGGGCTTGGCGGCTTGGCCTGCGAAATCGCGGCGTTGCTCGGGGAACGCGACCTGGCCGCTGCGGCGGCCCCCGGATCCGGCCGTGACGCCGATTTGCGCCTGCGTCTCCAGATTCTCCATGCGCGCCGCATCGGTGCCGCGATCCGTGAGCAGGCGCGGCTGTGGCAGCGTCAGCTTGGGACCGGGCCGGCGCATGATGACGAAATCGGGCGCTGCGGCACGCTGGTGGCGCTGGCCTATCCGGATCGGATTGCGCAAAGGCGGGCGGGGACTGCGGCGACGGGATCGTTCCGGCTCAGCAATGGTCGCGGCGCGGTGCTTGCCGCGACCGATCCGTTGGCGGCGAGTGACTGGCTGGCGGTCGCCGATCTTGACGGGGCGCCGCAAAACGCCCGGATCTTCCTGGCGGCGCCCTTGGCGCAAGCGGAAATCGAGGCGCTGTTCGAGACGGAAATCCGGACCGAAACGGTCATAGCCTGGGACGAGCGGGAGGAGGCGGTGCTGGCACGGCGCCGGCGGCGGCTTTTCGAGCTGATCCTGAAGGACGAGGCGCTGAACGACGTCGCCGAGGAGCAGGTGACGGCCGTTCTGCTCGATGTGGTTGCGCGCAAGGGGCTGGATTGGTTGCCCTGGACGGCGACTTTGCGGGTGTGGCAAGCCCGTGTGGCGCTGTTGCGCCGGCTCGACGGGGCGGATGCCTGGCCCGATGTTTCGGATGTGGCCCTGGCGGTCAGCGTGCCGGCATGGTTGGGCCCGTTTGCGACCGGGCTGACGCGGCGGTCGCATCTCAAACGCCTTGATCTCGCCGCGGCGCTGGCGACGATGCTCGACGGGTCGCAGCGTCAGGCTCTGGAGCGCGAGGCCCCGGTCCATGTGACGGTCCCCAGCGGTTCCCGGGTGCCGATCGACTATCTGTCGGCAGAAGAACCCATTCTGGCGGTTCGTTTGCAGGAACTGTTCGGCCTGGCGCAAACGCCGCGGATCGCCGGGGGGCGCGTGCCGCTGTTGTTGCATCTGTTGTCGCCGGCGCGACGCCCGGTCCAGGTCACCCGTGATCTGGCGAGCTTCTGGAACCAGGGCTACAAGGCGGTTCGCGCCGACCTCAGGGGACGTTATCCCCGCCACTATTGGCCGGATGATCCGTTGCAGGCGGAACCGACGGCCCGGGTGCGACGTCGCCCACCGTCGTGACACGCGGCGGCCCCGCCGCCGCGGTGACGATCGGTGTCAGCCCGGCCCGGTAAAACTGGTACTGATTTCGGCCCGATGCCTTGGCGCGGTATAACGCCGCGTCCGCCAGGTGCAGCAGGGTATCGATATCGGTGCCATCCCCGGGAAACATGCTGATGCCAATGCTGGGCGTGATGGTGACCGCGGCGTCGCGGATCACCAACGGTGCCGACACCGCTTCGATGATCGCAGCGGCGATCGGGACGACCTGGTCGGGCGTTTCCAGGTCATAGAGGACGATGACGAACTCATCGCCGCCCAACCGGCTGACCGTATCGCGGGCCCGCACCAGCGCCTTGAGCCGGGCGCCGACCTGCCGCAACAGGTCATCTCCCGCCGCGTGGCCCAGGGTATCATTCACCAGTTTGAAGTGATCGAGATCGAGATACAGCACGGCAACATGCAGGCCGCACGCCCCGGCGGCGTTCGTCGTCTGCACCAGGCGCTGGCGCATCAGGGCGCGATTGGGCAGATCGGTCAGAGGATCATGTTCGGCGCGGTGGCGGACCTGCTCTTCGGCGGCCTTGCGTTCACTGATATCGCGCCCGATCGCACAGTAAAACAGTTTGCCGCGGTAGCGCAGGCGATTGATTTCGATCTCAAGGGCAAAGTCCTCGCCGTTTGGCCCCGTGGCGGTGGTTTCATAGCGCTGATGCTCGCTGTCCCGGAACACCGCGGGGTCGAGTGGCGCCAGCAGATGATCGGCCTGGCCCGCGACGCCGTCGCGGCTCTGCTCCAATTGGCGGTGCGCCGCCGGATTGGCGTAAAGCAGCCGGCGCCGGTCGTCGGTCACGAGCACCAAGTCGGTCGCACGATCGACGATGAACTTGACCAGGTCAAAGTCTTCGCCACCGCGACGCAGTTCCGCCCGATCACGCAAAATGCAGCGGCGCATCCAGGAAGCGTCGCTCCGCGACGCCAGAACCGCGGCCCAAAGTGCCACGACCAGGATCAGAGCGGTGACGCCAACGCGGTAAATAATGTCATGGCGCAGGACCGCCTGTTCGGCCGCGCGGGAATTTGCCCCGTCGTCAAGGCTGATCCCGGCGCCCAGGGTCCAACCTGCGTCACGAAGACCGGTGACATAGACCAGTTGCGGGGTGATGCGACCGGTCGCCGGATCGCTCCCGTTAAATGTCCGGAAGCCACCACCCTGGCGGCCCAGGTCGATCAGGTCCTTGCGGACCGTGTCATCGGCTGTTCTTGTCCAGTCGGCAATGTTTGCGCCGCGGTTGTCGTGAGCGGAAAACGCAAGAAGCGCGCCGTTCTCCGCCAAGGTGAAGGCATAGGCGTTTCCCTGAAGCTGGACGGCGCGCAGCCAATCGGTTACCCGATCCCTTCGCCGGCTGCGGATTGCCGTGATATCGCCACCCGTGCCAATGACCCAACCATAGGGTTGGAACAATCGGACATAGGTAAGTTCGGCGGCTATCTGCGTTCGGTTCTGCGGCGCCGGCCAGCGATAGCGCACGAGTCCCTGCTGCGCCGGGCTCCTGGCGATCCGGACCAATTCAGGAACAATTGCCGCGCCATTCTCATCCATGCCATCCGGCAGCGATTTCCCGCCATTTTCCAATAAAATCGGGGAGAGAATGCCTGTTCCGACCTCGCCATATATGAAATAACGGGCCTCATCATCGTGAAATCTCAACTGACGCAGTGTGTCAATGATGACCGCTTTGACGACCTCGGGACCGACGGGGATGGCTGATAATTTGGCATAGATATTTTCAACAATATGGAATGTATTGTCGCTATTTTCTTTTAAATATGATATTATATTTTCATCAAATTGTGAATTATTAACGATAACATAGTCATCTATAACAGAAACGATGTCGAAAAGTTCATTCTTCTTTTGCGCGATCTCCGCTTCTTGCCGCATTTGAGAGTTGTGATCGAAGGTGGCAATTTCCTCGAAGATGTGGAAGGTTCCAATCGTCACGGCCAGGAGAATGCTCAGCACCAGCGAGCCGACCTGATGAAGACCCGGAATTTTCTCCGCATCCCAAGATTGCATCATGATGGTTGTGCTCCGGCATCCCTCAGCCAACCCGTTGATGATTGGAATTCAGCCCTTTCTATACTTTGACATTCATCCCAAATAACTTCCTGCGCGCAAGAAAATAATACCCTTTGTGTGGTAAACAAAGTGTAAAGAAACCCTTATCCAGACGGGATGTCGCACACAATGGTGCAAGGCTTACATTGCCGCTGCCAGCTCCAACGGGAGGCATGCGAACGCGACGGATCCTTCCTGACCGGTGCTGTCAGGGGTTCGTGATGTATAAAGGATCGCGCCGCCTTCTTAGCCGTGTCAGGGGCGTTGGCCTGGAGCCAGGGAAGCAACGGAGCGCCGCAATGCGGTTCGCCTGAAACGATAATACCTGTCGGTTCAGGGCATAACGCCGGGGGGCAGCACCAATCCGCATCCAAACCATCGGCAGCCAATCGGACCTAAGCGATTGCGCCAACAGAAGACCGCACGCGCACGGTTCTTTGGGATTTCGGACCAAACCGAACCGGAAGACGAGGCCTCCGGTCGGTGGCAGCACAACCGCGGCCGCCACAATGCAGCCGCGGCGACAACGTCTGAAAATTAACGGAACAGGGTGAGGATCGACTGGGGCGACTGGTTGGCAATCGACAGCGCCTGGGTCGCCAACTGCTGGCGAACCTGAAGCGACTGCAACTGCGCCGCCGCCTTGGACATGTCGGCGTCAACCATGTCACCGAGACCGGTGGTGATGGCGTTGGAAAGCTGACTGTTGAACGAGATCTGGGTCTTGATCCGGTTTTCATCGCCAGCGAGCTGGTTCAACGCGGTCCCCAGCGAGGTCATGGCGGTGGCGAAACCGGCGGTCAGCAATCCCTCGGCGTCGGTCGCCGTCGTGACCGCGGTCAGGTTTGCCAGCACGGCGGCCACGAGATCCTGGGCCTGGACCGTGTATTGGCTACCGCCATAGTTGGAAATGACGGCGACATTGGATGAACCCGCCG
>JARLIO010000099.1 GCA_031291675.1 Azospirillaceae bacterium
ACCGTAATCCCCTGGAAAATCCATTTTGCCGCGCCCTCGACGACGAGACTGGAGAAAACCGGTGTTTGTCCCGTTTCGGCGGCAATCGTCACAAAACCGTCATTATAGGCATTTGCGACCTTGATCGCGCCATAATTTCCGCTTCGGAGATGGATCGTGTCACCAGCCTCGACCACGGCATTCGGGTGTGGGCCCGACAGGGATGCGCCCGTGACGTAGGTTTTGTAATAGAGCGATGCGACCAGACCTGAGTTGAGGACGGCCTGGAGATTGCTCCAGGGTGCGCTCGAAGACCCGTCGTTCGCCATGCTGCCGTTGACCGGATCGACATAATAGGAATGGCCGGCCGGGCTGGTGGGCGGAACCGCACAGGTCATCGTCGCATGGGCCGTGTGGGCCGCGAGCAGGACGGACGACAGCACCAGAAACCGGATCGCCGGTGCGAATGTGATCATGGTGAATATTCCTCGGTGATCGATCTCGACCGGTGCGGTGACGGAATGTGACAAATGCGGCCGTGGCGACAGGCAGCGTCACGCGTTGCTCGGGGATTTCGGGGTGGGCCCGGAGGGGGCCGGCGGATTGCCACCCGTGGCAACCAGGGGGGGGCGATGTCTCGTCCGAAAGGCACGGCGGACCGCGGTATCGTATTATCGTGAAACATTCCGATGGACCCACCACGACGGCATGAGGTCGATGACACGATGCCTAACCATATGTCATATGACCTAGCTGAAAGACATAGAAGTTAAATAAGGCGGTACTCCTTAAGAAGTTGTGAAGGGCCTCTTGACAAAAACATGACCAACCAGGCCAATGATGGGGGCCTTTCCGCGGTGTTCGTCGAACAATATGTTTCGGATAAGGTGACAACACGTTGGGTCATGCTTCGCCTATTTGGGTGAATGCATATCGTATTTTAATAAAAGTTCTTTTTACGCGGCGACTCTGTTGGGTGATGACGGCGGGACGTCGAAAGCCCATCACCGCTGAATTCCCACCGAAGCATGGCCCGACGGCAAATCATTGGAACGAGTACATTTTCCTGGCTTATTCGTTGAGCCTTGTCTCCGTGCCGTGACGCTGATTCCAGGGTAATGCGGGACAAGTTGCATGACCCCCACCAAGCGGCTCATCAGCCGGATTCTGGTCATTTTCGCGATCGTCATCGCTGGGGTCTCGGCCACGACGCAATGGGCCGCGGCGATGCGGGGCCATCAGCCCGAACTCGGCGCCCCGTGGTTCACCCGAGGACGGCAGCACCGCGCAACTTGTGTGGAACCGCCCCGGTGGGGTGCGTCATCGAGTTTGCGACCGTCGCCCTCGCGAACGTGGGGGCCCAGAGCCGCACGCTCCGAACGATGGCGCCCGGGGCCCTGGATGCCCGCGTTCGCGAGCATGACGCTGGCGAGAGATCCTCTCATTGTCAGCGACGCGAGCCACGAGAGCATTTTCCGACCAAATGGGTTCCGGTCAGGCACATGATCAGCGGGTTGTGTGGCGAGGAACGGCAGGTTTTGGAATTCGCGATCGCGTGAGGCAAGAACCATGCCCCTCGTCCAACAACGGTCGGGCTCGAGATGGCGCGTAAGGATATGGTGTCGCTGGAAACCTTGGCCATGCTGGGTGTGGAAAAGCTCACCCGTATCGTTCTTGGTGAGGCCGAAGATAATCCCGCCTTCCGCAAACGCGTCGTCGCGGCACTGGCGAGCGTCAAGGGACCGGATGCCGTCGCCGCCCTGATCGGTCTGGAGAAGGAAGCGGCGTTTGCCGAGGATCTCGGTGCCACCGTGGCGACGATTACGCAGGAACTGGCACGGTTGAGCCCGCTTCACGCGGTCCAACGTCTGTTGCGCCTCGTCGACACCCACGCCGTCGTCTTTCGCCGCATCGATGATTCCGCCGGACGCATCCGGGATGTCTATTGGCAGGCGGTCGCGAGCGTTTCGCCGTTGATTGCGGCGCTGCCGCCTCTCGAACGGGCGCGCCGGCCCGCGCGTTTGCAGATGAGACTACGCCACGATACCCATGGCCTGGCGCAAGCCATCGCCGACGCGCGTGGCGATCTGGATTTGTATCTCGCCCTGGAGGTTCAACGTTCGCCCTGGCGGTAAAAGCCGTTGCAGGCTGCGGAGCGCCTTCTGGCCGCCAACCGTCTCGATGAAGCGTTGCAATGGGCGCGCCGGGAGCGGAAGGCTGGCCGATGACCGGATCTATCCGCTGCAGGATCTGGAAGGGGTCCGGCTCGAGGCGCGGATCCTGGAGGCGATGAACGATAGACCGGCCGCCCAGGCCTTGCGCCGGGCGGCGTTCGTGGGCGGAGGCCGAGGCGGTCAGGAAGATCTTCAAATCCATCGCCGCTATCGTCGATATCGGTGACCCTTATGGTCATCCCCGACCGATCCCCATGGGATTACCAGATCCCTTCGGTGAGGGCCGTCTCGTGTGAAGGCGCGCCGCTGGACATTGTCGTCATCAATCCCTTGATCGCGGCCACTGAAGAGAAATCGCGCAGGCTCAGCCAGGTCTCCAGATCAGCGATCAAGGACCGCAAATGCCCGGGGCCATGGCGGAGCAAGGCCGAGGTCGTCATCACCGCATCGGCGCCCACCAGGAGATATTTGATCACCTCGGCCGCTGTCTCCACCCCCGTGGCGGCCGCGAGCGAGGCGTGGGACAGTCGACCGGCGAGCAGGGAGAGCCAGAGCAGGCCAAGCGGGATCTCCTCCCGATTGCTCAGCGTGACCTCGTTGGTCCAGCGCAGGCGCCCGAGATCGATGTCGCCTTGATAAGGGCGGTTGAACAGCACCAGCCCATCGGCTCCGGCCTCGTCAAGCTGGCGGGCCAGCACACCAAAGGCGGAGAAATAAGGATGCAGCTTGACCGCAATAGGGATTTTGACGCGATTGCGGACGGCTTTGAGAAGAGTGACGCAGTCTGCCTGGGCGTCACCGGCGGCCGTGGACGGGCCGGAGGCGATTTGGTAAATGTTGAGTTCGAGCGCCGAAGCACCCGCCTGTTCGATGAGCGTGGCGTAGCGAACCCAGCCCGCGTCGGTTGTTGCGTTCAGGCTGGCGATGACCGGGATGTCCACGGCGGCGCGCGCCTGGGAAACCAGATCGAGATAGCCGTTCGGCCCGGCACTGCCCGCGATCGCGGCCGGAAAGTACGAACCGGCTTCCGGAGAACTTTCGGCACCGACGCTCGTCAGCATATCGATCAATCGGTCTTCCTGTTGCATCTGTGCCTCGAACAGCGACGTCAGGACGACGGCACCGGCGCCGAAGTCCTCGAGCTGTCGAATGGAGCCGATGTCGGCCGAGAGCGGCGACGCCGATGCGATGATCGGATTGCGCAGCGTGAGGCCGAGATAGCTTGTGCCAAGATCCATGCCGCTCTCCTCAGGCTTTTTGGTTGTTGGTCGCGCCGACGACAGGATGAAAATGGCTGCCGTCGCGACTGGCGAGGGCCTCGTACTGCGCGTATTTCTCACTTGTGGCCTGCTGGGCCGCAGCAAGCAGGTCGGCCGCCTCTCGGGGCCGGGTGCTGGCCAGGCTGCGATAGCGCAGTTCGTTGTAGGCGTAGTCCTTTAGCGGGATTGTCGGGCGGGGCGAGTCGAGCCGGAACGGCGCCTCGTCGGCATTTCTCATGGCCGGGTTGAAGCGAAACAGCGGCCAATAGCCGGATGCGGTCGCCAGATCCTGCTGGCGCATTCCGTGACGGAGATCGAAACCGTGAGCGATGCAGTGGCTATAGGCCAGGATCAGCGACGGCCCCGGCCAGGCCTCGGCCTCACGGAAGGCCAGCAAGGTTTGCTGTGGATTGGCGCCCATCGCGACCTGGGCGACGTAGACATTGCCGTAGGCGATCGCCTGCAGACCAAGATCCTTGCGTGCGACGCGCTTGCCTGCGGTGGCGAACTTGGCAACGGCCGCCAAGGGCGTGGCCTTGGACGCCTGGCCGCCGGTGTTGGAATAGACCTCGGTATCGAGCACCAGCACGTTGACGTTGCGCCCGCTGGCAAGCACGTGGTCGAGACCGCCATAGCCGATGTCGTAGGCCCAGCCGTCGCCACCGACCAGCCAGATGCTGCGACGGACCAGGTGATCGAGCACTGACAGCAGATCGAGGGCACGGGGTGCCTCGCCCATCGCCGTCAAGCGCTGTTCCAGGTCCGCGACCCGTCCGCGCTGCGCGAGGATCTCGGACTCGCGGATCTGCGGGGCGGTCAGGATCGCTTCGACCAGCGATGCGCCAATTTCGGGCGCCAATTCACGCAGCAGTCGCTCAGCGGTTCCGCCATGCATGTCGGCCGCCAGCCGGAAGCCAAGGCCGAACTCGGCATTGTCCTCGAACAATGAGTTCGACCAGGCCGGACCACGGCCCTGAGCGTCGGTGGTCCAGGGTGTGACCGGCAGACTGCCGCCATAGATCGAGGAACAGCCGGTGGCGTTGGCGATTTGCAGCCGGTCGCCGAACAACTGGGACAGCAGCCGCAGATAGGGTGTTTCACCGCAACCGCCGCAGGCGCCGGAGAACTCGAACAGCGGTTCGAGAAACTGGATGCCGCGAACATTGGCGAAATCCACCCGGGCCCGGTCGTTGACCGGCAGGCGTTCGAAGAACGCGATATTGATCCGCTCGGCTGCGAGCAACGGGGCCTTGGGGGCCATGTTGATTGCCCGGGTCGCGGGGACACGGGGGCTGTGCGCCGGACAAACTTCGACGCAGATGCCGCATCCTGTGCAATCCTCGACATAAAATTGCAGGGTAAACCGGCTGTCCGGAAAGCCACGGGCGTTGACCGGAGCCGATTTGAATGTGGGTGGCGCCGGGTGGTCCGGGTCGGCCAATCGGGCGCCGTCGTAAAAGCGGGCGCGGATGACCGAATGCGGGCACGCCAGCGCGCACTGGCCGCACTGGATGCACAACGCGGTTTCCCAGACCGGCACGTCGTCGGCAATGTTGCGCTTTTCCCAGGCCGCCGTGCCGGAAGGGAAGGTGCCATCAACCGGCATGGCGCTGACCGGCAGGCTGTCGCCCCGTCCCGCCATGATCGCAGCGGTAACCCGTTGCACGAACGCCGGTGCCGAGGCCGGCACGATCGGCGGCCGTTCGAAGGCACTGGTCGCGGCCTGCGGTATCGCGACCTCACGGAGATGGTCCAAGGTGTGGTCGACCGCAGCGAAGTTCTTGGCGACGACGTCGGCACCCTTGCGGCTGTAGGTCTTCTCGATCATGTGTTTGATGCGCAGGACCGCTTCGTCGCGCGAAAGCACGCCCGAGATCGCGAAGAAGCAGGTTTGCAGGACCGTGTTGATCCGGCCGCCCAGCCCGGTGTCCCGGGCAACCTGCGACGCGTCGATGATGAACAGGCGCAGGTGTTTGTCGATCATGCCCTGCTGGAGCGAATGGGGCAGATGATCCCAGACCTGTTCAGGCTCATAGGGGCAGTTCAGCAGGAAGGTGGCCCCGGGAGCCGCGAGGGCGAGGACGTCGACGCGGTCGAGCAGGCCGAACTGGTGGCAGGCGACGAAGCTCGCGGCAGCGATCAGATAGGGCGCATGGATCGGCTGGGGCCCGAACCGGAGATGGGAAACCGTCTGGGCACCCGACTTGTGCGAATCATAGACGAAATAGCCCTGGGCATAGCGATCCGGGTCTTCCGCCAGGATCTTGACGCTGTTCTTGTTGGCGCCAACGGTTCCATCCGATCCCAAGCCGTAGAAAATGGCGCGGACGACATCGTCCGGCTCGATCATGAAGGTGGGATCGACGTCCAGGCTGGTGCCCGAAACGTCGTCGGTGATACCGACGGTGAAGCCATTCTTCGGTCTGCGCTTCGCCAGTTCCTCAAAGACCGCCTTCGCCATGGCGGGGGTGAAGTCTTTCGATGACAGCCCATAACGTCCGCCGATTACCCGCGGCATCGCCGGCCGCCGGCCGTCCGCAACCGCCTGGGTCAGGGTGGCGATGACGTCAAGATAGAGCGGTTCCCCGGGCGAGCCCGGCTCCTTGGTGCGTTCCAGAACGGCGACCGCCTCGGTGGTGTCAGGCAGGGCCGCCAGAAAATGGTCGGCGGAAAACGGCCGGTACAGATGCACCTGAAGCACGCCCAGTCGCCGTTGACCGGTCTGCCGCAGCACCGCGGCGGCGTCCCGCGCCGTCTCGGCGGCGGACCCGATCAGCACGATCACCTGTTCCGCGTCGGCCGGGCCGTCAAACTCGAACAACCGGTAGGTCCGCCCGGTGATCGTGGCGAAGGTCGCCATCGCCTGTTCGACGATTGCGGGCGTGCGGGCATAAAACGGACTGGCGGCCTCGCGCGCCTGAAAGAAGGTATCGGGATTGTGCGCCGTGCCCCGCACCACGGGTCGCTCGGGTGTCAGCGCGCGATTGCGGTGTGCCCGAACCAGATCGTCACGGATCATCGCCCGGATCTCGGCATCCGAGAGCAGCGTCAGCTTGTTGACCTCATGCGATGTCCGGAATCCGTCGAAAAAATGCAGGAACGGGACACGGCTCTCCAGGGTTGCCATCTGGGCAATCAGCGCCAGATCGTGGGCCTCCTGGACCGAGCCGGAGGCGAGCAGGGCGAACCCGGTGGAGCGGATCGCCATGACGTCCGAATGATCGCCGAAGATCGACAAAGCTTGGGTGGCGACCGAGCGCGCGGCAACATGGAACACCGTCGCCGTCAGCTCGCCCGCGATCTTGAACATATTGGGAAGCATCAGCAGCAGGCCCTGGGACGAGGTGAAGGTCGTCGTCAGTGCCCCGGATTGCAGCGCGCCATGGACCGCGCCCGCCGCGCCGCCCTCGGTTTGCATCTCCTGGACGACCGGGATGTCGCCCCAGATGTTGCGGATCCCGGCCGCGGCCCATTCGTCGGCCAGCTCGGCCATCGTTGACGACGGGGTGATCGGGTAGATCGCGCAGACCTCGTTGACGCGAAAGGCGACATGGGCGACGGCGGTGTTGCCGTCCATGGTATCGGTTTGTTGCGGCTTCGCGGCGGTCATGTCGAGGGCTCCGAGGCAACACGGATGGGTTCGGCAATCATCTCGATGGCGTGACAGGGACACTGCTCGAAGCAGACGGCGCAGCCGGTGCAACGATCGTAGAGGAAACGATAGCGCTGTCCCGGCCCGAGCTTGACGATCGCCTGTTCGGGACAGGCGGCATAGCACTGGTCGCACTCGAAGCAGTTGCCACATGACAGACAGCGGCGGGCCTCGTAGCGGGCTTCGGCCTCGCTCAACCCGGCGGTCGTCTCCGTGAAACCGCGGTCCTGCCGCTCCGCCACCGGCAACTCGCGTTGCACCGAGCGTGGCGCGTCAGCGAAAATCGGCAGATTGAGCTGATCGAAGCCGACGACCGGATGCTTGAGACCGGCTTGCGGTGCGGCTTGCGCGATGGGGGGGCGCAGCCAGGCGTCGATATGGCGCGCGGCTTTCTTGCCGTGACCGACCGCTGCGGTGACGGTTCGTTCGCCCGCGACTAGGTCACCGCCGGCGAAGATGCCGGGTCGACCCGTCATCATCCCGGCATCGACGACCAGCGAGCCGTCGGGCGTGAAGGCGACGCCGGGCACGTTGCGCAGGAAACCGCTGTCGCTATGCTGGCCCAGGGCCAGGACGACCGAGTCCGCCGACAAAGTCTCGAATTGGCCGGTCGGCTGCGGCCGGCCCTGGGGGTCCAGTCGCATCGTCTCGACGGTCAGCTCTCCCGCGCCGATATCGGTAATCGTGCTGAGCCACTTGATTTTGATCCCTTCCGACAGCGCCTCGCGGGTCTCGAACGCTTGCGCGGGCATGTGGGCACGGTCACGCCGATAGACGATCAACGCCTCGTCAGCGCCAAGCCGGCGCGCCGTGCGGGCTGCGTCAATCGCGGTATTGCCGCCGCCATAGACGATGACGCGGCGGCCGAGGCAGGGCGGATCGCCGGTCTCGACCGCGTGCAACAGTGTGATGGCGTCGACGACATGGGCGGCATCGCGTGCCGGGATCTCGATCCGTTTGCCAAGTTGCGTCCCGATCGCGATGAAGACCGCATCGAAGCCGCCGGCGCGCTGTTCGGCAAGGACGTCCTCGACCTTGTGGTCGAGGGTGATCTTCACCCCCATGGCTTCAATGCGGTGGACCTCGTTCATGAGATCATCGCGCGGCAGGCGATAGGCCGGGATGCCGAAATGCAGCATGCCACCGGCGACAGGACCGGCTTCGCGGATCTCGACGCTATGGCCCAGGCGGACGAGGTGGTATGCCGCCGATAGCCCGCTCGGGCCGCCGCCGACCACCAGAACATGTTTGCCACTCGGGGCCGCGGTGATGGGCGCGATCCAGCCTTGCCTGGCGGCCAGATCGCCCAGAAACCGCTCCACGGCATGGATGCTGATCGCGCTGTCGAGTTGGCCCCGGTTACAGTGCGTTTCGCACGGATGATAGCAGACGCGGCCATGGACGGCCGGAAGGGGATTGTCGCGCAGGATGGTTTCCCACGCTTCACGGAATTTGCCGGCCTGAGCGAGGTCGAGCCACGCCTGCACATTTTCCCCGGCCGGGCAGGCATTGTTGCATGGGGGCAGCAGGTCGACATACACCGGTCGTCGCGCGCGGATCGGACCGGTTCCTTTTTCGCGGAGCAGGTCGATGACCGGGGTGAAATCCGTTTGTCTGGCTGTCATGGGTGATCTCGATTCCCGGCTATGAGGAACGGATGACCGACGCGGCGGGCACGCGTGGTGCGCCAACCCCGGTCTCACGCAGGAAAAATGTCAGGATGAGAGAGAGAACGATGGCACCGACCCAGATGGTGTCGGCCTCCTGGAAGGTCGCCAATGTCAGGGATCTGCCACCGGAAAACCGCGTCAGGGCGAGGCCGAAGACCGGGGCGAGGAAGGCGCTGAGGCTGAAGACCAGGAAGTTCATGGCGCCGGTGGCGCTACCCTTGACAGGGTCCGGATTGGCCTCCTTGATCATCGTGTAAGGAATCATCGCGGCACCGGATCCGATCCCGAAAATCAGCCCGCCGACATAGGGTGGGATCAGCGCATCCAGATAGGCGATACCGATGCCCGACAGCAGCATGACGATGATCCCGGCGAGCAGCACCGGCTTGCGCCGGCCGATCCGGTCAGCGAGGAAGCCGAGCAGCGGCGCCCCGATGACCCAGCCCAGGGGCACCATCGACGACCGCGCCACCGCGGCCGCGGCCGTTGCGTCGAGGCCCTGACGCAGGAACGGAACACCCCAGATCATGTCGCCGATTGCCGTTGGCATGAACAGCAGACCGCCGATGATGCCGCACAAATAGGATTGCGGGTTGGTCAGGACGACCTTGTAGGGCGCGAACATGCCCCTTATCGACCCGGTGGCCCGGGTCTGGCGTGATGGCGTCGCGAACAGCAATAGGACAGCAATCAGCGCGAGCACAGCGCCGGCGCAGATCCAGAACCATTGCCAGGGGATCGGCCCGTGCACCAGGGGACCGACCGCGAACTGACCGGCGAACCCGCCGAGCATGCCGGCAAACTGGGTGACGCCGATGGCGGTCGCGAGCCAGCGGGCCGAAAAACCATGGACCGCAAGATAAACGGCACCGGTGAAGGCGAAAGCCGAACCAGCGCCCTGCAGCAACCGTCCGCTCTGAAGCATGCCGATCGAGCCGAGACCGAACAACACGCTGCCCGCGGCAACCGTCAGGACACCGACGAAGATCGGAAGTTTGGCGCCATAGCGATCCAGCGCGGCGCCGGCCACGATCGCAAAGCCGGCGTAGGTATAATAGTACAACCCCAGCAACGTGCTGATTCCGAGCGTCGTCAGGCCGAATGCGGCGGTCAGTTCCGGGATCATCACGCCCGGCGCCGAGCGCAGGGCGTATTGCAGAAAATAGAAAACCAGACAGAGCGCCCAGGCGGCGATGAATGTGGTTTTCGGTTGCTCACGCCAGGCTTCGGGTCGTGTCTCGATTGCGGTTCCAGCCAAAGGTGCGGTCTGAGGAGAGAGCGCTGTCGTGCTCTTCAGCATTTTTTGCATCTGCGACTCCCGAGCGGCTATCACAATTCAGCCTCTGTGCCGCGGAGCCATTTGAACGGCGCGCACACGGCTATTGTCTTGAAAGGGATTTTAGCGGATGCGCCTCGAAGTTTACTGGCTATCGGGATCGTAGCCTTCGATCGCGGACGGGCACCACACTCGGAATCTACTCAGATCTGCGAGGAGGCGGTCCGCCACAGCAGGAAAAGCGCCGAACAATACTGGAACCGCGACGATCCGGTGTCGAAGCCGGTGGATGAGTATTTTCCGGGGCTGTTGCTCGCGAGCCGTCCGCCAGAGTCTAGCGCCGCTCACCCGGATGCCGGTGTCGTGAGCGTGAAACCCGCATTACGAGGAAAGCGCCATGAAGATCGGGATCATCGGAGCCGGACAGGTTGGCGCCACAGCGGCCTATGCCATGGCGATGCGCGGTATCGGTTCCGAGATCGTGCTCGTCGATCGCAATGTGGATCTGGCGGTCGCCCAGGCGCACGATATTTTGGACGGGACGCCGTTCGCCTTTCCCATTCGGATCCGTGCCGGGGAGATGGCCGATCTTGACGGTGCGGGCATCGTCCTGCTGAGCGCCGGGGCAAACCAGAAGCCCGGAGAAACGCGATTGGATCTGCTTTCGCGCAATGCCGAAGTCTTCGGCGCGATTGTTCCGTCCCTCCTGGCCGCAGTTCCCGCCGCCGTCTTCCTGGTGGCAACCAACCCGGTTGATATCATGACCCAGATCACGACCGTTCTTTCCGGCCGACAGGGCGTTGCGGCGGCGCGCGTGATCGGGTCGGGCACGATCCTTGACACGGCGCGGTTTCGCGCGCTGCTCGCCGAACATCTCGGGCTGAGCCCCAATTCGATTCACGCCCAGGTTCTGGGAGAACATGGTGACAGCGAGGTGCTGCATTGGTCCGGTGCCACGGCCGGCGGCTTGCCGGTGGTGGACGTCGCCCGGCAGATGGCGCGGAAACTCGACGAGACCGTTCGTCTTCGTATCGATACCGCCGTGCGTCGCGCTGCCGATGTTATCATCAAGGGCAAGGGAGCGACCTGGTTTGGCGTCGGCGCCGGTCTTGCCCGGCTGGTGCAGATCATTCAAGACGATGAGCGGACCCTGGTCACCTGTTCGATGCTGACGCCGGAATGCCAGGGTGTGCACGACATCGCTCTGTCGCTGCCGCGCGTCCTGGGAGCCGGAGGGGCGACGACGACCGTGATGCCCAACCTCGATAGCGCCGAGCTTGCTGCACTGAAACGGAGTGCTGAGATACTGAAGGAAACAGCGGATCGTGTCCTCCGCTGAATCCGTCCCTTCAAGCGATGACCGAGCCGGCCGCCTGCGCGGTTTTCGCGTCTGGGGCCCGGCCGGCGTCGGCCGGTCCGCCGCCGGGGCCGCTTCCCGCAACGGGCAGGCGTCGAACCAGGCCCGGATGACCCCAGGGTAACCCTCTGGTCGAGGTCCCCGGTTCACCCGCGCTGATCCGGAAAATATCGTCACCTTCCGCCAGTGCTGCGCTGCAGGGGAAAAGTTGTGGCTCCGGGCGACGTTACGGGCGATCGGGAAGTCAAAATAATATTGACGGTACCTTATGACCTGTCTATCCTCACGAAAAATTGAGATATGATTATCGACATCTCTTTAGGGAGAGGTCTCGGATCGACAATTCCGTTTGGTTGTTGGTTGTTGACTGGGCGATTCTGGGATCGCGCGGGCAACATCGATTCGATTTGCCCAGGAATTGCATGGAAAAAGATGGCCGTGTGAACCTGCGGACCGGGAAGACATGCAGAGTGGCTTATGCAATATGGGCACGCATTGATAATGATTGGAATATGCGTTGACGAATAGATCTTCAACATGATGTCGTTTGAAATATTCAGAGTCTGGCATCAAGTTGAGTGCGGTGGTGAGTATTTTGCTGAAATATCGTGTCGACTTTTAAATTTCGAACGACAGGAGAAAGACCGTGGCCGTGGACAACAAAGATGATGGTGGTGGTGGTGGTGGTGGTGGCGTGTATGTCGTCGTCAGAAACGATGAAGAACAATTCTCGATATGGCAAAAAGAATTGGAAATACCGAAAGGATGGTCGGCGGTGGGCAAGGAGGGGCTCAAGGATGAGTGCCTCCAGCATGTCAATGAAATTTGGACAGACATGCGTCCATTGAGTCTCCGGAAGAAAATGGAGGAAGACGCCAAAAGAAATAGCGGTGAGATGGTTCCCTAAAGTGCCTCTTTTTTAAATTAATGCGTGTACCGCGCCCGCGTGACCTGTTGGCGGCGCCGGCGTCATTGGTTCCGTGGTCGCCGCAGGTAATTTTGTCGGATTTGCAGCACCGTCAAAATATTAACCCCGTGGAACTTCCGCGTTCCACCGATTCGAGGCGTCACGGTGTGTTCAGTCGCATCAGCAACTCGCGGAACGGCCCGGCGGGCTCCGCCGTTCGGATGATATCGGCCAGGGCGGCCGCAACGCCCGGCATACCGGCGTTGGCGTAGGCCACGGCGAGGGCGACGGCCTCTGTGGACCCCCGTTGGGCCAGGGGAAGCCGTGACAGAAACGCCGCGGCCAGCCGGGGATCGAGCACACGCTGAAATCTCGCCAAGCTGTGGAAGCCGAAGCTGGGGATGTGTTCATCAACCCGATATTCCTGAGAAAACCGGTCAGCGATGTCGGCCGAAGCAAATTGAATGCCATGGCGTTGCTCCAGCAGCGAGCGGTAGCTGTGAATCTGAAGGTCTTCCGGGTGGGCGGACACGATGTCCGGGTCGGCCAACGCGCATAGCAGCCGACGCGACCGCCAGGAGAACCCGCCATTGCCACCAACGGCGGGGCCATGGGTGGTTGGCCATTGGGCCCCTGCATAATCGACCGTGCGCAGACGTTCGTCCCAGCAACCGGCATCCAGCACGAAGCCATCCCATTGCACCAGAAGCACAAACGGCGTGTCGACATAACGCAGCAGGTCCTTCATCACAAAGTGGCTGTAGGCGTTGGTTGAGCCGATTTCAGCGGTGACGACGGTGATGCCGGGACAGTCGAAAGATTTGGCCGCGACCAGGACCGTCGCGGCCGGCTGGATCTAAGCCAGGCAGTTCTTCAAGGCAATCAGTCCCAGACACGGTTGGCGCGTGTCGACGCAGCACAGCGTCGTATCGGGCAGCGCGAGCCGCGCTGTCCGGGGCCGCAATGCCGGCCGCAACGCCAGATCGATCGCAAATAGGTCCAGCAGCATGACGGGATCATCGGCCGCCGAGGGCTCGACAAAACGCTGAAACAGTGCGACGGCAGCGCTGCTATCGTCGGTCCTGCTGTCCTTGGGGCCGCTGTCCTTGGGGCCGCCGCCCGTGGGGGCGTCGGCCCGCAAAATCGACGCGCCGGCGCGTCCAATCCGGCCCAGCAAGCTCGACAAATAGCGGGAGTCCGCGCTGTGCGCTGGAGGACACATGGCAGATGCGGCATCCCAGCGCGCTTCGGCAGCGTGCCGTAAGACTGTGGCCAGGGGATGGACCGGTGGGTCCATCGCCTCGGCGGGCGGTGACAAGGCGACAAAGCGGTGTTTCAGCTTGATCAATTCCCAGTGCGCGACGTTGGTCCCGGGATCGATCATCAGCGCGCGATCGAATGCCGCCGCCGCCGCCGCCGCGAACTGGGGCACGCCCAAAGTTTCGCCCAAAACGGCGTAGCCCGCCGACCGATCCGGTGCGAGCGCGATCGACCGCTGGTGTGCGGCCAACGCCAGGTCCTCGCGTCCCACCAAGGTTGCGATCACGCCAAGCGCGGACCACCCGGCCGCGTGGGTCGGCTTGACGGCCAACGCGCGCCGGTACCAGCGCAACGCCCCGACCCAATCCCCACGCCGAGCCGACATGTCGCCGACATTGCCAAGCGCGGTTACCTCGGCGGGATCGAGCCGCAACAAGGCGCGCCGTAGCGTCGCTGCTTCAGCCCATTGGCTCTGCTTTTGCGCCAAGATCGCCAGCGTCTGAAGCGATGCCGTCAGCAGGCGCAGCGCCGCCTGCGGATTTGGACAAAGGCTCATGCTTCGGCGCGCCATGGTTTCGACGAGGACATCGTCGTTTGCCATAAGCTGCTCGACCGCGACAGTGGTCAGGTCATCCCCATCGTTCATCAGTTCGCCCCTTGACGGTGACCCGGCGCCGCCTGGCAGGTCGTCGTTGATTCGATTCGGAAAAAGCTGCAAATCGGCAATCGCAGCTACTGGACGCGGCCATAACGTAAACGCACTCGCCTTTTAGTAAGGATGTCGACTGTCGTGAGGCAGTCAATAGAAAATGAAAGACATTTGCGTGTTGCTTGGTGGCGCGCCAGCATGATTGAGCGAACGTGGTGAAGCACCGACGCACAGTAAAGTGGCCCGGCTTGTTCTGGGGATTTCTACCTTGGGGCATGTGGTTCACCCGGGCTCTTAACGGGCGGGCACGGAGGCCCGCCCCACCGACTATCGTTACCGGGGATGTGTCAACATCATCGCGGGTCGGTATAACACCTCTTGCCGCGACATCACCGGCAGGCCTTTTGGGCATCGCGGCCGTTGTGTGTCGCGCATTCAACACGCCGCAAACGAGCCTCCGGTGTGTCGTATTTCAGGGAATAATCAATTAAAAGTGTAAAATCTCAGCGATAACTACAATTATTCAAGAGTGTCGTCAGATCGTCTTGGTGTTTTTCTGTCGCGGCAGCTCATCCTGGTCGTAATAGTAGTATTCGTTTGAAACGAATTGATGGCTTTTCGGCGATGTCGTCGATTGCAGGCCGGAACGTCGGCTCAAAATGAGCGACAACCGATTGGCAGAGTCGTAAACTATCGGCGCTCATCGGTAATGCTCGCATTTGAGCAAAAATTGACTTTGTGTTAGTCGAAAACGCGTGGCGGTCGCCCCGGGCTTTCGGAGGGATGTCTTTGTGCCTTCGGCGATCATCGCGCCGCGGCAGCGGTCGAGGAAAGTCATGGTTGAACGCGATGCGATGGCCTGGGCCGAAATGACAGGCCGAACGGAAAGTTTCGGCTGGATTCCCGGATTTATACCAAAGCCTTGTCGATTGATGACCTGCCCTTGGGTGCCGGATGGAACGACAGAGATCGAATTTCGTTAGCCGCCCACCGGCCTGGGGCTGACCCGCGAGGAATGAAACTTCGCAGCGGCGCGGGCCTCCGTGCCCGCGCCACCGTCTCTTTCTAGACCCGCAGTATGGAGCTGAAATGCGTATCAAGACTGTCTTCCTCCTTGGCTTCACGGCCGTCGCAATTCCGGGGCTGATCGCGTCCGTCTGGCTGGCGATGAATGCCCGGTCGAACTATGCGCGGGCATCGGAGGCCACGGCGACGGCACGCTTGCTGAACAATTCGCTGCGGGCCGAGTCCGCGGTCTCCGTCGAGCTCGGTCAGATGAGCACGGTTGCTCTGGCGCCGTCCCCCGATCTGCCGGCACTGGATGCCAGTTCCGCGGATGATGACAATGCCATCGAGGCGACGCGGCTCAGCCTCGATCCGGGATCGCCGCAAGCTGCCGTGCTCCGCGACGTGGTGACGGCCGTGAAGGCCTTGCGCCAGCGGACCAGGGAGGCGGCCGGCCACCCGGTTGACGCCCGCGATAAGGCGCTGCTGGTCGATCTTGTCGCTGCCGGTGCGAATTTGCCCAATCAGATCGACCAGGTGACGATCAGCGCGGAAAATGCGATGCAAACGACGTCCCCGGCGATTGCCGCCATCGCCGCGATTGCCCGGCAGGTCACCGAATTGCGCAAATATGTCGGGCAACGCAGTCTGGTGATGAACGGATGGCTCGGCGGCCAGGCGTACGACGCGGCCGGGATCGAGCAGGCTCGGGGCCTGACCGGCCGGGTGGAGCAGATCTGGCAGACCGCCGAGCGGATGATGGATGCGGCCCCGGCCGGACCGACGGTTGCCGAGGTCCGCAAGACGCTGGAGACCGGCTATTTCAAGGATGCCATCCCCCGTTACGAGACCATCATGCAGGTCGCCCGATCCCGGCTGGCTGTTGCGCCGGGCGCCGCGGTCCCGGGGTGGCCGTCGACCCTGGCCGAGTTCCGTGCCTGGAACGTGCCGGCGATGAAGGGGTTGCTGCCCTTGCGCGATGCCGCGCTCGACGCGGCGGTCCAGCGCGGCGAAAGCGAGGCCGGCACCGCCTGGCAACAGCTGGTCGCCGCGTGCACCATGGCGCTGGCGGCACTGGGCTTTGCGGTTGCCGGTGCGGTCGTCGTTCTTCGTCGCCTGATCCAGCCGGTGGGAATCGCCACCGCGCTGGTCAAAAGGATCGCCGGCGGTGAACTGACCCTCGATGTTCCCTATCGTGACCGGTCCGACGAGATCGGCGAGCTCGCCGGTGCGGTCGAGGTGCTCCGCATCGCCTCGCTCGAGCGGGTCGAATTGGCGGCGGCCCAGAAGGCCGAGAACGCGACGAAGGAGCGCCGGGCACAGGTGATGGCGGGACTGACCCGCAACTTCGAAGCCAAGGTCGGGGCCCTGGTCAAGGCCCTGTCCTCGTCAGCAAGCGGGATGCAGACGACCGCTCAATCGATGTCCGCCACCGCTGAAGAGACCAACAACCAGGCGATGACCGTGGCCACGTCGGCCGAACGGACCTCGGCGAATGTCCAGACCGTCGCCAGTGCAACCGAGGAACTGTCCTCCTCGAGCCAGGAAATCTCGCGCCAGGTGGTGCAATCAACCAGGATCGCCAGCCAGGCCGTCGAGGATGCCCGGCAGACCGACGCGACCGTCCAGGCGCTGGCAAGCGCGGCGCAAAAAATTGGCGAAGTCGTCAAGCTGATCAGCGATATCGCCAGCCAGACCAACCTGCTCGCCCTCAATGCCACGATCGAAGCCGCGCGTGCCGGCGAACACGGCAAGGGTTTTGCTGTTGTTGCGACCGAGGTCAAGAGCCTGGCCAACCAGACCGCGACGGCGACCGACGACATTGCGGGGCAGATCACCCAGATCCAGGCCGCCACGCAACAGGCGGTCGTGGCGATCCGCGCGATCGGCGTCACGATCTCGGAGATCAACGCGATCGCCACCGCCATCGCCTCGGCTGTCGAAGAACAGGGGGCGGCGACACAGGAAATCGCCCGCAATGTTCAGCAGGCGGCGCAGGCCACGCAGGAGGTTACCGGCAACATCGCCGGCGTCAAACAGGCCTCGGAGGAAACCGGGGTCGCGGCCGGACAGGTTCTGAATGCGGCCACCGAGGTTCTGCAACTCTCCACCGACCTTCATACCGAGGTTGACGGCTTTCTGACCGGGATCAAGGTTGCGTGAGGGGCGCCGCACCAGCCGGGGCCGACCATGGGGTTGACACGATCCCGGCTGGTGCGACTGTTTCTCCACAAGCGTTCCCGCCCGTTCCTGCCGGAACGATCCCCATCGCAACAGGAGCTACCCCTATGCTGGCACAGACCGGCGCGTTGTCCGGGACCCCGAGGTCCCCTGCGGTGCTGACGCTGCGCGCGTGGCTCGATCGCCTCGCCGCGACGAACCGCTTGAGCGTGATGCGCCCCGGGGTCGACCTGGTGCATCAGCTTGCCGCCATCGCCAATCGCCTGGACGGCAAGACAGCCAGCTTCTTCCCGCATCCCGGCGGGCATACCGGCTCCGTGGTGTCGGGCCTGGTGTCGAGCCGGGCCTGGATGGCCGAGGCCCTGGGCGTGCCGCCGGACGCGCTGGTCCACCATATGCAGGCTGCGGCAGCCAATCCGAGGCCCTGGCGCGAGGTCGCGGATGCCCCGGCCCAGGAGGTCGTCCATAGCGGTGCGATCGATTTGCTCAAGCTGCTGCCGATCCCGACCCATAACGAGTTTGACAGTGGCCCCTATATCTCGGCGGGCCTGACGATCGCCCGCGATCCCGAAACCGGGGTCCAGAATGTCGCGATTCATCGTTGCCAGATCAGCGGGCCGGACCGTATCGGCATCCTGTTGTTGCCCCGGCATACCGACCAGTTCTTCCGCAAGGCGGAATCCCTCGGGCAGGGACTGGAGGTTGCGCTGGTCATCGGTGTCGATCCGGCGATATTGCTGTCGTCCCAGGCCATCGTCCCGCTCGGCCAGGACGAACTGGCCATCGCGGGTGCGTTGCGCGGGGCGCCGCTGGATGTCGTGCGCTGCAGGACCAACGCGGTGCGTGTGCCCGCCGAGGCTGAGATCGTGATCGAGGGCCGCCTGCTGCCGTATACGCGTGAGCCCGAGGGGCCGTTCGGCGAGTTTCCGCAGTATTACGGCGAGCGGGCCGACCGCCATGTGCTGCAGGTGGACGCGGTCACGCACCGGACCAGGCCGATCTTCCACACCATCGTCGGCGGCGGGCTCGAGCATCTGTTGCTGGGCGCGATTCCGCGCGAGGCGACGATTTTGGCGACGTTGCAGCGCAATTTCCCCGGCGTCCAGGACGTGCATCTGTCGTTGGGCGGGGTTGGCCGTTACCACCTCTATGTCAAGCTGAAGAAGACCCAAAATGGCGAGGGCAAGAATGTCCTGCTGGGGGCATTCGCCGCTCATTACGACATCAAGCACGCCGTCGTCGTGGACAGCGACGTCGATATCCACGACCCGGCCGAGGTCGAGTGGGCGATCTCGACCCGGTTCCAGGCAGATCGTGACCTGGTGATCATATCGAACAGCCAGGGCTCGAAACTGGACCCGTCGACCGACCGCGGGGTCGGGGCGAAGATGGGCCTCGATGCCACGATTCCGGTGGATGCGCCGCCGATGAAGTATCGGCGCATCGCGGTCCCGGGCGAAGCTGCCGTGGATTTGCAGGCGATGATCGCGCCGGGCGTCGATTGGCACGCCGCGCTGACGTGATCCCTCGGGAGGGGGCCGACCTGCCGGTCAGCCCCTTTCGAGATTGCCTTTGGTCTCGGGAATGATCAGCGCGCCGATGACGTAGAGCAGGGAAACCGCCGTCGCGAAGATCGCCAACGTCATCGGCAGCCCCTCCGGCCCGTTCGAAACCAGCGACACCGCCGTGGGCATCATGCCGCCGATCGCGAAACCAACATTCCAGGACAACCCGGTGCCGGTGGCGCGCAGATCCGTCGGGAACCGTTCATTCAGGAAGATCAGGATCGGCCCATAGCTGCCATTGGCGAGAAAGGCGATCGCCATGACGCACAGCGCCATCGAGGTCATATCGGTCAGTTTCGCCAATGTCAGGAACAGGATCGGGAACGCGACCACACGCGTCACGCCGCTCCACAACAAAACGGGCTTGCGGCCGACATGCTGGCTGATCTCACCGAACAGCGTGGCCCCCGCGGCGGCCGCGACGCTCGCGCCGATCAGCACAATCGCGGCGACGCGACCCGGGGCATGATTGACCAGATTGAGAAACGTCGGCAGGTATCCGGAGGTCAGGTAATAACCGGCGCCGGCCCCCAGCGTCATGATGGTGTTGACAAAAAAGATCCCGGCATAGCGCCGGGCGAACAAGCGGCGGAGCGGTGAACCGGGAACCACGGTTTCCGGCTGGAGCGCTTTCTTGCGGGCGGCGGCCTTGAAGGCCGGGGATTCTTGAAGATGGCGGAACAGCAACAACCCGACGACCGATGTCAGCAGGCCGGAAAAAAACATCAGGCGCCACCCCCATTCGGCGAAGGCGTCGCCCGGGGCCAGCAGGGTCACGACGTAGAACACCAGCGAAGCGAATAAGCCCCCCATCGCCGATCCGCCGCCGCCGACGACGCCGGACATCAGCCCGCGCCACCGTTCCGGCACCGACTCGGTGCCGATCGTGTGGGATGAGGCGACGACCCCGCCGACGAACAAACCCTGGATCAGACGAAACAACAAGAACAGGCCGGACGCGCTCCAGCCGATTTGCGCCACCGAGGGCAGCAGTCCGAAAATGGCGGTGCACACGCCGACGCCAACGACGGCGATCATCAAGGCCCGTCTGCGGCCCTTGCGATCGGCATACGAGCCGAAAAGGGCTGAACCCAGCGGTCGGACCAGAAGCGTGACCGCAAAAGCGGCATAGGCGCCCGCCAGCGACAGCATCGGCTCCGTCGCCGGGAAAAACAGCCGGCCCACGATCGGCGCGACGTAAAGCAGGATAAACAGATCGAACAGATCCAGGCTCCAGCCGAACAGAGCCGCAGCGGCGGCCAGGGCGGTCTGTCGCCGGGTCGGAACCGCAAGGGGCAAAGCCTCTGGGTCGGATATCGCGGACATCGTCTTCTCCCCTTTACCCGGAAAGTCGCGGCAACCCTGCCGGAAGTCATAAAGAACCATACCCAAACGCTCGTGAGGGTGAAAGTTTCGATATGCTTTGAGGGGGCGCAATGTCCACGACGGAAAATTCGAGGACATTTGTTGTATTTTCTCGTCATGCTTGAGCACGATGAAGCTTTTGCCGATTTATATCAATCCGCTGTGGTCGTGACCGATCAAAGCACAGCCTCAGGCGCCGGCGCGCTCCTCCGGGCGCTTGGCTCCGCGCCCCCGGGACGCGCCGTCGCCGTCGCGACCGGGACCAGCCCGCCATGAGCAAAGATCATGGCGGGCTGGTATCAAATCTCGACACGAAAGCCAACCTCCATCACCGCCTTGGGAGGCAGGTGGAAATAGTCGGGCGACCGTAAACTCATCCGGTTGAGAAAGTTGAAGATGGCCCAGATCGGTGGGCTCAGTGCCGAATGCTTCTGCCGCCGGACGATGCTTTCGTGGGCAATGTAGTAGTGAACATTGTCCCGACAAAATTCCAGGCCCAGCTTGGCGCAACCCCGTATGGCGGTGGCGATGTCGGGCCGCTGCATGAAGCCGATCTTGACTGTGATCCGATGAAATCCATGGCCCAGGCTTTGGATTTCCAGCCGTTCCGACGCCGAAATTCGGGGTCGGCGCGTCGGCACGACGGTCAGAAGGACGACATTTTCATGCAGGACGCGGTTATGGGCCACATGGTGCAGGATCATGGGGGAGACGCGGTCCACCTGCCGGGTGACAAAGACCCCGCAGCCGGGAAGCCGCGCCACGAGCGTCTCGTCCAGATGGGCCAGAAAATCCGAGAGGGGTATCGCCTCGCGGGCAATATGGTCGGCGGTGATGCTGGTCCCGAGCCGCCAGGCAATCATTATGGTGGCCACCAGGCTACCGATCGCCAGCGGCAGCCAGCCGCCATCGGCGATCTTGGTGGCATTGGCGAGCATGAAGGTGGCGTCGATGGCACCGAACAACGCGGTCACAGCGCCGGCCAGCGCGGCCGGCCAGCGCCACAGATGGCGCATGACGTCGTGCAACAGGATCGTGGTGATCAGCATCGTGCCCGAGACCGCGATACCATAAGCCGCGGCCAGGCTGTCCGAGGTCCGGAATGTGATCACCACGGCCAGCGTGCCGCACATCAGCGCCCAATTGACGACACTGATATAGATCTGGCCATAGGCGAGGCTGGAGGTCGAGACCACCTGCATCCGCGGCGACAGACGCATGATCATGGCCTGGCGCGTCAGCGAGAAAACACCGGAGATCAGGGCCTGGCTGGCGATCACGGTGGCGGCCGTGGCGAGTATGACGATCGGCAGCACCAAGGCCGGAGGCGCCAGTTTGAAGAACGGGTTGTCGGCCGCGTCGGGGTGCTGCAGCAACAGAGCGCCCTGGCCGAAATAGTTCAGCAGCAAAGCCGGGAATACCAGGCCGAACCAGGCGATCCGGATCGCCCGGGCCGAAAAATGCCCCATGTCGGCATACAACGCCTCGGCCCCGGTCAGCGCCAGAAAGGTGGCGCCGAACACGGCGAAGGACACCGTCGGCGCCTGGATCAGGAAATCGACAGCATAGCGTGGATTGATGGCCTCCAGGATCTGCGGGGCTTCGACGATGCCGCGGATCCCCAGAACGCCGATGATGACAAACCAGCCGGCCATGACGGGTCCGAACAACTTGCCGATCGCGGCGGTGCCAAAGCGCTGGATCAGGAACAGGCCGATCAGGATCACCAGGGTTGCCGGCACGATGACGCCACCGACATTGGGGACGGCGACCTTGAGGCCTTCCACAGCCGAGAGCACCGAGATCGCGGGCGTAATGATGCCATCGCCGAACAGCAGCGCGGCCCCGCAGACGCCGATCACGACCAGGAAGGGCAGCCGGTGCCCGGGGGAGGAAATCGGCACCGTGACCAGCGACAGCAGGGCCAGGATCCCGCCCTCACCGTCATTGTCGGCGTTCATCACGATCGTGACGTATTTGAGCGCGACGACGATGGTCAGCGCCCAGAAAATCAGGCTGATGATGCCCATGACGGCAGGTGTCATCGAGGGTGCCGGACCCGCGGCGCGGATCGCGACCTGGAACGCATAGAGCGGTGACGTGCCGATATCGCCGAAGACGACCCCCAGGGCCCCAAGGGCGGCAACCCGCCACGACCCGTGATGCGCCCCCGGAGGCGGTGGATCGGCGGCGAGACCGTCCCGCGGTTCCTGCAAAGCGAGCCGGGCGGTGGATGCCAAAGGCGCGGATACCATCATCGGTCACTCCCGAAGTCGGAACGGGGATAGGATCAATGCTCGCCGGTGATCACAGCGGCGGTGTGTGCCGCTGAAACAAAATTGTCGAATAGATCGGGTGATCACGGGGGTGATGTCGGCCGACGCTGTCGTTACCGCTCCGGTGTAACAGAGGGATCCGCTTCGACAAACAGATTTTGCAACCAGTCTGGATTGATGCTGATCGCCCTCATCATTGTCGGGCCTTGCGACGGTATTCCATGATCACCGTACCATGCTGCCCGCAGTTGAGTGCACTCGCCGACCGGTTTTCCGGGATATCGGCGATCCGAATCCCGTTGTTGGTGAGATCCAGGAACAGGCCGCCGCCGCCTTTGACCGTCGGTTTGCCGACCACCAGCCGGCCGTCGCGATTGATCTTGCCGACCCCCGAGAAATCGCACACCGAGCCACCGCGGCCGCCGACACTGTTGACCGCAACCAGGGCGTTTCCGCTGGTCAGGCCCATGACCCAGAGATTGACCGGGCCCCCCAACCCGGCATAGGCCCCGACGAAACGGTCAGAGGGGGCCGGCGCCTGCTTGTCGGGATTGAAGGACAGCACCGTGATGCGCCGTTCCATTGCCGCGCGCAGGCAGTCGGTGTCGGCAGCGCACTGGGCGCGTTCGGCAAGCCACGCGTTCTGATCGTTGCGCAACGCCCAGACGCCGGGGGACTGGGCCCGGTCTTCGCCGCCGATAATCCGGATGGCTTCGGCAAGGGTGTGGAGCAGGCGATCATTGAGGGCCGCCAAGGCCGAATCGTGGCAGATCGTGACATCCACCTGTTGCCTGGCCTTTGCGCATTCCAGCGCCAGGGCGTGGTGCGGCAACAACAACCCGCCGATCAACAGGATGATGATTATCCGCGGTTTCATGATCCTTAACTCCGCTCCTGTCCGGGACCACCGGTCCCCGTCACGTCGCCGTCGATGGTGTCAGAAATGGCCGGCGACGGGTGCCACCACGAAGGCCGTTATGGGTGACGCTTTATCGGGGTTTGGCCCTTTGTCCGCAATCCGGTTTCGTCCTGTTTTGCGGTTGCGTGACGGTGGCGTCTGAGATTAGATGCTTTACAAACAAACATGCGTTAGCGACGGTCGGAGAAGGGATTTTCGACCGGGGCGATGCCCATCAGCGATGTGTTGGCCGAACAACGGCATCGTCTGACGCCAAAACGCAGCCATGGGGAGAAAATCAGTGTCGAGCCAAGGTGTGTGGTCCCGCTTGCGGTTGCGCCAGCGTTTCATGCTTCTGGTCGGCGTCGGGCTGATCTTGTGCGTCGCAGCGGCGATGGTTCTGGTCAGCTTGCTGCAACAGTCGGAGATGGATCGAAATTTCGACCGCCTCAGTCGCAACGAGTTGTCGTCGTTGCAGGCTCTGATCGTCAGCGCCATGAGCAAACGCCCCGAGGATCCCGACAATATCGCGATCAGCGTTTTCAACGGCTGGTTTGACCGTCGCAACGCCGACTATGATGGCAAGGTCTGGAGCAGTTGGTCGCCGCAGGTGACCGCTTATGTCCGTGCCACCAATCCCGATCAGCCGGTCAAGCCGGTTCGTGATCCGATTGATGATGAGGCGTTTCGCACCGGCCAACCTGTGGGTCGTTTCGTCGGGGATCGCTATCGCTACAGCGTCCCGATTGTTCTGGGCGTTAGCCAGGGCGCGGACCAGGAGGTCTGCCATTCCTGTCACGAGGCTATGGGCCTGAAAACCGGCGATGTCATCGCCGTGCTGTCCAGCGAATTGAATGCGGGCCAGGAACAGGCGCGGCTCGCCCGCACTTTGTTGGGCGTCCTGGCCGTCGGGATTGCGATCACGCTGTTGGCGGTCCTGGGCGTTCGGGCGACGCTGGGGCGGGTTGTCCTGGCCCCGATGGCGGCTTTGGCCGGCGTGATGACGCGACTGGCCCAGGGCGACATCGCGGTTGCGGTGGCCGGGGCCTCGCGGCGGGATGAGATCGGCGACATGGCGCGAACCGTTGCGGTCTTCAAGGAAAATGCCGAGGCGAAGCGCCAGATGGAGCAGGATCAGGCCCGGGCCGCCCGGGACCGTGAACGACGCCTTGCCGGGATCGAAAACTTGATCAGCCGGTTCGACCAGGTGATCGCCGGGGTGGTCCATGGCCTGGGCGACGCGGCACGGCAATTGTCGGGCACCGCGGATACGGTGGCGCAGGCGTCCCGCAATGCCACCGACCAGTCGGTCCAGGCGGCCTCGGTGGCGGAGCAGGTCAGCCGCAGTGTGCGGAGTGTCTCCGAGGCCGCCGACGGTCTGGCGGCCTCGATCCGCGCGATCGATGCCCAGGTCGGCCACTCGGCGCGGATTTCGACGACGGCAACCGGGCAGGCCGAACAGTCGAACGATCGGGTCCGCAGCCTGGTCGCCGCGGTGGCCCGGATCGGCGATTTCGCAAAACTGATCAATACCATCGCGGCGCAGACCAATCTGCTGGCGCTCAACGCGACGATCGAGGCGGCGCGGGCTGGCGAGGCCGGTCGGGGGTTCACGGTGGTCGCCGGTGAGGTCAAAAATCTCGCAGCGCAGACCGCCCAGGCGACGCAGGAAATTCAGGCGCAAATCACGGCGATCGAAACCGAAACCCGCCAGACGGCGGCGGTGCTTGAGGATATCACCGCGACGGTCAGCGAGCTTGGCCGGATTACCGGGGTGATCTCGGTGGCTGTTGCGGGACAGACCACGGCGACGACCGACATCGCCTCGCATATCGAGCGCGCGGCCAGTGGCACCGGCACCGTGTCGTCGACGATTGCCGATGTCAGTCAGCGAACCGAAACCGTTCACCAGGCGGGGGCTGCAATGCTGTCGGCCGTCGCCGCGGTGGCGCACCAGTCCAGTGTCCTGGATCGGGAGGTGCATCTCTTCCTGGAGGGCATCCGCAACAGCTGAGGGCGTCTCGTTGATGATCACGGGGCGCCCGCCCGGGGGGCGCCCGTTCACGGGGTGAGATGCTGCTCCACCGCGGCGTTCTTGATTGATTTCTGTAGCTTTTCGAAGGCCCGCACCTCGATTTGACGGACGCGCTCGCGGCTGATGCCGTAATGCTGCGACAAATCCTCCAGCGTCGTTGGCGTATCGCGCAGTCGCCGCTCCGTCAGGATGTGCCGTTCCCGTTCGTTGAGGTTTCGCAGCGCCTGACGCAGCAGATCCTTGCGCTTGCCCATTTCCTCGCGTTCGGCCAGGGTGATCTCCTGGCTTTCGGTCTCGTCAACCAGCCAATCCTGCCATTCACCCTCGCTGTCGGCGCGTAGCGGCGCGTTGAGGGAATGGTCGGGGCTGGCGAGGCGCCGATTCATCGCGATCACATCGGATTCCGGCACCTCGAGCTTGGTGGCGATGGCCTGGACATGCTCGGGGGACAGATCCCCCTCATCAATGGCCTGCATCTGGCCCTTCAGCTTGCGCAGGTTGAAGAACAGCTTCTTCTGCGCCGCGGTCGTGCCCATCTTCACCAGCGACCAGGAGTGCAGGATGTATTCCTGGATTGCGGCACGAATCCACCACATGGCATAGGTGGCCAAGCGAAAGCCCCGGTCGGGATCAAAACGCTTGACCGCCTGCATCATGCCGACATTGCCCTCCGAGATCAGCTCGGACAGTGGCAGGCCATAGCCGCGATACCCCATGGCGATTTTGGCGACGAGACGCAGGTGGCTGGTGACCAGCTTGTGGGCGGAATCGCTGTCGCCGCCTTCGCGCCAGGTCTTGGCCAACATGTACTCCTCCTCCGCCGCCAGCATCGGAAAGCGCCGGATCTCCTGGAGGTAGCGGGCGAGATTGCTTTCGGAACTGACGACCGGAATGCTGGGAACACTAGCCATCTGTCTGAAACCCTTCCGGATGGTTTGGTTTGGTACCTGTATCGCCACACCCGACCATCCCGGGTGTCACGCCGATCTGGAGCCGGCTTCCCGTATAATACCCGAGTTTGGCGCAAGGCGGACATGAATTTAAATTAATTCCAGTGTTGAAACCAATTGGCTGAAATCATGCGGTAATTTTGTAGAAAATATCATCGATTCAGCGGTTACCGGATGCGTGAAGCGAAGCGCCTGGGCGTGTAGCGCCTGACGCGCGAACCCGACGACGCGGGCGCGCAGCGCCAACGGGATCGCGGTCTGCCGGTCGTCGCCGACCCGGCCGTACAACGGGTCCCCGATCAGCGGGTGGCCCTGAGCGGTCAGATGCACCCGGATCTGATGGGTTCGACCAGTCTCCAGCCGGCATTCTATCAGGGCTGCCGTCTTGGCGTATCGGCGCAAGACGGTATAATTCGTCACGGCAGGCTTACCACCAAAGCGCAGCAGCGCCATTTTCTGCCGGTTCGCCGGGCTGCGACCAATATTGCCTTCGATCCGGCCCTGCGCCGGTTGCGGGATACCCCAGACCACGGCGACATAGGTGCGCGCCAGGCTGTGGTCGGCAAACTGGGCGGAGAGGCCGGCATGGGCACGATCGGTTTTGGCGACGACCATCAGGCCACTGGTATCCTTGTCCAGGCGGTGGACGATGCCGGGGCGCCGCACGCCGCCGATGCCGGACAGCCGATCGCCGCAATAGGCCAGCAGAGCATTGACCAGGGTTCCGTCGGGATTCCCGGCGGCCGGATGCACCACCAGGCCGGCCGGCTTGTCGAGTACCAGCAGGTCATGGTCTTCAAAGATGATGGTCAGGGGAATGGCTTGGGGCCGGGGCAGCGCCGCTACTGCCGGTGGTACCGTCACCGTCAATTCCTGCCCGGGTTTGACGCGGCTCGATGCGTCGGTTAAGGTCCGCACGCCATCGTGGATCAAGCCCTGGTCGAGCAGGGCTTTGAGACGCGATCGTGACAGCGGTGCCCCGCCATCGTCGGCGATCAGAGCGGCGAGGGTGCGGTCCAGCCGGGTACCGGCCAGGGCCGGCGGGACGGTCACGACGCGCACGACGGCGGTTTCGGCCGCTTCGATCCGGTCGTCGGTCGCATCGATCAATTCGTCGTCGCTGTCATCCATGGTTGATCGGAGGGAACCATCCATTGCAAGGTCTGAAAGTCGCGATTGTCGTGATGGGGATCCTGATTGTTGCAGGTTTTTCGGTACTCGGCGTTGAAATCTACCGCCGGATCGCGCATCCCGGGGTCCCACAAACCGCAATGACCGCTCATCCCCTGGAGTCCGGCGTCACGGACGTTATCACGTTGGACCTGCCGGAGGGCAGTCGGATGAGTGATCCGGTCGCCATCGGGGCGCGGGTCGCGATCCACGTCACCCTGCCGCAGGGCGACGACCGCCTGTTTCTGATTGATCCCGGCACGCGTCGCGTGACAGCGATCCTCCCGCGGGACGGCGCCGCCGCACCGGCGCATCCCGCCGCGGTGCCGGTTCGTTGAGCGTGGCGTCCCAGAGGCCGCCCCTGAGAGGCCGGTATCGCAACGACCAGCACCATGGTCGGGGCAGATGTGGCTTTGGTGGGGCGAGGCTGAGGCGGGCCTATGACGATGGGGAAAACCAGCCATGAATTTTTGCAGTGACAACGTCGCCGGCGCGGCGCCGGAAATTTTGGCGGCGCTGGTTGCCGCGGCACAGGGGACTGCGCCATCCTACGGGGCCGATCCGGTCACGGCGCGGTTGCACCGCCGGTTGGAGACGCTGTTCGGCACGGCGCTGGCGGCCTTTCCGGTTGCAACGGGCACGGCGGCCAACGCCCTGGCCCTGGCCGCCCTGGTGCCCCCTTATGGCGCCGTTTTTTGCCATGAAGGTGCGCACATCAATACCGATGAATGCGGCGCGCCGGAGGCCATGACCGGCGGCGCGAAGCTGATTGCGCTGCCGGGTGCCCATGGCAAACTTGACCCTGCGACGCTGGAGGCCGTGCTGCGGCGAGGCCATGGCGGCGGCGTCCATCACGTCCAGCCCGCGCTGGTCAGCCTGACGCAGGGCACCGAGGCCGGGACGATGTACCAGCCCGACGAGATCGCCGCGATGAGCGCGATCGCCCATCATCATGGCCTGAGCGTCCATATGGATGGCGCGCGTTTCGCCAACGCGGTGGCGGCGCTGGGGATCGATGCCGCGGCGGCAAGCTGGCGGGTGGGGGTCGACGTCCTGTCGTTGGGCGCGACCAAGAACGGCGCCCTGGCCGCGGAGGTGGTGATCTTCTTCAAGCCGGAGCAGGCGCACGATTTCGGTTTTCGCCGCAAGCGCGCCGGGCATCTGGTTTCGAAGCAACGCTTCCTGTCGAGCCAGCTGGACGCGTATTTCACCGATGATCTGTGGCTGCGGCTGGCCGGGCACGCCAACGCGATGGCGATGCGGTTGGCCCGCGGCCTGATGACGATTCCGGGTGCCGTGCTGATCAACCCGGTCGAGATCAACGAGATCTTCGTGGCGTTGCCGGAGCCGGTGATCGCGGGCTTGCTGGAGGCTGGCTTCGATTTTTACCGGTGGGAGGGATCGGTGGTCCGGCTGGTCACGGCGTTCAACACCGACCCGGCGTCGGTCGATGCGCTGGTGGTGACGGCGCGGCGGCTTGCCGATCGCGGATAAAGTGTCGGGCGTCGAAGAATTTTGCTTGCGCACCTGGCAGGCTTCGCTTAAAAGAGCCAACCGCGCCAAGCGAAGTCCCCTTCGTCTAGAGGCCTAGGACACCGCCCTCTCACGGCGGTAACACGGGTTCGACTCCCGTAGGGGACGCCACTCTTGTCCAAAAAAGCGAACTCGCTTTTTGGGCAGAGGACGACCAGACATCAACTGCCGCGCCAGACTGTCCTTACGCCCGGTCAATCGAATCAGGCCATCGCCGACTTCGACTCTTTCCACGACGGATTGCAGGTATTCCTTCCGAAATGCCACAGGGCCTTCCAGCAGGCGAGTCTTGAGCGATGCGGTAAAATCCTCGATCATGGCGGGTGTCAGTTCTGGCAATTGGGCGTCTGGAGTCTCGGCGCACTCCAACAAGCGTTTGGATTCGTCCCTCTGGGTCTTCAATGCCGCCAGACGATCTTTCAGGGTGCTGTCGGAAAGATCGGCAACGCCGTTTTCGATGGCGGCGTACAGACGTTGAACCTTTGCTTCCACTTCGCGGTGGGCGCTGCGGAGGGTTTCGACGCGGGCGGTTCCGGCCCGCTGGCTATCCGCGTACTGATCGAACAGGGCTGCCAGCATGTCGCACATCCGGTCGGGCTGGAGCATTCTATTAGTCAGATGCTCCATCACCAATGAATCCAAACGATCTAGGCGAATGCTGCGCCCCCGACAGGCGCTCTTTCCCTGACGGGCTTGCGTGGCGCAGGTGTAGTAGCGATATCGTCCGCCTTTGCCCGTGCGCAGGGTCATGCCGCCCCCGCAATCGGCACAAACGGCAATTCCTGTGAGTAGGCATGGCGCTGCCGTCAGTCTGGGGGCTGTGACCTTTGGGTTGCGTTCTTTCAGGCGGCTTTGCACATCCTGAAAACTGGCTTCGTCAATGATTGATGGGGTGGTGAATTCGATGGTTTCCGCCTCGGATTTGACACGCCCGGTTTTGGCCTCGGTTACGTTGAAACGATGTGTGCCAATATAGGCAGTCCGGGTCAGCACCTCATGGATGAACTTGCACGACAGATTGGCTCCGCTCGGCGTCCGCATTCCCTGGGCGTTCAACGCGCTGACGATGGACTTGATGCCCATTGGACCATTCCGCCCATCGCCTTCCAAATAAAGCGAGAAGATGGTGCGTACGGTCTCCGCTTGGATCGGATCGACGGCAAGGCGTTTCTTGATCTTCTGCCCGCGTTTCTCTGCATCGACGACCCTGTAGCCGAACGGCGGGCGCGACCCGTTCCAGAAGCCCTGGCGGGCATTCTCGTTCATGGCTCGTAAGGTGTGCTTGGCGTTCTCACGGGATTGGTACTCATCGAACAGCGCCATGATCTGGCGCATCATCACCGAAGTGGGATCATCTCCCAATTCCTGGGTGATGGACACCAGACGAATGTCATGCTTGGCAAGACGGCGAACATGAAACTCCAATTCAAAATGGTCGCGGAAAAACCGGCTGAAGGAATGAACCACAATCACGTCGCAGGATTGCGGTTTGCTGGTGGCCGCTTCCATCATGCGTTGAAATTCCGGGCGGCGGTCGTCGGTGGCGGATGCGCCCGGTTCTACGAACTCGGCGACTATGGTCCAGCCTTTGGACTGACAATAGGCTTCGGCCTGGCGCTTCTGGTCGGGAATGGAGAGGTCATGTTCCGCTTGCCTTCCGGTCGATACCCGCAGGTAAAGGGCCGCCCGCAGTTTCGGTTGTAGAGGAAGCAATGAGGATGCTTGAGAACAGGTCACGGCAATACCTCGCTACGGCGTCAATCTCGGCGGAGGTCACGGGCGGGAAAGGCGGAAGATCGTCCGTCACCACGTTGCGCTGTTCGCCGTCGCGGGATTCTGCCCCGACCGGGAAATGTCCGCCAGCAAAATTTTGATGAGAAGACCGCATGTGACCGTCGTGCCAAATATAGTGGCAATTCCGGTCCTATTTTTAATTGTTCCGCCAAAATCAAAAATAGCCTTTATCTACGCTTATGTTTCCGGTCATTGCTGGATTTGGAGAAAAATAGGGGCGACCCAAATGGTGCCATATTGGGGCCATTAAAAACCTCATAGCACCATGAAAAATGATGTTAAGACAATGACTTAACGGCGCAATGGTGCCGTTGCTTTATCTTGCCTAATCTCCGTCGCTCAAGCGGGTGTGCAGGTCCGCAGCTACAAGAAGGGTGTCATCGCCACACTAGTCGGTTCGTTCCTCGGGCCGAAGCTCTACGATGAGACGAACGTCTACAAGGCAGCCGCAACGGCGATGGCTCTGGACACTATTTATCCCGACTATCAGGTGCCGATACGCTTCAAAAATCCCGTCCTCGGGGCATTCGCCAATGCGGTATGGCAATGTTCCACCGCCGCAGAAGTGGGGGTAATACTCAACACCGCCGAACAGAAAGCAGACGGTGGCACACCGCCACGGAGAAGCGGGGGGCGTCCGCCGTCCGTGGACGGAGCGTCTCCTGAGCCTGCCATATTCATCGAAGCGCGAAACAGCCTCGAAGGTATCCCAAAAGAATACGCGGCACTTGAGGCCAAGTTCGGGAAAAAAGACGTTGACTGGAAGGTGGTCGAACGATTTCTCGTCGAACCGGGCGATGGGCGCGTGTTGGAGAAATTCATCCTGTCCGCCCGGGGCCGGAGAGAGGTCATCCATTTCGACGTTAGCGGCTTTGTGCGTGCCAACGGCCTCGAAGAGCAAGCCCGGTTGAATCGAGTCACCGCAAAGTACGACCGGAGCTTGAAGGTACTTCTTCCCAAGGACCGGGCCATGTACCTCCTGGAGATCGTCCTCAAACTGACGGACGATCAACTTGAACAAATCGGATGGTCTGTTGAAGTTAAAAATGGCTTAGTCGGCTGTCTCAGCGACGCACTGAAACCATTTCACGGGAAAGATTACAAGGATATTCCGCCCAGCTATCAGGTCGAGATGATGCTGTCGCAATGGTCGAATATCTACGTTTTCGTCCGCATGTGCGAACCGCGCGACATCGAACAGGAGGATGAACTGGAGGATCTCAAGGCTTTCATCGGTGGGGCTGTCGGGAAGGCAAAGCACGGAAACTGACAGCACTGAAGGGCGGTATGTATTCGTTTATTGCTCAACGTGGGACTCCCCGGACGGATACTTTTCAGCAACTGACGGGAAATTGGCACGTGGTCATCAGAGTGCTTGCTAATGCACGAAAAGGATGGCGTTTACTATGAGATTCATCGTGCTGCTATGGGCCCACCTGCTGTTGCCGCTTACCGCCCATGCCGAGATGGTCAACGTGAGTGCTGTTGAGTCGCTTGACGGTGCCGTCAAGTGCATTTGGGCGCGTGACCGTGTGGTGTCGATCATTAGCGGTCCTTGTGAGAATTTCACACCACCAACCCGCATCAGGCTTGGTGCGACCTTCATAGCCAACGGCAAGACTAGGACCATCGGCATTATCACAGCCACCCACATCGATAAGGACATGTCCAGCGTCGGCCTCAAGGCTAGCGACACCACCTGTGTTGCTGCCGAATCGTCCAAAGAAATCCCAGATGGGCAAGGTGACCATGTGGGAACGTGGCTCTACATCAAACAATGTCGGCAATTGAACATAGTGGAGCAACAGCCTCCAGGGGTAATCACGCCCATTGCAGCCGTAGAATTTCTCAAGCGCCCCAATGATTTGCAGGCCGTGTACGTCGGCGGCATAATGGAGGGCGAGATCTTCTTTCTATACGGCACGTCGAATAAGGATTATCCGGCTTGGATCGCGTGTGTTCAACAAAAGGCCTTAGGGGATACGACGAACGATGTGGTGGCATTCATCCGTTCCACCCCGAACTTCACCGAGGGTGTCGGTAGTGCCTTGGCCCAGGTGCTGGGGCGCCGCTGCAAGAATAGATGAAGCGCCGGTGTTCGGGGCCTCATTCCGAATAGCTCGTCCCAATAGGTATAAGCCAACCCTTGCCATCCATACGGCAATACCGTAGTCTTGTTACATGAAGATCGAATTCGACCCGGACAAAGACGCTTCAAACCAGGAGAAGCACGGGGTGCCCTTGGCGTATGGGGCCAAGGTTTTGGACGATCCCAATCGGTTGGAAGTCTTGGACGTGCGGTTCGATTATGCCGAGGACCGATTCGTTTGCTACGGCATGGTCGAGGGGCGGGTGTGGGTTTGCGTCTTTACCCAGCGCGACGATGTTTCGCGCATTATCAGTGTGAGGAAAGCCAATGAGCGGGAAGCAAAGCGATATGACGAAACGCCTAGATGGTGATGCGGACTTGCCGCTTTCGGATGACGAGTTCGAGCGTGGGTTGGGGGCGATGCTGGCTCGTCGGGCGAGGGCGGCGACAGGTTTGTCTCAGGCCGCCTTTGCCAAGCGTTACGGTGTTCCGGCTGGCTCACTCAGGGATTGGGAGCAAGGGCGTCGGATGCCCGATGCCGCGACGCAAAGCTATCTGCGCGTGATCATCAAAATGCCCGATGAAATTGCCAAGGCTTTGCACAACGCCGCTTAAGTTCCGGCTGATTCAATCGGCCTGTATAGCAATTTCAATGACATATAGGTTCTCGGTTTCATCACCTATGGCACGCCAATCTTTTCAATGGCTGCGGATCGCAGCCCGCAATCCACTCCCCGAACCTACGGTGTCGTTACGGCACGGATGTCTCCGCCGGGGTGTCGGTGATATCGTCGCGGTGGCACGCAATCCATTGGTCGGCGGTCCCGCGCCGCAGCACCGGGCGATCGATCCGGCACCGGTCAACGGCATAGCGACACCGAGGATGAAAGCCACATCCTGCGGGCGGGTCCATCGGCGACGGGACCTCACCGGACACCCCGACAAACGATTGCTTGCCCGCACCGATGCGTGGCATCCCGGCAACCAGGAGACGGGAGTAGGGATGTCGCGCCCGTCCGAACAACGTCTCGGTCGGCGCCAACTCGACAATCCGGCCCAGATACATCACCGCCGTGCGGTCACAGATATGGTAGACGACGCCGAGGTCATGACTGATCAACAGGGTCGTCAGCCCCAGATCCCGGCGCAGCGTCATCAACAGATTGATGATCTGCGCCTGCACCGATACGTCCAGCGCGGCCGCCGCCTCATCGCACACCAGGATCTCCGGCTTGACGGCCAAGGCGCGGGCGATGGCAATGCGCTGACGCTGGCCGCCGGAAAACTGGTGGGGATAGCGATGCGCCAGCGCCGGATCCAATCCAACCTGGACCATGATCCCGTCGACATAGCCGGCCAGCGCTTCGCGGCCGACAAGGCCATGGACGGCGGGCGCCTCGCCGATGATCCGCTGGATCGTCATCCGCGGATTCAACGAGGCCATCGGGTCCTGAAACACCATCTGCACCTTGAGCCGCTGTCGGCGCGCCGTCGCACCCGATGCGCGATAAAGAACCTGACCGCGATAGCGGACCTCCCCCGCCGTCGGCTTCAGCAATCCCGCCACCATGCGCGCCAGCGTGCTCTTGCCGCACCCTGATTCGCCGACCAGACCCAGGGTTTCGCCCCGTTCCAGGTCGAGACAAACATCGCTGACCGCATGGACCCCGTCACCGGCGCGCCGGTGATCGAGGGTCGCGACCAGACGTTCGGTCAAGGTCGGACGGGCCGCATATCGCTTCGACAAATGGGCGATTTCGAGCAGCGGCACGGCGGGGGCCCAATCCGATGACGGTTCGATCACGGTTGCTCCGGGGATGGCAGCGATGGCTCGGGATTGACACAGCGCCAGCAATGACCAGGGGCCTGACCGGTGTCGACCGGGTGGCGATCGCCGGTGAGTTCGGGCATGACCGCGCAAGCGGCAATCGCACGCGGGCACCGCGGCTGGAAGGAACAGCCGGGCGGCAAGGCCAATGGCGACGGCATCATCCCGGGAATCTGGGCCAGGGGTTCCGAACGGCGACCATAGCCGGGCCGGGCCTCGATCAGACCCTTGGTGTAGGGATGACGGGGCCGGCCGATCACCGTTGCCGTCGGACCGGTTTCAACGACGCGGCCGGCGTAAAAGACACAAAGCCGATCGGCCAATCCCGAGACGACCGCAAGGTCATGGGTGATCCAGATCAGGGCCATACCCGTTTCACGAACCAATTCCTGGATTCTCCTCAGGATCTGCGCCTGGATCGTGACATCAAGGGCGGTTGTCGGCTCGTCCGCGATCAACAGGTCCGGCCGGTGCAGCAGGGCGATCGCAATGGCGACACGCTGGCGCATGCCTCCCGAAAGCTGGTGCGGGTAGACCTTGAGCTGGTGCTCCGGTGCCGGGATGCCGGCACGGCCCAGCGCTTCGCAGGCCAAGTGTCGCGCGGCTGCCCGATCGATCGTGCGATGGGCGCGCAGCGCCTCGACGATCTGGCTTTCGATCGTCAGCACCGGGTTGAGCGTCGACATCGGGTCCTGAAAGATCATGGCGATGCGATTGCCGCGCAGCGTGCGCTGCCGCCGCCGGCCGATCCGGATCAGATCCTCGCCGTGAAACCGGATCTCGCCGCCGGAGACGCGACCGGGCGGATCGATCAGACCGAGGATCGAGAGCGCCGTGACCGACTTGCCCGACCCCGATTCACCGACCAGCCCGAGGATTTCACCGCGGTGCACGCTGAAGCCAACGCCGGCAACGACCGTCACGAAGCCGGATCGGCCGTCGAAACCGATCGAAAGCTTGTCGATCGCCAACACGGGCGACGGCACCGTGGCTGGATCGGCCGCAAACGCCATCGCCTCAACGCTCCCCCGTCGAATGGAACCAATCCTGAAGCCCATCGCCCACAATGTTGATGGCACCAATGACCAAGACCAGGGCGATGCCGGGAAACAGGCTGATCCAATATTCCCCGCTCAGCAGATAGTCGTAACCGCCCGCGATCAGCATCCCCAGCGAGGGTTCGGTGACCGGCACGCCAACGCCCAGGAACGACAATGTCGCCTCCAATGTGATCGCGTGGGCTGCCTGGACTGGAACGATCACCAGCAGTGGCGGCAGGCAGTTGGGCAACAGATGACCCAAGGCGATCCGCAACGGTGCCAGCCCGAGGCCGGCCGCGGCCTGGACATAGTCCTTGCCGCGCTCGACCAGCGCCGAGGCCCGGACCGTTCGGGCGAAATAAGCCCATTGCACGGCGATCAGCGCCAAAATCACCTTGTCGACGCCCTGGCCCAGCAAACCGAGGAGTATCAAGGCAATCAGGATGGCCGGAAACGATAGCTGAAGGTCGACGAGGCGCATGATCGCGGCATCCACCCAGCTCCGGGCAAAGGCAGCCAGCAATCCGGTCACCATCCCGAACAGCAGCGCGACCGTGGTACTGACAGATGCCACCAGCAGACTGGTGCGCAGCCCGTAGAAAATCGCCGACAGCATGTCGCGACCCTGCGGATCGGTGCCGAGCCAATAGCGGGCGGTGCCGGTCGCCATGGCGGATCCGGGCGGCAGATGGGCATCAATGACGTCGAGTTGGGCAAGATCGTAAGGATTCTGCTGCGACAGCCACGGGGCCAACACGGCGACCAGCACGGCGGCGACCAGGACCAGACCGGCGATCACCGTCGCCGGGCGCGCCGCCGCGATGAGCCGCCAAGAGCGGGGGTGAGCCGGCATCACGCCCGGGCCGACCGCCGTCAACGGTTGGCTCCAATGCGGGGATCGAGTGCGGCATACAACAGATCGACCAGCAGGTTGATCACCATGAACACCAGCACGATGACCAGCAGGTAGGCGACGACGACCGGGCGATCCAGATGGACGATGCTGTCGATCAGCAATTTGCCCATCCCGGGCCAGGCAAAAATTGACTCGGTCACGACCGAGAAGGCGATCACCGATCCCAGCTCCATGCCCAGCACCGTCACGATCGGGATCATGATGTTCTTCAGGATATGGACCCCGATGATCCGCCCCGACGACAAACCCTTGGCCCGTGCAAAACGGATGTAATCCTGGCGCGCGACGTTGCGCGTGCCGGCACTGGCGAGGCGAATGATCAGCGATGTTTTGAACAGGGCCAGGTTCGCCGCCGGCAACAACAGATGGGCGAGGCCGTCGAGGCTGAGGATGCCGAGTGAAATCCCGGCAACCGGCACGGTGATGCCGCGCCCCCCCGCCGGCAACCAACCAAAATGAACCGAGAACGTCATGATCAGCACCAGCCCGACCCAGAAGGTCGGCAGGCAGAAACCCAGGATCGAGAAGGCGGCAATCGCCCGCCCGACGATGCCGCCCGGGCTCAGTCCAGCCCAAAGGCCAAGCGGCAAGCCGATCAGCAGCGCCGTGATCATCGCCGTCACCGCCAGTTCCAGCGTCGCCGGAAGTCGTTCCAGCACCAGACCGAGGGCCGGCGCACCATGGACGAACGAGGTGCCCAGATCGCCATGGGCCAGACGCCCCACGAAGCTCAGGAACTGGATCGCCAACGGCTGGTCGAGGCCGAGGCGGGCCATCGCCGCCTGGCGCTCCATCTGGTCGGCTTCGGGACTGACCAGGACGTCAACCGGATTGCCGATCGCATAGATGGCGAGAAACGCCAGAATCGCCATCACCAGCAGGACCGCGACGCTTTGGCCGACCCGGCGCAGCAAGACGGTCACCATCACGGCCCCCGCGCGACGTCGTTTGCGAGGACATCGGTCGCCAGCGTGAATTGGTCGGCGCGCGCCTTGTAGCTCAGACCGGACCGCAGTGCCCAGGCCGTCAGCTCGTAATGCAGCGGGATCACGGCGACGTCATCCATTGCCACCTTCATCGCCTGGGCCAACAGGGCTTCGCGGCCGGGATCGTCGATCGTGGCCAGGGCCCGGATCAGCAGATCGTCCACCGCCCGATTGGAATAACCGCCATAGTTAAAGGTCCCGAAACCATGGGTGACATCAGGGGTGGCGATGATCGCCTTGAGCGGCGAAGACATTTCACCCGTCGCCGGCCCCCACCCCAGCAGCGACGCACTGAATTCGTTGCGATGGGCACGCTGGAAGAAAATGCTGTTGGTGCTGGCATCGACCCGGGTCTTGACGCCGATCCGTGTCCACATCTGGGCAACGGCCTGGGCCACCTTCTGATCATGGATGTAGCGGTCGTTGGGCGTCCCCAGCACCAGTTCGAAACCATCGGGATAACCGGCCTGTTCGAGCAGCTGGCGGGAGCGCACCGGATCATAATTGACGTGGATCGCCGGGTTGAAACCGAAAAATCCCGGTGGCATCAGTTCGGACGCCGCGACGGCGCTGCTGTTCATGATGCTGCGAACAATGGCGTCGCGGTTGATCGCAATCGCCAGGGCCTCGCGCACCCGCGGATCTTTCAGGGGATTGCGGCCGGCCGCGCCGGCGATGGAACGGGGTTGGTCGCTTGTTTGATCCAATTCCAGGAAAATCGTCCGGTTCGACTGCACCTGAACCACCGAAATCCCCGGCGTCGCCCGCAGCCGTTCCAGATCCTGGACCGGCGGCATCTCGATCATGTCGACATCGCCGGCCAGAAGTGCCGCGACCCGCGGGGCATCGGCGGTCAAAGGCCGGAAGATCACCCGGTCCCAAGCCGGCCGCGGGCCCCAGTAATCGGGGTTGCGCACCAGGACGATGCGGTCGCCCTTGACGTATTCGGCCCGCTTGAACGGGCCGGTGCCCATGGCCAGCGTGCCGTCATCGAACAGCGCGCTGTTGGGATAGGACGACACCCCATTGCATCCCGCGCGATCGAAGCGCACGGCCATGCCGCCAGCGGCACGGGCCGAGACGATGCCGAAGGTCGCCAGCTCGGTCGGCAGCAACGGATAGGGTGCCGCGGTGCGAATGATCAGCGTGTAGGGATCGGGCGTCTCGATCGCGTCGATCCCGCGGGTATAGAGCGCGAACGATGTCGGGCTGTTGGGGACATTCGGAATGCGGCAGACGGTATAGATGAAATCCTGGGCGGTGAACGCGGTGCCGTCGTGAAACCGCACCCCTTGGCGCAGCTTGAATTCCCAGGTCAACGCGTCGATGGGCCGCCATTGCGTGGCCAAGAGCGGGAACAGCTTCTGATTTTCATCCTGGCCGATCAGGGATTCGAAAACGTGACGCCGCAAAGAATTGTCCGGCGTCGTATTGCGAAAATGCGGATCAAACGTGGCCGGCTCGGCGGCGGTGCCGATCCGCAGATCGGCCGATCGGGCCGGACCCGTCAGCAACAGACCGGTCATTGCGCATGCCATGGCACACAAACGCAGCTTCATCAAAGATCTCCGGATGGTTTCAGCAGGGACCGGGATGACGGGCGACGCAACCCGACCCCGCAGCCGAAGACCGGTGCCCTGGCGCCAGGCCAAGGCGACACGAAAGGGCCCCCGGCATTGCGGCTCAGACACCGGCGATGGCCGACAGGAATTCCTGAACCTCGCGATGGTGCTGATCGGTCTCCCGTGACAGCCCGTCGATGGTTTCCAGGACCCGCAGGGCCGACACTGTGGTTTCTTGCGCGTTTCCGGTCACCATCCGGATGTCGGCGGTGACCAGGCTGGTTGCGGTTGCCGCAGACTGAACATTCTGGCTGATCGATACCGTGGTCGCCGATTGCTGATCGACCGCCGCCGCGATCGTTTGGGCGATGCCGTTGATTTCGATGATCATCGTGGCGATGCCGTTGATCACCGTGGCGCATTCCCCGGTGCTCTGGCGGATGTCGTTGATCTGGCGTTCAATCATCTGGGTCGCGCCCGCCGAGCGGTTGGCCAGGGCCTTGACCTCCTGGGCGACGACGACGAATCCCCGGCCGGCTTCGCCGGCCCGTGCCGCCTCGATCGTGGCGTTCAGGGCCAGCAGGTTGGTTTGTTCGGCGATGGCACTGATCGTGCTCAGGATCGCATCGGCCTCTTTGGTCGCGCTCATCATGCGCGCCATCACCGTTCGGGTGCGTTCGGCATTATCGACCGCCCGGCGGGTATGGTCGGCGGCGCGAACCGCTTCCTCGGCGATCTGGCGGGTGGCCGCGGAGAGTTCTTCCAGCGCGGCGGCAACGGTGCCGACATTCGACGATGTCAGCATCGCACCGTCGGCCGCGGAGGCGATCTTCGAGCTGGTGCGTTCGGCGACGTCCCGCATCAGGCTGGCGTCCTCGTTGACCTCACGCCGGATGGCTTCCACCCGATCAAGGGTCTGGCCCACGGCGCCGCCAAAACGCCGGATCAGGTCGGACATCAGCGTCAGCCGCTGTTTTTCGGCGTCCGCCTTTGCCTGCTCCTGGCTGCGCATCTGATCGCGTTCCACCGCGGCCGCCCGGAACACCTGCAGGGCGCGCGCCATCGTGCCGATCTCGTCCTCGCGACGGACACCGGGAATGTCGATCGCGAGGTCGCCCGCCGCCAGCCGTTCCATCCGGGCGGTAAGCCCGACCAGCCGTTTCAGGATATCACGCTGGACCAGCAGCCAGGAAAACAGCAAGCCCCCGATCAGCGCCACGCCAACAATCGTCGCCGTCGCCGTCATGCCGGTGATGATCGTGCGGTCGACCTCCTTGCCCATCTGACCGGCACGCTGCTCGGTCGCCCGGACCACGTCCTCCACCTCCTTCGCCTGCTCTTGCAATGCGGCGGACAGGGACTCCAAGGTCGCCGCTGTTTTCACCCGCCCCTCGAGTTCGGCTTGGCGCAAGCCGAACAGCCCGGACGGACCGCTGCCGCGATCCAGCATGGCGCCCGCCAGACGCTTGGGCATATCATCGGAAAGGATGCCGGCGAGGAAGTCACCGGCAAACTTCATCTTGTCCTTGGCGGCCGCGAATTCCTTGTTCAGCGCCGCAAGGGTCTCGATATTGCCCGCGACATCGGCCTTGCCCAGGGTGGCCGCCACCATGTTGGCCTGCCCGATCATATCGGCGAAGGCCTGAACCACCGGGACATCGGTACTGATCAGGTTGATGGCCAGGTTCGTCAGATCCGAGGCCTCCGTCGGCATCTCCAGCGTCAAATTCTGGATTGAAAGATTCTTGTCCTCGGCCAACGGCGCGATCGCCTTCAGCAGCGCGGCGTGGGCCTGCGTCAGTTCCGCCATGACGCCATGCCGCCGCACCGCCAACGCCAGTTGGTTCTTGACCTCGCCATCAAGCTGATCAACCAATCCATGCATGGCGTCGAACTGGCTCGACAAGCGCTGGCGACGATCGGCGTCCAGGCCCAACGTCGCCATCTGGTCGAGCATGCCGCGCAGCGTGCGCGTCCGATTGTCGAAGGCGTCGCGCAGTGTGGCGCGTTCGCCTTCGTCGGCCGCGGCCGCCAAGCTCCGGGCCTGATCCGCCAAACCGGCGCTCTGGTTCGCCAGTTTCAACGCGGCGTTCGACAAAGGCAGCTCTGCTGAAAGGACCTGATCAAACCTGGTTGCCACCCGCAACTGAAAAAATCCGCTGGTGACACCAATTGCTAGTGCAGCAAGTAATAACCCGCCCACCGCACCAATCAATTTGGTCCGGATACTTCCAGCAATTCTCAACATCGTTGTCTCCGGTATCGTGGACGCCTCGGAAACGAGCCTATCTCGTCGGTCATGCAACAGTACCCGTCATCACTACTCGTTTTGTTTGATGACGGTTTGCGCTTTTTCGACCAAGGCCTTGCCGTCGATGCCCTGCTTGGTGACACCGGCAGCCCATTCGTCGTAGACGTCGGTCAGTTCCTTGTGCATGGCGTCGATGGCCGCGGCGTCAAAGTTGACAAAGACGTGGTGGCCGTCCTTGGCCAGGTCTTGCCGCGTCACGTCCTCCTGCTTGTCGCGGTCAATCGCGATCACCGTGCCCAGGGCGCAGCCGGCGCTGAGTTCCTTGACGAAGGCCTGCTGGACGTCCGGTGGCAGGCCGTTGAAGTATTTTTCCGACATGAACAGGCCGACCGCGGGTGCCGAGAAGCCGATATCGATGATCTGGGTCACCTGGTCCATCAACATCTTGCCGTCGATACCGCTGGTGATCTCGGAGGCGTACAGGCCGTAGGCCATGCCCTGGATCATGCCGGAGGCCAAGCCCTTGCCGGTGTCGCCGATCCCGAGATTGACTGGAATGGCCCCCAGTTTCTGCAGCGCCCGCGCCCCTGTCGGCCCCGGTGCCCGGATCTTGACGCCGCGCAGGTCACTGGGGGATTCGATCTTGCGCTTGTCGTCGAGGAGGATCGCATAGGTCGGCAGCGCCCAGGTCGTCAGCACCTTCAGCCCTTTGAAGTCACGATCGAACATCCCCGCGTCCTGGAGCGCACACAACGCCTTGGTTCCGGCCAGCGAGGTCCGACGGATCATGGGGAGTTCCACAACGCCGGTGCTGGCAAATCGTGATGGGTTGCTACTGAACACAACATAGGCCAGCTGCAGGTCATTCGATTCGACCTTGGAGACTACTTCTGTTACTTTGCCGTATTTGTTATCGTAGCCGACATCGAACGTTACAGCGCCTTTGGTGTCAGCCGTTATTGCAGCAAATTGTTTTTCGACAAGTTGCCACGTTGACGAGGAAGGTAACTGAAGCGTTCCAACCTTGATCACGGTTTCTGCCTGGGCTGGCGCCGTTAACATGGCACCGACTGACAGTGCCAATGTGCTAACGACAAAATTCCGTAACAAAGCAGATTTATTCATTCTCTTCAGATCCTCTGTTTCGGTATTTGTTGTCATCTGATCCGTTGGATCTCAATGACGATGACGGTCCTGGTGGCGACGGGCCTGGTGGCGACGGGCCTGGTGGCGGCGAATTTCGATGGGCAAATTTGAGACGGATGTCCTGAGTATTGCGTCTGTTTCAACGTCTATTGCCTTGCCGGTGTCGTTCGCAATGTCGGGATCGAATGGATCCATGAGATACGCGCATCGCAGGAACGCAACAGGCCGCATCGACGAAGGAAATGTATTTTCGATAAATTGTTCCCCTAAGCTGACTCTCTTTCAGGCACATTCGCGCTCACCGAGCATGACATTTAAGAAAATACCAAAATATCTTATCAGTTTTATGATCATATTATGTCCGTCGCATACGCGTTTCAAATTATCCTGAAAAATGAAAGGTGAAATGACGGCCTTATCGGAAAGTGGCTTCAACCAATGGCCAAGGTCCCGATTCTAGCGTTTTGCTCATCGTCCTGGCCAAACGCGCCATTTCAGCCTGATCCGGGTGTCCCACGACCCGCGCAATGCCGGGGGTCCGGCCCTTGGTTTCGCGCGGGCCGTCATGGGTTTGCCGCAGCTTGACCGGAAGCAATCGCCTCCTGACGCAGTGACAATCTTATTGCGTTGCGATTGTCTCAGTCCAAGCGAATGACGCGGCAGGACCCCATTCGAGGCAAGTAAAATTTGGTCTTTTGTGAATTAATTTATACTATGCGGCGCCGTTATCCACCGTGCCGGTCCAAAAAATACGTCGATGCTGCCATTGTCACGGTAAATTAAGCGATATTTCATATTTCTAGCATTGACGATCGCCGCAGGCGATCATTATAGAATCTCTTTTTATCGATAAAATTGAAACGGTTTAACAAGTGGCAAAAAACGAGAGTAACACGGACCAATGTCTCATCGGCATCACGTCGCGTGCTGACCCGGCGATGCCGCCCTTGATCCGTGACTTTCTGTGCGGCACGGCGAGCGCGCTGGGGATCCCCGGCGACGACATCGCCCGTCTGCGCGGCCTCACCGAAGAGGTGTGCCGTTACGTGATCGAGCAATCCTTCGATCCCGGTGACAATGGCCAATTCCAAATGAGCCTGTGGCGCCGGACGGACTCGATCGAACTGGTCGTGGAGGATCGTGGTCTGCCCCTCCATTTCGATCAGCAGGCGCCGCTTGACCGGAGCCAGGCCGCACTCCTCCCGCTTCGGGCCTATGCGGACGAGGTTCGTTTCCACAACCTCGGCAAGCAGGGCAAGCGTCTTGAATTCAGTTGTCGCCTCGATGCCGAGACGATCGAGCAGATTGTGGCCCGTGAGTCGGCGTCGCCAGTACCGGATTCCGTTGGCGAGGACAATGTCACGCTTCGGATGATGACCGCGGCCGATGTCGTGCGGGTCTCGCAATGCATCTACCGATCCTACGGGCTCTCCTACTACCGGGAATCGCTCTATTATCCCGCGAAGATCGTGGCGATGCTGCAGCGGGGACAGCTTGAATCGTGCATCGCCATCACTGATTCGGGCCGGATCGCCGGGCATCTCGCTATTTTTTATGACCGGAGCGACGCGAAGGTCTGCGAGACGGGTGTCGCTGTCGTCGATCCGCAATTCCGCGGCCACCGCCTGTTCGAAAAGATGAAGGTGATGGCGGGCACGCGGGCGATCGAACGCGGAATGTATGGCATCTACAGCGACGCGGTCACCGCTCATCCCTACTCGCAACGAAGCAATCTGGCCCTTGGCGCGCGCGAGACCGGCGTCCTGCTCGCCTATCTGCCCGATCGTGTGCTCTTCAAGAAAATCAAGGAGGTGGAATCGCCCGCCCGCGGGACAAGCTTCCAGTTCTTTCTGCGGGTCTGCCCGATCCCGGAGGCCGAGGTTTTTCTTCCCGTGCATCACGCCGCATTGATCGAAGAAATCTACGCCCGCCTCGACGTGCCCCGGCGGATCATCAAGGCCGACAGCAATGCCTTTGAATCGGTGCGCGGCCTGCGCACGCAATATGATCTCGAACACAAACCGGAGACCAGCCTCATCTACCTGCGCATCAATTCTTACGGGAGCGACGTGTTGCTGGTCATTCACAATATATTGCGTGATGTCCTGCAAAGGAACGATGTCGCCTGCGTCCATCTTCTTTTACCATTGCGCGAGCCGTTGACCGAGTTGCTGTGCAAGGGCATGGAAAGTTTCGGCTTTTTCTTTTCCAGCATCCTGATTGAATATGACCACGGCGATTTTTTGCGCCTACAGTATCTCAATAACCTGATCGTTAATCCGGCGGATATCAAGGTTGCGTCCGATTTTGGGCAGAAATTGCTCGATTACGTTCTCGACCAGCGGGAAGTCATCACACGAAATGCCATCTGATCAACGAGTCCTGTTCCGGAGATCACCATGTTGATGAGCCAGGCGCAACCGTCCATGGCCTTTGATGGCAATGTGCGGGGCGATATCATGGGCGGCATGACGGCCATGCTGGTGTCGCTGCCCATGATCCTCAGTTGTGGCGCCGTGGTGTATCAACCGTTCGGCCCGCATTTCGTCGCCGCGGGTGTCGCCGCCGCGTTCATCACGGCAATCGCCGGAGCCCTGGTTCCCGCCATTCTCGGGGGGCGTCTGCATGTCAACGCGCCGCGCCCGACGCAGGCGGCCCTGCTCGCCGCGATGATGGTCGATCTGGCCGGCCAACCGAATTTTCGCGCGCTGCTGCCGTCCGATGCGCTGGGCGCCGACGCGGTGCTGATGGTGATGGCCGCCGCAGCCCTTGCGATTGCTGGCGTCACCCAGATCGTGCTCGGCACCCTTCGGCTCGGCGATCTCGTCAAATACGTGCCCCAGACCATCGTCGCGGGTTTCGTCGCCGGCTTCGTGATCCAAATCGTGGTGGTCCAGATCCCGTTTCTGCTGGGATTGGATGGCTGGTCGTCTCTGCGTCACGCGCTGCTCGGTGCCGGGGCGACGATCAACGTCTATTCGCTCGCGCTCGGGCTTCTGGCCGCCGCTGTCACTTTGCTGACCCGCCGCGTGACACGCCTGGTCCCCGGCGCCTTGGCGGGGTTGCTGATCGGAACCGTGGTCGACGGGACGGTTCAGCATTGGTTGCCGGGAGTCGACCGGGGCGCTATCATCGGAACCCTGCCGCCGGGCCTGTCGCTGGGCCTGCCGCTGACCGGCCTCAACACCGTGTTCCACGCCGGCCTGCCGGGGTCCGCGATCTACGCTCTGGTCGCGACCGGACTGACGCTGGCATTCATCACATCGATCCAGTCTCTTCTGAGCGCCACGGCCGCGGATTCCCTCTTCGGTGCGTCGGGGAATAGCAATCAAGAGTTGACGAATCAAGGCGCAAGCAATCTGGTATCGGCCCTGATCGGTGGGACTGCGAGCGGTGGCTCGCCGCTTCTGACCCGGGCCGCCTTTCAGCAGGGCGGACAAACCCGACGGGTCAACCTGGTGCTGGGTCTGGGCCTGATCGTCCTGGCCTGGGGGTTGCGCGAGCCGGTCGGGGCCATTCCCTTGTCTGTCCTGGCGGCGGTCGTGATCGTCGTGACCGCCCAGGGATTGGATGACTGGACCAAACATCTGTTGCGGACCCTGTGGCGCGGGCCCCAGCGTCGCGACATCCGCCGCCTTGGCACGGATCTGGCCGTCCTGGCCCTGGTGAGCCTTCTGGTTGCCTTCGTCAGCGTTCCCGCGGCGATCGGGATCGGCATGGCGATCACGGTCGCGGTGTTCCTGAAACGATCCAGCACCTCGCCGGTTCGCCGGATTTACCGGGGTGACGTGCTGCAATCCAACACCGTGCGCAGCAATGTTGACGCCGCCGTGCTGGAACAGCATGGCCAGGAGACTGCGATCGTCGAACTTCAGGGGCCGATCTTCTTCGGTTCGGCGGATCTGTTGAGTCGCAGCATCGAGGAGGCCGGTGCCGACGCGCGCTGCGTTTTGCTGGATTTTCGGCGTGTGACCGACTTCGACAGTACCAGTGTGCTGATCTTGAAGCGGGTTGACGGCCTGTTGAGCGGGCGCGGCTGTCGCCTGTTGCTGGCCGGCCTGGCAGAGGGCTCCGATTTTCGCTGTTTCCTGCACGAAGTCGGGTTCGATCGCCCCGAACAGGAAGGACGGATCTTCGCCGAGCTCGATTTTGCCCTGGCCCATGCGGAGGATCGATTGCTGGCGGCACGGCGCACCGATCCGGTCGAGCATGACGAGATCCCGCTGACCAGCCACCCGGCGCTCACCGGGCTGAGCGTGGCGCGGCTGTCGATGATCGAAATCCTGGCGCAACGCATGGAATATCCCACCGGCACCGCGATTTATCGGGAGGGTGAACCGGCGGCGTCAATCTTCCTGCTGATGAAGGGCGCTGCGACCCGCCAACGCCGTCTCGCCGGCAGCCCCCACCCGTTGCGCCAGACCGGCTATCGCGCCGGAGCGTTGTTTGGTGAAGCCGCCTTGTTTCGTGGGGGGCCGTGGGCGGCGGATGTCGTCACCGATACGCCCGTCGTCTGTTATCGCCTCGCCGTCGAAGACCTGTTGATGGTCGACAGCATCGATCCCTGGATTGCCCTGACGATCGTTCGCAATATCGCCAGCGGACTGATGGACCGGGTGCAATTCCTGCGTCAGGTGCAGATGGCCCGGGCGCAGTAGCGATCGGTGCGTTCCGTGCCGGCAGCGGGCTGCCGCCCGCACCCGCTCGGGGTGAACCCCGAATCCCCCTCTATTTTGACAAAACAAAGGGGTCTGGGGCATGACCCCCGTTGGGGTTGGGCGAAAGCCCAACGCTTCGTCGCCAAATTGAGAACCGCTGATTGAGCCGGCACAAGATTGACTCTTCCCCACCGGAAGGGCACCTTTGAGCCATGGTGGCGACGGTGTCAAACCAGACAATCGGCAGCGACGGCAACGAAGCCCTGGATATCCTCCGGCGGTTGGAACCGTCGCTCGGGCGCGTATCAACGGACGTTTCGCGGCTATCGACGGATGTTTCGCGGCTATCGACGGACCTCGCGCGCGTATCGACGGATCTCGTGCGCGTTTCGACGGATGTCGGGAAGATTGATGACCGGCTGCGGAAGGTCGAGACGGATGTTGCGGAACTGAAGGGCCGCGTGTCTCAGCTTCCAACTCTCTGGCAGCTTGCCGGCTTGATCTTCGCGATCTTCGGCGCCTCATTTGTGCTGATCCGGTTCGCGTCAGGGCATTGAGGGGCGCCGGTTCCGCCGCGTGCCCGGCGCACCGTGGGCCCGGGTCAGCCGAACTCCGCACTGCAGTTCGGCGTCTCCCAGACCGTCACCTTGACCAGCGCGGCGAGGCCGCGGCTGCGCGCGGCGACGCAGGGGCCGAGGCGCTCGAACCAGTGGCGGGCCAGGCATTCCGCCGTGGGTGGAAAGGCGATCACATAGAGTTTCTGCCCGAGCCTTGTCTCATCGGTTTCGGCAAATCCCTGGGCGCGCACGCTGTTGGCGAGTTGCCGTTGCCAGGCCGTCGCGTCAGCGGATTCGGGCGCAAACAATGCCAGGATCTCGGTGTCGTGAAGCGAAAGGATCAGGCCGTGGTCACAGGGTGCATCCACGACGGCCATCATCTCCTCCTTCAGGAAACCGAAATCCAGCACCATGCCCGCTTCTTCGCCCGAGGCGTGGAGCTCGCCGCTGATCGATCGACAGGTTGCCTCGATCACATAGCGGTGTCCGTGCAGGTGTCGGCACTTCGAGGCGTGGTCCGGAATCCGGTGGCCGGCGTCGATGGCGATCTGCCGGGTGACTTCAAAGTATCTCGTCAAGGATGTGGTCCTGCGTTGCGCGTCGTGAAGGCTTGATGTTCAAGGGGGCAATCTCTCCGATGCTTCTCAAACAAGAAAGCGGCGTTCACGGTATTCCGATCAGCTTGTGGGTTTGCAGGCTGAGGCGCCAGCTTGGATGGTCCAGGCAGTAGCGGACCGCCGCCGCCGTGTTGCGGATGCGCTCCGGTCCATCCAGGGGCTGAAGCCAGCGATGCTGGAAATCGAGAGGGCCCAAGCCGTCGGGCAGGAGGGTCGGCTGAGGATAGATGAGCTTGATCTCATGGCCCCGTCGCAGCCGCCACGGCGCCCCGGCTTTCGGGCTGACGCAGATCCAGTCGACCCCCTCCGGCGGTTCCAGCGTGCCATTGGTCTCGATCGCGACTTCGAAACCCTCCGTGTGGGCGGCCTCCAGCAGGGCGGTGTCCAGTTGCAGCAGCGGTTCGCCACCGGTGAAAACGACATAGCGCAGGGGCCGGGAGGGGCCCCAGGTGCGGGCAATCGCCGCGGCCAGCGCGCCGGCGTCGCTGAACCTGCCGCCACCTTCGCCGTCGGTGCCGACAAAGTCGGTGTCGCAGAACTGGCAGACGGCCGAGAGGCGATCCGGCTCGCGGCCACTCCACAGGTTGCAGCCGGCGAAGCGGCAAAACACGGCGGCCCGGCCGGCTTGGGCGCCTTCGCCCTGCAGGGTCTTGAAGAGTTCTTTGACGCTGTAGCTCATGACACCGCCGCTCCGGTCTTGGCGAGGCGCGGTCCAGCCGGTGCGGTTCGACACGCACGGCTGGCTGAAAGGGTCAGAGGGATCGGTGAGGGCAAAAAGGTGTGGTCCTGTTTCACAATGTCGTTCCAAGAGGGCGCGTGCCGCCCGTGGGGGTCAACCCTCGGTGTCGGGCGGGGTTGGTGCCGGTGCGCCGGACGGTGCGCCGAGCCATGGCCCGGGCAACTCGGTATTTCCCGGACCCAGAGCGCGCTGGACCAGGATGCTGTCGGCCCAATGGCCGAACTTGAACCCGACCGAAGGCAACAGCCCGACCTGGCGGAAGCCGCAGGCCTCGTGCAGACGCAGCGACGGCAGGTTGGCGCTGTCGATATAGCCGAGCATCTGCCGATAGCCCGCCGCGGCGCAGGCGTCAATCAAGGCCGGCAGCAGGCTGCGGCCGATACCGCTGTTGAGATAATCCTGATGCACATAGATCGAATGTTTGACCGTAAAGCGATAGGCCGGGCGCTTGCGAAAGGGCACCACATAGGCGTAGCCGGCGACGATGCCGTCGACATCGGCCACGAGGTGCGGCAGGCGCCGTTTGCGCATATTCTTGCGCCGGTGTTTCAAATCTTCGGCATTGAGCGGGTCCGCTTCAAAGGCGCCGAGATCGCCGACGCCACGCTGGATATGATAGGAATAGATGGCCAGCATCGCCGGCACGTCCTCGTCGGTCGAGGGTCGGACGACAATATTCTGCAGGATCGTCTTCATAGGCCACCGCTGGCGTTGGAGTATTTTCCGACCCGGTCGGGGACCGGCCGGGCGCGGAAAATGCGTCGAAACATAGGGGCTGGAGCCGTTTTCGATCCAACCTGACCGGAAACGGCTCCCGTGATCGCGTCTATTCCCGCACGACGTAGGTGTAGAACCGAATGCGTCCATCCGGCTGGAGTTCCCGATAAAGCCCCTGGATCTCGTTGTCGAAGCCGGGGAACAGGTTTGCGCCGGTTTCGAACACTTTGAGATAGTCGAGCATCGGTTGGGCCCGTTCGCCCAGGCGCTCGCCGGGGACGATCGTTGCGATCCCCGGCGGATAGACAACGAACAGGGTTGTCGCAATTCGGCCCGAGATCTGGTCGAGCGGCAGATAGTCGACCTTGTTGCGCACCAGTTGGCGGACCGCGTCGCGCGGCGCCATGGCCGGTTCGGGCAGATGGCTGGGCCGGAACATCCGGCGTTGCAGCAGGCTGGTCTGCTGGTCACGGTAAAAGGCATGCATCTCACCACACAGATCGCGCAGCCTCTTGCCGGCATAGCGGGCCGGTCGTCGCCGCACGAATTCCGGCAGCGCCTCGTCGAGCAGGACATTCTCGTCATGCAGGCGCTTGAATGAGACCAGTGCGCTGAGCAGGGTGCCCGCCTTGCTGGATTCGACACCGGGCGTCAGCAGGAACAGGATCGAGTTCAGGTCGTTCTTTTCCGGGACGATCTGGATGTCACGCAGATATTCGGCCAGCACCGGGGCCGGGATGCCGTGTTGCTGATAGGTGCCGGTGCTGCGGTCGAATCCGGGCGTCAGCAGGGTCAGCTTGTTGGGGTCGGTGATGGCATAGCCGGGCGCCAGGTGCGTGAAACCATGCCAGGATGCGCCTGGCTGAAACGCCCAGCAGTCGGGATTGCTCGCCAGGATGTCCGTGGGAACGTCCTCCCAGGCGACCTCATCCTGCAATTGCGGGTCGTCGGCGCGCGGCATCAGGACCTTGTCGGGGACGAACGGGTCGAAGAACCATTTGCGGGCGGGATCGCTTTCGCGCTCTTCAAACTCGCGGCGAATCGCCCGGATCTTTTTGCGCAGCTCGATTCCGAGACGAATGGTGTCGTCCCACAGCACCTCACCGGAGCGGCCCTTCATCATCTGGGCGCCGACATCAAGCGAGGCAAACAGCGGATAAAACGGCGATGTCGTCGCATGCAGCAGGAATGATTCGTTGAAGCGGCGATGTTCGACGCGTCGTTCCTGGCCGCGGATATGGTTGTCCTTGATATGAATTTGCGACGCCTGGGAGAAGCTCGCCAGTTGTTTGTGGGTCGACTGGGTCGCGATGATCCCGGGGTCATTGTCGCCGAGCGGTCCCAGCCCCATCGCGAAGTGCCCCTTGAACAGCGGGTGGAACTTCATGAAGCCGGCCCAGGCCTCGTCGAACAGGATATAGTCGCACAGATGCCCGATCTTTTTCAGGATCATCTCGGCGCTGTAGATCGTCCCGTCATAGCTGCACTGCTGGATCACGGCGGCGCGGAAGGGGCGGGGGCGCTGCCAGGCGGTGGGATCCTTGACCAGGGGATTGCGGCGGATCTTGTCGCGGATCTTGTCCTCGTCGAGCGCCTCGAAATCGATCGGTCCGATCAGCCCGAAGGCATTGCGGTCGGTTTCCAGATAGATCGGGATCGCGCCGGCGAGGAACAGGGCGCCGTGATGGGCGGCTTTGTGGTTGTTGCGGTCGAACAGGACCAGATCGTCTTCGGTCACCAGGGCTGATAGTACGATCTTGTTGGAGGATGAGGTCCCGTTGAGCACGAAATAGGTCCGCTCGGCCCCGAAGATCTGGGCGGCCTCTTTCTGGGCCTGCAAGGCCGGGCCGTCATGGACCAGAAGATCGCCCAGGTCGAGCACCGAGTTGTCGATATCGTCGCGGAAGATCGCCTCGCCGAGATGTTCGACGAAAATCCGTCCAATCGGGCTGCGCCGATAGAAATTGCCGCCGTTATGGCCGGGACAGGTCCAAAGCTGGTTTCCCTCTTCCGAATAGTCGACGAGGGCGCCGAAAAACGGTGTCTTCAGCGTGTCCGCATATTGTTTCATGCGGCTGACCAGATTTTTGGAGATGAATTCAGGGGTTTCCTCGGCCAGGAAGATATAGCCGTCGATCAGGTGCAGGACATCGACCGCGATATGCTCAAGCCGCTGGCGCCGCACCAGCAGCATGATCGGCAGTTCCAGGCCGCGCCGACGCACCAGCTTGACCAGGGCGGCGGCTTTGTTGTCAAAGCCCTTTTTGCCCCAGTCGACAATCATGCAGCCGATCGCGGCATCGGTGCGGATCACCAGTTCGGCGTCCTCGATCCGCCTTGCCTTGACTACCTGAAAGCCGAGGCGCTCGACCTCCGAAATGATGTTCTGCAGCCGTTGGCCTTCAAGCTCATCGTTGTCAAAGGCCGGGGTGCAGACGAGAAAGCTGAAATGCTTGAAGAAGTCCATGTCTTGGCCTCGGTGTCAGGACGGGCGGGGCAAAAGAAACGTAGCCTGGGACCGCAGATTTCAGCGATGGGCGGCGGAGCATGCGCGAACAGCGAGGCGCTGCCAAATTAAAATTGGCTTACAATCCGGCGCCCGTCCGTCCGCTGCGGCGGGCTGGCGCAACGGCGGGTGCGCACGGCCATCGGCGATGGCGCTGGAAACATAAATGACCTCCTGCCAACGGTTAACCCGGTTGCAAGGTGCGACCGTCAAAGTCACAAAACAAACAATTTTGGTGGAAACCGGCCCAAATCAATAACTTGGCGATTTGAAAAGGGGGCGTTTCACTTTAGTCTCAGTTGAAAATTGGCACTGGAAAATCCAGGTCACTTATAATAGTCTTTACAGGGAGAAATCCATGACATTTCGATGGAAACGGCCACGCTCAATAGGGGGATCACCATGATGATGACGACAACCTTGCATGGTCACGAAGCGGTCGAATATGCTGAAAAGCAGGGTCTCCTGCTCAACAAGCATGCCGACCCGATCGAAGACGCGCGCCACGATATTACGCCGCAGGAAGCCTACAGTATCATCGCCGTCAGCCCCGCCCTGATCTGGATCGAAGCCCAGGCCTGAGCCGATCACCGTGCCGCCGGGGGGATGGCGCGATACCAGCGGTCGAGGAGATCCGGGAATGCGGATCGCTCTTCCTCCCGGCTCATTCACACGGATCATCACCGACACGGATCATCACCAGCGCCGCCGCCCCAAGCCGCGGTCGTCCGCCTATTCGTCGGTATCGCGGTCGATATAGGCGTCGTAGTCGGTTTTGGCCTGTCGGTAGGGCCGTCGCTCAAAGAAGTCGCTGTTGATCACGAAATCCGCTGTCGAACGGGTCATCGCCAGCACAATATTATAGACGGTCGACAGCCGGGTCAGCGCCTTGATGTCGACGTCATGCGGCTGGGTCGTCATCGGATCGATCAAAAACACCAGGATGTCCAGCCGGCCCTGGGCGATCAGCGCGCCCAGCTGCTGATCCCCGCCCAACGGTCCCGATTTGAGTCGGTTGATGGTGAGACGCGGACAGGCGTCGACCAGCAATTGGCCCGTGGTCCCGGTGGCAAACAGTTCGTGGCGTGACAGCGTCTCTTCGTTGAGCCCGACCCATTCGATCAGGTCCTTTTTGCGGCCATCATGCGCGACCAGCCCGACGCGTTTCCTGATATTCGTGATGACGCCCTCGGTAGCGGAGTGTGGCGGACCCGGTCCGTCGTCCCAACGATGGCGGATCGCGCCGGGAATGGCGACTGTTTTTTTGCCGCGGATCGCCGCAGCCTGTGCCCCGCGCGGGGGGCGGGGGGGTCATCGAATTTACGACCGTCGCCCTCGCGAACGCGGGGGCCCAGAGCCGCACGCTCCGAACGATGGCGCCTGGGGCCTGGATGCCCGCGTTCGCGAGCATGACGGTGGCGAGAGATCCTCTCATTGTCAGCGACGCGAGCCCGTAGCCAACCTCATCGCCAGCGCAATGCTCTTCAACCCCACCGGTGTTGCCTATCCCGATGACCTGGGCCTGGCGTACCGGGCGCAGGGGCGGCGGCCGCCGCGATCGATCTCGGTGCGCACCATATTGAAAAGACGGGCGGGCCCCTCAATCGCCGCGGAGCGCGGTTTCCCCGGTAAATTGCAGGGCTGCGAGCCGGGCATAGAGCCCCTTGCGGTGCGACAGCGCGTCATGGGTCCCGGTTTCAACGGTTTGGCCATGGTCGAGAACATGGATGACGTTGGCGTCGCGGATCGTTGACAGACGGTGGGCGATCACCAGTGTGGTGCGCCCTTCCATCAGCCGTTCCAGAGCTTCCTGGATCTGGCGCTCGGACTCGGTATCGAGCGCGCTGGTGGCTTCGTCGAGCAGCAAGATCGGCGCATCCTTCAGCAAGGCACGGGCGATGGCCAGGCGCTGACGCTGACCGCCCGACAGCCGCATGCCGCGTTCGCCGACCACGGTGTCATAGCCTTGGGGCAGGGCGCGGATGAAGTCGTCGGCGGCGGCGGCGCGGGCGGCGGCCCAGACGTCGGCCTCAGGCGCCGCGGGCCGGCCATAGCGGATATTGTTGAAGACGGTGTCGTCGAACAGGATCACGTCCTGGCTGACCACGGCCATGGTATCGCGCAGGCTGGCCAGGGAAATGTCGCGAAGATCGTGGCCATTGATGACAATGCGGCCGGCCTGAGGATCGAAAAAGCGCGGGATCAGGGCGAACACCGTGCTCTTGCCGGCTCCCGAGGGGCCGACCAGCGCGGTAACCTGGCCCGCCGGGGCGACGAAGCTGGCACCGTCCAGGGCCGATTGCTCGCCGTCATAGCTGAAATGGACGTTCTCGAAGCGGATCTCGCCGGCGATCCGCGGCAGGACCGTGGCGTCGGGTGGGTCGACCAGGGTTGGCTTGAGGTCCAGCAGGCCGAACACCCGCTCGGCGGCGGCCAGGCCTTCCTGAACCGTCGGCGCCACCTTGCCCAGCGAGCGCAGCGGCTGATAGGCCATCAACACCGCCGCGATGAACGAGAAGAAGGTTCCCGCGGTGGTTCGACCATCAATGACATGAAGGCCGCCATAGACGATGACCGCCGCGATGGCGATGCCGCTGAATGTGTCGACGAAGGGCTGGCTGACCGCATTGACCCGCGCGGCGCGAAAATTCAGCTTGAACAGCGCGGTGACGACATCGTCGAACCGGGCGCATTCCCGGTCCTCCATGCCGAACGATTTGATCACCCGGATGCCCTGGAAGCTCTGCGACAAGGTTGTGGTCAGCGCACCCATCCCCTCCTGGATCGAGGCCGACACCCGGCGCATCCGTCGGCTCAGGCGTTGGATCTGGATGGCGCTGAGCGGGGTGGTGACCAGGATGATCAGCGTCAGCAGCCAATCCTGGTAGAGCATGACACCGAGCAGGAAGATCACCGTCAGGCTGTCGCGGCCGACGCCGACCAGCGCGCCCGAAACGGTGGTGCGCATGGCGTTGGTATCATAGGTGAAATGCGATACCAGGGTGCCGGAGTTTCGCGACTGGAACAGCGACAGGTCGTGATGCATTAGGTGATGGAACAACCGCTTTTGCAGATCCGTGATGATGCGTTGGCCGATATAGGCCAGCAGTGTGTCCTGGATGTAGGCGGCGATGCTTTTGAGCAGGAAGGTCCCGGCAACGGCGGCGCCGATCAGCCACAGCATGCCCCGATCGCGATCGACGAAGACCTTGTTGACGACCGGATCCATCAGCCAGGCGGAAACCGCGGTCATCGCCGCGACAATCACCATGCACAGCACGACGAGAACCAGGCGCTGGGCATAGGGCCGCACCGCTTCGTTCAGCAGGCGCCGGACGATGCGGCGGCGGGCCGGATCGGTCGCCGCGCTGGCGAGGGTCGGCTTCGCGCCGGGGGATGATGTCGGGGGCATGAAATTTCTCCGCAGCGCCCAGCGGGCTGGCCCGGTATTCAAAAGTGAGCCCGCGTCTAATAAACCATGGTGGCGCCGATACAACAGGCTTTTTTGCACAGGCCGTTGCCGGACCGATCGACGGCAAGGCCGGCGCCGGGGATGCCGGGCCGCGTGATCACGGCTATTGACCAGATCTGAAATTCTGTTACCGGTTCGGATACTTGCCCTCGTCCCCGTCCTCTCTGAATGAGCGCTTTCAGGCCATGCTTGATCTCCCGTCGCTGGTCTCGCCCCTGCCGGGCCCCCTCAGCCGTCGCGAACGGGTGCGCGCGGGTCTCGATATGTGGCTCGTCGACCACGGCTTCATCCGCGATATCTATTGCAACATCCACCAGATCACGGAAACCGTGTGGCGTTCGGCGCAGCCGGCGCCGCATCATTTGCGCTGGGCCCAGCGGCGCGGCATCAAGACCGTCGTCAATTTGCGGGGCCGGCGCGATACCTGCGGCTCCTATATCCTGGAACGTGAGGCTTGCCACCGGCTTGGCCTGACCCTGATCGATTTCCCGATCCGCTCCCGCGGGCCGCTGGAGCGCGCGACGCTGCACGCCGCGGCCGAGATGTTCGACTCTTTGCGCTACCCCGTGCTGTTTCATTGCAAATCCGGCGCCGATCGGGCCGGGATCATGGCAACCTTGTATCTGTTCCTGCATCGTGGCGTGCCGTTGCGCGAGGCACTGGGGCAATTGTCGTTGCGCTATGGTCACATTCGCCACGCCCGCACCGGTCTCAGCGATTTCTTCTTCGAAAGCTATCTTCTGGCCAATGATGCCGAGCCGATCGCCTTTTTCGACTGGGTCGATACGGTCTATGATCCGCAGACGCTCGACGCGGCGTTCACGGAAAGCCGGGTTGCGCGCATCCTCGTCAACAATGTCCTGAAACGCGAATAGACGCTGTTGCCGCCTGTGCTCAGGTCGGCAGCCGGACCAGAGCGCGCAATCCGCCGTGGGGGCTGTCCAGCAGCAGCAGCTCCCCACCATGTCCGCGCACGACATCGCGGGCAATGGTCAGCCCCAGGCCGACACCGCCGGTCGAACGGCCGCGGGTTTCCTCCAGTTGGACGAACGGTTTGAACACCTCCTCGCGCGCCGTCGCCGGGATGCCGGGGCCATCGTCGTCGATCGCGATCTCGACCGTGCCGTCCTGCTGATGAACGCTGATCCAGGCCCGGTCGGCGTGATGGCGGGCATTGCCCAACAAATTAACCAGGCAGCGTTTGACGGCGTTGCGTCGCATCGGCAGGGCAATCGGCTCATCAAAATCGATCGAAAGTTCCAGGCCGTCGCGCCGGGCGGTACCGGCGACCTCGTCGATCAGCCGCGACAAGTCGGTCGAACGCAGCGGTTCATTGCCGTCGCCGCGAGCGAAGGACAAATAGCCTTCGATCATGGTTTCCATTTCGGCGACGTCATCCCGCAACTCCTCCAGCTCCGCGGAATCGGCCATCATCGCCAGGGCCAGTTTCATCCGGGTCAGCGGCGTGCGCAGGTCATGGCTGACCCCGGCCAGCATTTCGGTGCGCTGACTGATCTGGCGCCGGATGCGGTCGCGCATCACCAGGAACGCGGTCGCGGCCTGGCGGACCTCGGTCGCCCCTTCCGGTCTGAAATTGGGCACCTCGCCACCCTTGCCCAGGCTTTCGGCCGCGATCGCCAGGCGCCGGATCGGGCGGATCTGGTTGCGCATAAAGATGATCGCAATCGCAAACAGAACCATGGCGCTGCCCATCATCCATAGGATGAACACGGTGGTGGTCGGGCTGGCCAGGCGCCGCTCGGGTGTCAGCACCGAGAGGACGGCGGTCGGCAACTGGATCTCGATATGGATCCATTTGTCATCGACGCTACTGATGACGAACGGGCGCCGGACCCGTTCCTCCAGCGCCTGGGCCAGCAGCGGTGTCACCAGCCCGGTATAGGGTGGTGGCGCCTCGGGCAGCAGTTGTTCGGGTTCGACGGCGACGATGAAATCCATGTGGCGCGAGACCATCGACAAGGTCTGGCTGCGCTCGTCGGTGTCATTGTCGCGTTCAAGCTGTTCGATCAGAAAACCGATATCCCCGGCCACGCCGCTGGCCATGCGCCGCGTCACCGTCTCCCAGTGCCGGTCATAGAAGATCCAGGTTGCCACCGCCTGAGCCAGGATCAGGGGCGTGATGATGATCAGGGTGGTGCGACCGAACAGGGTCCGGGGCAGGAACCGCTTGATCCAGGATGACGGACCCCGTCGCTGCGGCCGTGACGGCGTCGTGCTCGGCTTCTGGGGCATGGAACGGGATTCCTTCACAGCGATCCAGTCAACAGGGTGCCATCCTGGCCATCAGTCCGGGCGTAACAGATAGCCTTCGCCCCGCACGGTCTGAATATAGCGCGGCTGGCTCGGGTCGGGTTCGATCTTGCGGCGAAGCCGCGTGACCTGGACGTCGACGGTCCGGCTGTTGCCGTTGATCTTGAGCCGTTCGGTCAATTCGTCACGGGTGAAGGCGGTTCCGGGTGACGAGGCCAGGACGCGCAACAGGCTGGCCTCGGCCGTGGTCAGGTGCAGGATCTCATCGCCATCGCGCAGCTCGTCGCGCTCGGGCGCGAAGCACCAGCGACCAAGATACAAAGGCGGCTTGGGGTCAAGCGAACGGGGTACGCGCCGCAGGATCGAATTGATGCGCAGGACCAGCTCGCGCGCCTCGAACGGCTTGGCGAGATAGTCGTCGGCGCCGGCCTCAAGGCCGGCGATCCGGTCATCGGGTTCGCCCCGCGCCGTCAGCAACAGGATCGGGACATCGTTGGTCTTGCGCAGCGCCGCGGTCAGATCCAGCCCGGATTCCCCGGGCATCATGACATCGAGCACGATCAGGTCGAAACTGAGACTGGCCAGCGTCGTCCGGGCCTCGGCGGCATCCTTGGCGACAGAGACGATGAAGCCCGTCGTCGAGAGATATTTGCGCAGCAGTTCCCGCAAACGGGTGTCGTCATCGACAACCAGGATGTGCGGCATGTCTTCGGTCATCGTCGTCATCACAGAGGCCGTTTTCCCCCGGCTCAGCGTTTGGGTGTGGGGACCCGGCGCGGCTCGGCCGGATCGCCGCGCGGGTTTCCGAAGCGGATGCGATCCCCGTCCTCAATCAAACCCAGCATCACCGTGCGGAAGCCCTCGACCGCCTCGGCGCCGGCATTGCGATAAGCCGTGGCGAGGCGTTGGCGCTGGTTTTCGGTCAGTTGCCTTTCAAGCTCGATGCCCTTGGCGGTCAGGCTCAGCAGGCGCTGGCGTCGATCGCGTTCGCCGGTCTGCTGGATGATGAAATCCTGCTGGACCAGCTCGGTGAGCACCCGGCCCAGGCTTTGCTTGGTGATGCGCAGGATCGCCAGCAATTCCGTGACCGTCACCGCCGGATGCCGGCCGACGAAATAGATGACCCGGTGATGCGCGCGGCCCAGGCCGATCCGGCTCAGAATGGCATCGGGTTCCGCCGTGAAGTCACGATAGGCGTAAAACAGCAGCTCCATTCCCTGGCGCAGCTCTTCCTCACGCAGGAACAGCGGATTGATGCCGGTTTTTACGTCAGCCATATTGACATATCCGACAAGAAATTTGTCGCCTGGAGCCTAGTGGGGTGCGTCGCCGACAATGAGAGGATCTCCCGCCACCGTCATGCTCGCGAACGCGGGCATCCAGGGCCCCAGGCGCCATCGTTCGGAGCTTGCGGCCCTGGGCCCCCGCGTTCGCGAGGGCGACGGTCGCAAATTCGATGACGCACTCCACGAGGAACCGATAGCAATCGAATAACGAAAGGGCATTGTTACGGCGGTTCTTCCCTTCGATGGCGGTCTCGTGCCGCGGCGCGAGGCGCAAATTCATGTGCTGAGCCATGGGCTCCACGATGCGAGCGGTGTATTCGAAGAGGAGCCCGTTTACAACGGTTCCGTCTTCAAACGGACCGGACACAGTACGCGGTTGGCGCAATCGGCGCAAATCCATGATTTGTCGTTGCCTTGTCCCATCGCGCGGATCGACGACCTCATCCGCGTCGTGGTTAAAGGCTCCAACGGGCGGCGGCGTCATCGTCGCTCGATTTGGCCTCGACCCAACGGCTGCCCGTGGTCGTCACTTCCTGTTTCCAGAACGGGGCCTGGGTTTTGAGCCAGTCGATCAGAAAGCGGCAACTGTCAAAGGCTGCGTCCCGGTGGGCACTGGTGGTGGCGACCAGGACGATGCGATCGCCCGGGCACAGCCGGCCATGGCGGTGGATGACCAGGACCTGATCCAGCGGCCAGCGCCGCCGGGCCTCCGCCTCGATCGCCTCGAGCTGGCGTTCGGTCATGCCCGGATAATGTTCCAGCACCAGGGCGACCAGCGGGTCATCGCCGCCCGAATCGCGCACCATGCCGACAAAGCTGGTCATGGCGCCGATCGCGGGGCGATCGCGGCCCAGGGCGGCCAATTCGGCGCCGACATCGAAATCCTCGGCCTGGACCCGGACGACCATGGCATTCCCCTTGTTCGCCGGCATGTTGCGGCGCCGGTGCCCGGTTTCAGCCGCCGGTCACCGGGGGAAACAGGGCGATTTCGTCATCCGGCGCGACGGGATGGTCGTTGCGGGCGAAGGCCTGATTCACCGCAACCCGCACCACCGACCGGTTCGCCAGGGCGTCGGCGTAAGCCGGACCGCGGGACGCCAGCCAGGTGAGCAGGTCCGATACCGTCGCGACCGAGGCGGGCGGGGTGACGTCCTCCCCGGCCAAGCCGATTTTTGTCTTCAGCCACGCGAAATACAACAGTTTCACGACGTCTCCGCCCTTGGAATGTCGGTCAGAGTGGCCGGCGATGGCGTCTTCGGCGCCGACGGTGCCGTGCGTGGCGGTTCGATCATGTGAATCCAGCCGACCCGCATATAGTCCCATCCCGTGACGAGTGTCAGCAATCCGGCAATCCACAGCCCGATCACGCCGATCATTTGCAACGGCAGATCGATCGCCACGGTATTGCCGACGATCAGGAAACCCAGCGCGAACATCTGCAGCGTGGTCTTCCATTTCGCCAGGCGGCTGACCGGAACGCCGACATTGAGGCCGGCCAGAAACTCACGCAAACCCGAAACCAGCACTTCGCGCAGCAGGATGACCACCGCAGGCAGCACGGACAAGCCGTTGAGACGGCCGACCGCGACCAGCATGAACAGCACGGCCGAGACCAGAAGCTTGTCGGCGATCGGATCAAGAAATTTGCCGATCACCGAGGTCTGGTCGCGCGCGCGGGCCAGGTAACCGTCGAAATAGTCGGTGATGGCCGCCGCGGCAAACAGGAAACCGTTGGTCCAGGCCGCCCATTCGGTGCGGACGAAGAACAGGGCGATGACCAGGGGGATCACCGCGATCCGCGACAGGGTCAGAATGTTGGGCAGGCTGGTCAGCATGATCGATGGCTACGGTTGAGATGCACGAAAACCCGCACGGCGAGAACCGGGGTCATCCTAGCCTTCGGAATGGAAATGATCATAAATCTTTTTGGCGACCGTGCGGCTAATTCCAGCGACCATGGCCAAATCGTCGAGACCGGCCTGGGCCACGGCGCGGGCCGATCCGAAATGGTGCAAAAGGGCCTTCTTGCGCAACGGACCAATTCCGGGAATTTCGTCAATCGTCGATTGTCCAATCGCTTTGATCCGTCGCGCCCGGTGGGTTCCGATCGCGAAGCGGTGCGCCTCGTCCCGCAATCGCTGGAGGAAATACAACACCGGGTCTTTGAGATCGAGCGAGATCGGCGCGCGACCCGGCAGGAAGAAGCGCTCGCGGCCGGCATTGCGGTCCGGACCCTTGGCAATCGCCACCAGGGCCACATCAACGACGCCCAGTTCGGCCAAAACCTGTTCCGCGGCCGTCAATTGGCCCTGGCCACCGTCGATCAGCACCAGGTCGGGCCAACTGCCCCCGGACCGTTCCGGATCCTCCTTCAGCGCCCTGGCGAATCGGCGGGTCAGCACCTCGCGCATCATCGCGAAATCGTCGCCGGCGGCTTCGGCGCTGCGAATCGTGAACTTGCGATAGGCGTTTTTGAGCATTCCTTCGGGTCCGGCGACAATCATGGCGCCAATCGCATGGCTGCCCTGAATATGGCTGTTGTCGTAGACCTCGATCCGCTGCGGCGGGCCGTCGAGCCCGAACAGGGTCGCGACGCCGTCGAGCAATCGGGACTGGGTCCTCGATTCGGCCAGACGCCGGCCGATCGCTTCGCGCGCATTGTCCAGCGCATGATCGATCAGGCGGGTTTTGTCGCCGCGTCGGGGAACCGCCAGCTCGACGCGATGGCCGGCGCGGATCGTCAGCGCCTGCTCGATCAGCGCCTGCTCCTCAAGGTCGTGGCTGATCAGGACCAGGCCAGGCGCCGTCTTGTTCTCATAGAATTGGGCGACAAACGCGGTCAGGACCTCGGCGGTGTCGAGCGTCTTGTCATGGCTCGGGAAATAGGCGCGGTTGCCGTAATTCCCGCCATTGCGGAAGAAGAACACCTGGACGCAGGTGTGGCCGCCCTCCTGGTGTGCCGCGATGACATCGGCATCCCTGATGCCCTCGACATTGATATCCTGGTGGGCCTGGACCGCGGTCAGGGCGCGGATCCGGTCGCGATATTTCGCGGCGGTTTCGAAATCCAGGGCGTCGCTGGCCGTCTGCATCTGGCGGGCGAATTCGGCCTGAATCTCGCTGCTTTTGCCCGACAGAAAACTACGGGTCTGGTCGACCTGGGCCTGGTATTCCGCGACGCTGACCCGTTCGACACAGGGAGCGGTACAGCGCTTGATCTGATATTGCAGACAGGGGCGGGTCCGGGCGGCAAACACCGCGTCGCTGCAATTGCGCAGCAGGAAGGCACGTTGCAGCGCGGTAATGGTCCGGTTGACGGCGCCGGCATTGGCGAAGGGGCCGAAATAAACGGCCGCACGGCTTCGCACGCCGCGATGCTTGGTCAATTGGGGGCACGGATGGTCGTCCGTGATCATGATGTAGGGAAAGCTCTTATCGTCGCGCAACAGAACATTGTAGTGCGGCAGCAAACGCTTGATCAGGTTTGACTCGAGCAGCAGCGCCTCGACCTCGGTATGGGTGGTGACGAACTCCATCGTCACGGTTTCAGCGATCATGCGCTGGATCCGTACCGGCTGCTTGTGCGGCTGGGTATAGGCGTAAACCCGCTTCTTGAGGCTCTTGGCCTTGCCGACATAGAGCACGCCGCCATCGGCGCCGATCATGCGATAGACGCCGGGGCTGCCCGGCAGGGTCTTGACGTAGTCCTGGATCACCGCGACGCCGCGGGCGAGATTGGCCGCGCCACGACCGGTGGCGACCGGCGGGGCCGGGGGGTCGAGATTGACCCCGGACGCCGCCGCTTCATCGACGGCAGGGGCGGCGGCGGACAGTGTGGCTTCCTCGGAAGGGGCGGTGCGGGTCACGGCCATCGTCGGGCGATCGGACATGCTCATTATCTCGTGTGGTTGGTGCTGCCGGTCAACGGGTGGCGGCGGCGAACCGCAAACCGGATCGCCGCCGCCACGGGCACACCGCGCCGCGACGAATCACGGTCCGATCCAGCTTATCCACGGATCCTGTGGATAAGCTTGTCGATAAACCATGGTCCAGGATGTGACAAGTCAAGGTCACCGCGGGTTTCTCCGGATTGCCCGAAAAATAGGCAACATTCCTAAAGCGTTGATTATGCTAAAAATAATCTTTGTCAACACCTGTCTGCCAATCCCGGGGTGATGGGAGGATTGTGCCTGCGGCAGTTTGATCCGGGGACGACGGTGGTGTGTACAACTGCATTTCCAGGGTTGATTTTTGCCGCGGCCTGAGGCAGCCACCCGATATCCCTTATGATCACGGGGATATTACTCGCTGGGGACCAAGCCTTGTTTGGGTTGGGCCCAGGCCAAATGTTCACCGCCATCGAGCGCGATCATCTGTCCCGTCATGGCCTGCGCTGCGAGAAGGAATCGCACACCGTCACAGATATCGTGCACATTCGTCGGGCGGGACAGCGGCAGACTTTGCCACTGCCGTTCGAAATGCTCGGCGGATTGCCGCGCGCTGGGCAATGTTGGCCCGGGCCCTATGGCGTTGACCCGGATCCGGGGGGCCAGGGCCAGGGCGAGGGTCTGGGTCAAGGTCCACAAGGCCGATTTGCTGACCGTGTAGGACAGGAAATGAGGCGTCAGATTCCACACCCGTTGGTCCAGGATATTGACGACGGCGCCGGATTGATCGTCCGGGAGCTGGCGCGCGAAAGCCTGGGTCAGGACCAGCGGTGCCCGCACATTGATTTCCAGATGGGCATCCCAGCTGGCACGATCGGCGGTTGTGACATTGTCATATTCGAAGCGGCTGGCATTGTTGACCAGGGCGGTCAGGGGCCCCAGGGCGTCACCGGTCCGCGCGATCAAGGTTGTGACCTCCCGCTCCTGCGCCAGATCGGCGGCGATCGCCACGGCCCGGCCGCCGGCCGCGGTGATCATCGCGACCACGGCCTCGGCCTCGGCCCGTGAGTCGCGGTAATGCACGCCGACGGCCCAGCCCTGTGCGGCGAGATCGATCGCGATCGCGCGCCCGATCCGGTGTGCGGCACCGGTGACCAGCGCGGTCTTCACAGTGTGGGGGGTCATTGCGAGGCCTCGGCGGAACGACAGTCGAAAAACGCATGGCAGTCGAAACCAACCGCCACAATTCGAAGAGAGAGTTCAATGTTTCGCAGCCGGAATTAGATCATTCCGGGAACGCGAACGTCAAGGAGTCGTGGGACGGCGCCCCCCCGTTCCGGATTTCGCTTTCGGTTTGCTGCGCGATCTTGTCGGGGCGGGTCGGGGGGCCGCGGCCGTCGCGGCAAGGTCGTGATTGCCGGTGGCGCCGCCCGGTCGCCCGTCGAGCCCCAGATCGATGGCCTCCAGCCGCCGCAACTCATCGCGCAAACGGGCGGCTTCCTCGAACTCCAGGTCGGCCGCTGCGGCGCGCATGCGCTTTTCCAGATCGGCCAGGTGTGATTTCAGATTGTGCCCGATCAGATTGTTGCTGGCACCGTCGCCGGTCTTGACCGTGACATGGTCGCCCCGCTCAAACACGCTGTCGAGGATGTCGGAAATCTGCTTCTTGATCGATTCTGGCGTGATGCCGTGGGCGGCGTTGTAGATCTGCTGGCGCTCGCGGCGCCGGTTGGTTTCGTCGATCGCGAACTGCATGCTGTCGGTGACCCGGTCGCCATAGAGGATCACCCGGCCATCGATATTTCGCGCGGCGCGCCCGATCGTCTGGATCAGGGAGGTCCGGGAGCGCAGATAGCCTTCCTTGTCGGCGTCGAGGATCGCAACCAGGGCGCATTCGGGAATGTCCAGCCCCTCACGCAGCAGGTTGATGCCGATCAGGACATCGTAAGCGCCCAGGCGCAGATCGCGGATGATCTCGATCCGTTCCAGGGTGTCGATATCGGAGTGGATGTAGCGCACCCGGATGCCGGCTTCATGCATGTATTCGGTCAGGGCCTCGGCCATCTTCTTGGTCAGGGTCGTGACCAGAACCCGCTGGCCGCGGCTGGCGCAGTTGCGGCATTCCGCCAGCAGATCGTCGACCTGGCTTTCCGTCGGACGGACATCGATCATTGGATCGGTCAATCCGGTGGGTCTGACAACCTGTTCGACGAATTCGCCCCCGGTCTGTTGCAGCTCCCACGGGCCCGGCGTCGCCGAGACGAACACGGTCTGGGGGCGCATGCTTTGCCATTCCTCGAATTTGAGCGGCCGGTTGTCCGTGCACGAGGGCAGGCGAAAGCCGAATTCGGAAAGGGTTGACTTGCGCATCCAGTCGCCCCGGAACATGCCGCCAATCTGGGGTACCATGACGTGGCTTTCGTCGACGAACAGCAGCGCATGCTTGGGCAGATATTCGAACAAGGTCGGCGGTGGTTCGCCCGGGGCGCGTCCGGTCAGATAACGTGAATAGTTTTCAATGCCCGCGCAACTGCCGGTCGCAACGATCATCTCGATATCGAATTCGGTGCGCTGTTCCAGGCGTTGCGCCTCGAGCAGTTTGCCGTCGCGCTGGAATTCGGCCAGACGCCGGGTCAGGTCGGCCTTGATCTGCTTGACCGCCTGATTGAGCGTCGGTTTGGGCGTGACATAATGGCTGTTGGGAAACACCCGGACCGCCGGCAGCGCCGTCAGCTTTTCACCGGTCAGCGGGTCGATTTCCCAGATCTCCTCGATCTCGTCGCCAAACAGCCCGAACCGCCACGCCCGGTCTTCCAAATGGGCGGGAAACAACTCGACGATGTCACCGCGGACCCGGAAGGTGCCGCGCCCGAAGGCGACATCGTTCCGTTTGTATTGCAGCTCGATCAGGCGCGCTTGCAGGTCATGGCGTGGCAGGATCTGGCCCGTTTCCAGAGTGATCGCCATTTCCGAATAGGTTTCGACCGAGCCGATACCGTAAATGCACGAGACCGAGGCGACGATGATGACGTCCTCGCGTTCCAACAGGGCACGGGTCGCGGCGTGACGCATGCGGTCGATCTGTTCGTTGATCGAACTGTCTTTTTCGATATAGGTGTCGGTACGCGGGACGTAGGCCTCGGGCTGATAATAATCATAATAAGAAACGAAATATTCGACGGCGTTATGTGGAAAGAATGATTTCATTTCGCCGTAGAGCTGTGCGGCGAGTGTCTTGTTGGGGGCCAGGACCAGGGCAGGGCGTTGCAAGGTCTGAATGACTTGCGCCATGGTGAAGGTTTTGCCCGATCCGGTGACGCCCAGCAGGACCTGTTCGCGGTCACCGTGGTTCAAGCCTTCGCAGAGCGCGGCGATCGCCTGGGGCTGGTCGCCCGCCGGCTGATAATCGGACACCAGCTCCAGCCGTCGTGACCCGGTCGCGGAACCAGGGGCGGGGAGGATGAACGGGCCAGGGATCAAAGGGGGCGTCGACATGGGGATAAGGTAGGTCAGGCCCGCGTCAGGGTAAAGGCGAACCTGAAAATCCGGCCTGCGAGACGCAGTCGCCGTTGTGGGCCGTTGCGGGCCGTTGCGCGAGCGGCGGGTTGAGGAGAGCCGTTTCCACCCCGGTTGGATCGGAAACGGTGCGAAACCTCATCCTTTATCGCATTTCCTCCGCCCGGCCGCGCCGCGCCGGGTCGGAAAATGCTTCAGCCGAGATTGGCGGCTTCGGCGGCGGCCCGCTGCATGTTGGACGACATCTCGTTTGTGACCGCACTCTGTTCTTCGATGGCGCTGGCGGTCGAGGTGACATAACCGCGGACGGTATCGATCGAGTCCCGGACATTGCCAAGCCCGCCGACGACGTCGTGGGTGATCCCGTTGACATTGTCGATCTCTTTTGCGATTTCCTCGGTCGCGGATTTGGCCTGTGCCGCCAGATTCTTGACCTCGGTGGCGACGACGGCGAAGCCGCGGCCGGCTTCGCCCGCGCGGGCGGCCTCGATCGTGGCATTGAGGGCCAGCAGGTTGATCTGGCTGGTGATGTTGCCGATCAACTGCAGGATCCCGTTCATCGACCGGGTCGCCTCGCTGAGACGCGACACCGCGTTGTCGGCACCGAGAACCTGTTCGACGGCGTGGTCGGCACCTTCGCGTGACTTGACCATGCTGACGGCGATTTCGTGGACCGAGGCATTGAGTTCCTCGGCGCCCGCGGCGACCGTCTCCATCATCTCGCGGATTTGCTCGTTTTTGCGACGCTGGATCACCTGGGCGGTGACGTCCGTCGCGAATTTGACGACCTTGAACGGCCGGCCATTGAGATCAAGGATCGGGTTATAGGAACCCATGATCCAGACTTCGTTGCCGCCTTTGCCCAGGCGCTTGTATTCGCCGGCCTGGTATTGGCCTTGGCGCAGCTTGTCCCAGAAGGCGCGATAGTCCGGACCATCGCGATCGGCGGGCGCAACGAACATGCTGTGATGTTTGCCCTTGACCTCGGCGAGCGAATAGCCCACCGCCTTCAGGAAGTTTTCGTTGGCGCTGAGGATCGTCCCGTCGAGATTAAACTCGATGACGCCCTGTGACTTGCCGATCGCGGCAATTTGTCCGGCGAAGTCGGCATTGCGCAGCTTCTGCGCGGTGACATCGGTGGCGAATTTGACAACCTTGGTCGGCTTGCCGTTGGCATCAAGGATCGGGTTATAGGACGCCTGGATCCACACCTCCTTGCCGCCCTTGCCAATGCGCTTGTATTCCGCAGCCTGGTATTCACCCTGGTTCAGGCTGGACCAGAATTTGCGGTATTCGGCGCTCTCGCGAAAAGCCGGTTCAACGAAAAGGCTGTGATGTTTACCCTGGATCTCGGCCAGCTTATAGCCGAGCAGATCGAGGAAATTCTGATTGGCGGTCAGGACCGTGCCATCGAGCGCGAATTCGATGACGGCCTGCGAACGCGCAATCGCCGCGAGCTGGGCGTTGAGGTCCTGCCGGTGCAAACGCTCTGTGGCATCGGACCACTGGATCATCGTGTCGGTCCGTTTGCCGTGGCGGTCCACGAGCGGTGTTGCGACAAGGTCCAGAACATGCTTTCCGATCTGCACGGTCGCCCGGTGCGATCCGGCCAGGTGCCTCAGCGGTTCGATCAGGGGGGTCGGACCATTGTCGAAGATGGCGAGATTCTTGCCGACCAGCTTGGATCCGTCAAAGTCGGGAACATGTTGGCGCATATCGATCTCGATTTGCCGGCACAGCGCGATCGCGGCAGCATTGACATAGGTGATGTCCAGGTTGGTGTTGGCAACCATGATGCCGGTTGTGATGCCGTCAAATGCGCGATTGTTTGCAGCAGCGGGGGTATTCTTTTTGAAAAATAACACGGGTGATTGTCCTTCGGTGTCGCGGGATTGAAACGTCACAGGTTCATCGTACGGTTGTATATCTTGGAATTGAGAATGGCGCGTACATGTGGAATATGCATGGAATTTGTTAATATATCGCCGTCAAGGAATTCGATACGATATCGTTATTCACTATACGACAGTATTGTCATCGAAATAATGAGTCGAGCTGTTCTCGACAAAGAAAATGTCTGTCTATCGGTTCGCCATCGCCAGCGTCATATATCACCACAAAACGGGCGTTGCTATGGCTATCAATGTTGGCATACTTTCGATTGGTCGCGTGCCTGGTCGTGCGGAAGGACAGCGTTTCCACAATAGACGGCATACTTTTGGATAGAAATACCTCGCGGTTGCGCGAGGCGTGATTTCAAACCGTGTTTTTCGACGCCGTCGGAAGTGCGCGGGACCGATGCCGGGCTGCGGCCGCGACCGACTCTTTGGCTTCGCGCCGCAGATTCTCGGCCAGGGATACCACCTGCGGCCAGGTGATCTCCGTAATTTCGCTGATCGTGCCATCCTGGGCGATCCAGCTTTTCATGACGGTGGTGAAATCCGCGAGATTACAGGCCCCGCCGGGGGTTTCGTCGACGAAGGTGACGGTGTTGGGGAACACCACCAGGGGCCGGACCTTCAACAACGGAAAGCGGCGACGGAACGCCAGGAAAATGGGTTCGAGCTGGATCACCGGGTTGATGAAGGGCTTGACGGTGCCATGGTCGGTGATCGTCCAGCGCCGGCGATGCAGATGGCCGTCGATGTCGCCGGTGAGCGGACCCGGGATCGTGGCAATAATGACGATGCTGGCGGGCAGGCGGACGATATGCTTGATATGGATCGCACGACCCGATTTGTCGCGGATCCGGATGTCGTGCAGGGCCGGCTGCTGCAGCGCCTCAATGGGTTGACGCAGCGACATCTGCTGTCGGACCTGGGCCTTGGCCGACGGACGTTTCCGGCCGATAAACTGACGCAACCCGAGCGCCACGGCACCGGCCAATATCAAGATATAGGGGAAAAGTTCAAACCAATCGTTGACGGTGAACATCAGCAACGTGCTCGCCTCAGCAAAAGGCACTCCGTAAAATCTGAGTTTATCATATTTGATCAGGGTTTAGCCAAATTTTACGGGATCCCCGGTGTCGCCGGACCGGTGTCGCGGCGGCCCGCTTGTTTCCTGGTGCCATGACTTGCAACGGGCGTTTGCCGCGGGTAAGGTCAGCCTCGTCGCGATTGCCGATAGTCCAATTCGTTGAAAGCCTCTCGTCATGTCCCTGATCGCCAAGCGTCTCGCCCGTATCAATCCATCGCCCACGCTCGCCGTCAGCCAGAAGGCGCGTGAACTCAAGGCCGCCGGCCGCGATATCATCAGCCTGGGCGCGGGTGAGCCTGACTTCGATACGCCGGACACGATCAAAGCCGCTGCCGAACGCGCCATCCGCGCCGGCGAGACCAAATACACCGCCGTCGACGGCACGCCGGCGCTGAAGGCCGCGATTGCCGCGAAGTTCAAACGCGAGAACGGCTTGGTCTACACTGCCGACCAGATCACGGTGGGCACCGGCGGCAAGCAGGTGCTGTACAACGCGTTGATGGCAACGCTCGATGCGGGGGATGAGGTTATCATTCCGGCGCCTTATTGGGTCAGCTATCCGGATATGGTCGCCTTGGCCGAGGGCACGCCGGTTTTCGTCACCGGCCCCGAGTCGAAGGGGTTCAAGCTGCAGCCGGAGCCGCTGGAACAGGCGATCACGCCGCGGACCAAATGGTTGATCCTGAATTCGCCCAGCAATCCCACCGGCGCCGCGTACAGTGCCGCGGAATTGGCGGCGCTGGGTGAGGTGCTGCTGCGCCATCCCCAGGTCCATGTCATGACCGACGACATGTACGAACATCTGATTTATGACGGCTTCGCCTTTGCGACGATCGCCCAGGTCGTGCCGGCGCTGTTCGACCGCACCTTGACGGTTAACGGGGTCTCGAAAGCCTATGCAATGACCGGGTGGCGGATCGGCTATGCCGCGGGGCCCAAGGCGTTGATCAAGGCGATCGCGACGATCCAGAGCCAGAGCACCAGCAACCCGAGCTCGGTCAGCCAGGCGGCCGCGGTCGAAGCCTTGAACGGACCGCAGGATTTCATCGCCGCGCGGGCCGAGGTGTTCCGTCAGCGCCGCGATCTGGTTGTTTCGATGCTGAACCAGGCGCCGGGGATCACCTGTCTGCGTCCGGAGGGGGCGTTCTATGTCTATCCGTCCTGCGCCGGTACCATCGGCAAGCGCACCCCGGAGGGCAAGGTGATCGAGACTGACAGCGACTTCGTGACCTATCTGCTGGAGTCCGAAGGTGTGGCCGTGGTGCAGGGTGTGGCATTCGGCCTGTCCCCCTATTTCCGCATCAGCTATGCGACCTCGACCGAGGCGCTCGAGGAAGCGGGGATCCGGATCCAGCGGGCCTGCGCGGCGTTGCGCTGATCCGGCGATCGACCCTGGCGGGCGACGGGATGGCGTCACGATGCGTGGCGTGGTCCCGCGTTCGGTGATCCTGGTGCCGACGCCGCAACGAGATCATCCGTCATGACCATGCTGAAAGTGCGGGTTGACTTCGGACGGGGGCCCGAGCAGGCGCTGGGGCCGGGCAAGGTGCGGCTTCTCGAATTGATCCGGGAGCAGGGATCGATATCGGCGGCTGCCCGGACGCTCAACATGTCCTATCGTCGGGCCTGGCTGTTGATCGACGCCATGAACCAGATGTTTTCCCATCCGGTCATCAGTGCCAATGCCGGCGGCCGCGCCGGCGGCGGCGCGGCCTTGACCGCGTTTGGCGAACAGGTGATCGATCATTTCCGGGCGATCGAGGCGGCGGCGCTTGCCGCCGCCGCCTGTCATCTGGGCGCGCTGGAATCGGCTTTGCGACCGCCCGCAGACCCCGAACGCCCGGACGTCGGCATGCCGACGGGCGAGTGAACGAACCGTCTGCCGTCGTTCACCCGTTACCGTGCCCGGCCGGGCACGGCGTCAGCTGAAGGGCTTGGCGATACCAAGCGTGTGCAGAACGTCGTAGCACGCCCCCATGGTGTGATAGTCGGTCTTGCCGGCGGGGCTTTTCTCGTCGCTGTAGGAGCGGTTGTCCCGGCTCAGCAGCCGGAACCACGCGCCATAGCGGTGATCGACCAGGTGTTCCCAGCTATAGGCCCAGATCCGGTCGTACCAGCGCCAATAGTCGGGGTTCGCGGTCCGCTGCGCCAGCCGCGCAGCCGCGGCCAGGCTTTCGGCCTGGACCCAGTGATATTTGTCGCCATCGCAGATCGTGCCGTCGGGGGCAAAGCCATAGACCAAACCGCCATATTCGTCATCCCAGGCATGGCGGACCGCGGCGTCGAACAGCGCGATCGCGCGTGGCACGTGCCAATCGGCCGGCCGGTGCTCATCAAGGGTCAGCAACAGCTTGGCCCATTCCGCCAGATGCCCGGGCTGATAGCCCCAGGGGCGGAAAATGTTGCTTTTGTCGTGACGGTTATAGTCCCAATCGGGTGACCAGTCCTGGTGGTAGTGTTCCCAGATCAGATGATCCGTCAGGGCGGCCTGGCGGCGCGTGATATTGTCCGCCAGCAAAGCGGCACGATCGAGATAGCGGGGTTCGCCGGTGGCTTCGAAGGCGGCCAGCATGGCTTCACAGCTATGCATGTTGGCGTTCTGGCCGCGATAGGGGTTGAGCAGCCATTGGGGTGTCGCCTCATCGCCATAGAGGCCGTATTTCGGATCGAAAAAGTGCTGTTCCATGACCGCGTAGGTCTCGGCGATGCCGTCGCGCGCCTCCTCAAGGCCGGCCATCAGGGCATGGGCATGGGCCAGCAGGACGAAGGCCATGCCATAGCAATGCCGGGTCGGGTCCAGGACGGTGGCGGTGTCGCCATTCCACGCCAGCAGCCACGTATACCCGCCGGTCGCCGGGTCGCGGTGAACGTCGCGCAGAAATCGCAGGCCATGGCGGACGGCCTCGAGATCGGCCGGATCACCGAAGTGGCGGGCCGCCATCGCATAATTGAAGATGAAGCGGGCGCTGCTGACGAGATGGCGGGTCTTGTGGTCATAGACCGTGCCGTCATCGCGAAAGAACTGGAAGAAGCCGCCGCTGCTGTCGACCACACGCGGCTGGTAGAAATTCTGGGTGTCGCGAATGTGATCCTGCAAGAAGGCGGGTGATCGAAAATCCGGTAAAGTCATGGGGCATCCTCCGGGATGTTTTCTTTTGTTGTGAAGGGGCCCGGCGTGCGGGGCCCCGGCCCGCGCAAGGGTCACGGCTCCGGGATCAACTTGCCCTGATTCAGCAAACCCTCGGGATCGAATGCTGTCTTGATCCGGCGCATCAAATCCAGTTCGACCGGTGACTTGAACCGGCTCAGCTCCTCGCGTTTGAAGCGGCCGACGCCATGCTCGGCGCTGATCGAACCCTCAAGCGACACGATGATGTCGTGGATCCGGTGGGTGACCTCGTCCCAGCGCGCCAGATAGGCCGTGCGCTCGGCACCGACCGGCTGGGAAATGTTGAAATGGATGTTGCCGTCGCCGACATGGCCAAAGGGGACCGGGCGGCAGCCCGGGATCGCGTCGGTCACCGCGGCGATGGCGCGTTCCAGGAATTCCGGGATCACCGAAATCGGCACGGAGATGTCGTTCTTGATCGATCCGCCCTCGAATTTCTGGGCTTCGACAATGGCCTCGCGCAGGCGCCAGAGCTGCGCCCGCTGGGCCTCGCTTTCGGCGAAGGCCGCGTCCTGGACCAGACCGTCGTCGAAGGCCGCGGCCAGGGCGTTTTCCATCGCCGGTCTCAGGCCATCGCCCGGCCCGCTGCCGGCCTCGATCAGGAGGTACCAGGGCGCCGGTTCGCTCAGCGGATCGATCAGGTCGGGCAGATGGGCATAGGCGAAATCCAGGGCGATTCGCGCCATCAGCTCATAGCCGGTCAGGGCGTCGCCGGTTGCCGCGCGCAGCCGCGGCAGCAGGGTGATCGCCGCTGTCGGGTCGGGAATGGCGGCCAGGATCGTCTCGACCTGCCGCGGCCGGGGGAACATCCGGACCACAGCCGCGGTGATCACGCCCAGGGTTCCTTCCGAGCCGATGAACAGGTGCTTCAGATCATAGCCGGTATTGTCCTTGTGCAAGCGGCGCAGTCCGTTCCAGATCCTGCCGTCGGCCAGCACGACCTCCAGCCCCAACACCAGTTCGCGGGCGTTGCCATAAGCGATCGTCATCGTGCCGCCGGCGTTGGTCGCCAGATTGCCGCCGATCTGACAACTGCCCTCGGCGCCCAGGCTGAGGGGGAACAGGCGGTCGATTTCGGCGGCCGCGCGCTGCAGGTCGGCCAGGATGCAGCCGGCTTCGACGGTCATGGTGTCGTCGGTGGTGTCGATGGCGCGGATCCGTTTCAACCGGCCCAGGCTCAGCACCAGCTCGTTGCCGGCTTCGTAGGGAATCGAACCGCCGACCAGGCCGGTATTGCCGCCTTGCGGCACCACCGGGATGCGATGACGGTGACAGATCGCCATGACGGCGGCGACCTCCGCGGTGGTTTCCGGTCGTGCCACCAGCAGGGCGACGCCGACGAAGCGGCCCCTTGCTTCAGCGAGATAGGGCGCCATGTCCTGCGGATCATCGATCCAGCCCCTGGGACCCAGCACTTGTTTGATGTCGCGGAGGGCAGTGGCGATGTCGCTCATCAGATCAGTTCTCATGCGGGGTCAAGGGATGGGGGCGGGAGCCGCAAGGCCGGAGCTCTTGGGGGGTGGTCATCGAATTTGCCACCGTCGCCCTCGCGAACGCGGGCATGACGGTGGCGAGAGATCCTCTCATTGTCAGCGACGCGTGCCACTAGAGCCGTGGCGCCGCAGCGCGGCGCAGGCGGTCGTTGATGGCGAGGCCGAGGCCCTGTTCGGGGATCGGCATCACGGCAATGGCCCGAAAATGCGGCTGGTCAAGCAAGCGCAGCATGGCAAACAGATTGGCGGCGGCCTCTTCGAGATCGCCGCCGGCGCTGAGATTGAGGCGCTCGCCGCCGCCGCGGACGAACATGTCGGGGCCGAACGCCAGCAAGGCCTCGTCCGCCGCCGCGTTGAGCGCATCGAGCCGGACCGGCAGTGTCGGGGCGTAGTGGCTCGACAGTTGCCCCGGGGCGGTGGGCCGGTCGGGATCGAGATCCGGCAGCAGCAGCGGACCGATCAGCGCCTCGATCTGTTCGCGGGCGATGCCGCCGGGACGCAGCAGGCGCGGCGGCGTGCCGGGTTCGCCCGAGACGTCGATGATCGTGCTTTCGAGGCCGACCGGGCATTTGCCGGCGGCCAGGATCAGCGGGATGCGTCCGCCCAGGCTGTCGCGGACATGCAGCGGTGTCGTCGGGCTGATGGTTCCGGAGCGGTTGGCGCTGGGCGCCGCGATCGGCCGCCCGGCGGCCTTCAGCAGGGCGCGGGCCACCGGATGCGAGGGGACGCGGATCGCGACGGTATCAAGCCCGGCGCTGGCCAGCAGCGACACCACGGCACCGCCCGCGGTGGCGGGCGGCCGACGAACCACCAGGGTCAGCGGACCGGGCCAGAAGGTCTCGGCGAGGCGCAAGGCCCGTTCGTCGAACACACCGAACTTTTCGGCATGTTCCAGGTCGGGCAGATGCAGGATCAGCGGGTTGAAGCGCGGGCGTTGCTTGGCAGCGAAGATCGCGGCGACCGCGCTGTCGCTGGTTGCATCACCGCCCAGGCCATAGACGGTTTCGGTGGGGAAGGCGACCAGGTGGCCGGCGCACAGGGCTGCGGCGGCCCGTGCAATCGTCGCTGCGCTGGCGGGAAGCAGTTCGGTCACGAACCGGGGCGTGGGGTCTGGGGTGGACAACGCGTTCATGCGGCGGATCATCGCTCCGCGGTCGGGCGCTGTCAAATCGCCGGTTGGTGGCGCGCGGTTTCAGGTCTTGTCGAAGACGGATCCGATCGGCGCGGCGTTAAACTTTGGTCTAAGGCACAAGGCGTGGTTGCCTCGTGGGGTGGACCCTGCGGACACCGCCATGGTAAGATCTCAAACGTATTGCGATACCGAGACGGGCTATCGCGCTTATCACCAAAGAGACGAAAGGGGAACCGGATCCTGTTCACGGGGTGCCGGAAAGAGGCCCGCTATTGTCTTGTCGCACGAAATACGGTTCTCGCCGCCGCCGATCAACAGCGGGACGGTTCGACCGACAGTCAAATCAAGAAGCAAAGTCAAAGGACGGGTTCACGGGGGGAGGAAAACATGAGAAAGAAATGCTCGCTGTTCGCACCGTTGTTTCTGCTTTTGATGACCGGGAGTGCCCTGGCGCAGGCTGATGACGCTGTCGCCAAGCTGGGGGCGATGAAGTCTACCGGTGCCGCGCCGGAAATTCCGTTAATCGCCCAGGGCGGGGCCAAGGCCGACGCCATTCGCAAGACTCTGGCGGATATCAAGCTGCCCCCGGGGTTCAAGATCGATCTCTATGCTTTGGTGCCGGATGCCCGGCATATTGCGGTCGGCCCGCAGGGCGTCGTGACCTTCGTCGGGACGCGCAAGGCCAAAGTCTACGCCGTGACCGACCGCGGCAAGTCGGGCGTGGCCGACGAGGTCAAGGTTTTCGCGCCCACGATCGAGATGAAGCTGCCCAATGGCGTGTGTTTCAGCAAGGATGGCTTTCTCTATGTCGCGGAGCAAAATCGTGTCCTCGAATTTGCCGCAGCCGAGTTTTTCTATGAAAGTCCGGATGTCGCCGTCAATGTCGTGGTTCCCGAGGGATCCTTGATTCCCGCCGAGGAACAGAGCTTCAATCATACCGCCCGGGTGTGCCGCGTCGGGCCCGACAACAAGCTGTACATCGCGATCGGCCAGCCCTTCAATGTGCCACCCAAGGAAAAATATCAGCTGTACAAGAAGGTTGGCATGGGCGCCATCATCCGCATGGATCGGGATGGCAAGAATCGGGAAATCTATGCCTCCGGAATTCGCAATTCCGTCGGCCTGGATTTCAATCCGAAGGACAACACCTTGTGGTTTACCGACAACCAGGTTGATGGCATGGGGGACGATATTCCCCCCGGCGAGCTGAACCGGGCGATCAAGATGGGTGAAGATTTCGGCTTCCCCTGGTATGGCGGCGGGCATACCAGGACGGTCGAGTACAAGGATGAAACCGCACCGGCCGATATCGTGTTCCCGCAGATCGAAATGGTGGCGCATGCCGCGGATCTTGGCATGCAGTTCTATACCGGGAAGATGTTTCCTGAAAAATACCGCGGCGGGATCTTCTCGGCTCAGCATGGTTCCTGGAACCGCACGGTTCCGATTGGTGCCCGTGTGATGTTTACCACGCTCAAGGCTGACAGCACGGCCGACAAGACCGAACCGTTTGCCGAGGGCTGGATGACCGCTGACGGCGAATACAAGGGTCGTCCGGTCGACGTCGCCGCGTTGCATGATGGCTCCCTGCTGGTTTCGGATGATTTTGCCGGTGCGCTCTACCGTATTACTTACAGCGCGCCGTAACCCGACGGCGTCTTGGTGGTGTGCCGCCGCGTTCCGCATTTCCGGGACGCGGCGGACGCCGGGTCCTGGCGGGTTCCCAGGCCGTCGCCGTCGTCTTCACTGATATCCGGGCAGGAAAATCGTGAAATATCGCCGTATTGCTATTGTCGCGCCGGCCCTCGCCCTGTGCCTGGGCGCGGCTGTCCCGGCTCATGCCGATGGCGACCCGGTTGCCGGACGCAAGAAAGCCATCAGATGCCAGAACTGTCATGGTCTGGATGGCCTGTCCAAGCTGCCCGAGGCCCCCAATCTCGCCGGGCAGAATATGACCTATATGATCAAGCAGTTGGGTGAGTTCGCGGCGGGTGTGCGCAAGGACCCGATGATGTCGCTGGTCGCAGCGACATTAACACCGGGCGACATTGCCGATCTTACCGCCTATTATTCCAGTATCGAGATCACGGTCGCGCCACCCGCGCATTGACGGCGATCCTGTTGCCCGAATTCGCCGGAACGACCCCATTGGAGGAAAGATATGCGGCCGCCGAACAATGTGATGTCCTGGGCGATGTCCTGGCTGACGTCGCCCCGGATCGTCGTGGTCCTTTTGTTCCCCGGCCTTGTGGCGTTCCACCCCGTTTTTGCCCAGACGACAGTCGAAAGCGGTGATGATTCGGGCGACGCTGTTCAACAAAGCATTCGCTATTATAAAGGAAAGAGTCCAGGAGGAAATAATTCCTATTTTGCTCGCTATGATGAAGACTATTCCTATCTGAAGGACCCGTCGCTCTCAAAAGACTTTTTTGATCCGCTGAAATTCATTCCGCTCAACGACGCCAGGGATATTTATGTGACCTTGAACGGGGAGAGCCGGTTTCGCTTTGACGACACGGAGTTCATGAATTTCTCTGTCTCCCCTGCGGCACTATCGGCGCGAACCGCGGGCGGGGCACCAAGATTGACACTGTCTCCGCCATCCGCCGGCAGCGTTCTATTGAAGGAACGCTATGAACTGGGTCTCGATCTCCATATCGGTGATCAGGTCCGGTTCTATGGTGAGCTGCGGCATGGCGAACAGAACGGCCAGCGTGCTGGCAGCATCGTGGTCGCCAGCCAACGCAACGAACTCGAGTTGGTCAATGGATTCGCCGAATTTGATCAATCCTTCGGGGACGCCAGGACGGGTGTGCGCGTTGGCCGTCAGCAATTGTTTCTTGGGAATGGCCACAATGTCGGTATTAATATTGCAACAAATCTTCCTGACCCCGTACTCGATGGTGTTCGCACTTTCAGTGACTGGGGCAAGGTTCGCTTTGATGCCTTTGCCTTCAATGCGGTAAAATATATTGATGGCGTCGTGGCCGGTGTTAACAATGCGCACCGTAATCTGTGGGGTGGCTATGGCAGCGTGGATCTGCCGCCGGCCCGGATCTTTGACCTGCCCTTGACCCCCTCGATCGACGCCTATTATCTTGGCTTCCGCACCGGCCGCGACAATAGTGGCGTGGGCACCGGGCTCTATAACGATCGGGCGTTGGCGACGGGAACCACGGTCTCGCCCGGCAGCGGCTTCATCACGGGCCAGGATCAGCGCCAGACATTTGGCCTGCGCTGGTATGGCGCGCTGGGGCCCTGGCATTTTGATGACGATGCCGCGATCCAGGTCGGTCAGTTCGCGGGCTGGAACGTCGAGGCCTGGGCGTTCAATACCGACACCGAGTTCACCATCGCCGCGTTGCCGGGGCAACCGGAAATCGGTGTTCATATCGATGCTGCCTCCGGTGGCGCCGATCGCGCGCATCACACCCTCGCGACTTACCAGCCGATCCTGTCAAATACTTATTATTATCTGCCCAACAGTTTCTTCTCGCCGACCAACTTCTACGACATCTCGCCGCGGTTGCGGTTTTCACCGATGCCGTCACTGAGTGCCGAATTCTTTTGGGCCTTTCTGTGGCGCTATTCGCAAGGCGACGCGGTCTATGGCGGCAACTGGCAGGGTGGTGGGGTCAACAACCTCGCGGTGACGGCTTTGACCCGGGGCCGGGTCATCGGCAACATGCCGGACTTGACCCTGACCTGGCATCCTGTTCCCCACATCACGGTGCGCGGCATCGCCGCAGTGCTCCTGCCGGGCTCAGCGCTGACAGCGGCATCGGGTCGTGATACCTGGTATTTCGATTCACAGGTTTCATTTCAGTTCTAACCGGCCGGCTCTGACGGGGGCTCGTCAGCGCCGAAATGATGATGCTATGGTTCTAGCGTTATAAGCGAGGACGTTGAGATGGCTATCACAATCGCGGTGGTCGGAGCCGGGAGCATGGGCAGTGGTGTCGGCCGTCGGCTGGCTGACCACGGTGCCACCGTATGGACTCCCCTGGCCGGCCGCAGTGCGGCGACGATCGCCCGCGCCGCGGCGTCGGGCATGATTGCGGTCAGCGACGACCACCTGGCCGAGGCCGACTTCGTGCTGTCGATCGTCCCGCCGGCCGAGGCGCTGGCGGTGGCACGGCGTCTGGCTGCGGTGCTGGCCGGGGCGCCCGGCCGGCCGGTATTTGTCGATTGCAATGCCGTCAGTCCGGTGACCGTGGCCGGGATCGCGGCCGTGATGGCGCCGACCGGCTGCCCCTTCATCGATGCCGGCATCATCGGGGCACCGCCGGTGCCCGGGGGCGCGGGCCCGACCTTCTATGCCTCCGGACCCGATGCGGTGCGTTTGCAGGCGGCAACGGCGTTCGGCCTGGATATCCGGACCATCGACGGGCCGATCGGCGCCGCCTCAGCCCTCAAAATGTCCTATGCCGGCATTACCAAAGGGCTGACCGGGCTGGGCGCCGCGATGATGCTGGCCGCGAGCCGGGCGGGCGCGGCCGACGCCCTGTATCGCGAGTTGGCGGCGAGCCAGCCGGCCCTGCTGGCCTGGCTGACCCGCCAGGTCCCGGGGATGTACCCGAAAGCCTATCGTTGGGTCGCCGAGATGGAGGAGATCGCGGCGTTCGTCGGTGAGGACCCGGCGGCGGCCCGGATCTTCGAAGGTGAGGCCCGGCTGTATCAGCGCCTGGCCGATGATCGCGCCGTGGACGGTGCGGAGATTGCCGCCCTGACCGCGTTTGTCCGTCAGGGCGATGCGGAGTAGGGTGAAGCAATCTCCTGTTGCATATATAGGACGCGGAACGGCAGCGAGTCGAACCGTGCCGTTCCTGTGACCGAGAAACCCAGCGCCTGATACCAGGATTGCAAGGCGTGATGCCCGTCGATGATCCCCAGCCGGACGTGCCGCGCGCCGGCGGCCCGTGCCAGGGTCATCGCCTCGGCGACGAGGGCGCGACCGAGGCCGCGGTGGCGCCAGGCGGGATCAACCGCAAGCTTCTCCAAAAGACAGGTCGCGTCCTTTGGCGGCCGGACACCGATACAGCCGAGCGTCTTCTCCGGTGAAACCGCCATGATAAAACGTCCGCCGCGCTCCCGTCGGTGCCGGATCGTCTCGGCGGTGATAAAGGCCGGATGGCTGGGGCAATTTTCGCGGTCGAGGCCGAATTGTCGCGCGACGTCGGCGAACGCGATGGCGATCAGGGCCGCCATCTGTTCCACGTCGTCGTCGCTTGCGGGGCGGAGAGTCCAGTCGGGCGGGATGATCGACGGGGTCATGGTTTCTGTCCATCCGTGCCAGTCACGGGATCGCCCGCGCGGCCGTCTGCGGCCGTCTTGGGGGCGCCGGGAAGAGTTCGCTGCCGTTGGATTCGCGCGCGACCCCATGAGGCGTTACTTCGCCGTCGTCACCGACCCCAGCCAGGCTTGACCGGATGCCTTCATGGCCTGTTCCAGATCGCTTCCTTTCGTGGCGAACACCCGTTTTACCGGAAAGCCGCTCTTCTCCAAGAGATAAGCGAGCGGTGCGTATTCGCGTGGGTGGCGCTGGATCAGGTCAGGATCAAGGTCGACAATGCCGCGGGGAAAGGTGAACGAGCCCATGTCATAGATGCTCTGGCGCTTTACAATCTTCCATACGCCATCGCGTTTTTCGACCAGGTCATAAAAGCGATTATGTGAATTACAGCCCAGTCCGAGGCGAATATTTTCGAGAACGATGATTGCGTTCGTTTCAACGATGGCTTTGTCGCCGTTAAAAACCACGAGTGGGGAGCTGATGACGTGTTTGCTCGTCAGATCCGAAGTGCCCATACGCATCGAAGCATCGACGAAGTCATTGAACCTGCCTTCGAACCATGTCACCTCAATGAGGCCGTCCGGGTGAAAAAGCGCGCGCAGACGGTCCCACTGGGCCAGATCCCGATGCATCCATCCCGTCATCAGGTCTGCGATACTGAGGCGATCTTGCAGGTCCATGTGCATAGTGGGGCTCCGGTTGGTTGTCTCGTGCGCCAGCGACCAGGGACTACGGCGTGTCGTCAGTTAAGCCAGATTAGCACCGAGATGAGCTGGACCGCGGCAGCGGCGCCGTGACTGCAAACGGCAAAGTCGACGATCTACGCCTGCGATCGAGCGGCTCCGCCGCCGTCGATTTGCAGAAACTGCCCGCCAAGACGGCAAATGTTGAGCTGAGGGGGAGTGGCGACGCCGACATCGCGGTCGAGAATGATCTCAAGATCACCATCTCGGGCAGTGCGACGGTTCGCCTTCATGGCCATCCCCGGCAGATCCACTCTCGCGTTTCCGGCAGCGGAAAAATCGAGGACCTGCCGTAACGGGGTGGTTCCGTCAGGATCAGGGGCCACGGCTGTTCAGTTCTGAACAGCCGTGGCGCGCCAGCGCCGCAGCAGCAGGGCGTTTGATACGACGCTGACGCTGGACAGGGCCATCGCCGCACCCGCGATCACCGGGTTGAGCAGGCCGGCCGCGGCCAGCGGAATGCCGATGACGTTGTAGATCAGGGCCCAGAACAGGTTCTGGCGGATCTTGGCGTAGGTGCGCCGCGAAATGTCGAGGGCCTGGGCCACCAGCATCGGGTCGCCGCGCATCAGGGTGATCCCCGCGCTGTGCATCGCGACGTCGCTGCCGGTGGCCATCGCAATGCCGATATCGGCCGTTGCCAGCGCCGGCGCATCGTTGACGCCATCACCGACCATCGCGACGGGTTGGCCATCGCGGCGCAACCGCTCGATCATGGCGGACTTGTCGGCGGGTAGAACCTCGGCGATGACCTCGTCGATCCCCAGCAGGGTTGCGGTGGCCTGGGCGCTGCCGGCATTGTCGCCGGTGATCATCAGCGTGCGGAGCCCCACCGCATGCAGGGCGGCGATCGCGGCCCGCGCCGTCGGTTTCACAGCATCGCCAAAGGCGAGAAGCCCCAGGAGTTGCGCCGGTTCCCCGGCAGCCAGCCAGGATACCGTGCGTCCTTCGGCCGACAGCGTCGCGGCCCGCGCCGCCAGGGGCGAACAATCGACACCACGCTCCGCCATCAGCCGGGAACTCCCGAGGATGCAGGTCTCGCCGTCGACGACCGCGGTGACCCCCCGTCCCGGCAGGGCGCGCAGCGCCGTCGCCGGGGCGACCGTCAGGCCCTCGGCCGCGACGGCCGCCATCACGGCGCGCGCCAGCGGATGTTCGCTGCCCGCCTGCACCGCGCCGGCCAGACGCAACAGCGCGTGGCGTGTGATCCCGGAGTCCGGCGATGTCGCGGCCGTGGGATCCGCCGGGTCCCGGGGGCGCGGTTCGATCGCGACGACCGACGGCGTGCCCTGGGTCAGGGTTCCGGTCTTGTCGAAGGCGACGATGGTCACGGCATGGGCCTGTTCCAGCGCCTTGGCGTCCTTGATCAGGATGCCGTGGCGAGCGGCGACACCGGTGCCGGCGATGATGGCGGTTGGCGTGGCCAGGCCCAGGGCACAGGGGCAGGCGATGACCAGGACCGCGACGGCATTGAGCACCGCCGTGATGACGGAGCCATCGACGGCCCACCAGCCGATCAAGGTCAAAAAGGCGATCGCGACGACGACGGGAACGAAGACCGCGGCCACCTTGTCGACCAAGTGCTGGATCGGGGCTTTGGAGACCTGGGCGTTTTCGACGAGGCGGATGATCCGGGACAGCGTGGTCTCGCTACCGATCGCGGTGGTTTCGATCACCAGCAGGCCATCGCCATTGATCGAGGCCCCGATGACCGGCTGGCCGGTTTCCCGGGTGACGGGCAGGCTCTCGCCGGTCAACAGCGATTCGTCGATCTGGCTGGCGCCTTCGACGATGCGGCCATCAACCGGGATGCGCTCCCCGGGGCGAACCACGACGACATCGCCGACGCGAACCGCGTCGACGGGAATTTCAGCCTCGTGCCCGGCACGGCGAACCCGGGCGGTCTCCGGACGCAACTGCATCAGCGCGCGGATGGCATCGCTGGTTTGCCGCTTGGCCCGCGATTCAAGCCATTTGCCCAACAGCACCAGCGTGATGACCACGGCCGAGGATTCGTAATAAAGATGCGCGCCCGGGGTCACCAGCAGCAAAGCGGTGCTCAACGCCCAGCCGGCGCTCGTCCCCAGCATCACCAGCAGATCCATGTTGCCGCTGCCGGCGCGCAGGGCCTTCCAGCCGGCGACGTGGAAGCGCCAGCCCAGCCAGAACTGGACGGGGGTGGCCAGGATGAGCTCGAGCCATCCGGGGAGCATGAGATGGAAGCCGGCGAGCGAAGCGACCATCGGCAGCACCAGGGGGAAGGACAGCAACGCGGCGAGGGCCACCCGCCCGGCGTCACGGCGGTTGCGCCGACGCAGATCGTCGGTTTCCGCGCGGCTTTCCGGGGCCGCGGCCACGATCGGGCGTGCGTCGAACCCGGCGGCCGTGACCGCCCCGACAAGATCGGCGACCAGGACGTGGTCTGACGTGGCGTGGACCCGGGCCCGTTCGGTCGCCAGATTAACCTCGGCGGTGATGACGCCGGGCACCCGCCGCAGGGCTTTTTCGACCCGGCCGGCGCAGGAGGCGCAGGTCATCCCGCCGATCCCGAGATCGAAGTCAGCTTCCGCTTGGGCGAGGCGCGATGCGGTGCGGGCGGGGGCGGGTGCTGCGATGGTCATCTCGGGTCTCCGGGCGGGGCCATGACGACGGGCATGGACCTTCACAAGATGGCAAGGGCCGGCCGAGAATCAAAGGGCGCGGCCCGCTTGCCGCTGGCCGTGGGCTCAATCGGCTTGTCCAAGGGTGCCCGCGTCATCCGGCCGCTTGTGGCGTTTGCTATGACAGTGTGGGTCGCCACAACAGCGCCCCCCGGCACCGCGGCCCGGCCACAGGCTGCGGACGACCAGGAACGCCGCAGCAACGACCACGAGCGGAATGACATAATCCATCATCGACTCTTTCTCTCGCCCCGCGGGCGCGGCATCGGCAGGCGGGACCGCCGGTGCGCGTCGAGCCGCCCGGACCAGGCGGCCCAGGTCAACCTTACACCATCGCGGTTACGCGGTGCGGCGGAATTGCGCCACGCCGCGCGCCGTGCCCGGTCATAGTCGTCCGGTGCCTGGTTCAGTCGAGAAACCGGGGGAACAGGATGTTGTTCTCGATATGAATGTGCTCGGTCAGGTCTTCGGCGAACCTGGCGAGACCGCTATTGAGGGCGCGCCAGGTCGTGCAGGCGTCACTGGGGCCCTCAAACCCATTGGCCGTTTTCTCCAACGCGCGCAGCAACACGCCGTGGTCGTCATGTTCGGTCATCATCATGGCGATCGGGTGGGCGACCATCGGGTTGCCGCCGCGGCGCAGCATGGGGAACAGGATCTGCTCCTCCTTTTGCATGTGGCTGCCCAACTCCTGCTCGATCGTCGTCAGCAGGTCGGCCAGACCCTGGGGAACGGCGGGATGCTCGCGGTGGACCGCTTCGACCCGCCGCGCCAGTCGGATCAATTCGGGCAGTTGCTGGCGGTGGACCGCGTGATAGCGGGTCTCGATGCGGTCGATCAGGGCGTTGCTTGCCGGCGGCGGTGGCAGTGGCGCGGCCTGCGCGGCCAGGGCTTCGAGTTCCGCGGTCACGGCGCTGAGCGCCAGCCCCCGTGACGTTGCCGCGTCGGCCAGCGATACCCGGCCGCCACAGCAGAAATCGAGCTTGTGCCGACGGAACACGGCGGTTGCCCCGGGAAGCTGGACGGCAAGTGATGCCAGGGTCTGAGCGGCAAATTCGGTTTGGGATGCGGGAAGGGGATCGTTCATCGGTCTGGTGTCCTGAGCCCGAGAGACCCGGGCCTGTGTTCCGCGTGGCGCCGCGGCGGGGGCGGTATCCGCGCTGAAGTGGTATCGTGGATACCAATTTACTTTAACCCAAAAACTGGTATCGTCAATACCAATTCCATGCGGTCCTGATCCCAACGCGCCGTGGCGTGTCATTTCGGCGGTGTTTCCGATGCGGCGGCCGGGGGATCGGCGCGATGGTTTTCCGATAGCGGGGGGATGAGGATGCGCCTGCTGGCCTCGACTGATTTCGCCTTGCGCGTCCTGATGCTGCTCGCCGCCGACGTGTCGGGGCGACCGCTCAGTGTGGAGGCGCTGGCGACCGCCCTGGGCGGGTTGTCACGCAATCATCTGCACAAGATCGTTCAGACCCTGGGTGCGCTCGGGCTCGTCCGGACCACGCGCGGGGCCGGCGGCGGTGTCATGCTGGCGGTGGCGGCCGCCGATATCAGGGTCGGGACCCTGGTCCGTCAACTGGAGCAGGATCAGGCGGTCGTCGAATGTTTTCGCGGGGATGGCTGCGACTGCACGCTGATGGCACAATGCCGGTTGCGTGGCTTTCTCAAGAGCGCCGAGGCCGAGTTCTACCAGACCTTGGATCAGTTCACCGTCGCCGATTGCCAGGTCGGGTTGTCGCAAAGCGCAGCGCTGTCAACGGTCCTGTGATCCTGCACCGGGTGCCCGATGGGGTTTCCCTGCGGCGAAAAGCCGCGGGCGCGCCGAAGGGGATCGAAGCTCCCCAGGATCCGGCGGCTTTAATTCGCGGAGACGTTCAGTTGTCGGCGCTCAGAACCTGGTCGAGGCGCGCGAGCCGCGCCAGATCGACCACGGACGCGCTGGCGTTCGCGACGACGCAGCGCTGGCCCGATTTCCGCGCGCGGTGCTGCAGGGCCCTGATCATATCAAGGCCGAAACTGTCACAGCGCTTCACCCGACCGAGGTCCAATGTCACCGTCTCGGCGCCGCAATCCCGGACGCTGCCAAAGATGGCTTTCGCGTCAAGGATGATTTGAAAGGTCAGATCGCCGTGAAATTGGAACGACGTGTCAAAATTATGCAGCGACCACGCAAAAGACATTCGGATCTCCCCGAATTACGATAAAATTCAAGAGATAAAATAGTGTCGATTGCAGGCGTTTCGGTCAAGCCAAGATTTTGTGAAGTCGATGGCGGCACAGGGAATCCGCGGCGATTGGTGTTACAGCCGGCGGATCTGCATCTTGATGGGGCCCTGGGCGCGGCCATGGATGAATTGATCGACGACGGGATTGTCGGCGTGGTCGATCGCCGCGGTCGGACCGGCCCAGACAATCTGTCCCTGGTAGATCATCGCGATGCGGTCGGCGATTTTGCGGGCACTGGCCATGTCATGGGTGATCGACAGCGCGGTGGCGCCAAGGTCACGCACACAATCGATGATCAGTTCGTTGATGACGTCGGCCATGATCGGATCAAGCCCGGTTGTCGGCTCGTCGAAGAACAGGATCTCGGGACGGGTCGCGATCGCCCGGGCCAGTGCGACGCGTTTCTGCATGCCGCCGGAGAGCTCGGCGGGGTACAGGTTGGCGACGTCGCCGTCCAAACCGACCGCGGCCAGGTTGGCGATCGCGGCGTCACGGGCCTCGGCGCGTGGCAGCCCCCGGCCCTGGATCAGACCAAAAGCGACATTTTCCCAGACCGAAAGGCTGTCGAACAGCGCACCATCCTGAAACAGCATGCCGAACTTGGCGCGGATCGGTTCCAGGCCCCGTTCCGACAGATTGGCGGTCTCGACCCCGTCGACGCGGATCGATCCGCTGTCGGGACGCAGCAAACCCAGGATGCATTTCAGCATCACCGATTTTCCGGTACCCGATCCCCCGATGACGACGACGGATTCGCCCCGGCCGATGGTCAGGTCGACGCCGTTGAGCACCGCCTTGCTGCCAAAGGCCTTGCAGACACTGGACAGTTCGATTTTGGGCGTGGCGGGTTCGGTCGGGGTCATGAGAAAAAGATACCGGTGATCAGATAGTCACAGACCAGGATGAGGATCGAGGCGGACACCACGGCGTTGGTCGTTGCCGCACCAACCCCTTGGGCACCACCCCGCGACTGATAGCCGTGGTAGCAGCCCATCAACGCAATCAGGAAGCCGAAGACGGCGGCCTTGACCAGTCCGGCCATGACGTCGTTCGCGGTCAGATAGAGCGCGGTCTGGCTGAGATAGGCGGCCGGATTGAACGACAGACGGTACACGGCGACCAGAAAGCCCCCGAACACACCGATGATGTCGGCGACAATCACCAGAAGCGGCAGCATCGTCAGGCCGGCGATCAAACGGGGAACCACCAGATATTTGAACGGGTTGGTCGATAGGGTCGTCAGCGCGTCGATCTGCTCGGTGACCCGCATCGTACCGATCTCCGCCGCCATCGACGCCCCGATCCGGCCCGCAACCATCAGGCCGGCCAGGACCGGCCCCAACTCGCGGACCAGCGACAGCACGACCACCGTGGCGACCGCCCCCTCCGCCTGGAACCGGGCAAAGCCGGAAAAACTCTGCAGCGCCAGCACCATTCCGGTGAACAGCGCGGTCAGCCCGACCACCGGCAAAGAATAATAGCCGATATCGACCATCTGACGGACGATCAAGCGGCCATAAATCGGGGGACGGACGAGATGTGACAAGGCGGTGGCGCTGAACTGCGCCAGCCGGCCCGTGGCCTCCAGAAAGATCAGGAACGCCCGCCCGATCGCCGCCAGAAATCCCATCAGAGCAGCACCGCCGCCCGCGAACGACGCGGCCCGATGGCGTGGACGCGGCGGCCCGAAGGCAACCCCTCGAATGTCATCAAATCCATGCTGATCCTGCCGACGATCGAAGCGTGGCCTGCACCGATGCCGCCCTGGGGGCATCCGAGGTTGGAAGCGCCCGCCACGACGAAAGCGATGATGCCGGGAAGGCAAATCGTGTGGCGGGCACCGTAACCAACGGTGCCGGGACTGTCAACGCCGGGCAACCGGCGGATGGCACCGATCATTCGTTGCCGCCGCCGCCGCGCCGCGGATCAAGGTCGCCGAACTTGGTGAACTGGCCGTCGAAGAACAAACGGACGCTGCCGATCGGGCCATGGCGCTGCTTGGCGATGATCACTTCGCCGGTGTTGTGGACTTCTTCACAGCGTTGGATCCAGCGCTGGTAGCGATCATTGAATTTATCGTCGGATTCGTCGGGCCGCCGCGAGGGTTCCGCACGTTCAAGGTAGTATTGCTCGCGGAAAACGAACATCACGACGTCGGCGTCCTGCTCGATCGAGCCGGATTCCCGCAGATCCGACAACTGGGGCCGTTTGTCTTCGCGCTGCTCGACGGCACGGCTGAGCTGGGACAGGGCCAGCACCGGGACGTCGAGCTCTTTGGCGATCGCCTTGAGGCCGCGCGTGATTTCCGAGATTTCCTGGACCCGGTTCTCGCTGGCCTTGGTGCTTGAGCCTCGCATCAATTGCAGATAGTCGACAACGATGACGCCCAGACCCACGCTGCGCGCCAGGCGTCGCGCCCGGGTGCGCAAGCCCGAGATCGTCAGGGCCGGGGTGTCGTCGCAATAGAACGGGACGCGCGACAGTTCCTGGCTGGCTTCGACGAAATGGGCAAAATCCTCCTGTTTGAGGTCGCCGCGGCGGATATTCTCGGACGGCACCTGGGCTTCGTCGGCCAGGATCCGGGTCGCGAGCTGTTCGCTCGACATTTCGAGGGAAAAGAAGGCGACAACGCCGCCTTCCTTGCCTTTGCTGTACATATTGGCTTTGGCGGCGGCAAACGCGATGTTGGTCGCCAGCGCAGTTTTGCCCATCGACGGCCGCCCGGCCAGGATCAGCAGATCGGATTTGTGCAAGCCGCCCAGCTTGCGGTCCAGATCGACCAGGCCGGTGGTGCAGCCACTGATATGGCTGTCGCGGCGGAATGCCGCCTCCGCCATCCCGATGGCCGCCGCCAGGGACTTGTCGAACGCAACCAGGCCGCCCTTGGTATCGCCCGCGGTGGCCAGGTCGAACAGACGTTTCTCCGCCGCCTCGATCTGGTCAACCGCCGAGACGTCGAGGTCATAGGTGAAGGCCTCGTGGGTCACGTCCTCGCCCAGCGTCACCAGCTCTCGCCGCAGATGCAGCTCGTAAATCTCGCGCCCGTAATCCTCGGCGGCGCGCAGGCTGACGACGTTGGCCATCAACTGCGCCAGATAGCCGGCGCCACCCACGGTTTCCAGGTCGACGTCGTTCTGGAAATAGCCGCGCAGCGTGGCCGGATCAGCGACCTGGCCGCGTTCGATGACGCGTCGGCACGCCTCGAAGATCCGGCCATGCGCGGGGTCGTAGAAATGTTCCGGCTTGAGGAACTCGTTGACCTTTTCGAAGACCTTGTTGTCGAACAGGATCGCACCGAGCAGGCCCTGTTCGGCGGCCTCGTTGCGCAGTGGCTGTCGGGCGGCATCGCCGCTGTTGGCGGTCGACGGGCGCATCAAATCGGGGTGGTTGGTATCCATGAGGAGGAACTTAGCAGAGCCATCGCCCGGCGCCCATCGTTGCGGCGGGAACGGTCCTGTGGATCCCGGATAGCAAAGTTATCCCCAGTCTGGGAATAACGGGCATGATTGTGAAGCGATCCAGGTCTTGCGTTTCGCTGTCGCCATGTGCACATGATGTCGTAGGGCGGGATCCGACATCGCGGGCGGCCCGCAGAGTTACGGCTGTGCAAGATGAATAGGGAAAAGTCGCCGCGCTCGGATGCCGGGGGCCTCAGTTATCAACAGATTGCCCTGGCCCGCCTCGTTGCCGATCGCCATGGCATCACGCTGCCCTTGGGGTTCGAGGATGATGGCCCTTGGACTCGGCGCTTCCTTGACGTGTTTGCGTTCGATACGCAGACCGAACAGGATGTGTTCCGCCGCATCGTCAATTTGCGGCAATGGGCGCGGGAGGGACGTGACGCGGACGAGATGGGGCGCAAGCTCGATATCAAGCCGGCGCTGGTGGTCTTCGCCCTCGCGGTGTTGCGCGACTCAGGATTCGACCTCGACGATGTGGCCGAGGATCTGGGGCCCGATCCCGAAGACGCTTATTGGCACATGGCCGAGGAAGACGCCTTTGTCTGATGTTGCACGGGTTTGATGCCGGGGGCGGCGGCAACCGGCGCGGCGGGGCGTGCCCGCCGCGCGTGTTGAGGTTCAGTTGAGGTTCAGGCGGCCAGGATCTTCCCGAAGAATTCCGACATTTCACCGTTGAGCGTCGTGGCTTCGTGACGCAGGTCGTCCGAGGCGCTCTGCAGTTCCACGGCCGCGTTGCTGGTCGTTTCGGCGGCTTCGGCGATCCCCGAGATATTGGCCGACACGTCCCGTGTCCCGCTCGCCGCCTGATTGATGCTCCGCGCGATTTCCTGGGTCGTGGCACCCTGTTGATCCATCGCCGAGGCAATGCCGGTGGCGATCCCCTGCATATCCTTGACGGTTGCACCGATATTGGCGATCGCCTCGACCACGCGGGTGGTCTCACTCTGAATGGCGTTGATATGGGTCTGGATCTCTTCGGTGGCGCTGGTGGTCTGGGTGGCCAGTGCCTTGACCTCGGTGGCGACAACCGCAAAGCCCCGGCCCGATTCCCCGGCACGCGCGGCTTCGATCGTCGCGTTGAGCGCCAACAGATTGGTCTGGCCGGCGATCCGATTGATGACGTCGACAATCGCCCCGATCCGCTGGGTTGCCTCGGCCAGGCCGTGCATGGCACTGCTGGTGCGTTCGGCCTCGGCGACGGCCCGTTCGGCGGTGTCGGTCGAACGGACGATCTGATGATTGACCTCGGAGACCGCCGCGGACAGTTCCTCGGCAGCGCCGGCAATCGCCTCGACATTGTCTGTGGTGCCGCTCGCCGCACTATTGACCGTCGCGACCTTGGCGCGGCTTTGGGTCGCCATGGCGGCAAGGCTGGCCGCATGGCTCTGGACCTGACCGGCCGCGCCGACCACCGCCATCACGGCACGGGCGGTTCGATCCCGGAATGAGGTGATCAGGCGTTCGATCGCTTCGTGGCGTTCGATCTTGCTGGCCTGTTCCGCCTGTTGCAGCGTCGCGAGGCGGTCGGCTTCGATCTTGTTGATCTTGAAGACCTCCAGCGCACTTGCCAAGCGGCCCAACTCGTGACGATCGCCCTGGAAAGGCACGGTGATCGACAGATCGCCCCCGGCCAGGGCGGTCATGCGCTGGGTAATCGTCTCCAGCGGGTGGCTGATACTGCGGGCGAGCAGGAACGCGATCGCGCCCCCGGCCAACAGGACCAGAACGGTGAGGCCAACCGAAACACGGACCTCATGGTAATAGATTGCATCAACATCGCCGATATAGATACCGGTGCCGATCGCCCATTGCCAGGGTTCAAACGGCATGATGTAGGAAAGCTTCTGCATCCGGCTGCCGGCATCGAGCGTGCCGTTGCGGGTCGTACGATAGTAAACAAAGCCGCCACCGGCGCGGGCCGCCGCGATCTGATTGCGAACGGTCGGAACGCCATCAACGTCGGTTGCGTCCATCCGGTTCTTGCCGATGAATTCGGCCTGCGGGTGGACCAGCGACACGCCGTCATAGCGCTGGACGAAGTAATAATTGCCCTCGGCATAACGCAGGCGCCCGAGATCCGCAATGGCGCCCTTCTGGGCCTGTTCCGTGGTCAGGGCTCCGGATTTTTCTTTGTCATACCAGGTTCCGACAATGGTTGACGTGGTCTGAACCAGGTTCTTGAGTGCCTCCTGGCGGTCCTTCAGCAGGTTTTCCTGAAGCCCCGACAAACCGAACCAGACTGTGGCCAGCAGAGCCAGAAACAGGACCGGCAGGAATGCCATGAGGCGTGCAAAAATAGACAGTCTCTTCATCATGATGCCTCCGAAAGATCGCGCTGAATTCCCCATGAATGCGAGATTTCGTGCGCAGTGTTGTTGCAAGCGCAGCCGCTTGGCCGATCGATTCGTCCTGCATTCCCGCCCCGGTGCGCGAAAGTAACGAAGATGGGGGCGCGATGGAGTGATAGTTGTGATGTCACGACTGCAAGGCTCCAAGGCAGTTCATTTTTTGGAATTCAGATAACGTGACTTGAGATGTTTTCCGGATTCGTGGTCATATCGACGTGTTCGTCGTGAACAGGGAAGCGAGGTGTCTGATGAATAGCGAGTCTGCCGGCCAGGAGGTTGTCGCATCGGTCGCCCGGTCTCGGGTTCCCGGTGACGTTGTTTTTTCGGCGACGATGCATTTGCGGTTGCTGTTGCGCGTCGATCGCACGCAAAGCATCCGACATGCCCTGGGATTGGCCATTCGCCCCGGCGCCCGGGTTCTTGATGTCGGTTGCGGCTCCGGGCTGCTGTCTTTTCTGGCGCTGGCCGCCGGGGCGGCGACGGTGGTCGGTGTCGATCGCGACAATATCGCTTTGGCCCGTGCCCTGGCCGCGGCCAATGGCATGGATGACCGGGTTGAGTTCCTCGAAGCGGACATTGCCGATCTTGGTCCGACGGATGTGCCCGGTGCGTTCGATGTGATTATCGCCTTCATTTATACCAATCACATGCTGGTCGATGAGGCGCGCTCGCGCGCGGTTTTCGCCCTGCGTCGGCGTTTTGCGGCGGCGGGTGCGGTTACTGTACCCAACCGGGTCTGCTATCGGGCGATCGCCTGCCAGTGGCCGGGGCTCGACGCCGCCACGGAACTGGCCGACTTGCGTACCGCGGTCACCGACATCGAGGGGCGATACGGCCTGAAATTCGGGCCCCTGTTGGACGCCGCCGCAGCCGAGATTCTGTTTGAAGGCGCGCGCCCCCCGATTCATGGGGAACGCAAATGGCTGCCCGGCGCGACCAGCGGTGGCTATCGTCATCCCCGCGGGGCCGCCCGGTTCCTCAGTGACCCGTCGCCGGTCATTGAATTCCGCTATGACGCGGATCCGGATTTCGTCGGCCTGCCGGCACAGTTGGCGCTGACCATCACGGCGCCCGGCATCGTCACCGCGGTGATGTGGGTCCAGGAATTGTGGTTCAACGATCATCTGATCTGGACCGCGGAGGCACTGAGCCCGGTGGCGGCGCCGTTGGCCGTGCAGGCGGATGACCATTTCCAGGTTTTGCTCGACGCGCAATGGCGGGCCACCAACCGGGTCGAGGCTTGGTGCGTGCGCTGACGCATCCGTGTCACGGGTCTGATACCAGCCCGCCGTGATCTTGACTCATGTACGGTCGCGACGGCGACCGCGCGCCCCGTGGCGCGGAGCCAAGCGCCCGGATGGGCGCGCCGGCGCCTGAGGCCGCGCTTTGATCGGTCACGATCAAAGCGGATTGATATCAGGCGATCAGGCAGCGGTCGCATGATGCACGGTGTGGCTGTCAACCGGGGGAACGAGGTCGGCGATCCTGACATCCAGGTCCTGCGCGCAGGCCGTGACCGACCGTTGGTAGAGATCGTAGAGACCGAACGCGGTCATGTCGGCGATCTGGGCGTCGGTGGGTTTCTGCGCCCTTGGATGGTAGCAATAGCCCGAATCGGCACCGTGCAGGCCGGGAAATTCGAAGGTTTCCGGTTGGGGTGGATAGATGATGCCGCAGTCGCTCGATTCCAGATCGCCCCGGCCCTGCCAATCGGTCACGGCCGCCGCGGTGAAATGGCGGTTCAGGCCGAGACGGCGGAACAGGGCCCGTGCGGCACGCACCGGTTGACGGCTGGCCTCGTAAACATAGTGGGTGACCCCGATCCCGAATTTGCGGGCATGCGCCTCGACCCTGATCCCGTTGAGTGAGGACAGGATGTGGAAATATTCGATCTGCTGCAGGGGGAGGCGGTCGCGAAATTTCTCCAGCCACGACACCAGCGAGTCGGCGGGATCGCGATCGAGCATGATCAGGTGCAGCTTGCTCGACGGGTAGCCGGCGGCGACCAGGGCTTCCACCGGCATATACAGGCATTCGGCCAGCGAATAGGGACCCGCCGTTTCTTTGGCGAAAATGGTCGGATGATCCACGGACGAAGGCACCGGCCAGGGTATGATCTCGCAGCCCGTCAAGGCTTGGCGCAGCATGGCCTTCACCGGTTGATAAAAAGCGGGCACGCCGGCGATACCGAAGAGATTGGTCAGCGCCGTCGATCCGACCCGCGCCTTGCCCCAGGCATAAATGACGGCGGGAAGATCATCGGGATTACGGTGTTGCAACGCGGCGTCCAGACAATCGATCACGCGATTCATCGTCGTATTGATTGTCTGGGGCTCGGTCTGAAAGGCGCGATCGGGCTCCGACACGACGAGCGGCAGCAATGCGCTGTCGGATCTGATCAGCGTCGCCAACTGTTCAAGCTCCGGCTTTTCGATGATGTGGCTCGGCATGCAGGAGACTCCATGATATCGCAAAACGGCAGCGTCGCGATTGTAATAATCGTGAAGCAAGACATTCCAAGAACCCCCGCATAGCCGTGTTACGACCAATACGGTGCGAGCGAAATGTTAGGCATACCGTTCTGATGTGCCGATTCAATCAGAAAGGTGTTGCCAAAACGTTAAATTATTTATTTCTGTGATGAAAATGAAAGAAACAATAGAAACGCCAGGGAACAATCTTGTGCTGCGTTCAGGGGGGAATACCTTCGCAAAGGTGGCGAAAAAAGAACGGATTTTTCCGCCTTTTTCAGCGCATTTCCAGAAAATGCACCCTTTATTAGAGGGGGCCAACACCACGAAAATCCCGGCCTCGCGTAAGATGACAGGGTTTCTCAACGCGAATGCCGGCCCGTGCGCGGCCGAAACCCGATGTCGGAACACAAGTATGGACTGCACAGCGCTGACGGGAAGGGGGCGGGAAACGTGAAAGCCGCGCGCGGCTGCGTTCAAGAAAGATCGCGGCGCTGGAGGCCCTGGTTGCGATCGGCGGCGCGACGACGATCAGGCCATGCGCGCGACCGCCTGCCGCCCGGGCGTCAGTATGCCGCGGTCATCGCGCCAAGCTTATCGGCGCGCCCAGGCCGAGTTCCAGCCTTTTGCGTTTTGACAGACCCTGGGAGACGATGGCGTAGGATTGGCGCAGATAGTCGCGCAGTTCACCATCGGACAGCCCCGGTTTGGCGAAATGCTGGATCCATTTCAGGCCGCGCGATGCCAGATAGGGCGCGGGGCGCAATCCGGGTTGCTCCCTGAGCATCTCGTAGGACAGATCACTGACCTTGAAGGTGACCCGCAGCCCGTCATCGTGCCCGCCGGCGAACGCGAATACTTTGCCGCCAATCTTCCAGACCTGTGATCCGCCCCACTGGACCACGAATGTCGTCGCCGGAAGCGCGCTGCAGAACAGATTGAATTCGCCTTGTGTCATCTTGCCCGGCTCCAGAAGTGACGGCTCTAGGTCTTTGTTTCGTCGCATTTTCTACGCCCAACCGGAACCCGCTTGGTCGGAAAATGCTCTGGGGATCGACGGCACCGAGGGTGGCGTGGATGCCGCCGCCGGTCGGGGATGGTCGTTGGCAGCGCTGCCTCAACCCGACGCCACCCCCGGGAAATGATCATGCTGGGCGCCTGCGCCGTTCAATGCCAATCAGAAGGGTTGTCTGAACGATCTGCGGACGTGCCGACCGGCCGGCCTTTCGGCGCCGGAGGCCGGTTGAGGCCAATTGAACTCAGCCAACATGGACAGCAAGTCAGCGACTTCAGCGTGGCCGCCGGACCTGCGCATCGGCCAGGGCGGTTCGGTGTCAAGGCAGTTGCGGCGGCGGCGGCGGGAATTGGGATTGTCGTCACCGGCTTGTTCGAGCCGCCGATATTTCAGATTTCACGGAACAGCGCTTGCGTCATGTGATCGATGAAAACGCGCAGGCGCGGCGATACCAGGCGGTTAGACGGCCACAAAATGCTGAATTGTCCCGGATCGGCGAGATGGGTGCCAAGAACCGTGTGAAGAAGGCCGGCGTCCAACGCATCCCTCGCCAGGAAATCCGGCATGTAGGCGATCCCCAAACCGGAAATCGCCGCTGCACGTAAAGCCTCCATGTTGTTGCAGGTCAGAGGCGATGGACGACGGAAGGGATCGGAACCCTCCGCATTCGCGAGTTGCCAAACCTGAAGCTTGCCCGAAGTCGGGAAGCGGAAGCGAAGACAATCGTGCGTTTCCAGATCGCGCGGCGATTGCGGGATGCCGTTCCGCGCCAGATAGGATGGAGACGCACACAGGACGAAGCGGAACGACCCGAGATGGCGCGACATCAACCTTGAATCGGTCAAAGCCCCACTGCGGATCACCGCATCCAACCCGTCTTCGACCACATCGACGAGGCGATCATTGAAGTCGATGTCCAGTTCTATCTCGGGATAGCGCCTGCGGAACTCTGGGATCACCGGCAGAAGGAAACGATAGCCGATCGTCGGCACGCTGACGCGGAGCCGGCCACGCGGAATGCGCGTCGCATCCGACAGCATCGCTTCGGCGTCACGCAGGTCGTCGAGAATGCGACGGCAGCGCTCGTAAAATGTCGCGCCTTCCTCCGTCAGCGAAATCCGCCTGGTCGTGCGGTGAAAGAGCCTCACGCCGACGCTCTCCTCCAGCTTGGCGATGTTCTTGCCGACAGCGGAGGCGGATATGCCGAGCGCACGGCCGGCGGCAACGAAGCTCAAGCGTTCCGCTGCCTGCACGAATGTTACGATGCCGCTCAAACTGTCCATGTCGTTATATTGGGGAATTTTTCTCCGTAATCAACGGACAAATTGGCCATTTATAGCGATCGGGCTCCGTTATAGCATCCGGCAATGCGGCTGGATGGGTATCTGCGTCGCTCTTTCCCAAACAGCGATGGAGAACCGCGCGTGACCGCAGCGATCGATGAAACCTCAAACGGCAAGATGCCGATCCTGGCGGCGGTTTGTCTCGCTGCGCTTGTTCTCCCCCTCAGTTTCGCCGGTGGCGCGGTGGCGACGCCCGCGATCGGGGTCGACCTCGGCGGTAACCCGGCCGCGCTGAACTGGATCACCAACGCCTTCATGCTCACGTTCGGCAGTTCGCTCATGGCGGCAGGGGCGTTGGCCGACCAGTTCGGCCGCAAGCGCCTTTTCATGACGGGCATTGTTGCCTTCGCCATTCTCTCCCTCGCGTTGAGTTTTGCCCCCTCCATCCTTGTCCTCGACATTCTTCGCGCGGGACAAGGTTTTGCGGCGGCGGCCGCGCTTGCGGGCGGAACGGCTGCGCTCGCGCAAGAGTTCGAGGGGTGCGCGCGGACGAGAGCGTTCAGCCTTCTTGGCACGACCTTCGGCGTGGGGCTGGCCTTCGGCCCCCTTCTGGCCGGCTTCCTGATCGCGCTTTTTGGCTGGCGGGCGATATTTCTGTCGGGAACGATCATCGGTGCGCTCTCGCTGCTTCTGACCGCGACGAGGATGCGAGAGAGCCGCGACCCTGACGCAACCGGCCTCGACCGTTCCGGTGCCTTGACGTTCACGGGAACACTGACGCTCTTCACCTATGGTGTCATCGAAGCGCCCGAGATCGGCTGGAGCCATCCGATCGTTGTCGGATCGCTCCTCGGTGCGGCCGCGATGCTCGCCGCGTTCATCCTGGTCGAAACAAGATCGGCGCGGCCGATGCTCGACTTGTCTCTTTTTCGCTATCCCCGCTTCGTCGGCGTGCAGGTTCTGCCGATTGCCACGTGCTACTGCTATGTCGTTCTTCTCGTCTTGCTGCCTTTGCGTTTCATCGGCGTCAGCGGATTGAGCGAATTCGACGCCGGCCTGCTGCTCATCGCCCTGTCGGCACCGATGCTGGCCGTGCCGCTCGCGGCATCCTATCTCGTCCGCTGGTTCTCGGCAGGCGTTCTTTCCGGTATCGGCCTCATCGTGGCGGCAATGGGGCTGTTCTGGCTCAGTCGCGTCGACCCCGCATCTAGAAAGAAACTTTGTCGATCTGGTCATGCGGCCATCGGGGTGATTTCGACGAGGTAGCCGAGATTTTCCAGGCGAGCGACGAGGCGGTTGGTCTGTGCGACCTTTGCCCTGTGATCGAAGTAGTCGTGGCCAAGGT
>JARLIO010000022.1 GCA_031291675.1 Azospirillaceae bacterium
AGGCCAAGGTTCTGCGACGCAAGCTGATCGGCTATTACGGCTACTTCGGCCTGCGTCACTGCCTCCCGGCGCTCAACCACATCAAGTGGCACGTCGGGCGACTGTGGGTCATGGCACTGCGCCGGCGAAGTCAAAAGCATTACCTCTGGTGGAGCAGCGTTGTTCGCCGTCCGTGGTTCAACTCGCTTCCTGATCCCACACTTCGGTAATGAACGTCGAAACCTGGGGGCCGGATGCCTTAATTGGGCACGTCCGGTCCTGGGAGGGGGGCGGCCAGCAATGGCTGTCCCTACCTCACCCGGCAGCCCGCGGGCCGACAGCCAAAATGAGAACGGCTGGTGGTCGCCAACAGGGGCCGCGTTCCAGCTTGATTGCACGGCGGATTCGCGGGCATTGTCAGCTATCGCGGCGCGAGGCGGAGGGCAGAGCCGCGGCGCCGCCCGGACGCTGCGGCGGATCATCGACCGAATAAACCGGTGGCGTGCGTTGCCAGAACCATAAAATCTTTCTATTCTGCGATGGATTCAAGAAGCTTGCGGCGTGATTCCCGCAGAAACAAGGACGTGTCCCATGAGTGAAACAACGTCTGCAACGGCTGGCAACCCGGCGCCTTCGGCCGCCAAAACCGTAACCCTGACCGACAACAGCACCGGTAAGACCTACACGTTCCCCGTGCTGGAGGGTACGGTCGGCCCTCGCGTGATCGATATCCGCAAGCTTTACGCCGAGACCGGGTATTTCACCTACGACCCGGGTTTCACCTCGACGGGTAGCTGTCAATCGCAGATCACGTTCATTGATGGGGACGAAGGCGTCCTGCTGCATCGTGGCTATGCGATCGAGGATCTGGCCGAGCGGTGTGATTTTCCCGAGGTCGCCTATCTGCTGCTCTACGGGGAATTGCCGACCCGCGAACAGTTGACGAAATTTGAAACCACCATCACGCGCCACACCATGGTGCATGAGCAGTTGAGTTCGTTGTTCCGCGGTTTCCGGCGTGACGCCCATCCGATGGCGGTGATGTGCGGCGTGCTCGGGGCGATGTCGGCCTTCTATCATGACAGCACCGATATCGATGACCCGACGCAGCGGATGATCGCCTCGCATCGCCTGGTAGCGAAGATCCCGACAATTGCGGCGATGGCCTACAAATATTCCGTTGGCCAACCCTTCGTCTATCCGCGCAACGATCTCGATTATGCGGCCAATTTCCTCAGCATGTGTTTCGCGGTGCCTTGCGAGCGTTACCAACCGAACCCGATCGTGGCCAAGGCGATGGATCGCATTCTGATCCTGCACGCCGACCACGAACAGAACGCCTCGACCTCCACGGTGCGCTTGGCAGGGTCCTCGGGGGCCAATCCCTTCGCCTGCATCGCCGCCGGTATCGCCTCGCTCTGGGGACCGGCGCATGGCGGCGCCAACGAAGCGGTCCTGAAGATGCTGACGGAAATCGGCAAACCGGAACGTATTCCGGAATTCGTCCGCCGCGCCAAGGACAGGAATGACCCCTTCCGTCTCATGGGCTTTGGTCACCGGGTCTACAAGAACTTCGATCCGCGGGCGCAGGTGATGCGCAAGACCTGCCATGAAGTCCTTGGCGAATTGGGGATCGAGGATGAACCGCTCCTTAATATCGCGATGGAGTTGGAGCGTATTGCGCTGTCCGATGACTATTTTATCGAAAAGAAGCTCTATCCCAATGTCGATTTCTATTCGGGCATCATTCTGAAAGCGATCGGCTTCCCGACGACGATGTTTACGGTGCTGTTCGCCGTGGCGCGCACTGTCGGCTGGATCGCTCAATGGAAAGAGATGATCGAAGACCCGAGCCAGAAGATCGGCCGTCCGCGGCAGCTCTACACCGGTGAGCCGCGCCGCGTCTTTGTGTCGCTCGAGAAACGTGGCTGACCGGTCGTCGCATCATTTTGGCACGAGCGGATCCGATGGATCCGCTCGCAAGCCTCCTGTTGTCATTCTGTCGGCCCGGCACGCTCCGCCGCTGCCTGCGCCCGTGAACGACAACAAGGCGCCGTTGCGTTATCGCCTGAGGCGGTTGGCAAGGATGGTCGCCATGCTCGGGGGTGCCGTGCTGCTGGCCGTCCTGATTCCCTGGCTACTGCGGGGCTGAGCGAACGCCGCTGTTGTGCGGTCAGGCCTTCTCGATCAGTTCGATCTTGTAGCCGTCGGGATCCTCGATGAACGCGATCACCGTCGACCCGTGTTTCATCGGGCCCGGCGGGCGCGTGATCTTGGCGCCCGCCGCGGCGAGAGCCTCACAGGTCTTGTAGATGCCCGGGACGCCGATCGCCACATGGCCAAACCCGGTGCCGAGGGCATAGGGTTCGCTCTGATCCCAATTGTGGGTCAGTTCCAGGACAGCCGTCTCGGCCTCGGTGCCATAGCCGACGAAGGCAAGGGTAAAACGGCCGCTGTCAAAGTCGGTCCGCCGCAGCAGTTTCATGCCCAGCAGACGGGTGTAGAAGTCGACACTTTTGTCGAGGTCCAGCACCCGGATCATGGTGTGCAGCATGCGGAAGCCGGACGCGGGTGAATCGGTCATCGCTGGTTCCTGCGGTTGGGGGGCGAAGGGACGGGACCCTTGTCGCGGCAGGCCCGTTCCTGTCCCGGTGATCAAGCGCGTCATGATCTGGCTCGCCGCCGGTCCCGTCAAGACACGAGAACCGCAGCGACGCCGGGATCACCAATTATTCACAAGGTCGCCGACGCTCCGCGACGCGTCGACCGCATCGCGGATCGACGATCAGTCGTCGGAATAGGGATTCTTGCCTTTGCGCGGCAGGATCCGGATCGGCGTTCCCTCAAGTCCGAAATTATCCCGCAGGCCGTGCGTCAGATAGCGCAGATAGCTTTCGGGCAGAGCAACGGGCTTGTTGATCCAGATGGCAAAGGTCGGCGGTCGGGCCTTGACCTGGGTCATATAGCGCAAACGGACCCGGCGGCCCTCGATCAGCGGCGGCGGGTGCGACGCTGCGGCATCGGCCAGCCAGCGGTTGAGCTGTGCCGTCGGGACGCGACGGTTCCAGGTATCATAGATGCTGAGAACCGCATCAAGCAGATCATCGAGCTTCTGTTGTTTCAGGGCCGAAATCGTGACCGTGGGCAGGCCACGGACCTGAGGCAGCGAGGTCTCAAGCCGGTCGCGGAGATGCCCCAGAGCGGCGGCGCGGTCGGTGACGGCATCCCATTTGTTGACGGCGATGACCAGGGCGCGGCCTTCGTCGATGACGAGCCGGGCGATTGTGAGATCCTGCTTGTCGAGGATGGCCTCGGCATCCATCACCAGGACCACGACCTGGGCCATGCGGATCACGCGCAGCGCATCGGAAACGGCCAGCTTTTCCAGCTTGTCGTCGATCCGGGCCCGGCGCCGCAGTCCGGCGGTATCGACCAATCGGATCGGCCGCCCGCGATATTCCCATTCGACAGAAATGGCATCGCGGGTCATTCCGGCTTCGGGTCCGGTCAGCACCCGCTCTTCGCCGACCAGCGCGTTGAGCAGCGTCGATTTCCCGACATTGGGACGACCCACGATCGCGAGCTGGATCAGGCGGCCGGCATCGTCCTGAGGCAGATCGGTGCGGTCGCCGAACGGCACCGCGGCGTCGTCCTCGTCGGCCGCTGCCCGGTCGTGGCCTGACGGGTCGGCGTCTTCCGGATCGTCCTCGACGGCCATTTCGGCCTTTTCCGCGCGCGCCTGGAATGGCGCCAGGGCATCGAACAGATCGCCCAGGCCCTCGCCATGCTCGGCGGAAATCGCCACGGCCGCGCCCAGGCCGAGCTCGTAGACCTCCAGCAGTCCCTGTGCGGCGACGCGGCCTTCGACCTTGTTGGCGACCAGGACCACCGGGGTCTTGCCTTTGCGGATCCAGGCTGCGAAATGCTGGTCGAGCGGGGTGATCCCCGCCCGGGCATCGACGACCAGCAGGACGACGTCAGCCCGGTCGATCGCCCGTTCGGTCTGGCGCCGCATCCGGGCCTCAAGGCTGTCGTCAGTGACATCCTCGAGACCGGCGGTGTCGACCACGATCAGGTCAAGGTCGCCGAGATGTCCCGGCGCCGATCGCCAGTCCCGGGTCACCCCGGGCGTGTCGTCGACCAGCGCCAGCCGCTTGCCGGCCAAGCGGTTGAACAGGGTCGATTTGCCGACATTGGGTCGGCCGACAATCGCAACGGTCAAAGGCATCTTCGTTCCCCCGTGCGCCCCACGGCGCGCGGGCCACCGTGTTGACGCGTCAACGATAGGCGACCAACGTGCCGCCGTCCGTGACAACGTACAAGGTGCCATTTGCAATTACCGGCGCCAGACTGGCGCCGTCCGGCAGGTCATGCTTCTCGATAATGGTGCCGGTCTGCGCATCGACGCCGATCAACTGCCCCGTCGAACTGACCAGCCACAATTTCCCGGAACCCAGCACCGGCCCGGCCCAGGTGATCGGATCGGTCTTGTCGTCGGGATTTTCCCAGCGATCCAGCGCGGAAACCCAGCGCACCCGTCCCGCCTGCCGCGTCAATGCCACGAGGTGCTGATCATTATCAAGCATGAAAACGAAATCGCCGGCCAACCACGGCGTTTCAATCCCGCCAAGTTCCTGGTCCCAGACGCGCGAGCCGCCGCGTTCATCAATTGCGACGAGATGGCCGGAATGGCTGACCGCAATGACCAGACCGTGATCGATCACCGGCATGCTGACATCGGCGAGGTTCGCCAAAGCACCGACTCGGCGAACGACCGTCAGATTGTCAGACCAGACGACGCGGCCGTTCTCGACGCGCAAGCCGAAAATCTCGCCGGAGCTGTAGGGAACCACAACGACGCCATCCGCCACCGCCGGGCTGGTGGTGTTCAGCAACCCCGCTGACTCCAGAATGCCGTTGTGTGTCCAGATCGTGGTGCCGTCGGAGGCTTGCAGGGCGAACAGCTGGTTGTCGACCGTCACCACGAAGACACGACCATCGGCCACCGTTGCGCCGGCACGGATCGGGGCGGAAAGATTGTGGCGCCACCCCTCCTTGCCCGTTGCCGGATCGAGCGTCAGCACGTCGCCGTAACCTGAGGTCACGAACAGCTTGCCATCGGCGAAGGCGACGCCACCGCCGAAACCATCGCCGCTGTCATCGTCCGGCAGGACATTGGTTTCCCAAAGCCGCTCGCCATTCTTGGCATCAAAGGCGCTGACGGTGAATTCGGAATCCATCGTGTAGACCCGACCCTCGGCAATCACCGGTCGCGCCATCAGGCGGCGGCGCGACGTGGTGCCGGTGCCGAAGCTCGCGTGCCACAGCTCGGTGGTCGCGCCGGCGACCAGTTGCTGCATGCTGTGATCGGGATAGCCACCGGGCTGCGGCCACATTTCGTTGGCGGTCGCGGTTGGCAGGGTCACCGGCACATCGACCACGTGAGGATCGGGCTGGAGCGTCTGGTCCGTCAGCAGCACGGAAACCCGTTTGCCGGGCAGGGGCGGCGTCTTGGTGCTGCTGAACCAATCTTCGATCCCGCAACCGGAAAGCACCATGCCGGCGACCACCAGGAGTGCGAGGGAACGTGCAGAGAGACGGGTCATTTGGCCTCGGCATACAGGTCGGCAAGCTCGCCGGCACGGCGGCGCAGCGAAGGCGGGGTGCCGGGATCATCCTGAAGCGATTTCAGGATCGTTCGCGCCTTGTCATAGTCTTTGGCACGCACCGCGGCGATCGCCGCTAACTCCCGCGCGGTGTAGCGCCACGGATTGGTATCCGCCATCAGCGGCAGCAATTCAACGTTCAGCATCGCCGGATCGGTATCGTCAACCCGGGCCAGAACCGCCAACAGCGTTCCAAGATCGCGATAAAGATCCGAAGCATGGGTGTCGTCGGCAACCTGACGATAGATCGCCGCGGCGCCGGCACGATCGCCCGCCTTGGCCTTCGCCGCGCCTTCATAGAGGCGTGCCAGCAGGGCCTGATCGCCCCCCTTCGCCGCGACCGCAGCCAGTGCCGTTTCGGCGGCCTTCGCGTCGCTGCTCGACTGAGCCAGCGCAGTGGCCAGCGCCGCGGTCGTTTCGGTCGCCTGGCGCGCCCGCCAATTGTGCCAGAACTGGAAACCAACCGCCCCGAGAATGATCAGGACGACGGCCAGAACGGCGACCGAACCATAGCGTTGCCAGAGCTTGTGATACTGCTCGCGGCGCACATCTTCTTCGACTTCGCGCAAAAAATCGGTCATTTAAGATCCGAGTCTGATCGGTCGCAACCGATCGGCCCTTCAGGGGACTTTGGAAACCAGACCGGGCGGATAGCAGACGCCCGCGTGCGGGTCAAGGCATGACAGCGGCACAGGCCCGATAAAGCGACAGGTGACGCCGGAATCGTCGCGTGGCCCCCCGTGCCGGCCGTGAGGGATCTCCGGGGTATGCCGGCGCCGTCACCGCCGGCCGGCTCAGGCGGCACGATCGCGGTGATGGGCGACGGTCAATTCCGCCCGATCTCACTGGCGGCGATCACCGCCTGGGTCCGATTCTTGACGCCGAGCGATTTGAAAATCGCGGTCACATGAATTTTGACGGTTCCTTCGGACAAGCCCAACTCGTAGGCGATCTGTTTGTTGGACTTGCCCTCGCGCAGGCGGTTCAACACTTCGAGCTGACGATGGGTCAGCACCTGCGCCACGGTTCGCCCGGAATCGGAGCCCGGGGTGGCCGCCGCGGGCGCGGCCCCCTCCGGGGCATGGAGCGCCCCCGGCGGCACATAGATACCCCCGGACAGGATCAGACCGAGAGCACTGATCATGATCTTGACGCTGGAGGATTTGGGAATATAGCCGAAGGCACCGTGATCCAGTGCCGCGCGAATATCGGATTGGCTCTCCGACGCCGAAATCACCACGACGGGCGCCGCGCCGGCGAGGGCGACCACATGACGCAATCCAGAGAAGCCCGGCCAACCTGGCATCTGAAGATCCAGCAGGACGAGATCAAACGCCGCGGGTTCGCTCAGGTCAACGACGACCTCGTCGAAGGTGCTGGCCTCGGTGAAGACGGGCGCATCGCCAAAGGTCTCCAGCAGCCGCCGCAGACCTTCCCGGAACAACAGGTGATCGTCGCCGATCAATATCCGCATTGCCATTTTGTCGCTTTCCGCCGGAGGATGCTGACTTCGGACATCGCTCCGGCTCGATTGCCGTACCTGCGATTTCGCATCAGGCTGGCTTGTGCATCCGGTAGCACAGAAACTCGGACCAAGCAAAGTCATGTATCGCAAGGGGGTCGATGTCACACTTGTGCCGCCGCAGAAAGCGAGACCCGAGTTAAAACCTCACCCGGGGCATCTCGTGATAGACCGCGGCGGGTGAAAAAGGGAGATTTCGCTCTGGCCTCTGCTCGGGGAGCGTTCCTTTGCCACGGTGCCTGGCGTGGGCTGCCAGCCGAGGCAAAGACATATTATTACGATCCAACGGATCGTTATTGCCCGGAGATCAGGATGGCGGCCCATTCAACTGGCAGGATACCGCCGTTGCGCTTTGCGGCCGGCTCTCTTCGAAAACGACAGTCCCGTTTTCTGGCGCGGCTCGTGCGCATGGCGCGGACTTGCCGGTTTTTGCGGCCAGCATCGAGATCGGGTGTCCACGACGCTCAGACCGCCGTGAACGTCCCGGACTTGCCGCCGCTTTTGTGGACCAGCCGGATGTCGGTGATGGTCATGCCACGATCAAGCGCCTTGCACATGTCATAGACCGTGAGCGCGGCCACGGAAGCCGCCGTCATTGCCTCCATTTCGACGCCGGTCCGACCGGTGACTTTGCAGGTCGCCTCGATCTCGACCGCATTGCCGGCGGGGTCGCAGACAAGGTCGACGCTGACCGAGTCAAGGCCGAGCGGATGACAAAGCGGGATCAGGTCTGCGGTCCGCTTCGCGGCCATGATCCCCGCCAGGCGGGCTACCGCCAGCACGTCGCCTTTGCCAACAGCGCCGGACTGGATGGCGGCGAGGGTCGCCGGTGCCATCCGAATGCGGCCGCGGACGATAGCGACGCGCAGCGTAACCGCCTTGGCCGAAACGTCGACCATGATGGCCCGGCCCTGTGCGTCAAAATGGCTGAAACCATTCACGGCCGGGTGCTCACGGGATCGCCTGCGCCCGCGAGAAACGCCTGCGTCGCCGCGGTGACGTCGTGCTGGCCGATCAATGATTCGCCGACGAGGAAGCAGCGCGCGCCGGTCCCGGCCAGCCGATCACGATCCGCACGATCGCGAATACCGCTTTCGGTCACCAGCAAACGGCCGGCCGGGGCCCGCGCCGCCAGTTTCACGGTTGTATCAAGATCGACCGTCAAGGTCTTGAGATTACGATTATTAATACCAATCAGCTCAGACTTGATCTCAACGGCGCGCGCCATTTCGTCGGCATCGTGGACCTCGAGCAGGACCGCCATGCCCCGGCTGCCCGCCGCGTCGGAAAGCTCGCACGCCCGTGCGGTGTCCAGGGCGGCGACGATCAGCAGGATGCAGTCCGCGCCGAGCAGCCGGGCTTCATCGATCTGATACGGATCGAGCATGAAGTCCTTGCGCAGAACGGGTAAATCGCATGCGGCACGGGCCTGGACAAGATCGGAGTCCGCCCCCTGGAAATAGGGCGTGTCGGTCAGGACCGAGAGACAGGTGGCGCCACCGGCGGCGTAGGCGCGCGCGAGTTGCGGTGGATCAAAGTTCGCCCGGATCACCCCGCGTGACGGCGACGCCCGCTTGATTTCCGCAATCAGACCAAAACCGGTTGCCGCGGCGCGGCGCAGCGCTCCGGCAAAATCGCGGGGGGGCGGCGCGTCGAGCAGGCGGGCGGCCAGTTCGCGCGGTGGCAGCCGGGTCTTGCAGTCTGCAATATGAAGGCGCTTGGCATCGCAGATGCGGCTGAGGGTATCGGCCATCGTCACAGAACATTCGTTGCTGCGGCATTCGCTGCCGGGTTTCGTGAGGCTGCGGTCAAATCCGCTCATTGGTGATCTCGACCAGCCGCTCCAGCACGCCCTGGGCGCTGCCATTGTCGATGACATGGCGGGCCCAGGCGATCCCTTCCGGCAGGGTCGCGACCTTGTCGGCGACCACCAGGGCACCCGCGGCATTCAACAGGACGATGTCGCGATAGGCCCCCTGGGAGCCCGACAGCAGAGCACGCAGGGCTTCGGCATTGGTCCGGGCGTCGCCGCCCTTCAAAGCGGCTGGCGGGTGAATCTTCAGCCCGACCTCGAGCGGGTCGATCTCGAACCGGGTCACGACCCCGTCGCGCAGCGCGGCGACCGCCGAGGGGCCGGTGACGGTCAACTCATCGAGGCCATCGGAACCATGGACGACCCAGGCCGCGACAGTGCCGAGGCGCGCCAGAGCATGAGCCAGCGGTTCGATCCAGGCGACGTCGTAGACGCCCATCAACTGGCGTTTGGCCAAGGCCGGGTTGGTCAGCGGGCCGATGATGTTGAACAGGGTGCGGGTGCCGAGCTCCGAGCGTACCGCGGCGACGTTGCGCATGGCGCTGTGATGGCGCGGCGCCATCAGGAAGCAGATATCGGCCTCCCACAACGCCTTGCGCACCAGGGCCAGATCACAGTCGATATTGACGCCCAAAGCCGCCAGCACATCGGCAGCACCGGAGCGGGACGACACCGCGCGGTTGCCATGTTTGGCGACCGGCACGCCGCAGGCCGCAACGACCAGAGCGGTCGCCGTGGAAATGTTATAGGTGCCCGCCGCATCGCCACCGGTGCCGCAGGTGTCGATCGTGCCTTCCGGACCGTCGATGTGGGCGGCCTTGGCACGCAGCACCCGGCTGGCGCCGGTGATCTCGTCGATGGTTTCGCCGCGGACCCGAAGGGCCATCAGGAACGCGCCGATCTGCGCCGGAGTGCCGTTTCCTGACATGATGATTTCGAACGCCTGCGACGCCTCGGCCTCGGTCAGCCGGTGCCCGGCAGCGACCAGACCGAGCAATGTCTTCAGGTCCGCCATATCGCCATTCATGCTGCCCGCCGTTCCGGTACCGCGACACGAAGAAAATTACCCAGCAAGGCGTGACCGTGTTCCGACGCGATGCTTTCCGGATGAAACTGGACGCCGAAGATCGGCAACGCGCGATGGCGCAGCCCCATGATCAGACCATCCTCCGACTCGGCGGTGATTTCGAGATCGGGCGGAAACCCGTCGCGGTCGACGATCAGCGAGTGGTAGCGCGTCGCCTGGAATGGCGTGGGAATGTCCTGGAAGATGCCGGTGCCACTGTGGTTGATGCGGCTGATTTTGCCGTGCATGCAGGCGGGGGCGCGGACGACCCGGCCGCCGAAGGCCTGGCCGATGGCCTGATGGCCCAGGCAGACGCCCAGCAACGGAATCCGGCGCTCCGCCGCGGCCGTGATCAGCGGCAGGCAAATCCCGGCGCGATCGGGATCGCAGGGCCCCGGCGACAGCACGATCCCCGTGGGGGCCAGCGACCACACGCCAGCGAGATCCAACGCATCATTGCGTCGAACCACCGTCTCGGCGCCCAATTCGCCAAGATAGTGCACCAGGTTATAGGTGAAGCTGTCGTAGTTATCGATCAGGAGCAACATGAGCCGACCCAGGGAAAGGCGAAGACAGGTCAGCCTAATCGTCGCCTTGCCGATTTTCCAGCACGACCAACGCTGTGGTCCTGACATTCGGACAAAATTCGGCGATCCGGGACCGATTCTTGCGCCGCCGCCCGAAAAATGCAACATCGGTCGCGGTGCCACGACGGCGTCGCACAGTAAGATCACGCCACCGGGTCCGGATCGGCTGCCGGACCCGCGAAACGACGGTCGCGGAGACGCATGGCGTCTGACAAGCTTCGGGAAAAGATGAACGGCCGATCCAAACCAACGAAACAACGCCGCCGCGCCGGCTCGTCGCGGTCCCGATCAATGGTGCCGTCGTGGCTGCGCCACCCGCTGCTGATCGGATTGTTGGCGACCCTGGCGGTCTTTGCCGCCGGCGCCGGCGCCGGCCGCATTGTCGGGCTGCTCCGGCACGACAGGTCGGCCGCTCCACAGGCCCGGACGGGCAAGGCTGAGGGATCGGCAGCAGATATCGCGTTGGCGCCCGCGGTGCCAGGCACCGATCATGCGACGCCATCAAGCGGCGTCGTGCCGGCGCCGGTAATCACAAGTCCACCGGCGGTGGCATCTACGCCGGAGCGTGCCATCGTTGTCCCGGGGCTGGTTGCCAGAGACGCCCCGACGACCGAGCACGGCGAGCCCGGACCTGCCGCGGCCCCGGTGTCCCCGCCGGTCGAAACAGCGATGCTGGCACCACCCCATCTGCCCGCGGCGCCATCGGGTGCGCCGCTGTGGCAACGCAACGCCATCCCGTTCGCGGCACCGCCGGACCATCCGATGATCTGCATCGTGATCGACGATGCCGGGCTGGACCGGCGGCGTACGACGCGCGTGCTTGATCTGCCGGGTCCCTTGACGATCTCGTTCATGGCCTACGCCCAGGATCTGGCCGGCCAGGCCTGGGAGGCCCGTCGGCACGGTCATGAACTGTTCCTGCATGTGCCGATGGAACCGGTTGGTCATGCCGACCCCGGCCCCAATGCCCTGCTGACGAATTTGAGCCAGGACGAGGTGCTGCGCCGGCTGCGCCTGGACCTTGCCGCCTATGACGGCTATGTCGGCGTCAATAACCATATGGGGAGCCGGTTCACGGCGGATCCCGCGGGGATGGCGACGGTGCTGGGGGAACTGGGGCGCCGCGGTCTGGTGTTCCTGGATTCCCGGACAGGCCCGCATACCGCCTCGACCGCGCTGGCGCCGCGGTTCCATGTGCCTTTGCTGGATCGTGACATCTTTCTCGACAATGACGAGAGCGAGGCCGCGGTGCTGCGCATGTTGAAACAGACCGAGGAGGTCGCGCGCCGCAATGGGCGGGCCATCGCGATCGGCCATCCCCATGACGGCACGACCGCAGCCTTGGCGCAATGGTTGCCAACGCTCGCCGCAAAGGGATTTGTTCAGGTTCCGATCAGCGCTATTGTCAGGAAGCAGTATCCCGGCGGCTGACGGATGCGGCCCGGGATCGGGACAGAGGCACGGCGGTCAAGGCTGCGCGAAAGGAAGACGCGATGAGCGAAAGCTATAAAGTCAACGGCATGACCTGTGACGGTTGCGCCCGATCGGTATCGAAGGCGCTGATCGCCCGATTGCCCGATGTCCAGGTCACCGTCGACCTGGCCCGGGGGACGGTGACCCTTGAGGGTGAGGGCGACCCGGCGATCGTCAAGGCGGCGGTCGAGGGTGCCGGCTTCGACTTCGCCGGCCAGGCCTGACACAGGCCGGTTGGGTGCGGACATTGCCGGGACGGGCAATGTCCGCACCCCCGTTTTTCAGCCGTGGCGGGCGGCGAAGATCACCGCCTCCTCGGCGGCACGGATCAGGGCCCGGGATTTGTTGACCGATTCCTGATATTCGGCGTCAGGATCGCTGTCGGCGACGACGCCGCCACCCGCCTGGACGTGCATGACGCCATCCTTGATGACCGCGGTGCGCAACGCGATGCAGGTATCCATCGTGCCGTTGGCGCCGAGATAGCCGACACAGCCGCCATAGACGCCGCGCCGAGTGGTTTCCAGCTCGTCGATGATCTGCATCGCCCGGACCTTCGGCGCGCCCGACACGGTGCCCGCGGGGAAGCCGGCGATCAGCGCGTCGAGCGCGTCGAAACGGGGGTCAAGTTCGCCCTCGACGTTGGAAACGATATGCATCACATGCGAATAATACTCGATCACCATCTTTTCGGTGACGGTCACGGTTCCGATCCGGGCGACCCGACCGACATCATTGCGGCCCAGATCGAGGAGCATCAGATGTTCCGCCAACTCCTTGGGGTCGGCCAGCAGGTCGGCGGCCAGATCACGGTCCTCCTGGGCGGTGGCGCCGCGGCGGCGCGTCCCGGCGATCGGGCGGATCGTGACCTTGCCATCGCGCACCCGCACCAGGATCTCGGGGCTCGATCCGACAATCGTCAGATCGCCGAAATCGAGATAGAGCAGGAACGGTGACGGGTTGAGCCGGCGCAGCGCGCGATAAAGCGCGAAGGGCGGCAAGGCGAAGGGCAGCGAGAAGCGCTGCGACGGCACGACCTGAAAGATGTCGCCGGCGCGGATATAGTCCTTGGCCCGCTCGACAATGTCCCGATAGCCCTCGCGCGTGGTGTTGGACACCGGCTCCGGCAGGCTGGTGATCTCGGTGGCGCGGGCGCGGCGGACCGGCAGGCCGCGATCAAGGTCGGACAGGATATCGGAAAGCCGTTCGCGGGCCTGGGCATAGGCGGCATCGGCGTCGACACCGGGGACCGGCCGCACCGGGGTCACGACGGTGACGGTCTGATCAATGCCGTCGAACACTGCCATGATGGTCGGGCGCATCAGAATGGCGTCAGGGATCTTCAGCGTGTCCGGCGGGGAGGCCGGCAGATGTTCCATCAGCCGGACCATGTCGTAGCCGAGATAGCCGAACAACCCGGCCGCCATCGGCGGCAGACTGGCCGGCAGATCGATCGCGCTTTCGAGCACCAGCGCCCGCAGCGCCTCCAGCGGCGGCTGGTCACAGGCCGTGAACGCCGCCTCGTCGTACCGGGCTTGCCGATTGATTTCGGCGCGGCCGTCGCAACAGCGCCACAGCAGGTCGGGTTTCAGCCCGATCACCGAATAGCGGCCGCGGATCGATCCCCCGGTCACGGATTCAAGCAGAAAGCTGTAACGGCGGCCGTCGCCAAGCTTCAGCATCGCCGAGACCGGTGTTTCCAGGTCGGTAACGAGACGGGTCCACACCACCTGAGGTTGGCCGGAACGATAGGCGTGGCGGAAGCTGTCGATGTCGGGCTCGAAGGTCACGGCGGGGACTCCCATCGCCAGGCCCAGGCGGCCGGGTTTGGCCGCCTGGGCTGTTTGTGCCGAGGAACCGGTTCCCGCAAGGTCGGGGATCCGGCGCCCTCAGTGATAGAGGCTGTCGATCGCCGACTGGTCGACGGTCACGCCAAAATGCCGGTTCAATGCTGCGGTGTATTGTGACAACAGATCATCGCCAATGTCACGCGACAGGCGTGTGCGGATATCCTCGAACTGGGTATCGGATGCTGTCGGTGCTGCCGCTGGTACGACCGAGACCACGCGCGCGACGATCCGCGTGTCGGCGTCGGCCGTGGCCGCATCGTCGCTCACGACCTCGCCAACCTTGGCCTTGAACACTGCGGCAATCAGGCTCGCCGGAAGCGCGGTCGAATCGGTGCGGGCCAGGGGCTCGGTCGTCGACGATTCGGCGCCGGGTGCGATCTCGGTGATCGTCGCCAGCGGTGCGCCGGACTTCAACTTTTCCGCGACCTGTTTGACCTGATCGGCCAAGGCGGCATGGCGCCGCTCGTTCTGCCAGGCCGCGACGACCTGATCACGGACGATCTCAAGCGGCTTGACCGCAGCCGGGGTCACATCGTCGACCTGAACCAGGCCGTAGCCCCCCGACGGCAGGTCGATGGTGCTGCTGCGGCCACCCTTGTCCAGCGAAAAGGCCGTCTGCAGCAGGGTCTTGGTATCGGCGAGCGCGTCGACGGCTTTGCCGTCCGGCTGTTTGCCCTCGGCATCGGTCGCCGGGATCTTGATCACCGCGAGGCCGAATTTCGCGGCCAACTCGTCGATCGTGGCCCCGCCGGCCAGGGCGTCCTGTACCGAATTGGCGATCTTGTCGACGGCATCGGCGGCGTGATCCTTGCGCAGACCCGCCACCAACTCGTCCCGCACCATGTCGAGCGACCGGTTGCCGGCCGGCAGGGTGCCGGTGGCCTCGATGACATGCCAGCCCAGCTCGGTCTTGACCGGCTCGCTGACACTGCCGATCGCCAGGTCGAACACCGGCGCCTGAAGTTCGGGCAGCAGTTCGTTGCGCGCGGCTTCCATCTTGATCGGCTCGACCTTTGCGGCCTCGGCGGCCTGGGTCAGCGTCTGGCCGGTTTTGACAGCCGCGGCGATCTGTCGCGCGGTCGCCTCGTCCGGCACCACGACCTGGGTAATCTGGCGCTTTTCGGGAATCTGGAATTCCTCGATGCGGCTGTCATAGGCGGCCTTGATCTCGTCGTCGGTGACGGTCTGGTGCGGGGCCAACGCATCGGTGGTCAGCAACCCGATGGTCAGGGCCCGGTATTCCGGCGCGGTGAACGGGGCCGCGTGGTCGTGATAATAGGTCTCGATCGCCGCGGCATCCGGCACGCCCGGATCGGGCTGCGCCGCGGCCTTCAAGACCACCTTGTCGACGCTGCGACGCTCGCCATCATGCTGGTACAGGGCATCGGCCAGGGCCTTGGGCACCAGATCCCCGCCGGCACTGACCGCACCGACCACCATGCCCCGGGCCTGATCGCGGCGGATGGCGTCGGTATAGAAGCTCTCGCTGAGGCTGTTGGCGCGCAGCACCTCGCCGAATTTCTGGGGATCGAACACGCCCTGGGCATTGTGGAATACCTTCTGGCGATGGATCTCGTCGATCACCTGCTGATCGCCGACGGCGATGCCGACCTCGGCGGCGGCCTCATCGGTCAAAAGGCCGTTGACCAGACCATTGAGTGCCATCGACACGACACCCATCGCGCGCGCCTGCTCGGTGTCGAAGGTCGGGCCCATGAACTGGCGGAAACGGTCGACCTGCTGGCGGAACGCCTGGTCGAGCTGTGAGCGGGTGATCTCGGCGCCGCCGACCGTCGCAACCGCATCCGAATGGCGGGAGCGAACCACGTCGCCAATGCCCCAGACGCCGAAGCTCAGCAGCAGCACGACGAAAAGGATCTTCACGACCCACGAGTTTGCGGCGCTGCGCATGACTTGAAGCATGGACGATACCATCTTTTCTGGAGCACCATCCCGGCGGCCGGCAAACGGGCCACAGCGGGAATGGGCGCGACCGCCGACCCGCAAGGAGCGCGGGGAGGGGCCAGGGCAGGGACAACGACAGCAACAACAACAGCCACGAGGCATGCGGAACCGCCGCCGCCCAGGGGCCGAAAAGCGGCCGGCATCATAGGGGCAGCACGGAAACAGGGCAACAGCCGAAATTTCGACCGGATCTTGCCCCGGCAGGAATGGCTTCCCGCGACCAAGCTTGCTAAACAGGTGCCTCGATGGCGAAAACATAACCCCACTTGTTCGCCATATCGGGAGCACAATAATCATGGTTTTGCGACGCAAACTGATCGCAGGCAACTGGAAGATGAACGGCCTTTACGCCGATGGCATGGCGTTGGCACAGGAGCTGGTCGGCCGGATCACCGCCGCCGGCCCGGTCGGGTTTGACCTGCTGGTCTGTCCGCCGGCGACCCTGCTGTACCCGGTGGGCCAGGTGTTGGCGGGTCATCCGATCGCGCTGGGCGGTCAGGACTGCCATGCCGCGGAAAAAGGCGCCCACACCGGGGACCTCAGCGCGCCGATGCTGACCGATCTCGGGGCGCGCTACGTCATCGTCGGGCATTCGGAACGGCGCTATGACCATGGCGAGACCGATGGCGACATTGCGGCGAAAGTTGCCGCGGCCCATGCCGCCGGCCTGGTCGCGGTGGTCTGTGTCGGGGAGACGCTGGCCCAACGGGAAAGCGGTGCCGCCCTGACCGTGGTCGCCGACCAGATCGCCGGCTCGATTCCCGCCGGCTCGACATCCCATAATCTGGTGGTTGCCTATGAGCCGGTCTGGGCGATCGGCACCGGGCGCACCGCCCAGGTTGCCGATGTCGCCGAGATGCATGCCCACATCCGCACTGTACTGGCGGCCAAGGTTCCTGACCCGGAAAAAGTCCAGATTCTCTATGGCGGCTCGGTGAAACCCGCCAATGCCGCATCGCTGATGGCGATCGCGGATGTCGATGGCGCCCTGGTTGGCGGCGCCAGCCTCGTTGCCGGCGATTTTTGGGCGATTGCCGAAAGTTGCCGCTAGCATCGGCGACGGCGTCTGCGGTAAGAAACTGTGCGTGCGCCGCGGTCCCGGGAAATCGGGACCGTGGCGCGTGGTGTTGGGTGGCCGCCCTGCGGTGGCGGCCCGCGCCAATCCGGAAATAATGTCGCGTTGTTGTGAAGGCTGATCGGGAACGATGGAAACGGTGGTGCTTGTCGTGCACTTGCTGATCGCGCTGGCGTTGATCGGTGTCGTGCTGGTGCAGAAATCCGAAGGCGGCGGCCTGGGCATGGGTGGCGGCTCGACGATGGGCGGGTTGATGTCGGTGCGGGGCACCGGAAACCTGCTGACCCGGACGACGGCCATTCTGGCGGCGGTGTTCATGGTCACGAGCCTGTCCCTGGCGATCATGGCCGGAAGTCACGGCAAGCCGCAGTCGCTGATCGATACCAGTGCACCGGTCGAGCAACCCGCGGCCCAACCGGCTTCTCCTCCGCCTCCGTCGGTGCCGGCCGTCCCGGTGGCCAAGTAGCCGGTCTGGTCCGGCATCGGCGTGCCGCGGCACGCCGGTTTTTTTTGTTAATGGCGGCATCGCCGCCTTAACGGCGACGATGGTCGCTGTGACGTATCGCAATCAAGAACGACCCCTTTCGCCATGGCGGCGAGGGATCCTGTGATCGTGTTCGGACGTCTGCGGGAACGCGCGTGCCGGCATGGCAGCATTGGGAGACCCATGACGCGGTTCATCTTTATCACTGGCGGCGTCGTGTCCTCTTTGGGCAAGGGGATGGCGTCGGCGGCGCTTGGCGCTTTGCTGCAGGCGCGCGGATTCAAGGTCCGCCTGCGCAAGCTCGATCCCTATCTCAATGTCGATCCCGGCACGATGAGCCCCTACCAGCATGGTGAGGTCTACGTCACCGATGATGGTGCCGAGACCGACCTTGATCTGGGCCATTACGAACGATTCACCGGCGTTGCCGCCCGACGCAGCGACAATGTGACGACCGGGCGGATCTATTCGACCGTGATCGCCCGGGAGCGGCATGGCGATTACCTGGGCGGTACCGTCCAGGTAATTCCGCATATCACCGACGCCATCAAGGAATTCATTCGCGCCGATCTGTCGGACGAGGATTTTGTCCTGGTCGAAATCGGCGGCACGGTTGGTGACATTGAGGGCTTGCCGTTTCTCGAAGCGATTCGGCAGATGGCCAACGAGCTGGGGCACGAGCAGGCGCTGTTCGTCCATCTGACGCTGCTGCCCTATATCCCGTCCGCCGGCGAACTGAAGACCAAACCGACCCAGCATTCGGTCAAGGAATTGTTGAGCGTCGGCATTCAGCCCTCGATCCTGCTGTGTCGGGCCGATCGCCCGATCCCCGAGGCGGAACGGCGCAAGATCGCCTTGTTTTGTAACATCAAGCCCGAGCGCGTCATCGCCGCCCTCGATGTTGACACCATCTATCAGGTCCCGATCAGCTACCATGACCAGGGCTTCGACGAGCAAGTGCTGACGCATTTCGGTCTCCATGCGACGACCGCGCCGCGGATGAGCGCCTGGCAGGAAATCGTCCGCCGGATCCGTTATCCCGAAGGTGTGGTCACGATTGGCGTGGTCGGCAAATATGTCAGTCTGCTGGACAGCTACAAATCGCTGATCGAGGCCCTGACACATGGTGGCATTGCCAATCACGTCAAGGTCGATATCAACTGGCTTGACGCCGAGATTTTTGAATCCGAAGGCGCGGTTCACTATCTTGAAGGCTGTGACGGCATTCTGGTCCCGGGTGGCTTTGGTGAGCGCGGCAGCGAAGGCAAAATCCGCGCCGCGCAGTTCGCCCGGCAACGCGGCGTACCCTATTTCGGTATCTGTTTTGGCATGCAGATGGCGGTAATCGAGGCGGCCCGGTCGCTGGCGGGCATGCCAGGGGCCGGATCGACCGAATTTGGTCCGGCACAGGATCCGGTGGTCGGGCTGATGACCGAGTGGCAGCGCGGCAATCTGGTAGAGCGGCGCAGCGACAACGACAATCTGGGCGGAACGATGCGGCTTGGTGCCTATGGCTGCAACCTGGAGTCGGGAAGCCGGGTGCGGGAGATCTACGGAACCGACTTCATCACCGAGCGTCATCGTCACCGTTACGAAGTCAACATCGATTACAAGGAGCGATTGGAGGCGGTTGGTCTGCGTTTTTCGGGCTTGTCGCCGGACGGCAATCTGCCCGAGATTGTCGAAATTCCAGGGCATCCCTGGTTTGTCGGGGTCCAATTCCATCCGGAATTGAAATCCAAACCACTTGATCCGCATCCGCTGTTCACTTCGTTCATCAGGGCCGCCATTGATCGTTCGCGGCTGGTTTGACGGGTCCGGCGGGTCGCCAGCGCGCTGATCCGCCGGCACCATGATGGAGTTGCACCGCGATGACTGCCCCCGTTTCTGTCGCGATCGGCGATCTGATCCTCGGCAATGATCGGCCGTTGGTGCTGATTGCCGGGCCCTGTGCCTTGGAAAGTCGCCAGCACGCGCTGGAGGTGAGCCAGGCATTGGTCGAGATCACCGGGAAGCTGGGTCTCGGTCTGATCTACAAGACCTCGTTCGACAAGGCCAACCGGACCGCGCTGTCCTCCGAGCGCGGGATCGGCCTGGAAGCCGCATTGCCGATCCTGGCCGAGGTTCGGGCCACGCGGGGCATCCCGGTTCTGACCGATGTCCATACCGAGGCGCAGTGCGCCCTGGTGGCCGAGGCGGTGGACGTGCTGCAGATCCCCGCGTTCCTGTGCCGGCAGACCGATCTGCTGCTGGCCGCGGCGGCAACCGGTCGGGCCGTCAATGTCAAGAAGGGCCAGTTCCTCGCGCCCTGGGACATGGCCAATGTCGCGGCCAAGCTCGCCAGCACCGGCAATCATCGCATTCTGTTGTGTGAGCGCGGCACCAGCTTCGGCTACAACACACTGGTTTCCGATTTCCGCAGTTTGCCGATCATGGCTGAAACCGGCTATCCGGTGGTGTTCGATGCCACTCATTCGGTGCAGCAACCGGGCGGGCGGGGCACCAGTTCCGGGGGGCAGCGGGAATTTGTCGCGGTGCTGGCGCGCGCCGCCGTCGCTGTCGGCGTCGCTGCGGTCTTTATCGAAACCCATCCTGACCCCGATCGGGCACCGAGCGACGGACCCAACATGCTCGCCCTGCGGGATCTGCCGTTTGTCCTGGAACGATTGGTCGCGTTTGACCGGCTGGCTAAATCGGGCCTGCCGTCGTAGTCAGGCGGCCGTGATGGGCCTGAGCCGGCAATACCGGCGACGCCCACCGGGGCCGCGCCGTCATGGCCCCGATCGCAACGCGCCCCGGCGCGGGGGAGCCTTGAAACACTACGGTCGCGGTTCCTGACCGTGGATGTCAGAAGTCTGAGCCTGATTGAATTTTTCGTCAGATTGGAAAAGGGAAAAAACCACCATGACCGCCATCGTCGATATTCACGCCCGAGAAATCCTCGACAGCCGGGGCAACCCGACGGTCGAGGTCGACGTCGCCCTGGAGTCCGGTGCTTTCGGCCGTGCCGCGGTGCCGTCGGGCGCCTCCACCGGCGCCCACGAAGCGGTGGAACTGCGCGACAATGACAAGAGCCGCTATCAGGGCAAGGGCGTCCGCAAGGCTGTCGATTTCGTCAATACCGAAATCCAGGACCTGCTGATCGGGATCGATGCGATCGACCAGGGTCGGATCGATGCGCTGATGATCGAACTCGACGGTACGCCCAACAAGGGTCGCCTGGGCGCCAATGCGATCCTCGGTGTCAGCCTGGCGGTCGCCAAGGCGGCGGCCACCGCCCTGGATCTGCCGCTCTATCGCTATGTTGGCGGCGCTTTCGCCAGCCTGCTGCCGGTCCCGATGATGAACATCATCAATGGCGGCGCCCATGCCGACAACCCGATCGACATCCAGGAATTCATGATCCTGCCGGTTGGCGCGGGCTCGATCGCCGAGGCCGTGCGCATCGGCTGTGAAGTGTTCCATAACCTGAAGTCGCTGCTGAAGAAGGCCGGCTTCAACACCTCCGTCGGTGACGAGGGCGGTTTTGCCCCCAACCTGGCTTCGACGGATCAGGCGCTCGGCTTCATCGTCAAGGCGATCGAGACCGCCGGTTACGTCCCCGGTGAATCGGTGCTGCTGGGTCTGGACGCGGCTTCGACCGAGTTCTACAAGGACGGCAAATACAACCTGGCCGGTGAAGGCAAGGTCCTCGATAGCGACGGCATGATCAAATATTATGAGGATCTGGTCAGCCGTTTCCCGATCGTCTCGATCGAAGACGGGCTTGCCGAGGATGATTGGGATGGTTGGCGGGCTCTGACCCAGGCTCTGGGCGGTCGGGTGCAACTGGTCGGCGACGATCTGTTCGTCACCAATCCGGTGCGCTTGGCCCAAGGCATTGACAACAAGATCGCCAACTCGATCCTGGTCAAGGTCAACCAGATCGGCACCTTGACCGAGACGCTCCAGGCGGTCGATCTTGCCCACAAGGCTGGTTACAGCGCGGTGTTGTCCCACCGCTCGGGCGAGACCGAGGATGCGACGATTGCCGACCTCGCGGTTGCGACCAACGCCGGCCAGATCAAGACCGGTTCGTTGTCACGGACCGATCGGTTGGCGAAGTACAACCAGTTGATCCGAATCGAGGAGCAGCTCGGTCGTGCGGCGCGCTTCGGCGGTCCGGCCCTGTTGCATCGTCTGGGACGCTGACACCAGTCTGCGGCGCGCTTGACGCATCGCGGATCAAGGGGTGGTTGGTTTGACATAAGTTCACGCGATCGGCCTTGATGGATCGCGCGTTATCGCCCCGCCTGCCGTGCACCGCATTGGTGCGCAGCAGGTCGGTGCGGCCAGGGGCAGGGGGGTGCAACCGCAAGGTTGTGCTCCTTTGCTGCTTTCGGCGCCTGTCTTCGCCGCTGCGGATCGGCGGCATTTTCGCCATTCTGGGCTTTGTCGGCGTGACAAAGTCGTGCAGCACAGGTCCGTTTGTGACGGTTGTGAGCCAGCCGGCGGCGACCGCGTCTTTTTGTTTGACCCGGTGTAAGCAGTTGTGATTCCCTCTGTTCATGATGTTGATCGGAACATTTCGGCATTTCTTGGTGTATGGCGGCCGCCTGGTCTTGGTGCCAGTGATCGGTGCCTGTGTGGTTGGCTATTTTGCTTATCACGCGATCCAGGGTGACCGGGGCCTGATCGCGCTGGGCCATGTGCAAAACCAGATCGACCAGGCGAAGGCGGTGCTGGCGCAAGTGCGCGGCGAACGCGAGCGGCTGGAGAACGAGACGTCGCTACTGCGCCCCGATCATCTTGATGGCGATATGCTGGATGAGCGCGCCCGCGCCGTGCTGAACTACAGCCACCCCGATGATCTGGTCTTGATGTACAAGGCAAACCCCGACGGCAGCGCGGCGTCCGCGGATCGTGCCGCGCCGGCGCTCCTGCCCAACAAGAAGTGATTTCAAAGGGATTAACCAGATTTTGGTTAACACGAAATAGCCCATACAATCCAATAAGTTAGCGAAGCTCCCTTGCAAAGTTCGAAGCACTGGTCTAGCTCTAGCAGGGTGGCCGGTGCCGTTGCGCGTCGGGCCCTAACCCACCGAAAGGGAGGACATATTGGCTATCGCTAAGCGCCGGACCAAAACGGAGGCCGAGCCCGCTCCACTGCCATCCGCGGACGAATTGCTGACATACTACAAACGCATGTTGTTGATTCGGCGGTTTGAGGAGAAGGCCGGGCAGTTGTATGGGATGGGGCTGGTCGGCGGGTTCTGCCACCTCTATATCGGCCAGGAAGCCGTCGTTGTCGGGATCCAGGCCGCTCAGATCGCTGTCGATAGCGTGATCACCAGCTATCGCGATCATGGCCATATGCTGGCCTGCGGCATGGACCCCAAAGGGGTCATGGCGGAACTGACCGGTCGGCGCGGCGGCTATTCCCGCGGCAAGGGCGGTTCGATGCACATGTTCAGCCAGGAGAAACATTTCTTCGGCGGCCACGGCATCGTCGGGGCGCAGGTTCCGTTGGGCACCGGGCTGGCCTTCGGCCACCGCTACCGCAAGGATGGCGGCGTCTGTGTCTGCTATCTGGGGGATGGCGCGGTCAATCAGGGCCAGGTCTATGAGAGCTTCAACATGGCAGCGCTGTGGAAGCTGCCGGTTATCTATGTGATCGAGAACAACAAATACGCGATGGGAACCGCCCAGGAACGGTCCAGCGCGGGCGAATTGTCCCAGCGCGGTCAAGCCTATGGCATTCCCGGGTCGGCGGTTGACGGCATGAACGTGCTGTCGGTTCATGAGGCTGCGGAAGAGGCCCTGGCCCATGCCCGCGACGGCAACGGTCCCGTGATCCTGGAAATGAAGACCTATCGCTATCGTGGCCACTCGATGTCCGATCCGGCCAAGTATCGGACGAAGGAGGAGGTCAACAAGATGCGTCAGGAACAGGATCCGATTGATAATTTAAAGAAATTGATCCTGGAGCGCGGCCTGGCCGACGAGGAGCTTTTCAAGACAATCGACCGGGACGTCAAAGCCGTGGTCACCGAGGCGACGGAGTTTGCACAGCAGAGCCCGGAGCCGGATCCATCGGAACTGTGGACCGACATTCTGCTGGACGCCTGATCACTTCCTTCGACCGGCGATGACGAGGCACCCCCGCAAACAGGATTTGCGGGGCGCCGGGGCGGCCCAAGCCGACACCGGCAGCACGCCCCCGTCGCTGGCAATGACCTGCAAAGGTCAACGAGATTCCCGGAGAGGATGTCATGCCCATCGATATTCTGATGCCGGCATTGTCGCCGACAATGACCGAAGGCAAACTGGCCAAATGGCTCAAGCACGAGGGCGACACCGTCAAGGCTGGTGACGTGGTCGCGGAGATTGAGACCGACAAGGCGACCATGGAGGTCGAGGCCGTCGACGAGGGAACCGTGGCGGCAATTCTGGTGCCCGAAGGCACCGAAGGCGTCGCGGTCAATACGGTCATCGCCCGCCTGACCGGCGAAGGCGAGGTGGCCGGGACCGCGGCAGCGCCGGCGGTCACGGTGGCGCCCGTGGCCGCACCGATCGCGGCGACGGCTCCGGCGCCGGTCGCGATGGTCGCGGACCCGACGCCGCCGCCGGCCAGCGACGAGGACCGGTTCTTCGCCAAGACGGTCAAAGTGACGGTTCGCGAGGCGTTACGCGATGCGATGGCCGAGGAAATGCGACGTGACCCGTCGGTTTTCCTGATGGGCGAAGAGGTCGCGCAGTATCAGGGTGCCTACAAGGTCAGCCAGGGGCTGTTGCAGGAATTCGGCCCGGACCGGGTCATCGATACCCCGATCACGGAGTATGGCTTCACCGGCCTGGGTGTCGGCGCCGCGTTCCAAGGGCTGCGCCCGATCATCGAATTCATGACCTTCAATTTCGCCCTCCAGGCGATTGACCACATCATCAATTCGGCTGCCAAGACCCGCTACATGTCGGGTGGCCAGATGGCCGCGCCGATCGTGTTCCGCGGTCCCAACGGCCCCGCCTCGCGGGTCGCCGCGCAGCATTCGCAATGTTTCGCGAGCTGGTACGCCCATGTTCCCGGGCTGAAGGTCGTCGCGCCCTACAGCGCGGCGGATGCCAAGGGCCTGCTGAAATCGGCGATCCGCGATCCCAACCCGGTGATCTTCCTCGAAAACGAGATGCTGTACGGCCACACGTTCGACGTTCCGGAAGACCCGGACTTCATCGTGCCGATCGGGCGGGCCAAGGTGGTGCGTGCCGGGACCGACGTGACAATCGTCGGCTTCTCATTGGTGGTTGGTCACGCGCTGAAGGCCGCGGAGTTGCTGGCCGCGCAGGGGATCAGCGCCGAGGTGATCGATCTGCGGACCATTCGCCCCCTGGACACCGCGACCATCGTCGCCAGCATCCGCAAGACCAATCGCCTGGTCACGGTGGAGGAGGGCTGGCCGTTTGCCGGCATCGGTTCCGAACTGGCCGCGGTCGCGATGGAACAGGCGTTCGATGACCTCGACGCGCCGGTGGTTCGGGTCCATGGCGCCGACACGCCGATGCCTTATGCCGCAAACCTGGAAAAGCTGGCACTGCCGACGCCCGATCACATCGTCGAGGCCGCCAAATCGGTTTGCTACCGCAAATGACCGGGATTGACCGGTCCTGTCGCCACGGCGGCGGGCCGGGAACCTGCGTCCAGGGGGATTATGATGCCGATTGAAATTCTGATGCCCGCATTGTCGCCGACAATGACCGAGGGCACGCTGAGCAAATGGCTTAAGAAGGAAGGCGACGCGATCAAGTCCGGTGACGCGATCGCCGAAATCGAAACCGACAAGGCGACGATGGAGGTCGAGGCCACCGACGACGGCAGCCTGGGCAAGATCCTGGTGGCCGAGGGCACGGCCGGGGTCGCGGTCAATCAACCGATCGCGCTGCTGTTGGCCGAAGGTGAATCCGCCGAGGCCCTGAATCGGCCCATCGCGGTGGCAACCCCGGTACCGGCCGCCGCGGGCGTGGCACCCGCCGCAGCACCGGTGGCCGTCGCCGCGGTCGCGGCACCGGCGGTCGTCGCCCCGACCACGGGGCGGGTGTATGCCAGCCCGCTGGCCCGGCGCATCGCCGCGAGCAACGGGCTCGATCTGGCGACGATCGTGGGCAGTGGTCCGCGGGGCCGGATCGTCAAGCATGATGTCGAGCTCGCCTTGACGGCGCCGCGACCGGCGGCGAAGGTGGAAACGCTTGCCGCGGTCGCAGCACCCGTGGCCGCCGCGGTTGTCGCCGCGGCACCGCCAGCGGCGGTCAAGGCCGCAGCCGGCATTGACGCCCGCAGCTTCTCGGACAAGGTCGGCCTGCGTTATACCGCGGTTGCCAACAGCGGCATGCGCAAGACCATCGCCCGCCGCCTCAGCGAGGCCAAGCAGACCATCCCGCATTTCTATTTGACGATTGATTGTCAACTGGATGCCTTGCTGAAGGTCCGCGCTGACCTCAACAGTCGCAGCGATGCCTACAAGCTGTCGGTCAACGACTTCGTCATCCGCGCCGCCGCTCTGGCGCTGCGCAAGGTTCCCGCGGCCAATGCGGCGTGGAGCGATGACGCAATCCTGCTCTATGACCAGGTCGATGTCTCGGTCGCGGTCGCGACCCCGGCCGGGCTGATCACGCCGATCATCAAGAATACCGACCACAAGGGCCTGGCTTCGATCTCGTCGGAGATGAAGGAACTTGCCAAGCGGGCCCGTGACGGCAAGCTGAAGCCCGAGGAATTCCAGGGCGGTACCTTCTCGATTTCGAATCTGGGCATGTTCGGTGTCCGCGAATTTGCCGCGATCATCAATCCGCCGCAAGGCTGCATCCTGGCTGTTGGTGCCGGCGAACAGCGCCCCGTGGTCAAGGAAGGCGCCCTGGCCGTTGCCACGGTGATGAGCTGCACCTTGTCGGTTGATCATCGTGTCGTCGATGGCGCGGTCGGCGCCGAATTTCTGGCGGCATTCAAGAAGCTGGTCGAAGACCCGCTGACGATGTTGCTGTGAGGAAGGGACAAGGCTGATGGCCGATACGACTTTCGATCTCATCATTCTCGGTGCCGGACCGGGCGGCTATGTCGCAGCGATCCGCGCCGCGCAGCTCGGTCTCAAAACCGCGATTGTCGAGCGTGAGCATCTGGGGGGGATCTGTCTCAATTGGGGCTGCATTCCGACCAAGGCGTTGCTGCGCTCCGCCGATATCTTCGCCACGATGAAGCATCTCGGTGATTTTGGCCTGGGCGCCAAGGACATCACGTTCGATCTCGACAAGATCGTTCAACGTTCGCGCAAGGTCGCCAACCAACTGGCGGGCGGCGTCAAGCATCTGTTGAAGAAGAACAAGGTGACGGTGTTCGACGGCCGTGGCAGCCTGCTCGGCAAGGGCCGGCTGAAGGTTGAAAAGGACGGCCAGCCCACGATTGAGCTGACGGGACCGCATATCATCATCGCCACCGGGGCCCGGCCCCGGGTGCTGCCGGGGCTCGAACCCGATGGCCGGCTGATCTGGACGTCGCGCGAGGCCATGGTGCCCACCATGATGCCCAAGAGCCTGCTGGTCGTCGGCTCCGGCGCGATTGGCATCGAATTCGCCAGCTTCTATCGCACGCTGGGGGCCGAGGTCACCGTGGTCGAGGTGCTGGATCGGATCCTGCCGGTCGAAGACGCCGAGATCTCGGGCCTGGCGCAGAAGGCCTTTGAAAAGCAGGGGATGAAGATCCTGCCTGCGACCACCGTCAAGGCGCTGAAGAAGAATGCCGACAGCGTCACCGCGACGCTGGAGAGCGGGGGCAAGACCCAGGAGCTGACCGTCGACCGGGTGATCCTGGCCGTTGGCATTGTCGGTAACACCGAGGGGATCGGCCTGGAGAACACCAAGGTCCGGGTTGACCGAACCCATATCCTGGTCGATTCCTATCTTCAGACCGACGAACCCGGGGTCTACGCGATCGGCGACATCGTCGGGGCGCCGTGGCTGGCGCACAAGGCCAGCCATGAGGGCGTGATCTGCGTCGAAAAGATCGCCGGGCTCAAGGATGTCCATCCGCTGAACGTCCTGACGATTCCGGGGTGCACCTATTGCACGCCGCAGATCGCCAGTGTCGGCCTCACCGAGGCCAAGGCCCGTGAAAACGGCCGTGAGGTCAAGGTCGGCCGCTTCCCGTTCATTGGCAACGGCAAGGCGATCGCGCTGGGTGAACCGGAAGGGCTGGTCAAGACGGTGTTCGATGCCAAGACCGGCGAGCTGCTCGGCGCCCATATGATCGGCGCCGAGGTCACCGAGTTGATCCAGGGCTATGGTGTTGCCAAGACCCTGGAAACGACCGAACAGGACCTGATGCATGCCGTGTTCCCGCATCCGACCTTGTCGGAAATGATGCACGAATCCGTCCTTGACGCCTTTGGTCGGGCGATACACTTCTGATATGGCGCCACGGGCCGGCACCGGCCGCCGCTGCCGGCCCGTGGCTCTTGTCGCTTTGTGACCGCCCGCAGAAAGTTCTGTCTCATGGAACCCATCGAAGCCCCGCGTCCCCGGCACCCGGAAAAGGCCCACCGGCCCGACAATCCGGTCAGTCGCAAACCGGACTGGATCCGGGTCAAGGCGCCAACCTCGCCGGAATATGCCGAGACCCGTGCTCTGATGCGGGGATTGAAGCTGCATACGGTTTGTGAAGAGGCATCCTGCCCCAATATCGGGGAATGCTGGAAGCACAAGCACGCAACCTTCATGATTCTGGGGGCGATCTGCACCCGGGCTTGCGCCTTTTGTAACGTCGCCACGGGAAAGCCGTTGCCGGTCGATCCGCTGGAGCCACAGCATATCGCCGAGGCCGTCGCCAAAATGGGCCTGGCCCATGTCGTGATCACCTCGGTCGACCGGGATGATCTTGAAGATGGCGGCGCGGATCAGTTTGTGCGGACGATCGCGGCGATCCGCGCCGGCTCGCCCACGACCACGATCGAAATCCTGACCCCCGATTTCATGAAGAAGCCGGGCATGGTCGACCGGGTCGTCGCGGCGCAGCCGGACGTCTTTAACCATAATCTTGAGACGGTGCCGCGGCTATATCCGACGATCCGCCCCGGGGCCCGCTATTTCACCTCGCTGGCGCTCTTGTCCCGGGTCAAGGAAAATGACCCGTCGCGGTTCACGAAATCCGGTCTGATGGTGGGCTTGGGCGAGACCAAGGAGGAAATCTTGCAGGTCATGGACGATCTGCGTGCCGCCGGGGTTGATTTCCTGACGATCGGGCAATATTTGCAGCCGACGGTCAAGCACGCCGCTGTCGACCGTTTCGTTCCACCCGATGAGTTCGAAAGCTATGCGCGGCACGCCAGGGCCAAGGGGTTCCTGATGGTGTCGGCATCGCCCCTGACCCGGTCGAGCTATTTCGCCGGTGACGATTTCGTCAAACTGCGCGCCGCGCGTCAGCTGCAAATGTCTGCCGCGGGCTGAGAGCTTATTGCACAATGCCGACCCACGCCGAAAAGCGGTTGCTGCCCTACACCCCAGACCAGATGTACGCGCTGGTCGCTGATATTGAGAAATATCCGGAATTCCTGCCGTGGTGCCTCGCCGCGCGGATTCGGCGCCGCGAAGAGAACAATATTGTTGCCGACCTGATCATCGGCTTCAAGATGGTGCGGGAGCGCTTCACCTCGAAGGTAATTCTGGGTGACCATCGGATCGACGTGTCCTACACCGAGGGACCGTTTCAATACCTTAACAATCACTGGATCTTTGACCCGGCGCCCGAAGGGTGTCGGGTCGATTTTTTCGTGGATTTCGAGTTCCGCTCCAAGATTCTTCAGAAAATCATGGGCGTTCTGTTTGGCGAGGCCGTGCGGCGCATGGTGGCCGCCTTTGAAGGCCGGGCGCTCGCCCTCTACGGACCGTCAAAGATCATAAATCCCGAAGCCCGTACGGTCGGATAAGCAACCGGCGATCAGACCGCCACGGCATCGGATCGGTGGGTCACTGTCTGATCGTTTCCGGCGATACAATTGCGGCCGGCGGCCTTGGCCCGATAGAGCTGTTGATCGGCCAGGGTGAGCAGTGTCGACGGCGTGCTGGCGATCGTGCACCGGACTGTGGCAACCCCGAGGCTGATCGTCAGATAGGGAACGACCGGGGATCGCTTGTGCGGAATAGCCAGGGCCGCGATCGCCTGCTGCAGCTTCCTGGCAACGACCATCGCGCCCGCCGTGTCGGTGTTTGGCAAGATGCAGGCGAATTCCTCACCGCCATAGCGTGCTCCCAGATCGGTGGAGCGTTCGATCGCCCCCAGAATGGCGTGGCCAATGCTCCACAGGCCGTAATCGCCGGCCGGGTGGCCATAGGTGTCGTTGAACGATTTGAAATGATCGACGTCGGCCATGACCAATGACAGCAAGCCGTTGCTCCGGACCAGCCGATGGTACGCGGTGCGCAAGGTATCGTCGAAATGGCGCCGGTTGGCCAGACCGGTCAGCCCATCGGTCGTCGCCAGGCGGGTCAACTGATCGCGTGCGCGCTTCAGTTCGATATGATTGCGCACCCGGGCCCTCAGCACCGGGGGGCTGATCGGCTTGGTGATATAATCCATCGCCCCGAGTTCGAAGCCACGGAGCTCGGCGGTGACGTCGGCTTGAGCGGTGACGAAGATCACCGGGATGTCGGCGGTATCGTTGCGCTGCTTCAATCGGGCGCAGACATCATAACCGTCCTGTGTCGGCATCATGACATCAAGCAGGATCAGGTCGGGAAGCAATGTCTCGGCCAGGGCCAGGGCGTGGTCGCCATCGGTGGCAAACACGACGTCATAGTCGTCGTCCAGCACCTCGGCCAGAATTTCGATGTTCGAGGGTTCGTCATCGACGACCAGGATCAGCGGTTCCCGATCACGATTCATTGATTTCCCTCCGGGCCAGCGTTTCCGATATGGGATCGAGCAGTTGGCGCGCCCTGACGAAATCAAGGCGATCGATCGCCACCGCCATCTCCGCCAGGCCATCGTCGAAACCATGTCCCGACAAGGCCGAGCGGAACAGCGGAAAGCGTTTGCGAACCGCCAGGCGGTTGCCATTCAGCATCGCGTCCAGTTCGATCGCCAATGCCTTGACCGCGGCAATGTCCAGGGATTCTGGCGATGCCGCGGCGACGACATCGCGATCCGGCGCGGCCGCGACGATGGTCCGGGCCGCGGCGACGGCCGGCACCAATTGGAATTCAAGGCGATCGATCAGAGTAAAGATCTCATCGCGCCGGTCCTGGGCAAAACCATATTCCAGGTCGCCGGCGGCATCGGCAAGGTCGCGGACCTCCAGCGTGGCGGCAACCCCTTTCAGCGTGTGCACCAGGTGTCGGGCATCGATCAGGGCGCCGCAACGGACCATTGTGCGCAGATCGGCGGTCGTAGTGTCGAACTTGCTACCGAAATCGATAATGAGCTTGCGCAACAGCCGTCGATTGCCATTGACCCGCAGGAGTGCTGCCGCGATGCCGAATGGCGGCAGGTCGTCGGGAAGCGGCTCTTCCGCGAAAGACACCGGCGATCCGGCCGGATCCGGGCGCCGGGTCGCCGTCGCTTGGCGCGGCCGGATCCAGGCATTGAGCGTGGTGATCAGCAGCGTGGCGTCAATCGGCTTCGAGATATGGTCGCTCATTCCCGCGTCCAGACACCGGTTCCGTTCCTCGTCCATCGCATGCGCGGTCAGGGCAATGATCGGCGGGCAGGCCTCGCCGAGTTGGCGGCGGATCTGCCGTGTCGCCTCAATGCCGTCCATTTCCGGCATCTGCACGTCCATCAGCACCACATCATAAGCCGTCGGCTGGCGCAAGACGGCCTCGACGGCGCGCCGACCATTGGCGGCGACGTCAACCGTCACGCCGAATCCGACCAGGAGTTCATGGGCCACCTGCTGGTTGATTTCATTGTCCTCGACCAGCAGGACGTGGGCCCCCGCGACCAGATTCGCCGGGCGGCCGGCCACCGCGGCAACGGCGACCCCGGCACCCGGGGTGGCGTTGCCGCAAACCGCAATCAGTGTATCAAACAGCATCGAGGCGCCGACGGGCTTTAGCAGACAGGCGTGAATGCCCAGCGGCTGGAGCCGCGCCATCACCTCGTCGCAGGCGTGAGCCGTGACCATCACCACGGTCGGGGTCGCGTCGATCCGGGGATTTTGACGAATGCGGCGCGCCGTCTCAACGCCATCCATCCCCGGCATTTGCCAGTCCATCAAGACCAGCCCGAACGGCTCCTGGTTGGCGGAGGCCCGTTCGAGCCGATCGATGGCTTCGGCGCCGCTGGCTGCGACCGTGACCGGAACCGACCAGGCGCTCAGCGTTTCATGCAAAATCGTGCGGGAGGTTTCATTGTCGTCGACGACCAGCACGCGGATGTCCCGACACGGGGTCGGCAGCGTCATGGCCGGCAGGTCTGGCGCCGGTGGCAGGGCAAAACCGACCTCGAAGGTAAAGGTGCTGCCCACGCCGAACCGGCTGTCCACGGTGATCGATCCGCCCATCAGCGTCGCGAGGCGTTTGCTGATGGCCAGACCAAGCCCGGTACCACCAAAACGGCGGGTCGTCGACATGTCGGCCTGGGTGAAGGAGGTGAACAAGGTGGCGCGTTGATCGTCATTCATGCCGATGCCGGTATCGCGGACCGAAAAGCGCAGCGCCGGCCCCGCGCGTTCGGCTTCAATGCGCTGTACCGAAACCACCACCTCGCCGGAATCGGTGAATTTGACGGCGTTGCTGACCAGATTCATCAGAATCTGTCCCAGCCGCAGCGGGTCGCCGACCAGGGTGCGGGGGACGTCCGGAGCGACAGCAAACAGCAGCTCCAGGTTCTTTTCGGCGGCGCGCAAGGCATTGACGTTCGAGATCTCTTCGAGAACCGTTTCGAGATTGAATTCAATGCTCTCAAGAGCCATCTGGCCGGCCTCGATCTTCGAGAAATCGAGAACGTCGTTGAGAATCGTAAGCAGCGATCGGGCCGACCCGTAAATCTTGCTGACATAGTCGCGATATTTGCCCGCCGGTGCGCCCCGAAGCGCCAGTTGCGACAGCCCGATGATCGCATTCATCGGTGTCCGGATCTCGTGGCTCATATTGGCCAGGAACATTGACTTTGCCGTGGTCGAAGCCTCCGCCATGTCCCTGGCATCGCGCAGTGCGATCTCGCGGCGATCGGCCTCGATCGCGGTGCGATGAAAAATGTGCAGGGCGGCGGCCATGCGGCCAATTTCGTCACGCCCCGGTGGCGGCAGTTCGATACCGAATTGGCCATCGGCGATCGCCAGCATGCCGTCGCGCAGCGCGGCCAGACGTCCGGCAATCTGGCGACCGACATAGAGCCAGATGATCAGGGCGGAAAAACCAAGACTGGCGATGACCACGGCCAGAAGGCGGATAATGCTGGTCTGGCGAACGGCCGCCGCTTCGGCGCTGCTGTCGTTGACCCGTTGGCTTTCGACCTCGACGATATCGTCCACCGCGGCGACGAGACGGCGCGAAATCGCCGAACTTTCGTCGAACAATCTTGCCGCTTCATCAAAATCGGCCAACTCGCGCTGACGCAGCGCCAGGACACCGTCGCCGGCGGTCGTCGCGATACGCAACTGGGCGACGACCTCCAGGGTCGCGTCCATGGTTCCAGAAATCTGCGTGACGGCCTGGTCGAGTTCGGCAAGGGAGCGCACCGCCGAGGTTGCCGCGAGGCGAAGCTGGGCGTCATTTGGCGCCAGCGATCCGATCAGGAGCTGATCATAGACGTGGGCGAAGGCTACTTCCAGATGCACCAGGGAATCGAGCTCGACGACCCCGCGCATGGTGGCGCTGAGATCCCCGGTCATGGCAGTCCCGGGCGCATCGCTCTTCGGCGTACCGACATCAGGGTCCGCGGTGGCGGCGCTTTTTGACAGCTCAGCCTTCAGACGCACCGAATCGGAGACCAGCGCCCGCTGACGCGGGCGGGTCGTCTGCTGGAACAACAGGTTCGTCCGCAACAGCTTGTCGAGAACGTCCCGCTTCTCCGAGGCCGTGTTCAGCCGGTGCAGGACGACATGATCGAGCAGGGACAGGTTTGCTTTCAACTCACCGATCAGGTCGACGACGCGGTCCAGGGGGTGAGACCCGATGCCGCGAAGCCCGCCAATCGTTTGATCGAGGTCGTCCTCGGCGCGGCGAAGTTCCTGCGACCGCTGCTCATAGGCGTCAAGCGTCGCGATCACCGAGATTGGCTGCATCGAGGCGGTGATTTTTTCGACCTGACGGGCCAATTTGAGCGAACCGGTCATCGCCGGTGTTTGACGCTGCGTAATCTCGGCAAGCAGTCCACTCATTTCCAGCAGGGCGTGCATCGCGGTTCCCGCCGCGATGACGACGAACACGCTGATCGCAAGGAACGCCAGCAACAGACTGCTGCGGATACCGATCGCGGGTCCGGTGCGGCGGATCATTTCAACGGCTTTCAAGTTCTGCCCTGCCATCGTGCCAGCGGTACCATAACCAGCTTCCCGCGGGTCCAAGAATGTCACCTTTTTCATCGAATCCGACCATTCCGATCACTGTCGGTATCGGTGAACCGCGCAATGCAGCGGCAACGGGTGTTGGCTCGAAGCTTCGCGCCCGTCGAACGGCCTCGGCCCAGGCCTCAACCGCGGCATAGGTTTGCAAGGCCGTCATCGTCATGGTCTCATGGCGCGTCCGCGCCGCGACCAGGGCCGGGGTGGCTGCGGGTCCGTGCAAGACATCGGGGCCCATCGTGAACATCAGGCCTTCCGCCGCCGCACCGGCGGTCTGCACGAGATCACCAGGATAAAGGGAGTCGCCGCCGAGAACCTGAATGTGGAGCCCGGCAGCACCGATCTCCCGCAGCAACAGGCCGATATCGAGGGAATAACCGCTGAGATAAAGCACCTCGATCCGATTGTCCGCGAGCGCGCGCACCATGTCGCTGTAGGCCGCGGCGTTGGGCGCAAAGCCGCCGTTGAGGATGATCGGGACGTTCCGGTCGGTCAGGCCATGGCGCACGGTATCGGCCAGGCCGCGGGCATAGACGGAACCGTCATCAAGAACCGCGATCCTGCCGGTCGCCCAGCGGCTCGCGATCCGGTCAACCGCGGTCATGCCCTGGCGATCATCGCGGCCGATCATGCGGAACACCGTGCGAATACCGAGCTCGGTCAGCCGGGGATTGGTGGCGGTTGGCGAGATCTGGAGAATGTTGGCCCGGGCATAAATCGGGGCCGCGCGAAGGGAGGCCTCGGAACAGTAATGCCCGACCACCAGCTTTGGATGGTCGGCGACGGCCCGGTCGGCCGCGGCTTCCGCCTCTTCGGGATCACACCCGTCATCAATGACAACCAAGTTCAGATATTGTCCCAGAAGGCCGCCCCGCGCGTTGATCGCGTCGACAGCGAGTTGCATCCCGGTTTCGGAGGTGGCACCGTCCGTCACCATCGAACCGGATAGCGGGACCACGATGTTCACGGTGATTGCCGCCAAAGTGTCGGTCGCCGCGAGAACGGCCAGGCACCAACCCGCCAGGCACCGGGCTGCCAGAACCGCCGTCATCACCATCGTTCGGGCAAAAATCATGCGACAAACTCCGGGAAAGATTATCGCAAATTTTAGCTAATGTTACCATCACCGTGTCGTGCGCAAGTCGGGGGCGGAGAGTAGGGGGCCGGGTAACCGTTACCGCAGGGTGAGCCCGGCGACGCCATCATGCCAGCGATACCAGACCCAGGCAGCGACGGGGCCAATGATGTCGCCCTTGGCGTCGAAAGACACCGGGCCAATGACCGACGGAATCGGCGGCCCGCGCAGTGCCGCCGCGACCGTGGCCGTCTCGAAGCTTTGCGCCCGTTTCACCGCCTCGCTCCACACCGCGATCGCGGCATAGCTCTGCAGCGTCCGGCGTTCCACGGTCACGCCCCGCTGCCTGGCTGCCGCCAGGACGGGTGCGGCGATCGCGTCGTCCGTTGTGTCAGGCATGTAGGTGAACATCAGCCCCTCGAGCGCCACGCCGGCAACGTCGACAAGCTCATGCTCGTTCAGGATGTCACCGCCGACCACCTGGATCGACAAGCCTGCGGCAGCAATCTCGTGGATCAGCAGGCCGATATCCATGGAATAGCCACTGGCATAGAGGACATCGATGCCTTGCTCCTTGAGGGCATGGACGATGGGATCATAGTTGGTCGCGTTGGGAGCATAGCCGCTGGTCAACGCGACCGGAATGCCTCGTTGCGCCAACCCACCGCGGACAATGTCGGCGAGGCCCTGGCCGTAGACCGAGCCATCGTCGATGATCGCGATGTGCCGTTGCGGCCATTGGCGGGCAATCAGCGTTACCGCGGCGTCGCCCTGGCGGTCATCGCGGCCGATCATGCGGAATACCGTCGTGATCCCCATCTCGGTAAGCCTCGGGTTGGTCGAATTCGGTGCAATCTGAATCACCCCGGCCTGGGCGTAAAGCGGTGCGGCGCGGATCGAACTCGCCGAGCAGAAACTGCCGATAACGACTTGAGGGTGATCGGCAAGCACCCGTTCGGCTGCGGCTTCCGCTTGTTGTTCGTCACAGCCATCGTCCGCCGTGACCAGACGCAATTTTTGTCCGAGCAAACCGCCATCGGCGTTAATCGTGTCGACGGCCAACAATACGCCTTGCAGATAAGCGGCGGTGCCTGTGTCCAGTCCCGATAAGGGTGCAACAACGGCAACCGTGACGTCGGCCCTGGCGGGATGCGCCGCTGCCACCAGCCCCAGGCAGCCACAGAGCAGCGCGACGGTCAATGTAACCGTTTTCATTGCCTTGATCATGCGATCCTCCATCTGGAGTTTATCGCAGAAACAATATTCCATATCAAGACGACGTATCGGGCCTTTTCGGAACGACCTGAAAAGGTCGACGATTGTTTTCGTGCCGCGTCCTACGGTAGATCAACCGTCGGTCATTGCTGGCCGCGGCGGCAGCGCGCGTTCCTGTCAGCGCGGGGTCCCGGGCGCCGTGGTGCCCTGATGCCAGCGATACCAGATCCAATCGCTCAGCGGGCCGACAATGTCGCCCTTGGCATCGAAGGACACGGGCCCGAGAATCGTGTCGAGCGGGGCGCCGCGCAGCGTGGCAGCGACCACGGGCGCGGCAAAGCTCCCGGAACGCTTCACCGCTTCCGCCCAGACCTGAAGCGCGGCGTAGGTCAGCAATGTCCGGCGCTCGAGATGCTCCCCGTGGCTTTTTGCGGCTGACAGCATCGGCTGGGCCGACGGCATGCGCATCGGATCCGGTGGATAGGTGAACAACAAGCCCTCGGTTGCCGAACCGGCGACGTCCTGGAGGTCGCTGACATTCAGCGTATCGGGGCCGAGCACCTGCACGGTCAGTGCCGCCGCGGCGATCTCCCGAAGGATCAAACCAACATCGAGGGCATGGCCGGCGGCATAGAGCACCTCGACATGCTGCTTCCTCAAGGTCTGGATCACCGGATCGTAGTTCAGAGCATTCGGCGTGAAGTGCCCGTCGACAACGGGCGCAATGCCGCGTTTGCGGAGTTGGTCGCGGACAATATCGGCCAAGCCCCGGCTGTAGGCTGCGCCATCGTCAAAGATGGCGATTCGCCGTTGCGACCAGTGCTGTGCCAGGGCGCGTGCCGCGGTGAGGCCTTGCCGGTCGTCGCGCCCGACCATCCGGAACACCGTCGAAACGCCCATTTCGGTCAGGTGCGGGCTGGTCGCCGTGGGCGATATCGCGATAACGCCGGCCCGCGCATAAACGGTTGCCGCACGAATGGCGCCTTCGGAACAGAAATGCCCGATGATAACAAGTGGTTGATCCGCCAACGCCTGCTCCGCCGCGACCTCGGCCTGGTCCGGATCGCATGCGTCATCGACGACAGTCATTCTCAACTGCCTGCCGAGCAGGCCGCCGGCATCGTTGATGGCCTCGACCGCCAGACGCATCCCGGTCTCATAGCCGGAACTGCCCCCGATCATGGCGCCCGACAACGGCGCCACGATCGTCACGGTCACGTCACCGGCCTTGGCCTCGATCGGCGGCACCATCGCCAGAGCGAAGATGGCCAGTGCCGCTGTCGCGCAAATTCCGCCCCTCGCAGCGACCATGATTGCCTCCCGGCTGAGCCCGCGGTTGATCCGCAGCGCTGGCGCTGCTGCTGGTTGGGGGGGTCACCCGGCCGCCAACAGCATGTCGAGCGCGATGCGCACGGCGGCGGCGCGGACCGCACCACGGTCGCCGCTCAGATTATGACGGCGGGTCAGGGTCGAACCGTTGCGCCGCGCCGTCGCAAACCAGACCAGTCCGACCGGCTTTTCGGCGCTGCCGCCGCCCGGGCCGGCGATGCCGGTGATCGCGACCGCAAGATCGGCGCCGGAATGCCGGATCGCGCCCTGGGCCATCGCGGCGGCCGTCTCGGCACTGACCGCGCCGTAGCGGCCGAGGCGCTCGGGCACCACGTCCAACATGTCAATCTTCGATTGGTTGGAATAGGTTACGAAGCCACGTTCAACGACATCTGAAGATCCCGGGATCGCGGTCAACAGTGCGGCGACCAGACCACCGGTACAGGATTCTGCGGTTGCCAGGGTCGTCCCAGCGGCACGGCAGTACTCCAGCAATGCTTCAGCCTGCTCACGTAAATCATTGGTAAACATGGTTTTTATCCGGGAAGTCGAATCGTCGCTGTGGCCTGGGCCGCGATGCCTTCCTCGCGACCGGTGAAACCGAGCCGTTCGGTCGTGGTACCCTTGACACTGACCCGGTCGGCAGCGATGCCCAGCAGTTCCGCGAGGCGCGTGATCATCGCGGGACGGTGCGGTCCGACTTTGGGCCGTTCGCAAATGATCGTCACGTCGACATGGGCAATAAGGCCGCCGCGTGCCGTGACGCGTTGCACCGCGTGGCGCAGGAACAGGGCGCTGTCCGCACCGCGCCATTGCGGGTCACTGGGTGGAAAATGACTGCCGATGTCGCCCTCGGCGAGCGCACCCAGGATCGCGTCGGTCAGCGCGTGCAGCGCGACGTCGGCATCCGAGTGGCCATCAAGCCGCGCCGAATGCGGCACGCTGACGCCGCACAGAACGACGTGGTCGCCCGGGGCGAAACGGTGAACGTCAAAGCCCTGGCCGGTACGGATATCGGGGAGGGCGGCCGCCAGGATGGCGGCACAGCGCGGCAGGTCTTCGGACATCGTGATCTTCAGGTTGTCGGGATTGCTGCGAACCACGGCGATCGGCAGGCCGGCCCGTTCGGCGAGGGCGGCGTCGTCGGTCAGCGCGGCGTCGGCGAACTGGCGGTGCGCCGCAAGGATCTCGGCAAACCGGAATCCCTGAGGAGTCGCGGCGCGCCACAGATCGGTGCGGTCGACGGTTTCGCGGCACAGGCCCCCGGGGGCGCGCTTGACGGTGTCGGTGATCGGGATCGCGGCCAGCGCGGCCGGAACCTCGGCCAGTTTCGCGATCACGGCGGAAATCGTCGCGGCATCGACCAGGGGCCGGGCCGCATCGTGGATCAGGACCAGCCGCGGCGGTGGCGCATCCAGCGCCTCCAGACCACAGTGAACCGACTCCTGCCGGGTCACGCCACCGGTCACCGGCGGCAGCAAGGCAAAGCCGGCGACGGCCTCATCATAAAGCGCCCGATCCTCGGCCCGGATCACCACGATGACGCGGTCGACCGCCGGGTGGCTCAGGAAGGTACGAACCGTATGGCGCAGCACCGGTTGCCCCAGCAGCGTCTGATATTGCTTGGGGCATTCACCGCCGAAACGGCTGCCGCTGCCGCCCGCGACGATGACGGCCGCGCAATCGGCGCCGACGACAGCGGTCGGCACGTCGTGTGGCGCAATCTGGCCGGAAGGTGCGGTCGGCAGCGAATGCGGCGACGGCTCGGCCGGCCTGACGGTGGAAACATCGAAATTCAAGGTGCTTGACCTGTCTGAAGCGGGGCCTACTGTCACGAATGCAGATTACAGTGTCGACGCGGTCGCGCCAAGGGACCGTCGTCGGCGACGGTGTTTCCGGGCGGGACCAATGATGGATAGTCCCACCCCATGGGCATCAGCCAAAACACGCGACCGCGAGCCGATTCGGCGGCGAGCGGGTGTCGCGACGCAGGCTCCGGGAGCCCGGAAACCCTGCCGTCCCAAACAACAGGCGGGTCTGAAGGACGGTTCACGATGTACAACCTTTTGCCGAGCCTTGCGGCATTGGCCGGGCTGGTTCCCGCGGTTCTGGTTGGGCTGTTGATGCCGGCCGGTCGTGCGCCGCTACGGCCCGATCGGCGGGTCTGGGGCGCGCTGGCGCTGGGAATCGCGGCGCCGATGCTGTGGACGGCGATCCAGGTGGCGGGGACCTGGCGCACCGGGCTATCGACAGCGCTGTGGGCCAGCATCGCCGCGTGCATGGCGCTGTTCACGCTGCTGGCAGGATGGCGAGCCCCGGTCTGGCGCCTGGCGCCGCTGTTCCTGCCCTATATGGCCGTCATGGCGGTTCTGGCGACGATCACGGCCGAGAGCCCCGATCCGCGGCTGGGCCGGGTCGCGCCAAGTTTCTGGATCGACAGCCATATTGTCGTTTCGGTGACCACCTACGGTTTGTTGACCCTCGCCGCGATTGCCGCTCTGGCCGGTTTTCTCCAGGATCGCGCCCTGAAAGCCAAACGGCCGACCGCGCTGACCCGGGCCCTGCCGCCGGTGGCGGAGAGCGAGCGGTTGCAGGTCTTCCTGCTGACCGCATCCGAGTTTGTGCTGGGCGTGGGCGTGCTCACCGGCGTGACCGTGCTCTATTTTGAACGCGGGACCCTGCTGCGGCTCGACCACAAGATCCTGCTGTCGAGCCTCGCCTTCGTCTTGATCGGCTGCCTCCTGATTGCGCATCGTGCCACGGGCGTCGGCGGTCGGACGGTGGCACGGTTGGTCCTGGTTGCCTATCTCTTGATCACCCTTGCCTATCCGGGCGTCAAATTCGTGACCGACATCGTGCTGTCCCGGCCGGTGGCGTTCGACTAGGTGCGGCGTCAAACCCATGCCCGGCGCGTCAAAATCGGGATCACGCCTAGGTATGGCATGACATTCGGCCCGGCGGGCCGACCTTGCGTTTTTCGCATTTGCAAAGCATGACGGTTATGGTAATGTGCACAAAATGAAAGCACATTCAAATTCCGCCCAAATTGCGGGCGACGCCAGCCCGACCGGAACTTTGGTGTCCGAGTTGTGCGCCGCGCCGTTGTTGCTGCCGGCCATAGCGATCGGTCCGGTCACCGTGCTTGACCCGGTGATCCTGGCGCCAATGTCCGGCGTCACCGACCTGCCGTTCCGGCGCCTGGTCAAGCAATTCGGCGCCGGGCTGGTCGTGTCGGAAATGATTGCCAGTCAGGCGATGATCCGCGCATCCCGGCAATCGCTGAAAATGTCGGAATCCTGTGCCGAGGACTTTCCGTTGTCGGTCCAGTTGGCCGGCTGCGAACCTGCGGTGATGGCCGAGGCTGCCCGTCTCAATCAGGATCGGGGCGCCGCCATCATCGATATCAATTTCGGCTGTCCGGTCAAGAAGGTCGTGAATGGCCATGCCGGTTCGTCGCTGATGCGCGATGAGAGTCTTGCGGGACGGATCCTTGAGGCAACGGTGAAAGCGGTGTCGCTGCCGGTCACCTTGAAGATGCGGCTGGGGTGGGACGATGCCAATCGCAACGCCGCGTCCCTGGCCCGGATCGCTGAGGACTGCGGCATCCGACTGATCACGGTCCATGGACGGACCCGGTGCCAGTTTTACAACGGAACCGCCGACTGGGCGGCAATCCGTCCGGTCAAACAGGCGGTCTCGATTCCGGTGATCGCCAACGGCGATATCGTCAGCCTGGACGATGCGCGGGCCTGTCTTGCCGCCTCCGGCGCCGATGGTGTCATGATCGGCCGCGGCACCTATGGCCGGCCGTGGTTCCTGGCCCAGGTCATCCACTATCTGCGCACCGGCGCGGTGTTGCCGCCGCCACCCCTGGAACAGCAATTGGCGGTGGTCGTCGATCATTTTGACGCGATGCTGGATCACTATGGCCGCGATGCCGGGATCCGGATCGCGCGCAAACATGTTTCTTGGTATTCCAAGGGTCTGCCCGGCTCTGCGGAGTTTCGGGCGGAAGTCAACCACTGTGCCGAGCCGGACGAAGTCCGTCGGCGTATCGTCGAATTCTACAGCCCCGTTATTGACAGGATGGCAGCCTGATGGTGCGTGTCGCGACTTCGACCCTGCGGCGGCCCTCGGGGTCGACAATCGATGCATTGGGTGTTCTCAATGCGTTACCGGATTCTGTTGTTGTCGTGGATAAGGATCGCGAGATCCGCTTCGTCAATCATCAGGCGCTGGAGTTTTTCGAGATCGGGGCAACGGCGCTGATCGGGACCCCGTTTGCCGAGCAGATTCCGCGCGACAGCCAGATCTTCGCCCTGATCGATCAGGTGGAACGTGACGGCAGCACCATCTGTCAGGACGGGATCGTCATCGAAACGCCACGGATTGGCAGCCACGTGGTCACCGTCCAGGTCGGGCCGATGGGCGACCTGCCGAACCTGATCCTGGTGATGTTCCACGAACGCTCGCTGGCCCGCCTGATTGAGAGCCAGATGATCCACCGTAACGCGGCGCGCTCGGTCACCGCGATGGCGGCGATGCTGGCCCACGAGGTCAAGAACCCGCTGTCGGGGATCCGCGGCGCGGCCCAGTTGCTGGAACAGAATGCCTCGACAGAGGACCAGGTGCTGACGCGCCTGATCTGCGATGAAACCGATCGGATCGTCGCTCTGGTCGATCGCATGGAAGTGTTCTCCGACAAACGCCCACTGGAGCTGAGCGCGGTCAATATCCACCTGGTGCTGGAACACGCCCGGAAGGTCGCGCAAACCGGGTTCGGCCGTCATGTCCGGTTCGTCGAACATTACGACCCGTCATTGCCTGCGGTTCGTGGCAATCGCGATCAGTTGATCCAGGTCTTTCTCAACCTGATCAAGAATGCCGTCGAGGCGGTGCCGGAACAGGGCGGGGAGATCGTCCTGGTGACCTCTTATCAGCATGGCATGCGCATGGCGATACCGGGCCGCGACGGTCGCTCCCACCTGCCGCTGCTGGTTTCAATCCAGGACAATGGCGATGGCATCCCCGAGGATTTGCGGCCGCATTTATTCGATCCCTTTGTGACGACCAAGCTGAATGGAAGCGGTCTGGGTCTTGCATTGGTCGCGAAAATCATCGGCGACCACGGCGGTGCCATCGATTTCGAGAGCCAGCCGCGCCGAACAATTTTCAAGGTGTCGCTGCCGATGTACCCGGACTCCGAGCTGTCCGCCCAAGAGATCGCCAGGGGGGCCTGACCTGAATGCCCTCAACGATTTTGGTGGCGGATGATGATCGCGCCATTCGCACCGTTCTGACTCAAGCCCTGATCCGCCTTGGTCATGATGTTCGCACCACCGGCAACGCGGCCACGCTGTGGCGCTGGGTCAGTGACGGCCAGGGCGATCTGGTGATCACCGACGTCGTCATGCCGGACGAGAATGGTCTCGACCTGTTGCCGCGGATGAAGAAAATCCGGCCGGATTTGCGCATCATTGTCATGAGTGCGCAGAACACCCTGATGACGGCGCTGAAGGCGGCGGAACGCGGCGCCTTCGAGTATCTACCCAAGCCGTTTGACCTGAAGGAGCTGATCAGTGTCGTCGAGCGGGCGCTGTCGGCGCCGCACGCCGCGCCGCCGTCGCCGGTCGACAGTGGCGATGGCGACGACCAGTTGCCGCTGATCGGACGTTCACCGGCGATGCAGGAGATCTACCGGGTGCTGGCCCGGTTGATGGCGACCGACCTGACGGTGATGATCGTTGGCGAATCGGGCACCGGCAAGGAGTTGGTGGCCCGCGCGCTGCACGATTACGGCAAGCGGCGTGCCGGGCCGTTCGTGGCCATCAACATGGCGGCGATCCCGCGCGAGCTGATCGAGTCGGAATTGTTCGGCCACGAAAAGGGTGCCTTTACCGGCGCAACCACCCGGTCTTCGGGGCGCTTTGAGCAGGCGCAGGGCGGGACCCTGTTTCTCGATGAGATCGGGGACATGCCGCTCGAGGCGCAGACGCGGCTGCTGCGTGTGCTCCAGGAAGGCGAATACACCACCGTCGGTGGCCGTCAGGCGATCAAGACCGATGTCCGCATTGTCGCGGCAACGCATCGCGATCTGCGCCAGATGATCCGCCAGGGGCTGTTTCGCGAGGATTTGTTCTATCGGCTGAACGTCGTGCCGATCCGCTTGCCTCCGCTGCGCGAACGAACCGAGGATGTGCCGGCCCTTGTTCGCCATTTTCTCAATATGACCGCGGCGCAGGGATTGCCCACGAAATCGATCGATGGGCCGGCGATGGATCGCCTGAAGCATTATCGCTGGCCGGGCAATGTCCGCGAGCTCGAGAACCTGGTGCGGCGCCTTGCGGCGCTGTATTCGCAGGAGGTCATCGGGATCGACGTCATCGAGCAGGAATTGGCAGAAAGTCCCAACTCGGCACCCCCGACTGAAGAACATCACAATGAAGGTCTGAGTGCCGCGGTGGAACGACATCTCAAGGATTATTTTGCGGCTCACGACGACAGCATTCCAGCCTCCGGGCTGTATGATCGCGTGCTGCGCGAGGTTGAACGGCCGCTGATTTCGCTGTCGCTCTCGGCGACGCGGGGGAATCAGATCAAAGCGGCCCAACTGCTCGGGCTCAATCGGAATACTTTGCGAAAAAAAATCCGCGAGCTGGATATCCAAGTCGTGCGAGGGCTAAAATAGCGTGGCGTTGAGGCCACAATCTGTGGCAGAACGGCCCCAATCACGGGAAGCCCGAAACCAATCGCTATGACCATCGAGACTGATGATACGGCTTCAACCCTCTGGCGCCAAATCCTGAAATGGGCCAGCCGGGTGGGACTCGCCAATAAGGCGGCCGTGGCCCTGACGGTCGCGGCGATCTGTTCGGGTGTTGCGACATACGGTGCCCTGACCGCCAACCGGCCCTTGGGGGACGATCCGGCGACGGTCAGTCTGTTGCTCAACCTTGATCTGATCTTTCTGCTGCTGCTGGGCGTCGTCATCGCCCGACGCATCGTTGCGTTGTGGAGCGAACGGCGGCGCGGGCGCGCCGGTTCCCGGCTGCAACTGCGTCTTGTGGCGGTCTTCAGCGTGATCGCTGTGACCCCGGCGATCCTGGTCGCGGTTTTTTCCGCCGTATTCTTTTATCTGGGGGTGCAGAGCTGGTTCAGCGACCGGGTCCGCACCGCGATCAACGAGTCATTGCAGGTCGCCGAGGCCTATTTGCACGAGCACCAGCAGGTGATCCGGGCCGACGCCCTGGCGATGGCGAATGACCTCAATCATGCGGCCCCCTATCTGATTGGCAATCCAGCCCGGTTCAACGATCTGGTCGAAACGCAGGCGGCGTTGCGTTCGCTGTCCGAGGCCATCGTCATCGACAGCCATCACAATGTTCTGGCGCGGTCCGGCCTGACCTTTTCGCTGGAATTTGAAACCATTCCCGAATTCGCGTTGGCGCAGGCGCGAACCGGCGAGGTTGCGGTTCTGGTCAATGACAAGGACGACCGGGTTCGCGCCCTGGTCAAGCTCGATGGGTTTTCCGATACCTATCTGTTCGTCGGCCGAATGGTCGAATCGCGGGTCCTGACCTATATGGAATCGGCCCACGGCGCGGCTCAGGCCTATTCGGAGCTGGAGACGCGGCGCTCAAGTCTGCAGATCACTTTTACCCTGATTTTTGTCGTCGTGGCCCTGCTGCTGCTGCTGACCGCGGTGTGGATCGGCCTCAATTTTGCCACCGCGCTGGTCGAGCCGATCCGCAACCTGATTGCCGCGGCCGAACATGTCCGCGCCGGCGATCTCGCCGCCCGGGTGCCGATCCACGGTGACGGTGATGAGCTTGACAGTCTGGCGCGCGCCTTCAACCGGATGACCAGCCAGTTGCAGAGCCAGCGGACCGAGTTGATCGACACCAATCGCCAACTCGATCAACGCCGGCGTTTCACGGAAGCCGTCCTGGCCGGCGTATCGGCCGGCGTGTTGGGGCTGAATGCCGACGGGGTGATCTATCTTGCCAATCTGAGCGCGGCACCATTGCTCGGCGTCGGCAGTCCCGGTGATCTGATCGACCGGCCCCTGATCGAGGTTGTGCCGGAAATGCATGATCTGCTGGATCAGGTGCAGCGGCGGGCAGGGCGCCTGGCCGAAGGTCAGATCAACCTGAAGCGGCCTGAGTTGCCGATCCAGACCCTGTTCGTCCGCGTCGCCGCTGACAGCAGCGGCAACGAGAATCGTGGCTTTGTCGTGACCGTCGACGATATCTCCGAGCTGTTGTCCGCCCAACGCAAGGCGGCTTGGGCCGACATCGCGCGGCGCATCGCCCACGAAATCAAGAACCCGCTGACGCCGATCCAGTTGTCCGCGGAACGGCTGCGGCGCCGGTTCCTGAAAGAGATCACCAGCGATCCCGAGACGTTTCGCATGTGCACCGATACCATCTCGCGCCAGGTTGAGGATATCGGACGCATGGTCGACGAGTTTTCGGCCTTCGCGCGCATGCCGACGCCGGTGATGAAGCTCCATAATCTTAACGACTTGTGCCGTCAGGGCATTTTTCTGCAAAGCAGTGCGCACGCCAATATCCGCTTCGTTCCCGAACTGCCGCCCGGGCCCGTGCTGCTGCCGTGCGACGCCCGGCAGATGTCGCAGGCCCTGACGAACCTGTTGCAGAATGCGGTGGATGCGATCGAGGGCCGCACGCCGGCGGAAGGGGAGATCCTGCCGCCCGGTGAGATCCATGTTGCGGTCGCGGTTGGCGAAGACAGTGTCACCGTCGCCGTCGCCGACAATGGCCGCGGACTGCCGAACGATGATCGTGAGCGGTTGACCGAACCCTATGTCACGACCCGAGCCAAAGGAACCGGCCTCGGGCTGGCAATCGTCAAGAAAATCATGGAGGACCATGGCGGAACGCTGGTGTTGGCCGACCGGGAAGGCGGCGGCGCCTGCATCTGTCTCGTGGTTCCCCGTTCCCAGGATCTGTTGTCGGACCAGACGGCAACCGGGCACCAGCAAAAGCAGATAAACCATGGCACATGACATCCTGATCGTTGATGACGAAGCTGATATCCGGATGCTGATCGCCGGCATCCTGGAGGATGAAGGCATGAAAACCCGCGAAGCGGCCAATTCGGATCAGGCGCTGGCGGCCGTCATGGCGCGAAGGCCCAGTCTGGTGATCCTTGACATCTGGCTGCAAGGCAGCCGGCTTGACGGGTTGCAGATCCTTGAGGCGCTGAAGCGCGATCATCCCGGCGTTCCCGTGGTGATGATCAGTGGTCATGGCACCGTGGAAACCGCCGTCGCCGCGCTCAAGCACGGCGCCTATGATTTCATTGAAAAGCCATTCAAGACCGACCGCCTGCTGTTGCTGGTCGACCGGGCCATCGAAGCGGCACGGTTGAAGCGCGAGGTCGAGGAATTGCGCCTGCGCGCCGGCGGCCAAGCCGAGTTGGTGGGCCGCTCCAGCGTCGTCAATCACATCCGCCAGGCCATCGAACGCGTCGCTCCGACCGGCAGCCGGGTCATGATCACCGGCCCGGCGGGCAGCGGCAAGGAAGTGGTGGCGCGTCTGGTCCATAGCCGATCGCGCCGTGCCGACGGTCCGTTCGTGGCCCTGAATTGCGCGACGATGCGTCCGGATCGGCTCGAAGTCGAGGTTTTCGGTACCGAGCACGGCGTCGACGGCGGTCCGCGCAAGGTCGGCACGTTCGAACAGGCCCATGGCGGCACGCTGTTCCTCGACGAAGTCGCCGACATGCCACTGGAAACCCAGGGCAAAATCGTTCGGGTCCTGCAGGAGCAGACCTTCGAACGGGTCGGTGGCGGTGCGCGGGTCGAAGTGGATGTCCGGGTCATCGCCGCCAGCAATCGCGACCTGGCCGCGGAGATCGAGGCCGGGAAGTTTCGCCAGGATCTGTTCTACCGCCTCAATGTCGTGCCGTTGCGGGTTCCGCCGCTGTCGGAGCGCCGCGAGGATATTCCCCTGCTGGCCAAACATTTCATGCAGCGCTCGTCCGAGGCTTCGGGTTTGCCGGCGCGCGAATTTGGCGAGGATGCCCTGGCCGCGCTGCAGGCCTATGACTGGCCGGGCAATGTTCGGCAACTGCGCAATGTCGTCGACTGGCTGCTGATCATGACGACGACGGATGTCCGCGAACCCATCCGTGCCGATATGCTGCCGCCGGAAATCGGGGCGATCACCCCCACAGTGTTGAAATGGGACAAGGGCGGCGAGATCATGGGGCTGCCGCTGCGCGATGCCCGTGAGGTGTTCGAACGGGAATATCTGCTGGCCCAGGTGACCCGGTTCGGCGGGAATATTTCGCGAACGGCGTCGTTCGTCGGAATGGAGCGCTCGGCGCTGCATCGCAAGTTGAAAAGCCTGGGTGTTCACGGCACGGACAAGGCGCCGCAGAAGTCCGCCATCGACTGATTGGAGGGGATCGGTCCCGCGCGGTGCGGCAGGGGTAACCCAGACTTGCAGAAAATACTCTTTGAAAATTCGGTGATTGTGGCTTCGGTTCTTGTTGTGGTGGATGTTGGTTGAGGAACGTGCCGGTGACGGTAACGACCACGATGCCGGCCTCCGATCGTCCCCCGGACTGTCCGGGCTCAATCATAAGGCAGAGATCAACGATGGCTCGTCTCGCATACGTCAATGGACGCTTTGTTCCGCACAATCAGGCCTTTGTCCATATTGAGGATCGTGGCTTTCAGTTTGCCGACGCGGTGTACGAAGTCATCGTGGTGATCGATGGCCATCTGATCGACGAAATCGGGCATCTCGACCGTCTCGAACGCTCGTTGGCGGAGCTCAGGATTGCCGCCCCGGTATCGCGGCGCGTCCTGGCCATCCTGCTGCGCGAACTGGTGAGCCGCAACGGCGTCGCCTTGGGGACGGTCTATCTGCAAATCAGCCGCGGCGTGGCACCCCGGGACTTCCACTTCCCGGTCGGGGTCAAGAGTTCGCTGGTGATCACGACGACCCGGGTCAATCAGCGTTTCACCAGTCCGGAAAAGCTGGAGGCGGGCGTCAGTGTCATCACGATCCCCGACATCCGCTGGCTGCGCCGCGACATCAAAACGGTCAATCTGCTGGCGCAGGTTCTGGGCAAGCAGCAGGCCGGAGAACAGGGTGCGGCCGAAGCTTGGCAGGTCGACGGTGACGGTTTCGTCACCGAGGGTTGCTCATCGAACGCCTGGATCGTGACGCGCGACGGCGTCCTGGTCACGCGTCAAGCGACCAATTTGATTCTTAACGGTGTGACCCGGCTGTCGCTGATCCGGCTCGCGGCCGCCCAGGGTATTCCTTTTGAGGCCCGGCCGTTCACCGTCAACGAGGCCTATCAGGCCCGGGAGGCGTTCCTGTCCAGCGCCAGCACCTTCGTGCTGCCGATCACCGCGATCGATGGTCATCCGGTCGACGGTGGCAAGCCCGGGCCGCTGTGCCGGGCGCTGCGCCAGAGCTACCTGGACTATGCGGTGAAGGAGGGCCGTTCTGCCCTGACGGTCGCGGTGTGACGGTGCCTCGCGCCTTGCCCCGCGCCATCCTGTTCGATTGGGATAACACCCTGGCGGATAACTGGCGCTGTGTTGTCGCCGCTTTCAACGCGGCGCTGGCCGATGCCGGGCTGCCGACCTGGACAGAGGCGGAAGTCCGGATCCGGGCGCGGAAATCACTGCGCGACAGCTTTCCCGGCCTGTTCGGCGATCGCTGGGAGCACGCGCGCGATATCTTTTACGCCGCGTTCGCCCGCGATCACATCGAGCACCTGCGGCCGATGCCGGGCGCCGCCGCAGCCTTGGCGGCGTGCGCCGCACAGAACCTCTATCTGGCAATCGTCAGCAACAAAAGCGGTGAATTTCTGCGTCAGGAGGTTGCCGCATTGGGCTGGTCGGGGCATTTCAGCCGGGTCATTGGCGCCGGCGACGCCGCGCGCGACAAACCGGCGCGCGATGCCGTCGATCTGGCCCTGGAGTCCTCGGGCGTGACAGCAGGCGAGCAAGTCTGGTTTGTCGGCGATGCTGACATTGACATGCATTGTGCTCACGCCACCGGCTGCGTTCCTGTCCTGATCGGCATCGCCGATGACAGCTTTCGCACCGCACCACCTCTGCATTGTTTCGACAGCTGTGCAGCGTTTGGTGACTTGGTGTCGCGCCTCGCCATCCCTATATCATGAAACCGTTACACCTGAACCGGGCACGCTAACTGTTTGACCGTAAAGGCCGGGCTCTTCAAGTGAGAGCCCCAAGAACCATGCAACAAGGGGCGACTTCAATGTCCGAAAAAACTCAGAACGTACAGGACGTCTTTCTTAACCACGTCCGCAAGAACAAGACGCCCGTGACGGTGTTTTTGGTAAATGGTGTGAAGTTACAAGGAATCATTACGTGGTTCGACAACTTCTCCGTTTTGCTGCGCCGCGATGCGCATTCTCAACTGGTATATAAGCATGCGATTTCGACCGTGATGCCGGCGCATCCGATCCAGTTGTTCGAGCCGCCCAAGGAGGGTGACAACGATTGATCCCATCGTGACAACCAATAATCCGGGCGAGACTCCGGCCGATCGTTCGAGCGATTATTCGGCCGGGTCGGTCACAGCCCGATCAGGGCGGGCGATCGTGATCTCGCCGGTATTGCCGGCGGCTCGCGTCGACCGCGGCGAAGAGCGCGCCGCCGGACGTCCGGCGCGTGGTGCCGCGGTGTCGAGCCGGACGCCCCAGGCCCGACTGAGCGAGGCGGTTGGTCTGGCCGCAGCGATCAACCTTGAGGTCATCCACGGGGAAGTGATCCGGGTCAACCGCCCCCAATCGGGAACCCTGTTCGGCAGCGGTTTCATCGACCATATCAAGTCGCTCCTGGAAGAGGCTGAGGCGACCACAGCGGTGACCCTGGTGATCATCGATCATCCGCTGTCGCCGGTGCAGCAACGCAATCTGGAACAGGCGTGGCAGGCCAAGGTCATCGACCGGACGGGCTTGATTCTGGAGATCTTCGGCGAGCGTGCCCGGACCCGTGAAGGCCAGCTCCAGGTTGAATTGGCGGCGTTGACCTACCAACGTTCCCGCCTGGTGCGCTCCTGGACCCATTTGGAGCGGCAGCGTGGTGGCTTCGGCTTCCTCGGTGGTCCCGGCGAAAGCCAGTTGGAAATGGATCGCCGCCTGATCGACGACCGGATCATCAAGCTGAAACGCGAACTGGACGATGTGCGCCGGACCCGCGACCTTCATCGCAAGGCGCGGGAACGGGTGCCTTATCCAGTCGTGGCGCTGGTTGGCTATACCAATGCCGGCAAATCCACCTTGTTCAACCGGTTGGCCGGCGCCTCGGTGTTTGCCAAGGATCTGCTGTTTGCCACCCTGGACCCGACAATGCGAGCCGTCACCCTGCCGTCCGGGCACAAAGTGATCCTCTCGGACACGGTCGGGTTCATTTCGGATCTGCCGACCGATCTGATCGCCGCGTTCCGGGCGACGCTGGAAGAGGTTCAGGCGGCGGATATCATTCTCCATGTCCGCGATCTGGCCCACCCCGATAGCGAGGCGCAGAAGGCCGACGTAGCCCGGGTGTTGCGCGATCTGGATATCGACCCGGACACCGATGCGCGGATGATCGAGGTCCTCAACAAGATCGACCTGATCGAGCCCGAGGCGCGGGCGGCTGTCTTGGTCCAGGCCGGGCACAGCGAGACCCAGGTCGCGATTTCGGCAGCGACCGGGGAGGGGTTCGATCGCCTGTGCGCTCTGCTCGATCGCGTTATGACCGTCGATCGGCAGTTGGTCGAGCTGTTGTTGAGCCCCGGTGACGGCGCGGCCATGGCCTGGTTGTATGGTCATGCCGAAGTGGTCGGCCGCCATGACGACGACGCTGGAAACCACGTCCAGGTTTCGATTGAACCGGTTGCTCTGGCACGGTTCGAACACCGGTACCCTTACCACGCCACCCCGCTCCAACCGTCGACCGTGCCGTCGGTTGGACCGAGCGAGGGTTAAGCCACCTTCGTTGCTTCGGGGAGGGGGCCTGCGACCTCCCCGATTTGCGGTGCTGGTCAGTGGCCGCGGCAGGCAACAGACCTTTTGGAATTCCTATCCCTTCTGGACATCCTCCAGGAAAGACTGCACGGAGGTGCGCAGAATGACGCATTGCCCGGCCAGGTCGCTGGTGGCCCGGAGCATGTCTTCGGCGGCGTGGCCGGTCCGGCCGGCGGCGTCGGATACGCCGCCGATATGACCGGTGACGTTCCGGGTGCCGACGGCGGCCTGTTGGACGTTGCGGGCGATCTCCTGCGTCGCGACGCCTTGCTGTTCGATCGCCGCCGCAATCGATGACGAGATTGCCTCGATCTGGGCGATGATGTTGCCGATATTGGCAACCGCGTGAACCGAATTTGCGGTTGCCGTCTGTACGGTCGTGATCTGTTGCGCGATCTCGCGGGTCGCCTGTTCGGTTTGGTTCGCCAGAATTTTGACTTCCGAGGCGACCACGGCGAATCCTTTTCCTGCCGTGCCGGCGCGTGCGGCCTCGATTGTCGCGTTGAGCGCCAAAAGATTGGTTTGCGCGGCGATCCCCTGAATCAGCCCGATCACCGTGCCGATTTTCTGGGTGGCATCGGACAATCCCTTCACTGTGTGATTGATCTGGTCGACTTCGAGGACCGCGGATTGGGCAACCTCTGCGGATTTGGTGACCTGGTGGGCGATTTCCTGGATCGATGACGACAGTTGCTCGGACGCCGACGCCACGGTCTGGACGTTGGCCGATGCCTGTTGTGCCGCAGATGCCACCGCAATCGCCATACCCGACGCCTCGCGGGCGGTTTCGGTCAGGTCGCCAGCCGTGGTCTGCAAGTGGCTCGTCGCTGTGGCCACGACATTAAGGACACCGGTCGCGATCTCGTCGAAATTGGCTGCCAGGACCTGAATGTGATGGGCGCGCGCTGCTTTCCCGGCCTGCTGCGTTTCCTGTTCGCCGGCCAGTCGGTCGGCCTCGATCATCGCCGTTCGGAAAAGCTCGAGTGATTTCGCCATGGTCCCCAGTTCATCGCCCCGGTCCAGACCCGGAACCGCAATGTTGCGCTCACCGGCGGTCAGTCGCTTCATGATTTCGGCAAGGACCAGAATCGGCCGCGAGATGCCCTGTCCGACGGTCAGGGCGATGACGGCGCTGGCGGCCATCGCGAGCGCCGTGAAAAGAAGTGTCAGGCGTTGGCTCATGGCGCTGGTGGCGGTTGTCGTTTTTTCGATCCGGGCCTCGTCAGCGATCGTCGAATCCTTGATCGCCTGGACCTCTCGCGAAATGATGGCAACCAGTTCCGGCATGTCGACGCCGGTGATCGTACCGATCTGGTCATTGACCGTGGCGAGATTGGTAAAATCGTCGCCGTAATGGTTGAACGAGTCCCGGGCCGCCTCGAGCCGGGTCTTGACCGCGGCGCGATCCAGCAGCATCGAGAACACCGACTTCGCCATCGTGAATTCGCGCGTTGTCGCCTGGCCCGCGGCATGATCGTGACGCAGGATCATTTCGTTGCTGTGAAGGCGGATCAACAGCAGCCGCTGCGCGAGACTGGCATAGAGTGCCACCGAATCCGACGAGGCGGCGGCGGCGAGGTCGGAGATTTTCTTATCGAGGGCGTCGGCGTTCGGACCGAAATCGTCGTGGATCAGGGTGTTCTGGCGGACCGTCAATTCTACCAGTCGATCGAAACTCACACGGTAGGCTTCGATCGCGCGCCCTCCCTCCTCAAAATTCCGGCGGCGCTCCGGATCGCCGCTATGGCCCAGACCCTGGGCGATCAAAGTGCGCAGTCTGTCGCCGGTTTGGTGGACCGCATCAACCTGCGCGTCCAGGCCCTGGCCAAGATAGTCCCGGATCTGGCGTTGCAGATCGGTTGCCGACTTGTCCAGATCATAGGCGATGGCGGCCTCGGCGACGCGCCCGGCAAAGGTCGCCACCTCCTGCCGGCTCTTGACGGAGACCCGATAGGACGTCGCCGCGACCACGAGGAAAATGACGATGATCAAGCCAAATCCCAGCGTAATTTTGGTTCTGATCGACCAACGCTTCGGCCGCAGTCTGGAAAATATCGTCGCCAATTCGACCTCCGGGGAGATGTTGGGCCGTGGGATCCGGGCCTGTGAGATCACGGGGCTGTGAGATCGCGGGGCGGGGAAACCCGCGTGCATCCGCGCCGTGGTATGGGGTTACCGTTTCTCGTGCGGGTCGGGATCGATCAATCCACCCTGCTGCATCTGCCGAAGGATCCATTGTCGCGCCTGGGCGATTTTTATGACCGGTTCGGCTGCGTTTTCGGTCCACATCTCGATCAGAAACGGACCGCGATAGCCCAGCGCGGCCAGGGTCGCGAAACAGCCGGCGAAATCGACACAGCCCTCACCGAAGGACACGTCGCGGAATTTCCCGGGAAAATCGGGCGTGACCTTCAGGGTGTCTTTCAGGTGGATCGCGACGATCCTGGTGATGCCGTCCCGCAACTCCGCCTGGACATCGTTGCCCCAGGCCGTCAAATTGCCGAGATCGGGATAAACGCAGAAAAACGGTGAGCGGATGATGTCGTCATATTCCCGCCAGGATGCGATCGAGTTGATGAACGCGGTATCCATGATCTCGACAGCCAACATGACCTGGACTTTGGCGGCTTCGTCGACAGCCCAGCGCAGACCTTCGATGAAACGGGTCTTTGTTCCTTCATCGCTGGGTTCATAATACGTGTCATAGCCAGCCAGCTGGATCGTCCGTAAGCCCAGATCGACCGACAGGTCGATCGCTCGGTGGATGATGTCGCGAGCACGGGCGCGCAGCGCGGGGTCGTGGCTTCCGAACGGAAAGCGCCGGTGTGCCGATAGGCACATGCTGGGCACGGTGAGGCCCTGATCGCGGACGGCGGCGCAGAAATCCGTCCGCTGTGCTCGCGACCAGGTCAGCCGAGCCAGCCGTTCGTCACTTTCGTCGATCGACATTTCGACGAAATCAAACTCCAGGGCCTTCGCCAGGGCCAGGCGGGACGGCCAGCTCAGGTTTTTCGGCAACGCCTTTTCGTAAATTCCGAGTGGATTTTGCAGCGGTCGGTTGTTCATGGCGGCGGTCTCCGGGGCGTTGTCGCGCTCACAATCCGGCGGGTAACGTGTTCAGGGTCTCGGCCAATCGCCGATAGGCCGCATATTTCCGGCGGTAGTAGGGGGCGGCCCTGACGTCCGGCTCAACCCGTGATCCGACCGGGCACATCGCTTCCATCGCCTGGGGGAACGTGGCGTAAAGCCCGGAGCCCACGGCGGCCGCGATCGATGCGCCGAGGCAACCCGATTCCTTGACGTGCAGGACCTCGACCGGCATCTCGCTGATATCGGCGACCATCTGCATCCAGACCTTCGAGCGGGCCGGTCCCCCGGTCAGCCGCAGGATCTTGTCGCGTCCCGACAAGGCCAGGATGCGCTCCAGATGGACATGCTGGGAAAAGCAAATCCCCTCGTAGACCGCCCGAACCACCTCGGCCAGCCCGTGGGCGTTGGCGAGGCCGTAGAACCCCGCGGACAAATTGTCGCCAAGATTGGACGAGAACAGGTAGGGCAGGAATTGGATCGCGCCATCGCCCGGGGGCAGGGCTTCGATCATGGCTTCGCAGCGCTGATAAGGATCCGCGCTGTCGCCCATGAAGGTGTGAACGAACCACTCCAAATTCCCGGCCGACGTCGGGCTGCCCTCGTGAACAAAGTATTTGCCGGGAATGCAGTACCGTCCCCAGATATAGGGGTGTTCAGCCGGTTGAATCCGATCGGTGGTCCAGGTCACGATGGTCCAGGTGCCCATCACCACATTGATCGCACGCGGATCGGACAGCCCGGCGCAGACTGCGGCCGAGACCACATCGAAAAACCCGCCATAAACCGGCGTTCCCGCCCTCAGGCCGGTTTCCGCGGCCGCCTGCCGCGTGATTCCCGACAGGCTTTGTTGGGACCCGATGACCGGCGGCAGGCATTCCGCCATCTCACCGATGCCAAACAGCGAAAGCAATGCCGGGTCATAGGAACCCTTCTCGACATTGTAGAGGTTGCTGCCGGAAATATTGGTGATCTCGGCGGCAAACTCCCCGGTGAATTTGTAGCGGATCCAGTCATGAGCCATCAGAATGTGGCGGGTACGCCGGTAGGAGTCCGGCTCGTTTGCCTTCAACCATGCCAGCAGCGATACGGGGTGACCGGACCAGAGTTGCTGGTAGCCGAACGGATAGGCCTCCGCCGCTATGCCATCGGCCTTCCAGGAACGAACGATTGGAAGCGCGCGGTTGTCCGAAGAAATGATGCCGTTGCGGACGGGTTCACCCTGTTCGTCGACCAGATACAATCCCTTGCCGTGGGCCGAGAAGCTGACGCCGGCAATGTCCGCGGGCAGAACGGCGCTATCCGCCAACAGTTTGCGGATCGTGGCGCAAACCGTGCGCCACATCGCATTCATGTCGCGCTCGCACCAGCCGAGATGCTCGACGATTGCAAGATCGGTCAGTGCCACGACCGCGCGTTCATGACCGTTTTCGTCATAAAGTCCGCTCTTGATGACGGTGCCGCCGATATCGATTCCAAGAAAATAGGGCATGATTTCTTCTCTTTCCGGCCGTAATTCCACCCGGATGTTCGGGAAATGACATGACGAAAGACAAAGTGTTCGCGTCATCACCGCAACATGCATGGTGATTTGATGCGTCCCTATGTTGACAACGTGTCTTGCGTTACGACGCTTGTCGTAATGTTCGGTATTTTATCTGGTCATTTGCCATTTCCCGGAAGATCGCGTATTTGGAATCATGGAAGGTGGCAGTATTTTCGCGGGGAATGGTGACGGAGGCATCGCCCGACATCCCGATCATCGCCAGCGGCAGCGATTTGAAATGGCCGCAGGCGGTGGCGCCCAGCATGGCGCTGCCCAGCAGCATCGCCTCGCTCTCGCTGATGATCTCGATCGGCATGCCGGTGATGTCGGCGAACTCTCGGACCCACAAGGGATTCTTGGCGCCACCGCCGCACAGGCGCACCCGGCGGATGGCAAAGCCATGGCTGTTCATGGTCTCGATGATGTGGCGCGTGCCGTAGGCCACGGACTGCAACGCCGCCAGGTAACGGATCGCCAGGCTTTCCAGAGAGTCGTCGAGTTTGAGCCCACAGATCGAGCCGGTCAGGGTCGGGTCGGCCAACGGCGAACGATTGCCAAGATAATAGCCGAGCAGATGAAAATCCGCGGTTGGGAAACGCACGAGGGTCTCGATCTGCGCGATCAACTCGTTGAGGCAGGTGTAGGCGGATACGTCCTGGCGTCGCATTTCGTCCTGGAGCCGGGGATAGGCCGCCGAGTCCCTGATGACAAAGTCGACCAGCGCACCGGCTGCGCTTTGTCCCCCTTCCGCCAGCCAGTAGCCGGGGATCATCGCGCCGTAATAGGGCCCCCAGATACCGGGAACGAAGTTGAGCGACCGGTTGGATGCCATATGGCACGCCGAGGTTCCGGCGATCACGGCCAGGGTTTCCTCCGGGGCGTCACCCAAAACGCCAAGGCCACCGGCATGAGCGTCAATCAGACCGGCCCCGACCACAACGCTCTGCGGCAAGCCCAATTCCGCGGCGGCCTGCACGCTCAGGGTCCCGATCGCCTCACCAGGATCCTTGATCTGGCTGCCGATCCGTTCACCCTGAAGCAGTTCGAACAGGCCGAGGCTGTCGAAGAACGACGGTGACCAACGTTTCTCATGATTGAGATACGTCCATTTGCAACTGGTCGTGCAGGAACTGCGGGTCATGCTGCCGGTCGCGCGGAACGTCAAGAAATCGGCGAGATCAAAGAAATGCGCGACACGCTGGTATTGATCGGGTCGATGGTTTTTCAGCCAGAGGATCTTGGGGATTTCCATTTCCGGACTGATCGCGCCACCGACATATTTCAGGACCTCGTGATTGCCCTGGTTGATCGCCAAGGCTTCATCGATGGCGCGATGATCCATCCACACCACGACGTTCCATTGATCCTCGTCACCCGGCGAAACCGATGTCGGTGCTCCGTGATCATCCAGGGCCACCAGGGAGCAGGTGGCATCGAAGCCAATGGCCCGGACATCGGAGGGATGAACGCCGGACTGTCTCATGATCGAGCGCACGGTCGCGCAAACCCCGGCCCAGATATCTGCCGACGACTGCTCGGCGTACAGCGGACGGGGGCGATTGAGGCGGATCGGCGCGTCCGCCAGGGCGAACCGGGTCCCAGCCATATCAAAAAGGGCGGCCCGGACGCTTCCGGTTCCGACATCGACACCAATCGCATAGTCAGTCATGATCTCGGTCTCAATTATCCAGCGTTATGATCGCCGAGCCGGCGACGGTCAGGGGGCACCGCCGCCGGCTCCGGTTCGATCTCCCGGCCCAGCCGTTCTCATTTTGGCTGTCGGCCCGCGGGCTGCCGCCCGCACCCGCTCGCGGTGAACCCCGAATCCCTCTCTATTTTGACAAAAACAAAGGGGTCTGGGGCACGGCCCCCGTTGGGTTTGGGCGAAAGCCCAACGCTTCGTCGCCAAAATCAGAACCGCTGCTCCCGGCCCGTTCAGGTTGACCGTCGGCGTGGTCAGGGGTTCAGCAGAACCTTGACCGATTCCAGCTTTTCCGCCATGGCCATCGCCGCATCGAAATCCTCCAGGGCGTACTGATGGGTTACGATGCCCTCGGCGGTCAGCTTGCCGCGCGAGAACAGGTCGATCGCCGTCTCGTAGGAGTAGGGGCCGAGATGCGATCCCCGGATGTCCAGTTCCTTGCGGTCGCCGATCACCGACCAGTCGACGGTGGTCGGACCGGAGAACACGCTGAACTCGACAAAGCGGCCGAGCTTGCGGATCATTTCCAGGCCCTGGATGACGCCATTGGGGTGGCCGGTGGCCTCGATATAGACGTCGCAGCCATAGCCGCCGGTCAGATCGCGCACGATCTTGATCACGTCGTCGCGTTTCGGATTCAAAGTGAGGGTGGCACCGAATTTCCGGGCCGTCGCCAGGCGGTCGTCATCCATGTCCAGCACGATGAATTTCCGGGGGGTCAGCAGGGGAATCACCTGGGCCATGCACAGGCCCAGAGGTCCGGCACCGGCCAGCACCACGACGTCGTCCAGGTCGATATCGGCCCGTCGCACGGTATGGATCGCACAAGCCATCGGTTCGATGATCGCAGCCTGCTCGTGACTGACGGAATCCGGGATCTTGTGGATGATGCAGGTCTTGGCGAATTTCATGTATTCGGCCATGCCGCCTTCGGCGATATGGGTCTGGAAGCCGAAGATGTTGTGGACTTCGCACATCCAATACTTCCCGGTTCGGCAGAACTTGCACCTGCCGCAGGGAACGATCTGCTCGGCAACCACGCGATCGCCGATCGCGACGTCGTGCAGCTCAGCGGCGCCTTCGCCCAGTTCGACGACATTGCCATAGAATTCATGGCCCGGAACCACCGGAACCTTGACCCAGGGAGAGCATCCGCCCCAGAACATGTCAGCGCCATGATAGGCCTTCACATCACCAGCGCAGATGCCACAGGTCTTGACCTTGACGACGACCTCACCGGGTCCTGCCTTCGGCTTGGGGAACCGCGCATCGATCTTGTAATCCTTGGGGCCATGGCAAACGACCGCAGTCATTGTTTCAAACATGTCTCACTCCATTCCAGATTTAGGGGGGGTATCGCTATTTTCTGTTCGGTTTGCGCAGGAAACCGAACAGAACGGCGATCAGCAGGATCACGCCCTTGACGATGCGTTGGCTGTAGGGTGACAGGCCAATCATGTTCAGGCTGTTGTTGAGCACGCCCAGAAGCAGCGCGCCGATCAGGGTGCCGAAAATATGTCCGCGACCGCCGGCGATGCTGGTGCCACCCAGCACCACGGCGGCAATCGCATCAAGCTCCATGCCGATCGCCGAATTCGGCTGGCCCGACAAGAGACGTGAGGTCTGGATGACGCCGGCGATTCCCGCGGTGACGCCGCTGATGGCATAGACCATCAATTTGATACGGCCGGTACGAATACCCGAAAGGATCGCGGCATCCTCGTTGCCGCCCACCGCGTAGACATAGCGGCCGATCGGCAACCGGTTGAGGATGACATAGGCCACGGCGAAGACCGCCAGCATCATCAAGGTCGGGATCGGGATGCCCAGAACATATTCACGGCCGAGATAACCGAAGACGCGGTCGATCGGGAGCGGGTAGCCGTTGGTGTATAACAGGCCCATGCCGCGCGGGATTTCCATCATCGCCAGGGTCACGATGATCGGCGGCAGGGCAAAACGGGCGATGAAGACGCCGCTGGTCAGCCCGACCAGCATCCCGGCGACCACCGCCAACGACGAGGCCAGCCAGAACGGAAAGCCCATATTGGTGATCATGCCGGCCATCACGGTACTGCTGAGGGCCACGATCGCGCCCACCGACAAATCGATACCCCCGGTCAGGATGACAAAGGTCATACCGACCGCGATGATCGCGGTGATCGAGACCTGCCGGGTGATGTTCATCAGATTGTCGACCGTCAGGAAGTTCTCGTTCGAAAACGACGTGGCGACGACCAGGATCACCAACGCGATGAACGAAAAGAATTCCGGTCGGGCCACAATCGACTTGCCGATGTCGACGAAATCAATGTTCTTGATGTTTTTGTCAACGTGATGCGTTGCAGCCTCAACCATTTTCGCCTCCCGAGGCGTAGAGCATGATCTTTTCGGAATTGATGTCGGGGCCGGTCAGTTCGGCGCGTATCGAGCCGTAACGCATTACCAGGACGCGATCACAGACACCGATCACCTCGGGCAGGTCCGAGGAAATCACCACAATACCCAGGCCCTGTTCGGCAAGTTCCTGGAGCATGACGTAGATCTCGGCTTTGGCACCGACGTCGATGCCCCGGGTTGGTTCATCGAAGATCAACAACTGGCAGTCCGTGGCCAGCGATCGCGCGATGATCGCCTTCTGCTGATTGCCGCCGGAAAGCTCGGACACCGTCTTGAGATCCGACGTGGTCCGAATGCGCATCCGGTCAATGTACCGGCCGCTGGTTTCCCGTTCCTTGCGCGCCGAGACGAAACCGAACCGGTCCTTCACCCGCCCCAGCGAACTGATGACGATGTTGGAGCGGATCGAGAAGGGCAGGAACAGGCCGCTTTTCTTGCGGTCCTCGGGCAAATAGCCGATGCCGCTCGCCAAGGCCTCGTGCGGCGACCGGAGCGCGATCGGCTTGCCGTTCAGATAGACCTCCTTTTCCTCCGTCGGGTCTTTGCCGATCAGGGCCAGGAAGCTTTCGGTCCGCCCGGCGCCGACCAGACCGGCCACACCCAGGATTTCGCCCTTGCGGATCTGGAACGATAGCCGGTCGGAACCGTGAAATTTGAGTTTGCGGACATCAAGCAACGGCGCGGCGTCGGTGACCGGCCTCCGGCGTTTTGGCGGAAACGCCTGGGTAACCGAGCGACCGACCATTTTCGCGATCAGTTCATCCTGGTTGCAGGATCCAATCGGACCGGTGAACACGTGTGCGCCGTCGCGGAGTACCGAAACCGTGTCAGCGATCTGATAAATCTCGTCCAAATGGTGCGAGATGAAAAAACAGCCGACATCGCGCGATTTCAGCCGGTTGATGACCTCGAAAAGTTTTTCGACTTCCCGCGGCGTCAGGGTGGCCGTGGGCTCGTCGAGCACCAGATAGTCGCATTTGAAAATGGTCGCCTTGATGATCTCGACGGATTGCTGCTCGGCGACGGTGAGATCGGCAACGGCACGATCGAGGGGAAAATGAACGTTCAGGCTGTCCAGAGCCTCGCGCGCCTTGTGACGCATCGACCGCCGATCCAACAGCCCCAGCGGGCTGCGAATTTCACGCCCCAGGAAGATGTTCTCATAAGCGTTCAAATAGGGAACCAGGCTGAATTCCTGGAAGATGATGTTGATGCCGAGCTTCTGCGATTCACGGGTATTGGTCGGCTGAACCGGTTTGGAATCGATCAGGATTTCACCGTCATCGGCCTTGTAAACGCCACTCAGCACCTTCATCAGGGTTGACTTCCCGGCGCCGTTCTCGCCCACCACGGCGTGAACCCGACCGCGCTCCAGCGTCAGCGAGATGTCGCTCAACGCCAGGACGCCCGGAAACCGTTTGGTGATGTGCTTCATTTCGAGCATGTGGCAGATCCTTCGCGGATGCGCCGCCGCTGTTCGGCGGAAGATGCGAAACCATGCCCTGGGTGTCAGGCCCCGGGATGTCAGCAAAGGTCGCGTGGAACACGCTCCCCCGAAAACGAACCTAGTCTGGAGATGGCGAGGAACCGTAATCGGGGGAGACGGTATGTCCGGCGAACCGGCAGCCTACCAGGCAAAGCCCTTGGCGTTGCTCTTGTCGACCAGCTTGACATCGACCGGAATCACCGGCGGAACGTTCGCGCCCATATACCGAGCCAGGGCAATCGCCAGGCCGATCCGCATCTGATCCCGGGGAAACTGTGCCGCGGTTGCCTTGAACGCACCACCGGCATCGATCGCCTTGACGGCCTCGGGGGCACCGTCGACGCTGGTCAGGACCACCTTCTTGCCCGATCCTTCGATAGCGGCCAGGACCCCCATCGCACCGCCGTCATTGACGCTGAAAATGCCCTTCAGATTGGGATGCGCCTGCATCATGTTCTCGGCCACACCCACGGAAATGTCCCGCTCCTGGCGGCCGTTCTGGACGTCGACGAGCTTGACGTCGGGAGCCTTGGCCAGGGCGTCCTTGCAGCCACGCACCCGTTCGAGAATCGGAACGACGGCAATGCCGTCGAGAATGGCCACCTCGCCCGAACCGCCGATCTCCTTGACCAGGGCCTGACACGCCAGCACACCGGCATCATAGTTCTTGGAACCGACAAAGGCGTCGACGCCGGCCGCCTGGGCGTCGACCGACACCACGGTGACGCCCTTGCTCTTGGCGGCTTCGACGGCGCTGCGCACGCCCTCGGAATCGGTCGGATTGACGATCAGGATGTTCACGCCCTTTTGGATCATGTCCTCGATATCGCTGAGTTGCTTTGCGATATCATGACGGGCATCGGCAACGTAGACCTTGGTGTCCTTGCCAAACATTTGCGCGAAAGATGTGACTTCCTCGTTCATGACGATGAAATAGGGGTTGTTCATCTCCTGGAACGAAACGCCGATTTTGGGTGCTTCTTTTGCGATTGCAACGCCTGTAGACAGCGCAACGGTCAACGCCAGAGCGGATACCGCAATCTTCATTTTGGCGGGCATGAGATTTCCTCCTGGATTATTTTTATATGCTACCGACAATTCAGTGATGTACCAAATCCAAGCCGGACCGCCCTAGTCTGTTTTCCCGATATTTCACGTACTTTTTCTACCCGGCGGGGGCGCTGGCCGGGATCGCCGGCGCGACCCACGCCGATCCGACGAAAAACGCGAAAGCGACGCCGCGGTCTACGTTCGGCGAGACCATTTGCCGTGTTCTTGATACTATCGCCAAAAAAGAACATACGGGGCGGAGCGCCAACCATGTCGGACACAAAACCCTTCCTGGAGGTCGCGGAAAACTCGCCGGGAAACTCATTTCGGTTCATCCGCCACGGCATACCCTACCCGTTCGTGAACTGGCACTTTCATCCGGAATTTGAGATCCACCAGATCATCCGCACCAGCGGAAAGCTGTTCATCGGTGATTCGGTTCACAGCTTTCGTCCTGGCAGCCTGTTTCTGATCGGGCCCTATACGCCGCACAACTTCGTCAGCAACGCCCCGATCGACACGGTGATTCCGGAACGCGATCTCGTGATTCAATTCAAGAAGGAGTGGATTGAGGCCAGCGCGACTCTCCTGGCGGAGTTTCAAAACTTCCGGCCGCTGTTCGAGGACGCCATTTTCGGTGTGGAATATAATGGAACGACACTGCAAAACGTCTACAAACTGATGAACAAGATTGATTCAGTTGACGTCGTCGAACGCCTGGTCTGCTTCATCAGGATACTCGACGCGATGCTTAAATGTCCGCAAAAAAACATCCTTGGGACATCCAGTTATTTTCTGGATACGCGAACAACATCGCTCCGTAAGTTCCATAACGTCGTCGATTATATTCACGGGCATATCGACGAAGATATTCCGATGGAAATCGCTGCGCGATTGGTCAACATGTCGTACAAGACGTTTTCGCGATGGTTCTTGGAATGTACCGGAATTGGTTTCAGAAAATACGTCATAAAGATACGAATACGAAAGTCGTGTGAATATTTATTTTCAACACAACGATCGATACAGGAAATATGTTTCATGGTCGGATTCAACAATGTGTCGAATTACAATCGACTATTCAAGGAAATAGTTGGCATGACGCCCAGCGAATTCAAGAAGAAATCGATCGAGGCCAAAAGTTACAACTTCCTGCGGGAAGGTCTTGACGAAGATTGATCGTGATTGCCTGGCCCTGTGGTCACCTTCAGCATTGGCTGATCGCGAGAAAATAGCCCTTCATGTGCTGATAGAGCAGCTTGTACTGATCGAAACAGCGACGATAGGTCTGGTGGGCGTCGGCATTCGGCTGGTGAAAGATCGCATCCTGTTTGTGAATCAGCCAGTTTGACAATCCCTCCCGGTCCAGCATGCCGATGCCATAGGCGGCCAGCACCGCGTCGCCATAGGCCGCCTTGCCGCCACCGCGCAACACCCGGAGCGGCCGGCCGGTGACGTTGGCAATGATTTCCATCCACAGATCCGATTTCGAGACATCGCCGACCACGGTCAGGGGGTCTTCCAGTCCCTGAAATACCGCATTGCCGCATTCGATATTGTTCTGCAGAGCATAGGCGACCCCTTCGAGCATCGCGCGATAAAGGTGTGCCTTGGTGTGGCGCAGGGTCAGACCCGTAATGGTACCACGGGCGTTGACGTCCCAGATCGGGCTGCGTTCGCCCATGAAATAGGGCAGGACCATCACGCCGTCGGAACCGGCCGGAACCGCCGAAGCCCCATCGGCCAAGAGATCATAGGCCGAAATCTGGCGTCCGCCGACGGTCAGATCCTCGACGAGACGCTCGCTGTCGCCGAAATTGTCGCGAAACCAGTGAACGACCGAACCGGCGGTAGCAGCGCCACCGTAGGAGTAGATCAGGGTTTGACTGTCGAGGACATAAGGCATGCTGACCAGGGCCGGAAAACGCGGCGGGCCGGCATGAACGAACCCCCAGCACATCGATGAACTGAGCATCGCCGCGTGCTGCCCCTCACGGAGCACCCCGGCGCGCAACGTCGCGACGGCGGCATCGACACCCCCGGCACATACCGGCATGCCCTCGATCAGGCCGAGTTGCTGTGCGCCGTTGCGGTGCAGTGTGCCCACCACCTCGTCGGAGGCCACCAGCCGTTCCGGAAAAAAGTAATCGGGGATGCCCAGCGCGTGCAGCAGCGGTTTTGACCAGGTGCGCTTTGCGATGTCGAAAATGCCGCCAAAATTACATGCGGACGAATAGTCGACTGCGATTTCCCCGGTCAGGCGGTAGATAATATCGGCATTGGGGGGCAAGAAATAGTTGATTCTTGACCAGACTTCGGGTTCATGACGCTTGATCCAGAGGATCTTGGTGAATCCGAAATAGGAATCGGCGCCATTTCCGGTGATCGCATAAAGTTCACTTTCGGGAATCGTCCGGCGGACCTGTTCGCTTTCTTCCTTGGCGCGCCGGTCCAGCCAGAGCAGACAGGGCCGGATCGACTGCATGCCGGCGTCGACCGGAATTCCGCTGCCACCGCCGATGCTGCTGACGGCCATGGCCGCGACGCGATCGGGCGAGATCCCGGCGCGGGCGATGGCGATCCGGACCGCTTCAACGAACCCCCGGAACCAGGCTTCCGACGATTGTTCGGCCCACAACGGACCTTGACTGACAAATCCGTATTCGAAGCGGCCATTCGCCAAAATCTGGCCCGTGCAATCCACCACCACGGCCTTGACCGAAGAGGTGCCGATATCAACTCCCAGTAGACAGTCTCGGTTTGCCATTGCATTCCCCCCGGCATCGCCCCCGTTTGACGAGGTGTATGACCATTCTCCTGGTCATACCGGCAACCATCGTGCCCCGTTTTTAAAACCTTATTGTCACCGGGACTTCCAGTTGTCCATGAAATTGCGGTGGAAGGCAGCGGGAGACGGCGAATAGTCGCCCGGCGCGATCGGCAGCGTCATTCCGGACGGCGTGACGTCGCGGCGGGGGATGCCGATATCGCTGCGGCGATCGCCGTTTTCTTCGACCGTGCGGTCCCAGGTGTGGTATCGACCGCGGCCGCGCTTGACGGCGACTCTTCGTTCGACTATATCCTTTGGCACTCACTGACACCGAGTGCTAACAGTTTTGTCACTCGGTGTGGCTATAGCACGGAGACTTGGAACATGGCATTTCGGCCCTTGCATGATCGCGTTGCGGTCAAGGCCATTGAACAGGACACCAAGACGGCGGGCGGGATCATCATTCCCGACACGGCGAAAGAAAAGCCCCAGCAGGGTGAAATTGTCGCTGTCGGAACCGGTGCCCGCAACGACAAGGGCGACATTGTCCCCCTGACTGTCAAGGTTGGCGACAAGATCCTGTACGGCAAATGGTCCGGTACGGAAGTGAAGATCGACGGAGAGACGCTGCTGATCATGCGCGAATCCGATCTGTTGGGCATTCTGGCTTAAGGAATCACGAATATGGCTGCCAAGGACGTAAAGTTTTCCGGCGACGCGCGGACCCGTATGCTGCGCGGTGTTGATGTTCTCGCTGACGCCGTCAAGGTGACGCTGGGCCCGAAAGGCCGCAATGTCGTCCTGGACAAGAGCTTCGGCGCGCCGCGGATCACCAAGGACGGCGTGACGGTCGCCAAGGAAATCGAGCTTGCCGACAAGTTCGAGAACATGGGCGCCCAGATGGTGCGCGAAGTTGCCAGCCGGACCAATGACCTGGCCGGTGATGGCACCACGACCGCAACGGTGCTGGCCCAGGCCATCGTCCGTGAAGGCGTCAAGGCCGTTGCCGCCGGCATGAACCCGATGGATCTGAAGCGCGGCATCGACGCCGCCGTCGAAGTCGCCGTCGCGGACATCAAGTCGCGTTCGCGCAAGGTCGAGACCAATGCCGAAATCGCCCAGGTCGGCACGATTTCCGCCAATGGCGAAGCCGACATCGGCAAGATGATCGCCCAGGCGATGGAGCGGGTCGGCAACGAAGGCGTGATCACGGTGGAAGAGGCCAAGGGCCTTGAGACCGAGCTCGAAGTCGTTGAAGGCATGCAGTTCGACCGCGGCTATCTGTCGCCCTATTTCGTGACCAATGCCGAGAAGATGGTCACGGAACTGGAAAACCCCTACATCCTGCTGCACGAGAAGAAGCTCTCGGGCCTGCAGGCACTGTTGCCGGTGCTCGAGACCGTGGTTCAGTCGTCGCGCCCGCTGCTGATCGTTGCCGAGGACGTCGAAGGCGAGGCCCTGGCCACCCTGGTGGTCAACAAGCTGCGTGGCGGCCTCAAGGTTGCCGCGGTCAAGGCGCCGGGCTTCGGTGATCGCCGCAAGGCGATGCTCGAGGACATGGCG
>JARLIO010000002.1 GCA_031291675.1 Azospirillaceae bacterium
AAGGGTTCCGGGTCCGACTAACGAACGGGCTCGAACGCACCAAGAATGAACCGACCTCTGTGCCGACGACGCTCAGCCAAAATACACCAAACCCCCGCCCGTTTCATTCTTCGCGGGTCGGAAGCCCCGGTGGGGGACTAAGAAGAAAGAAGGCGACGCTGACATCCTGCATCACGAAATAGGTTCCGGCCAACAGCGTGACGATAACGCCTTGGATGATCAGGATGTTGACCTGCACGCCCTGCTTGTTGGTCTTGGCCAGGAATGGCGGAATTTCGCCTTCCTGCGCCGTCCAGAGCAAACCGCGGCTGGGACCGCCGATCCAGGCCATCACGCCGCCGATGCCACCGAAAGCGAGCAGCAGACAGACCAGCGGCGTCGCCCAGCCGATGCCAAAGCGATCGAAGATCTGCTGAAATGCCTTCATCAGGCCTTCCTGGAGATTGATCTGCTCGTTGGGCAGCACGGTCGCCACCGCGAATGATCCCAGGGTGAACAGCAGAATGATGATGACAGAGGCCATGAGGATCGCCGCGGGGAACTGCTTCTTCGGGTTGGCCATTTCGTTGGCGTGAACCGCGTGCACCTCGACCCCGGCGAACAGCAGAATCACGCCGGCGAGGAAGGCGATGTCGCCGATATCCGCAATGAACGGGAAATAGCGCGGATGGGCGTGGCCCCCGGCCATCGACATCACGGATGTCGGGTCTGTGACCGTCGGATGCAACATCGCGATCGGATTGCCCTGATAGATCCAGATGACGGCGAGAACCATGATCACGACGCCCGGAAGCACCGTGCCGACCAGGAAACCCCAGCTCGTCACTTTGGCGATGGCATCGACACCCCGGCTCGATATCCAGGTTGACGCCCAAAAGGCGGCGATGCAGAAGGCCCCGACATAGGGACCGTTGTTCGCCAACGCCGGCCGGCCGACGACATAGGCGACCGCTGCCGCGGAAAACGCCAGGACGGTCGGGTACCACACCACGTTCTGGATCCACTGCAACCAGATCGCGACGAAACCCCATCGGGCACCGAACGCCTCCTTGACCCAGGTGTAGACACCACCGCCTTTTTCGCCGAACGCGCTGCCCAACTCGGCAGCAACAAGGGCTGCGGGGACCAGGAAGATGAAAGTGGCGAAGGCGACATAGACGAACAGGGTCAGCTGCTCCTTGGCCATCATCGGCAGACCGCGCAGGCTGACGACCGCAGCGCCGGTCATCATCACCATGCTGAAGGTGGAAACGACAGCTTTTTTTATCAAGGCCATCACGGCCTCCTCTCTGTTTGCGCAGCACCGGCGGGGCGATGATGGGGCCCGCGTGCAAACCGGCCCCCCCCCGGCATCGGCCGGGGGGGGCCTGCCATCAGGCGAGCCGTGTCGCTTTCAGGGCGGCGTCGGCTGCGGGACTGGCCGGCTTCGCGGCGGGGTGGCGGGGCAGCTGTTTGGCGGCGGCGCCATCATGCGTGAAACCGGCTCCCTCGGCCGCGGTCTGCGGCGACGCGGGTTTGTGCTTCAGCAGGAATTCGATGCCACGCTTCATGTCCTGCAGCAGCATGTCGCCCATATCGCGGCTGAATCCATGGCGCACCAGGACGCGCATCACGACGACATCCTGAATGTTCGGCGGCATGGTGTAGGCCGCCACCTGCCAGCCGCGGACGCGCAGCCGGTCCGACAGGTCGAACAGCGAATAGCCGGGGTTGGCGCCGTCCTTGATCACGAAAGAAATCGCCGGCAGTCCCTTGAGGCTGTCGCCATTGAAAAACAGCTCGAACGGCCCGAGCTCGCACACCCGGCCACCGATGTACTGCGCCGTATCATAGCCGTTCTGTTGAATCCGCTTGTAGCCGTCGTGACCGAGCCGCAGGAACAGGTAATACTGCGCGATGATCTGTCCGGCCGGCCGGGAGAAGTTCAGCGCAAAGGTCGGCATGTTGCCGCCGAGATAGTTGACGTTGAAGATCAATTCGTCGGGCAACTCCGCCTTGTCGCGCCAGACCACCCAACCCACGCCCAGCGGGGCGAGGCCGTATTTATGGCCGGAAGCGTTGATCGATTTGACGCGGGGAATGCGAAAATCCCACTTGAGCCCGGGTGCGATAAAGGGCGCAATGAAACCGCCCGAGGCGGCATCGACGTGGATCGGGATGTCGAGACCCGTGTCAACCTGCAGCTTGTCGAGCGCGGCCGCGATTTCGGCGACCGGCTCATATTGACAGGTGAAGGTGACGCCGAATGTCGGCATGACGCCGATGGTATTTTCATCGACGCGCTTCAGCACTTCTTCCGCGGTCATGCCGAGCCGGCCCTTCTCGAGCGGGATCTCGCGCAGCTCGACGTCGAAATAGCGGGCAAACTTGTGCCAGCAGACCTGCACGGGACCGGTGACAAGGTTGGGCTTGTCCGTCGGCTTCCCGGCCGCTTCCATGCGCAGCCGCCATTTCCACTTCAGCGCCAGGCCGCCCAGCATGCAGGCTTCGCTCGACCCGGTGGTCGAACAGCCGATCGTGTTGGCTGCGGCCGGCGAGTTCCACAGATCGGCCAGGATGTTGACGCAGCGATTCTCGATCTCGGCCGTCGCCGGATATTCATCCTTGTCGATCATGTTCTTGTCGAGCGACAAATCCATCAGGTCGTGGACTTCGGTATCAAGCCAGGTCTGGCAGAAGGTCGACAAATTCTGGCGCGCGTTGCCATCCAGGAACAGTTCGTCGCGAACCAATGCGTGGGCAACATCCGCTCGCAGCTCGTTTTGACCCAGCCTGTATTTCGGCACGGAGATGTCCGCCGCCCGGCTGCCGTAGATATCGGCTTCAAGCGCGCCCCTGATACTGTGGCGGTCATGTACTGCCATCAATCCAACCCTTCCCGTGCGATTTCCGATCAATGCCGGTTCGTCCACCGTGCAACGTCCGATCGGTTCGAAAAAGCTCTACAGCGCGTCGCGAGCGGTCGGCAGACTCGGAAATTACCTAAAGCGGGGGTCTATCGCACTTGTTCACGAGCTCACGGCCGGTGCCTGTGACAACCCGGACTGACGCCCCCCCCTTGTCGCCACGCGACCGGTACGCTGCGTCGCCGACCCGGTCCGCCGGAACGCCGCCGCTCTCAACTTGCTGTCGCCGAGGGCGCGGACCGCGCGGCCGCAAAGCGCGCGCCACCGTGGTTCCAGGGTATCGAGCGGATCGACGAAACGATGGCGGACAGACTGAAAGCGCAATCGGAGGCGATTGCCGCCAACCTGGCGCTCAAAAATCGGAGAAAATTTGTGGTTATTGCGTCAATCCTCACGCCGGCAAGGGTCGTGTTCGCCCGCATATACTTCGAAAGTCGCAACCGCCACTTCACCTGATGTTCACGAAGAAGTGATCATGCCGGCCGGTTGCCGTGATGATATCTCCCCTTGCTGCCTGTTGGCCGCGACACCAGATCATGGCGCGTCCCACGGGATCCTGAAAGATGCTCGACCAGAGCCGCGGGGCAGCACGGTTCGGGACCCAGATCCCCGTCCCGGCGGGCGGTCCCGTCGTGGCATCACGACAGTTCGGCGATCTCTGCACCCCTCACAGACGAAGGCCTGCTTATGAGAAGATCACTCCTCGGCATCGCGGCAGCGGGGTTGCTGCTGCTGGGCGGCACCGCCGTCGCGCAAACCAGCCAACCGGTTCGCGTCCGCGCCACAATCGATACCGTTTCTGGCGAGACCCTCAACCTGACCAGCCGGACCGGCGAGAAGCTCACCGTGGCCTTGGCGCCCAACGCGCAGGTCAGCGGCCTCGTCGTCACCGACATCACCATGATCAAACCCGGTAGCTTCATCGGCACCGCCGCCGTCCCGGCGCCCAATGGCCAGCTACGGGCCCTTGAGGTTCATGTGTTCCCCGAAAGCATGCGCGGCCTGGGCGAGGGCCACCGCCCCTGGGATTCGGGCAAGGACAGTTCGATGACCAACGGCACCGTCGGCACTGTCACCGGAACGACCGAACGCACCCTGCAAGTGAGCTACAAGGGCGGTGAAAAAACCGTCATTGTGCCCGCCGACGTCCCGATTGTGACTTTTGACGAGGGCGACCACACCCTGTTGCAGCCCGGCGCCCACATCATCGTGTTCACCACCAAGGGCGCCGACGGCACTTTGAGCGCCGACCGCGTCGTCGTGGGCCGCAACGGCATCACGCCACCGATGTGATCGATGACGAGAACCGTTTGCGATCCGGCTGGATCGCAAACGGTTCTCGATCTTTCTTTTGGCACACCGTCTCCGCGCGAACGCAAGGCACCGGGCCGGAAAGATGCTCAAAGGAAACAACCTCGCGCTCACGAGGGGAACACCTGCCATGGGGAGCATACCATGACCCTGTCCGGACCCGCCGGCCCCGTTGTCCCGGTCCGTACCACCGAGCACGTCCATCCCCTGGTCGTCCGGGTGACCCACGCACTGAACGCGGTGGCCATCGTCCTGATGGCCACCAGCGGCTGGCGCATCTATGATGCGTCACCGCTGTTCGCTCTCCGCTTTCCCGCCGAGGCCACGTTGGGCGGCTGGCTTGGTGGCGCGATCGCCTGGCATCTGGGCGCAATGTGGCTGCTGGTCGTCAATGCGACGGTCTATATCGGCTATGGCCTGATCAGCGGCCATTTCCGGCGCCGGTTCCTGCCGGTGTCACCGGGCGCCGTGCTGCGGGATCTGGCGCTGGCCCTGACATTGCGCCTGCCGCACCGTCCCGGGCATTACAATGCGGTACAGCGTCTGCTCTATTGGTTCGTGCTGCTCTGTGGCGTCGCTGCCGTGGCCTCCGGCCTGGCGATCTGGAAGCCGGTTCAGCTTCAGGATCTGGCGGCGCTGCTGGGCGGCTATGAGACCGCGCGCCGGGTGCATTTCTTCGCAATGACCGGGATCGTGTCTTTTCTCCTGATCCATCTGACCCTGGTTGCGGTTGTCCCGCGCACCGTGCCGGCCATGATCACCGGCCGCGCCCGGCTTCCACGAGGTGACGCATGAACGAACCCCACCGCCCCGCACTGGCGCGCCTGGAACGACGGCTGTTCCTGCGCTCCAGCCTGTCGCTCGGCGCCCTGACGCTGTTGAGTGGCTGTGATCTCACCGATGGCGATGCTGTTGACCGGGTCCTTTGGGCTCTGTCGCGCTGGAACGACCGGGTTCAGGCCGCGCTGTTCAACCCCGACCGCCTGGCCCCGACCTATCCGGCGGCGGCGATCACCGACCCGTTTCCCTTCAACGCCTTTTATGATGAATCCGATGTCCCGCTGGTCGAGGAGGCGAGCTACAAGCTGGAATTGTCGGGCCTGATCGCCGACAAGGCGCCCTGGACCGTTGCCCAGCTTCGCACCCTGCCCCAGGAAAGCCAGATCACCCGGCATATCTGCGTCGAGGGCTGGAGCGCGATCGGACAATGGCGCGGGGTTCGCTTCCGCACCTTCCTGGAGCGAATCGGCGCCGATCTTCGGGCCCGCTATGTCGGCTTCCGCTGTGCCGACCGCTATTATTCGAGCATCGACATGGCCACGGCGCTGCATCCGCAGACCATGCTCGCGCTCGATTTCCGCGATGCCCCCCTGCCCCCGAAATATGGCTACCCGATGAAGCTGCGCGTCCCGACCAAACTCGGCTTCAAGAACCCCAAGCATATCGCTGCAATTTTCGTCACCAACGACTATCCGGGCGGCTATTGGGAGGATCAGGGTTACAACTGGTTCAGCGGGTCCTGATACCAAGGCGGCGTCCGCGGCGGGCCCCGAGCAGGACGGTCGCGATGCCCGCAGCGGCCACAGGCGCCAAACGATCACCGGCCCTCACCAACCGTTGCATGGAACACCGGCATTTTGGTGTAGAGTAGCGATCCCCTCGTCCAATGACGTCAGGATCGTTGGCGTCCTGCCCGACAGGTTCTTCATGTTGACTGAATCACTTGCCGCCGCCACCGCGGTACTTTTGCTGAGCACCGCGGTGGCGTTCGGCCAACCGGCGACCCCGGACCCGCACCCGGCGACGGTCGTCCCGGCGACACCGGCCCTCGTAACACCGGTGGAAGCGCCGTCTCGCCGGCGGCAGCTCGACCCGATCGAGGCCCACAAACGGCGCTGCGCCGACCAGTTGATCGTTCAGTCCCGGCGCCTCGCCAATCTTGAGCTTGCCCTCGAACCAACCCCTGCCGTGCGCCCCTTGTGGCAGGCCTGGCATGATGCCGTGATGGCCAGTGCCGAGGCGCTGCGCAACAATTGCCTCGGCGACGCGCCACGGCCGGAGGGGCGGGCGCCGACGGCGCTGGAACGCCAGGAAACGCTCGAATCCCAGCTCGCCGAAAAGCTGAAACTGCTGCAGAATCAACGCCCGGCGCTCGAAGCCCTCTACGCCGCGCTCAACCCGCCCCAACGCCGGATCTTCGATGCCGGGCCGTTCGACCGCCATCATGCCCCGGGACACGACACGCATCGCCGCCCCCCCGTTCACGGCGCCGAACCGCGCCAGAGCCGTCCGGTCCAATAGCGCGCATAACGCGCCGCTGACCGTGTTGCCCTGTCCGCCCCGCTTCTGTGATCGTCCTGGCCGGGGCCCGGCACAGCCGTTGTCATTTTGGCCGTCGGCCCGCGGGCTACCGCCCGCACCCGCTCGGGGTGAACCCCGAATACCCCTCTATTTTGACAAAAACAAAGGGGTCTGGGGCATGGCCCCCGTTGGGTTTGGCCGAAAGCCCAACGCGTCGTCGCCAAAATGAGAACCGCTGGGCCCGGCATATGGGGTTGGCGGCAAGGCTTTTGTCCTGCTAGGATAGCCTCTCCCCGACAAGGATAAAGGCGGTCGTTGTGGCGGGTCGACGGCTATCAGCAGAAAGACGGATAAGGCCAGGACTTCTCGGTTTTGGCGTTATCGCTGATTTGCGTCGCAATAACCGGTTGCACCACGGCGTCTTGTTCTGTTTGCTGGCGCTGCTGATCCAGGCAATCGTCGCCCAGTTGCCGATGCCACCAGCGGGCCTCGACATGCCTGGCATGGGGCTTCATGTCCTGTGCACCATGGCCGCAGGCGATACCACCCCCCAGCCCCAGGATACGAGGCCCTCCAAGGCGCCGCTGCCGCACGCCCCGGATTGTCCGGTCTGCCAGGCCCTGACCCTGATGGCCAGCGTGATCCTGCCGTCACCGCCGGTCTGGGTTCCGCACCAGCCCGTCCATCCGGGTCCGATCCTCGTTGCCGCGGTCCGGCACCGGGTCCACGCGCCGGCGACCGCGCACCAGCCGCGCGCCCCGCCCGTCACGGTCTAGGTTTCATGTCGCCGCGACCGCCATCCGGCGGTCCCTGATCTGACTTCAGACCGAAGGACATCACCTCATGACCCGCCGCACTCTGCGCGGGGCGGTTGCCTTGGCTTGCCTCGGCCTGGCTCCCGCCACGATGGCGCAAGCACACGGCATCGCCGGTGACCGCGTTTTCCCCGCAACCTTGACGATCGACGATCCGGCGGTCGGCGATGAGCTCTCGCTACCGACCTTTTCTTACAAGCCCCAGGGTCAAAGCCGCGAATACGACTACGGCATCGAATGGGACAAGACGATCACCAAGGACCTCGGCTTGTCCTTCAACGAGAGCTATACCAACATTCGCCAATCGCGCGATCTTGGCGGCAACGCCTCGGGTTGGGGCGATCCGGTCGTCACCCTGAAATACCAATTCTTCGAGAACGACGCCCACGAGATCCTGGCATCAATCGGCGTTCAAAAGGAATTCGGCGGTGTCGGGGCCGTCGACCATGGCTTGGCGGATGCCACCGGTTGGACCCAGCCGACGCTCTATGTCGGCAAGGGCCTGGGGGACCTGCCCGCCGAGCTCGGCCTGTTGCGGCCGATCGCGTTCACCGGCGAGCTCGGCTATCAATGGGCCGACCAGCCGCATCAGCTTGCCGATGATGGCACCTATTCACCGAATCCCGACCTCTGGAATTTCGGCTTTTCGATCCAGTATAACCTCCAATACCTGCGTGCTCAGGTAAAGGATTACGGTTTACCGGATTTTATCAATAACACCATTCCCCTGGTCGAGTTCTCTTACGCGACGCCGGCGTCGCCATCGCATGATGGATCGACGACGACCGGAACCATTGCCCCGGGCCTGCTTTATGAAGGTAACACGTTCCAGCTCGGCATGGAGGCTTTGCTGCCGGTCAATCACGCGTCGGGAAATCATGCCGGGATGATCGCCCAGGTCCATTTCTACCTGGACGATATATTCCCGACAAGCTTGGGCAAGCCGCTGTTCTGAGCCGAGGCATCAACACATCCCCCTGAACCCCGAGAAAGCTTTGGAGCCCTCAAAATGCGCATCCTGACGATCAGCCTTCTGCTCACCCTGGCTTCGGTCGGTCCGGCCCTGGCCCATGCCCATCTCAAGAACGCCGACCCGGCCGTCGGCAGCACGGTCAAGGCGGCACCAACCGCGGTGACGATCGAGTTTTCCGAGGCGGTCGAACCGAAATTCTCGACGATCGCCGTGGCTGATGGCACGGGCCATCGCGTTGACAAGGATGATGTCCATGTCCCCGGCGGCGACGCCCACCACCTCAGTGTCGACCTGCCCGGCCTGGGCGCCGGAACCTACACCGTGACCTGGAAGGCGACGGCGGTCGATACCCATAAGACCAACGGCACCTTCACCTTCACCGTTGCCCCCTGATCACCACCCAAGCTTGTGATGATGAACAGCGTGGTCCCCGTGTTCGACCTGGCCGAAGGCGGGCTGTGGCTGGCTTTCGCCCGCGGTGTCACGATTGCCGCGCTGTTTTCCCTGTTTGGCACCCTGGTGTTTCTTCGCGTTGTGGCACCACGGTGCCGCCCGCGGATGACGGACCTTGAGGCAATGCGGGCGTGGCGCGCGCTGCGCCGGCTCGCCGGGCTCAGCGTGGCTGTGGCGATCGCAGCCCTGCTGACCTGGCTGGTGTTCCAGGCCGGCGCAATCGCGGATGCGGTCACGCTGCGCCAAGCCTTGCTGGCGACACCGCTGGTGCTGACCGCGACCCGCTTTGGCCATCTGGTCATGGTTCAAGCCGTGCTCCTGGCGGCGACCGCGGTTCTGCTGTCCCGATCCGCCAGCAGACAGCCTCACGCCCTGGCCGTTTGGACCGCCGGTGTCGCCGTCATCCTGCACGCCGGCCATGGACACGCCCTGTCGGTCGCGACGCATCCGCTGTTGTTGCCCGCGTCGATGGCGCTGCATCTGCTGGCGGGTGGTGCGTGGCTCGGCGGGCTGGTGCCGCTGCTGCTGTTCGTCCGCATGAGCCCGCCGCAGACCGGCGCCACGGTCTGTCGCTATTTCTCGCCGCTGGGCAAGCTGTGCCTGGTCGCGATGCTGATCTCGGTGGTGTTTCAGGGGTGGGTGCTGATCGGCAATGTCCCGGCGCTGATCGGTACCGGCTATGGCTGGGTTGCCCTGGGCAAGCTTGCCCTGTTGGGTCTGTTGTTCGGCCTTGCCGTTCTCAACCGCTATCACCTCGCCCCGGCCCTGCGGGCCGCGAATGCGCGTAGCGCCCAGGTCTGGCTGGTCCGCAGCATCGCCCTCCAAACCGGGTTCAGTGTCGCCGTGATCCTGGCCGCCGCGGTGCTCGCCAGCCTGCCGCCCGGTTTTCAGCCCCCGTCATGACCCCGGTGGTGAAAGCGATGGCGTATCACCGCTGGCGGGATTGCGCGACCGTTGCTGTCAAAACGCTGATAGGATCCACGCGGAACCGCCGCTCCCGCCCTCTGGAGCGGCATTTCATGAAGGATCCGGCATGACCCTGTCAGCAATCAAACCCCTGATTGGCCCGAACACGCAGCTTTGTATGTCACTGGCGGCGCGACCGGGGACCTTCGGCACCCGTTTTCACAATCGCCTCTACGATCAACTCGGTCTTGACTTTATCTATAAGGCGTTCACGACGACCGATCTGCCGGCAGCAATCGGCGGCATCCGCGCCCTTGGCATTCGCGGCAGTGCCATTTCCATGCCCTTCAAGGAGGCGGTCATTCCGTTGCTCGACCGGCTGGAGGGATCGGCGGCCACCATCGACAGCGTCAACACCATCGTCAATGATGGCGGCCATCTGACCGGGTACAACACCGACTATAGCGCGATCGTCACGTTGCTCGCCGAGGCGAAGATCGACCCGGCCACACCTTTTCTGCTCCAAGGTTCCGGGGGCATGGCCAAGGCGGTCGCGGCCGCTCTGCGTGACCGTGGCCACCGGCGCGGCACCGTGATTGCGCGCAACGAGACCACGGGCCGCCGCCTGGCCGATCTGTACGGCTTTGCCTGGGCTGCCAGCGCGAACGGGCTGGCGGCCCCGCTGCTCATCAACGCGACCCCGCTCGGGATGGCCGGACCGGACGCCGACACCCTGGCTTTCACCCAACAGACCATCGCGGATGCGGAGATCGTGTTCGATGTCGTGGCGCTCCCCGTCGAAACACCGCTGATGCGCACGGCACAGCGCGCCGGTCTTCGGCGCATCTCGGGCGCCGCCGTCGCGGTTTTACAGGCGCTCGAACAATTTGTCCTTTACACCGGCGTGCACCCGGAACCGACCATGGTCGAAGAGGCCGCCGCTTTTGCCCGGTCGGCGAGACCCTGACCGGCCGTTTCAGATCGCGTGACCCGCACTGCGGCTAAACAAGATGCAGAAACGGAGCATTCTTGCCCTGGCCACCTACTCGCCCTCCGTCTCACCGTCGGGTTCCGCCGGCACGCCGTCGTCGTTGCCCATCGGGATCGAGCCGAGTACGGGCCGGGACTCCAGCAAACCGGCGGCGCGCAACTCCTCGACCCCCGGCAGATCGCGCAGCGAGGACAGGCTGAAATAATTCAGAAAATGGTCGGTGGTGATCCAGGTCAAAGGCCGGCCCGGCGTTTCCCGTCGCCGTCCCGGACCAATCCAGCCGGCCTCCAGCAACAGGTCGAGCGTCCCTTTGGAGGTCGCGACGCCCCGGATGCCTTCGATCTCCGTGCGCGTCACCGGCTGATGATAGGCGATGATCGCCAATGTTTCGATCGCGGCGCGCGACAATTTCCGGGCGACCTCGGTTTCAACCCGAAGCGCCGGCGCCAGATCAAGCGCGGTGCGGAACGCCAGGCGTCCGTTGAACTCGAACAGATTGATACCGCCATCGGCATAGCGCGCCGTCAGGGCCGCGATCACGGTCGCGACGTCGACATCCGGGCCCAAGCGCAACGCCAGATCCTGCCGTGAAATCGGCTCCACCGCGGCGAAGATCAGCGCCTCCGCCAGCCGTTCCGGTGACACCGTCCCCGGAGTCACGGGCGCCATCGGCTCTTGTTGCGCGCGCTCTTCAACGGGAGCGGTTTCCGCCTCGGCATCACTCATGACCTGAAAAACCACGACACGATTAATTCTCTTGTTGCACGGACGGTGGCGACGCCGCCATGTCATCGGCCGGTTCCGCGACGGCGCCGACACGGCGGCGCAAAAAGATCGGGGCGAAGGCACCATCCTGCCGCAGCTCGATATCCCCGGCCTTCGCCAGTTCCAGGCTGGCGGCGAAATGGGCCGCCATCACCGAACGCCGCACCAACGGACCCGTCCCGGCCAGCGACGGCAGGAAGCTTGACAGCACGGTCCAATCCGGGATCTGCCCCAGGGTGAAACGGAGCCGGACCAGCGCCTCCTCCAGGCTCACCAGACCGGTGGGCACAAAAGACAGGCCGATCGGATCCTGCTCGCGCTTGTGCTCGGCATAGGCCTTCAGCAGATCATACAGCGTCGCCGAGAACACCGGCCGCTTGGTGATGGCAATGCCCTCCGGCGCGCCCCGGGCGAACACATCGAGCCCCAGGCGCGGCCGCGCCATCAGCTGCGCCGCAGCCGCCTGCATCGCCTCCAGCCGGCGCAGCTGAAACGCCAACGCCGCCGCCAGCTCCTCGCCACTGGGCTGTTCATCAACCGGCTCGGGCAGCAGCAGGCGCGATTTCAAATAGGCGAGCCAGGCTGCCATCACCAGATAATCCGCGGCCAGCTCCAGCCGCAGCCGCCGCGCCGCTGCGATGAACGCCAGATATTGGTCGGCCAGCGCCAGGATCGAGATCCGCGTCAAATCGACCTTCTGCTCCCGCGCCAGCGACAGCAGCATGTCGATCGGCCCGCCATAGCCGTCGAGATCCAGCACCAGGACGGCGCTGTCGCCGGGCGCGGCAGAATCCGGGGAATCGGCGGTGGTGACCGGGGTATCGGACATGGCCGGCGTCTGGATCGTCGTTGCGGCCGGGGTCAATCCTGGCCCGTGACCAGTGCGATGCCGTGAAACAGCATCTCGACCGGTTTGGTCAGAATCGCAGCCAGCGGATTGATGACGTAGCCAAACTGCAGGGCGACGAACGGCAGCAGAAACACCAGGCCGATCATCAGCGGCATGCCATAGCGTTCGACCCGCGCGAACCGGATCGCCAGGCGACGCGGCAGGACTCCGACCAGAACCCGCCCGCCGTCCAGAGGGGGAATCGGCAGCATATTGAACACCGCCAGCACGACATTGACCATCACCGAACGCACCAGCGCGCCGCCGATCCAGTCGCCCGCAGCCCCGGGAACGAATTCAGCCGCATGCAGCAGCAGCGCCGACACAAGGGCCAGAAACAGATTGGTCGCCGGTCCCGCCAGAGCCACCGCCACCATGCCCCATCGGGGGTCGCGCAGCCGATGAAACGCGACCGGAACCGGTTTTGCCCAGCCGAACAGAAAGGGTGCATGGGCCAGAATCAAGAAAGCCGGCAGCAGCACCGTCCCGAGGGGGTCGATGTGGCGCAGCGGATTGAACGTGACCCGACCCAGCCGCCAGGCCGTGTCATCGCCCAGGCGCCAGGCGGCCCAGCCATGCGCCGCCTCATGCAGGGTGATCGCGATGATGGCGGGCAACGCCCACATCGCGATATCGGAAATTTGCTCCATTACGCATCCGATCCCAGCAAGGCATCAAGCTCGGCGCGCAGCGCCCCTTCGTCGATGTCGGCAACTGACGGCAGGCCGGCACGCGCCCGGATCCAGCGATCCAGGCTGCGGCCCGCCAGCGCAGGCGTTACCGCCGCGATAGCCGCCATTTCGCCGAGGTCGCCATTGCAATGCAGCGCAATGTCACATCCCGCCGCCGAGACCGCCGCCGCGCGCTCCGCCAGCGTCCCCGACAGCGCCTGCATCGACAGATCGTCGCTCAGCAACAAGCCGTTGAAGCCGAGGCGCTGACGCACCACGTCGCCGATCACTTTGGCCGAGACGCTGCCCGCATGATCCGGGTCAATCGCTTCATAGACCACATGCGCGACCATGGCCAAAGGTTGCCCCGACAGCGCCCGGAACGGCAGGAAATCGGTGGCGTCGAGCTCCGCCAGCGAGGCTGTGACCCGCGGCAGGGCGCGATGACTATCGACCAGAGCCCGGCCATGGCCCGGCGTGTGCTTGACCACGGGCAGCACCCCCCCGGCCAGGAGGCCGGCGCACGCCGCGCCCGCCAGTTGCGCCACCAGCAGCGGGTCCGTCGCGAAGGCGCGATCGCCGATGATATTGTCGCTTCCCTCGACCGGAACGTCACAGACCGGCGCGCAATCGACGTCGATGCCGAGATCGAACAAAGTCGCCGCGATCAGGCGCGCATTGATCCATGCGGCACGCACGCCCGCTGCCGGATTTTCCCGGGCCCGGTCACCGATGCGCCGCGCCGCAGGCCAGGCCGGCCAGGCGGGCGGCCGGAGCCGGGCCACCCGACCGCCTTCCTGGTCGATCAGGACCGGCGCGTCAGGCCGGTCGACACTTTCGCGCAGCGCCGTCACCAGGGCCTGCACCTGCTCGGGCGACGCGCAATTGCGTTGAAACAGCACGAAACCAAAGGGGTTGGCGTCACGAAAGAACATCGCCTCGTCGGCTGTCAGCGTCGTACCGGCACAGCCGAAAACAAGGGCACGCGGTGTATCAAGGCCTGACAAGGATGCACCCGATATTTTGAGCCCGCATGGTCTGACAGATTCCGGCAGCGCGCGCTTCGTCCATGGGCCCGCCGAGGACACGGTAGTGGACCCCTTTTTCGCCGAGATCGGCACGGATCACCTGATGGCCAACCCCGCCGAGCGCGCTGCTGAAGCGACTGGCGATCCGTTCCCATTCGCTCGTGGCCTCAGCCGCGGTCGGCACCGAGGCGACCTGGATGCGATAACCGCCACCGCTCGCGGCCCGGGCCTGGCTGCCGATCGGCCGGGGCGAGGCCGTCGCGACCTCAAGCGGCCGCGAGGGATTGCGCGCCGCCGTCAAAGGAACCGGCGCCCCTGCTGCGGCCGCGCGACCCGGCGGTGTCAGCGACGCGGGCGCACCCGAAGCCGACGACACCGCCGATGCCGGCAATTGCCCCAGAATCTGGGCGGCCTCAAGCGCCGCCGGGCTGAGGGACCGGGGCGCGACGGGGGCCTTGGCGGCCGAGGGCGGCGCGGGCCGGGGCGTGGCCGGCTTGGGTGGTTTGGGCGCCGTCGTCGCCACGACGGGCGGTGGCGCGCTGGCCGGTGGCGGCGTTACGCCGGGCCCGGCGCCGCCTTGTGTCGTCCCGGTTGCAGGCGCGCTCGCCTCCGGCGTTGCCGGCGTCACTGCAGCGACGGCGCCATCAGCGGTCGGCGCGACCGGCGGCGCATTGGGGTCAACCAGCAGATTGGCCGGGGGCGACGGCGGCGGTGCCGGTCGTTGCAACGGTTCCTCGGGCGGCGGCAGCAACTGCTCCACCCCCGGCGGGCTCTCGTTCTTGCCGTCGGGGTGCAGACGCTCATAGACCAGAATATCCTGGTTGGGCACTTCCATGCCGCCGGGCTGATCGGGACGCAATTTGTAGGGCGTTCGATCGGCCTGGATCAGGGGCACGGCCCCGCCTGTGGTGACCGGACCGCCGTGATGCCCGCCGAGCAGCATCCAGCCACCCGCCAACACCAGCAGCGCGGCGGCGCCGACACCGGCATAAACCCAGCCGCGCGACCACGGGCCGGCCGGCGTCGGGCCCGGTGCCTGTGCCGGCCCATAGCCGGGTTCGTTGCCGGGATCCGGCCCGGGCGGTACGCCATAGGGGTCGGCCGCCGCGGGGCCGTAACCACCCGCGGCCGCGCCCTGCGGGCGATAATCGCCAAATTCCGGAGTCGTCGGTCCGGGCCAGCCCGTGCTGTCCGGTACCCCGAGCGGGTCGACTCGTCCGGGATCGGGCGGCGAATAGGGATCGGCATGACGATAGCCGGGTATGACCGGATCGACCGGCGGCGAAGCGCTCACCCCGCCGTAATAGGGCGATTGCTCCGGCGACGGATCACCCGCCGCGCGACGCGGAGGTTCGGATCGGTACCAATCAGCGGGATCGGCGCGCAAGCCGGGATCCGGCCGCAGCTCCCGACGCCGCACCGTCGCGTCATCGTCTTGCCTGCTCATCCACGCAGCTCCTCGACCGGTTCGACCCCCATGATCGCGAGACCGCAGGCGATCACGGTCGCCACTGCGGAAACCAGCACCATCCGGGCCGACGTCAACGCAGGATCATCGGCAATCAAGAACCGTAATGTTGCGTTGTCATTGCCCTTATTCCAGAGGCCGTGGAACGCCGCCGCCAGATCATACAGGAAAAATGCAATGCGATGGGGCTCATGCGCATCGGCCGCCGCTTCGACGGTTCGCGGAAACGCCGCCATGCGTTTGATCACGTCAAGTTCTTCGGGCGCATTCAGCCGCTCGACCGCGACCCGGGCCAGGGCAGCGGGCGACAGATCGGCGTCCGGCATCGTTTGCGCGGCGTGACGCAGCACCGATTTGCACCGGGCATGTGCATATTGAACGTAGAAGACCGGATTGTCCTTCGACTGCTCGGTGACCTTTGCGAAGTCGAATTCGAGCGTCTGGTCATTGCGCCGCGTCAGCATGATGAAGCGAACGACATCCCTGCCGACCTGATCGATCACGTCGCGCAGCGTGACGAAAGTGCCCGCCCGCTTGGACATCTTGACCGGATGACCGTCCTGCATCAGGTGAACCAGCTGACAGATCATGCAGTCCAGCACACCCTCGCCCCCGGTGACCGCCTTGGTCGCCGACTGCATCCGTTTGACATAACCACCGTGATCGGCCCCCAGAACATCGATCAGCACCCGCGAGCCGCGGCGGAACTTGTCATAGTGATAGGCGATATCGTTGGCAAAATAGGTGTAGGACCCGTCGGACTTCTGCAGCGGCCGATCGACATCGTCGCCGAATTCCGTGGCCCGGAACAGCAGTTGGGGCCGCGGTTCCCAATCATCGGGCTTCTTGCCCTTGGGCGGTTCCAGGACGCCACGATAGATCAGATTGCGGTCGGTCAGCGACTGCAAAGCCGTGGCGACGGCACCGCTGGCGACCAGGGCGCGCTCGGAACTGTAGACCTGGATTCCGACCCCCAGGGCCGCCAGATCGGCACGCACCCAGTCCATGATCATCGCAATCGCGAAATCGCGGATGGCGGGCAGCCATTCGGCCTCCGCGGCTTCGAGCCACTGCCGCCCGTCACGCTCGACCAGGGCCACCGCGACGTCCTTGAGATAATCGCCGGGATAGAGACCCGGCGGGATCTCGCCGATCTCTTCGCCCAGCGCCTCGCGATACCGCAAATAGGCCGACCGGGCCAATACCTCGACCTGGGCGCCGGCATCGTTGACGTAGTATTCGCGGGTGACGGTGTAGCCGGCTTTTTCGAGCAACGCGGCCAGGGCATCGCCGACGACGGCGCCCCGCGCATGCGCGGCATGCAACGGGCCCGTCGGGTTGGCGGAGACATATTCGATGTTGACCGCGATGCCCCGCCCGGCGTCGCCGTCGCCATAGCGCGACCCCGCCGTCAGAATATCGGCCAGGCAGGACTGCCAGAACGCTGTGGTCAAACGGAGATTGACGAAACCGGGACCGGCAACGGTCGCGGCGGCGACATGGGGCAGCCGGGTCAGTTCCTGGACCAGACGTTCCGCCAGTTCACGGGGCGGACGGCCAACCTGGCGCGCCAGAATCATCGCGGCATTGGTCGACAGATCACCATGGCTGGTGTCGCGCGGCGGCTCGACCGTCAATTTGGACGAATCGAGGCCGGCCGGAAGTTCGCCGGCGGCGCTCAGGCGGTCCAGCATGGCCTTGATGTCGAGGGCGAAGGTCTTGAAAACGTCCATTGACTGTCAGCTACCCATGTCAAAGAGGCGGGAATGCTCACCGAGCGCGTAGCGATCGGTCATTCCCGCGATATAATCGGCAATCAGGCGGGCGCGAACCGACGCATCGGTCGTACCCCCCTGCACTGCCAAGTCGTGCTGCCAATCGGTCGGCAGACAATTGGGTTCGGCCATCAACAGCACGAACAGGTCACGAACGACACGCCGGGCCTTGCTCATAACCCGGTTGACCTTGTAGTGCCGATACATGTGCTGTTTCAAGAAGGCTCGCACCATCTGGCTATGGTCCCGCATCGGCTCGCTGAATTCGACCAGCGGCATGCCGGCATGCCGGACCGCCGCGGCGCAATCCGGTCGGACCAGCGCGAGACGCCGCCTGGTCTCCGCCACCACATCCTCAACCATCAGGCCGATCAGCCGGCGAATGGTTTCGTGGATCAGCCGTGTCCGGTCCAATCCGGGATAGTGCCGCCTCACGTCCCGCAGCACCGGCTCGATCAACGGCAGCTCATTCAGATCGTCGAGGCTGAACAGCGTGGCCCGCAAGCCGTCATCCATATCATGATTGTTGTAGGCAATGTCATCGGCCAATGCCGCGACCTGGGCTTCGGGACCGGCATAGGTCCGCAGTTCGAGATCCCAGATCGCATTGAAGGCCGCGAGGGTCGGCGGCAACGCGCCCGGCGACGCCGCGTCGGCACTTGTCGGCACGACCGGACCATTGTGCTTAACCACACCCTCCAGGGTTTCCCAGGTCAGGTTGAGCCCATCGAAATCCGGGTATCGCCGTTCCAGCCGGGTCAGGATACGCAAGGTCTGATCGTTATGGGCGAAGCCGCCATAGGGCGCCATGGCCTCGTTCAGCGCCTCCTCCCCGGCATGACCGAAACAGGTGTGCCCCAGGTCATGCGCCAGCGCGATCGCCTCGGTCAGGTCCTCGTCGAGGCCCAGGGTCCGGGCGATCGAACGCGCGATCTGCGCGACCTCAAGGCTGTGGGTCAGTCGGGTCCGGTAATAATCACCCTCGGTCGAGACGAAGACCTGGGTCTTGTCCTTCAGCTTGCGAAATGCGCCAGAGTGAACCACCCGGTCGCGATCACGCTGGAACGGCGTCCGGGTTCGACTGTCCGCTTCGGGGAACAGCCGGCCGCGCGTCCGCGCGGCGCTGGTGGCGAAGGCGGCAGGTTCCGGGCGAAACAGGGGGACAATCGGCAGGGTCATGCGCGGCACAGTAACCAGGGGGTGATATCAAAGGCAACCTTTGCCACAGCCTTTATCACCGGCGTGACGGCACGGAATTTGAATTCGGTGTGCTCGTCCCCTATCTCAAGGGGGATGGCATGATTTTGTCTCACCCCCTACACTTGCCGGAGCTGTTTCGGGCACCGCGACCGACCCGAACCGTTCTGTCCGTTCCCCCTGAGACCAGGATTCCGACAATGCCCGACACCGCCTCACCGACACCGACGACACCGCCATCGCCATCGCCGATTTCCACAGCCGGTACCGCCAAGGACCGCGCCGTGATTCTCACCGAGGCCGCCGCCCGGCGGATCGCGGTGCTGCGCCAGCAGGACGGGAATCTCGCCCTGATGCTGCGGCTGGCGGTGTCCGGCGGCGGTTGTTCGGGATTTCAGTACGGCTTCACCTTCGATGATACCGTGAATGACGACGACGCCACGTTCACCCGGGACGACGTCACCCTGGTCATCGACGACACCTCGCTCGACCTTTTGAATGGCTCGACACTCGATTTCGTCGAGGACCTGATGGGCTCGTCATTCCAGGTCCGCAACCCCAACGCCACCGCGACCTGCGGCTGCGGCTCGTCCTTTGCGGCCTGACGGAAGCCCGGGATGATCAGCATCGCGACCTGGAACGTCAATTCCGTCAAGGCCCGACTAGGCAACATCACAAGCTGGCTGCAACAGGCCGCGCCGGATGTCCTGTTGATGCAGGAAATCAAGTGCGAGACCGAGGCGTTCCCGACCTCGGCTTTCCGCGATCTCGGCTATCACGTCGCGGTGCTGGGCCAGAAGGCCTACAATGGCGTCGCCATTCTGGCCAAAATGCCGCTGGAGGCGGTGCGTACCGGCCTTCCCGGTGCCGAAGCCGATCCCCAGGCCCGCTATATCGAGGCCGATTGCGGCGGCGTCCGGATTGGCTGCCTCTATCTGCCCAACGGCAACCCGGTCGGAACCGAAAAATATCCGTACAAGCTGGCATGGATGGACCATCTGGCCCGCCACGTCGAAACCCTGCTGGCGACGGAACAACCCTTCGTGCTCGGCGGCGACTATAATATTATTCCCGCCGCCGCGGATGTCTATGACCCGCAAGCCTGGGCGACAGATGCCTTGTTCCGCCTGGAATCGCGGGCGCGGTTTCGAACCTTGCTCAATCTGGGGCTGACCGACGCGTTCCGCGTCCGGCATGCCGAACCCGGCGCCTACACCTTTTGGGACTATCAGGCCGGCGCCTGGCCGCGGGATCTCGGGTTGCGGATCGATCATTTTCTGTTGTCACCCCAGGCTGTCGACCGCCTTGACGACTGCGTGATCGACCGGGGGCCGCGCGCTCAGGAAAAAGCGTCCGATCACACGCCCGTGATGCTGACCTTGCGGGATCCGGCAAAGCCGTTCGCACAGGTTCATGGTGTCTCATAGCGTCCAATCGTAGAAATAGGGATAGAGACGGTGACGGTTCGCAGGCCCCAACCCGGCGTTCAGATCAAAGGCCAGACCGAATGGCATCCGTCGCAGGACCGGCAGCCACAGCGCGAGATTAAACTGTTGATCGGCGTCCTGGAGCAACGGGCGCAAAAGATCATGCTGATGGCCAATGCGGTTGCCGAGAACGGGCTGCACGGCCGGGTTTCCGAATATCTGGCGTTGCACGACCGCATCGCCGAGGTCCAGGCCCTGACCGCGCTTCTGGAACAACGCCTGTCGGACCTTCCCGAGGACCGGGCGGGACCGCTGCGCGCCCAGTTTGAGCAACTCGACCTGCTGGTGATGACGATGCTGGTGCGCTCCAGCAAACGGTTCTTCGCCGGGCTGGAGCATGAGACGATTCTGCCCCTCGGGGCAAAAGACCTGTTTCTTGATGAGGACCGGCGCCTGGCAACGATCGCGACGCGGCTACAGGCACCGCACTATGCCGACCGTCTGCCCCGCGGTATCCTGACCGATCTGGGCGAAGCCAGCCGACTGATCCAAAGTGCCGCGGCGCGCGCCACCAGCCTGCCGGCCTTTGACTGATCGTTGAACATGCCGGTGATCGGTTTCAGCAAATTCTCATTGACGCCACGGCTTTGGATTCGCTAACGGTATGACCCTTCGCGAGGATGGGTGGCCGAGTGGTTTAAGGCACCGGTCTTGAAAACCGGCGTAGGTGCAAGCCTGCCGTGGGTTCAAATCCCACCCCATCCGCCATTTTCACGTGTGTGTGGGTTCGCGCATTGTCAAGACAAGACAAGTAGCGCGGGGAACTCCGGTCTCCAGAGGATCTATTGTCTGGATGCGGAAGCATCTCCGCGGTGTCCAGGATCATTCCCGCCAACACAAAGCGCTCCAGCTCGATCTCATCCTGGTCGACGACAACACCCAAGCGTTCGCGGGTCTTCGCTTCCATAACGTTCTCTCGAATATTCCGGAAACGGCCGAACGCCAATTCGCATTATGAAAGGCAAATTGTCGGGCGCTGAACGTCTCAGTGATTGGAAGATCGCGGGAAAAGGGCATCCAGGTCGGGAGCATCAACGGCCGCATCAAACCAGTCATCGAGCACCGACATGTCGGCCTGGGCTATCTGTTGGCGTGCCGTATCGGGAACCGGGCCGAACCGGCGTGCCAGCAGGCGAAGCAACGCATCCGCCTTCCCTTTGGCCTCCCCTTGAGCCAAACCCTGCTTGACCCCTTCCTCGAAAAACGGTTGGGTGATGCTTCCCATGATTTCCTCCTCGCGGGCCGGAGCCACCCGCCGCAGGGCGGCGCGCACCGTTTCGGGATCCACCATCCCAGGTCCTTTATCAATATAGGTCAACACCAGCAGTACATCCACAAGATCGAGGGTTGCCACTTCGGCCAGGACCACATCGATTCGCTCGCTGAGATCGGGACGCAGCACATATTTCAGTGCCTTCAGGAGAGCGCGCAGCCGAATTTGTTGGGACAGCGCCTCATCGTCGATACGGCCAAGGTCGGCCAGGGAATAGTCGAAGGTGGGAAGATACGGCGCGATCTCCGGCGGCAACGCGCCGAACAAAGCCTGAAAGTGTGGCGAGATCGTCCAGGTGCGCAGGCCGTGGTAGACCACGAGCGGTATCACGACCGGTAACGGCCGGCCGCGATCCTGCCTGATCCAGCCATCCCAGATACGGGTCAAATACCGGAGGACCTGTAAAGCAACCAATGGTTCGGGAGCACTCTTGTGCTCAACCAGGACAAAAATCAGAGCGTCCTCGCCCCCTTGGGCAAAGCGGGTGCGAAACAGCAGGTCGGAATGATGCTGTGCCAGCTCTTCGTCAACGAAGGAGCCGGGCAGCAGTTCTGGCGGTTCGCAGGACAGGAGAGCGGCCACTTCGGGCGGCAGGCGCTCGCGCAGGAACAAACCGGCGGTCGCTGGTTCGCTCATCAACTGCTTGAAGAACGCGTCGTGGATGTTGCCGGATACGGGGCTGGCCATGACGGCTTATTGGCTTTGCTGAGGGCCGGCGTCAAGCCGAAAAGTCCGTTTTGAAAACCAAAGCCCGCTTCCCCAACCCGGCTGTTCCCCATTACAATGTCCAGAAATCTCGTGTGGCTTCCCCTGGTTCGTCCGTCAATGCCTGCCGTCGTTCGCGACCAGCCGGAAATAGATGATGGGTGGATTGATGGGTTATTGTGAGATGCCATTCATTTTTCGCAGAGTTACGGGATCAGCAGCGGAACACCATCCGCCATTTTCACGTGTGTGTGTGTGTGTGTGTGTGGGTTCGCGCGTTGTCAAGACAAGACAAGTAGCGCGGGGAACTCCGGTCTCCAGAGGATCTATTGTCTGGATGCGGAAGCACCTCCGCGGTGTCCAGGATCATTCCCGCCAACACAAAGCGCTCCAGCTCGAAAATGGCGCAGAGCGGAATTCTGTGCGATCTGAACGGTGAAAAATCGCCTGTTATCGGATCGTGGACGTGATATATGTCTGAAATGGACTAAGCAGCGGTTGCCGACCGGAAGCATGAAAGTGGGATGTGACGCAGTGTTATTTTGCGACTGCGCCGAACGTCCCGACGAACCGACCGAGCACGCTTCGCGTAGCGTCTGAAGCAAAATCCGGTCTGGTCTTGACGCCGGAATCCAGCGTGTCCGCAAAATCGTGATCCGCGTATCGGAGGGCAAACCCCTCCTCCGGCACCCACATTTCGGAATCCAGGTACCGCCTGCCCCTCATGACATCGGGCTATGTTGCCTCTCTGAAAAGCAGGCTGGAAATTCTGCGCTTGTCGCGTGAGATTCAACCTGAGCCGCCCGCCCGGGGGGCGCTGCTGTAAGGAAATCAGTCATGCCCATCCGCGTCTTCCCGGACGATGCCGCCCTGGCCTCGATCTGCCACCAACGCCAAATCCGGCGGCTGGCGCTGTTTGGATCGACCCTCAAAGGGACAGATCGCGCCGACAGCGACGTCGATCTGCTGGTAGAATTTGAGCCGGAGGCGAGGCCCGGCCTGCTCACGATGGCGCGGATCGAAATGGAGCTTTCCGACCTTTTGGGCGGGCGCAAGGTGGATTTACGCACGGCTCGGGACTTGAGCCGCTATTTCCGGGACGAGGTCGTGCGGATGGCCGAGGTGCAATATGAAGCTCGATGATGCCACCCGCATCCACCACATGATCGAGGCGGCAGAGACCACTCAGGCATTCATCAACGGACGGCAACGAGCCGATCTCGATACCAACCAGATGTTGTTATTCGCCTTGGTGCGGGCGGTCGAGATTATCGGCGAAGCAGCCTCGAAGGTGTCGCTTGACCTGCGGAAGGCCACGCCGGCTGTGCCATGGGCAGTCATCATCGCCATGCGCAATCGACTGATCCACGCCTATTTCGATATCGATCCCGACATTCTCTGGATATCGGTCACCGAAGAAATCCCGGATCTGCTTTCGCTGTTGCGTCCTCTTCTTGCGACTGACTGACCAACATGGCGATGACCAGATTCAGCACGGCCGGCGGCGATCAGTCGGATGAATTGCAACGAACGAATTGTTGGGACCCCGCTTCTGGGTGAGGCTTTCGGAAGTGAGCAAGCGACACTGATCGCGACAACAATCGGACGGATCCTCTCCGGTCCGTCTGTAGATGTGTGCGATCGTTTGCGACCAGCCGGAGGATTCTGATGGGTGGATTGTTGGGTTATTTGCCACGATCCAAAATTTTCGGCGGATTTCCGGAATGATCAGGGGACATCCCTCCGCCATTTCGGCGCGATCGCTTCTTGATATCAAAAGCATTTTGCACCGTTGCTCCCAGCCAGCCCAGCTTGGAACCCGCAAATGGGAAAAGCCTTCGGCTGAACGCTCATCGACCTTGCTGTCGCCGGACAATCACCAAATCGGTCGCCGTAGAAGGCTGGTGTCGATGCTTGCTCAGCCATAGGCTTGGCGTATCCGACACCGGTCAGCACAACGACACCGGAAACGCCCGAATATTCGCCGTATTTTTCAGGAACTTTGGCAAGATCCTGCGCTACATTACGTTGGGCAAACCCTGACAGGAACTGATTCTCTTGCTCACCGTCGGTCAACCAATCCGCTTCTTCGTCTCGTCTGCTGATCAGTAATATGACAAACAACGACGGTCATTGTGGAAAACATAAGATGCGGTCTGCCCCAGGTCGCGATGTTGTTGTGTCGCGATTCTGATTGCGTTCCAGGCATCGTGCAAACTCGGCTCCAGATCCGGCGACGGCCCGACGATCGGCGCGTTCCCGCCCAGAAAATCAAGCCGACGGTAGGCATTCAGCAACGAGACGGTCTGTGGCATCAGGCGGTTGCCGGGATGATCGGGGGCCCGCCGCACCAGTGCCCCCAGAAGCGCAACCGCCAGATCGATGTCGCAGCGCGGAACGTCGAAATGATGGGCCCGATGGCCGAGCGCGATCTCGGCCATCCGGAAAATCCGGTCCGGCTCTATCTGTCCCGCCAGGGCGTGAATACCGGCGACCGATCGCGGCAGGGTCCAGGCCCGCAAATCTTCGATTCCCGTGGTCACGCCGGCTGTGGTCCTGATTTCCGGATAGTTGAGATATTCCCCCAGCGTGCGATCGAGCGTCCGCACCTGCAGCGCCGGAAAGGCCCGAAGTTTGAATTCGGTATCGCTGGCGCCGCGAAAGCTGCCGTCGTACCAACCGAAGCGATCATGCAACTGGCGCCGGTACAAAGCCGGGACATGACCGACATAGGCCGTGTCGATCACCAGGAAATCGGCGTCCACGGTGCGCCGTTCGCAGATGTTGATATCGTCGAGATAGCGTCCGGTCGCGTCGGTTTGGATCACCACCGCACTGGCCTGGACCCAGTTGACCGCCGGATCGAGCTCCAGGGCCGCCACCAGGAGCGCCAGCGCATCGGGATGGAGAGCCTCGTCGGCGCCCAGAAAACCCAGATAGGGCGCGCGCGACGCCGCGATGCCCCGGTTCCAGGCCTGGGGAATCGTTTCCCGGTCCCGGGTGCGCAGATAGAGGCATTCCGGAAAGCCCTCGATCGCGGCCCACTCGTCGCACGGTGAGCCGCTGTCGACAAAGATCACCTCGACCAGACCGTCGCGGACCATCGTCTGGCGGCGCAGCAGGTCCAGGAACCGGGGCATCTTGGGTGCGGCATTGTACAGCGATACGATCAAGGCAACCCGTGGCGCCGGATGGGTGCGGCCATCGATATGGCGTTCGATACGAGCCGGGGTCAGAAGCCGACAGCGTTCCCGGGCGTGATCGAGAAACATGGCACAACGCGCCTCGGCAGCGGCCGGATCGTCAAACAGCGCCTCGGCCGCCGCCGCCTCATGCGGCATTGCGGCACGACGCAACGATTCCGCGACCATGGCGAGACGACCGAAGCGGTCCGCACCCGCCAGCCGCATCGCCTTCAGATCGCAGGCATCGGCGTCCGGATTTTCACCGTCCAGGCGGTGAAGACGCGCCAGTTCGCCCAGAATCCGGCCATGGTCGATCCGCAACGTCAGCGCATGCCGCAAAATCTGTTTCTTCAGGGCCCGGGACCCGGCCCCATTTTCAGGCACCGCCGCATAGAGCCGGTAGGCTTCGGAGAGTGGCGGCAAAGCATCCGCAAGCTGCTGTTCCGGGTCCCGTGCGCCGTGCCGCACCGCAGCCGGTGCCGCACTCTCCAATATCAGGTCCAGTCGCGACCGGGCGGCCGCAACCAGGGATCGGAAGTCCGCGGTCCGCAGCACCGGGCTTTGATAGATTGCCGCCAGGGAACGACCATCGACGCGCGGTGTCCAGGTCTGAAGATAGCCGGTCAGCGCCGCACGCCGGTCATCATAGCCCACCAGTAGCCGGGTCAAATCGGCGGCTGCGGCCTGGGGATCGCCGGGATCGAATTCCAGCCAGGGCAGGCCCGGGAAACTATCGGCCAAAAGCCGGGCGGTCCCGGCACCGCGGCCAACCACCAGCGGGCAGCCGCTCACCAGCGCTTCCAGCGCGGTCAAATCGATGGCCTGCGATCCCGGGGGCACGATCACCAGATTGCGAGCCGTGAATAGCGATCGCCAGCAAAGGTCGTCGCCCGTCGTGACGTCAAGCTTCCGAAAAGCGAAGGCGGCAGGGACCGCCCCGTCCATGATGATCTCCCGATAGGCGGCACGGGGCAGCCACCACAGCAGTTCGGCAACCGGATCCCGGGACCCGAGCACCACAATCCCGGGGGGCTCGGGGGCCGGACGGCACGATGTCGCCCGCGCCTGGAAGCCAAGGCGGAGCGGACTGAGATAATGGCCGGCGATCCCCTCGGCAGCGGTCCGGGATTCAAGAATGACATGGCTGAGGCCGTAACGGACGTCCGCCGCGCGATACAGCAGGCTGTGCAAGGCCGCGGAATCGTCTGATGCTGCCGGCAACCCGGTCGCGGCCAAAACCAGACGGTCGTAACGCACACCGAACCGGTCCAGCGCCGCCAGCAGATAGACGGCAAGGGGATCATGTTCGGGAAGGTCGAGCACGTCGAAATGCTGCCCCGCGAAGGCCGCCGCGATCCCGAGAAAATCCGATACCGCCGGATCATCCGTCGCCGGAACCCCGGGTGCCACCGGATAGGCATTGGGCGGCATCTGGCCGGACACCGCCTTTTCCGCGAAATAAAAATCGATGTCCGGGTTTGACCTCACCAGGGAACGGTAGTGGCCCCCGTCGCTTCCAGATCCGCCAAAGCAATCCCGGACCCCGAGTAACACTTTCATGACACCACCGCCACGCCCCGGTTGTACATTCGCGAACCCTACCAAGATCGGGCGGCCGGGGCTATGTCGGCAGCCGCTTGCCGAGACCCATCGCGGCCGGCCCCAAACCTTGAAAGCGCGGTTTCGGGGGGAGACGGATCGCTGGCTTCAAGGCTGCCTTGGCGGGATCGCCAGGCCGTCTTGACCCCGCCCGATGCCATGAAGATAGGCGCAGAACATATCGGCCGCGGCCGCGGCGTAGGTTTCGATCTCCGCGGCGCTTCGCGGAGCCTCGGAAAACTGCTTTCCGACCGCGCGAAGCGTCGTTGTGATCAGATCGCCGGCCAATACGCGAGTCTCTTCCGCGGACTCCGGCAAAAGTTCCCGCATGAAAATCCGAAAAATGCGGCGCCCCGATGCTCTCACCTCGTGCGCCTCCGGCGCGTCGCGATAGAGCGGGGCGGCGTCATTGAGCGCCACACGGATCTCGGCCTCATCACATTCCGAGCGGATGAAGGCGAGGACCAGGATGCGCAGCCGTTCCAGCGGCGGCTTTCGGACGTCCTCAAGGATGGCATGCAGCATCTCGGTCGTCTGCCGCCATTCGTCGCTCTGGAGCCGGAAGAGGATCGCCGCCTTGTTCGGAAAATATTGATACAGCGAACCGACACTGACGCCGGCCCTTTCGGCGACCCGCGCCGTGGTGAAGTGTTGCGCACCGTCCTTCGCCAGAACCTGAACCGCCGCCTCCAGAATCGCCGCAACGAGCCCGGTTGACCGGCTCTGCTGGGGCTGTTTCCGTTGCGAAAGCGGCGCGCGTCGATGATCGGTCATGGCACTGCGTCAGCCTGCAACTCATCAATACGAATGTTTAGTCGCTTTCCTGGTGCGGCGCAACGGCGCCCCGACGCGAGACCCCATGGCCACGCTGATCCGCGCGCCCCTGCCGGACCGCGAGTGCGATGACGAGCCGCTACCGGTGCGCCGCCACGCGCCTTCCTTCGCGAAAACCTGAGCAGCGCGGGTCAAAACCGTGGCGCCATCTTCCGCAAGCGGGGTCCGCCTTGGGCTGTTTACCCCTATGAATCAGTGTCTTACGCCGCGCGTCCCGGCAGTGGCGGCGCAATGCGAATAGTCAATGCGACGAACGCGTCGTATTTTGGCCGCGACGCCAATAAAGCGTTCACCTGAGACCAGAGACCGCCATGAACACGCTGACGACACCCCCTCTTGCGCCTCTCCTGGATCGCTTGTTTGACGAGGCCGCGGCACCATGGAAGTTGCCCCCTGCGGTCGCCGATTATTGGTCCGGACTCTCCGCCGAAGAGCAGGCGCGCCTGATGCGCAGCAAAGCCGATTATCGCGAGTTCTACGGGCATCTGAAGGACGTTCCCCTCGCCGTCTCGCCGGACACCGGCCGTTTGCTTTACATGCTGGCACGAAGCCTGGGCGCGCGGACGATCCTCGAATTCGGCACCTCGTTCGGCATCTCGACGCTGCACCTCGCCGCGGCGCTCAAGGACAATGGCGGCGGTCGCCTGATCACCACCGAGTTCGAGCCCACCAAGGTGGCGCGGGCGCGGAATAATCTCGTGGCCGGCGGCCTCATCGATCTGGTGGAGATCCGCGAGGGTGACGCCCTGCAGACGCTGAGCGTCGACCTTCCCGGAACGATCGACCTGCTGCTGCTCGACGGCGCCAAGGCCCTTTATCCCGAAATCCTGAGCCTGGTGGAGAGCCATCTGCGGCCGGGTGCCCTTATCGTCGCCGACAACGCCGACTTCTGCCCTGACTATCTGGTGCGCGTACGCTCGCCGGCGCAGGGCTACCTGTCGGTGCCATTCACGAGCGACGTCGAGGTCTCGATGCGGATCGGTTGAACCGGCCACGGGTTACGGCCGAACGGACCTTGTATGGTCCGTTCGGGTCGGAACATCAGTCCGCCGCGGCCGCGATGCCCAGGCCCGCCGCGTCGTCGCGAACCTGCTTCAATTCTTCGGCGACCAGGAAGGCGAGTTCCAGCGCCTGGCTGGCATTGAGGCGCGGGTCACAATGGGTGTGATAGCGCATCGCCAAGGCGTGATCGGTGATCGCCTGGGCGCCACCGGTGCATTCGGTGACATCCTGGCCGGTCAACTCGAAATGGACACCGCCGGCATAGGTGCCTTCGGCACGATGGGCGGCGAAGAAGCCGCGCACCTCGGTCAGGATCCGGTCGACCGGCCGGGTCTTGTATCCGGTCGATGACTTGATGGTGTTGCCATGCATCGGGTCGCACGACCAGACCACGGCCCGGCCCTCGCGCTTCACGCGGCGGATCAGCGGCGGCAGCTTGTCGGCGACCTTGTCCGACCCCATCCGCGCGATCAGGGTCAGACGCCCAGGTTCGTTGGCCGGGTTCAGGATATCGATCAGGCGGATCAAGTCATCCGGATCGCTGGTCGGCCCGCATTTCAGCCCGATCGGATTCTTGACACCGGACAGGAAGTTCACATGGGCGCCGTCGATCTGGCGGGTACGGTCGCCGATCCACAACATATGGGCCGAGACGTCGTACCACTCCCCGGTGGTGCTGTCGATCCGGGTCAACGCCTGTTCATAGGGCAGCAGCAGCGCCTCATGGCTGGTGAAGAAGTCGGTTTCCCGGATCTGCGGCGTCGTCTCCGCGGTCACACCGCACGCCGCCATGAAGGCCAGAGCCTCATTGAGGCGATCGGCCATTTCGCGATAGCGCTCGCCCTCGGGGCTGCGCTCGACGAAACCCAGCGTCCAGGAATGGACCTTGTGCAGGTCGGCATAGCCGCCCTGGGAAAACGCCCGGAGCAGATTCAGCGTCGCAGCCGACTGGTTGAAGGCCTGGATCATCCGCTCCGGATCGGGTTCGCGCGACACGGGGTCGAAATCGAAGCCGTTGATGATGTCACCGCGATAGGACGGCAGCGAAACGCCGCCGATCTCCTCGGTGTCTGCCGAGCGCGGTTTGGCGAACTGGCCAGCCATCCGGCCGACCTTGATCACCGGGGTGGCGCCGCCGAATGTCAGCACGACCGCCATCTGCAACAGCACCCGGAACGTGTCCCGGATATTGTTGGGATGGAATTCCGCAAAGCTTTCGGCGCAATCGCCGCCCTGGAGCAAAAAGGCCTTGCCGTTGGCCGCGTTGGCCAGCACCGACTTCAACCGCCGCGCCTCACCGGCGAACACCAGCGGCGGATAGTCGGCCAGCCGCCGTTCGACCGACGCCAACAGCGCCTTGTCCTTGTAATCCGGGATCTGCCGCGCGGGCTTCGTCCGCCAGCCATCCGGGGCCCAGGCGCCAATCGGGCTCTGCACCATTATCCACTCCACCACCTGAACAGCGCCGGCGACCTCGCCGACCCGCAACATGTAACAGGCAAGCCTATACCCGTTCGCACACAGTTATTCCAGCTTCGGGCCCGCCGTCGACGGAAAAAGCCGACGTGCCCATACCACCGTCTGTTCCGCGACACGGTTTTCTTGCCAATGGCGCGGTCGGCCTCGGCTATAGTCCGGCACTTGCCGTCCTGTGTCCCGCGACTCCCCGATGCTCCGTTCTCCGCCTGCCCGCCGTCGTCGTCGTCCGACCCGTGCCACGACCCCCGCGTCGCGGCACCGCGGCCTCATTCTGCCCAATGCCGCGGACATGATCGCGCTGGGGCTGATCGTGATCGTCGCGGTCCTGACGATGGTCGGTGTCGGCGAGCTCGCGGCGCCGCTGCCATCCGCGCCCGAGGGTGGCATCAGTCTCGATCCGGTCCATCTGCCGGGCTATGCCTTGCAAACCACGCTCCGCATGTTGACGGCCCTGCGTTTTTCACTGCTGTTCACCCTGATCTACGCCCCGCTGGCCGCCAAGCTGCCGCGGGCCGGACGGGTCCTGGTGGCGGCACTCGACATTCTGCAATCGGTGCCGGTGACCGGATATCTGGCCCTTGGCGCCGCGGCCCTGTTCCAGGGTGTACCCGGTAACCCGTTGCGGGCCGAGCTGGTCGCCACCTTCGCCTTGTTCACCAGCCAGGCCTGGAACATGACGTTCAGCTTCTATCAATCGTTGCGCACCGTGCCGCACGATCTTGATGATGCCGCCCGGGCGTTCCGGCTGTCACCGTGGCGGCGCTTCTGGCGCCTGGAATTGCCGTTCGCGATGCCGGGACTGGTGTGGAACATGATGATGTCGATGGCCGGCGGCTGGTTCTTCGTTGTCGCCGCGGAAGCAATCACGGTCGGCGACCATCAGGTGCTGCTGCCCGGGATCGGGTCTTACGTCGCGCTCGCGATCCAGCACCGCAGCCTGCCGGCGATCGGCTGGGCCCTGCTGGCCATGACCGTCACCATTACGCTTTATGACCAGCTGATGTTCCAGCCCCTGGTCGCCTGGGCCGACAAGTTCCGCGTCGAACATGCGGTCGGCACCGTGGCGCCACGCTCCTGGCTGTTGCGGGTGATCCGGCGAACCCGCCTGCTGCGTCGCTTTGGCGCGCTGCTGGCCTGGATCCGCGCCGTCACCGGGCAGGTTCCCGGCCGATGGCAACGTCCAGGCAGCGGCGCGGCGCGCCGGCGCCGCGCCGGGTCGCTGAAGTTCTGGGACATGCTGACCCTGGGGCTGACCCTGGCGGTCATGGCGATCGGGATCGGTATCCTGGTCAGGGCCATCGGCGACCAGACCACGACGGCGGAACTGCGGGACATGCTGGTGATGGCCGGGGCCACGCTGGCCCGGATCACTGTGATGCTGGCGCTGGCCTGCGGGATTTGGGTGCCGATCGGCGTGATGATCGGGCTTCGGCCCCGATTGGCCGAGCATTTGCAGCCGCTGGTGCAATTTCTCGCCTCGTTTCCGGCCAATCTGCTGTTCCCGCCGGTGGTCCTGGTGATCGTGCGCTTCGACCTTGATCCCGATCTGTGGCTCAGTCCGCTGATCCTGCTGGGGACGCAATGGTACATCCTGTTCAATGTCATCGCCGGAACCGCCAATCTGCCGACCGACCTGCGCGACGCCGCCGTCATGTTTCAGCTTCGCGGCCGGTCCTGGTGGCGACGGTTGATTATCCCCGGGATTCTGCCGTCCCTGGTGACCGGGCTGATCACCGCGGCGGGCGGCGCCTGGAACGCCAGCATCGTCGCCGAAACCGTCAGTTGGGGGAGCACGACCATTTCCGCGACCGGTCTGGGCAGCGCCATCGCCGCGGCCAGTGCGGCCGGTGATGACCGACGCGTGGCCTTGGGCATCGGGTTCATGACAGTGCTGGTGATCGTCATCAACCATCTGGTGTGGCGACCCCTCTATCGCTATGCCGAACGGCGCTTGACCCTGGATTGACCGGCCCGGCAAAGCCGCACTGTCGGGATCGCGCCGAATGTGGCAGGTTGCGCGCACGTCCTCTGCCCCGCCCCTCTTCCGATCCCCCAGCCGACGCCGTCGATCGTGCCCCTGACAACCACCAACCGCCATCCCTGGCTGAGCGCGGCCGCGGTCTATTTCGACCGGCCGGTGCTGACCGTCCTGCTGCTGGGCTTTTCCAGCGGCCTGCCCTTGGCGCTGACCGGTGCCACGCTTTCGGTCTGGCTGGCCGGTGACGGCATCAGCAAGACCGCAATCGGCCTGTTCGCCCTGGTCGGACTGCCCTACACCTTCAAATTCGTCTGGGCGCCGCTGATCGATCACCTACCCCTGCCCTTCCTGACCCGGCGTTGGGGGCGACGGCGCGGTTGGGCCCTGGCAACACAGCTCGCCCTGGCCGCGGCACTGGTGGGGCTGGGGGCGACCGATCCCCGACAGGACCTGTGGTGGACGGCCGTGCTCTCGCTGGTCGTGGCGTTCTGTTCGGCCAGCCAGGACATCGTCATCGATGCCTACCGCGTCGAAACGCTGGCGGGCAACCGCCAGGGCGCCGGCGCCGGCGCCATCGTCCTGGGCTATCGCCTGGGGATGATGGCCTCGGGCGCCGGTGCGCTTTACCTGGCCAGCGTCTTCTCCTGGTCCACGACCTATGGCGTGATGGCACTGCTGGTGGGCGTCGGCGCGATCACGATGCTGGCCAATCCGGAGCCCTCGGCGCCGCAACCGGCATCGCGCGGCCCGGTCCGCGACGGTTCAGAACACCGGTCGGCCCGGCGTCGCCTGCTTGCCGATTGGCTGTACCGCGCGGTCGAGGCGCCGTTCGTCCAGTTCATCAGCCGCCCGGGCTGGCCCGCGATCCTGCTGTTCATCACGCTCTACAAGTTCGGCGAAGTTCTGGCCGGCGCGATGTCCAACCCGTTCTATCTCGAACTCGGCTTCACCAAGGTCGACATCGCCACCGTCAGCAAAGTCTTCGGCCTGGTGGCGACGATCGCCGGCGGCCTGTTGGGCGGGATCGTGGTCAATCGCCTGGGCATCTGGCGCAGCCTGCTGGTGTGCGGCATCCTGCAACTCGCGTCCAACGGCCTTTACATCCTGCTGGCTTATACCGGCCGCGATCTGGCGGTGCTCACCCTGTCGATCACGGTCGAGAATCTGACGGCCGGCATGGCGACCGCGGCCTTCGTCGCCTATCTGTCGAGCCTGTGCCATGCCGCCTATACCGCAACGCAATATGCGTTGCTGTCGTCCTTTTTCGGCCTCGGTCGCGGCGTCCTCGGGTCCTGCAGCGGCTGGTTCGCCGACCGGCTTGACTGGAGCAGCTATTTCGCGCTGACCATCGTCGCGGGATTGCCCGGGCTGGCGCTGTTGCTGTGGTTGCGGCGGCGCGATGCCACCGAAACGGACAATCCCCGGTCATAGCGATTGGAGCGCCATGAAGCACAGCTTTAATTCCGAGGCGGCGCAGCTTGGTCGTGCCGTCGATGGGCGCCTTGCGCCCATCATCCTGGTTCAAACGCGCCTTGCCGTGGCGATCAAGGCCGGAGACGGAACGGCCAGGATCCCCCCGCCGCTTTCGAGCGCACCATGGATCGACAATACAATCGCGTCGCGCTGCCCAGGCTCCAGCAACGGCCATACGGGATTGAACTGAAAGAGGCGATCGGGCTCGCCAAACGCCTGCCCGTCTACCATAAAATCCTGGCTGACCTCGACGATCGACACGTCGCCGAATCCCGCTTCCATCATCGCGGCAACAAATCGCTCCGGCTGGCGAAACTCGTTCATCCCCTCGATGGTCACAGGGTTGACGATGTCAGGAAAGAGCCGTGACAAGTGTTGTGCGAGCAGAATGTTGCCGGCGGCGCCCGTTGGTTCCTTCCAGCTTCCGACCGAGCCGATCCCGCCGGAGCGTACCACACGCGCCATCTCGCGCAGACCCTTGCGCCAGTCGGCGAACAGCATGATGCCAAACATCGAAAAAGCGGCATCGAACGCCTCATCAGGCAGATCAAGCGCCTGCCCATCCATCACCTTCGCCTCGAGATTGGGAAGGCGGTGCGACAACACGGCTTCGATCATGCCCCTGGAAAAGTCTGTCGCCAGCACTTTGGCTCCGGCATGTGCCGCCGTCAGCGCAAGGGCCCCTGCACCCGCCGCAATATCGAGCACGGTCGCGCCGTGGGGCAAATCGGCCAGCTCCCACGCCCGCTGAGCGTAGAAGACGGTGAAGTCGTGGGCGAGCTTCCGATAGTCCGCGAGGCCGTCCCAATACCGCGCGTCGTTCATGTCCATCCTCATCCCGATCTCCGCCTCAACTGCCATCCCGCCGCCGGGTCCGTCATCATGTAACTTTTGATGTGTCGAATCCAGTTCAGGTTGCCACGCGGGTGCGAAGAGACGATATTGCTTTGATGAGACCGGACAGCCGACTCTCCCGCATGCTTCACGTGCTGCTCCACATGGCACGGCACGATGGTCCCGTTACGTCCGAGACAATCGCCAGGATGCTGGGAACAAACCCTGTGGTCGTGCGCCGAACAATGTCGGGTCTGCGCAACACGGGGTATGTCCGCTCGGAGAAAGGGCACGGTGGCGGTTGGTCGATCGCTCGCGACCTGGCATCGATCTCGCTGCTTGATGTCCATCGCGCGGTTGGCGGGCCGCGCATCTTCGCGCTTGGAAACGTAAGTGACAATCCGGCCTGCGCCGTGGAGCAGGTCGTCAATGACGCATTGGGTGACGCTTTACGCGATGCCGAGACACTGCTGATTCAGCGGTTGGCGACTGTAACGCTCGCGGAACTTGCATCGGCATTCGACGATCGGTGCCAAGCCTCGTTCGCCGGCCCGCCGCTTTAGCCGGGGGCTTGGACACGGACAAGCCCGTATCGGCCCAATGCGGCGTGACCGGGCGTGAGCACCAGCCGCCTATGGCGCCGTGGCGAACAGTTCGCAAAACAGCCGCTCCGACCGGGCGATGCCGTCCTCGGTCAGCCAAACCGACTTCGCCATGCTGACCGGATTGCCGATAAAGCCTTTCTCATGAAGGCGGTTCATCGCGTCCCAATCGAAACTCTTCCAGGCCCGACCGTCGCGGTCGAGCGACAAATAAAGCAACGCCAGCACCGCATCGTCGATCTTGTCCTCGTCGATCTCCATCATTGATCGCCTCACCGATCGGACTTCCCCTTTTATACGCCATGGCCGCCGACGGTTACACGGGTCCGGGGACCTTTCCCGCGCAGGATTTCCGGAAAGCATGTCAACCCGACCGGAGCGTGGCTCGCGGGATTGCTGGACCAGACACTTGCCGCAGCACACCTTGACCGACGCGGTTGCGTCCGGCTCACCCGTCGGGGTAACCCCGAAATAAACCAATCATCGACCTGGAAATTTTCCATGTCGGACTATTATTCCCGGGGTTGCGCGCCCATATCGAAGCAATCGCACCAATGATGCGACAAATCGTGCAAATGGAGATTCTGATATGATCAACAAGATCGCACGCAGTGTGGCACTGTCACTGATCCTTTTTGCCAGCCCCGCCCTTGCGCAACTGGCGCCACCGCAGCCGAAAACTCAGAACGGTGTCACTTTTGTGAGTGGCGGCGTCGATTCGGATAACATGAAGGCGATGCATGAGATCGCAAAGAACTACAATGTCCAACTGCTGTTCGCCGGCAAGGGCAGCGGCGAATACCTTGCCGACGTCCAGGTCCGGCTGGTGGGCGCTCACGAAAAGCCGATCATCGATACGCTGGCCGACGGTCCCTACTTTCTCGCCCAACTGGAGCCGGGCCGTTATCAACTGACCGCGACCTACAACAATCAGCCGATCCAGGAAGTGATCGAGGTTCCGGCGCATGGTGCCGCCGCCAAGACGATCTACTGGGCGCCGCAACAGTGACGGGTCGGGCGATGCGACGCGCTTCGCTCCCTCAGCGGCGCAAGCGTCGCTCGAGCCACAGGCTGTAGCGCGAGGCCAGGAACGACAGCAGGAAATAGACGGCGCCGGTGAAGAAAAAGGCTTCATCGAAGAAGCCCAGCCAGTTCGGATCGCTGGCGGCAACCCGCGCGGTGTTGAGAAAATCGAAAGCGCCGATCACGATCACCAGCGTCGTACTCTGCAGCACGCCAATCGCCAGGGTGACGAAGGACGGAATCACGATGCGCAGCGCCTGGGGCAAAATGACCAGGCGGAGCATTGTCCCATAGGACAGACCGAGCGATTTTGCCGCCTCATACTGGCCGTCGCCGACGCCCTGGAGCCCGGCACGGATGACTTCGGCCATATAAGCCGCAATGAACCCGGCCAGCGCCAATTGCGCCCGTAACAGCTTGTCGAGCGTGACGCCGGCGGGCAGCATCAGCGGCAACAGCAGAATCGCCGCATAGAGCACCGCGATCAGGGGGACACCCCGCATTACCTCGATCACCAGGATCGACATCCAACGAACGCCGCCCATCCGCGACCGCCGTCCCAGGGCCAACAGCAACGCCAGCGGAAACGCCGCGCCGATGCCGATCACCGCGAGCAGCAGCGTCAAGGGCAGGCCTGCCCAGACATCGGTCGCAACCGTTCCCGGATGGGGCGCGCCGGCCATCAACAGAACCGCGGCGATGATCGCCACGACCCACAGGACAACCAGACGGGGATGCCAGAAGCGCGGCACGGCCGTGACACCAATCATGCCAAACAGCAGCACCAGCGTCAGCGCGGGCTTCCAGTGCTGCTGGCGCGGATAGAAACCGAACAGGATGAAGCGGAATTTCTCGCCGATGAACGCCCAACACGCGCCGGAAGCGCTGCGGCAGGTCTCGGACGTCCCCGACCACACGGCATCGAGCACGGTCCAGCGCAAAACCGGTGGGATGGCAATGCCGAGCAGCAGCAGGCACGCCGCTGTGATAACGGCATTCGCAGGAGTATCGAACAGGCCCCGCCACCAGCCCGACCCGCCGTTGCGCGCGCGCCGCGGCGCGACCGGGATTTGCGCGGCCGGGGTTCGCAAGGCGGAGGGCTTGGCACGATCCATCACGCCACGCCGCCGCGCCGCGCGAGGCGATGATGGTAGCGGTTCATCGCCAGGGATACCGCGAGGTTGATCGTCAGATAGGTCATCATCATCATGAATACCGTCTCGATCACCTGGCCGCTCTGGTTGGCGGTGGTATTGATGACGCTGACCAGGTCGGGAAAGCCGATGGCGACCGCAAGGCTGGAATTCTTGGTCAGGTCGAGATAGCACGACGTCGTCACCGGAATGATGATCCGCAGCGCCTGCGGCAGCACCACCAGACGCAGGATCCGCCGCGGCGACAGGCCGAGCGCCCGGGCGGCGTCCCATTGGCCGACCGGCACCGCCTGGATCCCGCTGCGCACGATTTCGCAGATCGTCGCCGCGCTGTTGACCACCAGCCCGGTCAGCAATGCCGCGAATTCCGGCGATATCGCGGTACCACCGGCAAAATTGAAGCCATGAAGCGACGGAACCTCGACGGCGAACGAAACGCCGCCCAACCCGAGGACGATAAAGGGGAGCACCAGCGCCCCCCACAGCAACCCGAGCCCTTTTTGCCCCGGCAATCGGGTTCGGACGCGCCACCGTCGCAGCCGGCTGATCGCCACGGCCAGTGCCAATGCCGTGACAACGGCCAGCCCGAGCCCCCATCCCGCCGCCGGGTCGCGAAAGGCTGGCAAAAACACGCCGCGATTGCTCAGAAAGACCGAGCCGCCAATGCCAAGCGCCTGGCGCGGCGATGGCAGCGCGTGGGCGATCGCATTCCAGAAGAACAGTTGCAGCAAGAGCGGGGTATTGCGGGCGATTTCGACATAGATCTGCACCAGCCCGGACAGCAGGGGATTGCCCGACAGCCGGGCGATGCCCAGGAACAGACCCAACACACTGGCCAGGATGCAGCCCAGCACCGCGACTGCCGCGGTGTTGAGCAGGCCGACCAGGATCGCACGGCCATAGCTGTCGGCGGCACCGTAGCGGATCAGGGATTCGCCGATCTCAAAATTGGCGGGGCGATCGAGGAAGCTGAACCCCGGTGAAATGCCGAATTGCTGCATATTGTCGGCGGCATTGCTGCCAAAGAAGCCGAAAATCGCAACCGCACCGATCAACAGGGCAAACTGGCCCCACGGCCGGTCGCCCCACCAGTCGTGGAGCGCACGGGCCATCCGGGCCGCGACACCGCGGGCGCGGCGCGGTCCGGATGGCGTGACATCCAGCGGCGTTGGCGGCATCATCTGGCGCAGTTTTCCTCGATCGGACGAACGGATGATTACCGGAACGGCGGTGCGTAGAGCAGACCACCCTTGGTCCAGAGCTGGTTCAATCCCCGTTCAAAGCCGATCCGGGTCTTGGGACCGACATTGCGATCGAAAATCTCACCATAATTGCCCAAAGTCTTGATGATGGTGTAGGCGAATTTCGGATCCAGATTGGCCGCCTCGCCGACCGACGGATCGACGCCCAGGAACCGGCGGATTCCCGGATTGTCGCTGCTCAGAAAGCTGTCAACATTGGCGCTGGTGATGCCATATTCTTCAGCCTGGATCGTGGCATAGACCACCCAGTTGACAGTTTCCAGCCACTGGTCGTCGCCATAGCGGACGGCCGGCGCCAGAGGCTCCTTCGAGATCCGTTCGGGCAGCACCACATAGTCGTCGGGTTGCGGCAGCCGCAGCCGTTCCAGCGCCAACGCCGACGAATCCTGGGTCAGGACATCGCACCGGCCAGAGGTAAAGGCGTCGCGGACCTGGCTGGTTTCCTCGATCACCACCGGCTTGAAGCTGATCTTGTTCTGGCGGAAGAAGTCCGCGATGTTGAGTTCGCCGGTCGTACCGGTCTGAATGCAAACGGTGGCACCGTCGAGCTGCGTGCCCTGGCTGACGCCCAGTTTCCGGGCGACCATAAGTCCCTGGCCGTCATAGAAGATCACCGGGCCGAAATGAAAACCGAGATGCATGGCGCGGGTGATCGTCTCGGTCACACCGGAGAGCAGAATATCGAATTCGCCGGACTGCAAGGCCGGCAGCCGCTGCTGTGGTGAAGAGCTGGTGAATTGCACCTTGTCCGGATCATTGAACACCGCAATCGCCAGGGCACGACCGAAATCGACGAAGAATCCCTGCCAGCGGCCGTTGCTGTCGGGTGAAAAGAACCCTGGCGCCGTGCCCACCCCGACCTTGATCACGCCGCGCGCCTTGATCGCGTCCAGCGTCGCGCCGGCCCAGGCGTCCGGTGACACCGCCGTCAACAGTGTCGTCGCGACGGCCAGCGTGATCACGCCCGCCTTGACGGGGCCCAACCGCCCAACCCGACGTCCGATCCGTGACGAAATGCGTCCGAGAGATTGCAACATCATCGCCCCTTTCCAAAATGTCGACCGAAGTCACCGATGTTTCACGTCCTCATCGGGCTTAAACCAGAGCCGCCAACCTGTCGCCCTTGGCACTTTACGCGCCGCTCGCACCATGGCACTGACTGTACCAGACAGCCGAGGCCAATCTGGCAACCCTTGGCATTTTTAGCACGGACGATTCAATCTAGGCTCGCCTCTGAGAGCCCGTCAATATCCTGCACTAACGTCCGTTATCTTAACGGCCCTGCCACACCCGGTGGGTCCAGCGCGACGATCATCGCCTGCGGCCCCCGAAACACAAAGAGCGACGGCATCGCCGTTGAAATCTTCGAGCTGACGAGGCCATATGACGTCCAAGGTGGGGTCGACCCGACGATGCGTCGATGATCGCGGGAAAAAAGGACGTTCACGAGATGAGTTCTTCAGCAGGCCGGAACGTCGTACGCCGGATCGCCGGCGGTGCTGGTTGGCTGTGTTTGGCCCTGATGCTGGTCCTGGGCGGGCCTGTGGCCGTCCAGGCCCGTGAGAGTACGCCGGTGGTCACCGACCATGTCACGGTCACCCTGGTGTCCGAGGTCGATGCCTTCCAGCCCGGGACGCCGTTCCGCATCGGCTTGCGTTTCAGAATCATCCCCGGCTGGCACATCTACTGGCAAAATCCCGGCGACGCCGGGACGCCGCCGTCCTTCACCCTGTCGTCGCCGGCCAATGTCACGACCGACCCGATCCGCTGGCCAACCCCGGTGCGCCTGCCCGAAGGGCCGGTGATGACATTTGGCTACACCGGCGAGGTCCTTCTGCCAATGTCGTTGACGCCGCCAACCGCGACCCCGGAATCGGGCCACGACCTGACGCTCGCGGGCGACGCCGCGTGGTTGGTCTGCGCCGATATCTGCGTTCCGGAGAGCGGGTCGCTTCACCTGACCATTCCGGCGCTTGCCCCCTCAACCACGGAGCCGGCCGGGGGCGCCGAGGCCGCTCTGTTTGCCCAAGCCGACAGCCGGATGCCTCAGCCCTCGCCTTTTGCCGCAACCTTGCGCGCGGACGGCACCCTGTCCGTCACCGGCGCCGGGCTGTCGACGGCCACGGTCCATGACGCCTGGTTTTTCCCGGCACATTGGGGGGTGATCGACCATAGTGCCGATCAGAAACTTGCCGTCCATGAGGGTGGCCTGACCCTGGCGCTGACCCAAGCCGCGGATTTCGCCACCACCAACAGTCTGACCGGGGTCTTGACCCTGCGTGATTCGCACGGTCAGGAAAGCAATCTGCAACTGACGGCGCTGCGGGCACCGGCCGGGGCCCCCGCCGAAGCGGCGGGCTCGCCAATCCCGCCCTTGTTTCAGGCGTTGGCCTTCGCGTTTCTCGGCGGGCTCATCCTGAACCTGATGCCCTGCGTGTTCCCGATTCTGGCGATGAAGGCGCTCGCGATCAGCCAGCTGTCCGGGGCCGCGCGGCGCACGATCCGCGGTCACGCCCTGGCTTACACAATCGGTGTCCTGGTCGCCTTCGCGGCATTGGCGCTGCTGCTGATGGGATTGCGCGGTGCCGGAAGCCTGGCCGGCTGGGGGTTCCAGTTCCAATCGCCGGTGTTCGTCGCGGCGATGGCGTGGCTGCTGTTCGGGATCGGCCTCAACCTGTCGGGTCTTTTTGAGGTCGGCGGCGGGATCATCGGCGTCGGCCAGTCACTCGCGCTGTCCGGTGGCCATCGCGGCAGTTTCTTCACCGGACTGTTGGCGGTGCTGGTTGCCACGCCCTGTACCGCACCGTTCATGGGCGCCGCGATTGCCGCCGCACTGGCCGGAACGCCCGTGGTGACCGTCACCATATTTCTGGCGATGGGGCTGGGCTTGGCGGCACCCTATGCCCTGCTGGCGCTGGCACCCGGCCTGGCGGCGCTGTTGCCCCGCCCCGGCGGCTGGATGGTGGTCCTGAAACAGTTGCTGGCATTTCCGATGTACGGCGCCAGCGTCTGGCTGCTCTGGGTTCTCAGTCAACAGGCCGGTTCCTCCGGGGTCCTGGCGGTTGCGATCGGCTTCCTGCTGCTGGGCTTCGCCGGCTGGGTCTTCGGCCTGGGCCAACGCGCCCAGGGCCGGTGGCGCCTGATCAGCCAGGGCCTCGTCGTTGTCGCGGCGCTGGGGATCGCCGCTCTGGTAACCGGTATCGCCGCGATGGCTCCGTCGACGGTGGCCAATGCCGCCGCGCCCGGTGATGGCAGTGAACCCTTTGCCGCGGCCCGCTTGGCCGCGTTGCGCGCCGAGGGCCGGCCGGTGTTCGTCGACATGACGGCGGCCTGGTGCGTCACCTGCCTTGTCAACGAACGGGTTGCCTTGATCCCGACCCGCGACGCCTTCGCCCGTAACCAGGTCGTTTATATGAAGGGGGACTGGACCCGCCAGGATCCGGAGATCACGGCATTCCTGCGCGACCATGGCCGCGATGGCGTTCCACTCTATGTTTTTTTTCCGCCGCACCGCGACCCGGTGGTTCTGCCGCAGATCCTGACACCGGATCGGGTTCTTCGTGCCATCACACCCGTCGCCAGTTGAGGGGAGACCTGCCATGAAAATCACCGAACCGAGCACGACCCGCCGTTCCCTTCTGGCCCTGCCCCTGGCCCTGGCGGCAATGTCGGCGCTGGCGGGCTTTGGCGCCGGCCTGATGTCGTTCGCCGGCACGGCCGGTGCCGCGCCACGCCCGGGAACGCCGGCCCCCGATTTCACCGGCGTCGACAGCAACGCCCAGACGCTGCGGCTCAGTGATTTCCAGGGCAAGCTGGTGGTGCTGGAATGGACCAACGACGGCTGCCCCTTCGTCGGAAAATGGTACCAGAGCGGGGCGATGCAGCAGTTGCAGCGCGACGCCACCGCGCGCGGCGCCGTGTGGCTCTCGGTCATCAGTTCGGCACCGGGCCAACAGGGCTTCGTCGACGGCGGTCGCGCCAATCAACTTACCCAGGAACGGAATGCCGCGCCCAGCCGGGTGCTGCTGGATCCCCGCGGCGTTATTGGTCATCTGTACGACGCGCGGACCACACCCGAGATTTTTGTCATCGCGCCCGATGGCACTCTGGCCTATATGGGGGGCGCCGACAGCATCGCCTCAACGCGGGAAGAGGATCTGGCCAAGGCCGAGCCCTTTGCGCGCGAAGCGATTTTCGCGGTTTTCGACGGCAAACCCGTGCTCCATCCGGTCACCCGCCCGTATGGCTGCACCGTCAAATACGCTGATTGATTCCGCCGGCCCGCCCTGGCCCTCTCTTCCATCCTCCCGTCGCGCGGGCGACGCCACTCGAACGATCCGGATCTTCCGTCGTGGAAAACTGGTCAGAATACGCTCATTTTTTCGTCTCCCTGTTTGCCATCCTGACCCCCTTCGCCGCGATCCCGATGTTCCTGAACCTGACCGCGCTGCAAACGCCAGCGGTCCGTGCCCGAACCGCCGACACGGCGACGATGACGGTGTTCGTGGTCCTGATCGGCTCGGCGGTATCGGGAGATCTGGTGCTGCGTTTGATGGGCACCAGTCTCGACAGTTTCCGGGTCGGCGGCGGTATCGTGCTGCTGCTGATCGCGCTGTCGATGCTGAATGCGCAGCTCAGCGCCGTCAAACACGTCCCCACGGAAACCACCGAAGCGGAGCTCCGCCAGAGCGTCGGCGTCGTCCCGCTGGGCCTGCCCCTGATCGCCGGACCCGGATCGATCTCGACCGTGATCATCGAGATGCAGCGCGGCCAGGGCTGGAGCCATGACGCCCTGATCATGGCCTGCATTGCCGCGGTTTGCGCCACGGTATGGCTGTCGTTGCGTCTCGCCGAACCGATCGGACGACACCTGGGTCAAACCGGACTGAACATCCTGACCCGGTTGTTCGGGCTGATGCTTGCCGCGATCGCGGTCGAGATCATGGCCACCGGCCTTCGCGGCCTGTTCCCCGGGTTCCGGGGCTGAACGCCGCCGCGGCGCGCGGCGGCGGCCTGGCGGTCACGCCGGTGCGCTGACCGGTGCGGGGGCCGGCACCTTGTCGCGCATGGTCACGAACTCTTCGGCGGCGGACGGATGCAATCCGATGGTTCGATCGAACTGGCGTTTGGTGGCGCCGCAATTCAGCGCGATGGCCAGCCCCTGAACGATCTCCGGCGCATCGACGCCGACCATATGGCAGCCCAGAACCCGATCGCTGGTGCGGTCGACCACCAGCTTCATCAGCGTTTGTTCATCGCGGCCCGACAAGGTGTTCTTCATCGGCCGGAAGCGACTGCGATAGATGTCGACCTCGTGGCCCTGGGCCCGCGCCTGATCCTCCGACAGGCCCACGGTCCCGACCGGCGGCGTCGCGAACACCGCCGTTGGGATGTTGGCATAATCCACCTGCATCGGGTTTTCGTTGAAATGCGTCTCGGCAAAGGCCCGGCCTTCGGCGATCGCAACCGGCGTCAACTGGATGCGGTTGGTGACATCACCAATGGCATAGATGGTCTTCGCGCTGGTGCGTGACCAGCCATCAACCATCACGGCGCCCTGGCCATCGACGGCAACACCAACGTCATCCAAACCCAGCCCCCGGGTGTTGGGGCTGCGCCCGGTCGCGGCCATGACCTGACCGGCCGGAATTGCCGTCCCGTCCTGGGCGTGCACCACGAAGCCCGCGGCCGCCGCGGTCACCGCGACCGGCCGGGTTCCGGTCCGAAGATCAATCCCGCGTGCCCGCAATTCACGTGATACCGCGGCGCGGATATCGCCATCAAAGCCGCGCAAGGGGGCATCACCACGCACCATCATGGTGACAGCGACGCCCAACGCATTGAAGATACTGGCAAATTCAATTGCGATATAACCACCGCCGATGATCGTCATCGCCTCCGGCAGGGTGGCGAGTTCCAGCGCCTCGTTCGAGGTGATGGCGTGCTCCATCCCGGGGATCGGCGGCAACACCGGCCGGCCCCCGGTTGCGATCAGGATTTTCCCGGCGCTGAAACGCTGGCCGGAGACCTCGACCGTATGGTCATCGATCAACTGTCCGTAATCCGCCATCAGTTTGACACCGGAACGTTCCAGCATCGAAATATAGACTTGATTGAGCCGATCGATCTCGCGGTCCTTGTTATCCCGCAGCGTCGCCCAATCGAATTCGGGCGGCGTGACGCGCCAGCCGAAGCCGACCGCGTCCTCGAAGGCGTCGCGGAACTGCCCGCCATAGACCAGCAATTTCTTGGGGACACAACCACGAATCACGCAGGTGCCACCGACCCTGCTGCCTTCACAGATGGCAACCCGGGCGCCATAGGACGCTGCGCGCCGGCTGGCGGCAACGCCACCCGAACCGGCACCGATCGTGAACAGATCGAAATCAAAAGCCATTTCGCACTCCCCGAGATCGCCGACGTCGAGCCTATATGGGGGCCGCGACGGCACGACACCACTGTGTCCGCCGCGTCACGCCGCAATCGCGCGCGTTTTATCACATTCACACCGTTCCGACGTGAATGTGATCTCTCAGCGATACTCCCTAATGTTTTGATATCAGGGTGATCTTAAAAGGATGACCGCAGGATCGTCCGGTGTCATCGGGCGCGCAGCAGCCGAACCGCGTTCGGATCGACAACCAGGGCGCCGGTCAGGGTCCAACCGGGTTCGATGCCAGCACTGGCATCGTCCCGGCCCGGTCCGAAGCGATGCGGCGCGGCGCGGTATTGGTAGCTGTCGAACCAGACCGTCGGGCGCCCGCTGCCATGCAACAGCAAAAGCAGGTCGCCCTCGCTCCGCCACCGGGCCTCCGCCGGGCCACCCCCGGTGATCCGGCCATCGGCGCCGAACGTCAGGGTCGCCAGGACCGATCCCGCCGGGTCACAGAGCGCCCAGACAGTACCGGCGAGCGGAACCGGAATTGCCGACGATTCCGTCGCGGGCGAAGGCGTCGGCGACGGCGTCCCGGACGCGCGCAATTCGAGCGCAACCGACGGCATCGCCGGATCCTGACCGGTGATGACCCGATCGGCGCCCTGCTGCGTGATCACGGTAAAGCGGGCCAAGGGCCGGCCGTCACTGTCGAAGAACCACAGCGCATCGTCCTCAACCGACCAGTAGCGCGCCCGTAACGAAGCATCGCTGCCGATGCTGCCATCCGTGACCAGAACCACGGTGCCGAAGCGGTCGCCGCCGGGCGCCCCGAATGTCCAGCGCGAGCCGCCCAGCGCCGCCGCCGTCGGCGCGGTTCCCGGTGCCGCGGTCGCGGCGGGACTGTCCACCGCGACCACCTGCGGGATGTTCCCCACCGGTGCCGCTTCACGGACCGCAACGCCCGGGCTGACGATGCCGGGGCTGACGATGCCGAGCCGGTCGACCGGGACCGTGCCAAACTGGCTGGTGAAGGTCACGGTCCAACCGTTACCCTGCTGTTGTGAAACGCCGCTGATGACGTGATCGCCGGTGTCATAGACGGTCAGCGTGCCCGCAATATCGATCGCGAGGCGCCGGGCGGCGCGGAACCAGGCGTAGCGAATGTCGTTCTGGGCCCCGGTGGCATCGGGAACGCCCAGCACCGCGGGCCACCAGGTGCCCGCAGGGCCGCGGCCCGAGAACCCGCCCTGTCCCGGGGTCGCGACGGGCGCGGGCAGCCACAGCCAGTCCGATGCGCTCGCCAGGAGCGCGGCCAACTCGCTGCACACCGCATCAACCCGGGCTTTGAGGCTGTTGTTGAACAGGTCACTGACCATGGTCATGCCGCCCTGCATCCACTGGCCAGCGCCGCCGAAATCGGGATGACTGAACTGCGCCATCGTGCCGCCCCCCCGTCCCAGGGCCTGCAACATCTCAAGCGCGGCATCGTCGCTGATGCCGTGGCGCCGGGCAATTTCGGCGATCCGCGCGCGGCCTTCGGGCGTCAGGGTCTGCATCGTCAGGGGCTCCACCGGTTGCATCGATCCCGTTGATGGATCCGGGACTCGCGCCGCCAAACTAACACCGCTTGGGCATCCCGCCAAACGCCGAGCACCAGGGACCAGCGGTTCTCCTTTTGGCGACGCCGCGTTGGGCTTTCGCCCAAACCCGACGGGGGCCATGCCCCAGCCCCCTTTGTTTTTGTCAAAATAGAGGGGGTTCGGGGTTCACCGAGCGGGTGCGGGCGGCAGCACGCGGGCCGACAGCCAAAATGGGAACGGCTGGCCAGGGACGGTCGCCGCCGATCACCTCGGGCTCGATTCGCGTTTTCGGCGCAATCAGGCGGCGCGGGCGGTCGCGACGAACTGATCAACAGCACCCTCAAGCTGTGCCGACAAACCGGACAAGGCATGCGCCGCGTCGTTGAGGTCGCCGGCGGCGCGTCCCGTGGCGCCGGCGGCCTCCGCGACCGCGGCGATCGCGCCGGAGATCTGACCGGCGCTCGACACCGCAGCACCCGCGGCGCGAGCGATGTCGCGCGTCGCGGAATCCTGCTCCGACACGGCGCCGGCGACCGCCGTGAACAACCCGCCCATCCGTGCAATCGAATCGCCGACCTCGACCATCGCCTTCATCGCAGCGCCGGTGGTCGCGGCAATAGCGGCAACCCGGCCCGAAATATTGTCGGTGGCCTCGCGCGACTGACCGGCCAGGGCCTTGACTTCCGACGCAACAACCACGAAACCGCGGCCGGCATCACCGGCGCGAACGGCTTCGATCGTGGCATTCAACGCCAGCAGATGGGTTTGGGCGGCCACCTGCTGGATCAGATTGATGATGTCATTGACCTGCTCGTTGACCTGGGACAGGTCGGCGAGCCGATCCTGGGCGCTGCGCGCGCTGGCCACAGCGACGTTCGCGGTCTGGCCGGACTCCTCGACGCGCGCCGTGATTTCACCGATTGCCCGGGTCAGGCTTTCCGCCGCGTGCGCGACCAATTGGGCGGCCCCTTCCGAATCGCGGGTGCCCCCCGCCGCCTCGGCCGACAGGGCCGTGGCTTGTTCGGCCGACTGGCGCAGCCGCGCGGCATTCTCGCGCAACTGCACCGCCGCCGCCGCGACCTCGCGCACCACCGAGCGCACCGTGCCCTCAAACATCGAGACCATCTCTTCGACAGCATGACGTCGCTCGCGTTCGGATTGTTCCCGTGTCGCGGCCGCGGCGCTTTCCAGCGCACTCTTCTGCCGGGCCTGGTCGCGGAAGATCGCCAGCGCTGCGGCCATCGCCGCCAATTCGGTCCGGCGGCCGAAATGCGGCACGGCGAAGTCCAGTTCGCCATCCGCGATGCGCCGCATACCTTCGGTCAGGCGGGCGATCCCGCGTGACGCGCCAAGGCCAATTCCGGTCGATAACAGGGTGCTCAGAATCACCGCACCAATGCCAAAACCGATCAGAACCCGTCGCGACCGCGTGGCGGTCGCCGCGGCGGTCTGCCGTTCATCGGCAACCAGCGATGCCGTTGCCGTGGACAGCGCCAGTGCCGCACGGTTCATCTGCTGGCGCGCCACCGTCCCCACCCGGATGGCGCCGGCAATGTCGCCATAGACCGCGGGGATGGTCTTGGCCAGGGCTGTGATGCCGTCACCCATCCGGTTGTCCGACAAGGCCATCATGTCCTTGACGCCACTGGTCATCGCGCCCGCCAGTCGCGCCGCTTCGGACATGATCCGGTCCGGATCGCTTTGATCCTGCAGCAAGCGGACATCGCGGCTCAGGACCAGCAAATGTTCGGCAATGGCGGCGGATTGCATGCCATTGCGGAAATTCTTCTGAGCGTCATCGCTCAGTTGGCGCATCGCGTCGCCATAGCTCGACTTCTGCGTGGTCAGATCGCCGGCCGCGGCGGCGAGATCACCCAGGGCACTCGCGGCATCACCAAGCGCCGCCTGGCGCGCCTCGCTATCGGCGTCGGCCGCGCGCGCCGCCGCGACCGCGGCCGACAGCCGGGTGGCCGCGTCATTCAGATCGTCCCAGCCATTGGGGCTGATCTGACCATCAAGGGCTGAAATCGTTTCGGCCAGGGATGCCGCCTGGGTCGCCGCACCCGCCAGATCATCCCCGCTGGCCGCCGGGCGCAGCGCGGCCCGGAGCGTCGCGACCCCGTCCTGGATCGATCGCAATTTCACCAGCGTGTCGTTGAGCGCGGCCATCTGCCGGCCCAGGTCCTGAGCCCGGTCACGGGCCACCTGGGCGTTACCGTCCTCGCGCGAAGCCGTGGTCCCGGCATAGGTATCGATCTCCGCCAGCGCGGTGGCGAGGCGGGCCCGGGCCTGCGCCACGGCGGCGGCGGCGGCGATGCCCTGGTCAACGGCGCCGTTGTAGTCGGCGAACGACTGGCGCACCGGGGTGAGGTCGGCGCCGGTGATCGCCAGCCGATCAAGGGTCTGCGACAGTGCCGTCAGTTCCTGCCCGATCGCGGCCGCATCCCCGGCGTCACCACCGCTGGCGCCGGCCTCATGCAAGCGTGCGTCCTTGAGGCGGTCCGCGAGTTCGCCGATGGCCACCGCATTGCGGTTGGCGCGTGAGATCCGGTCAAGATTGAGAACGCCCAGTGTCGAGGCTGCCGCCGACATCAGGATGACGGTGGCAAAACCAAGCGCTATTCTTGTCTTCAGCTTCATCTCGACCTCGGTCTCATGGTGATGACCGCGGAATTGCCGCGACGACATCAACACCGGTGCCCGCGGCCTCCGCGATCGCGCAAACCGCCACGGTCCCGGCGGTCCACGATCTGTTGGCAAATCTGAACGAGGTGGTGCGAACGCCGCGGCACCGGTGCCGCCCGCCCGTTTGTGCACCTGCTCAGACGACGAGCGTATCGACGATCGTTCATCCTAACAATATCCAAAATGGCCTTGGCAATGCGGATATTGCAAAATAAAGAATGGCGGTCTTTTCAATGGTACGTCTGGGGCGCGTCTGGCCCATCGCCGCGCGGCGTTTCGCTTTACCACAGTCAATTCTGTACGATGCCAGAGGCATCCTTTGGTTGCCTGGGACCTGGCCTCGTGGCGCGGTGCCAATGGGCGCGATCCGATCAGGACCTGGACATTGTGCCGGTTACGAGGCACCTTTCTTGAGTGCATCGATCAACTGCGCCCGGAATTTGCCGCCATCCTGACGCGTGGCCAGGAAGCGGCGCACCGTCTCCTGTGCGGCGGCCTGATCGTATGGGACCTTGCCCTGCCGCGCCAGATCGGCCCGTTTCAGCACGGCGGGATCGATCTCCTGGCGCAAGGCCCGGATCTGGCTCAAAAGTTCCTTGCGAGGATCGGTCACGCTGCCTCCGACGCTGATGCCCTCGCCGCCAGCGGTTCCGGCGGGCGGCTTCGAGGCGCAGTGTAGGGCAAACCGTGCCACAGGGGGAAGGAAATGGCGCCCCAAGCCCGGGACCTTGATGGGGTACCTCCCGGGAGTGTTCCGCCATCGCGGCCACCGCTACCGCGAATGACAATTGCCGATCGAAGCATCAAATGGCGTCCAACTTCGCTTTGGCAGCCTTGGCCGCCTGCCGCAGCGCGCGGATGGCTGGCGCCCGCGCCGGGAAATCCGCCTGCCGCCCGCGCGCGATCGCCAGGGCGTCGGGCGCGACATCCTGGGTGATGACGCTGCCGGCGCCGATGATGGCACCGGCCCCGACCGTCACCGGCGCCACCAGCGCGGTATTCGATCCGATGAAGGCCCCGGCCCCGATCTCGGTACGGTATTTGCCGAAGCCGTCGTAATTGCAGGTGATCGTCCCCGCGCCGACATTGACCCTGGCGCCGATCGTGGCGTCGCCGATATAGGACAGGTGGTTGATCTTGGCCCCGGCGGCGACCTGGCTGTTCTTGATTTCAACGAAGTTCCCGACATGGGCGCCGGCACCCACGGTGCTCCCGGGGCGCAAGCGGGCGAAGGGCCCGATCACCGCACCGGATTCGATCTGGACACCCTCAAAATGACAGAACGGCTTGATCTCGACGGCGTCACCGACCGAAACCCCGGGACCGAACACGACATGGGGCCCGACCACGATATCGCGCCCCAGAACCGTGTCCGCCGAAAGATAGACGGTATCCGGATCGATCAGGGTGGCCCCGCCGGCCATCGCCGACGCGCGCAGGCGACGTTGCAATGACGCCTCGACGGCGGCCAGCTCGGCACGGGAATTGACCCCCGCGACATCCTCGGCAGCCCCCTCGACCACGACACAACGCGCCCCGGCCGCGCGCGCCACCGCGACCGCATCGGTCAGATAATACTCACCCTTGGCATTGTCGGGCTTGATCTGATCAAGCAATCCAAAAAGCCGTCGGCCGCAAAAGGCCAGCAGGCCCGAATTGCACAGCGTGATCTGCCGCTGTTCCGGCGTGGCGTCGAGGAATTCCACGATCCGGTCCAGGCCGCCATCGCCATCGCGCACCAGGCGGCCGTAAGCATTCGGCCCGGTCACATGCATGCCCAGCACCGCGACGGCAGGATCGCCAGCACCTTCGCGGGCCGCCACCAGCGCGCGCAGGGTCGCCGGCGTGATCAAGGGTGTGTCGCCGACCAGAACCAGAACCGTGCCCGTGAAACCCGCCAGGGCGGCGCGTGCCGCGAGCACGGCATCGGCGGTGCCGCGCTGTTGGGCCTGTATCACGGTCGGAACCGGTGCCACGGCGGCGCTCACCGCCGCCATCTCCGGACCGACAACGACAATCACCCGCTCCGGCTGCAAGGCCCCGGCCGCCGCCAGCACATGGTGCACGATCGATCGCCCCGCGACCTGATGCAGCACCTTCGGTAGCGTCGAGTTCATGCGCGTGCCTTTGCCGGCGGCAAGGATGATGCAGGCGAGCGGCGTTTGGGTCATAGTACGGGCGTCGGTTGGTTGCTGGGGCCTTCTTAGTGCCACCAAGCGCCGGTGCCGGCAAAAGCAAAGTTCGTTTTTTGCATCTTCGGGAGCGATAATGGTTTTGGCATCCCCGCTGGTCGCCGTTGTCTTCGATCTGGACGGCACCTTGATCGACAGCGTTTCGGACATCGGTACCGCGACCAATCTTTTGCTGGCACGCCATGGCAGGACGCCGCTGCCGATCGAGCGTTATCGCGATCTCGTCGGCGACGGCTCGGGCAAGCTGCTGCAATATGCCTTCGCCGCGACCGGGGCGCCCCTGCCGAAAGAGCAACTGAATGACGTGCTTGATGAGTTCCTGATCGACTATGCCCGCGTTCCCGCCCTGCCCGCTTGCCTCTATCCCGGCGTTGTCGAAACCCTGGACGCTCTGGCGCGCGCCGGCATCCGGCTCGGGGTCTGCACCAACAAGCCCGAGCGGATCAGCCACAAGGTCCTGGCGGAAATCGGCTTGACCGGCTATTTCGGTGCGGTCTGCGGCGGCGATACGCTCACGGTCCGCAAACCGGATCCAGCGACACTGCGCCACGTGCTGACCCAGCTCGACGCCCCGGCGGGCGCGGCGGTGATGGTCGGCGACAGCGGCAATGACGTCGCCCTGGCCCGGGCCGCCGGCGTTGCCGTGGTTGCGGTCAGCTACGGCTATCCGCGGATGCCGGTGGCGCGCCTGGGCGCCGATCAGTTGATCGACAATTTTGCCGAACTGCCCCGGGCGCTGGAATCGCTGGCGTTGCCGGCCTGACTATTCGCGCAGACCGCGCATAATCGCTCTTGACAGGGGCCAGGGCCCTGTTTAGAAAAACGCTCCGCTGCGGCGGCCGGTCCGCCGGCGGCCACGAGGATGGGCGCATAGCTCAGCGGGAGAGCACACCCTTCACACGGGTGGGGTCGTAGGTTCAATCCCTACTGCGCCCACCATCCTCGCTTTGATTTTCACGAGATCGTTGCCGGCTTGTGCGTTTCCTGGCGGTGCGAGGAAGATCGCCCGATCGCGCCGGGCTTTGGCATGTCTGCGCTGACAATATCCCCGATCATTCTGGATCCGCCACTTTCCCCGCCGACCGCGCGATTCTGTTGTCGCCATCGGCTTGATCCCCTTTGACCAAAAGCACCGGCCTGCCGGAATGCCCGCCCGCCCTCATTCCGTGTTGCGCCGATCGGCGATCGCTGTGGCGGCGTCGTGACCCGGAATCGATTGCCAAACGGGTTACCCAAACGAGAGAAATACAAGTTCTCGCCAGAAGTTGTCGAATAGTATCGGCGATACGCATGATCGCCATATGCTCAATATATTCATATCACGTACTGTCAACACACCAATACCAGTCAATATGCGGTATAAACTCTCGTTTTCGCCCCGGGCCAGCTCAGCCGGATGATCACCCGGGCGCCGTTTCATCGACTGTTGTTCGAACCGCGCGGCCTGTTCACCCTGCGACAGGCAGGATCTCCAGAGAACCCTTGAATTGGCGATGTTGTGCGCCGCCCGGATCGAAATCATTGCGCCGGATCGATGACGGGGCGCACACACCCCCTGAACCGCGCTCGTTGCGAACTTGGACGAACCATTGAAGCCACGATCGCCAACGCCACGAGCAGCGTCGTCGTGCCGACTCTGCTGACGGGCCTGGCCCAGGGACACCCCCCTGAATGACCGTGCTGACATCGAGGCCGCGGAAGAGATGGCGTTCCGGCGGTCACAAACACGCGTTGCCTCGTAGCGAACGGTCAAAATACCCTCATTACTTGCTTTTCCCGCACAAATAGATCGTTTTACAATCCGGTAATGCGATCAGTTTCAAGACAACGATGATCGCTTGCGGCGCATGCAAAGCCAAGGGTAGCGCGACATTCACGTCCCGCGAAGCGGAAGATCTTCGATGGCCCCTGTGATATCATGCAGCGCAGCACGAACCGGGCGGCACGAGGTGCCGCCGTCATCAAGGAAAACATTTGCGGCCGTGACACGCCCTCGCCCCATGCCTGTGCCCCGGTCGGCACCCTGTTTGCCAGACTCCTCTGGACAGCGCTGGAGTAAGGCCCGTCACGATTCCCGCAACGGCGCGACGCGGCGGTCCGTGTGCCGCGCCGCACCCGTAACATCGCCGCATCGCGGTAGCCCCCGCTATCGCGTTCTCGCCGCGCCGCGGCGAATCGCTCAATCTGGCAGGAAGCCTTATCGTTATGGATGCGAATTCTAATCCTCATACCTTTTACCTCGTTCCGGTCTCGCGCGAGGTCGGATTGACGTCGATGGCATTGGGGCTGGTCCGAGCGCTGGTGCAAGCCGGTGTCAAGGTTGGCTTCGTCAAGCCGGTGGTCCAGCCCGGGCTGCTTCCAGGTCACGAGGATCTCGGCAGTCATTACGCCCGCAAATTGTGCGGTGTCGCCGCGCCCGATCCGATCGCGTTCGAGCATGCCGCCGAACTGGTGCGAACCGGCCAATTGCCGACCCTGATGGAGGAGATCGTCGCCCTGGTCGCGACGGTCCGCGCCCATTGCGACGTTGTCGTCGTCGAAGGCATGATCGCGGATGCCGATATCCAGATCGCCACGCGACTGAATGTCGAGATCGCGCGCAGCCTCGGTGCCGAGCTGATCCCCGTTGTGTCGGGCGAGCGTCACGGGGCGGACGACCTCGACGCCGTCGTGACCCTGGCCGGACAGCAATATGGTGATGGCGGCCGGCGCCCGGTTGCCGGCGTTCTGGTCAACATGCTTGAGGATGCGGCGGCGGCGGCGAAGCTGCGTGCCGACAGCAATGTGAAGGTGCCGCTGCTGGCCGCGGTACCCCAGGCCAACGACCTTGCCGCGCCGCGGCTCACCGACATCGTCGACTCCCTGGGCCTTGAAGTGCTGCAGGCCGGCAATCTTGCCACTACCCGCGTCGCCAAGACTCTGGTCGCTGCGGGCGGCCCGGAAACCTTGCTGCAGCATCTGCGCCCCGACACCCTGGTGGTGACGCCCGGCGACCGCTCGGACGCGATCGTCGCGACCTCCCTGGCGGGGCAACAGGGGATGCCGCTCGCCGGGCTGTTGCTGACCTGCGGCGAGCCGATGGCCCCGGGCCTGATGCAGCGGTTCACCGCGGCGCCGCTCGACCGGATGTCGATCCTGATGTCACAGGAGGATACGTTCACGGTCGGCGCCAAGCTGGCGCAGCTCACCCATCATGTCGGCGCCGATGACCCGGAACTCACCGAGCGATTGATCGCTTTCATCGCCGGAAAGATCACGGTTGCCCCGCTGCTCGCCCGCCTCAAGCTGGCGACCGACACGTTGATGTCCCCGCCGATCTTCCGCCACCGCCTCGTCGAACTGGCGCGCAGCGCACCGAAACGGATCGTGCTGCCGGAAGGCGATGAGCCGCGAACCATTCGCGCGGCGGCGATTTGCGCGGAAAAGGGTATCGCGCAGTGCGTCCTTCTGGGCTCGCCCAGCAAGATCCACGCGATCGCCGCGGCCGAGGGGATCACCCTGCCCGGCAGTATCGAGATCATCGATCCCGATGGCATTCGCCGCAATTACGTCGCCCCCATGGTGGAGCTGCGCAAAGCCAAAGGACTGACCGCCCCGCAGGCGGAGAAGCAGCTTGAGGATACCGTCGTGCTCGGCACCATGATGCTGGCGCAGGGCGATGTCGATGGCCTGGTCTCCGGTGCGGTTCACACCACGGCCAGCACCATTCGCCCCGCCCTGCAACTGATCAAGACGGCGCCCGGGTCCTCAATCGTGTCCAGCGTCTTCTTCATGCTGCTGCCCGACCAGGTTCTGGTCTATGGCGATTGCGCGATCAATCCCGATCCGACCGCCACGGAGCTCGCCGAAATCGCGATGCAGTCGGCCGACAGCGCCAAGTCCTTCGGCGTCGAACCGCGTGTCGCGATGATCTCCTATTCGACCGGATCGTCAGGCGCGGGCAGCGACGTCGAGAAGGTGCGCGAGGCCACCGCCCTGGTGCGCCAACGGCGTCCCGAGTTGATCATCGACGGCCCGATCCAATATGACGCCGCCAGTGTCGAAAGCGTCGGCGCCCAGAAGGCCCCGGGCAGCCCGCTGCATGGTCACGCCACCGTGTTCGTGTTCCCCGATCTCAACACCGGCAACACCACCTACAAGGCGGTGCAACGCTCGGCCAACGTGGTCTCGGTCGGCCCGATGCTGCAGGGCTTGCGCAAGCCGGTCAATGATCTGTCCCGCGGCGCGCTCGTCGACGACATCATCTTCACCATCGCCCTGACGGCGATCCAGGCGCAAAACTAGGACCCGCCCGCCATGATCTTGACTCATGGCGGGCGGGTCCCGGTCGCGACGGCGACCGCGCGCCACGGGGGCGCGGAGCCAAGCGCCCGGATGGGCGCGCCGGCGCCTGAGGCTTCGCTTTGATCGGTCACGATCAAAGCGGACTCGTAGAAGACCAGCCTGGCGCGGTTCCGCATCGTGCAACGGTGCGGAACCGCGATCCACCGATCGTCATTCAGCCGGCGATGATGGTGATCCCGGCGCTGGCGCCGATCCGGGTCGCCCCGGCGCGCAGCATGCTTTCAGCATCTGCGAAAGTGCGAATGCCGCCAGACGCCTTGACCCCCATGCTGTCACCGACGGTGCGCCGCATCAGAGCCACGTCGGCAGTCGTGGCACCGCCTTTGCTGTAGCCGGTCGAGGTCTTGACGAAATCAGCCCCGGCGGCCTGGCTCAGTTGGCAGGCGCGGACGATTTCGGCCTCGGTCAAGAGGCAGGTCTCAAGGATGACCTTGAGGGTCGCGGCGCCGCAGGCGCGCTTGACCCCGGCGATGTCCGCACGAACCGCATCATCGTCGCCGTCCTTCATCGGGCCCAGCGCCAGCACCATGTCGACTTCATCGGCACCCTGTGCCACGACCCAGGCGGCTTCGGCGGCCTTGAGCGGCGTCGGGATCGCGCCAAACGGAAAGCCGATGACGGAGCAGGTGAGAACGCCACTCCCGCTCAGCGCGCCGGCGACCAGCGGAACGAAGATTGGATTGACGCACACGGAGCAGAAGCGGTGCGTCCTGGCCTCTTCACAGAAGCGCAGGACGTCGGCACGGCCGGCTTCCGGCCGCAGGATCGTATGATCGATCACGCCGGCAAGATCGGCCGGTTTGGCCCACCACGGAACAACACCCATCAGGCTTTCTCCGAACTCAGGACATCACGACACATGACGCGGTGACTTTCGGTCAAGGAAGGGCTCAAGGCAAGATCCGATCCCATATGGTGTCGGCGGCACCACCGCAGCCCAACCCCTGATAGCGCTTGGAAATGAGCCTGCGTCATCACCGGTTGAAGATCCCAAAGGCCGAGACTGACAGGGCGGCGGAACGCAACGGCCATTCCTTATGACCGTTAGTATAACTAGGCGGCGAACGAGAAAGACGATAACTTTTTTCCCGAGCGTCGTCGCGAATTCATTTGGATAAATAAAATAGTATCGACCACTTCCGTCATCACCTCCCATAGCCGCAAGGCGGACATTCACGTTCGATGAGACCTGTTCGTTAAGAAAGAATAAAAATATTTGTTGTCATTAATTTTAATCCCTATCACATTCTCATTCTTTAGGCCACCTGTCTTTCCCTGGTGATTTTCTTTTTCTCTCATCGATGATTTTCCTTTGCAAAGAAGAAAGGAACGGCTGCCATGAGCCTTCGAAAACTTATTTTGACGGTCAATTTGGCCATGGGATCTATTGCGATCCTGGTGGCCGGTTTTATTGCTTTGAATGCGATCAATGATCTTCGTCGACAAACCGAAGCGGCGCGCGATCTGAACGCATTTGAGCTTTCCCTCAAAATCGGCGGGCAGATCCCCATCGAGCGGAGCAAGTGGGCCGGCGTTCTGGCGCCGGATGCGCCAGCCACGCCGGCGGCCTTGGATGAACTCGACAAGGCGGTAGCGACGACCGATGGCATCATCGGGGCGAGCCTTCAAGCCATCGAAGCCGCAAAACTGCCTGTCACGAATCTGGTCGCCGCCACGACCCTATTGAAACGCATGCGTACCGACTTGCGCCAGGCCGCCCTTAAGCCCAAGAGCGAGCGTCCCGCCAATGCGCTGGCCGCTTCCGTCGACGGGCTCGCCCAGGGCCTGATATCCATTGATCTGCAAGTCGAAGAAATATACCGCAACTTGACCATGATTTCGCCGGACCAGACCGCGGCCGCGAACCTCGCGCTGCTCGCTCAGAACATGCGCAACATCAACGGAACGCGATCGTCCATCCTCGGTCTCTATATTCGCCACGAGGCTTTCCCGCCGGAGCGCGTGCAGGAAGTTACCGAGCTGACCGGGCAGGTCGCCCTGCTCTGGCGTTTTCTGGAACAGGGGGTTCACGATCTGGGCGACCCGGAGCGGTTGAGCGCCGCTTTGGCGCATGTTCGCAGCACCATGATGGCCGACAGCGAAAAACGCTATCAGGCGGTCGTCACCGCGGCACGAACCAACCAGCCGACCAGCGAACAGAAAGAGACCTGGAGCAACTGGACCACCCCGACATTGAACAACATCTTCATCCTGCGCGACGCCGCGCTCGAGCGCGCCCATGGCTTGAACGATGCCGCAGTTCACAATGCCAAAATCCGCGTCGCCATCGCATGCGCCATTTTGCTGGCCATCTGCCTGGTGTCGGCCGGTGCGACCGTCCTTCTGTCGCGCCGGGTAATCCGCCGCTTGACCCGATTGACCGAGATCATGGGACGTCTGGCCAATCATGAGCTTTCCGTCGAAATCCCGAGCCAGACCGGTGCTGATGAAATCGGAGCCATGGCCCAAGCGATGCACGTCCTTCGTGACAACAGCCTGCGCGCCGATCAGCTTGGCCTCGAACAAGAGGCGACCCGCGCCCTGCAAATGAAACGGACGACGACGATCGAGGGCTTGACCCAGGATTTTGATCAGAAGATTTCTCGCGTTCTCGAAATCGTGTCAGCCGCCTGTGGCGACATGGACGCCACGGCGCGGGGTCTGGCGACAAGTGCCGAGCACACCAGCAAGCGATCCCTCGCCGTTGCCGCGGCGACCGCGCAGGCATCCGGCAGTGTCCAAACCGTGGCCAGCGCAACCGAGGAATTGTCGTCATCGATCGCCGAGATCGCCCGCCAGGTTGAACAATCCAATGTGGCGGCGACAGGTGCCGCGCAGGAGGCCGGGGAAGCCGAAACGACGGTCAAGGTGCTCGCGGAAACCTCGGCAAAAATCGGTGTTGTCGTCAACCTGATCCAGGGCATCGCGAGCCAGACCAATCTTCTCGCGCTCAATGCGACAATCGAGGCGGCGCGGGCCGGAGAGATGGGCAAAGGCTTCGCCGTCGTTGCGAACGAGGTGAAAAGCCTCGCCAACCAGACCGCCAACGCGACCGAGGAGATCACGGCTCACATCGCCGCCGTGCGAAAGTCAACCGACCTGGTGGTTCATGCCATCAACGGCATTGTCGGCCGGATTGGTAACGTCAGCGAGGTCTCGGCCTCCATTGCCTCGGCGGTGGAAGAGCAATCCGCCGCGGCGGCGGAAATTGCCCGGAACGTGCAACAGGCCGCGACCGGAACTCAGAACATTTCCTCGAACATCACCGCGGTCAGTGAGGCCGCGGGGGAAACCGGTTTGGCCTCGCAGCAGATGTTGACCGTATCGCAAACGCTGTCGACCGAAGCCGTTGGCCTTAAATCGGTGGTTGAAGCGTTCCTTGCCGGCGTCCGCGCCGTGTGACACGAATCCGCTTTGATCGTGACCGATCAAAGCGGAGCCTGAGGCGCCGGCGCGACCGGGACCAGCCCGCCATGAGGCAAGATCATGGCGGGCTGGTATGACACCGACACGCGGCGGCCGGTTTTGGCCTGCCGCCGCGTCGCGCCCCTCGCTCAGGCGCAGAGCTTCAGGATCTGCTCGGAGATTTCCGGCGTCACGGCGTGGTGCTCACCCAGAGCGACCATGCCGTGACGCTTCAACTGCGTGACAATCGCCGGGATCGCGCTTGCGGCGATACCATAGCCGGTCAGGCGCGTGGCAACGCCCAGGCTTTCAAAGAACGACCGGGTGCGGCTGATCGCGGTGTCGATCGCCTGCTCCTCCGGCAGATCGGTCAACCCCCAGACGCGCCGGGCATATTGCAGCAGCCTGTCACGCTTGGCCTCGCGGCACACGGTCATGGTCGCCGGCAGCACCACCGCCAGCGTCTGCGCATGGTCGAGGCCATGCAGCACCGTCAGCTCGTGGCCGATCATGTGGGTGGTCCAGTCCATGGGCACGCCGACCGCGATCAGGCCGTTCAGGGCCATCGTCGCGGCCCACATGATATTGGCCCGCACCGCGTAATCCCGGGGCTGCGCCAGCGCCTTGGGGCCTTCCTCGATCAGGGTCAGCAACAGGCCCTCGGCAAACCGGTCCTGCACCGGGGAATTGACCGGGTAGGTCAGATATTGCTCGATGACATGGACGAAGGCATCGACGACGCCATTGGCGATCTGGCGCGGCGGTAGCGTGTAGGTCTTGGTCGGATCGAGCACCGAGACCTGGGGAAACAGCAGCGGGCTCATGAAGGGCAGCTTGTCCTGCGTCGCCTTGCGGGTCACGACGGCGCCGCTGTTCATTTCCGACCCGGTTGCCGGCAGGGTCAACACCGTCGCGAAGGGCAGCGCTGTTGTGATGCCCGCGCCCCACTGCGTGACGAAGATCCAGGGATCGCCCCGGAACGGGATGGCCGCCGCGATGAATTTGGTGCCGTCAATCACCGACCCGCCACCGACCGCCAGCAGATAGCTGACCTTTTCCTCCCGGGCCAATTCGACGGCGCGCATCAAGGTTTCATAGATCGGATTGGGCTCAATGCCGCCGAATTCCACGACCTTCCGCGTCCCGAGCGCGGCGCGGACCTCATCCAGGGTCCCGTTGTGTTTGACGCTGCCCCCGCCATAGGTGATCATCACCTTGGCATCGGCCGGGATCTCCGTGGCCAGCGCGGCAATCTGGCCCTCGCCGAACAGGATCTTCGTCGGGTTCTGGAAAGTGAAGTTCTGCATTTTGACCTCTTGTCTCTTGGTATCGTTTAGGGACCGTTCGGTCCCGAACAGCGCAAAAAAAACTATGCCGACGTTGTTGACGCGCCACCGTACCCCACGGCCAGGGTGGCGACGGCCGCCTCGATGATCGCCAACAAATCGTCCGTTGCCATGCCGCCCTTTTTGAGAACCGTAACGCCGACGATGACAGCCAAAAGCTGACGGGCCAGAGTCTCGGGGGCCGGCACCGGGGAAACCGTCCCCTGCGCCTGCGCGCGCCGAATCATCGCGGACAGGAAAGCCCGCAACGCGGCGACATGACGCCTGACTTCCGCCTCGATCGCGCGGTCATCCGGTGCCAGTTGAACGGCGACATTGACCATCATGCAGCCGCGGCGTCGGTTCGCGGCATCGCCCGGGCCCAGGACGACCTCGCCGAGATAGTCGCGCAACAGCCTCAACCCGTCACCGTCACAGCCGAACCGGTCACGAACCTCCTCAAGATAGCTCTGGCTGTAGCGGTCCAAGGCCGCCAGGAACACGTCGCGCTTGCTGCCAAAGGCGGCATAAAAACTGCTTTTGCTGAGACCCATCGCCGTCAGCAGTTCGGTCATCGAGGCGGCCTGATAGCCGCGGGACCAGAACACCTCAAGCGCCCGGGCCAACGCCTCATCCATTTCAAAGGCGCGGGGCCGCGACATCCTGAACCTCCTGGTTCCCGGCACGATACTGGACCGATCGGTCCTGATCGGCAATGGCAAAACTACGGGGCAAAACCACGGGGCAAAACCACGAGTGGCGGCCTGCCCTGCTGTTCAGCCGGCACTCAGATCGAACCAGGCCAGCCCCTTCGTTTGCGCCTCGTCGATCGCGTCCGGGTAGCCGGCATCGGCATAGCGCATCACGCCCAGCGACGTGTCATTGGTCAGGGAAAGCGACAGGCGAAGATCGGCGGCGGCGCTGCCGTCGGCGACCAGCGTGACCCCGGCGCTGGTCATGAAGCCCGCATAACCACCGCCACCGGAATGCACCACGACCAGGTCCGCCATCGAAGCACAAAGCGCCATCGCGTCCAGCAGCGGCCAGTCGGCGATCGCGTCGGAGCCGTCGCGCATCCGCTCGGTCATGATGTTGGGGTGAGCCATCGCCGCGGCGTCGAGATGATCACGGGAGAACGCGATCGGCCCGGCGAGATTGCCACGGCGCACCAGATCATTGACCGCCAACGCCAGCTCGGTCCGCGCCCCATGGCCCAGCCAGGCGATCCGCGCCGGCAGCCCCTCGAACGGGACATGAGCGCGTGCCAGCCGGATCCAATTGGTGACAATGCGGTTGTCGGCAAAGCGCTGCAGCACCAGATCGTCGATCTTGCGGATGTCGTCGGGGTCGCCGGACAGCGCCATCCAACGGAACGGGCCGATCGCGCGACAGAACAGGGGCCGAAGATAGGCCTCAGTGAAAATCGGAATATCAAAGGCATTGGCGACACCGCCATCGCGCGCCTGGGTCCGGATCAGGTTGCCATTGTCGAACACTTCGGCGCCGCGGGCCTGGAATGCTAGCATGGCGCGGACCTGGACGACGATCGAGGCCCGGCTCGCCGCCATCAGCCGCGCCGGATCGCTCTGGCGTAGCGCCCGAACCGCCTCAAGGGTGAAGCCCTGGGGAACATAGCCATAAATCAGGTCGTGCGCCGCGGTCTGATCGGTCACGATATCGGGTACGATGCCGCGGCGGGCGATCTCGGGATAGACATCGGCGGCGTTTCCGACCAGGCCAACCGACAGTGCGGCGCCGGTCGCGGTGGCCTGGTCGATATCGGCCAGGGCGCTGTCGAGGTCGGGGGCGATGCGGTCGAGATAGCCGATCGCCTGGCGCTTGGCCGCCCGCGCCGGATCGACATCGACGCAGAGGATTGCCGCACCGGCCATCCGGCCCGCCAGCGGCTGTGAGCCGCCCATGCCACCCAGCCCGGCGGTCAGGATGAAACGGCCGCGCAGGTCGCCGCCAAAACGTTTCTCGGCGATGCGCATGAAAATCTCGTAGGTGCCCTGGATCACGCCCTGGCTGCCGATATATTGCCAGGCGCCCGCGGTCAACCCGCCCCAGCAGATCAGTCCCCGCGCCTGCAAATCATAGAAGATTTCCGGCTTGGCCCATTGCCCGACAATGTTGCAATTGGCCATGATCACCAGGGGCGCCTGGACATGGGTTTTCAGCAGGCCGATCGGTTTGCCCGACTGGATGATCAGGGTCTGGTCCTCATCCATCGTCATCAAGGTGCGCACGATCTGGTCATGGGCCGCGCGGTTGCGCGCCGCCTTGCCCAGGGCGGCATAGATCACGAGGTTGTCCGGATCCTCGCCGACCGAAAGAACATTCTCAAGCAGGCGCAACAGCGCCTCCTGGCGCCAGCCCCGGGCCCGCAGAACCGGACCACCGGGAATGGGAAAACGGTCATGTGCCATTGCGATACCACTCCATCATGATCCGCGGCGCTTTTGTCGCCGGCGGTTTCGGACCGGGGCCCCGGTCCGCTCGCGAAACCGGGCGCAAAACCGGACCGGCTGGCGTACAATCGTCACTGGTGATTTTTGAACCAACGTCACTCTGTGTTTCAGGAGTTCTCGAAAATGTCACAGTACGAGGCGCTCAGCCGCCAGTTTGGTCATGTCAAGGCGGTCCGGTTTTGTCAGTCCGAGGCGCTGTATCCCCAGCTCACCGGCAGCCTGCCGCTGATCATCGTCGAAAACCGACTGGCCAAGGCAGTGCTCTCGCCTTACGGCGCCCACATTATTTCTTTTGTTCCGGCCGGTGGACCCGATCTGCTCTGGTTGTCGCCCCTGACAAAGCTGGTTGAAGGCACGCCGATCCGCGGCGGCATTCCGCTGTGCCTGCCCTGGTTCGGGCCCAGCCCCCAGGGTTTCCCGCAACATGGCTTCGCGCGCATCAGCAACTGGCAGGTTGAAGAGATCACGGAACGCGCCGACGGCGCGACCGTACTGGTCCTGACCCTGTCGGACAGCGAGGCCCGCCGGGCCATGTGGCCCCATGCCTTCACCTTCCGCTTCGAAATCACCGTCGGCACCGGCCTTGAGCTCACGATGTCGGTCAAGAACCAGAGCCAGAGCGATGCCCGGTTCGAACTGGCTTTCCACACCTACTTCAATGTCGGCGACGTGAAGCAGACAACGATCGAAGGGCTCGACGCCTGCACCTATGTCGATCGGGAAGACCAGCAAAAACGCAAGAAGCAGGTCGGCCTGGTTGCCATCAAGGGAACGACAACCAGTCTCTATGTTGCTGTTCCCAACGTCCAGGTCGTCCACAGCCCCCTTGGCGACTACCGGATCGACGGGACGCAGGATTATTGCATGGTGTGGAACCCCGGCGATCTCGACAAGACCGTCGGCGACATCGGTGCCGGGAACCATCAAGGGTTTCTCTGTGCCGAGCGCCTGGACGCTGCCGAAGGCGCTGTCACCATCCACCCCGGTGCCAGCTACACGGCCCGGATGATCCTGTCGCAAGCCTGATCGGTCCTCTTGGTCCGGTCATGGAACCTCCGCGTCACACGGTCGTACTGAGCGCATAACGCGCGATTTCAATCCCCATCGCCTGCTCGACCGGTGGATACACGGTCGGGTCGAGAACGCTGCTCCCCAACGGGATCAGCGTCTTGGGGATATGGAACACCAGGACCGCCATGCCTTCGTGCAGCTGCCCGACCGACAGCGGTTCTCCCGCGGGATCGAGGGTCGTGATCACGTCGGGGAAGGTCGCAACCCGCTGCCCTTCGGCGTCGTCGACCGCCATATATTCGTTCATGACATGCAGCGTCGCGCGGCCCGGGCCCGATCCGATCGTGATCGTTCCGATATCAAAGGCCTCGCGGGTGTAGACCACCGCTTTGCGGGTGATCTCGCCCTCGACCAGGATCCTGCCCCCGGTGGTCCGACAGATGGCGTCGATCACGGCGGCGGCGCCGCGCGGCTCCGCGTCCAGGATCGCCTCCCCCAATGTCAGCGCCCGCGAGATCCCGCCCAATGCGGCGTGGCGTTGAACATAGCGTGCCGTGACCGGGGCCCGGCAACTGGCGATGAAACCGCCCGACATGTCGGCCGCGGTGCGCAGCACCGGTGACACCCGGGCCGTGGCCCCCCGCACCACCAGTTCGATATAGCGGCCCTCGGCACGATTGCCGCCAACCGCGGTTTGAATCGTCGGCGCCGACAATCCGGCGAGGCCGATGGATCCCATGTCACCGGTCGGGTGGGCGCGGATGTCCCCGACCGCGTCGACCACCTTGGCCCCCAAGGCCACGGCGGGAAGCCAGCCATTCAGCGTCGATGACCGGCCATTCTGCCCGACCATGAAGCCCGCGATCGGCTTGCCCAGCTCCTTTTGCAACAGCTGCGCCGCCTTGACATAGTCGATGCCCTGCATCTCCCAGGCCGTCGTGCCGGCGGGTGCACCGATCGCCGCCGCCGTCGCGATGATCGCCTCGGGCGCGAGTTCATCGATCGTGACCAGCTCTGGCCGGCCCAGGCGAACCGCGGCACCGCCCAGCATCCGGCCGTGATCCGCCCAGCCCCCGCCCCCGGCGGCATAAACCGAACCGCCGCGAACCGCGGGTTCGATGTCCTTTTCGGTCAGGATGCGCCCCATCTGATGTGTCCCTGTTCCATCGCGTCGTCAGCGGCGCGGGTGATCACACGCCCCGGTCGAGGCGCAGAATGGTTTCAAACAGAACTTCGGTCCCCAGGGCGATCGCGTCAGACTCCGCCCACTCCTCCGCGTTATGGCTGCGCCCGCCACGGCAGGGCACAAACACCATCGCCGCCGGCGCGACCCGCGCGAACCACGCCATGTCGTGCCCCGCCCCCGACGCCATGCGGCGGTGTCGTACGCCAACGGTCTCGGCCGCGGCGGTGATTTCGTCAAGCAGCGCCGGATCCGCCGGCGTCGGGTGATTGTCCGAGACCAGATCGGGTGTCGGGATGTGAACACCATGCCCGCCGGCAACCGCTGCGGCCCGGATCGCCAGCTGGTCCAGGAACGCCACCATGTCGGGGCGATGCTCGGCGCGGGCATCGATCAGCAGACGGGCGCTTGATGGCACGACATTGGCTGCCCCGGGTTCGATCCGGAATTCGCCGACAGTCGCCGCGAAGTGTCCGGGACCCCGGTTGGCGAGCGCCAAGGCCAGGGCGCGGACGTCAAGCACCAGGGCCGCGGCAGCGACCAGGGCATCGGCGCGGGCGGTCATCGGGGTGGTCCCGGCATGGTCGGCCCGGCCTTCGACCCGGATCTCGACCCGCGTGATCCCGGCGATCGTCGTCACGATGCCGATATCGCGCTGTTCGGCCTCCAAAACCGGACCCTGCTCGATATGCAGCTCCAGAAAGGCGCGCAGATCGTCGCGGACCGCCAGCGCCAGGCGATCGGGATCGCCGCCGACCGCGGCGATGCCGGCGCGCAGGCTGAGACCATCCGCGGTGCGATCGAGCCAGGCCGGTGACAGGACCCCGGCCGCGGCGCGGCTGCCGACGCAGGAGACGCCGAAGATGCTGACCTCCTCGGACAGGCAGTCGATGACTTCCAGATCATGCGCCAGCGTGATGCCCCGGTCGCGCAGCGCGCGCACGATTTCCAGTCCGGCGACCACCCCGGCGATGCCATCGAAACGGCCGCCATCGGGGACGGTGTCGGAATGGGATCCGACCAGGATCGTTCCCGGCTTGCCGCCGTCACCGCGGCGTCGGCCGATCAGATTGCCCGCGGCGTCGATCCGGGTTTCCAGACCGGCCGCGGTCATCGCCCGTTCGAGAAAAGAGCGCCCTTCGGCAAAGCGCGGCGTAAAGGCGCGCCGGGTCCAGGGGCGCCCCGGATCGGTCAGCGCCGCGAGGGCCGAGATGTCGGCGTCGATGCGATCCGCGCGGACGGCAAGATTGCGCATTAGGCCTGCTCCTCGCTGGCAAGACACAAAGTGCGGGACGGTCGCACGAAACGTCCGGTGCCCGGGGTGGCGACGACCGCGTGACCGTCAAAGGCCGATCGACCGCGCACATAGCTGGCGGCAACGCGCCAGGGCAGCACAATGCCATCATAGGGTGACCAATCCACGACATTGTTCCCGCTTGCCGCGGCGCGATAGATCAGGGGCTCCGGGGTCAGGACCGTGATGTCGGCATCGCGCCCCGGGGTCAGCGCCCCTTTGACGTCATCGATCCGGAAATGGCGGGCGGGATTTTCCGCCATCAGCCGCGCCGCCCAGGTCAGGGGGATGCCGCGTTGCTGCGCGCCTTTGACGAACAACGGCACCAGAACCTCAAGCCCGGGCACCCCGGAGGCGTTGGCCAGCATGTCAGGCCGGGTTTTCCGCTCTTCCGACCACGACACATGGTCGGTCGAGACCAGGGTGACAGTGCCGGCCGCAATGTGGCGCCACAGCCGTTCAACCTCGGCGCGGGGCCGGATCGGCGGATTGATCTTGGCCTTGCCGCCAAGCCGGGGACCGTCTTCGTCCGCGGCCAGGGTCAGATAATGGATGCAGCATTCGATCGTGGCGGCATGGCCTTCAGCCCGATAACGGGCGGCGAGCTCATAGCCGCGCGCAACCGAACAATGCACCACATGGGCCGGGCAGCCGGTGGCGGCGCCGGTCTCGTAGATGTCAGCGATTGCCAGCGTTTCGGTGATCGGCGGCCGCGACAGTCCATGAGCGCGCCAGTCGGTGATGCCGCTGTCGCGGATCCGGGCGAGATAGGCCTCGACCGCCTCGTGATTTTCGTTATGGACCCCCGCGGCCAGCCCGGTCGGTGCGATCGCGGTGAAGCAATCATGGAGCAGTGCCGGCGGGATGCGCGGGAAACGCTTGGGGTCGGTGCCGAAGGTCGAGAATTTGAACGAGGCGACGCCTGCCGCGACCATTTCCGCGATCCGCGCCGCGCCTTCCATTGGGTCGATCGTACCATAGAGCGCGAAATCGACGCGGGCCTGGGGTGCGGCATGGGCAATTTTGCGCTCAACCGCGCCGGCCGAACAGACCAGATCGCCCTCGTCATAGGGCATATCGACAATCGTCGTGACGCCGCCGGCGGCAGCCGAACGGGTCGACCAGATGAAATCCTCCTGGTTCTTCTGCGACAGCGAATGGACCTGGGCGTCGATGGCGCCGGGCAGGATCAGGGCCGCGCCCAGGACATGGCGCTCCCGCGCCGCCGGGGCGACGCCGCGGCCGATCATCGCAATCCGCCCGTCACGCACCGCCACGAACCCCTGTTCGACCACCGCCGACGGCAGCACCACCGTCCCGGAGAGCACAAGATCGAAATCCGACATCATGATGTCTCCACAGCAAGGAGCCGCCCGGCCCGGCGTGCCGCGAGCCGTTCCAACCCCGACAGCCCGTCATAGATCAGCACCGCGAGCACCGCGACGATCACGCCCCCCTGGACCGTGAAGGCCAGATTATTCGATAACAGCCCGGCGATGATCACCTCGCCCAGGCCTTTGGCCGCGACCGTTGATCCGATCGTTGCCGTTGCCAGGCCAATCACGGTCGACAGCCGGATCCCTTCCAGGATCATCGGCAGCGCCAGCGGCAACTCGATCCCGATCAGGCGCTGTCCTTCGGTCATGCCCATGCCGCGCGCCGCCTCGACAACCGCCGGCGGCAACTGGGTCAAGCCGGTCAGTGTGTTTTCGAAAATCGGCAGCAGCCCATAGAGAAACAGGGCAATCAGGGTCGGCTTTTCCCCGAAGCCGACGATCGGCACCGCGAGGGCCAGCACCGCGACCGGTGGGAAGGTCTGGCCGATATTGACAATCGACCGCGACAGGGCCAGGAACGTCACGCCGATCGGCCGGGTGACAAACACCGCCAGCCCGATCGCGACGACGGTCGCCGCGCCGATCGCGATCGCCACCGTGGCGAGGTGCGCGAGTGTCAAGGCCAGCAGATCCCCTTGATTATAGATCGCCGGCGCGCCGTTTTCGGTCAGCGGTTCCAACAGGCCGCGATACCGCCCCGGCTCCACCAGGAAGTCGACCAGAACCGCCAGCAGCGCCAGTCGCAGCACCAGGGGAAGCGACAGCCTCATTGCGGTCTCCCGGCGCAGCGCACCAGGGTATCGAGGGTCAGGCGACCAACCGGGTCGCCCTGCGCCGTGACGACCGGCAGCGCGCTACGTCGCGACCAAAGCAATTCGGCCAAGGCATCCCGCAACGTACGTTCTTGCGAAATCGGCTTGCCCTCCGCCGAACCCGTTTCGACAAACGCGGCAACCGCGGTCAGGGACAGGTACCGGAAGGCGCGATCCCCGGTGCCCAGCAGATCATCGACAAACCGGGTCGCCGGCGTCGCCAGGATCGTCGCGGGCGTGGCATATTGCTCAAGTTTGCCTTTGTCCATCACGGCGATCCGGTCGCCCAGCGCGATCGCCTCTTCCATGTCATGGGTCACCATCAGAATCGTGGTGCCAAAGCGACGCTGGATCGTTTTGAGATCGTCCTGGGCTTTGGCTCGAATGATCGGGTCCAACGCGCCGAACGGTTCGTCCATCAACAGCAATTTGGGTTCGGCCGCCAGGGCGCGGGCAACGCCGACGCGTTGTTGCTGGCCACCCGAAAGTTCATGCGGATAGCGGGCGGCAAACAGCGCGGGGTCCAGTTGAAACAGGCTCAGCAGTGCGCTGACGCGATCGGCGATCCGCGCCCGGTCCCATCCCAGCAGCGTCGGTACGGTCGCGATGTTCTGCGCCACGGTGCGGTGAGGAAACAGGCCATGATTCTGAATCGCATAACCGATCCGGCGCCGCAATTCGTGTGGCGCAATCGTCGCGGTGTCCTGGCCATCGATGCGCACGCAGCCCTGTGATGGTTCCACCAGCCGGTTCACCATGCGCATCAGGGTCGACTTGCCCGATCCCGAGGTCCCCACGATCACGGTGATGGTTCCCGGCTCGATCGTCATCGACACGTCGTCAACCACCGCGATGCCGCCATACCGTTTGGTGAGACGCTCGATCTCGATCATGTCCGCACCCTTGAAGAAAGTTCAGTCACGGCGTCGAGGACCACCGCGCTGGCGAAGGCGAGCGCCACGGTCGGCACGGCGCCGAGCAGAATCAGGTCCGACGCGGTCTGGCCGACGCCCTGGAACACGAAGACCCCGAAACCACCACCGCCGATCAACGCGGCGATCGTGGCCAAGCCGATATTCTGCACCAGCACGATGCGCACACCGGCCAGGATCACCGGCAGCGCCAGCGGCAACTCGACGCGCAGCAAGCGCTGGCGGCCGGTCATACCCATGCCGCGTGCCGCATCCACCGCCTCCCGCGGCACATGGCTCAGGCCAACCACGGTGTTGGCCACCATCGGCAGCAGCGAATAAAGAAACAGGGCCACGAAAGCCGGGGCGACCCCGATGCCGCGGATCCCGATCGCCGCAGCGCCGGGTACATGCGCGGCGATCCAGCCCAGCGGCGCGATCAGAATACCAAACAGGGCGATCGACGGAATCGTCTGCACCATGTTGAGCATATTCAGCACCGGACCACGCAGTCCGGGAACCCGCTTTGCCAGGATCCCCAGCGGCAGACCGACCAGGACCGCCAGGACCAGGGAGCCCAGCGCCAGCATGATGTGGGCCCCGGCCTCGCGCCAGAACACGTCGGCGCGGCTGGCATATTCCATCAGGATCGAAAGATGGTCCCACAAGCCGGAGAGCAACAGCGCGGCGATCACGGCCGCACTGAGCGCCACCGCGGCCAGGCGTGCCAGCGGCCCGAGGGCCAGCCGGACGCTGGAGTCAGCAAAGAAGATTCCCAGGGCGAAGACCGCGATCCAGAAGCCCGCCCCTGGCGACACCCGGACCCAGCGATTGCCCGGCGGCGCCAGATGCCCCGCGGCGACACCGATGGCAATGATCAGAACCAGCAACGCCATCACCGCGACCGCCAGACGCAACCGGTCCGAGCGGCCCCACATCGCGACCAGGGCCGCCACCAGCAGGGCGGCACTCAAGCCCAGCGCCGCCGCGAGAGGAAGCGATTCGAAGATCGACCGGACCTGACCCGCAACGATCCGGTTGGCCCGGAACACCGCGAGCGGCGTCGCCGTCGCCGCCACCGCCAGGAGCGCGGCGATGACGATCCCCAATCTATCGATCTGGCGGGCCATGACGTAACCGGGAACGCGGACGATCGATTCGAACCCGCCCCACTCACCAATGCCGCGGGCCTGCGGGACTCCAAGGCGTTCGGGCGCGGGGCGGTCCATGTTTCAGGGCCCTATTTCAGGAAGGCTTTGGACTTCAAATAGTCCTCGGCCACCGATTTCGCCGGTTCGCCACCAACCTGGACCCGGCCATTGAGATCCTGCAGCGTTTCCAAGGTCAGGCTTTCGAAAATCGGCTTCAAGATCGCGGCAATCTGCGGGTTGGCCTTGAGAACCGCCTCGCGGATGATCGGCGTCGGCTGATAGACCGGCTGCACCCCCTTGTCATCGGTGAGCACGACCAGCTCGGATGCGGCGATCGCGCCATCAGTGCCGTAGACCATGGCGGCGTTGACCCCGTTGGTCTGCTCGGCCGCGGCCTTGATCGTCGCCGCGGTATCACCCCCCGACAGCACGATCAGTTGCTCGGGCTTCAGCGTGAAGCCATAGGTCGCCTGGAACGCCGGCAGGGCCGCCGCCGAATTGACGAATTCCGCCGAGGCTGCCAGTTTCGCCGGCCCGCCACCGGCCACCCAGGCGCCGAACTGGGTCAGGCTCGCGAGCTTGTTGGGCGCGGCAACATCCTTGCGCAGCGCGATCGCCCAGGTGTTGTTGGCCGGCGACGGCGTCAGCCAAACGATCTTGTTGGCGTCATAATCAAGCGTTTTTGCCGCGGCGTAGGCCTTGGCAGCATCCTTCCAGGCCGGATCCTCGGCCTTGTTGAAGAAGAACGCGGCGTTGCCGGTATATTCGGGGTAGATATCAATCTCACCTGCCGTGATCGCCTTGCGGACCACCGGCGTACCGCCAAGCTGGATGCGGCTCTCGGTCTCGATGCCCTGGTTTTGCAGGGCCAGCAGAATGATGTTGCCGAGAACGCCGCCTTCGCTGTCGATTTTCGATGAGACGACGACCTTCGCGGAAACCGAACTGGCAAAAAGACCGGCAACAAGCGCGGTCGCAGCAAGGATGGGAAAGCGCATTTCTCGGTTACTCCTGTTGAAAAGTGTTATTTCACATTCTTTTCGACATACATGATACCGACCCGATCGGGTCTGTCATGTTAAACCGGATGCTCTAACGCGAAGAAGTTGTCAATGTCTGACATCGGCCCCCCTGCAAGCAGCCTTTTCAGGACCGCGTGCGACGACAATGCCGCTTCGATCGCCTCGACCTCGGCGGAGAGCGGGCGGTCGACATCGTAGAACGCCGCATGCTCGCGGACCACACCATGGATCATCGCGACCATGCCGGCGGGACGATCCCCCATCAGATCTATCGCCTGCGCCGCCAGCAACGCTTCCAGCGCCGCGAGACGCCGCACCGCGGCAATCTGACGCTCGAAGCGTTCGACGATCAGCGGCAGGAAAGCGGCCTCGTCCTCCAGCCCGTCCGCAACCACCAGAGACTGCGCCGAGATGGGATGGGTCAGGGACAGCACCCGCGCAAACAGTTCCCCGGCCAGCTTGACAACCGGACCGAAGCCGGTCGCGACGGTATGGCGCGGCACGAGATTCAGCGGCAACTCACGGCGCCGGCCATTGCCAATCAACACGCACCGATTGAAGGTGTTACGCGCCGCATGGGCAAAGACCAGACTGTTCGCCTGCATCGCGATCGCGACATCGAGCGGCAAGGAACCGCCGGATGTCAAGACCCGGCCATCGACGATGATCGGGTTGTCATCGCTGCGCCCGGTCGCGGCCAGGGTGGTGCGTCCGGCAGAGGCCAGTGTGTCGAACACCACGGCATAGACCTGGGCCATCATGCGCAGGCTCAAGGGATCCTGGACATGCGTCGCGATGGGGATCCCGGACGAGCGCGATACCGTGTGAAGCCAACGGCCGACAGCCGCCTCGCCCGCCGTTCCGACATGAGCCGCCGCCTCCCACGGATCGCACGACGCCCCCATGGCGCAGGCCGCCGTGGCGCCGCTGGCCAGCAGCATCCGGATCGCCTCGGCCGCCTGGCGCAGCGCAAAGGCCGCGGCGGCATGGCCGACGGCGTTGGAGCTGATGCTGGTCAGGCTGTCCTTGATCACCATGCGCAGCGGTGAGAGCCCGGCCTCGGCCAGGGCGACCGCGGCCGGCAGGCGGCGGCCGGCATAAATCGCCTCGCCGACACCGGTCAGAACGGCGCCGATCTGCCCCATCAGGCCGATATCGGCACAGCCGATCGATCCGGTCCGGCGCACCACCGGAACAACGCCTTTGTTGAGCAGCGCGATCAGCGCATCAAGCAAGGTTTCGGTGCAGCCGATGCGGCCACAAAGCGCGGTGTTGACGCGAATCGCGATCGCGGCGCGAACGACCTTATCGGGAAATGGCGCTCCGGTGCCAAAATGATGGGCATGCACCAAGCCGGCATTGAAGCCGTCGAAATCGGCCGCTTCCAGGGTCATGTCCTTCAACGCGCCGACCCCGGTCGTCGCGCCATAGACCGGAACGCCGGCGGCGATCGCCGCCTCCAGCTCCGTCCGGCCGCGGCGCACCCGCACCCGGGCGGCCTCATCCGCAGCCAGGGGAACCCGCCCTTGTCCGATCCGGATCAGCGCAGAGAAATCGAGCGAACCGCCATCAAGGGTCAACGGGGTCATCGTGCTGTTCATGTCCCGGGATCCGGCTTTTGCGGGCGCCACGGCGACGCCGTGCCGGCCTCATCTTCAATGACGACTATAATACCAACGGTCATCGGAAATGACCGTTGCGTTCAGACGCCATGCAGGCTTCCGGCCCTTACAGGCCGCGGCGGCGGTCGCCGCCGTCATTCAAGGGACGAGATATTCCCGTTGTCGAACCACCATGGCCGAGCCGGGATCATCTTCGTGATCAAAGGCCGACTCGTGGTTGGCATCGAAGATCAGGATACGACCGTCTCCGAGGGCGACTCGATGTGTTTTGATTCGCGGTTCGCCCCTTGCGATCGCCGATCGGCGATCAGTCATGCTTACGGTGGTTTGGCGATCAGTCGCCGCGGATCCGATGGATATCAAAGGTGCGGAACGGTTCGTCACCCGACGGCCGGGTCGGCCAATCGCAGCGTTTCAAGGTATCGCGGATATCGGTCAGCCCACTGTCCCAATGTTCGCGCATCGTCAGGGCCCCGAACTGGAAGTCCTTGGTATTGCCCTCATAGGGCTTGTCTCGATAGATCAGGTGGATCAGGCTGCGCCGTGCATCGCAGGACTGCTCGCGCGCCTCCAGAACAGCCGGGTGGTTGCGCGCGTCTTCCGGCACCAGATCCAGAACGTCCTGGAGCAGATGACGAAATCTCTGCTGCTCGGCCATCAGGTCCGTGACCAGCCGGGTGCGGCTGGAGTACTGGATATCTTTTTGTCGGGTTGCGACTTTGGCGAGGGTGTCGGGGATCGGGCCCGACGCGCTCCACAGATCGATCTGGAAGATCAGCGCATCACGTCGCGGCGTATCCGCCAGGACATGGGCCAGCGGCGTGTTCGATACCAGGCCCCCGTCCCAATAGAACTCGCCCGCTTCGATTTCCACCGCGGGAAAACCCGGTGGCAAGGCCCCCGAGGCCATGAAATGCTCAGGCTTCAATACGGTCGTCGTGTTGTCAAAGAAACTGAAATTCCCGGTCCGGATGTTGACGGCCCCGACCGAGACACGCATTTCCGCGGACCGGTTGATCCGGTCGAAATCGGCGAACTGCTCCAGCGTTCGGCGCAACAGGCCGGTATCATAGAAGCTGGCCTTGTCGGGGCGGTCCTGGGGTATCGCCAGGGCGGGCCAGGCGCGGGGTACGAAAAAGCCGTTCTGGCCTTCCAACAGCGCCCGTGACGCCTCAAGCGCGTCGAGCCAACTGCGGAGGAAGGTCGGAAGTTCGGGCAATTGCCGCGGCGGCGTCCGCTCGCCAAAGGGTGTGATCGGCGGCAGCACCGGGGGACGGCAGATATGACGCCAGAACGCGTCGAGCTTTTCGACGCGCTGCTCCGGCGGGTTGCCGGCAATTACGGCGGCATTCAGCGCCCCGATCGAGATGCCCGCGACCCAATTAGGATGGATCCCAGCCTCGGCCAAGCCCTGATAGACCCCGGCCTGGTAGGATCCCAAAGCCCCGCCGCCCTGCAGGACCATCGCGGTGATTTTATAGTCGCGCAATCCAACCGTGCCGACCGCTTCGCCACAGACCTGTGTCGCGTCCATCCCGTCCCCTCTTGTCGATCCCGTCGTGGCGCACGATCCGCCGGTGCGCCACGACGGGCACCGGCGGATCCTTCTGCACACCGGCCTATTGCATAAACCAACCGTGGCTGACGATCAGCGACTGGCCGGTCAATGCCGCCGATGGGAAAGCGGCCAGGAACAAGGCGGTTTCGGCAACATCGGCTACGGTCGTAAAGACGCCATCGACGGTTCCGCCCAGCATGACGCGGCGAACCACCTCGTCCTCACTGATCCCCAGTTCCTTGGCCTGTTCGGGGATCTGCTTGTCGACCAGCGGCGTTCGCACGAAACCGGGACAGATCACATGGGATCGGACATTGTGCGCCGCCCCCTCCTTGGCCAGAACCCGGGCCAGTCCGAGCAGTCCGTGCTTGGCCGTGACATAGGCCGACTTCAGCGCCGAGGCCTCGTGGGAATGCACCGATCCCATATAGATCACGGTGCCACCGCGATCATCCTTGTACATGTGTTTCAACGCCGCCTTGGTGGTCAGGAAGGCGCCGTCGACATGGATCGCCAGCATCTTCTTCCAGTCGGCATAGGCGTAGCTCTCGATCGGCGCGACAATCTGGATTCCGGCATTGGAAATCAAGATGTCGACGCTGCCGAAGGCCTCGGCCACGGCGTCGGTCGCACTGTTGACCGCGTCTTCATTGGTGACATCCATCGCGACACCGATCGCGCGGCCTCCCCCGGCGGTCAACTGATCGGCGACGGCCTGGGCAGCATCCCGATTGATATCAGCGATCGCGACGGCCGCACCTTCGCGGGCAAACGTCTCGGCAATTGCCTTGCCGATGCCACTGGCCGCGCCCGTGACAATGGCGGACTTCCCTTCGAGTTTCATGGATTGCTGCTCCGCGTCAGGAAAGATAGTCGTAAACAACGGTGCCAAGCGCCAGCGTCAGGTCGGCGATAAAATGCCGGGCACCCAAGACCTCGATCACCGGCAATTCGGCCATCGGCGCCAGCGCGTGAGAGGCCAGGCATAACGCCCCCGGTCCGCTCCAGGCGCCTTTCATCCTCACCTCTTCGAGGTTGTACGAAACGAGTTCGCAAATCCGCGGGCTCCCATCGACATGCGGGATGATTTTCAGGAGATAGTTGGGTGTCGTGGCGAGCGCCCGCCCCACCGCATCCTGATCCAGCGCCTGGTGCTTGTACCCCATGGTCCCGGTGGCGACCCGCACCGAACCATAATTGACGGTACCGACAACGGTGTCGAATTCAACCTGCAAACTGGGTTTGGCTAATTTTTTGGGGAAACCCCACAGTTCGCGGCCGCCCGCCAGCGGCGGATGGTCGTCGAGATACATGGCATGCGTGTAGTTGCCCTCTGTGCCCTGGAACCGGACCGGGATGACCTGGCCGGATTCGGTATAGCTGCCAAATCCCGTGCTGTCGGGCATCCGGATCACTTCAAAATTGACGATCGGCTCGGTGATTTCCAGCGGCTCCGGAACCAGGGCACGCAAACGGTCCGGATCGGTGCGATAGCTGATGATCAGGTACTCGCGATTGACAAAACGGTAAGGTCCCTTGGGGAAGGCTGGACTGGTCAACGGCATCGCAAATGCGTGCTCAACAACCGATCTCACATTCATCGGCAGGATTCCTTTCGGCTGAACAGGCGATACGAAAGCGCACTGCGGCTGACCATCCTCGCAGCCAGGGCGATGCGACCGACAAATGGCTTGTTTCGCATCGGCCTGCAAGGCGTTCCGGCAAAATAACCATTTTGAGACGGTCTTCAATGCGCGGGTTTTTCAATTTTTTTATTATGGATATTCCAAACTATTCGAGCATCTCCAACGGTTTCCCGATCATGAGACGTGTGATTGCTTGATCGATCGATCCCGAATGCCCGGTTCATCCGGGCAAGGCGTCTTGAGGGTGCGCGGGCCGGCGCCGCCGCGACACCGGCACCTTGATTCTACACCCCAAGCGTCCCAATTTCTGCTTGCCCAAGATACGGGCAACGCGCGTTCCCTCTGGGATCGGATGCGCGTCCAGCCCGAAGCCCGTCATCGCGTCATACGCGCGCATGCGGACTGGCAAGGTGTCGCACGGCCCTTGTCCCATGGCCCTGAAGGAGGATAATTTCGTGGCGATTTCAACGCAATCTCTGGCGATCGACACCTTTGTGCCGATGCTTCGTACCTTGTCCGGTCTTCTCGACAAAGCGGCGCAATACGCCGAAACCAAACCGTTCGACGCGGCGGTGCTGATCAGCGCACGGCTCGCCCCCGATATGCTACCGCTGGTCAAACAGATCCAGATTGCCTGCGATCACGCCAAAAACGGAACGGCCCGGCTGATCGGCCAGGAACCGCCGCGTTTTGAGGATAACGAGCAGACCCTTGATGCGCTCAAGGCGCGGATCGAAAAGACAATCGGCTATCTTCAGGGCATCAGTGCCGAGGCCTTCACGGGCGCCGACGTGCGCGACATCGTCATGGCACTGCCCCGGGGCATGACCCTCAAGATGAAGGGAGACCAATATATCCGGGATTGGGCGCTGCCCAATTTCTATTTTCACATCATCACGGCCTACGACATCCTGCGGCACAACGGTGTCGAGATCGGCAAACGTGATTACATGAGCCATGTCGGGCCGTTCGTTCACCCCGACAGCGCGGCGGCCTGACGCCGTGCGCCCTTAGACGAAAGTTCGAAAGCCCTTTGCGATCCAACCGGATCGCAAAGGGCTTTGGCGTGGCGCCCCGCCGGATCTCAGCCTTCGACGCCGGGGGCAACCTCGGCCACAGGGACAAACTGGGTCGGATCAAGCAAGGCGGTGACGGCCAGGGTCTTCAGCGTGCTGGGATCATCGCACCGCTTGAGTTGCACATGCACCGCGGTGCCACCATCACCACGAAGCGAAACGACCTCCCAAAGCGTGCCAACGCCGGGGCCCTTCTTGCGATAGAGCTGGCCTTCCATCACGGCCTGTCTACGGCGTCCCATCACCATTCCTGTCCTCCTCATCCGACCGTCGGCGTCCCACCGCTCCGGCCGCGGCTTCACGCGGCACAGACGCGGCCGGATCAGCCCGCGCGGATCCGGCCCAGCAATTGCCTCACGTATGCAAACCTGAGCACGCCCATCCCCTGAAAACAACTGCAAACAGCGCCACGAACCGGTACAACCGTCCATGGTCGTATCATCGTGACAGATCGGCCTCGACGCTCGTCGACTGCGGCGGCATCATGAGACCGTGGGGCGTCGGCCGCACCAGGAACAGGGCCCGGCGACGACGTCGCCGGGCCCTGTTCCTCAAGACTCCCGATCGATCAGTCGACCTTGGTCTGGGCGTAAGTGCCATTGCTCCAGAGATACCAGACGTAGTCCGCCTTGGTCAGGTCGCCCTTGGGGTCGAAAGTCAGTTTTCCCAGAACCGTGTCGAACGTGGTGTCGTGCATGACCGGCAGCACCTTGGCGAGATCCGTCGAATTCGCCTTTTTGACGGCCGCGACATAGACCTGCACCGCAGCATAGGTGTCGAGGGTATAGCCCTCCGGGTCATATTTCGCCTCCTTGAATTCCGCAACGGCCTGCGCCGCTTCGGCCTTCAGGCGCGGGTCCGGGGCAAAGGTGAACATCGTCCCCTCACCGGCCGGACCGGTGATCGACCAGAACTCTGCGGTATTCAGCGAATCGCCCGCAATCAGCTTGGCTTTCAGACCCTGTTCCGCCATCTGGCGAACGATCAGGCCGGCTTCCGGGTGATAGCCCCCGAGATAGACGACATCAATATTTTCCTGTTTCAGCTTGCTGACCAACGCCGAATAGTCGCGCTCACCGGCCGTGATCGCTTCGTAGAGCTTTTCCTTCTGCCCCAGCTTCTGGATTTCTTTCTGGGTTTCGTCGGCCAAGCCCTTGCCGTAGGCGCTCTTGTCGTGAAGCAGCGCGATATTCTTGCCGGCAAAATGCTTGGCAAGATACTCGCCGGCGACGACGCCCTGCTGGTCATCGCGGCCGCAAACGCGGAAAACGTTCTTCAGGCCTTGTTCGGTCAGCTTCGGATTGGTCGAGGCCGGCGAAATCTGCAAGATGCCTTCTTCGCTATAGACCTGTGATGCCGGGATCGATGAGCCGGAGCAGAAATGTCCGGCAACGAACTTGACGTCTTCTTTCGCGAGCTGATTGGCGACGTTGACCGCCTGCTTGGGGTCGCACGCGTCGTCACCGATCTTCAGAACCAGCTGCTGTCCCAGCACGCCGCCCGCGGCATTGATATCCTTGACCGCCTGTTCGGCCCCGCGGCGCAGCTGCTCCCCAAACGGAGCATACTCGCCGGTCATCGGACCGACCGAAGCAATGACAATGTCGGCATGAGCGGCAGCGCTCGCCATGATGCCGACAACCGCTGACGCAAGAAGGCTATATTTGAATGTCATCAGGGACCCCTTTGTTGCGTTGATCGGAAACGAAACCTCCACCTGCCGGTCGCGACGCGACCGGTTTTTATGCGTGCCGGTCGTCGAAAGACCGGTCTCTCCTGTCGCCGTGACGTCACACGACGATACGGGAGGCAAGGCCCGAAAAAGCGACATCGGGCCTGTTTCCCCCCGGGATTCTCACGAAGCGAGCGCGCGCCAGCCAAACAACCCGCTGCGCTCATAGAGCCAGGGATATTGCACCACCATATTGCGAGCCAGGGTCATGCGATAGGCCGCGAAGCAAAACAGCATCAGCACAGCGGTATGGATCAGGTATCCGCTCAGCGTCAGCAGGGGCCCATCGAACAACGCGTAGCACAGGAACCGGTCGCCCAGGCCCAAAAGCGCCGCGTTCAGCGCCGCGTTCCAGGCCGGTCGCCAGCTATTGGCCGCGGCCTGCCCGGCCATGAAGGCGGCACCGCCAAAGAGAATGATGGTAAGACCAATAAACACGGGGACCGGAACATCAAGAAACGATGACATGCCTGGGGATCCTTTCGCCGTCCGTCATCAGTGTCCGCCTTCGAGATAGGCCGTGCGCACTTCGGGATTGGCCAGCAATTCGGCGCCCGTCCCGGACATGGTAATCCGACCCGTTACCAAAACATAGGCCCGATGGGCCAACTTCAGCGCGTGGTAGGCATTTTGTTCAACCAGGAACACGGTCATGCCCTGCTCCCGGTTAATCTCCCGGATGACTTCGAAGATCTGCTTCACCACCAGGGGCGCCAGACCCAACGAGGGTTCATCCAGCAGCAGCAACCGTGGCTGGCTCATCAACGCCCGCCCGATCGCCAGCATCTGCTGCTCGCCGCCCGACATGGTTCCGGCCCGCTGGGACAGCCGCTCTTTCAGGCGCGGGAACAGGGTGAACACCCGTTCCAGATCGCGGTCGAACGTCGCCGCCCGCGCCGTCACCGCCCCCATTTGCAGATTTTCCAGGACGGTCATGCGGCCGAAAATGCGCCGCCCCTCCGGGGACTGGGCGATGCCCCGGCGCACGATTTCGAAAGTCGGCACCCGCGTGATGTCCCGGCCTTCGAAGGTGATCCTGCCATAACGCGCCTGGGGACTGCCGCACACCGTCATCAGCAGGGTTGATTTCCCGGCGCCATTGGCGCCGATCAAGGTGACGATTTCGCCTTCCTCGACGATCAGGTCGACGCCCTTCAGGGCTTCGATCGATCCGTAAAAGGTCTTGACGCCACTGACGGTCAACATCGCGGTCATGACCGGCCTCCTGTCACCGTCACCGCGGGGGCGGCCGCGAGCACCTCGCTGGCGGTGACGTCATCATCATCCTCGCCGAGATAAGCCCGGATCACGACCGGGTCGTTGCGGACATGGTCGGGCGAGCCATCGGAAATCTTGCAGCCATAGTCGAGGACCACGACATGATCCGAGATCTTCATCACCACGCTCATGTCATGTTCGATCAACAGCACGCCGATCTTTTCGTCGTCGCGGATCTTGCACAACAATGCCGCCAGCTCGGCGGATTCCCGCGGATTGAGGCCGGCGGCCGGCTCGTCGAGGCACAGCAGCACCGGCTCGCTGCACATCGCCCGGGCGATCTCGAGCCGCCGCTGGCCGCCATAGGGCAGGTTGCCGGCATTGATATCGGCGACATCGGTGAGATTGACCTGATCCAGCCAATAGCGCGCCTTCTCGATCGCCGCGCGTTCCGCGGCCCGATAGATGGGCAGGCCGAACAGTCCGGCGAGGCTGAAGCACGACGCCCTCATCAGCTTGTTGTGCTGGGCGACAATCAGATTCTCCAGCACGCTCATATTCTGGAACAGCCGGATATTCTGGAAGGTCCGGGCGACCTTGGCGAGCTGGGCAATCCGGTACGCCTCCAACCGCTCCAGCAACACCGGCCCGTTGGCGCCATGCAGGGTCAGACGCCCGACGGTCGGCGAATAGAACCCGGTCAGGCAGTTGAATACCGTGGTCTTGCCGGCGCCGTTCGGGCCGATGATGGCCGTGATCTCCCGATCATTGGCGGTGAATGACACGTCGTTGACCGCGATCAGGCCGCCAAAACGCATTGTCAGGTGCTCAACCTCGAGCAGCGCTGGTCCACCCGGCTGGGACCGGGTCACAGGGGATGGCATGATCATGCCCGGTTCTCCGCCTCACGCTGGCGCTGGCGCGCCGTCAATCGAGGGTGCAACAACAAGGTCGGGTCGCGGTGTGCCAGCAGGCCACGGGGACGCCAGACCATGATCAGCACCATGCCCAGGCCGAAGGCCAGCATCCGGTATTGCGCCAGATCGCGGAAAAATTCGGTCAGGCCGACCCACAACACCGCGGCGATGACGACACCGAGCTGACTGCCCATGCCGCCCAGCACGACGATCGCGAGAATCACCGCGGATTCCATGAAAGAGAAGCTCTCGGGGCTGATGAAGCCCTGGCGCGTCGCAAAGAACGAACCGGCAAAGCCCCCAAACATCGCCGCGATCGCAAACGCGGCCAATTTGATGTTGGTGCGATTGATCCCGAGCGCGGTGCAGGCGATATCATCCTCGCGCAGCGCTTCCCAGGCCCGGCCCAATGGCAGGCGCCGGATGCGCAGGGTGAAGAAGTTGACGATCAGGGCCAGGACCAGGATCAGGTAATAGAGAAAATCGACGCGCTGCAGCGTGCTGAAGGGGATGCCAAACAAATCGTTGAACGCCAAGACCCCGTCGGGGGGGCTGCGTTCGAATACCGCGATGCCGAAGAAACTGGGCCGGGGAATCCCGGTCAGGCCGTTCGGTCCCCCGGTGAAATTGTACCAGTTCAACAGGATGATCCGGATCATCTCGCCGAACCCCAGGGTCACGATGGCAAAATAGTCACCGCGCAGCCGCAGCACGGGAAAGCCGAGCAGCAAGCCGAAACACGACGCCATGATGCCGGCCAGCGGCAGGCAGACCCAGAAACTCCAGCCGAAATAGGAGCCGAGCAGCGCATAGGAATAAGCGCCGACGGCATAGAAAGCGACATAGCCCAGATCCAGCAGCCCGGCGAGACCGACAACGATGTTGAGGCCCCAGCCCAGCATGACATAGGTCAGCGCCAAGGTGCCGATGTCGATAATATAGCGGTCAGCAAACGGCAACAGCGGCAGCACCGCGGCGAAGGCCAGCAATGCCGGGCCCAGATAGCGTGCCGCATCCTGGAAGCGGGCCCCCAGGCGGTCCATGCGCTGATCGCGCTCCTGTGCTGACAGCGGGCTGCGATGGATCCGGGCCAGCACCAAGGCCCGGATCGCCAACACGGCCCCCGCGGTGAAGGCCAGCAGTTGCAACACCGAGCTGGGGAAATGAACGAACCAGCAACCGACCGCCACGGCCAGGGAAACGACCAGCACCGGGACAGCCACACCCTGGCGGAGCAGCGCCATCCCGGCCCGTCCCACGAAAACCAGCACCACGAACCAGGCGACTTCGGTCAGGTGCGTTTCAATGATCAGGCCGCCCCCGCTTTCAACGGTTCGCAACCCCACCATGATCACCGTCAGCGCCAGCCCGATCGCGGCCGTGATCGCGGCCTCCTTGACCACGGCCCACCAATCGACGGCGCGGGCGGAATCGACCATAACAGTTTCCGTCATCGCATCAGACCTTTTCGATTTCGGGTCGACCCAGCAGACCGGTCGGACGGAAGATCAACACCATCACCAGGATCGCGAAGGCCGCGACATCCTTGTACTCAATGGTGAAATACGCCGACCAGAAGCTTTCGATCAGGCCGATCAGGATACCGCCCAGCATCGCGCCGGGCAGCGAGCCAATCCCCCCCAACACCGCCGCCGTGAACGCCTTCACCCCGGCCAGGAACCCGATATAGAAGTCAACGACACCATAATACATCGTCACCATGACACCCGCGACCGCGGCCAGGGCCGCGCCCATGACGAAGGTCATCGAGATGGTCCGGTCGACATTGACGCCCAGCAAAGCCGCCATGGTCTTGTCCTGCTCGCAAGCGCGCTGAGCACGACCGAGGTCGGTCCGCGTGATCACCATGGTGAACGCCACCATCAGCCCGACGGTCAGCAGCATAATGATGATTTGCAGATAGCTGAGCTGAACCACAAAATTGTCGCCGTCGCCCATCAGCGTGAAGCCACCGCGGATCACCGGTGGCAACGGCTTGATCCGCGCCCCCTGCACCAGCTGGACGTAGTTCTGCAGAAAGATCGACACGCCGATCGCCGAAATCAGCGGCGCCAACCGCACCGAACCGCGTAACGGCCGATAGGCGAGGCGCTCGATGGTCCAGCCATAGATGCTGGTAAACACCATCGAAATGACCAGAACGATCGCCAGCATCAAAGGAACCCAGGTAATTCCCGCCGCGCCAAGGACCAGGAAACTGATCAGCGAGACAAAGGCGCCGACCATATAAATTTCACCATGGGCGAAATTGATCATCCCGATGATCCCATAGACCATCGTATAACCCAAGGCGATCAGGCCATAAATGGCACCGAGCGTCAGGCCATTGATCAACTGTTGAAGAAAGTAAGCCATGCCGGCAACTCATCAGCAGGAGTGAAACAAGCGGTGGCAGCCGGATCTGTCGGTAACATTCAAGCGATTTCCCATCCCCAAATTCAGTAAACCTGGGTTCCCAAACCATTGCCCCCTACGACAACGTCGTAGCCGTTCCCCGCGATGTGTCGGGACGTCCCCAGACCGTCAAGCCGCAACAAAGGCGTAACGCTAACGTATGCTGGCGGTTCCCGGCAAGGCTGTTTCTTGCCAGGGATGATGAAATTTTCGGCATAACGCCAATACGCCCATTCGGTGGCCACACCCGCAGGAGTCGCGCAACATTGAGGCGAACTTAACCACGCGACAGGCCCGATCGTGTCGCATCATATCGCTCCCGAAAACAGGAACGCCATCCGCGGCAAAGCCGGGATGGCGTTTTGGACGCATGATTCGAAGCGCGGTCGACAAGCAGGCCGACACGCGTCGGCGCAATAACAGCCCCGCGTGTCGGCTGCGGGGCTGATCGCGTTATTTTGCCGCCGCCACCTTCAACGTCGCGGGCGCCAGCACCGGCAACGGCATGGCCTTGGCCGGCTGCAGGACCGGCAGATCGCCGGCCATGGGCTTGCATAGCTTTTCTTTGGCCAGCGGCAGTTGGCCGACATCGGAAATCCGCTGATGCAACGTTTCCGGCGTCAGCTTCATCGCCTCGGCAACAAACGCGCCCTGTTCGTCACAGAAGACCGGCGTCGTCATTAGTTGGGCGCGGCGGGCGGACTCGTTGGCGATATCGGTGCGCAACGTGTCAAACACCCGGGTCGGATCGCCGTGGTGCAACTGACGGTAATGGCCGATCAACTGCGATTCCCACATCATGATCGCGGCACGATGGGTGTGGGTGAAGGTGTTGTACTGGTCGAAAAACGGCTTTGATGGATCAAAGCGCTGACAGGTCAGACCGGCGACCATCAGGTCGGTATGGAGACGGATCCCCTGTTCGGCCTCGAAGTCCGCCTGGCTATAGCAACCGGCCTCGCCGGCGCTGGCGACGGGTTTGGCATGGGCTTTGGCATGGGCCTTGGCCGAAGCGGCCTTCGGCGGGGTCACCGGTTTCGTGGCGCTGGCACCGGCGCTGCCCGCGCCGACACCAAGGCCAACAACGGCCAAGGCCAAAGTACGAACCAGCCTGGCCCGGGAATGATGCTCGCCGGAACGGCGGGCGGTAATAAGGGCGCGGAACATGACCTTACCTATGCGAAGGATCTGAAGCTGCGGGAGAAATCGACCGAGAGGATAGCAGCAGAGCCGCGGGCGGCCCGACGGCGGCACACTGCCCCATCCAAGCGCGGAAGACAACACGGTTTGCTGTCCCGTCGCGGGATTTTAAGGCAACACGATTGCGGTGCAACAGTTCTGGTCATCGGCGCAAAACAGCCATAGATTGACATCAGAATGGGACAGGACTTGTTTGATCATCTCGGGCGAGGGAGCGATCGGGAGATGTTTCGTATTGGTATCGATCTGGGCGGCACAAAGATCGAGGGGATCGTGCTCGACCGCGACGGCCGCGCCTGGGCGCGGCGTCGGATTGCCACGCCGCGCGACGACTATGACGGCACCATCGCCGCGATCCGCGATCTGGTCCTGGCGCTGGAACGCGAAGTCGCGGGAACGGGCACCGTGGGCGTCGGGATCCCGGGCGCGCTGTCGCCGGCGACGGGCATGATCAAGAATGCCAATTCGCGCTGGCTCAATGGCCGGCCGCTCGACCGCGACCTGACCGCCGCCCTGGCGCGCCCGGTGCGCCTGCAAAACGATGCCAATTGCTTCGCCGTGTCGGAGGCGACCGACGGCGCGGCCGCCGGCCACGCGGTGGCCTTCGCGGTGATCCTGGGTACCGGCTGCGGCGGTGGCATTGCGATCGGCGGGCGGCCGCTGACCGGGCACAATGCCATCGCCGGCGAATGGGGCCACACCCCGCTGCCCTGGATGACGGCGGATGAGTACCCTGGACCTGCCTGCTATTGCGGCCATTGCGGCTGCATCGAATCCTGGCTCTGCGGCCCCGGCATGGCGGCGGATCACCAGCGCCATACCGGCGAAACGGTAACCGCCGCCGACATCGCCCAGCGATCGGCGGCCGGAGATGCCCACGCGGCCGCGACGCTCGACCGTTATGTCGACCGGCTGGCGCGCGCCCTGTCCACCGTGGTCAATATCCTGGACCCGGACATCATCGTCCTGGGCGGCGGCGTGTCCAACATCACGGCGTTGTATGACCGGGTGCCACCGCTGCTGCGACGGGCCGCGTTTTCGGACCAGATCGACACGCCGATCCTGCGCGCCCAGCATGGCGATTCCAGCGGCGTCCGCGGCGCGGCCTGGCTGTGGCCGCTCGCCGACGAAGGGTAGTCGCGCCGCCTGGTCAGCGGCGTGATGGCGCCAGCGCCGACGCCGCGACCGCCAGCCAACCGAGCATCAGCAAGGTGCCGCCGACCGGCGCCAGCGCCGTCAGCGGCCCGGCACCGATCAATGCCAGCGTATAGAGCGCACCACAAAACAGCAGCGACCCCAGCCCAAAGCAGACACCGGCCAGCCCGAGCAGCCGATCGGGCCAGCCGGGCCGCCGGCCGGCGGCCAGCACGACCCCCAACAGCGCCAGGGCGTGCCAGAGCTGATAACCGCTCGCGGTCGTCATCCAGGCGGCGCCCTGAACATCGCCGACGCCGTGCGTCGCATAGGCGCCCGCGGCGACGGCGACGCATCCGCTGACCCCGGCCCAGACCAGTCCGATCCGGATCCAGGGCCTGTCGCCGCCGGACCTCGTCACCGCTCCGGTCATGACCGCCCCCGGCCATGAGGCGCGTTGAAATCGAGATCAGGGCCCTGGGGTACGATCCGGGTCGGGTTGATCGTGACATGGCTGGCATAATAATGGCGCTTGATATGGTCCAGATGCACTGTGGCCGCCACGCCCGGCACCTGGTACAGCTCCCGCACATAATCCCAGAGACGGGGAAAATCGACGATCCGCTGCCGGTTGCACTTGAAATGTCCGTGATAGACGGCGTCGAACCGGACCAGGGTGGTAAAGAGCCGCCAATCGGCCTCGGTCCGCCGATCTCCGGCCAGGTACGGTTGAACCGCAAGCAGCGCTTCAACCCGATCGAGCGCGGCGAACACTGCCGCATAGGCCGCATCATACTTGTCCTGTGTCGTGGCGAATCCGGCCCTGTAGACGCCGTTATTGATGCCGTCATAGACCCAGGCATTGACCGCATCGATCGTCGGTCGTAACGCGACGGGATAGAGATCGACCGCGGCATCGCCCCAGCGATCGAACGCCGTGTTGAACATCCGCAGAATGTCCGCGGATTCATTATTGACGATACGCCCGGTCACCCGGTCCCACAGCACCGGGACGGTCACCCTCCCGGTGTAGGCCGGCGCCGCGCGACGATAAATCTCATACAATCGGTGCGCATCGTTGACCGGATCGGCGCCCTCGGACAGCGTCCAGCCTTCCTCGGCCATCAGCGGATCGACCACCGACACCGAAATGACATCCTCCAGCCTTTTGAGCACGCGGCCGATCAGGGTGCGATGCGCCCAGGGACAGGCATAGGACACATAGAGGTGGTAGCGGCCGGGCGCCGCGGCAAAGCCTGACGCGCCATCCGCGGTGACGACATCACGGAATTGCGCGTCCGAGCGAATGAATTCACCCCCGGTCCGGGTCGTGTCATACCATTTGTCGTGCCAAACCCCGTCAATCAGCAAGCCCATGACGCCTCTCTTTTCACCTGGCTGGTTGTCCGGCACCGTAAAGCCCGTCAGGAGCCGTCGGCGGCGATCGCCCGTACAAATGGTGTCGCCCGGAACTATTCCGACTAAATTATTTTAATGCGCCGTCCATGCGGCTGGCGTTGCCCTGCGGCGGCGCGCCCGCTAGCGTACGGGCATCTGTTCCGGCGCACCGTTTCGGCATTGCGCATCCGCAAGGAGCCACCATGCAGGATATCGCCTTCACCCTGTTCGGCGTCGCCATCCTGCTGCTGATTATCGGCCTGCTGCCCCCCCTGGCCCAGCGGCTGAAGCTGCCCGGGATGGTCCTTCTGGCCGCGACCGGTGTCGGTCTGGGGACCCTGATCGAAGTTCTCGAACTGAACGCCCGCTGGGGTTCCTTCAATGACATGATGCAGGCCTTGGGCAGCTTTGACATGCCGGCCGACGCGTTCGTGTTCATTTTCCTGCCGACGTTGCTGTTTGAAACGGCCCTGACGATCAATGTCCGTCGCCTGCTTGATGACATCGCGCCGATCCTGTTGCTGGCTGTCGTCGCGGTTCTGGTCAGCACCTTCATGATCGGCGTCGTGTTGCACGCGGTCGGCAATGTGAGCCTGATCGCCTGCCTGTTGCTCGGGTCGATCCTGGCGACCACGGATCCAAGCGCGGTGGTCGGCATTTTCCGTGATCTGGGGGCGCCACGCCGCTTGACCATGCTGGTTGAGGGCGAAAGCCTGCTCAACGATGCCGCCGCGATCGCGCTGTTCACCTTGTTGCTGGCCATCCTGACCGGCCGGGGCAGCCGCGCGATCGATGACGCCGTTGTCACCTTCCTGTGGGGTTTCACCGGTGGGATCATCGTCGGCGTGTTGTGTGCCCGCGCGATCTGCGCCCTGATCGCACCGTTGCGCGATGTGCCCCTGGCCGAGATCACCCTGACCGTGGCCCTGGCCTATTTGTCCTTCATCATTGCCGAGGAATATGCCCATGCCTCGGGTGTGGTTGCCGTGGTCGCCGCGGCCCTCGTCGTCGGTTCCCATGGGCGCACCCGCATCTCGCCGGACACCTGGTCCGGCCTGATCCAGGTGTGGCGTCAGCTCGGCTTCTGGGCCAGTTCGATGATCATTCTGTTGGCATCAATGCGGGTGCCGCCGATTCTGATGGAGGCCCATTTCCGGGACATCACCCTGCTGGGCGCGACCGTTGTCGCCGCCCTGGTGGCCCGCGCCCTGGTTCTGTTTGCCCTGCTGCCGATTCTGTCGGCCCTGGGCGCGGCATCGCGCGTCAGCCATCGCTTCAAGGCGGTGATGCTCTGGGGCGGATTGCGCGGCGCGATTTCCCTGGCCCTGGCGCTGGCGGTCACCGAAAATCCCCGGGTCGATGCCGGGACGAAGCAGTTCGTCGCGGTTCTGGCGACCGGCTTCGTTCTGTTCACCCTGTTTGTCAACGGCACCACGCTGCGCTGGGTCAGTCGCCTGCTGGGGATCGACATCCTGCCCCCCGCGGAGGCGGCCATGCGCAATCGTGCGATGGCGCTGTCGCTGACGACGATCCGCCAGGAAATCCAACGCATCGGCACCGAGTATCAGATCGAGCCGATGCTGGCCAGCCGCGTGGGCGAACTCTATGCCCAACGCATGCAGCAGATCGAGCGCGATCCGACCGCCGACGAGGCGCTGGCCAAGGCTGACCGCGTGGGCATCGGTCTCGTCACGCTGGCCAACCATGAGGACGAACTCTACCGCCACCATTACCGGCAGGGCGTGGCATCACGGCCCATCATCGAGTTGCTGACCGGGCGGACCTCGCGGCTGATCGAAGGCGTCAAGGTCGGCGGCCTGGAGGGCTACCGTCAGGCCGCGGCGGGCATGCTCGCCTATTCCCGCCCGTTCCGCCTGGCAATGCTGCTGCATCGGCGCTATGGCATCGACCGGCCTTTGACACGCCAATTGGCCCGCCGGTTCGAGGCGCTGCTACTGAGCCGCATGGTCCTGGCGGAGATGGAACATTTCATCGACGACCGTCTCATCCCCTTGCTGGGCAAGACCGCGGCCGAAGCCCTGCATAATGTGGTCGACGCACGGCTGGAATCGACCCGGCAGGCCCTGGCGGCGCTGAAGCTGCAATACCCGGAATACGCCATGGCGCTGCAACAGCGCTATCTTGCACGTGCGGCGTTGCGCCTGGAACAGAGCCAATATCGCACGATGTACGCCGAATCACTGATCAGCCAGGAAATTCTCTACGACCTGACGCGCGACATTGTCAGCCGCGGCGTGATCCTGGAGCGACCACCCCAGCTCGATCTCGGACTTCATCTCGCCGACCTGGTGGCCCGTGTGCCCTTGTTCACCGGCCTGGATTTGACGCGGCTGGGGGACATCGCCAAGCAATTGCGGCCGCGTCTGGCGGTTCCGGGTGAGCTCCTGGTCCGCAAGGGAGATCGCGGCCGCGAGATGTATTTCATCGCCAGCGGCGAGGTCGACGTCCATGTCGTCGGCCTGGCGCAGCCGGTTCGCCTGGGCAATGGCGACTTCTTCGGCGAACTGGCGCTGATGACCTTCCAGCGCCGGGTCGCCGACGTCCGCGCCGTTGGTTTCTGCCACCTTCTGGTGCTCGCAAAAACCGACTTCCGGCGCCTGCTGGCCCGCGACGAGGCCCTGCGCGATCACATCAGCGACATCGCCGCGGCGCGCCTCGATCCAAAGCCCGCGTAACCCGGCCGGCTTGCCTGGCGGGGCAGCCGGTCGAGACCAGACCGGCGTCGCGCAGGGGTCGTCGCGGCGTATTGGACGTCCGATCCCGGAGCGCCCCGCGGGGCGGCATCAGCAGCGGGTGAAGATCCGGGCCCCGCGCACGATCGCTGGAATTCCGCCGGCCACGCCGATCAGACCCATCACGGTCCCTGTCCTCGATCCTTCCCACAAACCAGGGGTACCACCGGCGCGGGCGGCACCCAACACCCCGGTTCTGTTACCGAGAAAACAGCGATTGAGTAGTTTCCGATACTGCTGTGACCGGCCGCGTGACACTAGGATCGGACCGTGATCCAAGCAATAACAATCCCGCATGACGTCTGGTCCGAATGACAACAAGGAAACAACCAGCATGGTGTGTTCCGTAACGCCGCGAGCCCGGCCCGCCGCCTTTGATTTCGACGCCGGGCGTCCCGTTCCCACCGGGGAACACTGGCCCCCGCGTAAGAGTGAGCCATTCGTCATCGCCCGTGCCACCAAGCCGCCGGTGGATCCTCACAAGTTCGCGTCCCCCTTCAAGTTGGGTCCGTCTTGCTTCCCGATCCCGACCCGCGGCGCGATCACGCCAAGGCGATTTTGTAACCTCGGAGAAACCGGTTCTTTGATGCCATGGGAGGATTTCTGGGCGCCGCCCACCCTCGCGATTTTCGCTCAACAATCGGCGCTGTCGGGTCAGGACGATCTGCGCCGCAGCCGCGGGCTTGCGCTCTGGTGGGCCCAGGTCACACACCCCAACCGACGCTGACCCGAGATCGCTGTGCAATTCTCAATACATGCCACGTGCTCAACCATCGGAGAATGTCAATGTTAATCAATGCCTCAGAGCTCAAAGGCTACGCCCTCATGGCAACAGACGGCCGGATCGGCACGGTCAGCGACTTTCTTTTTGATGATACCAGTTGGTTCGTTCGTTGGATGGTCGTCGACACCGGGCATTGGCTCAAGGGCCGCAAGGTGCTTCTCCCCCCTTCCGTTCTCGACCATGTCGACCGCAAGGAGCATGAATTCGCGGTAAGCCTGACAATGAAGCAGGTTGAAAGCAGTCCAGACATCGATACCGAGCACACCGTGTCACGGCAGATGGAGACGTATATTTATGACCACTATGGCTGGGGGCCGTATTGGGGAACTGGTCTCTACATGGGCGGTGACGGTTACATGGACACCGGCATGGTTGCCTCATTATCCCAGGCGACGAAACACCGCGAGGAGGATGAGAAATACGCGCGGGAGCGCCTTGATGATCCGCACCTGCGCAGCATCGCCGCGATTTCGGGATACCACATCCACGCCTGCGACGGTGAAATTGGTCATGTCGAGGACTTTGCCCTGGACGAGGCCGACTGGAGCATCGACTACCTGATCGTCGACACCCGGAACTGGTGGCCGGGGAAGAGAGTGCTTTTGTCACCGCGGACGGCACAAAATATCAATTGGACCGACCGGTTGGTCAATCTCAGCATCAGTCGTCAAAGCGTGACAGATAGTCCCGTTTTCGATCCATCAACGCCGACCGATCCCGATCACGATAAACTGTTTCATTACCACTATGGCAACAAAGAGCTGGATCATCTTCCGTGAGTCAAGGATTGCGGTTCACCCTCCCGTCGAGGGTGGCTGCGGATCGTTTGCGGAACCTCAACCCGACCCTGCCCTTGTTCGCCGCATCATTGTCGGTCGCACCGCGTCGCCGGTCAGGGGACAGGCGGATGTGGCGGGCCATCGCTTGGTGACGGCGCCGGCCCTGGTGGCGAGATCGTGCTGGACGCGACGCTGTCAGCCCGACCCGCAGTGCTCGGACCGCTCGATGCGATCCAAGGGGCACACAGCACCAGAACCAGAAAAATCAGATACATAAGACCTCGGGACCAAGTTATCCGCCCCCCGGTCAGCAATGTCTCTGACGACTGCAGCGCCGAATACACCTGATGAGGCAGGCGGGCGACCAGAGCCGTTGCAACCTTCACGGTATCGCGACTGACCAGGGCCCCGTCCGGCAGCGCGGCAAACAATGTTCCCAGGCGCCGGATCGCGGATTCCGGCGGCAACGCGGCCAACTTCGCCGCCTCCTGCCAGGGGTCGAGGTCCAGGCGCGCCAGCGCGGAAACGACGCTGAGGATCATGCCGTTACGTTCGGTTCCGACCGATGAAAAGAGAAACTCGTCGAAGGTGGGATCAAGTCGAGCCATTGAAGCCGGTTGTGCCATGTCGATCCCCGAATTCGAGTGTTCCAGTGCAGATCTCTGGGCCGCGGCAAACTGTCGGAGCCGGAACACAAAGCGAAAGAACAACCTCGGGTTACCACCTGACGCAACAGGTACGGTTCGCCAGTATCGGAACACGAGGACCTCTCTTGCCAGGATAAGGTCAAGAAGAGAGGCCGGAAACGCAGTGGTTGCGCCCGTCGATAACGGATTATAGGGAAAGGCGCCCACGACGATCAGGATCGGAAACTACCTAATGTCTTTTTGCCAATCGCGGGGATGACCGCGTGGTTTCAGTCCGTCTCCGCGGACGGGGCCGCGCCGGACGACCGGCCCGCCAGAGCCGTCACGCCGGCGATACCGCTCAGTTTCATTGTCTCCAGGGCACTGCTGGGCACAACGATCGTCGATCCGCGCTCCTTGACCGCCTCGTAGAGCATCGTCATGCCACGCAACTGCAGCGCGTCCGGCGACGCGGCATAGATCTTCGCGGCCTCAACGAACTGATGCGCCATCGCGACCTCGGCCGATCCGAGCGTGACGCGGGCATCGCGTTCCCGCTGCGCCTGGGCTTGGCGGCTCATCGCATCCTGCAGGGCATCGGGAATCGTCACGTCCCGGATCTCGACGCCGTTGACGGAAATGCCCCAGGGTGCCGTCTTGACCGCGATCTCGGCGCGCAGCCTCTCGTCAGCCTGACGCCGGTCGGACAGCAGCGTCTGCAGATCGGTCGTGCCGATCATCTCGCGCAACGAGGTCTGGGCCACCCATTCGATCGCGGTTCGATAATTGACGACTTCCAGCGCCGCCTTCTGCGGATCATGGACCGACCAGAGCACCACGGCATCGATATTGACCGGCACGGTATCACGGGTCAGGGTCCGTTCGGCATTGAACGGCGTGATCTGGGTTCGCAGATCGATCCAGGTCGCCACCATATCGAAAACCGGGATCATCCAGAAAATGCCGGGCCCCGCGACCCCGCGCAACTTGCCGGCACGCAGCACCACCGCGCGTTCCCACTGATTGGCGACCTTCAAGGCATAGACGACCAGCGCGGCCAGCACGACGCCGACGACCAGCACCGCGTTGACATGGGAAAGAAGATAGACCAAGGCTGCGACGCCCAATGTCAGCGCGCCAACCATCGGTGCGATCGGATTTGTCATGTGCCCACTCTCCCGGACTGCCGTCTCGATCGAACGTTCCACATTGCGCCCCAACCGTTCGGGCCGCGCGATCCTACGCCTTTGATGGCTCACCAGCGCGTGAATTTATGGTAACGACGTCACCGCCAGAGTCTTTCGAGTAACGGCGTCACCGCCTTAGTGCGGCTCGCACAGGCGTTCGGCCATGCGCTCGCGGGCACTGGCCAGCCGGCTTGCGATCACGGGCACGAAGCGGCGCAGCACCGCATATCCCAGGACCGGATCGGTCTCCAGACGGTCGCGCAAGGTGGTGGCGTCCACCCCGATCAGCGTTGAAGGCTCGACCACCCGCGCGTCAAAACGCCAACGATAGGGGGGCAACAACCACGACCAGCCCAGAATATCGCCGGGCCCGACGCTTTCAACGGCAACGGCCTCCCGTCCCGGTGCGTAGAGTTCGACGACCACCCGCCCCTGGCGCACCAGAAAGAACCGGTCGGCGGGTTCCCCGGCGCGGAACAGAAAGGTCCCGGCTTTGACCTCATGCAGCGCCGCCAGATCCGCGATCACGTCAGCCTGGGCGGCGGGCAAACCGGCAAAGAACCCCTCGGTTGTCAGCATCGTCTCGATCGCGATCTTGCTCATGTCTCCCCCGTGTGGGACCGTCGGGCACCGCTGGCACGCACGATATCGGATCAGGGCGTTCCGGGCCTGACACTGCGCCAGCCCCTCGCCGCATCCCGCTCTTTTATTGTGATCGTTGCCGCGGACAATGATCCAGCACAATGATTCAACGCAATGACCAGCTTTAGCAGCGGTTCTCATTTTGGCGACGAAGCGTTGGGCTTTCGCCCAAACCCAACCGGGGCCATGCCCCAGACCCCTTTGTTTTTGTCAAAATAGAGGGGGATTCGGGGTGCGCCAGGGAAAGGCGCGTGTTTCAAGCGGGTGAAGAATCCCGCCCGTGCGCTGGTAGCGACAGGGTACGGAACCGAGTTCTTGGGCGCGTCCGTCGGTGACGACGGCCGCCAAGCGTAGAACAGG
>JARLIO010000003.1 GCA_031291675.1 Azospirillaceae bacterium
CCCGCCGCCCCGCCCCCGGTCGCGGCCCCGGTTCCCGCCCCCGCGGCCGTCCCGGCCGCGGCGCCGGCGCCCGCCGCCCCACCCGAGACCGCACCCTATCGAACCATCCTACGGCTTGCCGGATCCAACACCATCGGCTCGGAGCTCGGCCCGAAATGGGTGGCGGCGATGCTGACGGCCCATGGCTACCAGAACGTCCAGATCCTGGTGCAGGGCGAGGAACAGCGGACCGTGATCGCAAACGCACCCGGCACCGGCGAACGCGTCGGCGTCGAGATCGCCGCCCACGGATCGGCGACCGCGTTCAAGGCGCTGGCCAGTGGCGAGGCCGATGTCGGCGAAGCCTCACGCCCGATCAATGACAAGGAAGTCGAAGCGCTGAAATCGCTGGGTGACATGCGCTCGTCGTCGAACGAACATGTCGGCGGCCTTGATGGGGTCGCGGTAGTGGTTCATCGCGCCAATCCGGTGTCACGGCTCAGTGTCGAACAGATCGCCGGTCTGTTCTCCGGAAAATTCACCAACTGGTCCCAGGTCGGCGGCGCCGATGTGCCGGTCAAGGTGCTGGCCCGCGACAACAAATCCGGCACCTGGGACACTTTCAATTCGCTGGTGCTGTCCCACTACAAGATGGAGCTTCGCGCGGACGCGGCGCGGATTGAGGACAGCAATGAGCTGGCAAACCGCGTTGCCGCCGACCCCGGTGCGATCGGCTTCATTGGCCTGGCCTTCACCGGACCAACCAAGGCCCTCGCGGTTTCCGACGGCGATGGCGCCGCGCTCTATCCCAGCGCCTTCACGGTCGCGACCGAGGATTATCCGCTGGCCCGCCGGCTGTTCCTCTACACCTCGCAGTCGCCCCAGAACCCGCTGATCACCGACTATGTCAGCTTTGCCATCTCGCCCGAGGGCCAGGCGATCGTCAACCAGGTCGGCTTTGTCGGCCAGAACATTGAAGCCGTCGAGCAGCCGCTGGCCGCCGACGCCCCGGCGGACTATGTCAAAGCGGTCGCCGGCGCCACGCGTCTGTCCGTCAATTTCCGCTTCAAGCCGAATTCCAGCCAGTTTGATAACAAGGCGACCCGTGATATCGATCGCCTGGTCCAATTCGTGGCCGCGCAAAAGTCCGGCAGCCGGCCCCAGGTGTTCCTGTTCGGCTTCACGGACAATTCCGGCAATGCCGCCGCCAACCTGCAGCTATCGCAAGCCCGGGCCGACGCGGTGGCACAGGAGTTGGCATCACACGGCATGCCGGCGACCAGCATTCGCGGCATGGGGCCCATTATGCCGATCGCTCCGAACAGCTCACCGGACGGCCGTGAGCGCAACCGGCGTGTCGAAATCTGGGTCAAGTCGGCGTCGCGGAGCTGAGACAGACATCATGCCCTCCTTCCCCAAGCCCCCGCGACGCCGCCTGCTGCCCCTGTTTCTGCTCGGGCTGCTGGCCGTTCCCGCGGGCTGCACCATGCCCGACGACAAATCCGCGTCGGGCAAGCCGGCAACCGCTGGCGTCGATGACGCCCTCAAGGTCAGCGGCGCGACGATGAATGAACGCGCCCTGGATCTTGCCGCCAAGGCGCGCCGCTCCGGCGACACCGAAACGGCGATCGCCCTGTACAGCCAGGTGACGGCACGCCAACCCGACACCGTCGAGGCCCAGCTTGGCCTGGCCCAGACATTGCTGGATAGCGGCCGGACCAAGGACGCGGGCCCGACGATTGAACATCTGCTGAGCAAACATCCCAACGATCCGCGCGTTCTGACCCTCGCCGGCCGTCTGGATTATCAGTCCGGCAAGATCGGTGAGGCGTCGGCCCAGGCCGCGATGGCAGCCTCATTGGCACCGGCGGATCGCGACGTCCTCCTCCTTCAGGGGATTCTGGCCGATACCCGTGGCAACCACAACGAGGCGCGCACCCGCTACAGCACGATCCTGGCCGCCACACCCAATGATCCCGCGGTTATCAACGACATGGCCATGTCCTTCCTGCTCGACGGCAATCTGGCCGAATCGCAGCGGCTGCTCGCCGGCGCGGTCAAGCTTGTCGACGCGCCACCGACGGTGACGCATAATCTGGCACTGGTTTATGGCCTGGCCGGCCGCGACAACGATGTTCAGCACCTGCTGGGCAATACCGGCGACTCGCGGATTGTCAGCGACAATCTGCAATTTTATCGCTGGTTCCGCGATCATCAGGTCACCCCGGCCGTCGCCACGGCCCGCGACGTCGCCGTCCTGACCAGCCCACCCCCCGCGACCAAGGCACGAAAGACCCGGGCGGCGGCGACCGCATCGAAGGATGCGGCGGCAGCACCGCTGTTGCTCAAGGGTGGCGCATCGCCGCCAACGTCCGACGCCGCGGCGCCGGGAACCGGCGCCAGTGAGAACACGGCAACGGCATCGACCGGTGCCGCCCCCCGGGCCGCGGTCGATGCCACGCCGCTCAATCCGCCACCGGCGCCAACCGTTCCGACGCCCGAGGTTCCGGCGCCAGCCAGCCCGGCGCCATGACAGCAACGGCGATCGGTCGCAAAACCGGCGGGCGGCTGCCCGCCGCCTTTGACTATGCCCTCGCAGCCTTGGCGGCGCTCGGTCTGGTTCTTGCCTTCCGGATGCCGATATCGCCCACGCCGGAGGTGATCCACGACCCGGACACCTGGATCCGGCTGGTGCGCCTGCGCCAGGAGATTCAGCAGGGCATGCCCCTTGATGCCGTCGCGGGCGGCAATCTCGGCGGCCCGCTGGTGCTGCATTGGAGCCATCTGCTCGAAGCCGTCATGGCGGTCGCGGTTCTGCCGCTCCAGTATGTTCTGGGACTGGACCGGGCCTTGATCACGGTCGGCGCGATGGTCGGCCCGTTGTCGATCGCCGGTGTCGCCGCCGCCGCGACCTGGGCGATGGATCCGCTGGTTGCCACACAGCGCACCGCGATCAGGATCGCCATGCTGACCGCGACCACGCCAATTCTGGTGAATTACGGCCTGTTCGGCAGCGGTACCCATCATGTCGCCCTGGTGGCGATGCTGGTCCTGACCAGCGGCCAGGCCCTGCGGGTGGTGATGGCGCCCCGACGCGACGTGGCGCTGGGCCTGGGTCTGGTGATCGCGCTGGCCGTCTGGCTCAGTTTCGAAGCCATGATCTTCGCCGGCTTCGCCTTCGGCGGCGTGATGGTCGCTATGGCCGTATCATACCAATCCGCTTTGATCGTGACCGATCAAAGCGAAGCCTCAGGCGCCGGCGCGCCCCTCCGGGCGCTTGGCTCCGCGCCACATGGCGCGCGGTCGCCGTCGCGACCGTACCAGCCCGCCATGAATCAAGATCATGGCGGGCTGGTATCACACTACAGCGCTCGACGGCTCGCCCTGGCCGACGCGCTTGCCGTTGCCGCCCTCACCGCCACGGCGGCAATGCTGGCCGTGCTGGCGATCGACCCGCCCGACGGCGGCTGGACCGTGCCCCGGATCGACCGCCTCGCCCTGCCCCATGTCTGCGTCATGGCGGCCCTGGCGGTGATCGGAATCGTCCTGAAGCTGGCCCTGGTTCGAAAGACCCCACCGATCCGCATCGCCGGTGTGCTGGCTGTGACGGTCCTGGTGACCAGTGGGATCTGGTTCTCCTGTTTCCACGCATCGATTGGAACGCCGCTCGCCGTCCTGACCGCCGATTCTCCTGACAATATCTGGCGCGGCGTGTCGGAACTGGCGCCGATTACCCGACCACTGCGTCTTCTAGGCTATCTGGGCCCTTGTCTGGTCGGCATGGTCGCCTTCGCCGTGCTGTCGCGCAAGCACCTGGGCGGAACGCGTCCGAACGGTCTCGCTGCCGTGGCGTGGCTCTACGCCCCGGCCTGCGGCCTCGTGCTGCTCGGCGCCGCCGCGATTCGAATTCGCTTTGCCCCCTACGCCAGCGCCGTCGGCATTGCCGGGATGGCCTGGCTGCTCGCCGTGGCGCTGGAACGACCGGACGCGGACCGCCGGATTTGGCCAATGGCTGTGATCACAACCGCCACCGTGCTGCTGGCGACCACGCTGCCTCTTGCCGCCGTCCTGACCGACATCAGCCTGGCCCCGGGCGATCCAACGCGAAAGCCCTGTGGCGGTGCCGCCGCCGCCCGTCTGCTCGATCGCATCACGGCGATGCCATCGGGTGCCGACGATAGCCCCCTGGGGCTGACCCATGTCAACGACGTCCCGGAACTGCTGTTTCGGGTCCCCGGCCTGCGAACCGTCGGTGCACTGTACCACCGCAACGTCGATGGTCTTTCGGTGTTTCAGCAGCTATGGAACGGCCCGATCGCGGGGGCGTCCGCCGCGCTGAGGGCGCACCGGGTCGCCTTCATCCTGGCCTGTCCGGCCGAAGATCCCAAGGCGGCACGGCCACCGCAAGAAGCCTTGCCCACCAGCCTGGGAGCGGCACTCGATGCCGGGGCTCCGCCCGCCGGGGTCGAGGCCGCGAGCCCCTATCAGGGAGCCAATCAGCCGATGCTGTTTTCGGTCGAATAGCGCCCGATCCGGGCGACCGATACCGGTGGATTCGCATCCCTCCCGCATCGCATCCTTGCACCCCTGATGAAACTGTGTATAGTCGCGCGCTTCATAGCTCCTTGCCGGTACCGGTAACGGATCGGCTAGGCTCGGGCGGCTGGAGACATCCGATTTCGCGGTTGTGACAGCGCCGGGCCACAAAACAGCCATGGGGAGACGTATGGCGTTTTACGAAAGCGTGTTCATCGCACGCCAGGACATCTCGGCCGCGCAGGTCGAGGCTTTGACGGAAACCTTCTCCGCCCTGATTCGCGACAATGGTGGCCAGGTCACCAAGAACGAGCAATGGGGCCTGAAGACCTTATCCTACAAGATCAAGAAGAACCGCAAGGGACACTATGTCCTGCTGAATCTCGACGCCCCGTCCGCGGCGGTCGTGGAGATGGAGCGGAACATGAGCATCAACGAAGACGTGCTGCGCTACATGACCGTGCGCGTCGACGCGTTGGAGGCCGGGCCCTCCGCGATGATGCAGAGCCGCAACGAACGCAGTGACCGCGGGGACCGCGGCGATCGGGGCGACCGGGGTGGCCGCCGCTTTGATGGTGAGCGCAGCGATCGCGGTGGTGATCGTCCGGATCGGGGTCCGCGGCCGGCGCGCCGCATCGAAGGTGAAGGAGAGCAGGCATGACCGGATCCCACGGACCCGCGCGCAGCGGTGGCGGAATGGGCGGTGGCCGGGACGGCGGTCGCGATGGTGGCCGGGACGGTGGTGCCGGTGGCGCCAGTGCCGGTGGCGGCGCACCGCGTCGGCCGTTTTTCCGGCGGCGCAAAACCTGCCCGTTTTCCGGCGCCAACGCTCCGACAATCGACTATAAGGATGTGAAGCTGCTGTCGCGGTTCATCTCCGAGCGGGGCAAGATTGTTCCCAGCCGTATCACGGCCGTCTCGACCAAGAAGCAGCGCGAACTGGCCCAGGCCATCAAGCGCGCCCGCTTCCTGGGCTTGCTGCCCTACATGGTGAAGTGATCAGCGCGCCGTACCGGTAAACAGGACGATTTCGCCATGCCCGCCAGCCTCATGTTTGCCTGCGTGGGTGGTGTCATCAGCGGGCTGTTCCATATCTCCATCCTGATGGGGGGACTGGGGGCGGTCATCCTGATGTATATGTCGACCTTGCCTCTGCTGCTGGTCGGTCTCGGATTAGGGTTTCGCCCGGTCGTGATCGCCGGGGCTATCGGGTCAGGCTTGACGACAGTGATTGCGGGCGAATGGCTGGGACTCAGCTATCTCGCCCTCAATGCCGTTCCGGTGGTGCTGTTGGTGCGTCAGGCCCTGTTGGCCCGACAAAGCGCGGTGCCGGCACGGCAAACCGGCAACACGGCCGATCAAACGAGCCCAACCGGCAACGCGATCGAGTGGTATCCGCCGGGCCTGTTGTTGTGCTGGCTCGCCGGCCTGGGCGGGCTTGCAATCCTGGCTGCGGTGTTGTTGGCAGCGCGTCAAGATGGCGGGCTTCAGGGTCTGATCATCTCGGTTCTGGTCACGATGCTTCGCGGCACCGTGGCCATGGCCGAAGGTCCGGCCATGGAGGCCGCCGCCACGGTGGCCCCGATGATTCCGGGCATGGTGGCCATCTCGTGGCTGCTGATGGTGATTGGCAATGCGATCCTCGCCCAGGGTGCTTTGTTACGGTTCCATCGTAACCTGCGCCCTTCGATGCGGATCGCTGATGTCGTACTGCCACCATGGCTGACGGTGGCGTTGGTGATCGCCATCGTCGTTGCGGTCCTTGCCGACGGCGCGCCCCGGTTCGTGGCGGTCAACATCGCGATTGTCGCGGCATTGCCGATCTTCTTCGGTGGTCTGGCGGTCGTTCATGCCCTGGCCGAGCGCATCCCGGCCCGGGCCGTGGTACTGGGTGCATTCTATGTGGTTCTCATGCTGTTTGGCTGGCCCGCACTGATCGTGGTCGGCCTCGGCATCATCGAACAGTGGGTCGGGTTACGTCGACGGTTCATCCGGACGGGCCCGGATCAGGAGGAGGTGTAATGGATATCATTCTGCTGGAACGGGTCGAGAATCTCGGCCAGATGGGCGAAGTCGTCAAGGTGAAGCCCGGCTTCGCCCGCAACTATCTTCTGCCCAAGAAAAAGGCACTGCGCGCGACGAAGGCCAATCTGACCTTCTTCGAGGGCCAGAAGGTCCAACTTGAACTCGCCAATATCGAGCGTCGCAAGGAAGCCCAGGCCGTTGCCGAAAAGATCGCCGGGTTGGCCGTGGTCATCACGCGCCAGGCTGGTGAAACCGGCATTCTGTATGGCTCGGTCAACGGACGTGACATCGCCGAGGCCGCGACGGCCGCCGGCTTCACGATCGAGCGCCATCAGGTCGCGATCAACCAGCACATCAAGACCCTGGGCCTGTTCAAGGTTCGGGTCGTGCTGCACCCCGAGGTCAGCATTTCGATCACTGTGAACGTCGCACGCTCGCTGGAAGAGGCGGCATTGCAAGCCCAGCGCGGTGGCATGGTGACGGCGGCCCAGATGGACGCCGAGGAACAGGCCACGGAAGCCCAGGCGGAAGCCGAAGCCGCCGCGGCGGTGACCGAGGAAGAAGACGCCGAGGTCTGATCCGTCCAGGTTCACCCCGCCTCCTGACGTCCTGCCACAAACGGCCCGACGCCCCTGTTGCAAGGGGTGCCGGGCCGTTTTGTTTTTTTCGGGTGGGAGAACCGCCAGCCCGCGTGGCGCGCGGTCGCCGTCGCGACCGGGACCGGCCCGTGCAGGGGGGCCGGCGTCAGCCCGGCGGCAGGTGCAGCCACAATCCGTCGGACGATTTGCTGGGCAGATCGATCTGTTCGACCCGTGGATAAGCCTCTCGCATCGCCTGGTCAAAGGCGGGCGTACGACGATGGCTGCCACCTTGTACATTATCCGCGGTGATCATGAAGGCGAACCCGTGTGAGCGAATCAGACGAATCACCGGCGTCTCATCCCAGGCTCCAAGTGCCAGGAGGTCGGTCCCCTCAGGTTCGAAAATCATCGGCTTCCCGGCTTGCATCAGCAGGGTCAGATTTTCGGAAGCGACCGGCTTCTCGGCCGCGGCAATCCGCTGGACCAGAGCCTGCTGCCGCTCGATCACTTCGGGGGAGAATCGACCCGGGAACTGGCGGTGTGGCATCAGCACCACGCCCAGATACAGGAATGCCATGATCAGCAAGAAGCGCCGCCCCCGTTCCGCACGGACAATGTCGCACAGATAGACGCCGATCAGCACGCAACCGACGCAGAGCCATTCAAGAAAGTAATTGAAGTTGCTTCCGGCCTTGAACACGCCGATCAGCGTTATGCTGGCAAGAATAAAGTACAGCAGCAGGGTGGCCCGAGCTCCGCTCACCCGCCCTTCACGACGAAACCGCGTAATGGCTCCAGCCAATGAATGACCAAGCGATTTCATGAATAATTCTGGCACAGCCATGAAAATCAAAATCGCAAATGGCAAACTCGTCGCCTCTCGCATGAAGACAAGATACACCTGCCCGAAGAAAAATTTATTGACGTTATACGCGGTGATATTATAGAGGAAGCCACCCGCCGTCAGCCACTGAACAAGTCCAAGCACCGCCATCCCAACCCCGCCAGCCAGCGCCGCGGCACCAAGGGCCCCGCGCGGATTGCGGACCAGCGCAATCACGAACACAGCAATTCCGGCAGATAGCTGCGTTTGCTTGGTGAAGACCGCCGCGACGCAGAGCAGCAGAGCGACAACGGTGCCCCAGAAGCGGCTATCGGCCCAGGCTGCCACCAACACCCCCAGCATGCTGAGCGCGACGGCAAGCGTGTCAACCCGCATCACCGCGCCCCAGAGACGGAAGGCGTGCAAACACAAGACCAGCAGTCCGACAATCACGGCACTGCCAAGCTCAATCCAGGCGATCGGCCGGTCAGGGCGCCGGGTCGCGATCAAGACGAGTCCCGCCACCACGGGCGCGGTCAGCAACGTGGCCGAAGCCGACACCAGACGTCCCGCGGCCAACAGGTTCGGCTCCAGCAATCGTGCCGCGTGAACGAGCAGGTAGTAGAGAGGCGGATAATTGCAAGCGATGAACGGCAGACCATGCCAGATGCCATACATTCCAGGTCCCGGGATCAACGCGGCCTGCTGCAAGACAATCCCTTCGGGATAATCCCACTCGAAGGGGGCATTGATCGACACGATGAAATCCTGACAGACGCCGGTCACGTGAAACAGCAACAATGCGAGCAGAGCAACCATCAGCACGTGGCCGAGTTGCATACATCGTATCACGCCAACCTCACTGTGCTTCATTCGCCTCTTCAGGCGCATTTAGCTGCAGCGAAGAGGCTACACCGTCAAGCGTTTTGCGGAGGATTCTGCAGGCGGTGATTTCCTGGCAGCGGCCGGTTTCGATCATCGGAAGGCCGCCGCCGTTCTGCCGCAAGCCGGTATGATTCGGTCTGGTGTCCTTGCGAACGATTTCGGTTTGCCACAGCGTCAGGACGTTTCGCGAAAATGGCGCGCATTTGATATTTCAGCACCATCTGCATTTTGCAAAATTTCATCTGCGTTCGAATGAAAGTCGTAATTTTGTCATCGCCGAACGCTAATGATATTGCGAGACGTTGACAGGATGGGTGCCATGAGACGAATTCTATTCAGTTTCGCGTTTGTTATTTCAAGCATCCTTGGCCTCGCACCGGCGGGAGCCGAACAGGCCGTCGCGGTCGATGCCGGAAACCCGCCCTTTATGTATCTGGCCTCGAACGGGCCGGCCGGCATCTACCCGGCTTTGATTCGGGAGATCTTCAAGCGCGTCGGCGACACCGTGACCATCCAGGCGGTTCCCTGGAAGCGGGCGATCAGCGAGCTGGACGCCGGAACCACCGGTGTCGGCGGCATCTACAAGAACAGCGAGCGCCTGACGAAATATGATTATAGCGACAAGCTGTTTGACGAGGTCGTCAACATCTATGTCGCCCGGGGCAAGGGTTTCGCCTATAGCGATAGCGCGAGCCTGTCGGGCAAGACGATCGGCACGATCCGCGGCTGGTCCTATGGCGATGACTTCGACGCGGCGGCCAAGGCCGGCAAATTTCAGGTTGAGGAGGTCGCCGGCGATCAGCAGAACTTCGAGAAGCTGGTCAGCGGCCGCCTGAACGCCGTGCTGGCGATTCGCGAATCGGCGGACACGGCGATCGCGTCCGGGGATCAGACCACGCGGGTCGAAGCCCTGCCGACCCCGCTCTCGGTCAATCCCTCCTTCATCGCCTTCAACAAATCCGCGGCAAAGACCGGCCTGATCGCGCAGATCAATCAGGCCCTGGCCGCGATGCGTGCGGACGGAACCTATACCAAGATCGTCAGCGCCTCGCTCGCGAACGCTGGAAACTGACCGCACCCCAGCCGGTTTCCCGGCACGACCTTCTCCCGGCATGGCCGTGACCCGATCCCCGCCGCGCGCATCAATCCGCGGCGGGGATCGGGGCGGCGGCGTTGGGGTCACCGGGTGCCGTCTCCCAGCCCAGTTCCGGAATGGCGATGATCCGCCGGGCGCCGGATACGGTGCGGAGTTCGATATGCCCGCCTTCCGCCATGTAGGACAGCAACCGTCGGGCGCGCCCCAGCGACTGGGTGCCATAGGCGCGGGCGACCTCGTCATCCCCCGGACAGGGCGCCTTGGTCAGCGCCGCCCGTACCAGCAGTAGAAACACGCCCTGCAAATCCTCGGGCACGGTCGTGGCCGCGGCGAGCGCCTGCGCCCCCTCGGGCCCATCGAGCATGCCGCCATCGATCCCGGCACGAACCAGTGCCAGGCGCCGGCGAAACGTCGACAAGTCCACCGCCGTACCATTGACGGACAGGGCGCGGCAGCGCACCAGAAAGTCCTGATACAGCACCGCCACCGACCGTGATCCGGCGTCCGGGTCGCCGACGATCGGGCGCAGGATATCGTCCAGCAACGGCCACGGATCGGCCAGAACGGTACGGCTCACCGCCGGCCCCGACGGAACCGGGGGCCGAGCGCGGCTGATCTGTGCCATCAAGTCAACCGCGGCGCCCGGCGCCACCGCGGGCCGCCGCCGCGGCGGGGGTGCCACGTCCGGCTCCCCCGCCGCACTCATGATCAGATCGCGGGCATCGGTCGGCGGCGTCTCGGGCAACGGGGTCAGCTTCGGGCTGCCGCTGCGCGCCGCGGTTTCGACGGCACCGATCCGGATCGGCGCGGGCCGCTTCGACAAGGCCGGTCCCAGCGCGATGAAATGGCCCCGCTCGACATCGCGGAACATTTCGGCCTGGCGCCGCTCCATGCCCAACAGGTCGGCGGCGCGGGCCATGTCGATATCGAGAAAGGTCCGGCCCATCAGAAAGTTCGAGGCCTCGGCCGCGACGTTTTTCGCCAGTTTGGCCAGGCGCTGCGTCGCAATGACCCCGGCCAGGCCCCGCTTGCGGCCACGGCACATCAGATTGGTCATCGCGGTCAGCGACAGCCGGCGCGCGTCGTCCGCAACCTCTCCAGCCGCCGAAGGGGCGAACAATTGCGCCTCGTCGACAACGACCAGAAGCGGGTACCAGAAATCACGGTCGGCATCGAACAAGCCGTTCAGAAATGACGCGGCATGGCGCATCTGCAGCTCGGCGTCCAAACCCTCGAGATTGAGAACAACGGAAATCCGATGCTGGCGCACCCGCTCGGCAACCCGCTGCAACGCCAACTCGGTATGATCGGCGGCATCGATCGCGATATGACCAAACCGATCGCCCAGGGTCACAAAGTCGCCCTCCGGGTCGATGATCACCTGTTGTACCCAACTGGCGCTTTGTTCCAGAAGCCGGCGTAACAAATGGGATTTGCCCGATCCCGAATTTCCCTGAACCAGCAACCGCGTTGCCAACAACTCCTCAAGATCGAGCGTCGCCGCCTGACCCGTCGGCGTTGACCCCATATCGATGCGAACCGTCATCTCATCTCCCGTGCCATCGCGCTGGCCGCGACTCTATAGCGTAAACCGGCGTCCGGTGCAGCGTGCACGGTGCGCGATGCTGCATGGCGATGCCGGACAACGCCCGGCCTGGCATCGATCCCGGCCGTGGGGGCATGACATCGGTGTCATCGCAATAAATCGACACCCCTCCTGTAGTATTCGTTGGTTAACAAATGTTACGATCCGTTACAATTCATCCCTTTCGGACTCTCATCATCCCGGTTCATATTGTACCGTCGAATGCCAATGAATTGCGCCATTCTGTCAACCGGGATCAGGGAGAGATTGCAATGTCAAGTCCCGCCGGCATCTGGGTCTGTGATGGCCCGCATCGCAGCCCGGTCAGCCCTTACCGCGATGCCAGACCCCCGGACGATCCCTTCAGTGATCGCTGCATCATTGCCATGATCGCGATCATTTCCATTCCGATCCTGTTGGATCTTGAAATTTTTTGCGATTTACTGCATTAGCGGCGCCGGAATCGCATTGCGATCAGCCGCGTCATGGCGGCCGGGACTCCGGCAACGCGATGCCGCCACCGGATCGGGCCTTCGTCACCCCGGGGGGATAAGGCGCTCATGATCCGTTTGCTCCCGCGGAGCCACTGGCGAATCGCCACCAATCGTGAAATACAATAGGGCAGCGTGATACGGCCGGCACTGATACGTGCGACCGCGGGACGTCCGTCTGAAAACGGGTTGCGAACGGACCTCACCGGGTCCATCACAGCCGATGTCACGTCCCCGCACCTCGCCTTCCGACCCCGCAGCCCCCCTGACCCCCGGAACAAAGCAACCCCCGTGACCGACAGGTCCTTTCCTGAACCGCCCGATGATCTCAAGGCGCTGGAAACCGGCGCGTGCCACACCTTTCTGGACCGGCTGTTGCGGCCGTTTCCGGATTGGGTCGGCAGCCTGTGGGGCAAGATCGTCGGCGGCGCCACCGGCTTCGCCTTGGGCGGACCGCTCGGCGCCCTGATCGGCGCCCTGGCCGGTCATGCGGTTGACGTCTATTGGCTCGATGACGACCCCGACGATGACGCGACCCAGAAGATCGCCTTCACCGTCGGGGTGATCGCGCTGGGAGCCAAGATGGCCAAGGTGGACGGAACCGTCAGCCGGGCCGAGGTCAATGCCTTCAAGCGGGTGTTCCGCATTCCGCCCGAGGAGGCGCGCAATGTCGGACGACTCTATGACCAGGCCTGCCAGGACGCCGCCGGCTTCGAGCCCTACGCACGCCAATTGGCGCGATTGCTGCGCGACCGCCGCCCGGTCCTGGAACAATTGCTCGATGACCTGTTTTACATCGCGCTCGCCGATGGCCATCCCACCGCGGCCGAGATCACCTTTCTGAGCGATGTCGCCCGGATCTTCGGCTTCAGCGAAGCGGAATTCGCCCGGATCCGGGCCAATAACGGCGCGGTCGCGGTCGAGGATCCCTATCAGATCCTGGGCGTCACCCCCGACGCCGATGACGGCGTGATCAAGGCGGCATGGCGCACGCTGGCCCGGAGCCATCACCCCGACCGTCTGATCGCCAATGGCCTGCCCGCGGAATATATTGCAACCGCCGACCGCAAGATGGCGGCCATCAATGCCGCCTATAACGCGATAAAGCGCCACCGCGCCGCGGCGCGGGCGGTCGCCTGATCCCGCCAATCCGCGGCTATCGGATGATCCAGACAGAAAGCGCTGGCGCCGCCGAGCGCGCAACGCCATATCTGACCCCCGCCGGGATACCCCGTCCCGTGTCGTCATCTGGTTTCCGGAACGTTGCCATGGCCGTACTGCCTCCCCTCGTCGCGCTTCAGGGTGCCTCCATCACCTTCGGTGGCCGCCCGTTGTTTTCCGGCGTGGACATCAGCCTGGGGCGCGGCGAAAGACTGTGCCTGATCGGCCGCAACGGCAGCGGCAAGAGCACGATGCTGAAAGCGCTGGCCGGCCTGATCGGGCTGGACGCCGGCGAACGTTTCCTGCAACCGGGAACCCGGGTCGGCTACCTGCCCCAGGAACCCGATTTCAGCGGCTTTCCCACCGTTCACGACTATGTCGCCGCCGGTCTCGTCGCCGATGACCACAGCGAAACCCACCGCGTCGACGCGGTTCTGGACCGGCTGAGCCTGCCGGGCGGGCGCGCCACCGCCAATCTCTCGGGCGGCGAGGGCCGGCGCGCCGCCTTGGCCCGGACCCTGGTCGGCGACCCCGACGTGTTGCTGCTCGATGAACCAACCAACCATCTTGACCTGCCGACAATCGAATGGCTGGAGAACGAACTGGTGGCCTATCGCGGCGGCCTGCTGTTGATCAGCCATGACCGCGCCTTCCTGACCCGGCTGGCCAGACGCACCGTGTGGCTCGACCGTGGAACGCTGCGCGACAGCAACAAGAGCTTCGCCGACTTCGAGAACTGGCAGACCGAGGTGTTCGCCAGCGAGGAACAGGCCGCCCACAAGCTCGACCGCAAGCTTGCCGCCGAAACGCAATGGATGGCCGAAGGCATCAGCGCGCGGCGGACCCGCAATATGGGCCGGGTCCGCGCCCTGCAGCAATTGCGCCGTGACCGCGCCGAACGGGTACGCGGCGGCGCCCAGGTCCGGATGGCGGTGTCGGAATCCGACAGCGGCGGCCGGCTGGTGATCGAGGCGAAGCACATCACCAAAAGCTTCGAGCCCAAAAGCTTCGAGCCCAAAAGCTTCGAGACCGCCGCCGATCCGGAGACCGGATCCACCACGGACGGACGCCGGATCATCGTCAGCGATTTTTCGACCCGCATCCTGCGCGGCGACCGGGTTGGCCTGATCGGGCCCAACGGCGCCGGCAAGACCACTCTGCTGCGCATGCTGACTGGCGACCTCGCCCCGGATGGCGGCCAGGTCCGGCTCGGCGTCAACCTGCAAATGATCTATTACGACCAGAAGCGCGAGCAGCTCGACCCCGAAGCGACGATCCGCCAGGTGCTGTGCCCCTATGGCGGCGACAGCGTCAGTGTCGGCGGGCAAACCCGCCATGTCGCCTCCTATATGCGCGATTTCCTGTTCGATTCGCGCATGATCGACCAGCCGACCAAGGCGATGTCGGGAGGCGAACGCAACCGGCTGCTGCTGGCCCGGCTGTTCGCCCGCCCCAGCAACCTGATCATCCTCGACGAGCCGACCAATGATCTCGACATGGACACGCTCGACCTGCTGGAAGAGGTGCTCGACGACTACCAGGGAACCTTGCTGCTCGTCAGCCACGATCGCGATTTCCTGGACCGGCTGGTGACCTCGGTGATCGCCGTCGAAGGCGGCGGCGAGGTTACCGAATATCCTGGCGGCTATTCCGACTATCAGGTGCAACGTCGCGGCGCCGCGGTGCCGGGTGAAGCGGCACCGCGACCGCGGGCGGCACCGGCCCCCGCGGCGGCGCCGGCCCGGGCGCCGCGCAAACTGAGCTACAAGGACCAGCGCGAGCTGGAGGCCCTGCCGGGGCAAATGGATAAGCTTGCCGCCGAAATCCGCCACCTGGAGGGCGAACTGGCCGATCCCGCGCTGTTCAGCCGCGACGCCACCCGTTTTCACCGGACCACCGAGACGCTGCAACAACGCCAGGTCGAGCTGGCCGGCGCCGAGGAACGCTGGCTCACCCTGGAGACGCTGCGCGAGAGCCTGGAGGCGGGAACGCCGTGATCCCGGACCGGCCCGCGATCATTGACCTTCCCTCACCCAATCACGGTCCGCGCCCGCCGGGGACCCTGATCGACATCCTGCTGGTCCACTATACCGGCATGCCCGATGCCGCCCAGGCCCTGGACCGGCTGCGCGACCCGGCATCACAGGTCAGCGCGCATTACCTGATCGACGAGGATGGCACGCTGATCCGGCTGGTCGCGGAACAACGCCGCGCCTGGCATGCCGGTCTGTCCTGGTGGCGCGGCGCCCGCGACATCAACAGCCGCTCGATCGGCATCGAGTTGGTCAATCCTGGTCATGACTGGGGCTATCGATCGTTCCCGGCAGCGCAAATGGCCGGTTTCGTGGCCCTGGCCCGCGACATCATGGCCCGTCATGGCATCACGGCGGGCGGGGTCATCGGCCATTCCGATGTCGCCCCCGACCGCAAACGGGATCCGGGCGAGCAGTTCGACTGGGCGGCGCTGGCCGGGCACGGCATCGGGCTTTGGCCGCAACCAGACGCGGGTGACGACGGTCCCTGGACCGAAGCCGAACTGCGCGACCTTCTGGGCCGGATCGGCTATCGGCCGGTTCTCGATCCGGCGCTGCTGGTCGCGGCATTCCAGCGCCACTGGCGCCCGGATGCCGTCACAGGCCAGGTCGACGCCGACACCGCGCGCCGCATCCGCGCCCTGGCCCGTATCGTCGCGTAAGGCCGGCGACAACCCCTCCCCGTCACCGCCCCTGTCACATCGCCGTCATCGAGCGCTTGCGGCGCCGGGCACGGGCGCCTATGGTCCCGGCCTGCCAGACGGCCGGATGACCGCCTTTCGGACCCTTGACCGGGTCCGGGGGGAGGAAAGTCCGGGCTCCACGGAAACACGGTGCCGGGTAACGCCCGGCGAGGGTGACCTCAGGGAAAGTGCCACAGAAAGTAAACCGCCGGCGCACCCGCAAGGGCCGCCGGTAAGGGTGAAAGGGTGCGGTAAGAGCGCACCGCGCGGCCGGCAACGGCGGCGGCATGGTAAACCCCACCGGGAGCAAGACCGAATAGGGGCGGCACGGGTCCTGGCATGCCAGGGTCCAGGCGTGTTTCCGCGCCGCTGCCCGGGTTGGTCGCGAGAGGCGGCCGGCAACGGACGTCCCAGATGAATGGTCATCCGCCATTCGGGCCTCGGCCCGGATGGTGACAGAACCCGGCTTACAGGCCGTCTGGCATCTTCACACGATCGTGTTATGGGTTTTTATGGGTCTGCGCGCCCTCCGAAGCGGTCATGCTGCAGCGCAGCCCGAGTCGCGGACCCAATCGGGCGAGACCTGACTTAAAGAGGTAGGAACGCCTCCAGAACCCCACCGATTTTGGATCGAGAGGGACCTCGAATCACCGTGTCTCGGCTGCACCGTCAACCGGAAATATTGAATGATGAAACAAACGTAAAATATTGAAATAGCTTATATCTTGATCCTGGGTATCGCGGCCTGGCCATTGACCTTCCACAAAAGCCCATGATATCCCATGGCAGTCCAATGCCGCCCCCTGCCGCCGCCCGCAAGCGGTTTCAGGGGCGCGTTTGGGAACGTCAATGGAGAGTTGTGGAAAGCGATGGCCGTTTTCCTGTCCACCTATGTGAACAAAGTTGACAGGAAGGGGCGTGTCTCCGTTCCCGCGTCGTTCCGTGCCGTTTTGGCGGAACAATCGGCCGGGGTCGCCGATGGCGTCATCGTGTTCCGCTCGCTGCAGCACCCCGCGCTGGAGGCCTGCAGCGAGAGGCACATGGAGGCGCTGGCCGAGGCGCTGGAAAAGGCCGATCTTGATGACGAGACCCGGGATCTCTGGGAAACCAATGTTTTCGCCGGCTCGGTGCTGTTGCCCATTGATGCCGAAGGCCGGGTCATCCTGCCTCAGGATCTCGCCGAATTCGCCGGGATCACCGAAAACGCCGCCTTCGTCGGCCGCAACAAAGTCTTTCAGATCTGGCAACCTGAAACCTTCCGGGCCCGTGCCGAACAGGCGCGAACCCAGGGGCGCAACGCGGGCCTGTCGCTCAGCTCCCTGACCGCCGCCGCGCGACGGACACCGCAGCCATGACCCAGCCCGTGCTCCCGCCCGATTCCGCGGCGTCGCCCGCGCTCCCGGCAGCCGCCGCTGATGTCGCCGCCCATCTGCCGGTGATGCGGGACGAGATCGTTGCCGCCCTGGCCCCGCGGGCCGGTGGTTGTTATGTCGACGGCACGTTCGGCGAAGGCGGCTACAGCCGCGCAATCGCCGCCGCCGCCGATTGCCAGGTCTGGGGTCTTGACCGCGACCCCCGGGCCGCGGCTTTCGCCGCGCGGCTGGGTCGCGAAACCCAGGGCCGGGTCGAATTCGTCGCCGGCTGCTTCGGCGCCATGGAGCCGCTGCTCCGGGAGCGCCATGTCGTGACCGTCGATGGCGTCGTCCTGGATCTCGGCGTGTCCTCACCCCAGATCGACCAGGCGGAGCGCGGCTTTTCGTTCCGCCTTGACGGCCCCCTGGACATGCGCATGGGCGACGACGGACCGACCGCGGCCGATGCCGTCAACACGTTACCCGAGGCCGAGCTGGCCCGTATTCTGTGGGAACTGGGCGATGAGCGTTTCTCGCGGCGCATCGCCCGCGCCATCGTCGAAACCCGGTTGACGACGCCCTATCAACGGACGCTGCAACTGGCGGAAACCGTTCGCCGTGTCGTCCCCCGCAGCCGGGACGGCATCGATCCGGCGACACGGACCTTTCAGGCCCTGCGCATTCACGTCAATGACGAGCTGGGCGAGCTGGATCGCGGCCTGGCCGCGGCCGAGCGCTTGCTGGCCCCTGGCGGCCGCCTGGTGGTTGTCAGTTTCCACTCGCTGGAAGATCGCCGGGTCAAGAGCTTCCTGCGGCAGCGGGCCCTGGTGGCGCCGGCACCGTCACGGCACGCCCCCCAGGCCGATGGCCCGGCCCGCGAACCCTCATTCCGTCTGATCACACAAAAACCCGCCGTCCCCGGCGCCCTCGAACTTTCCACCAACCCGCGCGCCCGGTCGGCGCGTCTGCGTGTCGCCGAACGAACCACCGCGCACGCCTGGCCTCATGAGGTAGCAGCATGATCGGCAAGTCATCCCTGATCTGGCTTGGATTGACGGCACTGGCCAGCGGCGTCCTGTTTCAGACCAGCTATCGGGTCCAGCATCTGGACCGCGAGTTGAGTCAGATCAACCAGCAGATCGTCGACGAACAAAGGGCGATCCGCGATTTCCGGGCCGAGTGGTCGTACCTCAACCAACCCGACCAGTTGGCCCGCCTGGCCCACGAACATCTGCTGCTGGGCCCCACGGCCGGCAGCCAGTTCGCGACCCTCGACCAGATCCCGCAGAGACAAGAGGACGCCTCGACCGTGGCCGCTGTGCCCCCGCCCGGCCACAAGCCGGGAAAGAGCCACGGTCTGATGGTCGCCAGCTATCCCGACGCGCATGAGACCCTGCAATGACCGGCATCCCCCTGGACGAGTTCGGCATCGACGACCTTCGTGACTACCGGCGCTTCCTGCCGGCCACGGTGGCGCACGGCCGTCCCCAGGGACGTGAAATCCCGGCGCTGACACAGGGCCGGGCCCGGCTGGTGGTCACGGCGGCAATCTTCTGCGTCGCCGTGCTGGTGATCTGTGCCCGCCTGGTCGATGTCATGGTGTTGCAGGAGGCCACGGTCACCCGCTTGCCCCATGCCGCCAGCACCGCCTATCACGCCAGTCGCGCCGATATCGTCGACCGCAACGGCGTCCTGCTGGCCACCTCACTGGCCACGGCGTCGCTTTATGCCGATCCCAAACTGATCTTGAATGTCGATGACGCGGTCAACAAGCTGACCAGACTTTTCCCCGACCTCGATCGCGCTGAGCTGACCGAGAAACTGAAGAGCGACAAGCGTTTCGTCTGGATCAAGCGCAACCTGACACCGCATCAGCATCAGCAGGTGTTCCGCCTGGGCCTGCCCGGTCTGGATTTCGAGAAGGAAGAGCGGCGGATTTTCCCGACCGGGTCACTGCTGGCCCATGTCGTCGGCCTGACCGGCGTCGATAATCACGGCATGGTCGGTATCGAGTCCAGCTACGACAAGACCCTGCGTGGTGGCATCGAGCCGCTGCATCTGTCGATTGATGTCCGGTTGCAGCACATCATGCGCACCGAATTGCAGGCCTCGATCGATGAGTTCAAGGCCCTGGGCGGGGCCGGGATCATCATGGATGTCAACACCGGCGAGGTCCTGTCGCTGCTGTCGCTGCCGGATTTCGATCCGCAGAACAACAACGACATCCCTCCCGACGCGATGTTCAACCGCGCCACCCTGGGCACCTACGAACTGGGCTCCGTGTTCAAGATCTTCAATTCGGCAATGGCGCTGGATTCCGGGAGGATCCATCTCGATGACACCTTCGACACCATCCATCCGATCCAGGCCGGCCGGCACACGATCAAGGACTATGAGAAGATGCATCGCTGGCTGTCGCTGGCCGAGATCTTCCAGTATTCTTCGAATATCGGCTCGGTTCGCATCGTCCAGCAAATGGGGATTCCCGCCCAGCGCGCCTTCCTGGACAAGGTCGGCCTGACCACGCCGTCGCCGATCGAACTGCCCGAAGTCGGGGCCCCGCAGGTCCCCAACCCCTGGCGCGAGGTCAATTCCTGGACGATCGCCTTCGGCCACGGTATCGCCGTCAGCCCCATGCAGCTCGCCGCGGCGGCGGCATCGACGATCAATGGCGGCATCTATCATCCACCGACCCTGGTGCAGCGCGACCCGGCCCTGCCGGTGCCCGGCCATCGGGTGATCTCGCCGGAAACCTCGGACAAGATGCGCCGCCTGTTCCGCCTCGTCGTCACCAGCGGCACCGCCAGCTTTGCCAAGGTCCCCGGTTATGTCGTCGGCGGCAAGACCGGCACGGCCGACAAGGTTGTGGGCCATGGCTACGGCACCAAGGCCAATCGCACCACCTTTGTCGGGGTCTTCCCGATGAACAATCCGCGCTACCTGGTCCTGGCCCTGATTGACGAACCGCACGCCGACGCGTCGACTCATGGGTTCGCCACCGCCGGATGGATCGCCGTCCCGGTGGTCGGCCGCGTCATCAAGCAGATGGGGCCTCTGGTCGGCATCGAACCGGTTAACGAGGACTCCCCCGAGATCCACCAGGCGTTGGATATCAACGCCCGGCCACGGAGCATTGCCGGTGCGACTCCATGACTTGACGGCCCGACCGGGCCCTGCCGACCGCGACCTGTCCGACGGCCCCGATCCCGAGATCGCGGGCCTGTCTGCTGATTCCAGGACCGTCGCGCCCGGGTTTCTGTTTGCCGCCCTGCCCGGCACCCGGATCGACGGCCGCACCTTCATTCCCGATGCGATCGCCCGCGGGGCTCGCGTGATCCTGGCTGCGCCGGGGACCTCCCTGCCCGCCCCGGCCGCCGGTACGGCACCGGTCACCCTGATCACCGATGATAATCCGCGGCTGTCCTTCGCCCGCATCGCCGCCCGCTTTTTTCCGGCACAACCGGCAACGATCGCCGCGGTCACCGGAACCAATGGCAAGACCTCCACGGTCCAGTTCTGCCGCCAGCTCTGGGCCGCGCTGGGCTGCCAGGCCGGCGCGCTGGGTACGCTGGGCGTGACCGCGCCGGGTCTCGACCATTATGGCGCCTGGACCACGCCCGATCCGGTGATACTGCACCAGACCCTAGCGGAATTGAGCGCCCATGGCATCGACCATCTCGCGATGGAGGCTTCCAGCCATGGCCTCGACCAGTTTCGCCTTGATGGCGTCCGGATCCAGGTCGCGGGCTTCACCAACCTGTCGCGCGATCATCTCGACTATCACGGCGACATGGACGCCTATTTCACCGCCAAGGCCGCGCTGTTCGACCGCATCCTGCCGTCGGGCGGTAGCGCGGTGTTGAATGCCGACGTCCCGGAATTCACACGGTTGCGCGCCATCGCGATGCGCCGGGGCCAACAGGTGATCGATTATGGCGCGCAGGGTGAGGCGCTGGCCGTCGACGCCGTGACCCCCGACAGCCATGGACAGCGCCTCACCCTGCGGGTGTTCGGCCGGCCTTATGACCTGCGCCTGCCGTTGGCCGGCCGGTTCCAGGCCTGGAACGTGCTGTGCGCCATCGGCCTGGCGATCGGCAGCGGTTCAGAGCCCGAGCGCGTGATCGAGGCCGCCGCCCATCTCGATGGCGTCCGCGGCCGGTTGGAACATGTCGCCCGGCACCCGGACGGGGCCCCGATCTATGTCGATTTCGCCCATACCCCCGATGCCCTGGAAAAAGTTCTGCAGGCCTTGCGGCCCCACGTCACGCGCGACCTCTCGGTTGTCTTTGGCTGCGGCGGCGACCGGGACCGCGGCAAGCGGCCGGTGATGGGAACCCTGGCGCAAACCCTGGCCGACCGGGTCATTGTCACCGACGACAACCCCCGCACCGAGGACCCGGCCTCGGTCCGCGCCCAGGTCATGGCGGGATGCCCGGAGGCACGGGAGATCGGGGATCGTCACGCCGCGATCCGCCAGGCGGTCCGGGAACTGGGTGCCGGCGACGTGCTGGTCATTGCCGGCAAGGGACACGAACAGGGCCAGATCGTCGGGTCCGAGATCCGGCCCTTTGACGATGCGGACGAGGCCCGCCGGGCCGTCGCCGCCATCATCGCCGAGCGGGGGGCGTCATGACCGATCAGCCAACGCCACCCGTGTCATCAACGCCGGTGCTGTGGAGCGCCGGCGAGGCCGCTGCGGCCACCAACGGCCGCGCCACCACCAACTGGGCGACGACCGGGGTCGCGATCGACAACCGGACCGTCCAGCCCGGTGACCTGTTCGTGGCGTTGCGCGGACCCAACCACGATGGCCACGATTTCGTTGCGGCCGCGCTGCGCGCCGGTGCCGCGGCGGCGATCGTGACGCACCGCCCCGCCGACATCGACGCCCAGGCGCCGCTGCTGATCGTTGAAGATACCTTCAGCGCGCTCCAGGATCTCGGCCGTGTCGGCCGACTGCGGGCCCGGGCCCGGATCATCGCCGTGACCGGCTCGGTCGGCAAGACCGGCACCAAGGAAGGGCTGCGCCATGTCCTGGCGGCGCAGAATTCAACCTATGCCAGCGCGGGCAATCTCAACAATCAATGGGGCGTCCCGCTCAGCCTGGCACGGCTGCCCGCCGATGTCGGCTATGGCGTGTTCGAGCTGGGGATGAACCATGCCGGCGAGATCGGGCCGCTGGCCCGTCAGGTCCAGCCCGATATCGCGATCATCACGACGATCGAAGCGGTCCATCTCGAATTCTTCGCCTCGCTTGAAGCGATCGCCGACGCCAAGGCCGAGATTTTCTCCGGCATGGAGGCTTCGGGCATTGCGATCCTGAACCGCGATACACCGCATTTCGGCCGTCTGGTCGCCGCGGCCCGGACCCAGGGGCTGCAACGGATCTGGAGCTTCGGCAGCCACGCCCGGGCCGATGCGCAGTTGATCGATTGCGAGATGAAACCGACGGGCAGCCGCGTCAAGGCGGTGGTCAAAGGACATCAACTTCAATATTGTCTCCCGCTTCCCGGCCGCCATTGGGTGCTCAACAGCCTTGCTGTTCTGCTTGCCGCCCATGCCGCCGGCGCCGACCTGGAAAAGGCGGCCCAAACGCTGGTTGATTTGCCCCCGGTCAAAGGACGGGGTACCCGGCGCCGCATTGCCGGCGCCAACGGAGTCTTTACGGTGATTGACGAAAGTTACAATGCCAGCCCCGTCGCGGTCGCTGCCGCGTTGCAGGTCCTGGGTGGCATCGATCCGGATCCGGTTTCAGGATCCGGCCCGGCAGGGCGGCGGGTGGTCGTCCTCGGCGACATGCTGGAACTGGGTCCTCAGGCGGCGGCCTTGCACGCCGGGCTGCTGGAACCGCTGACGGCGGCGGCCCCCGACCTGGTGTTCGCCTGCGGCGCAAACATGAAGCACCTGTTCGACCGTCTGCCGGCGTCCTGGCGCGGCCACTGGACCCCGACCAGCGCAGCGTTGGCACCGGCCGTCGCCGAGGCCGCGCGCGCCGGTGACGTCATCCTGGTCAAAGGTTCGCTCGGCAGCCGCATGAGCCTGATCGTTGATGCCCTGCTCGCCCTCGACACCGCGGGAAAGGCAGGGCCCCATGCTCTATAATCTGCTGTTTCCCCTGGCCGATGTCTTCAGCCCGTTCAACCTGTTTCGCTACATCACCTTCCGCACCGGCGGCGCCGTGATCACGGCGCTGATCATCAGCTTCGTGCTCGGGCCGCGCCTGATCCGCTGGCTCAAGAAGAAGCAGGGTGAGGGCCAGCCGATCCGCAGTGACGGTCCCGAGACCCATCACAAGAAAAAGGGCACGCCCACGATGGGCGGCCTGATGATCCTGATCGCGGTCACCATCAGCACCCTGCTGTGGGTCGATCTGACCAACGGCTTCACCTGGGTCGTGCTGCTGGTTACGATCGGTTTCGGCATTATCGGCTTCGGCGACGACTATCTGAAGCTGACCCGGCGCAATACCCGCGGCCTGCCCGGCCGGTTGAAGCTGTTCTGGCAGGTCGCCATCAGCGTCGCCGCGGCCATCATCATCACCCAGATTTCGCATGGCCCCTCGTCAACCGGGCTGGCCGTGCCGTTCCTCAAGGACGCGCTGATCCCCCTGGGCTGGTTCTTCGTTCCGTTTGCCGCCTTCATCATGGTCGGATCGAGCAATGCGGTGAACCTGACCGACGGTCTCGACGGCTTGGCCATCGTCCCGGTGATGATCGCCGCCGGCTGCTTCGGTCTGATCGCCTATCTGGTCGGCAACGCGATCTTCGCCAACTATCTGCAAATTCTGCATGTCCCGGGCGCCGGTGAACTCGCGGTGTTCTGCGGGGCCCTGGTCGGCGCCGCGCTCGGCTTTCTCTGGTTCAACGCGCCGCCGGCCATGGTGTTCATGGGTGATACCGGGTCGCTGTCGATCGGCGGCGCCCTGGGCGCTGTCAGCGTCGCCACCAAGCACGAACTCGTGCTGGCGATCATCGGCGGCCTGTTCGTGCTCGAAACCATCTCGGTGATCGTCCAGGTCGCATCCTACAAGCTGACCGGAAAGCGCGTGTTTCGAATGGCGCCTTTGCACCATCACTTCGAGAAAAAAGGATGGGCGGAACCCACCGTCGTCATCCGGTTTTGGATTATTGCCAGCATCCTGGCCCTGGTCGGGCTCTCCACGTTGAAGTTGCGGTGATATTGTGGTCGATCTTCGTCGTTTCACAGGACAGCGGATTGCCATTCTCGGGCTCGGTCGCACCGGCCTGGCTGCGGCCCGAGCCCTGACCCGGGCCGGGGCCGAGGTCCTGGCCTGGGATGATGCCGGCACCGCCCAGGCGGCGGCGACCGCTGCCGGCATCGCGCTGACCGATCTTGGTAAGGTCGCCGTCGCGGGCATCGACGCCTTGGTGCTGTCCCCCGGAATCCCCCACCGGTTTCCCCAACCGAACCCGACGGTGGCGCGGCTGCAACAAGCCGGCGTCCCGGTCATCGGCGACATCGATCTGCTGTATCGTGCCGAGCCGGCGCCCCGCTATGTCGGCATCACCGGAACAAACGGCAAATCGACGACAACGACACTGATCGACCATATTGTGGCCGGCACCGGGCGACCGCATGCCGTTGGCGGCAATCTTGGTCCCGCGGTGCTCGATTTTCCCAGCCTGCCCGACACGGGCGTCTATGTCATCGAGATGAGCAGCTATCAGCTCGAGTTGACACCGTCGGTCGCCTTCGACATCGCGGTTCTGCTCAATATCAGCCCCGATCATCTGGCCCGCCATGGCGGCATGGACGGCTATGTCGCGGCCAAGAACCTGGTGTTCCGGCAGCCCGACGGAATCGAACCGCGGCTGCGAACGGCGGTGGTCGGGGTCGATGATCCCTGGTGCCGCACCCTGTGCGACGGCTTGCGTGCGACCGGCCGCTGGCGGGTGGTTCCGATTTCGGTCGAAACCGCGGTCCCGGGCGGCGTTTACGCGCCCGACGGCATCCTGATCGACGACAGCGACGACACGGCCGAAACGATCTGCGATCTGCGCCCGTTTGCCCGCCTGCCCGGCCGCCACAACTGGCAGAACGCTGCGGCGGCCTATGTCGCGGCCCGCGCCCTGGGCATCGCCCGCGCCGATATCGTGGCGTCGCTGGAATCCTTCCCGGGACTGGAACATCGCCAACAGTGGCTCGCGACCATCGACGGCGTCCGTTTCGTCAATGACAGCAAGGCGACCAACGCGGATGCCGCCGCCAAGGCCCTGGTCTGCTACGAGCCGATCTACTGGATCATCGGCGGGCGCGCCAAGGAAAGCGGCCTGGACGGTCTGGAGCCCTTCATGCCGCGGATCCGCCACGCTTTCCTGATCGGCGAGGCGACCGAACGTTTCGCCACGTGGCTCGACGGCAAGATCCCGTACAGCCGCTGTGGCGACCTGGCGACAGCAACCCGGGCGGCCTACGCCCTGGCGCGGCAGGAGCGGCTTGCCGGGGCCACCGTGCTGTTGTCGCCGGCTTGCGCCTCCTGGGATCAGTTCCCCAATTTCGAGGTCCGTGGCGAAGCCTTTGCCGCCCATGTGCGAAACATCGCTGCGGGAGACGCCCCGTGATGAACTTCGCCCGAACGGACCATTCGATCCTGGGCCGCTGGTGGTGGACGATCGACCGCTGGACGCTGCTCGCGCTCGCGGTGCTGTCGATCACCGGCACGCTGCTGATCGCCGCGGCCAGCCCCGCGGTCGCGGTCCATCTCGGGCTCGACAATTTCTTCTTTGTCGAACATCACGTGATGATGTTGATCCCGGCCGGCGCCTTGACGATCGGCATCTCGCTGCTGTCGCCCCGGGGCGTGCGCCGGGTGGCGTTGGTGATGATGCTGGTCACGCTGCCGCTGGTCGCGGCGACGCTGGTCGTCGGTTTTGAAATCAAGGGCGCAACCCGCTGGATTCATGTTCCGGGGATGTCGATCCAGCCGTCGGAATTCATCAAGCCCTGCTTTGCCGTGGTCGCGGCCTGGTTGTTTGCCCGCCAGCGCATGGTCGAAGGCTTCCCAGGCTACATCATCGCCAGCCTTCTGTACCTGCTGACGGCGGCGCTGCTGCTGATGCAACCCGATCTGGGCATGACTTTCGTGGTTTCCGCGGTGTTTTTTGCCCAATTCTTTCTCGCGGGCCTCAATATCGTCCTGGTCGCGGTCATGGGCATGCTCGGGATTTCAGGCCTGATCGGCGCCTATTTCATTTTTCCCCACGTCCAGAGCCGGATCGATCGCTTCCTCGACCCCGAGGCCGGGGACAACTATCAGGTTCAGCACTCGCTCGACGCCTTCATGAATGGCGGGCTGTGGGGTCGCGGCCCCGGCCAGGGCACGGTCAAGATGACGCTGCCCGACGCCCATGCCGATTTCATTTTCGCGGTAGCCGGCGAAGAGATGGGGTTGCTATTCTGTCTGGCCCTGGTCGGACTGTTCACCTTCATCGTTTTGCGCGGTTTCAGCCGCGTCAGCCGTGATGACAGCCTGTTTGTCCTGTTGGCAGGCAGCGGCCTGCTGATTCAGTTCGGTCTCCAGGCGGTCATCAACATGGCGTCATCGCTGCACCTGATGCCGACCAAAGGCATGACCCTGCCCTTCATCAGCTATGGCGGCTCGTCGCTGCTGGCCCTGGGCATCGGCATGGGCATGATGCTGGCCTTGACCCGCAAGCGCTTTGGCAGCGCGGAGGACGCATGATGCCGACAAGCTCTCCCACCACCAACCGGGCAACGCCCGCCGCGCCGATCCTGTTGGCTGCCGGCGGCACCGGCGGTCACCTGTTCCCGGCCGAGGCCCTGGCCCGTGAACTGGTGGCCCGCGGTCACGCGCCGGTCCTGATCACCGATCGACGCGGCAAGGCGTTCGGGGACGCCCTGCCCGAAGTCACCGTGGAACGGATCCATGCCGGCCAGCTGCGCGGCGGCTTCACCGGCAAACTGCGCGGCGCGGCGCTGCTGGCTCTGGGTGCCCTCGATGCCCGGATCCTGATCGGCCGGCTGCACCCGGCGGTCGTCGTCGGGTTTGGCGGCTACCCCTCGGTTCCAACCCTGTGGGCGGCGGTCCGGGCCGGGATTCCGATCCTGCTGCACGAGCAGAACGCGGTACTTGGACGCGCCAACCGATTGTTCGCCCGCCGCGCCGAACGCATCGCGATCGGGTTCCCCCGCACCGACCGGGTCGAAGCCTGCGATCTGGTCAAGCTGGTCCACACCGGAAACCCGGTGCGCCCCGGGTTCATCCCGCTGCGCGACCAGGCCTATCTCCCGCCGGAGCCGGGCGGACCGCTGCGCCTGCTGGTGCTGGGTGGCAGCCAGGGCGCCCGCGTCTTCAGCACCCTGGTGCCCGCGGCCCTCGCGCTGTTGCCCGAGGATCGGCGCGCGCGCCTCCAACTGGTTCAACAATGCCGTCCCGAGGACATCGAGACCGCACGCAAGGCTTTCGCCGATGCCGGCATTCGTGCCGAGCTCTCGACATTCTTCCGTGACGTGCCCGATCGGTTGCGCGTTGCCCATCTGGTGATAACCCGAAGTGGCGCCTCGACGGTCACCGAACTGACCGCGACCGGGCGGCCATCCATCCTGATCCCCTATCCCGCGGCCATGGATGACCACCAGACCGCCAACGCCCGCGCCATCGTCGAAGCCGGCGGCGCGTGGCTGGCGGTCCAGAACCAGCTGACCCCGCAGTCCCTGGCACAACAATTGGTGACCCTGCTCGACGATCCGGCGGCGCTGTCGCGCGCCGCCCTTGACGCCCGGGCCTGGGGCGCCATCGACGCCGCGGCGCGACTCGCCAATGTCGTGCTCGACCTGGCCACGGATTCCGGTGCCAAACCGATGCCGCCCGACCAGCCGCGCACGCCACCATCCCCTTCCTCTTCCCTCGAGGCCGCCGCATGAGAGCGCTCCCCCTCAACATCGGGACCATTCATTTCGTCGGCATCGGCGGCATCGGCATGAGCGGCATCGCCGAAGTGCTGCGCAACCTGGGCTATTCAGTCCAGGGATCCGACCTGGCTGACAGTGCCAACGTCAAGCGTTTGCGCGGGCTCGGCATTGCGATCGAGATCGGCCATCGCGCCGAGAATCTCGGCACGGCGGCCGTCGTCGTGGTGTCGTCGGCGGTGCGCCGCGACAATCCCGAGGTCGTCGCCGCCCGTGAGGCCTTCATTCCCGTGGTCCGCCGCGCCGAAATGCTGGGCGAGTTGATGCGCCTGAAATGGTCAATCGCCATCGGCGGCACCCATGGCAAGACCACGACGACATCGCTGATCGGAACCTTGCTCGATCGTGCCGGCATTGATCCCACCGTGATCAACGGCGGTATCATCAATGCCTATGGCACCAACACCCGGCTGGGCGCCGGCGACTGGATGGTGGTCGAGGCCGATGAATCCGACGGCACCTTCACCAAGCTGCCGGCGACGATCACCGTCGTCACCAATATCGATCCCGAGCATCTGGATTTCTACGGCACCTTCGACGCCGTCCGCCACGCCTTCGACACTTTCGTCCAGAACATCCCGTTCTACGGCTTCGCGGCGCTGTGCATCGACCATCCCGAAGTCCAGGCGATGATCCCCCGGGTTTCCGACCGGCGGATCATCACCTATGGCTTCAGCCCCCAGGCCGATGTCCGCGCCGTCAATGTCACCACCAACAGCCACGGCGCCCACTTCACCGTGCGGGTCAACGACCGCGCCGGCGGTCCGGATCGTGAGATCCGGGATGTCACCTTGCCGATGTTCGGCAACCATAACGTCCAGAACGCTCTGGCCGCGATCGCGGTCGGCAATGAGATGGGGTTGCCCGACGACGTGATCAAAGCCGCCCTGGCCAACTTTGCCGGCGTCAAGCGCCGTTTCACCCGCACCGGCGAGGCCGGCGGGATCACCGTGATCGACGATTATGGCCACCATCCGGTGGAAATCAGCGCGGTGCTCCGCGCAGCGCGAACCGCGGGAAATGGCCGGACCATCGCCGTGGTCCAGCCGCATCGCTACAGCCGCCTGTCATCGCTGTTCGAGGAATTCTGCACCTGCTTCAATGACGCCGACATGGTGATTGTCGCCGACGTCTACCCGGCCGGCGAAGCCCCGATCGAAGGCGTCAACCGCGACGCTCTGGTCGAGGGCCTGCGGATGCACGGACACCGTCATGTCCTGCCCCTGCCCGGCCCGGAAAAGCTGCCGGCGCTGATCCGCGACAATGCCCGGGCCGGCGACCTGGTGGTCTGCCTGGGCGCGGGCAATATCACCACCTGGGCCAACGCCCTGCCCGGCCAGTTGCAGGACCTGTTCAAAGGCGCCCGGCGATGAACCAACCCGCGCGCAGTGCCCTGATCGCCGGCAACAGCGCCGGGCAAACCGGCGGGACCGGATCGCTGGCCGAGCGGCTGCCCGCGGTCCGCGGACGCCTGACGGCCGCGGCGGCACTCGACGGATCGACTTGGTTCCGCGTCGGCGGTCCTGCCGAAGTGCTGTTCAAACCCGCCGACCTCGATGATCTGTCGGCGTTTCTCGCCGGATGCCCGGCCGACGTCCCGGTGACCGTGATCGGCGTCGCGTCCAACCTGCTGGTCCGCGACGGTGGTGTCCCGGGCGTCGTCATTCGCCTCGGCCCGGCATTCGGCCAGGTCCAGGTCATGGACGGCGCGATCGAAACCGGAACCGCGGCGCTTGATCTGACGGTGTCGCGGGTCGCCTGCGACGCCGGTCTCGCCGGATTGGAATTCCTGTCGGGGATTCCCGGGACGATCGGCGGCTCGCTGCGGATGAATGCCGGGGCCTACGGCTGCGAAATCAAGGATGCGCTGGTCTCGGCCGTGGCGATCGATCGCCAGGGCCGGCGCCACGCGGTCAGCGCCGACGCGCTCGCCCTGCATTATCGGCATTGCGACGCCCCGGCCGACTGGATCTTCACCAGTGCGGTGCTGGCAGGAAGCGCGGGCGACCGGGATGCGATCGCCCGGCGCATGGCTGAAATTCAGGCGGCACGCGCCGACAGCCAGCCGGTACGGGCGCGTACCGGTGGTTCGACCTTTGCCAACCCGCCCGGAGCCAAGGCCTGGGAACTGATCGATCGCGCCGGATGCCGCGGGCTCAGTCGCGGCGGCGCCCAGGTCTCTGAGAAACATTGCAACTTTCTGATCAATCGCGGCGACGCCACGGCAGCGGACCTGGAAATGCTGGGCGAAGAGGTGCGGCAACGCGTGTTGGCGGCCACGGGAATCACCCTGGAATGGGAGATCCGACGCATCGGCGTGGCGAAACAAGAGGCAGGGTCATGAGCAAACACGTCGCGGTCCTCATGGGCGGCTGGTCGTCGGAACGGGAAGTCTCGTTGGTGTCCGGCGCCGCCATCGTTCATGCCCTTGAGGAACGGGGCTATCGCGTCACCGCAGTCGATGTCCAACGGGACCTCGAGGGTCTGTTGGTCGCGCTGACGCCGCGTCCGGATGTCATTTTCAACGCGCTGCACGGACGTGGCGGCGAGGACGGAACGGTTCAGGGCATCCTGGAATTTCTCAACATCCCTTACACCCATTCCGGGGTCAAGGCGTCGGCCGTTGCAATGGACAAGCCGATGACCAAGCGGCTGTTGGCCAGCGTCGGGGTCCCGTCGCCGCGCGGCGTTGTCGCCACCTGGCAGCAACTGCAAACCGCAGAGCTGATCCCGGCGCCCTATGTCGTCAAGCCGACCAATGAGGGATCGAGCGTCGGGATCCGGATCATCCGCGCCGGCGACAATCGGCCCCCCCATGACGATTCCCTTTCCGCCGAAACCGAGGTTCTGATCGAGGAATACATACCGGGTCGCGAGCTGACCGTCGGCGTGATGGATAACGAGGCGCTCGCGGTCACCGAAATTCGCTACAAGACCGAGCTCTTCGACTACACCGCCAAATACTCGCCGGGATACGCCGTCCATCAGGCGCCTGCCGACATCCCGCCCGATATCGCCCGCGCCGTGATGCGGATGGCTGAACAGGCCCATATCACCCTCGGATGCGCCGGCGTCAGCCGCAGCGATTTTCGCTGGGATGACAGCCGGCCGGGCACCGAGGGCTTGTTCTTCCTGGAAATCAACACCCAGCCGGGAATGACCCCGCTGTCGCTGGTCCCCGAACAGGCCGCCGTGCGCGGTTTGTCATTTGGCGAGCTGGTATCCTGGATGGTGGAGAACGCGACATGTCACGCGTAGCCGGCCGGACCGAAGACCTGCGCGCTTACGCGGCGGAAAGTGCCCGTGACGCGACGCGCCGGGCGACAGCGCGCGCCAACCGGCGCCGCGCCTGGCCGGTCTGGACCGCAACCGCGATCAAAGGCACCATCATCGCCGTGATCCTCGCCGGTGGCGTCGGCACCTTGGCCCTGCTGTCGCGATCCGACTGGCTGCACCGCACCGAGTCGAACCTGCTCTGGTCGTTCTGGGCGGCGACGACCCGGGTCGGGTTCAAGGTATCCGACGTCCAGGTCGTGGGCCGTGTCGAAACGGAACGCGACGCGATCATGGCGGCCCTGACGGTCAGTCGCGATGATCCGATCCTGCAGTTCAGCCCCGAGGCCGCACGAATCGAGCTGGAACGGTTGCCCTGGGTCGCCAGTGCCCGCGTCGAACGGCGCCTGCCGGCGACGATCTATGTCCAGTTGGTGGAACGCCAGCCGCTGGCGCTGTGGCAAAAGGACAACAAGCTCTATCTGATCGATCGCGACGGCAAGATGCTGACCGACCGCGACCTCGGCCGCTATTCCGACCTGCCGATCCTGGTCGGCGCCGACGCCCCTCAGCAGGCACCAGAGCTGCTGGCAACGCTGGCCCGGTTTCCGGCGATCGCCCGTCGCGTCGAGGCGGCCATCCGGATCGGCGGTCGCCGCTGGGATCTGCGCATCAACAATGGTGTCGAGATTCGCCTGCCGGAGGCCAATATCGGCGCGGCCTTGCAGCATCTCGCGGATGCCCAGGCCAAAACGCCGCTGCTCGACGACGATATCGTCGCCATCGACCTGCGTCTTCCCGACCGCATGGCGATCCAGACATCGGCCGCCGCCGCCGAAAAGCGCCGCGCCGCGGAGCGCAAGACATGAAAAGCATGATCCGAACCCCACCACGGTTAGGGCCTCCGCCGTCTTGTCCCACACAATATGGTGGTGAACGCCCGTGACCTTGGATAAAGTCGATCCCGTGCGGAATTCCGTGAATGCGACCATGAGCAATAGCGGCACCAGAAGACCAAAATGGTTTGCCCGGAGCGGCATTGTCGCTGCGCTCGACGTCGGAACCAGCAAGGTGAGCTGTCTGATCGGCCGCGCCGATGAGCAAGGCCGGTTCAAGATCATTGGTGCCGGCCATCAATTGGCGCGCGGCATCAAGGCGGGCGCCATCATCGACATGGAGCAGGCCGAAGCCGCGATCGGGACCGCCGTCCACGCCGCCGAGCAGATGGCCGGCGAAACGATCCGTTCGGTGATCGTCAATCTGACCGGTGGTCAACCCCGGTCGCGCAATGTTCAGGTCGAAATTGCGATCGGCGGCAATCCCGTCGGCGACGCCGAGGTGCGCAAGGCCCTGGCCCAGGCACGGCAGGTCCAGATCGGCCCCGATGCCGAATTGATCCATTCGATCCCGGTCAGCTATTCGATCGACAACACCCGGGGGATCCACGACCCGCGCGGGATGTTCGGCGATCGTCTTGGGATCCAGCTCAATCTGGTTGCCGCAGCGACCGGGCCGGTCCGCAATCTCGCGACCTGCATCGCCCGGTGCCATCTCGATATCGAGAGCATCGTCGCCTCGCCCTATGCCGCGGCCCTGGCGGCACTGGTCGACGACGAAATGGATCTGGGCTGTACCCTGATCGACATGGGCGGTGGAACCACGAGCATCGCCGGCTTCCTCGACGGCGGCCTTGCCTTCACCGATTGCGTGCCGGTCGGGGGCAGCCACGTCACCAACGACATCGCCCGGGGTCTGACGACGGCCGTGGTCCATGCCGAGCGCATCAAGACGCTCCACGGCTCCGCGATGGCCAGCAGCGCCGACGAGCGCGAGACCATCATGGTGCCGCAGATCGGCGAGGAAGGTCCGGGCCAGGCCGCGCAGGTTCAAAAATCGCAACTGGTCTCGATCATCCAGCCGCGCATGGAAGAAATCTTTGAATTGGTCCGCGACCGGTTGGAGGCCAGCGGCTTTGCCAAGTCCCTGGGCCGACGGGTGATCCTGACCGGGGGCGCCAGCCAGTTGCCCGGGACCCGGGAACTGGCGCAGGCGATCCTGGACAAGCAGGTCCGGCTCGGTCGCCCGCTGAATCTGACCGGTGACATCGGCGCCAGCGCCGGACCGGCCTATGCGACGGTCGCCGGGCTGCTCGCCTACGCGATCCAACACCGCCCCGAGGTCCCAACCGCGGTCCAAACCGACTCATCCCCGGGATGGCTGCGGCGTGTCGGCCGATGGATCAAGGAAAACATTTAGCCCCCGGGATATGCCGGCCATTGGTCATGGACGGCAAGCCCACCCCAGGACCAGGACCGGAACAGAGAATCAGGAGTGGAGGCCAGCCATGATCAATCTCAGCATGCCTGAAGTACACGTGGACTTGCGTCCACGGATTACCGTTTTCGGTGTCGGTGGTGCCGGTGGCAACGCCGTCAACAACATGATCAAATTGAATCTGGAAGGCGTCGAGTTCGTCGTCGCCAACACCGACGCCCAGGCGCTCAATGGCAGTCTGGCGCAAAAACGCCTGCAGCTCGGGACGACAATTACCCGCGGCCTCGGCGCCGGATCGCGTCCTGATGTCGGACGCGCCGCCGCGGAGGAGCAACTCGAAGAGATCCTGTCGTTCCTCGACGGCTCCAACATGGTGTTCATCACCGCCGGCATGGGCGGTGGCACCGGCACCGGGGCCGCGCCGGTGATCGCCCGCGCGGCGCGCGAGCAGAGCATCCTGACCGTGGGCGTCGTCACCAAGCCCTTCCATTTCGAGGGCGCCCACCGGATGCGCCTGGCCGAAGCCGGCATCGCCGAGCTGCAGCAGTATGTCGACACGCTGATCATCATCCCGAACCAGAATTTGTTCCGGGTCGCCAACGAGAAGACGACATTCGCCGACGCGTTCAAGATGGCGGATGACGTGCTGCATTCCGGTGTCCGCGGTGTCACCGATCTGATGGTGATGCCCGGCCTGATCAACCTGGATTTCGCCGACATCCGGTCCGTGATGACCGAAATGGGCAAGGCGATGATGGGCACCGGCGAGGCCGGCGGTGATCGCCGCGCCATCGATGCCGCCGAGGCTGCGATCTCGAACCCGCTGCTCGACGATGTCTCGATGAAGGGCGCCCGCGGCGTCCTGATCAACATCACGGGCGGCATGGACATGACCCTGTTCGAGGTTGACGAAGCCGCCAACCGCATCCGTGACGAGGTCGACCCCGACGCCAACATCATCTTTGGCTCGACCTTCGACCAGTCCATGGACGGCACAATGCGGGTGTCGGTCGTGGCCACCGGCATCGAGTCCGAACAAATGGCGCAACCCCGGCCGTCACAGCCGGCAACCCTCAGTGTCGTCGCCGGTGGCCGCGCCAACATTCCGGCCGGTTCGGCGCCGGCGCGGGCCGCAACCGGGGCCCGGGGCGCCGCCGAGGCAAAACCCATCGATTATCATTCGACACTGGTCGCCGCCCCGATCCACCCGGTCAATGCCGGCGGCGCCGCGACCGCCCGCGTCGCCGAATTCATCACCCAGCCCGAGCCGACCCTGCACACCGCCGCGCCGGCGCAACCGGTCGCGGCACCAGAGCTCCGGCCGCAAGCCCAACCCCAGCCCCAGCCGACCGAGAGCCGGGCGCCCGAACCGGCACGTCCCGCCGCCACGGCGCCCCGGGACCAGTTCATTCCGCCCCGGCCGATGGATGCCGGCCCCCGCCCCCAACAGTTCCAGACCCAGCCCGCAGCCTTCGCCACACCGGCGCCGTCGGCCGCGGCGACCGGGCCGCGACGGCAGTCGCTGTTCACCCGCGTCACTGGCAGTTTCCGGCGCAATGCCGAGCCGGAACAGCACCAGCCGGCCCCGCAGCAACCGCCGCAGCCCCCGATGCGGGCCCCGGCATTCACGGCCGCACCCAGCGCCCCGCAGCGGCCTCAAGCGGCAGCGCCTCAGCCCGCCCCCGAACCGGCCCCCGCGCCGCGGCCCGCCAAACCGGCCGCCCAAAGCGCCGAGGACCTGCTGGAAATCCCAGCCTTCCTGCGCCGCCAGGTCAATTGACCGGATCCTGTTGACCCGATCCTGGCACCACGGAACCGCCCGCCCTTCCCGTCGCCGGGAAGGGCGGTTTTCGTTATTGCCCGGTCCTGCGAAATCAGTCCGGCAAAACCGGCCTGGCAAAACCGGTCCGCGCCGCTCAGCCGCCCGACACCCAGCCCAACGCGCCAACCAGACCGCCGGCGCCCAGCAGCCACAGCGGATTAACCCGCGTCGTGGCCACCATCACCGCCGTGACCGCCGTGATCACGCCGGCGACAAGATCGTGGTCACCCGCCTCGGCCAGAGTGAGGCCGCTTGCCGCGATCAGCCCCACGGTGATCGGCCCCAGCGCCTGTTGCACGCGCCGACGCCACCACGTCTCGCCACCGCGGTGCCAGACACGGGTCATGACGTAGCACAGCACACCCGATGGCCCGCACATCCCCAGGGTTGCGACCAGCGCACCCCGCCACCCTGCAACATGCCAGCCGATCAGGCTGACAATCAGCACGTTGGGCCCGGGCGCCGCCTGGGCGATTGCGAACAACCGGGCGAAATCAGCGTCGCCCAGCCAGCCATACACGCCGACGAACTGCCGATGCATGTCGGGAATGACGACATTGGCACCGCCGACCGCGACCAGTGACAGCAGCGCCATGGACAGAGCGAGGGGGCCGAGACGGTTCATGAGCGCCCCCTGCCAGTCACGGCGACCAGCCAGACCAATACGACGCTGAGCGGGGCCAGGATGACCAGGACCGGCAGAAGCGGCCAACGCAACCCGCCCACGGCCAGAAACGCCGTGACTGCGATCGCGAACCACAGCCAGCCCCGCCCACGCGCCGCCATCTTGACCGCGGTTCCAATCACCAGACCGGCGGCGGCGGCCGATACCCCGGCCAGGCCGGTGCGGATCGCCACAAGATTGCTGAAATGCCCATACAGGCTGTCCAGCCCCAAGGCAATCAACACCGGTGCCGCCATCAATCCGGTGAAGGCCGCCAGCGCGCCGGGAACACCACGAAACCGGGTGCCGACATGAACGGACAGATTGCCGACATTGGCGCCGGGCAGGATCTGGCACAGGCTGAGCGCCTCCAGGAAGGCATCCTCGCTGAACCATCGCCGGCGTTCGACCAGGACGCGGCGCGCCCAGGGCGCGGCGCCACCGAAGGCGCAAATTGCAATTTCGAGAAATCCGAGGAACAGGGCGAAGACCGTGGGCCGCGGGGCATCAGGGGGAACAGAGGGCGCAGACATGGCCCTGAGATAGGGTATCCGGCGGGATAAAACAAACATGTTCCGGGTGCCGTGGGATCGCCGATCGCGGGCCCGCCCCCCTGCCGCCATGTGGCTAAAACCGTTGCCACGGGCCCGTGTCGTTTTTCAATAATGCTTCTGGTCCGCAGCGGGATCGAAGCCGGCGATAACCGCCGGTGCGGCGATACGGCGCAGTTCATCGATCTTGGGTTTTCTGACGCTCTCGCCATCTGTTCGTCTTGCCTGGTCGGCTTGACTATCCTCCAGGCCGTCAGGACGCGAAAGGAAACCCTTCCGCCACTTCGATTATTTGCTCGGCGCCGGCCGTAAAAATCCGCAGCGGTTACGACCGCCCGCGGCGCGGCGGTTGAGGAGAAGAGAGGGGAATTGGAATGTCGAATCCGGCATTGATTGCAGTCGCGGCGTTGCTCCTTCTGGTCGTCTTGTTGACCAGCCTGGCCACAGCGGATCCGGGAGCACCGCTGCTGAGCGGCCATTTGGCCGCGCTTGAAGGGTGAGGGCGCGATGCCCCGGCGACCGGCGGCACCGGCAGGCCAGGAGCGGCGCGGCCAAAGCCCCGCCCGGATTCGCACGGCTGGTTGCATCGGCTGCATTGCCACGGCCCCGGCATCACCGTTGTACCGGGGCTGGATGATCCGCCAACCGACGTTAAAGGACGATCATCCCGCGTCTCGATGACAGATACCCTTCTCCAGGCGTGTGGTGGACGAAGCCACCCCATCGCAAGGGCACGGTTCGATATGCTTCCCGTTGACTCTCCGGACGCTATCAACGAACTTCCTGACAAACCAACATGATATGCAGAAAAGCGGCAACACCGGCGACAGGGGCGCAACCAGGAACGGCCAGGGCCAGCCGCCATTACGGTATCGCGGAAAATGAAATTACGGCACCATGGAATAAACCAAACCAAGCCTCGTTCTTAGCGCTAGTAGCTCTGCAGAGACGCCATGACTGACCTCTTGTCGTGACCGTTTCTGCCGGGGCCAACGCGCCTCCTTCACGCGCCGGTCGCGGGTTGCGGGAGCGGTCGACATCTTAAGACTCTATTAACCTTGCCTATCGTCGGAGACGATCAATGGTTCAGGCCAGTTGGGCGCGTGGACGTGCGCGGGCCGCGCTCGCAGCCGCCGTGATGGTGACGCTCACTATTCTTCATATGTCGTTCTGGTCCAATCGTTTGGCCCCAATTGATATCCTGGCCTCGCCCGGTCGCCTGCAATCGGTCTCGTACAGCCCGTCGGGCCGCACCAGCGATGCGCAGAAAGTTCAAACGCTGGATCCGGTTTCGGTCGAAAAGGATCTGGTCGCGATCGCGAGCATTGCCGACGGCATCCGAACCTACACGCTGTCGAATGGCCAGGACATCATCCCCGAACTGGCATCCGAGGAAGGGCTGTCGATCAATCTCGGGATCTGGGCCGGCAAGGATGCGCTTCGGACCCGGACGGAACTTGACGAGGCGGTGCGCCTGGCCCATTCCGTGCGCGGCATTCAGCGGATCATTGTCGGCAACGAGGCGCTGCTGCGCGGCGAACTGACCGACAGTGAACTCGCCGGCCTGATCCGCGAGGTGCGCCGCCGGGTCCCGCGGCATATTCAGGTCGGAACCTCCGACACCTGGCATGCCATGCTGAAGGCGCCGGAAACCATTGCCGCGAGCGACTTCATCGGCATCCATACCCTGCCATTCTGGGAGGATCATCCCGCCGACGACGCCGTCGCCTACGCGCTCGACAAGGTCCGGGAGGTCCAGGCCCAGTTTCCCAACAAGCCGGTGTGGGTTGGTGAGATCGGCTGGCCGTCGGCTGGATCCAACCGGCACGCCGCCTATCCGTCGCCGCAGGACCAGGCCCGCATTGTCCGCGCCTTTGCCGACTACGCCCGGCACCACAATCTTCATTACAATGTCATTGAGGCATTCGACCAACCGTGGAAGGTCGCCCTGGAAGGCGGCGTCGGTGCCGCCTGGGGCGTGATGGACGCCGACCGCAAGCCGAAATTCCAGCTTTCCGGCCCCTATGCCCCGGCACCGATCGTCCGCTATTCCGGCCTGGCGGCCGTCAGCTTCGGCACGCTGGCCAGTATCGCCCTGGCGTGGCGCCGCTGGCGCCGGGCGACCCCGGGGCAGATCGCGATCTCGTCGCTGGCCTTGCACGGCGCCGCCGCGGCTGCCGGCCTGACCGTCACCGCCATGGCCTCGGAATACGCAACCTGGGGCGCGATCGCGATGTGGGGATCGGGCCTGGGGCTTGGCATGATCCTGGCCGTCCTCGCCTTTGTTGACCTCGACGAGGCCGGCATGACCCTGCTGGCCCGCGCGCCGCGCCGGCTGCTGCGGCGCGGGGTCTCCCTCGACGCATCGGTACGCCGCCCCAAAGTCAGCATCCATATCGCGGCGCGAAATGAAGACCCGACCATGTTGAGCGCCACGCTCGACAGCCTGGCCGCGCTCAACTACGACAACTGGGAAGCGGTCGTCGCGATCAACAACACCGCCGACAAGAGCCTGGTGGCCCCGGTTGAGGCCTACTGCCAGCTGCTCAATGAGCGGCTCGGGATCCAACGGTTCAAGTTCGCCGATTTCACCTGCACCGGCTTCAAGGCCGGCGCGCTGAACCGCGCGCTGACAATGACCGCACCGGATGCCGAGATCATTGCCGTTCTCGACGCCGACTATACGGTGCAACCCGACTGGCTCGACCGCCTGGCGCCGGTTTTCGTCACCGACCCGCAATGCGGCATCGTCCAGGCCCCGCAGGAGCACCGCGACGGTGCCGACAACTGGCTGAAGCGCCTGATGGCCGCGGAATATCGGGCCTTTTTTGATAGCGGCATGATCGAACGCAACGAAGACGACGCGCTGATCTGCCACGGCACCATGATCATGGTGCGGCGGACCGCCCTGGAACAAGTCGGGGGCTGGAGCGAGTGGTGCATCGTCGAAGACACCGAACTCGGCCTCAAGCTGCTGGAGCAAGGCTGGACCATTCACTACACCAAAGAGCGCCTGGGCGCCGGCATTACGCCCGACAGTTTCCGTGACTTCCGCCAACAGCGCGACCGTTGGGCCTATGGCTCGGTTCAGATCATGAAGGCCCATTGGCGTCACCTGTTGCCCAATGTTCCTGGCCTGACCGTGGCCCAGAAGCTGCGCTTTGCCTCGGGCTGGGCCCGGTGGTGGGCGGATGCGCTCGGCCTGATCGGGTCGGCCTTGGCGATTGCCTGGACGACGGCGGCCTGCGTCACCCATCTGCATCTTCCGCCGGTCCAGTTGACCAGTCTGGCCCTGTCGGCACTGATTGTGCGGGCGCTGGCCAGCATGGCGCTGACCCGATGGGCCTCGGGCCACAACTGGATCGACACGCTCGGCACGTCGCTGATCGGCATGAGCCTCAGCACCACCGTCGGCCGGGCGATCCTGAAGGGCCTGATGACCAAGCACGAACCCTTCAAGGTCACGGCCAAAGGCAAGCGCAAGACCGCCTCGCGTTTCTGTGCCTGGCCGGAGGCGCTGCTGGCCGCGGCGCTGCTGGCCGCGGCGCTGGCCGCAACCCTGATCAACCGCAACGGTGCGTTGGAGTTGGATCTGTGGACCGCACTGGTCGGCCTGATGGCGCTGCCCAACGTCGCGGCCACGCTGCTGGCAATATCGGACCTGATGCCACAGCGGACGGCGGCGGCGACGCCACTGCCGGCGGCGCTTCGGGCCTGATCGGCCCGACGGTATCGTTCTGTTGATCATGGCAAGGGCCGCCCGGTGAAGACCTGGCGGCCCTTTTCTTTTGTCATACCAATCCGCTTGGCTCTATTCGCGTTAGTCCCCCACCGGGGCTTCCGACCCGCGAAGAATGAAACGGGCGGGGGTTTGGTGTATTTTGGCTGAGCGTCGTCGGCACAGAGGTCGGTTCATTCTTGGTGCGTTCGAGCCCGTTCGTTAGTCGGACCCGGAACC
>JARLIO010000023.1 GCA_031291675.1 Azospirillaceae bacterium
CCGCAAGTTCTGCGGTGTCAGCCTGTGGAGAGGAAGGCTCTGGCCTCGGTCGCAAGACCGAGGCGAAACCAGCCTCGGTGAAGCAGGAATTCAGCGTCGAGGTTGCTCATGAGCAGCTTTGAGCAAGTCTGGAAGAACGGCGAACGGGACCTTCATGATCCGGTAGAACGCGGACGAGCCGACCGGCTGCGATCTCCACGCCGAGCACGCTTTCCGGTCCGAGAGTGATACCGAAGCCCTCAAGGGCCGCGTGCAGCAGCGCCTTCCAATCGTTGCTGCGGATGCGGCCGTCGGCGTGCACTTCCTCGGTCCTGCCGTCGCGGGTGAACAGCCAGCGGCAAGGGATGGTGGGCGACCAATAGGCGTAGGCGAGACAATCGTGACGTTCCAGGTCGGACGGCGTTTTCGGCACGCCACGCCGGGCCAGATAGTCGGGCGACGCGCAGGCGATCAACCGGTACGGTGCCAGAGGATGCGCGACGAGTGAGGCGTCGTCGATCTCTCCGATCCGCACCATCACCTCAAACCCCTCCTCAAGCGGATCAACAAAACGGTCGTTGAACGTCAGGTCGATCCGCATGTCAGGATAGCGACCGAGATACCGCGTCACGAAGGGTGCCAAGCTGAACGCGCCGAAGGTCATGGGCGCATTGACCCTCAGGGTGCCCTTCGGTTGCGAACGCATGTCCTGCGCGAGGGTTTCGGCAGCCTCGGCTTCGGCCAGCACCAGCTTGCAGCGGTCGTAGAAAGCACGCCCGACGTCGGTCAGGCTCTGTCGCCGCGTGGTCCGGTGAAGGAGCGCGGTACCGAGCCGATCTTCCAGGAAAACGACATGTTTGGCTACCATTTGCGGCGACATGCCCGTTGCCTCGGCCGCCGCGGCGAACGAGCCCAGGTCAGAGACCCTGACGAAGATCGCCATGCTGGTCAGCCGATCCATGATTGCCTCCTATTGGTAGGGAATATCATTCAATAACGGAGATTTATCCGATTTCATCGTTCAATTAAATCTCCGTCGGAACACCAACCCGGAGAAGCACTATGAAGATCGGAATTATCGGGGCAGGCTTCGTCGGCCGCGCCATCGGCAAGCTTGCCGTTCGCTCCGGCTATCAGGTCATGCTGAGCAATTCGCGTGGACCACAAACGCTGTTCAGCCTGCGCTACGGCATTGGCTGCGACGTGGGGACTGTTGAAGAGGCCGCCGCGTTCGGCGAAATCGTTGTCGTGGCCATACCGCTTGCGGCGTATCGCTCAGTTCCAGTTGAACCTTTGGTAGGCAAAGTGGTGATCGACACCGACAACTACTACCCGGATCGCGACGGCAATATTCCCGAACTCGACGCCGGAGCAGCCACGACGAGCGAACTGCTCGCCCGGCATCTGCCACAATCCCGGATCGTCAAAGCCTTCAACGCCATCACCATGAACGATCTCGAAAAGGACGGGCTGCCCGCTGGCTCCGTCAATCGCCGCGCCCTTCCTCTCGCAGGAGATCATTTCGCGGACAAGGCCGTCACAATTCGGCTTTATGACGAGTTCGGCTTTGACGCGGTGGATGTCGGCCCGCTTTCCGAGGGATGGCGCTTCGAGCGGGGCAGGCCGGTTTACTGCGTGCCCATGGCTGCCGACCAGTTGAAGATCGCGTTGGCCGCGACCGCACGCGCAGCGATACCCGCGTAGCGCGACCCGAAACCTTCAGTCTTTCGGTCGGTTGGGATCGGACATTTTCTGCGGAGCCACATCCCTGGACAGTTCTTTCAGGAACCGATCCCCGGTCGCCAGTCGCCGCCCCAGCGTTGGCAGGAAGGCCTCGAACCGCTCTTTGCGCTTCGCCCTGGCCGATGCCTGCGCGCTATCGGGCAGCGGCGGCGTGATCCGTTGCGGGATGCCGCCGCCGTCGCAAGCGCATTTTCCAACCAGCTCTGGGGGGCCGGGAGCCGTCGGGTGGCTTCCGGCCCGCGTCGATTGTCGAATCCGCGCCCCCCTGCTCAGGTGGTCCGGATCCGGGTGATGAACGCCGTCACGTCACGATCCAGACGTGCGGATTGCCCGGAGAGCTCGGTCGCGGCGCCCAGGACATCACTGGCGGCGCTGCCGCTGCGTTCCGCCCCCTGCATGATCCCGGTGATCCGGAGTGACACGTCGCGGGTTCCGCTTGCCGCCTGATCGACATTGCGGGCGATTTCCGAGGTGACCGCCCGCTGTTCCTCGACGGCCGCGGTGATGGCGGTCGAGATCTGGCTGATTTTCGCGATTGTCTGGGCCATGCCGTGGATCGCGGTCACGGCGTTGGCGCTGGCTTTCTGGACGCTCTGGATCTGCTGCGTGATCTCGGCGGTGGCATGCGCCGTCTGGTTCGCCAGGATCTTGACCTCATTGGCGACGACACTGAAGCCTTTGCCGGCCTCCCCGGCCCGCGCGGCCTCGATCGTGGCGTTGAGCGCCAGAAGATTGGTTTGTGCCGCCACGCCATCGATCATGCCGACAACCTCACTAATGCGCTGTGTCGCGGCGGTCAGCCCGCTGACGATGGCGTTGGTCTGTTCCGCCTCGAGCACCGCCTGTTCAGTGACCTCGGATGCCTGGGTCATCCGTCGGCTGATTTCGCCGATCGAGCTGCTCAACTGTTCAGCGGCCGACGCCACCGTCTCGACATTGGATGTCGTCTGCTCGGCGGTCGCGGCAACAGCCGTGGCCTCGCGATTGACGGCGTCGGCGCCGTGGCTGAGGGTTTCCGCCGCCTGATGCATCCGCACCGCCGCCGCGGCCACCGCCTGGACGACGCCATGAACCTGGAGGTCGAAGCGATCGGCCAGATCCTGCATCAGCCTCCTCTTCTCGTCCTCGACCTCCTGCTTGCGCGCCTCCTGCCGCGCGATCATCCGATCCATGTCAATCGCATTGTTCTTGAACACCAGAACCGCGCGGGCCATGTCGCCGATTTCATCACGATTGCCGGTCGCGGGCACCTCGACACTTGTGTCATTGCGGGCCAATCGCCCCATGGTGCCGGTCATCGCTACGAGCGGGCGGATCAGGCCGCGGGCGATCAACCAGGCCAAAACCATGCCGATGACCAGGGCACCGGCGCTGAGCGCAAGACCCCAGCGCTGGCTGACCTTGATCCGGGCGGCGCTCGCCCGGCGTAACGCGGCCATGTCGATCAGGGCATCCTCCTTGAGCCCGTCCGCCTTCTCCGCGATCTCTTTGCCCAGGCCCGTCATCGTCTCGTTGAACAGGGTGTCGGCACTGGCGCGCTGTGTCGCGTAGTCGGCCAGGGCCGCGGCATCCTCGTCCTTGAGCGTCCGGATTGCGGCGCTCAGGGTCGCCACGGCGGGAGCCGGTGTCGTGCTGTCAATGCGGTTGAGCGCCGTCTGGATTGCGGCGAGGGCCGTGTTGGCTTGCGTCAGGGCGTCGGGATCATGGCTTGCGATGAACTGGGAGACGGCGGCATTGGCGATCACGACATTCTGCAGCACGGTCCCGGCTTGTGGCTCCAGGTCCGGGTCGGTCCCTTGAGCTGCGCTGTCGTCGAGTGCCCTGGCCTTGGCGACGAGATTGGATCCTGTCGGGGTGATGGTGTCCGAAACCAGAAGGTTCAGCGAGCCCTGTTGCTCGATAAAGGTTCCAAAGCGCTCTTCGAAGGCTGCGAAGCCCGTCGCGATGTCTTTGACCGCCTGAAGGTCCTTTGGTAGCTGGATTGCCGTGGTCGCGGTATCGAGTTTGAGTTCGAGATCGGACATCGCCTTGCGGGCCAGGCCGTTCTGGGCTTCCTCACCGGTGCTGTAATAGGCCTGGGCGGCGCGCCGCACCTCGGCGATATGGCCGCCGATCTCCAGGCCCACGGTCGCTGCGTCGGCATATTGGGCGAACTGGTCGAAGCGCTGCCGGCTCTGCTCCAGACCGTAGCTGCCGATCAGACCGACCGCGAACAGCAGCACCAGCGTGATCCCGAAGCCGAGATAGATCCGGACGGAGACCTTGAGCCGACCCCTGATGCCGCGCGATTTGAGGATCGACATGTCAACCTCTCGACAGAAGCGGGTGCGCCAAGCCCGGCGCCAGCGGTGCCACGCGTCCGATCCTGGCGGGCGATCCGCTTTGTGTTGCAAAGACGATGATGGAAACCATTCTGTCCTCCCCGGTGGTCCGGCCATCCAACCCTCGCATTTCTTGTTACGACAACGATTTGCCGGTACCGGCATTGCGAATCGGTCGAAAAGCACATCATGTCATGGTGGTGAGCTCGATTCCTTAAAGAAACTGCCATCATTTACCTATTGCGGAGCGAATCGTCAGTGGTTCCTGCAGGGATTCGAACCGGATCCGAACGGCGTGGCTGCCATGGCGGCGCGGCGATGGCGACCGGTGTCTGCCACTGCGCTTGCGCCGGTCCGGCCGCAGCGCTAATCACGGGACCGTGACACCCGGACCAGGATGGACAGCACCGTAATGACGCTTGATCGCGACGCCGTCGTGCCCGTTGATCCCCACCTCGTCTATGATCTGGCTCGCGACCACCCCGAGGTGACGACGCTGGCCGCCGCCGGGATCGGCGGCATTGAGCGCGCGGCGGATCATGGGCTGGTGCCGCTGGGCCTGCCGTTGCCGCGCGGCCGCCGCGACCTCGTGGTGCCGGCACTGCGTCAGGCGGCGATCCTGCGGGAAATCTGTGGCCAGATCGACCGGGCTCAGCGTCGCGACGCCCTGCTGGCCCAGGGCCGACGGGTCCTGGAGGGCTGGCGCACCGCGCTGGTGGCCGGACCGGATCGAACCCGGGTGCGTGCGGTGATGACCGGAGATCTGCCCTGGCGCGGCTTGCCGATGCCGGTGCGCCTTCAGGTTACCCGCCCGATCGACGCGCTGGAACTGTCCGACCTGGGCGATGACGATCTGGCCCTGCGTCTTGATGCGGATCCCGTTCTGACCACGGCGCTCGATGCCGCCCTGTCGCGGATCGCGGCGCGGCTGCGCGATTATGCCGCCGCCATTGAGGGGCCGGCGGCGGCCGGGGGCGGGCCGGATGATGACTGGACCTTCGCGGCGTTCGGCGAACGCCTGGCCCGTGCGGCACGCGGTCATTTTGATGCCGATGACATTCTGGCGCGGTGGGACCGGGACTATGATCAATGGCGCCGTGATCGTGCGGAGGCCCGGGGCCGGGATTATGTCGACCGCCATTTCGATTTCGCCCGCTTCGAACGGTTGTTTCCCATCGCCCGGGGCCTGGGGCGGCGCCTGGTTCTGATCATCGGCCCGACCAATTCCGGCAAAACCCATCGCGCGATTGCGGCGTTGCGGGCGGCACGGGACGGCGTTTACCTGGCGCCGTTGCGCCTGCTGGCACTCGAGGTCGCCGAGCGCCTCAATGCCGAGGGCACGCCGACGACCTTGCTGACCGGTGAGGAGGAGGTCCCGGTTGCCGGGGCGCGGCATGTGGCCTCGACGATCGAAATGATGGATCCGGAGCGGCCGGTCGAGGTTGCGGTGATCGACGAGGTCCAGATGCTCGCCGATCCGGCGCGGGGCTGGGCCTGGACCGCGGCCTTGCTGGGGGTGCCGGCGCAGACCGTGCTGATCCTGGGTGCGCCCGAGGTCCGGCCGTTGATCGAACGGGTTGCCGCCGATCTCGGCGAGCCGCTGGAGGTCATCGTTCTGGAACGGCTGACGCCGCTGACAATGTTGGACCGGCGCCTTGACTGGGCCGAGATTGTCCCGGGTGACGCGCTGATCGCGTTTTCGCGGCGCGAGATTCATGCCACCCGTGATGCCCTGCAGGCGCGGGGCCTGTCGGTCGCGACGGTCTATGGCGCCTTGGCGCCGACGGTGCGGCGCCGCGAGGCCGCCCGGTTCGTGTCCGGCGAGGCTGATGTTGTCGTCGCCACCGACGCGATCGGCATGGGGCTCAATCTGCCGTGTCGGCGGGTGTTGTTCACCGCGCTGGAGAAGTTTGACGGCACGGCCGTCCGGCCGCTGTCGGCCACCGAGGTCCGGCAGATCGCCGGACGGGCGGGGCGCTTTGGCAAGGTCGATGCCGGTGAATTCGGTGTTGTCGCCCGGGGGACGCCCCAGGCATTGCGCCGTCTGTTGGAACAGAGCGATGACCGGTTGCGGCCGACGGCGCCGCTTGCGGTGCGACCGAGCCGGGCCATGATGGCCCGGCTGGCGCAACAGATCGGGACCTCGGACTGCCTGGTTCTGGTCGATTGCTTTGCCGGCGGCCGTACCGCCGGTTCGCCCTATCGGGTCAGCGACCTGTCGGCATTGCGGCGGCTGGCGCTGCGGCTCGACGAACGGCGTTTGACGCTGGCGGTCCGGCTGGATCTGCTGCTGGCGCCGATCGACCAGGATGAGGAGGTTGACATGCGCCTGTTCACGGCGATCCTCGATGCGCTGGAGACCCAGCAGACTTTGCCGATTGGCCGGGTCATTCCGGCGCGACTCGACGGGCTCGATGCCGCGGCGCTGGAGGGGCTGTCGCGCAGTTGCGATCTCTACTATTGGGCGGCGCGCCGGTTTCCGGCGCTGCTCCCGGATCGGGGGCTGGTCCAGGCGCGGCGCGATCAGGTGTGCCAGCGGCTTGCGGCCCTGTTGGCCAGCGGTGCCCGCCGCCGGGAACCGCCGCCGCAGACCGGGTTTCGCGGGGCGCCGCGTCAACATTTCGGCCCGCGCCGGCGCCGGTGACGGATCGGCCGGAAGGACACGTTGCCAAAGCGGTCCCGTCATCCGTACTGTTGGCGCTGTGTAACGATTGCTTTGGGGAGCCGACCATGATCAGTGTTCCGACCCTTGACACCCGCTTCGGCGATCTGGCGTCGGATGATCCGGAAGCGGTCGAGCGTCTGGCGTCCTTCCATCCGGTTTTCGCGCTGCATCACGACCGTGCGCTCGCCAACGCCACCTTGAGCGAGCTCGCCGACCGGGTCGGCTTGCCGATCGAGGCGGTTCTGGCCGTTGCCGGTGGCGAGCTTCACACCCCGAACTGCCATTGCCAGGGCGGGGGCGGCTGTCTGGATTGACGGCGTCTGCCGCCATCGAAACGAAAAGGGAGGGGCGCTTTGGCCGCCACGTTTGATCCTTGCGATGCTTTCGCCGGACTGTTGACCGTCGATGCCCTGCTCCCGAAAGTGGCGCACCGTTTCCCGGCGTTGCGCAGGCCGGCCGACTCCGTCCGGCTTGACGCCGCGGTGGGCCGGGTTCTCGCCGAGCCGGTGGTGGCCGGCCTCAACATGCCGCCGCAGGACAATTCCGCGATGGACGGCTACGCGGTGCGCTGGGCCGATTTGTCGGCCGGGGAGCCGACGGTACTGACGCGGGTCGGCCGCTCGGCCGCGGGTCGGCCGTCGGAACGGATCTGTGCTCCCGGCGAGGCGGTGCGGATCTTCACCGGCGCCGCGTTGCCGGTGGGTGCCGACACGGTCGTGATGCAGGAGGTGTGTCTCGTCGATGGCGAGCGGATCACGGTGCCGGCCGATATCGAGCGGGGGGCCAATCGGCGTCGTGCCGGTGAGGACATCGCCGTGGGCCAGATTTGTCTGCCCGCCGGGCGGCGCCTGCGCACTGTCGATATCGGGGTCGCGGCGGCATTGGGGTGCGATCATCTGATGGTGCGGCCGCGGCTGCGCGTCGCCATTCTGTCGAACGGCGACGAATTGCGCGAGATCGGCCAGCCCTTGGCGCCGACCTGTATCTTCGATTCCAACCGACCGATGCTGCGCGCCTTGTTGCGCAGCCTCGACTGCGACATCACCGACCTGGGGATCCAGCCCGATCGGGTCGAGGTGATCCGTGACGCGCTGACCACGGCGATGGCGGGACACGACCTGGTCATCGCGACCGGCGGCATGTCGGTGGGCGAGGAGGATCATGTCAAGACGGCGGTCTCGGCGCTGGGCTCGCTGGACTTCTGGCGTCTGGCGATCAAGCCCGGCAAGCCGGTGGCCGTTGGTCAGATTGGTGCGGTGCCCTTCATCGGATTGCCCGGAAATCCGGTTGCGGTGCTGGTGACCTTCCTGCTGGTGGCGCGACCCTTGATTCTCTCGCTGCTGGGGGCGGAAATCCCGCCGTTGGCCGGTTATCCGGTCGTGGCGGGGTTCGATCACAGCAAGCCGGTTGGTCGCCGCGATTTTCTGCGTGGTCGCCTGGTCCGTGATCCCGCGGGCACGTTTTCGGTCATCAAGTTCCGCAGCGAAGGGTCGCACATGCTGTCGTCCCTCGCTGAATCCGATGGCCTGATCGACCTGGCCGAGGCGACCAGCACCGTCGAACGGGGACAGATCGTCCGTTTCATCCCGTTCCCGGGCTGAAATCGGCGGCGCGTTGATCGCAATGCCGCTGGAAATCGCGATTTCGGCGTCTGGACTACGCGAATTCGAGTGATTTTCGGGATAAAACGGATCGACGAATACGCCCGTATGCCACGACACGCCTGTTGCCACGGGGCACGCCCGCAGGCTTCAGGCCCGGTCAAGACCGTGGAGCGTGAACTGCCCCGGTCCCAGGACGCGCTCGGCCAGCAGGCACAGGTGGGGATGGTGGGTGAACATCAGCACCTGGGTCCGCTGCGCCAGATCGCGCAACACGGTGAGGGCCGCGGCGCTGCGTTCATCGTCGAAATTGATCAGGAGATCATCGCCGATGAACGGCACCGGCTCGCTCGTGGTCATTGCGGTGCCGACCAGCGCCAGCCGTAGTGCCAGAAACAACTGGTCGCGGGTACCGTCGCTCAGGGCCTGGACGTCGATCCGTTTGCCGTCGCTGCGCTCAGCCTTGAGGACCGCCTGGTCGTGGTCGTCATAATCGACCACAAGCCGGGCGAAGGCCTCCAGGGTCAGGCGACGAAACAGCGCGCCGGCCTGGCGGAGCAGTGGCGCCTGCTGATCCTGGCGATAGCGATCGACGGCACGGCGCAGCAACAGCGCGGCCCCGCGCAGTCGGCCATAGTCGGCGGCGATGCTGTGCAGACTCGCCAGGGCCTGCTGGGCATCCTCTGCCGCGGTGGCGGCGTCGTGGCGCCGTTCCATCGCCTGCAGTTCGATCGTCAGCGCCCGCAACTCGCCGCCCAAATCGGTGCTGCGCTGGTTGATTGCGGTCTGTTCGGCGTTGATCCGCTCGATCTCGGCCTTCAGATGGTCGGAATCGCTGCCTTCGGCCTCGATTGCGAGCGCCGCCAGCGAACGTCCGTCACCCGCGGCCAGTAATTGCTGTTCCACGGCAGCGACGCTCCGTTGTACCGCGCGGCGCGTTGCCAGCTGGCCAAGGCGTAACGCCAGCGCGTCGTCGTCATCGACCCCGGCGGCGTGGCGCAGGCGAGCGAGAATGGCATCGGCGTCGGCCATCGCCCGGGCCGCGTCGCCGCGCCCCGCCCGTTCGATTTCGCGGCGCCGGGTCAGCTCGTGACGTTGCTGTTCGAGGGCTTCGGCCTCGCGGCAGCGCGTATACAGGCGTCCGACCGCCTCGACCGGTTCCAGCGTCGCGAGGTCCGGAGCCACGCGGCCGGCCAGGTCGGCGACGGCGGTCCCAAATGCCGCGACATTGTCGTGCATCCGGGCGACCCGGTGGCTGAGATCGGGGATCTTGAGCCGGGCGCGGTCCAGTTCCTCGAGCGTGCCCAGGCGCGCCGCGGCGGCGGCCGGGCTGGTGTCCGGGGCCGCGCCCAGGGCGGCCATCGCCCGGGCCCAGGACTGTCGCCAGGTCGTGATCGCCTGTTCGCTGGCGGCAAGCTGGCGTTTTGCGGCATTGGCGGCGACATCGAGCTCGGCTGCCCGGGCATCGAGCGTCCGGCCCTCGATGATCCGGGCCGCCAACTCCTGGGCGCAGCGCTCCGCCTGTGCCAGCAGGGTCGCGAACGGGGTTGGAAGCGCACCCGGCGGTGGGGACGGCGCGACGCCAACCGCCAGCAACGCCCCGGTGATCAGGGCGCAGGCGCGAGTGATGGCATCGGCGAGGCGCTGCACCGCGGCCTCCGCCTCGACCGCCGCATCATGATCGCGCAACACCGCGGCGCGGCGGGCGAGCCAGCCCACCATGGCCCGGGGTGTCTCGGGGGTGATGCCGCTTGCGGCCCATGCCGCCCGCCACGCGGCATCCAGCACCTGGCGGGCGGCGGCAAGGGTGGCGGCCTCGGTCTGTGCCGCGGCGAGCCCGCGTTCCGCTTCGGCCTGCGCCTCCGACAATTCGCTCCACCGGGCGATGCGCTGGGCTTCGGCCTCGCGGCGATCGGCCAGGGTGTCGGCCTGAACCACCGCGGCCTCGTAAGCATCAGGCAGGGACCGGGCGGGCGCGGACGGCCTCAGGTCGGCGGCGGGGGCCGGGTTTTCGGACCCGCCACCGCGGTTGGCGGGTGCGCCGACCGTCACGGGGTCATCGATATGCCGGCGCCGGATCTCGGCCCAGTCGCGGTCGCGATGGCGCCGGGCCTCGGCAACGGCGGCGGCGGTCGGAATATCGCCGCCGCCGATCAGGCGGGCCAGGGCATCGGCACTGCGGTCGCGCTGATCGGTCAGGGCCGCGATCCGGTCGCTGATGCGGCGGCTCCATTCGTTGAGCCCGGCCTGCTCGGCCTCGAAATGCTGGATCGTCGCCTCGTCGGGCACCGGTGCCCGGGCCAGGGCCTCGGCGCCGTGCGACCACAAGGTTAGCGCGGCCAGCCCGATCTCGACGCGGCGCCCGGCCTGAGCGGCGCGGGTTGCCGCCTCGGCCTGCTGGTCTTCCAGCGCCCCCTTGGCTTTGATCCCGGCGACGGTGGAGGCCAGCAGCGCGGGGTCCGGCGACACCGCCGGGGCAGCGCGGTGCCGCGCGATCCGTTCCCGATCGGCGTGGATCTGGGCGTCGCGTTCGGTGGCGGCGTCAAGCCGGGCCTGGAGGCCCGTCTGTTCGCCGATCAGGGCGCGGATTTCCGCGCTGACATCGCGCCGGGGGATGAGGTTGCCGACTTGTTCGCTCGGGATTGCGACGCCAATCTGTTGGAGCAATCCGTCGATCTGGGTCCGGACCTGGTGCAATTCGGTATCCCGCTTGGGGATATCGGCGATCTGATCCATGATGCCGCGGCGCTGCTGGTACAGCTCGTCGGTGATCCTGATCGCATCGGCCAGGGGGCCGATCAGGACCGGGGCCGCTGCCGCGAGCGCCGCGAGGTCCAGGTCGAGCTGCGCCAGAGCCCGCTCGTGTGCCGCATGGCGCTGCTGCGCGCGATCGCGCTGTTGCAGGGCGTCGGTGCGTTCGCGGGCCACTGTTTCCGGCAGTTCCGGCAGCGCGGCCAGGGGCGCCCGCTGTTGTTCCAGGCCGGCGCGCTGCGACAGCAGCGGCAAGACCCGGCGGATGCGTTCGGCCCGGGTCCGGGTGGCTTCCAGCGCGGCAAGGCTGTCGCGGAGCCCCGCCAATTCCTGCTCGACGCGCCGGACATTGTCGACGGCCGTCCTCCAGCCCTCGGCGGTGATCATGCCCTCGCGTTCGCGTTTACGGGCCTGGGTCAGGCGGTCGAGGGCCTGATAAAACGGTTTCGAGGCGACGCGGCGTGGGGTGAACCGCGCGGCAGCCGCCTCGTCGAAGTCCTGGATCACGGCGCCGAGGCCGGCGACACCCGACCCGGCCTCGAACAGGGTGCGGCCAATCTGTCCCTGGGCCTCAAGGATCCGTGCCCCGCCCTCGCGCAGCCGGGCGTGATCCAGACCGAACAGGGTGGTGAAAAGATCGCGATCGACCGAGCCCAGGAACGGGGCCAGCGCGGTGTCGGGCAATTCGCTGCCATCGGCAGCCAACAGGGTCCGCCGGGTGCCTTTGCGGCGCACGAACTCCAGCCGCCGCCCATCGCTCGTCTCGATCGCGGCGCTCAGCCGTAGTTCGGCATAGTCATGCAGGAAATTGTAGCGCGATCGGGTTTCGATGCCAAACAGCAGGTCCGACACGGCCTGGAGCACCGTGGTTTTGCCGGCCTCGTTGCGGCCATAGAGAATGTGAAAATCAACCCCGCCATCGCGCTCGGTGTCAAAATCGAGCACGGCGTCGGTGAAGCGGCCCCAGCGGCCGAGGCCCAGGCGGCGAAGTCTCATGGCGTCGGCTCGTGATCCATCAGGCGTCCCATGACCATGGCCATGGCTTCGGCGATGACGGCGTCGATCGCGTCGGCATCGCCGGCGTTGCCGTCATCCGGGGTGGCGGCGTGGCTGTCACGCGGCAGGCGGCTGCTGATTTCGGCGAGCTCGGCGGCCAGGTCGGCGCGAAACCCGGGATCGGCGCCGATCTCGGCCATGGCCCGGACCAGGGCGCCCAATCCGTCGGGGCGCGCCGCCAGGTCGGCGGTGTCGCTGCCGGGGGCGGCGATCCGTTCGACCTTTTCGATCCAGAGCTGGTCACCGGCGCAATCGAGCGCGGTGGCCTGGACCGCGGCGAGGAAGCCGTCACGGGCGTTGAGCACGGCCGCCTGGGCCCGGCTTGGGCCGCGCAGTGTCAGTCGTGCCGCGAGCGGCCGGCCCTCGTTTTGATCCAGCGCGCTTGTCAGGACCGGCCGGAGCCGACGCAGCACGGCGTCCAGGGTGTCGCAGCCGCTGATATCCAGATCGATCGCGGCCCAGCGCAGAACATCGGTGGCGCGATGCTCGACCGCCACCACCTTGCCGTCCTCGACCATGACCAGCGAACAACCCTTGACCCCGGTTTCGCGGATGTGGCGGCCCTGAATGTTGCCGGGAAACACAATATGGGGAAATTCGTGCAGCACTTCGCGCCGGTGAATATGGCCCAGCGCCCAGTAGTCGTAGCCATGCCCGACCAGCTCCGCCAGGTCACAAGGGGCGTAGTTTGCGTGGCCTTCGCGGCCGTCGAGCCCGGTGTGCAGCACCCCGATATTGAACCAGCCGCGCCGCGGCGGCGGATAGGCGGCGGCAAGGTTGGTGGTCACGTCGCGCTGGCCGAAGCTCTGGCCGTGAAGTGCGACCTGCAGCATCGGCAACGTCGCGGTTCCGGCGCGCGCCGGGTCGAACACGGTCACATTGTCGGGCAGGGGCAGACGGCGGGTGATGCGGTTTTCCGCATCATGATTGCCCCAAACCACAAATACCGGAATTGCGGCGCGCTTGAGCCGCGCCATCTGCTGGACGAAGAACAGCCCGGTGGTGAAATCGCGCCAATCACCGTCATACAGGTCGCCGGCAATGACGACGAAATCGACGGCCTCGGTCTCGGCCAGGGCGATTAGTGATTCGAAGGCGCGCCGGGTCGCGCCGCGCAGCAAATCGACAGGGGCGCCATCCTGTGCCGACAGACCGACCAGAGGGCTGTCGAGGTGGATGTCGGCACAATGGATGAACTTCATGACCACACCGGCCCCGTTGCGTGTCGGGGTGGTTTAGCCGGTGTCACGCTGCTTGGCGAGACCGCACTTTAAGGGAACCCGACAGGATGGACCGCCGGTCGGCGAAACCAAGGCTCGCCCGCGGCAGCCACGCCGTCGCGGTCACGATACAGGCCGGATTTGCGGCACCGGTCCATCGGCGCAGGATCACCGGATCGGTTGATTCAGCGACGCTGCCGACACGGCCCGGGACGCCACCGCCGACGATGTGCCGGTCGGGTGGGTTTGCACAGGGACGAAGGCCGATACGACGACCATCGCGGCCATCACCGCGCCCATGATCCAGAGAACCCGTCCTGGACCTTTTGATTTCCCCGAACCACCGATCAACAGGGACGGTGCGAACGGAAAGGACTTTGAAAAACCCGACGCGCCGGGGCGGCGCCGGTACTCGGTCAATGACGTGCTACTCATGCCTCAATGTCTTCAGAGCGATGCCGGACCCATTCCAGCGGCTGACGGCGCGATCCGCAAGGATCGACACGGCGCGGCAACCTTCGCTATTTCTACCAGCGTTATGATAGAGCGAGATCTCCCGGGGAGTCCAGAAGTTCGATACCAGGAATTCGCGATCGTGATTTTGGCGTTGTCTCGTGATCCCGGCCGGCGCTCTCTTGCAGACGCGGGCGATGCCGGGTTTGGTGGTCCTGGCCTCTTGCGGCATCTCTGGCGTCATGCAACGTGGCGTCATGGCGGCGATGGGCCGGTGTCGGAAATGGCAGGGGATTGACATTGATGCGGTCATTGACTCGGACAAGTATCCGCCTGCTGCTGCCGTTCGTTCTGGTCCTTGCCCTGGTTTCGACGGGCCTGGGTTTTTACCTGTCCCGCCTGAACCGGGACGCCCGGGATTGGGTTCGCGACAGTCACCGGGTGATCGACGAGGCTCGCCTGACATTGCTGGCCATCGAAAGGACCGACTCGGCGTATCGCGGTCTGGTCATGACGGATGGCGATCCGCTCGCGACGTCCTATCGCGATGATACCGCGATCGCGGCCGCTCATCTCGGGCGGCTGCGGGCCTTGATTGCGGATAACGCGGCGCAGGAAACCACGATCGACCAGCTTGACGGGCAGATCGCCGCGTTGGTCCAGCTGATGGAGGGCTCGATCACGCGGCACCGCAACGGGGCTGTGATCCTGGACGAGGATGCCGGGATCGTCGGGAAGATCGACGCCCGGATCAACGGCATTGCCGGCACGATCGACGAGATCGTCGAGACCCAGGACCGATTGCTGGTGACGCGGGACGCGACGGTCGACCGCCGTCAGGCTCTGTCGATATCGTTCCTGATCGTTGCGGATGTGCTGGCGGGCATGGGGATGGTGGTGGCGTTTACCATGCTGCGCCGCCACGAGGGCCTGCTGCAAACCGCGGAGGCGGTAGCCGGGCAGGCGCAGAAGATGGAGGCCGTCGGCCATCTGACTGGTGGTATTGCGCATGATTTCAACAATATCCTTCAGGCTGTGATCACCAATCTGGATCTTGCGATCGAGCATTCGGCCTGCGACCCGGCCGTGGCGGGGTATCTGCAAAATGCGCTGATAGCGACCGGGAAAGGCGCGCGCCTGACCGCGCAACTTCTGGCTTTTGCCCGTCGCCAGCCGTTGCCCCCCACGGTGATCCAGATCGATCGCGTGGTTCAGGAGATCACGACGCTGCTGCGCCGAACCCTGGGCGAGGCGATCACGATCGATCTGGTCGAGCCTGAGGGGCTATGGCGAACCAAGGCCGATCCCGGGTTGCTGCAAAGCGCACTGCTCAATCTGGCCCTGAATGCCAAGGATGCCATGCCCGAGGGGGGCCGGCTGACGATCGAGGTCGCCAATGTTACGCTCGATACCGCCGACGCCGCCGCGCGTCACGAGGTGACGGCGGGCCCCTATGTGATGCTGGCGGTCAGCGATACCGGTGTTGGCATGTCACCGGCGGTCGTCGCCCAGGCGTTCGAGCCGTTTTTCACCACCAAGGCCGAGGGAACCGGCCTGGGCCTGTCGATGGTGTTGGGGTTCGTCAAGCAATCGGGCGGTCATATCGAGATCGATAGCGAGGTCGGCCAGGGGACGACGGTCAAGATCTATCTGCCGCGTACCGAGGAACCCGAAGCGGCCGCGCCGGTCCGCCAGCCGATGCCGCGACAGGGCCACGGCGAGACCATTCTGGTGGTCGAGGACGAGGAGGGTGTCCGCGGCGGGGTCGCGGCGCAGTTGGTCAAACTCGGTTATCGCCCGCAGGTTGCCGCCAGCGGCGTCGTGGCCCGTGACATCCTGGCCTCGGCTGCTGACATCGATTTGCTGTTCACCGATGTCATTCTTTCCGGTCCGATCGACGGTGCCCGCCTCGCCGAGGAGGCGTATCGCCTGCGACCGGCGCTGCCGGTGATTTTTACCTCGGGCGACACCGAGAATGCCATCGTCCACCGGGATCGGCTCCCGGACGGCGCCATCCTGTTGGCGAAGCCCTATCGGACCGTTGATCTGGCCGCCGCGATCGCCGATCGGCTGGCGTTGCCGCCGGTCCTGTCGGCGGATGCGCCACCCCCGGTGGCGGCGCACATCCCGGCAGCCGCCGGTGCGAATCCAGGGCCTGTCGCCGCGTCGGTGGGCGGCAATGGCGTCGCGCCGGTGCGCGGCAGTATCCTGCTGGTCGAGGACGAGCCGCTGATCCGGATAGCGACGGCGGCGTATCTGCGCGCCAAGGGGCACCCGGTCGATGAGGCCCCCACCGCGGCGGCGGCGATACAGTTGGTGCAGCGCGGTCACCCGGTCGCGGTCATGATCGCCGATCTCGGCCTGCCCGATGGCAACGGGCTCGACCTGGTGGCGACGGCGCGGTCGGTCCTGCCCGATCTCGTGGTTATTGTCACGACGGGACAATCACAACTGCCACCCGAGGTTGACGACATCCCGGGACATCCCGTGCGGTTGCTGAGAAAGCCGTTCACAGTCGAGGGTTTGAGCCGCGTGCTGGCCGAATTGGGGATTATTGCCGACAATGGCGGGTTGCCGCAGTAATCTCTTCGGCAGGTTCTGATGCCGGGGACGAATCGTCTTGCGGTTGTCCCGTGATAAAATTGAGGATTGCTCCGGGCGCGATCGTCACATAGATTTGCGGAGTATCGTCGCCTGCCATATGGGTGGAAAGCGCCCCTTTATGGATTTAAAAACGTTACAGACCTGATTAAAGATGTCACGGAAGGAAATTATCCATGACTTGGAAAGTCGTTTTGTTTCTGTTTCTCGGAATCGCCGCGGCGACATCGACGACGGCCTGGGCCGAGAGCTCGATTTACTGCGGCGGGCATTTGGTTAATGTGGGTGACAATATGCAGCGTGTCCAGGGCTTGTGTGGTGCGCCGGACTCCCAGCATCACAGCGATGTCGAACTCTCAAACGACCAGTATATTGTCAATTCTGATGGATCAGCATCACGGGTCGGCAAAATAAAAGTGATTCGAACCGATCGATGGTATTATTCACCGCGAAACGGAAATCTGTCGCGCGAATTGAAGTTTGAAGATGAACAACTGGTTTCCATCGAAATTGGAAAGTGATTGATCGAAAGATCTGTAATACTTGTTGATGGCGGATTTTAATTCATTGATCCGGGGCCATGAGCCGCGAAGGAACGACCTAGTATTTTAGGGGATCTCCGCGGCGGCACGCGGTGCGGATGATGTGAGCCTTCAGGCCTGCGGTTCAGCCTCGGGCTCGACCGGCTGGGCCCGTTCGCCGAGATGGGCGCGCATCCAGAGAACCTCCTCCGAGGCCGCTCGCCCGAAATGCCGTTTGAATTCCCGGCTGAACTGGGATGTGCTGACATAGCCGACGGCGGCGGCGGCCGTGGCAACGGAGCAGGCGTCTCTGGCCATGAGAAGGCGCGCCTCGTGCAGGCGAAGCGACTTGATATAGTTGAGCGGCGTCGTGCCGATCCGCTCCCGGAACCGGCTGTGAAACGTCGGTACGCTCATTCCCGCTTCTGCGGCCAATATGCCGATGCTGATCTGACGACGATAATGGCGTCTGATATAGGCGAGGCTGCGCCCGATCCCACCGCCGCCTCCCGCCTGGCGGAGCGCCGCGATCAGTTCCGCCCCCTGGGGGCCGGTGAGGACGCGGTAGTGCAGTTCGCGGACCAACGGGGGGCCGAGAGCCGCGGTTTCCAACGGATCGGCAAGCGCGGTGACCAGCCGTAGCAGCGTGCCACGCACGCCACGGTCCAGGGGCGAGGATACCAGGCTGCGTGCGTTGTCGTGCGTTCGCCCCGGTCGGGGCGGCATGAGTTCGATGAGCTCGGCCGCGATGCTCAGATCGAAATCCATATAGACGGCCAGCAGCGGCGCATCCGGGCTGGCCCGTGATTCCATCCGGAACGGCACGGGGACGGACACCGCCAGATAATGGTGGGCGTCATAGACGAAGCTCTCGGTGCCGAGATGGCCGCGCTTGGCGCCCTGCAGGACGAAGACCGCTCCGGGACGGTAAAGCACCGGCACGTCGTCGAGATCCGTGCTTGAGCGCAACAACCGCAATCCCGGCAACGACGTCGCGGTATAGCCCTCGCGACCCGCGATCGTTCCGGCCAACAGGACCAGTTCGTCCCGGTCATTCATAGGATCAGGCATCAAAGAGACAGGATCCGGCCTGTGAGCGACGATCATCGGATGCTATCTGGCATATCGAGGAAAATCGAGCCCCTTCGGAAGGAAGAGCGGATGAGCAGCGGAAAAGTTTTTTTCATCACCGGCGCCAGTTCCGGCTTCGGACGCGCCATCGCGATCACAGCGGCGGAAGCCGGTCATACGGTCATCGCAACGGTGCGTAGCCGCGCGGCCCGCGATGACATTGAGGCGGCGGCGTCCGGCCGCATCCACGCGGTCACGCTTGATGTCACCGATTTGGACTCTATTCCGGCCGTGGTGGAGACTGCCGAGACGGAATTCGGGCCGGTCGACGTGCTGATCAACAACGCGGGTTACGGCCACGAAGGCATCCTGGAGGAATCGCCGCTTGATGAAATGCGCCGCCAGTTCGAGGTCAACGTCTTCGGCGCCGTCGCGGTGGCCAAGTCCTTCTTGCCGAAGTTCCGGGGGCGACGGCGTGGTTTCATCGTCAATGTCACCTCGATGGGCGGTCTGATCACCATGCCCGGCATCGCCTATTACTGTGGCAGCAAGTTCGCCCTTCAGGGCATTTCCGAGGTCATGCGTTCGGAGATGGCGCCGTTCGGCGTTCATGTGACGGCCCTTTGTCCCGGTTCTTTCCGCACCGACTGGGCCGGGCGCTCGATGGTCCGGAGCGAGCGCAGCATCGCCGACTATGACGAGCTGTTCGCACCGATCCGCAAGGCGCGCCAGGAGAAGAGCGGCCGGCAGCCTGGTGATCCCGCGAAGCTGGCCCGCGCGGTGTTGACCCTGATCGAAAGCGGCAATCCGCCGCCGCAGCTCCTGATGGGCAGCGACGCCCTGAAGCTGGTGCGCGACAAGCTCGCCCGCATGGCGGAAGAGATCGACACCTGGGAGCAGCTCACCGTGTCGACTGACGGCTGACCGGTCCCTCAAACGCCGAAATGCACTATGACCCGCCCCGGGGGCCATGCTCGGGCCCGCTGGGGTGGGTCTCTGCGGTTTTATGGCTCACCTGGAGAGGTGAGCCGCTTTGCGGGCTCGTTTGATTCACGTGATGGCTGCGCGAGACCAAGTATTGGCACGCAACCCACCCGCCGACACCCGGTGGATTGCGAGCGGCCGATCGTTGTCGCAAACGTCTTCCGCCATGCAGATTCAAAGCGCCAGCCATCGTGAGCTTTGCGGGGTCAGCAAAAGCCTATCTCTTTACCACCGCGTCCCAAACCGCCTTTACTGACTCTTGGATCATTTGGTCCGCCAGAGCATCCTCAACATGGTCCAGGAACACCCGCTTGTCCAAGTCCAGCCTCAGCCCCAAGGCCTGCTCCTCGCCATGGTCGGCGTAACGCACCAGGACAAAACGCGACTCCGGGTCCCACCACTCCGCTCGGAGGAGCGAGATGCCATTCATGTCGGAAACGCTGCCGGCGAGACCTACTTGGTACATCTATCTCTTGGCGTTCAGGGTGTGCATGCGTGACAGTTAGAAAATGTCGAAACGGTTTATAACACATCCCCTCGGCAGATTGCCAATGATAAGGATTTCGGCATCACGCATGGCGTACACCATTGCCTCAAGCTCGATGCTCAAATTTGCCGGTCTCGGTATGCCTCCTCGTCCTGGTGGAAAAGATATCGGAGTTTGGAGGTAGTGTGCCATGGCCTTCGGATCGACGACACCAGCCAGGAAAGACTGAGAGCCATCGTGGTGGTATGACGGGGAGGCCAGAGGGTTGGACACGCTGGACGCAATTTGGTTGACCGGGTCGATCACAAGCATGCCGGGTGGAAGAGGATCGACAATTTCGATTTCGTAGACGTGAGCCGGTCGGGCCGAGGTGGGCCGGCTACGGCTGGCGTTTCTAGCGTACGCAAGCGCGACCCCGTACGATTTTGTCAATGATATGCAAGGAGACGTCACTGTTCCCCGCGCAATATGCTGCACGACGGCATGTACAGTGCTGGATCCGCCTGGATTGTGCGGGGCCAAGCCGGTTATGCGCAGATCGCGAGTATGAAGGTGAGTGCCCACGCCCACCCCCTTATAGAAAAGGGCCATCCACCCGCGCTCCCACGTTTCGTCTCGACTAGCAGCCATTCCTTCCCAGAAACGACCGTCTTGACACGCACTCCTACCACAATGGGCATTCCAAGACAATTCGAGGTACAAGTTTTATCATGGCCGGTCGCCCGATAGTTCACGGCGGTGAAGAGCAATTCGCCCTGGCCGCCCGCGCTTAGGCCCGCCAGGGCGGATTCTTGCGGTTTTAGGCCGGGCGCTGAAGGGGCCACATTTTGAAGTTGTGTTTTACACGACATTCTGACTCGTTTTTGCCGACTTATTGCTCACGCCTCGACGGCCATAGTGACGACAACAGACAGCGGACATTTGTCAGGCTGAGGGAAATGTAATGACCTCTGGTCCGTCAAATCAAAATCGGCTCATCCGTTCAGCAGCGAAATTCCTCACTCACTCGGCCTCGACTTCATCGGGGACGAGTATCTTATCAATACAGTATGAAACGTCTCCCTTGCAGTATTGCGGGATTACGGTGACAGTCTATTCAACACGGTTGACTTAGTCTGCTGACGTTCGGGTTTTTCTGGAATTGGTGCTGACATACCAGAGAAAAACGTAAACTGTCACCGTAATTCTGCTTTTCCGCCCGCCCGCCACCCTTGCTGAGTACGCCGCAAGCGCCCTCGACCTGCAACCGTTTCCACCCGTTGACCCGCGTCGGGTCGGCGCCATGTTTGGCGGCGATCTCCGCCATCGTCATTTCGCCCTTCGATACCTCAAGCGCCACCTTGCCCTTGAATGCCAGTCTGTGATTGCGACGGGTTTTGCTCATGATCCGTGGTCCGTCCTGTCGTGGGCGAGATCAGAACCAGAGCCAAGCTCGTCGTCCAGTTTTTCGGGACCAGCTCAAGATGGCCTTGGTTCATTGAGCCCCAGTCCTGTTTCACGGATGTCCCGTCACCTGTCCTTAACGCACCGCAAGATTTAACGTCGTCATGGGGCACCCAGATGCCCGTCGTCGATGAATTGCGGGCCAAGTTCGGCGATGGCGACCATCGGGTCGATCGGGTCGCCCCAAATCCGCTGTCGTTCTGTCGGATCCAGTTTCCAAAATGCGGCTAGTGCTGTCGTGTTGGCGAAGTGCGGCCATAGCTTGGCATCGCCGATGATCTTGGTGATCGCTGTCCGTGCCACGTGCTCTAGGATCGCCTCCTTCCTCATGATCTCTAGGCGGATGTTGCGGTCGAAGGATTCAAGGTATCTGTTTTCATGCAGGTGTTCTACCGCGCTCCGGATTTTGTACATATCGCCGAACAGACTATGGAGGCGCGGGCCGACGAATAGTTCCGTCCGGCTCTTGAACTGGCTTCCCGTCCGCCCGGTGTCAGGCAGGATGAGTCCGTCGATGCAGCGGCAGTATTGGTGCAAGCGGTCTAGGATCTCGCCGACCGTACGGGTCTCGACATAAAGACTTAGCGTTCGGAACAGCCGCCAGTGGCCACCGACCAACGGAGACTTAGCTAACGCGGAGACGTTGTCCCCGAGCTTGGCTGCCAAGCGGATGTCAGAAGCCAGAATCGGCGGGTGTGGTCGGAACTGGCACGGGACCGGGGATTCCATGTCTTGCTGTTGGCGGATGTCAGTCTCGCCGTCCCGACGTGCCCCCGTCAGCATGATCGGCTTGTGCGCAGGAGCGAACGTGCTGGCGAGAAGCAGACCCACGTAGAACTGATAGACTGCGTTCTTTAGTTCGTTGTTCTCGTCATCCAGCAGTTCCGGCTTGTCGGTTGGTTTCTTGGCCAGAAGGAATAGATTGCATTCCTCGACCTCGCCAGAACGAATACTACCGAGCCATTGTTGCCAATATTTCGGTATCTTGAATCCCACGCCGGACACAGCCCAAAGATTCGGCGATACCTGACAGGATGCGATACTGTCGGTCGTGGCCGACAGTCCGATGAAAGCGTACTTCTCTCCGTCCTCGATCCATGATGCGGGGCCGGTTCCGTTGCCACCTTTTCCATTGTTCATTCGATTGCTCCCGTCGCCTATCGGCGGAACGCCGCGAACAAAACGATCACCGCAATCGCCAGTTCCCAGAGCCAACCCTCGCCGAGTCAGTCACCAAATCTGATGCACATAGAAGAGATGCGACGGCTTATTGCTCGCCGTTGGTCATCGAAGCGGCACCTTCAAATAGAATCAAGGACTCCGGCCCTTAAAGAAGTCCAGTCTGCCGTACCAAGGAGGGCGTGGCGGAGTGTCCGTTCGTTTGCGGACACACCGACCTTCGTTTTGGCTAAACCTCAGTGCGCTCCACAAGAGCGGCACCGAAATTACTGCGGTTGGAGGTGAAACTATGGCGCCCATCTTATTAAGGTTTGCGCCATTTGTCAGGGCTGCCACCTTTGGTATGTCGCACCCGCTCGACCAACGGCTGGGCGCCAGGATTCAACACTCTTGCCCGACTGATAGCCTCTGTCTGCGTCGGAAGGACGTCGCTCGCCCTTTGAGAGTTTGGCTTCCTGACGGCGTAATCGCCTTGTTGCGGTCGTCGCTCCACGAATAAACGTTCCTTGGTCATCGTAAACTATCCTTCTTGATAGAGTGATTCCCCCCCCCCCCGGAAATTTCCCAACAGTCCACCGCACCTTGGAGCGCAGCGGACTGTTGCTTCGTTTGCGGGCAAACTATGCTGAAATTCGGCTAAACATCGCCGTATTTCTCAATCACAGGGACACCCGTCCGATTACGAGCAGCCCGTCGTGCTCCCGCAGGTCTCGCATTTCAGGCAAGTCCCGTTGCGGACCATGGTCATGTTGCCGCATTCGCTGCACGCGTCGCCTTCGTAGCCCTTGGCGCGCGCTTCGCGGATGGCGTCCATGCGATGATCATGCATGCCGGTGTAGCTGGCGCCGACCATCGCGGCCGAGGCGATCGCCGCCTCGCTGCCCCCGCCATAGGCGCGCGCCGCATCGGTTCCGGTGGCCAGCGCCACGGCACTCGCGGCCGGGGCGAAGCGGTTGGCCCCGCCTTGCAGCACCCGCAGGTTGGAGCGGACATAGCCGGTGCTGGTGACGCGCTTGACCGCCTCCATCGTTTCCTTGGTGACCTGGGTCGCCATCGGTGGCAGGTCGCCTTCCTTGTGCCCCTTGCCCATGCTGTCGGGGCTGACATCGTCCGGCGTGGCATGGGCGAGGTCGGTGCGCCGCAGATAGGAGATCGCCAGTTCGCGGAAGATGTAGTCGATGACGCTGGTCGCCATCTTGATCGCGTCATTGCCCTGGACCATGCCCGACGGCTCAAACCGCGTGAAGGTGAAGGCCTCGACGAACTCCTCCAGCGGCACGCCATATTGCAGGCCGATCGAGATCGCGATCGCGAAATTGTTCATCAACGAGCGGAACGCCGCACCTTCCTTGTGCATGTCGATGAAGATCTCGCCCAGCCGGCCTTCCTCATACTCGCCGGTGCGCAGATAGACCTTGTGGCCACCGACCACGGCCTTCTGGGTATAGCCCTTGCGCCGGTCGGGCAGGCGGTCGCGCCGGGCCTGGCCGACGCGCTCGATGATCTTCTCGACGATACGTTCGGCGGCCATCGGCGCCCGGGCGGCGTTGGGCGCCTCGATGATATCGTCGATCATCTCCTCATCATCGCCCAGGACCTGGGCCGACAGCGGCTGGCTCAGCTTGGAGCCGTCGCGATACAGCGCGTTGGCCTTCAGCCCGAGGCGCCAGCTCAGCAGGTAGGCCTCCTTGCACTGGTCGACCGTCGCCGAATTGGGCATGTTGATGGTCTTGGAGATCGCCCCCGAGATGAAGGGCTGCGCCGCCGCCATCATATAGATGTGCGACTCGGTCGACAGGCAGCGCTTGCCGATGCGGCCGCAGGGATTGGCGCAGTCGAACACCGGCAGGTGCTCGTCCTTGAGGTGCGGTGCGCCTTCCAACGTCATCGCTCCGCAGCACCAGGTGTTGGCGGCTTCGATCTCGCCCTTGGTGAAGCCGAGATGGGTCAGGATGTCGAAGCTGACGTCTTCGAGCTGTTCCTGGCTGATGCCCAACTGCTCGACGCAGAAGGCTTCGCCCAGGGTCCATTTGTTGAAGGCGAACTTGATGTCGAAGGCCGAGGCCAGGGCGCCCTCGATCACCGCCAGGGCGGTGTCGTCGAAGCCCTTGGCGCGCAGGATCTCATGGTTGATCGCCGGGCTGTCCTTCAGGCTGCCATGGCCGACCGCATAGAGTTCGATGGCCCGGGCCTGCTGGGCATTGTAGCCGAGATGGGCCAGGGCCTCGGGGACCACCCGGTTGATGATCTTGAAATAGCCGCCGCCGGCCAGCTTCTTGAATTTCACCAGCGCGAAATCGGGCTCGATGCCGGTCGTGTCGCAATCCATCACCAGGCCGATCGTCCCGGTCGGCGCGACCACCGTGGTCTGGGCGTTGCGGAAACCGTGCTTTTCACCGCGCTCCAGCGCCTGGTCCCAGACGCGGCGGGCCGCCTCGGTCAGGGTGGGGTCGGGGCAATCGGCAATCGCCAGCGCCACCGGCGCCACGGACAGCGCCTCATAGCCCACGGCCTCGCCGTGGGCGGCGCGGCGGTGGTTGCGGATCACCCGCAGCATGGCGTCGCGGTTGGCGGCAAAGCCGGCGAACGGCCCCAACTCCTGCGCCATTTCGGCCGAGGTCGCATAGGCGGCGCCGGTCATGATCGCGGAAATCGCGCCGCCGATCGCCCGACCTTCCGGGCTGTCATAGGAATGGCCCGCGGCCATCAGCAAACCGCCCAGATTGGCGTAGCCCAGGCCCAGGGTGCGGAAGCGATAGGAACGGTCGGCGATCTCGCGGCTCGGGAACTGGGCCATCAACACCGAGATTTCCAGGGCGATGGTCCAGAGGCGGCAGGCATGTTCAAAGCTGTCGGTGTCGAACCGGCCGTCGGCGTGGCGGAACTGGATCAGGTTCAGCGAGGCCAGATTGCACGCCGTGTCATCCAGGAACATGTATTCCGAGCACGGATTGGAGGCGTTGATCCGCCCCGATTCCGGGCAGGTGTGCCATTCGTTGATCGTGGTGTCGAACTGGACCCCCGGGTCGGCACAGGCCCAGGCGGCATGGCCGATCTTGTCCCAGAGCTCGCGCGCCGGCAGGGTTTTGGCGATCTTGCCGTCGGTGCGGCGGATCAGCTGCCACTCCCCGTCTTCCAGCACCGCCTCAATGAAGTTGTTGGCGATGCGCACCGAATTGTTGGAATTCTGGCCCGAGACCGTCAGATAGGCTTCGCTGTCCCAATCGGTGTCATAGGTGCGGAATTCGATGTGGCTGAAACCCTGGCCCGCGAACTGCATCACCCGCTGAATGTAATTCTCGGGGATCATCACCTTGCGGGCGGCGATGATCGCCTTTTTCAGCGCCTTGTTCTGCTTGGGGTCGAGCCGGTCGGGGCCCTCCATGCTGCGGCACGCCTGCATGACCTCATTGAGGAATTTGTGGGCCAGTTTCGACCCGGCGACCAGGGCGGCGACCTTCTGCTCCTCGATGACCTTCCAGTCGATGAAGGCTTCGATATCCGGATGATCGAGGTCGACGGTGACCATCTTGGCGGCGCGCCGCGTGGTTCCGCCCGACTTGATCGCGCCGGCGGCGCGGTCACCGATCTTGAGAAAGCTCATCAGGCCCGACGACCGCCCGCCACCGGAAAGCCGCTCGCCGTCGCCGCGCAATTTGGAGAAATTCGAGCCGGTGCCCGAGCCATATTTGAACAGCCGGGCCTCGCGGACCCACAGGTCCATGATCCCGCCCTCGTTGACCAGATCGTCGGAGACCGACTGGATGAAGCAGGCGTGCGGTTGCGGATGCTCGTAGGCCGAGGCTGAAGCGGTCACTTCACCGCTTTGCGGGTCGACATAGAAATGCCCCTGGGCCGGGCCATCGATGCCATAGGCCCAGTGCAGGCCGGTATTGAACCATTGCGGGCTGTTGGGGGCCGCCATCTGGCGGCACAGCATCGCGCGCATTTCGTCGTAAAACGCCCTGGCGTCGGCTTCGGTGTCGAAATAACCACCATTCCAGCCCCAATAGGTCCAGGTGCCGGCCATGCGATCGAACACCGCGCGGGCGTCGGTTTCGCCGCACCAGCGCTTTTCCTTGGGCAGCTTTTTCAGCGCCGCATCGTCGGCCTGGCGCCGCCACAGCCAGGACGGGACCGTGTTTTCCTCGACCGGCTTCAGGGCCGCCGGGACGCCCGCCTTGCGCAGATATTTCTGTGCCAGAATATCGCAGGCGACCTGGCTCCAGGCGGTCGGAACCGCCAGATCCTGGGCCTGAAAGACGACCGAACCGTCGGGATTGCGGATTTCGCTGGAGGTGACCCGAAATTCGATCCCGGCATAGGCATCCTGGCCCGCGGTGGTAAGGCGTCTCTCGATACGCATGGTCGACCTCTGTTCTCTTTGGCAACGTCACACCACCGCCGCGCCTGACGCGCCCAAGGCGCTGAAAAAGCTGACGTCTGGAGGTGGGATGAACGGAATGACGGAAGCCAGTGTGCCACAGATTTGCGGCGAGGCAACCATATTTTGGTGGTGTGACGGATCGACCCACTAGATCGGGTAACAGCGTGTTGTTCCGATGCCACGGGCGGAGCCGATGCCCGGGATCATTCGGAATTCCGGGGCGATCGCTGAAATCGCCAGCAACGTGCAGCATGCGGCCAGCGGGACGCAGGATATTGCCGCCAAAATCGGCGGCGTCACCCAGGCCGTGCCCTGCGGCCCGCCGGATGACGCTGCGGCCTGGACGGATGATGCGCCAGATGCCATAGTCCGGGCAAGGGTGGGGGTGAACCGCAGGTTGGCCCCGCTTTCCTGTTGTGTCATCCCAGCCGGGGGCGTGTGCCCCGCCAAAGAGTGACCATGCCTGAACGTGAGAGTGTGATCGATTTTCTGTCGAACCTGCAGATCCGGGTTTTCACCTGGCGGTTTGGCGTGCCGGTCGGAACCGATCGTTTCGGCAATCGATATTTCCGGGATCGGCGTCACAGCGCCGGCCGCCGGGACCGCCGGTGGGTGCTCTATAACGGCGCGTCGGATGCCAGCAAGGTGCCGCCGGAATGGCATGGCTGGCTCCACCATTCGTCGGCGGCGCCGATGAAGGAGGGGGACGGGCCCTTCCACAAACCGTGGCAGCAGCCCTATGTTCCGAATCAGAGCGGAACCCTGGAAGCCTACCGGCCGCCGGGCCACACCTTTGAGGGTGGCCACCGCGCGGCGGCGAGCGGGGACTACGAACCCTGGACACCGAATTGAGCGATCGAGCCGGCACCCGGGACGCGGGTCGGCGGCATGCGATGATCGTGGTGCGCAGCCGGCAATGGCTGCGCCGCGACAACGCCTGCGGTGTTTTCCTTTGTTTTTCTTCGCGGCGATTCGGCCGTTCGTTCTGAGAGGCAGCCGATGCGCAGGAACGTCATTGAAACCGTTCTGGGCGGCGTGGTTCTGGCCGTTGCCGCGTTTTTTCTGGTGTTTGCCTATACCAGCGCCGATTTGCGCTCGGTCCAGGGCTACGACCTGAACGCCCAATTTTCCAGTGTTGCCGGATTGCAGGCTGGTGGCGATGTCCGTGTCAGCGGAGTCAAGATCGGGACGGTGGTCAGCAAAACCCTGGACCCCAAAAGCTTCCTGGCCGTGGTGCATTTCAGTGTGGATCCGGCGATCAAGCTGCCGCGCGACACCGTGGCGGTGATTGCGAGCGAAAGCCTGCTCGGGGGCAAGTTTCTTGAGCTTGATCCAGGTGGCGATAGCGAGGTGATCCCCCCGGGGGGCCGGGTTGAGTATACCCAGTCGACACCGGGGTTGGAGCAGTTGCTGGGCCAGGCGATCTACAGCTATCAGCAACGGCCCGCCGCCGGCGGCGAGGCGCCCGATGACGGCGCCAAATCGGCGGCGGGTCCGGCACCCGCCGCTAAACCCGCGGCCAATCCGGCGCCCGCACCGACGGGCGGGCTGCTGGGGCATTAGGCCGATGGCAAAAAGGCCGAGGGCGATGAAGACAGGCCGTTGGGGACAGGCGGTGCTGGGGATGGCTCTGGCGCTGGTCGGCAATGTTGCGGCCGCGGCGGCCCCGGATCTTGAGGATCGCCCGTTTGCCGTGCTTCAGGGCCTCGACAAGGTCACGGCACGGGTCATGAAAATGACGGTGCCGGTTGGGGGCACGGTCCATTTCGGCAGCCTTGACATCACGGTGCGGGCCTGCAAGGTCGCGCCGCCGATCGAGCCACCGGATACGGTGGCGTTCCTGGAAATCAGCGAGACCAAACCGGGCGAACCCGCGGCGTCCTTGTTCAGCGGTTGGATGTTCGCTGCGAGCCCGGCTTTGTCGGCCCTCGAGCACCCGGTCTACGATGTCTGGCTGGTCGACTGTTCCAGCGAGCGCAACACTTCATCCTCATCGCCCTCCTGAAAGCGGGCGGAAACGGCCAGGGCCCGGGCCAGGCGGGAACGATAGGCCGCACGGGCGATCTCGATCGTGCCGAATTGCGCCAGATGTTTGGTCGGAAACTGGGTGTCGAGCAGGGTGAAGCCGTTATGGCGTAACCGGGCGACGAGATGAACCAGCGCAACCTTGCTGGCATCGGTGACGCGGCTGAACATGCTTTCGCCGAAAAAGGCGCCCCCCAGCGAAACGCCGTAAAGCCCGCCGACCAACGCGCCGTTCAGCCAGCACTCGACGCTGTGGGCATAGCCCTGCCGGTGCAGGGCACTGTACAGCGCAATGATTTCACGGTTGATCCAGGTCTGAGGCCGCGTCGGGGTCGCCTCGCCGCAGCCCTCGAGAACCCGGTCGAATTCAGTGTTGACGCGCACGTCAAAGCGCCGCGCCCGCACCGTGCGGTAGAGGCGCCGGGGCAGGTGAAATTGATCCAGGGGCAGGATCCCGCGCCGTTCCGGATCGAACCAGTAAAGCTCCTCCGATTCGGCGCTCTCTGCCATGGGAAAGATGCCGACGGCGTAAGCGCGCAGCAGCAGTTCGGGTGTCAGCAAATTCATCGGCGTGATCGGTTCCTTCGGCCCGGGTCCGGCAGCCGCGCAGCCGACACCGGGGACCTGCCATGACTATAATCACCGAGGCGCCAGCGGTTGAACAGAGATTGCGCGCGATGATCATCGCGGCGAATCTGCATACAAGGGTCAATCCGGCTGCATGACATTGTCGCGACGACACCCGCCCCCTGGTAATTGTTGGTATCAAATCTGGTGGCAACGTCCCCTTTTGCTATTCCCGCTGGCGAAAGAAATGGCAATAATGTCGCGACCTGGCTGTATGATATTCTTTGAAGGTCACGGTACGAATAGTATATCACGCCGGTACGTCACCGATGTGTCATATGGTGACATATTAATGACTATTTCCCTGGTTGACGGTTTGCGCTAACTAGTGCGCATTGCTGGGGCGGCCTTCTGGTTATTGATCGACAGGTCGCATAGGCCGCGTCCCGGCCGTGCCGAGACGAGGATCGGAAATGGCGACTGCATATCTGAGCCCGGCCCCCGGTCTGGCGACCCCCGACATGTCACGACGCGCAGCCGGCCGGCGGCGCGGGATCGGGCGTGTCAATATCCTGTCCAATTTGTCGATCGCCGTGCGAATCGGCCTGCTGGTGGTCGTATCCCTGGCCGCACTCGCCGTGATCGTCGGGCTCATCCTGCAAAGCGAGCGCAAGGTCGATGCGGCAACGCGACAGTTGGCACGATTTGGTGACCTGTTGCAGGTGACGGCGACGATGCAGCGCCAGTTTGGTGAGTTGCAGCTCGAGGCGAATCTGTTCGTTGAGAAGCGCGATCCGTCGGCGGCCACGGCATTTCGCACCACCATCGCCGATCTCGGCACGACGATCCAGGACATGCGCAGCCATCCGGCCGCCGCCGCAATCGGCGACCGGGTCGACGCGCTTGGCGCTTCGGTCAACCAGGCGATCGCCGGTTTCGAAAAAATGGCCGACCAGGCCGAAACACTGGGCATGACCGACGACCAGGGGATTCGCGGCGAACTGCGCAAGGCCTCAAAGGCCGTCGAGGACGAGCTGAAAAAATGGCCACCCAAGCAGGTCAGCCTGGAGCTGGTGAGCATGCTGACCATGCGGGTCAACGAGAAAGACTATATTTTCTACGGCGACGACCAGTTCCTGAAGAACCACCGCAAGGCCTACAACGAATTCGACTTCGGCTTGGCCCAGGATGTCGATCCGCAGACCGCGCAGCGTCTGGGTGAGCTGGGCCGGGCCTATCGCGCCAGCATGGGCAAATTCGCCGAGGTCAGCAAACAGCTGCGGGTTGACACCCAGACCTTTGCCGATCTGTTCAAGGACCTGCCGCCCCGCTTCGCCGACCTGTTCGATTACGCCCGGGCCGCCATGGAACAGGCCCGGACCGACCAGGAACGGGTGCGGGCTGAGAGCATGCGAACCGGTTTGCTGGCCGGACTGACCGTTGTCGTCGTGTTCCTGTTGTTGAGCCTGGTGCTGGTGCGCAGCATCACCAGGCCGTTGAAGGCAATCGAGCAGGCCATGGGACGGCTGGCCTCCGGTGACCGCCTGACCGCGGTTCCCGGGGCGCAACGCCGCGACGAAATCGGCGCGATGGCCCGCGCGATCGAGGTGTTTCGGACCAATGCCGAGGAAATGGAGCGGTTGAAGGCCGAAGAGGAAATCAACGAGAGACGGCGCAAGGAAGAGTTCGAAGCCCGGTTGCGCGATCTTGCCAGCGCGGTCGAAGCCGAGGCCCAGTCGACCGTGGCCGGCGTCGTCGCGCAGGCCACCAGCATCGGCGAGTTGGCCGAACGGATGCTGGCGGCCGCGGGCCGGACCGGTGAGCAATCGGAAGGCGTCGCCGGCGCGGCGCGCGATGCGACGCGCAGCGTGCAGACCGTGGCGGCAGCCACCGGGCAGTTGGCCGGTGCCTCGCGTGAGATCCGTCGTCAGATGGATGATGTCGCGGAAAATGTCCGACGTGCGGTGACCCAAGGCGAGGAAACCCGCGCCGTGATCGCCAATCTCGCCGGCGCCGCGAAGGATATCGGCGAGGCGACGCGGCTGATCCAGCAGATCGCCGCACAGACCAATCTGCTGGCGTTGAACGCGACGATCGAAGCGGCACGGGCCGGCGAGGCGGGTCGGGGCTTTGCGGTGGTCGCTGGTGAGGTCAAACAGCTCGCCAATCAGACGGCCCGGGCGACGGAGGCGATTTCCGGCCAGATCGGTGCCGTGCAGTCGGCCACCGGGTCGGTGATCGCTCATCTGCAGGATGTCCAGCTCGTCATCACGCGCATCGATTCGATCGCCTGCACGATCACCGCTGCGGTCGGTGAGCAGGGCACGGCGACCGAAAGCATCAGCCAGCATGCGTCCAGTGCTGCCGATGGGACCGGTGAGGTTTCCGAGCGCATCGCGGCGGTGTCGGCCGATGCCTCGCAGACCCGGGAACTGGCGCAGTCGCTTGACGAAAGCGCCGTTGCGGTCGCGGCTCAGATCCGCCACCTGCAGCTTCGCCTGGGCCAGATTCTGGAGAGCTCAGGAAGCCGGGCGGCCTGAGCCCGGGCGGCAGGGTCCTGCTACGGATCCTGCCGGTGTCGAGGCGGGCAGCGAGATCCGCGCTATCCCCGAAAGGATCGGGGAAATCCAGGACCCTGCCGGCGCAATGAGCGCATCGCCCGGAGGGCGTCAGCCGGGCACGGTCTTCGCTGGTCGCGAGAACCCCGCGGTCAGGGCTTCTCGCCGCTCATCAGATGTTCCAGCCAGTGGATGTCGTAACTTCCGTTCAGGAAATCGGGCTGGGCGACAATCATCTGGTGGAGTGGCAGGCTGGTGTTGATGCCGTCGATCACGAATTCATCAAGGGCACGGCGCAGGCGCATCAGGCATTCATTGCGGGTCCCGCCATGGACCACCAGCTTGGCGATCAGGCTGTCATAATAGGGCGGGACGACGTAGCCGTCATAGAGCGCGCTGTCGATGCGAATGCCGAGGCCGCCCGGGGCATGGTAACCGTCGATCCGTCCCGGCGAGGGCAGGAAGGTTTCGGGATGCTCGGCATTGATCCGGCATTCGATGGCATGCCCGTGAAAACGAATATCGCTCTGGTCATAGCCCAGCGGAGCCCCGGTCGCGACGCGGATCTGTTCCCGGACCAGGTCGACTCCGGTGATCATCTCGGTGATGGTGTGTTCGACCTGGAGGCGCGTGTTCATTTCGATGAAGAAGAACGCGCCATCCTCATAGAGGAATTCCATCGTGCCCAGGCCGCGATAGCCCAGTTGGCGGGTGGTCTTGGCCGCAAGCTCGCCGATATAGTCGCGCTGGCTGGCGTTGAGCGCCGGTGACGGCGCCTCTTCGATCACTTTCTGGTGGCGACGCTGCACCGAACAGTCGCGTTCGCCGAAATGCACGACCGTGCCATGCAGATCGGCCAGCAGCTGGATTTCGATGTGCCGGGGCCGACCCAGATATTTCTCGAGATAGACCTGATCGTTGCCGAAGGCGGCGCGGGCCTCGCTGCGGGCCATATGCCAGGCTTCGCGCATGCCGTCGAGGCTCGTGGCGACTTTCATGCCCTTGCCGCCGCCACCGGCCGCGGCCTTGATCAGCACGGGAAAGCCTATCGACCGCGCGACCTCGATCGCCGCGTCCAGGTCCTCAACCGGACCATCGGACCCCGGCACGACCGGCAGACCGCAGGCGGCCACCGACCGCTTGGCCACGACCTTGTCGCCCATCATGCGGATGTGGTCGGGGGTCGGGCCGATGAAGGTGAAGCCGTGTTCCTCGACCATCTCGGCGAACTGCGCGTTCTCGGCCATGAAGCCGATGCCGGGATGGATCGCGTCCGCGCCGGTGATCGACGCCGCCGACAGGATCGCGGGGATGTTGAGATAGGATTGACGTGCCGATGGCGGGCCGATACAGACGCTCTCGTCGGCGAGGCGGACATGCATCGCGTCGGCGTCTGCCGTCGAATGAACCGCGACCGTCTGGATACCCATCTCGCGACAGGCGCGATGGATTCGCAGGGCAATCTCACCCCGGTTGGCGATCAGAACTTTTTCAAACAATCCATTGGCCACGATCGGCCCACCCCTTATTCGATCACAAGCAGGACTTCACCGAATTCGACCGGTTGGGCGTCGGCGATGAGAAGTTGTGTAACGACCCCGGATTTCGGGGCCTTGATCGGATTCATCACCTTCATGGCCTCGATGATCAGCACGGTCTGTCCCGCCTTGACCTGATCGCCGATGCGCACGAATGGTGGTGTCCCCGGCTCCTCGGCCAGATAGGCGGTTCCGACCATGGGCGAGGTCAGCGCACCGGGATGGCTCGCCAGGGCCATGGCCTGGGTCTGGACCGGGGCAGCCGGACCGGCCGGCGCCACGGCCACGGCACTCGGGGCCACGGTCGCGGCGACCGTCGGCGCTGGTGCTGCGCGACTGAGCCGGATCCGGCTTTGCCCTTCGGCGAACTCGATTTCGGTCAACCCGGTCTCGTTCAACAGGGCGGCAAGTCGGCGGATCAGATCATCGTCAATGGCAAAACTGGTCATGCTCGATTCCATGGGGGCAGCGAAAACCGCTCACAAGGCGGCATTATCGACAAGGGAGGCCATGGCATCGAGCGCCAGGAGATAGCCCTGGAAACCGAAGCCGCAGATCACGCCCTTGGCGATCGCCGAAATGTAGCTGTGATGGCGGAAGCTTTCCCGCCGGAAAATGTTGCTCAAATGTACCTCAACGACGGGCAGCTCGGCCAGGGTCAATGCGTCGAGAATCGCGATCGACGTGTGGGTGAAGGCGGCGGCATTGATAATGATGCCATCATGTTCGCCACGGGCTTGCTGAATCCAGGTGACCAGTTCGCCTTCATTGTTCGACTGGCGAAAATCGATGGCCAACCCCAACGCCTCGGCACGTTCCTGGCACGCAACCTCGATATCATCCAGGGTTTCCGTCCCATAGACCGAAGGCTGGCGGACGCCCAACATATTCAGATTGGGTCCGTTGAGAATCAGAACCGACGCCTCGATTGCCACGCTTGACGCTACCTCTGGGCCGAACGCTACCGCGTTACCGGGGAAAAACCGACGCATTGGCGGCCGTCTCAGGACGGCCGCACCGCGCGGTTATAGCATGTGCCGCGCGCCAGGCAATGGTTCTGGATCGCGATCGATGGGGCAGGACGCCGAAAGTCGCTGCTGTCACAGCAGGCGGAAGTCGTGCAGGACGCTATCGAGAGCGGCCGCGCTGGTGAATTGAACCGCATGCATGCCGACGGCACGCGCGCCGTCGACATTCTTTGCGATATCGTCGATGAACAGACATTGTTCAGCACGGAGATTGTAGCGGTCCAGCAACAGCCGATAGATCTTCGGGTCGGGCTTGATGAGATGTTCGTGGGCGGACACGATCACGCCGGCAAATTGGGTCAATTCGGGAAAGCGGGCCTGCGCGAGGGGGAATTTTTCGCGCGAGAAATTCGTGATCGAATAGACCGGGACCTTGCGTTCGATCAGGCCCGACAACAGGGCGCGCGTGCCGGGGATCCGGTCGCGGACGGTTTCGATCCAGCGCTGGTCAAAGGCGGTGATCAGATCGGCATATTGGGGAAAGGCCGCGATCCGTTCGGCGACGCCGTCCGCCCAACTGCGGCCGGCGTCCTGCTGCAGATTCCATTCCGCGGTGCAGACGGTGGCGAGAAAATGCTCCATGGCATCCTCATCCCCGGCGAACAGCTTGCGATAGAGGTGGCGCGGATTCCAATCGATCAACACGCCGCCGATATCGAAGACGACAACGGAAGGAAGGGTATCGGTGTCAGTCACGGAAGGCATCCTGATTGGGGGCTATGGTCGGGCGTGAGGGGCGGCTCCGCGGGTCGGTTTGTTCATCCGGGCTTGCGGGCATTGGCGACGAGTTCCTTCATGGCCTGGAGCGCCATGACCCCGGGATAGACCTGATCGCCGATCACGAAGGCCGGGGTGCCGTTGATTCCCAGGGCATCGGCCAGCTTGAGATTGGCGCTGATGGTTTGGGCGATCGCCGGGTCATCCATGTCATGCTTCAACTGATCGCGGTTGGCGCCGGCATCGGCCGCCAGATGCAGCACGGTGTCTTCGTCCAACGGTCCCCGATGCGTCATCAGGGCGTCGCGCACTTCGGCATATTTGTTTTGTTTGCGGGCGGCGAGGGCCACCTTGGCAGCGGTCACCGATGCCGGCCCGAGAATCGGAAATTCCTTGAACACCAGCCGGATATGGCCATCGTCCGTTACCAACCGGGTGACATCGGCGTAGGAGGCCTTGCAGTAACCGCATTGGTAATCGGTGAACTCGACGACCGTGACATCGCCGGCCGGATTGCCGACCACGGGGGCATTCTGGTCGTGGAACAGTTCCTGCTGCCGGCTCGCCAGGGCCGTGCGCTGCTCGACGTCGGCCGCGGCCGCTTCCTGCTTGCGCAGGGCCTCGACGGATTCCAGAATCACCTCGGGGTGATGGAGCAGATAGTCGTGGACGATCGTCTCGATGGCGGCCTTGTCGACGGCAGGTGCCGCGTTCTCGGCCCCTGCCGGAGCGGTGGTGGACAGGCCGGCAACAACGATCAGGCTGGTCAGCAGCAGGCGGCGCAACATCCGGAGCATATCCTTTGGCAGACAGGGGGGGCAGACAGCATTCCTCAGCCGCCGTCCGGGCGGACGCCAGCTTCAGCGGCACTATATACGGCATCTCGCCGGTTTCCGATATCGCACGGTTTGCGGTATCGCACGGTTTTGCCGCCGGTGTCGGACGGTGGGGGCGTGTGCGCTCATTCGTCGTTTGACGGGGCTTCGGCCATGCCCCGGACATCCTGCGCCTGCAACCAACCCGGCGATCCGGCCGGCAGCAGCTTCTCGGCCCGTTCCGACAACACCCGTGCCGCGCTGCGGTCACCACGGGCCAGGGCGTCCTCGGACATCGCATAGGCGGTCATGCCGTTGTCGCCCTTGCGACCATAGCCGGTCGCCAGCAGGCGCCACATGAAGGGGGAATGGCGTTCATGCTCGATGGCGCTGTTGAGATGGGCAATCGCCTCATCCACCAGCGTGGGGTCGTTGGTTTCGAGCAGGGCATGGGCCAGGGCCGCCTGCAGCAATGCCGAGTCGGGGAGCAACGCGACCGAGCGCCGGTAGGGGGGAATGGCGTCGCGAACCCGGCTGTTCTCGAACAGGATCTGCCCCTTGAGTTCCTCGAAGAAGGGATTGCGCGGCTCCGCCGCGATCAGCTGGTCGACCATCGGCAGGGCCTGCGAAAGTTCGCCGCGCCGGTAATAGGCGATCGCGCGGGCATAGCGCGCCGCGATCGACGGATCGCTGGCCGGATACTCCCGCAGTGCCCGCAGCGGATCGATGAAGCCCATCAGCTTGGCCTTCATCCTGCGATGCATTTCGACAAACTCGGTGGGGAGCGGGGTGTCGGACCATTTGGAGTGGGCGACATGCTGCTGGACCGCCTCGACCCGGTTGCGGGTCAGCGGGTGGGTCCGGACATATTCGCTCTGGGCGCTGTCGGGCAACAGTTCCTGGCCCTGGAGCTTCTGGAAGAATGTCAGCATGCCGCGCGCCGACATGTGGGCCCGGTCGAGGAAGGACATGCCCGCCGCGTCGGCCGACCCCTCCTGGGTCCGGGTGAAGGCCAGCAGATTGCGGCGGGCGAGTTCGGTACCGCCGGACATCACCGCGACCCCGGCGCCGGGGTCGTGGCTGGCGACCGCGGCACCGACGCCCAGGACCATCGACAGGATCGCCTCGGCCGAGGCGCCCTCAACGGCGCCGCGGGCGCGGACCAGATGGCCGCCGGCGATGTGCCCAGTCTCATGCGCAATCACGCCGACGACCTGGCCGGCATCGTCGCTGGCCATCAGCAGGCCGGTGTAGATGAACAGGTTCATGCCGTCGGCGACGAACGCGTTGATCTGGTTGGAGTCGATCAGGGCAATTTCTACCGAGTCGGTGGGGATGCCGGCCTGTTCGAAGATTGGCTGCGCGTAACTGCGAATGGTATGTTCGATCTCAGCGTCGCGGATGAACTCCGGCGCACCGCTTTGCGCCGCAACCGGCGGCGCTGCGATCGAAGCCAGGGTCAGGGCTATCACACTGTTGAGTATCCAGACCCTTCTGAATCCGGAACTGAAGAAACCCCGCATCACCATGGTCTCACCGCTGCGCCAAACGCTGTTTTCAGGAGTTGCCGGCACGCGCCGCATTCCTGCCCCGGTCGCTGATCCGCTCCTTCGCGTCGCTTGCGAAGGTGCCGGACATCCAGCCCGGATCCGGAACCGTCACGCGGGAATTTGGCATCGCTGGACGGCAATTGCTATAGGTCTCGCCCTGTTGTCTGCCTGTGGCGGCAGCACCAAAACCAATATTCTCGGCGCCGGAGGGCTGATCCAGCCTTTCGGCGTTGTCAGCGCGGAACCCCATGCGACGCTTGTCGGCCGCGATATTCTCGCGGCCGGCGGCAGTGCCGCCGACGCCGCGGCCGCCATGGCGCTGGTGATGGCCGTGACCTTGCCATCGCGGGCCGGTCTCGGCGGTGGCGGCGTCTGTGAGCTTTACAACCCGCCGAAGGATGCCAGGGCCGGTAACGGAACCACGGTGACCATCGATTTTCTGTCGCGCGACAAGGGGGCTGCGCCGGGTTTCCTTGCGGGGATCGCGGCGATGCAGGCCCGTTACGGCCATTTGCGCTGGGAACAGATCGTCGTGCCCGCCGAAACGCTGGCGCGCGAGTCGGCGACCGTGTCGCGTGCCCTGGCCCATGATCTGGCCGCCTATGGCCAAGCCTTCGCGGCCGACCCCGAGGCCCGGCGTCTGTTCGCCCGGCCGGATGGTTCGATGCTGGCCGAGGGCGATCCGATGGTACAACCGCAATTGGCGTCGACATTGGCGGCGATTCGCCAGCGCGGCGTCGATGCTGTGCGTTCCGGCCCCCTGGCCGACCGGATGGCGGCCGCATTTGCGCTCGACTCCGCGGCGCTGCGTCGTCCGCAGGTCGCGCTGCGCGACAGTGTTGCCGTCCCCTTCGCCCACGATATGTTGTATTTTGCCGATCTGACCGATACCGGCACGGCGGCCGCCTGGAATGCGGTGGCCGATCTTGGCGATGAGGCGCGGGCTGCGGCTCTGGCCAAGGCGCCGGCATCGCAACCGGCGGCGCCGCCCACGACGGCGTTGGCGGTGGTCGACGGTTTCGAACAGGGCGTGTCCTGCGTGCTGAGTGCCGGCGGGCCGTTCGGCAGCGGCCGGATGGCACAGGGTCTGGGCTTTTTCATCGGTCGTGCCACGGGTGCTGCCGGGGTCGGCGGCCCGGTGATCGAGGTCAACCACAATGTCGGTCGGCTCCATTTTGCCGGCGCCGGTGCCGCCAATGCGCCGACCGATCACGCCGACACCGCCTTGGTTGCCGAGATGGCCCATGATCTGTTGGAGGCTCCGGCACGTTCGGTGTCGGGGGCGACCGAGATCATTGACTGCCACAGGGAGGATGGCAAAAATCTCAAGCTGTGTCAGGCGATGACCGATAAGCAAGGCTTCGGCCTTGGTGTTCTGGGCCACTGAACAGCGGGACGGGAGATCCATCCGCTACCGGAATGATTGGCTGCGGTCGGTCATTCCGGTTCCGTAACGAGGCCGGCGAAGCAGCGCCGCGGGAGAGGGAAACGGGTTTGAAGCTGTCTCAACGCGGGCTGATTCCGCCGTTCATTGTCATGGACGTGATGCGCGCGGCCAACGCGCGCCAGGCCGCGCAGGGTGATGTCCTGCATCTGGAGGTCGGTCAGCCGGCAACACCGGCACCGCAGGCGGTACTTGCCGCGGCGCAGCGCGCGCTCGGCTGCGATCGCCTGGGCTACACGGATGCTTTGGGGCTGCCGGCGCTACGCGAAGCGATCGCGGGCTGGTACCGCCATCGTTACGGGCTGGCGGTGCCGCCCGAGCGGATCGTGGTCACCACGGGATCCTCCGGGGGGTTTCTGCTGAGCTTTCTGGCTGCGTTTGACCCCGGCGACCGTGTCGCCCTGGTCGCGCCGGGCTATCCCGCCTATCGCAATATTCTGAAGGCGGTCGATTGCGAGCCGGTCGACCTTCCGGCCGGGCCGGAAAACCGCTTCCAGATCGAGGCGGCGATGCTGGATCGGCTGCAGCAAGCGGTGCAGGGGCTGATCATCGCCAGCCCCTCGAATCCAACCGGCACGATGCTGGCGACCGCGGAATTGGCCGCGTTGGCGCAATGGTGCCGGCAACGCGGCGTCTGGCTGGTCTCCGACGAGATCTATCACGGCATCAGCTATATCGGTCCGGCCCAGACGGCGCTGGCGGTCAGCGACGATGTCATCGTCGTCAACAGCTTTTCCAAATATTTCTCGATGACCGGGTGGCGTCTGGGCTGGATCGTCGTGCCGCCTGCGATGGTGCGTGCCGTCGAATGTCTGGCGCAGAATCTGTTCATTTCGCCGCCGACGCTGTCTCAGCTCGCGGCGCTGGCGGTGTTTGATTGCGAGCCGGAGCTCGACGCCAATGTGGCCTGCTATGCCCGCAATCGCGAATTGCTGCTGGAACAATTGCCCAAAGCCGGGTTCGACCGGTTGGCGCCCGCCGACGGCGCCTTTTACATCTATGCCGATATCGCCGCATTGAGCGACGATAGTCGCGCCCTGGCCCGCCGCCTGCTCGACGAAACCGGAGTCGCGGTAACGCCGGGCGTTGATTTCGATCCGATCCGGGGACATCGCTATCTCAGGTTCAGTTTCGCCGGGGCGACGGCGGATATGGCCGAGGCGGCGCGCCGACTGATCGCGTGGCGATCCCGGTGATGGGCCGGGGCGCCGCGATCGGGCCGAAATTCCGGGCGCTAACACCGACCGTACGGTACCGTGGCGGCGCTTCGATCACCGAATCTCCCGATATTTTGAGCGGCTGCAAAAAAGCGTCGTCAATTCGTAACAAATCCACAGTGAATGGACTCTACCATCCCTTGGTGGCGCGACGCCTGGATCTGGTTCAGTTCGATCCAACACCGATAGGGCCGCGCGGTGCCGCGCCGGTCCGATGCGCTTTCCCGTGATTGCGGTGCCACGCCGTTCTGTCGGCCGGGGACCATGGAGGGGCTTCGATGAGCAGCGATGTGTTGGAAAACAAGACCTTTGACGAGATCGTCATCGGCGAGACGGCCAGCGTTCAGCGGGAACTGCGACGGGATGACATCGCGCTGTTCGCGGTCATCACCGGTGATGAGAATCCGACCCATCTTGACGAGGACTATGCCAGCAGCCATGGCGGCAAGCTGGTCGGCCATAGCATGTGGAGTGGCGCCCTGATCTCGGGGGTTCTCGGCAATGTCCTGCCCGGACCTGGCACGATTTACCGCAGCCAGAACCTGTCGTTCAACGGCGGGGTCGAGGTCGGTGATGTCCTGACGGTCACCGTCAGCGTCCGTGAGAAGAACCCGGCTGACAAGACGGTCGCGTTTGATTGCCGTGTGGCCAAGGCCAATGGCGATGCCATCGCGCAGGGCGTCGCTGTCGTCATCGCCCCCTCGGAAAAGATTTCTCGCTCCCGGGAGCCCTTGCCGGAAATTCAGCTCAACCGGCATGATGGCTTCCTGGCCTTGCAGGCTCGGTGCGGATCGCTCGAGCCCATCGTCACCGCCGTCGCTTTTCCCTGCGATGACAGTTCGCTCCGTGCCGCTCTTGACGCCGCCGCCGCCGGCCTGATCGACCCCATCCTGGTCGGGCCGGAGGCAACGATCCGCAGGGTCGCCGAGGTCCACGGTCTCGACCTCACGAACCGCCGCATCGTGACCGCGGGCCACAGCGTCGAGGCTGCGTTCAAGGCGGTCGAACTGGTCCGTCAAGGGACTGCCCATTCGTTGATGAAGGGATCGCTGCATACCGACGAGTTGATGCATGAAATCATGGTTTCGGCGACAGGGTTGCGGACCGCGCGCCGGATCAGCCATTGCTTCATCATGGACGTGCCCAGCTATGTCGGGCCCCTGATCATCACCGACGCCGCGATCAACATCTATCCGACGCTCGAGGAGAAGCGGGATATTTGCCAGAATGCCATCGATCTGGCGCTGGCCTTGGGGATGGAACCGCGGGTGGCAATTCTGTCGGCGGTCGAGACCATCAATCCCAAGATCCTGTCGACGGTCGATGCCGCGGCCTTGTGCAAGATGGCGGAACGGGGACAGATCATCGGCGGCATTCTTGACGGGCCGTTGGCGATGGACAATGCCATCAGCCGCGATGCCGCCAAGATCAAGAAGATCTCGTCGCCGGTTGCGGGCAAGGCCAATATCCTGCTGGTGCCCAATCTGGAGGCCGGCAACATGGTCGCCAAGGAACTGAGCTTCCTGGCCGGGGCCGATGCGGCGGGGATCGTTCTGGGGGCCCGGGTTCCGGTGATCCTGACCAGCCGCGCCGACAGCGTGCGCTCACGCATGGCCTCCTGCGCCGTCGCGGTCCTTTACGCCCATTATCTGCAGAACAACCTGGACCAGCTGGCAGGACATTGACCGCCGGGCGCGGCCCCGGAAGATAGCCACAGCGCCGCACCGTAAAATTGCATTGAATGGAAGGAAAACGCCCATGCGTGACGCTATCCTGGTGGTCAATGCCGGCTCATCGAGCCTTAAATTTCAAATCTTCACCAGCGATCGGGAGGGAGCGCTGGCGGTGATCAGCCGGGGCCAGTTCGAAGGGTTGGGGGTGGCGCCGCATTTCGTCGCCCTGGACCCGGAGGGTCACGTGCTGTCCGAACAGCGCTGGGAGGACGGCGCCCTGGCCGATCATGCGGCGGCCTTCGTGTTCTTCGAAACCTGGCTGAACGGCAATCTGAGCGATGTCGCGCTGATCGCCGCCGGCCACCGCGTGGTTCATGGCGGTTTCCGCTTCGAGGCTCCGGCATTGGTCACGCCCGAGGTCCTGGCGGAGTTGCAGCGGATTTCCTACCTGGCGCCGCTGCACCAGCCCCACGCGGTGGCCTGCATTGCCGCCCTGACAGCGATCAAACCCGAGTTGCCGCAGATCGCCTGCTTTGATACGGCCTTCCATCGCAACCATCCACCGGTGGCCGATCGCTTCGCGATTCCCTTCGAATATTACCAGGCGGGCGTCCGGCGCTATGGTTTCCACGGGTTGTCATATGAATTCATCGCCCGGCGGCTGCGCCAGTTGGCGCCGGATCTCGCCGCGGGGCGGGTCGTGGTGGCGCATCTGGGCAATGGCTCAAGCCTTTGTGCCATTCGCAATGGCGTCAGTATCGATTCGACAATGGGCTTCACGGCCCTGGACGGCATGCCGATGGGGACCCGATGCGGTTCCATCGATCCCGGTGTGCTGCTGTATTTCCTGCGGCAGCGCGGTATGAGCGTCGATGACGTCGAAGCGATGCTCTACAAGAAATCCGGTCTGCTCGGCTTGTCGGGGATCAGCAGCGACATGCGGTTGCTCCTGAGTGCCGACAGTGACCATGCCCGAGAGGCTGTCGATTATTTCGTCTATCACGTGGTTCGTGAGGTCGGGGCCCTGGCCGCGGCGTTAGGCGGCCTGGACGGGCTGGTGTTCACCGCGGGAATCGGGGAGCACGCATCGCAAATTCACACCCGTGTCGTCGAAGCGCTGGCCTGGCTGGGGTTGGCCATCGATCCTGTCGCTCACGCCAACGGGGCGCTGCGCATTTCACCGGACGATCACAATCCTTCGGTCTGGGTCATTCCCACCGACGAGGAACGCATGATCGCCCGTCATACGCTGGATTTATTGGCCGGCCTGGCCCCGGCGTGATCGCGGTGGCCCGCGAGGGCCGAAGTCTGCGGGACATCTGGGCGACCGGTCATTTCTTGTGGCGGGCTGGTCCCGGTCGCGCCGGCGCCTGAGGCTTGGCTTTGATCGATTACGATCAAAGCGGATGATTGGAGAGGGCCGGTCAACGCCTGAATGGCACGATGACCGGCCCTTTCTTCATTCAGCGGGTCAACGCTTCCACCAGCCGCGACGTGTCGGCTGTGCCGACGCGCTGCTTTCCGCCGACTCAGTCTCGGGCATCAGCGCGTCGCGGGGCGACGACTCGGCGCTGGCCGGGGCTGGCGCTTCCGGGCTCGCAGTCGTTGGCGCCGGCTCCATCGGGACGGGCTCGGGTGATGGCTCGGCCGGAACGGTCGAAATCGCCTCGGCGACCGGCGTCACGACGTCATCGGTTCCCCGGGATGCGGCGTTTTCCAGCCCGGGAATGACCGGTTGGGCGAACGGCAGCGCCGGTTCGGCGACGGTCGGCTCGGCCGTCGCGGCATCGGCACCGGGGGTCTCCGGGGCCGCCACCACGACTTTACGCCGTCGCCGCTTTGGCGGTGCTGCGGGTGTGTCTGCGGTGGCGGTGTCGCCAGGCTCCGCAGCGGCCACAGATCCCACCAAGACGTCGAGGGCTGGTGGTACCGCCGGCTCTTCCGTCGTCTCCACAACCTTCTTGCGACGCGAAGGGCGCTTCTTCGGCGCGGGTGGCGCTTCGGCAACGAGCGCTGCCGCGACGTCTTCCGTCGCCGGCGTTGCCGTAATCGGCGTCACGATCGGTTCCGACGCCGGCAGGTCTGCCACCGGTGCCGTCTGTTCACTGACGATCGGTGTGACGGGCACCGGGACGACCGGGACTCCCGGCTCGACCGGGGTGTCCGGCGCCGTTGCGGTCCCCCTGTCGCGTTCGGCGGCGGTGGGCACGACCGGTTCGATCACGGGATAGACGTCGGCGAAAATATCGCCCAGGTCGTCATTATAGGCCGGCGGCACATAGACCGGCGGCGCTGCCGCGGGCATGGGCGCGCTGGCCTCCACGTCGATTCCAGGCGCGTCCGCGACGCCGTCGGTTGCCGGCTCGCCGGTACCGGTCTCGTCGAACGAGTCCGGAGCATCCTCGTCCCCCGTCGCCGCCTCGAGACCTTGCGTCTCGGGCCGACCGGTCCGTGAACGGCGGCGGCCACCGCGCTTGCCCCGGCGACGCTTGCGCCGTTGCGAGTCGCCGCTGGCGTCGGCGGTTTCTTCACGGCCTTCGGCGCTGTCTTCGGTGTCGTCCGAGTCCTCGCCGTCGTCACCGTCCTCGTCACTGAGATCATCCTGGGCCCGCGGGTCGATGGCTGACGTCGCCACGATCGTTTCCGTGACCAAAGTGCGATCGCTATCGGGAGCATCGGCGGCGGCGGCGATGACGGCTTCGGCATCCTCACGGGGCCGGCTGTCACCGGCAGGCCGTTCCTCGAAGCGTCGGCCGCGACGGCGGTGGCGACGGCGTTCGCCATCGGCCTTCGCGGTGTTGTCGCCTCTGGCCGTTTCCGCCCGGGGGCTGTCCGTCCGAGTGCTGTCCGTCCGAGCCGCTTCACGGGGGCTATCCTCAGCGGTCTCGTCGATTTCGACGGCGCCATCCGCCGGGACATCGGTCTCCTGCTCCAGCGCGCGGTCGGTTTCGGCAAAGATCCGTTCCGGGCTGATGGCGGGCGCGACGTCTTCATCGGCGCCCCGGGTCTTGATGCGTTCCAGCTTGTAGTCCGGGGCGATCAAGGCGTCGTCACCACTGAGGAAGACGCGCAGACCATAGCGCTGCTCGATGTCCTGCAGCGCGGCGCGCTTCTGATTCAGGATGTAGAGCGCGATCGGCGTTGCAACCTGGATCGTGATTTCGCTCGACCGCTTGCGGATCCCTTCTTCCTCGATCGCCCGCAGCACAAACAGCGCGGCCGATTCGATCGACCGCACCATTCCGGTGCCATTGCAATGCGGGCAACGTTCGAAATTGGTTTCCATCAGGCTGGGGCGCAGGCGCTGGCGCGACAGCTCGAGCAAGCCGAACGGCGAGATCCGTCCGAACTGGATGCGTGCGCGGTCGGTCTTCATCGCCTCTTTGAGACGGCGTTCGACCGCGGCATTATTGCGGGCGTCCTCCATGTCGATGAAGTCGATCACGATCAATCCGGCCAGATCGCGCAGGCGCAACTGGCGGGCGATCTCATCCGCGGCCTCAAGGTTGGTCTTGTAGGCGGTTTCTTCGATGTTGCGTTCGCGGGTCGAACGGCCCGAATTGACGTCGATCGCGACCAGGGCTTCGGCCTGGTTGATCACCAGATACCCGCCTGACTTCAACTGGCAGACCGGGCTGTGAATGACGTCGATCTGGCTTTCGATCTGATAGCGGAAAAACAGCGGAATTGTCGGATCGCGATAGGGAACCACCCGCTTGGTGTGGCTCGGCATCAACATTTCCATGAAGTCGCGGGCGGTGCGGTAACCCTCCTCACCCTCGACCAGAACCTCGTCGATGTCGTTGGAATAGAGATCGCGAATCGACCGTTTGATCAGGTTGGCTTCTTCGTAGATCAGCGCCGGCGCCGAGCTTTGCAGCGTTTGCTCCCGGATGCTGTCCCACAGCCGCAACAGATATTCCAGATCGCGCGAAATCTCCGCCTTGCTGCGCTCCATCCCCGCGGTGCGCAGGATGACCGCCATGCCCTCGGGGATGTCGAGATCCCCAAGCATTTCCTTGAGACGCTTGCGATCCTGCGGGTTGGTGATTTTTCGCGAAATACCGCCGCCACGACCGGTATTGGGCATCAGGACGCAATAGCGTCCCGGCAGCGAAAGGTAGGTGGTCAGCGCCGCGCCTTTGTTGCCGCGCTCTTCCTTGACGACCTGGACCAGCAGAATCTGCCGGCGCTTGATGACTTCCTGGATCTTGTAACTGCGCAGCGGCCGTGGCCGGCGGCGGTGCGTCTCGTCGGCATTGTCGCCCGGGTCACCGTCGGCAAGATCCGGAAGTGATGCCGGGGCCTCTTCGTCCAGGGCAACGGTCGGCGCTGCGAAGCGCAGATCGTCGGCGTCCGATGCGGGGCCCGGGCGCAACTGCGGGAACAGCGGGCTCTCATCGACGACGTCCATCGGCCCCAGCGCGGTAGGCACGGTGAAATCGAGCGGGGCGCTCCAGCGCGCCGGCGCCGTTTCGCGGGCCGGAGCCACGGTATCAACCGGCGCCACTGCGACAGCGGCCGCCATCTCCCCATCGTCAAGGGCCGCAGCAATGGCGAGCGCGGGATCTTCCGCCGCGTCGCGGGCTTCGCCCGGGACGAAATCGGGGGTGAACAAATCCTGGGGCAGGTCCAGAGGCGCGATGGCGGCCGGCGGCGGGGCCAGTGCCGCGGGCGTGACGTCCACGTCATCGGTCGGCACGTCATCGGTCGGCGCGTCGGCGCCGTCGAGCGCTGGCGCGCCGGCTTCTGCGATCGGGTCCGGTGCCCGATCGAGCGGTTCAACGGCCGCAACCAGTGGGGACTGGCTCGCCGCGAGGTCGTTGTGCTCGGCGCTGTCGACGGGGAAGCCGACCGATGGGGGCGCGATCTGACCCGGCGCGATGTCATCCGGGTCAACGCCGGACTCGGTCGGATAGCTGGCTTCGTCCTGGTATCCGATATCTTCGCCATAGCCACCGTGATCGGGGTAGCTGATCGCTTCATGATAGCCGGAGTCGATGTCCTCGCCATTGGAGGCCGCCTCGGCCTCCCGTTCCGCGAGAGCCCGTTCCTCAGCCATCAAGGCTTCCCGGTCGGACGTCGGAATCCGGTAATAATCCGGATGAATTTCGGAAAATGCGAGAAAACCGTGACGATTGCCACCGTACTCGACGAAGGCCGCCTGGAGGGACGGCTCAACGCGCGTCACTTTGGCCAGGTAGATATTACCCTTGAGCTGTCGTCGACTCGCAATCTCGAAGTCAAGCTCTTCTAGTCTGTTGCCATTGACCACAACCACCCGAATCTCTTCCGGGTGTGTGGCGTCAATCAGCATGCGCTTCGCCATCTATATCCGTACCCCATGACGCAGCCCGCGCCCACTGTGCGACTGAAACAGTGGCGCGGCGCGTCATTGCATGACCATTGCAATGATCGAAGCATCGGGTACCGTCCCGGAGCGATCGTTCAACGGCGCTCGCAAAGGCGAGCAGCCAGCAACGACCCGGGAGGACAGCATCCGGACGAAAACCCTGTTGAAAGGATTGTCGCCTTGCTTCGAGGTTTTTCCTCGCTGCCGCCGGATCCGACGCGTCACCACCGGGCCGGCGCTGGTTTCAATTGATAACCAAGCCGACGCCAAGCGCGACGCCCTACGCCGATGAAGCCGCAGCCCCGGAAAACCCCTTGGGGACCCGAGGCCACCGATCACCCAGCGTAAAACGGAGAGCGGTATGTCGCCTCCCAAAGATAGACGGCGGCGCCGCGTTCCACAATGACTGTTTTTTTGCGGCTGTGGCAATCGGGACAACGAACCGGCAAAACCACGCCATTTTGCCGCCCGAAGATCAGAAATGACTTGATTAACAGGCTAGAAGTCATTGAATTTGCAGGATCCAATCCGGTGGGTTGGCGTTGTTGCTCCGGTCGAGTCGGGCTCATGCTGCGCGTGATCTGCTTGTTGGTCGCTCTGGCGGGCCTGGCCTTCGGCGAGGTCGGGGGCGCTTGTGCCGCGCCAGATCAACCGGCGGCGGTTGATCTGCGGGTCGGCGCCTATCCGGCGATGACCCGGTTCGTCGTCGAGTTCAGTGATCCGGTTGAAATCCGTCTGTTTACCCTGACGGCGCCATTCCGCGTCGTGATCGACATGCCGTCATTGACCTGGCAGCCCCGGGCTGCGCTGGGGGCACGCGGTGCCGCCCGGGGCTTGATTGGCGCGATCCGCTACGCGCCGTTTCGCCCCGGGGTGATGCGGATCGTGCTGCAAACGGCCCAGCCGGTGCGGATCCGCCAAGGGGTCGTGCTCGCGGCCCAGCAGGGCCACCTGCCCCGCCTGATCCTGGACCTGGAGCCTACCGACGCCGGCGCGTTCAGCCGCGATCTCAGCCGTGTCCGTATCGCTCCGGTGGTGATGGCCGCGGAGGAACTGCCGGGCGCGCCCGATCCGGATGCCCGCCCGGCCGTCGCCACCGCCGTCACCGTGACGGCTGAGACGGAGCGTGCTCAAGCGCCCGCCTCAAGCGTCGCTGACCCGGCGGGCGCCCGCGACACATCGCCCGTGGGCGCCCGCGATACATCAGTGGCGACGCCACAAACGCAACCTGTCACCGCGCCGGCCGCGGCTCCGGCAAATCCCGCCCCGCGCTCGTTGGTGCCGGCGGTCTTGACCGCGCCCGCGGGTTCGAACCCGGCAGCCCGGGTCACGCCGGTGACGATGATGGTGCCATCGACAGCGGATGTCCGGCCCAAACCATCGGATCAAGGGCAAGACAAGCCGCTGATTGCGATCGATCCGGGCCATGGCGGCGTTGATCCCGGTGCTCACGGTGTTCTCGGCGTCAACGAAAAGGTGATCACCCTGGCGACCGCCCGCGTGTTGCGCGACGCTTTGCGGGCGAGCGGTCGCTACCGCGTGTTCATGACCCGCGACTCCGATGTCTTCCTGCCCTTGCGCCAACGGGTGGCCCATGCGCGTGCCGCGGGGGCCGCCCTGTTCATCTCGCTGCATGCCGACAGTATCCATAACCGCGAGGTTCGGGGCATGTCGATCTACTCGCTGTCGGACAAGGCGTCTGACCGCGAGGCCGATACCTTGGCACAGCGTGAGAATCGCGCCGACGCCCTGGGCGGGATCAATTTGGCCGCCGAGAACGATCAGGTCGCCAGCATTCTGATCGATCTGGCCCGGCGCGACACCCGCAATCAATCACGCCGCCTTGCGGCCAACCTCGTCAACGCGGTTCGCGGGGCGGTGCGGCTGCTGCCCAAGCCGCAACGCGCTGCCGGGCTCGCGGTGCTGACGGCGGCGGATGTCCCTTCGGTGCTGATTGAAATGGGCTATCTGTCCAACGCCGCGGATGCCCGACTGCTGTCGATGCCGGACCACCAACGGCAGTTTGCCGACGCGCTCCTTCGAGGTATCGACAGTTTTTTTGCACCGCGCTCTCGTACGCGGCGTTATTAACGCAGATATGTGCGGGACAAGCTGCGGCGTCGGTGCGCTGGTGCTCCGGGCACGGCGCTGGTCCCCGAAGCCCCGCCGACACGCCCTGGCATTGCAGCGCCCTGCGCGGGGCCGGTTGACGGCGGGCCCGCCGGGGTGGAAGGTTGTCCGGCGATTTTCCGCCCCCCGGTGTCACCGGTGGGCGATTTTGGCGTTGGATGACAAATGCGTGTGTTGTTGAGCCTGTTTTCGGCGTTGATGCTTCTCGTTCTGGTCGGGATCGGCGGTGTCGCCTTCGCCCTGCATCACTATGCCCAGGGACTGCCCGATTATACCCAGCTCAAGGATTATGAGCCGGCGACGCTGACCCGGGTCCATGCCGGCGACGGCCGGCTGCTGGCGGAATTTGCGACAGAACGCCGGATCTTCGTGCCGATCAGTGCGATCCCCAAACGGGTGATCAACGCCTTCCTGAGCGCCGAGGACAAGAACTTCTACCACCATGGCGGCGTTGATCCGGAAGGTATCGCCCGCGCACTGGTCGAGGATCTGCGCCATTACGGCAATGGCCGGCGGCCGAGTGGCGCCTCGACAATCACCCAGCAGGTGGCTAAGAACTTTCTGCTGACCAATGAGGTTTCGATCGCGCGAAAGATCAAGGAGGCGATCCTGGCCGTTCGCATGGAACAGGCCTTCACCAAGGATCACATCCTCGAACTCTATTTGAACGAGATCTTCCTCGGCAATCGCTCCTATGGTGTGGCGGCGGCGGCGTTGAACTATTTCAACAAGTCGCTGGACGACCTGACCGTTGCCGAGGCCGCCTATCTCGGGGCTTTGCCCAAGGCGCCCAACAACTACAATCCGGTGCGCAATCCCGAGGGGGCGGTGGCGCGGCGCAACTGGGTGATCGGACGGATGCAGGAAAATGGCGCGATCACGGCCGCCGAGGCCGAGGAGGCGCGGACCCAGCCGATCCAGCTCCACCGTCGCGACGACGCCGCACAGTTCAACGCCGATTACTTCGTCGAGGAGGTCCGTCGTACCCTGACCGATCTGTTCGGCGAAAAAATGCTGTACGAGGGCGGCTTGTCCGTCCGGACCAGTGTTGACCCGCGTTTGCAGACCATCGCCACCCGCGCGATGCGGGCCGGCCTGGTGTCCTTCGACCGGCGTCACGGCTGGCGCGGGCCGATCGGTCATATGGACCAGTTCGATAACTGGGCGCAGCGCTTGCGGGCGATGCCGGCCCCCGGCGGAGCCGAGGTCTGGCAGATGGCCGTCGTCCTGGACGTCCAGCCGGACGTGGCGCTGATCGGATTGACCGATGGCACGCGCGGCCAGATCCCCATGTCGGAATTGAAATGGGCGCGGCGCGCGCTCGACGACGATCGCCTGGGGAGTGAACCTCGCCACGCCGATGACGTCCTCAAGCTTGGCGATGTCGTGCTGGTCGATCTGCTGCCGGGACAGGAGGCCGCCAAGGCGGCGGCGGTCGCCAACGGCGCGGGCGAGGGCGTCAAGCCGGATGAGATCCGCGCACCTGGGCGTTCCGGCAAGGCAACCCGGACCGTCAAGACGGGAACCCCCCCTGCCGGGCTCAACTACGGTCTGCGCCAGATTCCCGAGGTCGAAGGCGGACTGGTGGCCATGGACCCCCATACCGGACGGGTGCTGGCGATCGTCGGCGGCTTCAGCGCCAAGATCAGCGTGTTTGATCGGGCGACCCAGGCGCTGCGCCAACCCGGATCCGCGTTCAAGCCGTTCGTTTATCTTGCCGCGCTCAACAATGGCTTCACGCCGTCGAGCCTGATCCTTGACGCTCCGTTCACCGCGTCCCAGGGGCCTGGCATGCCGGTCTGGCGGCCCGGAAACTATGAGCACAATTTCCTCGGGCCAACCCCCTTGCGGGTCGGCGTGGAAAAGTCGCTTAACGTCATGACGGCGCGACTGGCCAACGGCATCGGTATGGACAAAGTCGCGGAATATGCCGAAAATTTCGGCGTCGTCGACAAGTTGCCGCGAATGCTGTCGATGTCGCTGGGGGCCGGCGACACCACGGTCCTGCGCATGGCGACCGCCTACAGCATGCTGGTGAATGGCGGCAAGCGGATCGTTCCCAGTTTTATTGACCGGGTTCAGGATCGCAATGGCAAGACGGTGTGGCGTCATGACAACCGGGCCTGTCCCGGATGCAGCAATGTCGCCTGGTCGCCCGCGTTGCCGGTCCCGGTGATTCCGGATGACCGTGAACAGGTGGCCGATCCCCGGACCGTTTACCAGATGGTTTCAATCCTGGAAGGCGTGGTGCAGCGGGGCACGGGACGCGCAATCGCCAGCCTCAATCGCCCGCTGGCCGGCAAGACCGGCACCACGAGTGACAGCAATGATGCCTGGTTCGTTGGTTTCTCCCCGGATCTGACCGTCGGGCTCTATGTCGGCTACGATCAACCCAGCTCTCTGGGGACGCATGAGACCGGGGCGAGCGTGTCGGTGCCGATTTTCAAGCAGGTGATGGCCGAGGCTCTGGCCGACACGCCTCCGACACCGTTCCGGATTCCCCCCGGTTTGCTGATGGTTCGCGTCAACCCGCAAACCGGTCGGCCGTCGCAGCCCGGCGACCGGAATTCGATCTGGGAGGCCTTCGTGCCAGGAACCGAACCGGGCAGCCACGAGAACGTGCTCGATGGCAGCCAGGGGCTGAGCCCGGGCGATGCTGCCGGTGCGGCTGCAATGACCGATCCCGACAGCATGGAACCGGGTAGCGCCGCCGCTGGCGGCCTGACGCCGGGTGTGGCCGCGGTGCCGGGTGCCGGAACCGCGGCGGTGACGACGAATACCGGGACTGGCGGTCTCTATTGACCCGGCGGTCGGCATTCGCCGGCCGCGCTGGAGTCTGGTCGTGTCGACGCCGTACCATGTCGCGCCTTTGTGGGCGGGGCAAGGTGCGGTGGGATGACACAAGCCCCTGACAAGGGTACGGTTTCCGCGACATCAACCGCCAACCGGAAGGCGAAGCCGCGGAAGCCCGGCCGCATTGATGCTGCGTCCTGCATTGGCTGCGACCGGGGTGGCGGGGCGAGCGCGCGGTTCGACCTCGACGTGGCGGGGAGCCGGCGCAAGGGGAGGCCGATTCTCGATGGAACCAGGCTCGGATTCAGACCCGGCGGCAGGGGCGGGGCTGCCGTCGCCGCCACGAGCGCGGCGACGGCAGCGGGGCTGGCTCGTTCCGGTCTGCTTCACCGTCGTGCTGCTCGGAATGATTTCGCTGTCAATACAGACGGTTGGCGGCACGATGGCGTTTGCCCTGGTGGCGTCCGCCGCCCCGCTCGTTCTCGCCTTCTACCGAATGTTTCATGGCAACGAGTATTTCACGATCGCGCTGGCGAACCTGATCGGCATTTATGCCGCGATCTTCGTCCTGTTCGTGGAATCCAATTTTCCGGGGCTCGACAGCAAGGCAGCGTCTCTTGGTTTCGTCCTGCCCCTTTTTGCGTTTCTCGCCGGTTGCTGGCGTCGGCGCGTGTCGATCCGAAGCATCGTGCGCTCGCAGCGGTTTCGAGATCGCGGAAACTTCGTCCACACCTTTCGCTGGATGGTATCGATCTGGGGCATCGGGGCCGTAACCTTCATGTTGCCCGGGTTGCAATTGGCCGGGCAGGTTCAAGACGCAATGTTTTTGTTTGCGATGGTGGCTGTCGCATCCAGCGTGTTCTGGTTCAGCCGCGATATCGCCTTGTTCGTCCTCGACGCGGGGCTGCTCTTCGAGGATTTTTTTCACCAGATGTCGCGACTCGTTGTCCCGGCCTTCGCTTTTTTTACGTTTTATTCACTTCTTGTTATCTTGTTCGCGACAATGTATACAATTCTCGATCGCTTTGGCAGTCAACCCAATTTTCTGATCGATCGTGTCGCGCGGCCGATTACTTTTGCCGAAAGCCTCTACTTCTCTATTGTCACACTCAGTACGGTCGGCTACGGTGACATCGTCCCGCGTGCCGGTGTGGTGCGCTTCATTGTCGCGATTGAAATCGTTTCCGCGGCCTTGTTGTTGCTCTTTGGTTTTAGTGCGATCTTCGAGCATTCGAAATCGCGCCCAAGGCAGGCAGACGACCGGGGGAAATAGGCCGGGAAGATTTGGCCGGGGAAATTTGAGCGTTATGAACGATGTGCACACGCCGAGACCATGGCTCCACGGGGGCCTCCACGGGGGGCTACCCTGGGGTGACGCCCCGGCAGCGCTCTCAGCCGGTCGCCGGGCCGCGGCGATGTCGGACGCGAGGCCTTGGGCGAGACCGGTATCCGCGGAGCGCCCTGGTGATTGCGGCACGGCGTTGCAAATGCCACGAAAATTCACTTAACAGCTGGCCAGGAATCTGGCGAACTCCTCTCGAACCAGCGCGGGCGGTACGGTATGTCGCGGGCGACCGATGATGTCAAGAATTGGATGCACATGTTTCGCTGGATCGTTAAGTTGATCCGCGACGAATATGGCATCGACGAGAAAATACTCGTGCGGCACGCCGCCCTCGAGACCGATATCGGCTTGTCAATCGAACAAGTTGAGCGCGTTCTTGATGATATCGCCGAAAGTTTTGTCATCCGATTCCCCGACGGCACCCTTGACGAGATCGTCAAGCTCGAGGAGTTGTGCATGCTGGCCAGCTGGATGAAGGGTTATTATAAGAGGCCCGAGTTTATCTCGGACGACTTCGAAGTCCGCTGCCGCCAAATCAATCAGATCGCCGCGTGATCGGACGCTGCGATCAGCCCGCGATCCTGGTCTCAATGCCCATCCATTTGATTCGTCTCGCGGTCGGTGTCGAGTCCGTTGCTCATCTGACCGCATTGTTTCAGCCACGCCGTGTGCCGCGCGGTGGGCGTGATGTTGTCTGGACCGTCACGCGCCGCACGCCGCGCCGCGCTGACGAACTCTGTGATGGCGGGTCGCTGTATTGGGTCATCAAGGGGGTCGTCGAGATCCGTCAGCCGGTCATCGCAATCGAGGCTGTGACCGAGGATGACGGCCAGGCGGCCTGTCGATTGGTTCTCGGTGCCGATCTGGTCGCGACCCAACCGATGCCGCGGCGGCCCTTTCAAGGTTGGCGTTACCTGGCCCCAGCGGATGCGCCGATCGACATCCTAACCGATGGGGGACACGACGATCTGTCCGGCGCGCGGGCCGGCGATCTGCTTCGTGAGCTGCGCAGCCTCGGATTGGCGTGACGTCGCTGCAAATTCCGGCGCAAAAAAAAACGAGGACCTGCGATTTTGTTGTTGCGGCCCCCGAAGTCGGTGTATATAAACCCTCCACCGACGCGCTGGTGGCGCTGACGACGACGCGAACGAGGGCCGAGAGGCCGACGGGGCGAAGCCGGAAAAGCCGCCAAAGAGTTGGTTCCAGTTTTTCCCGAAGACGGGTTTAAGGCAAAAGGCGCCGTTTGCGCCCGTTTAGCCGTCTCCGGGATTGGTAACTTCTACCGAAGGCCGCTTTTGTCGGGCTGA
>JARLIO010000024.1 GCA_031291675.1 Azospirillaceae bacterium
ACCTTGGCCACGACTACTTCGATCACAGGGCAAAGGTCGCACAGACCAACCGCCTCGTCGCTCGCCTGGAAAATCTCGGCTACCTCGTCGAAATCACCCCGATGGCCGCATGACCAGATCGACAAAGTTTCTTTCTAGCGCAGATGATGTTGAAATTCACAATTTGCGCAAAATTTGTGACGAGATATTCGGCGCGGAAGGTTTCGTTGCGCAGTTTGTTTGGAAGGCCAGGCAATTTACAGACGCGCGTGCGAAAACAAATGTATCAACGGACCATGAGTATATCATCGCGTATGCCAAATCTGGCAGTACGGCATTGAGAGGGGTAAAGCGCGACGAGTCAAAATTTTCCAATCCAGACAATGATCCGCGCGGTGATTGGATGAGCCGGAGTATCCTAGGACTTGCCACCGAAGAGCAACGGCCAAACCTCCACTATGAAATCTTGGAGCCAGCTACAGGGCGCAAGTTTCCACCCAACGCTTCTACCGGATGGCGTTATTCAAAAGAAAGGATGGCGGAATTAGTAAAGGCAGGATGTATATTATTTCCAAAAAGTGATGACGGTCGGCCTCGCGAGAAGAAATTCCGTTCGCAAATGCAATCGGAACTTATTGCATTTCGATCCGTGATAGACGGCGTTCATACTGCGGATGGAACACAGGAAATCAGAGAAATATTTGGCGCTGATCTATTTCCGTTTCCTAAGCCCACCAAGCTGCTTGAGAAACTAATTGAACAGGTGGCCGATGAGGATGGTGACGTCGTCCTAGACTTTTTTGGTGGCTCTGCGACGACCGCACATGGCGTAATGAATTTGAACGCTTCAGATGGTGTTAACCGTCGATTTGTGCTTGTTCAGTATCCGGAAAAGATGGATGAGGCATCGGCTGCCTCAAAGATTGGCCTATCGAGCATTGCAGAAATCGGTAAGGAGCGCATCCGCCGCGCTGGGGCAAAGATCGTCGAAGGCGCCTGCCATCCCGGCTGGAACAAGGACATCGGTTTTCGCGTCCTAAAGATCGACACCTCGAACATGCAGGATGTCTACTATCGCCCTGACGAGGTCAATCAGGCCGACTTGCTCGCTGCCGTAGACAACATCAAGCCGGGCCGCACGGCCGACGATCTGCTTTTTCAGGTGTTGGTCGATTGGGGCCTCGACCTGACGCTGCCCATCTGCCGCGAGACGGTGCAGGGCAAGACGGTGTTCTTCGTGGACGACAATGTTCTTGTCGCTTGCTTTGACACCGGCATCACGGAGGATCTGGTCAAAGAACTGGCCAGCTCCGAGCCGCTGCGGGTCGTCTTTCGCGACAATGGCTTCGTCTCCGATGCGGTGAAGATCAACGTCGAACAGGTTTTCCGGCAGCTTTCGCCCGGCACCGACGTCAAGTCGATCTGAGGGGATGGCCATGAAGCTAAAATTCAAGGTCCAGCCCTACCAAACCAACGCCGTGGAGTCGGTTGTCGACTGTTTCGCCGGCCAGCCACTCGTGAGCGGCACAAGCTACCGGATCGATCCCGGCCGGAAGGCGCAAACCAGCGCCTTCGAGGAGGGGTTCAAGAATGCCGATCTCCAGTTGGCTGACGCCCAGGTGCTGGCCAACATCCGCGATGTGCAAAAGCGCCAGAACCTTCCACTCTCCGACAAGCTGGTGGTGAGCGCGGGCTGCAAGTTCAACCTCGATGTCGAGATGGAAACCGGCACCGGCAAGACCTACTGCTACATCAAGACCATTTTCGAGATGAACAAGCGCTATGGCTGGTCGAAGTTCATCATCATGGTGCCGTCGATCGCCATCCGCGAAGGCGTCTATAAGTCACTTCAGATCACGGCCGATCATTTCACCGAGAGTTACGGCAAGAAGGCGCGGTTTTTCATCTACAATTCCAAACGGCTGCACGAGCTGGAGAGCTTTTCGTCCGATGCCGGCATCAATGTCATGGTCATCAACATCCAGGCGTTTGCCGCGAAGGGTGCGGACAATCGCCGGATCTACGACGAGTTGGACGATTTCCAGTCCCGCCGCCCCATCGACGTCATTGCCTCGAACCGCCCCATCCTGATCCTCGACGAGCCTCAAAAGATGGAAGGCAAGGCCACTATGGAGGCCTTGCCGAAATTCAAGCCGCTGGCGATCCTGCGCTATTCGGCGACCCATAAGACGCAGCACAATCGCATCCATCGACTCGACGCCCTCGATGCCTATAACCAGAAGCTGGTGAAGAAGATCGCCGTGCGCGGCATTCAGACTCGCGGCCTGGCTGGGACGAACGCCTACCTCTATCTCGAAGGGATCGAGATTTCCAAGAAGGCGCCGGTCGCGCGGATCGAGCTTGAGGTGCGGCTGAAGTCAGGCGAGATCAAGCGCCAGCTCAAGCGCCTGGAATTCCGGGACGATTTGTTCGTCGAGTCCGGCGAGTTGGATCAGTACCACGACGGCTTCACCATCTCGCAGATCGACTACAACCACGACACCGTCGAGTTCACCAACGGCCTCGTGTTGAAAGCCGGGGAGGCGACGGGCGACGTGTCCGAGCGCGACATTCGGCGCATCCAGATCCGTGAAACGATCAAGGCCCATTTCGATAAGGAAAAGCAGCTTTTCGCACAGGGCATCAAGGTGCTCTCGCTCTTCTTCATCGATGAGGTGGTGAAATACCGGGACTACAGCCAGGCCGATGAAAAGGGGGAGTACGCCCGCGTCTTCGAAGATGAGTATGGGCTACTCAAGACCGAGTACCTGTCCGAACTGGCGTTGGACAATGAGAAGTACCATGCCTTCCTCGAACGAGACCCGACGGCCAAGGTGCATGAGGGGTATTTCTCGATCGACAAGCAAAAGCGGCTGGTCGATCCGGACATCAAGAAAACCGGCGAGGACAAGGGGCTATCGGACGACACCGACGCCTATGATCTCATCCTGAAGAACAAGGAGCGCCTGCTGTCGCAAGACGAACCAGTGCGTTTCATCTTTTCGCACTCGGCGCTACGCGAGGGCTGGGATAATCCCAATGTCTTCGTCATGTGCATGCTCAAGCACAGCGACAACATGATTTCGCGCCGCCAGGAGGTAGGACGCGGCCTGCGGTTGTCGGTTAATCAGAACGGCGATCGCATGGATCAACCAGCTATCGTCCACGACATCAATGTGCTGACCGTCGTTGCCAGCGAGAGCTACAAGGACTTCGTCGCCGGCCTGCAAAAGGAGATCGCTGAAACGCTTTCCTCCAGGCCACGAAAGGCGACGGAAGCCTTTTTCACGGGCAAGACGTTTGCCACTGACTCAGGCCCCGTTGAGGTCAGCCCGGCTCTCGCTAAGCAAATCTATCGGTATCTCGTGAAAAACGACTACACCGATGATGCCGATCAGGTCGCTGGCGCTTATCATGAGGCCAAGGCGGCAGGAACTTTGGCGACGCTGCCTGACGATCTGAAGCCCTACGCCGATCAGGTGTTTCAGCTCATCGAGAGCGTGTTCAGTGACGCTCAGCTGCCGAAAATTGACGACGGCCGCAAGCCAAAGACCAATCCGCTAAACGCCAATTTCGAAAAGAAGGAATTCCAGGCGCTCTGGTCGCGGATCAACCAAAGGGCTGTTTATCGGGTTGAGTTCGATTCCGACGAATTGGTCCGCAAATGCGTGAGCGCGCTGGACAGCCAGCTCAGGGTGACGCCGTTGCAATACACGGTTCAGACGGGCATCCAGGCGGACGAAATTGCCGATGAGCAGCTGAGGTCTGGCGATGGATTCCAGGTCACAAACACCGCTACTGAGCGGGGTGGCTCCGTCTATTCGCTTGTGAAGTACGACCTGATCGGGAAAATCGGCGAACTCGTTCAGCTCACGCGCACGACAGTGGCGGAAATCCTGACAGGAATTGCACCGGCCGTGTTCGGCCAGTTCAAGGAAAACCCAGAGCATTTTATATCGGAAGCCTCGCGGATCATCGCCGAGCAGAAAGCGACGATGGTGATCGAGCGTCTTGCCTACGACGGCCTGGCCGAGCGCTATGACGTCGATATCTTCACCGCCAATCAGACCGGGCAAGATTTTTCGAGGGCCAGCGCCAAGCTCAAGAACCATGTCTACGACTATGTGGTGACGGATTCTGATGTCGAACGGCGCTTTGTCGCTGAACTCGACACCAGCGAGGAAGTGGTGGTCTACGCCAAGCTGCCCCGTGGTTTCCTCATCCCGACGCCGGTCGGCGACTACAATCCCGACTGGGCCATTTCCTTCAAGGAGGGAAGCGTCAGGCACATCTATTTTGTGGCTGAGACGAAGGGTACGATGTCATCCATGAAGTTGCGTGAGATTGAAAACACCAAGATCGCATGTGCGCGGAAGTTCTTTGATGAGATCGGTCGCCGGGTTTCTGAAGACCGCGTAAAATATGATGTCGTGACTGACTACGCGAAGCTCATGGACATCGTCGGGCGAGCCGCCTGAATCAGAATAGCGAATAAAATTGGGGGTAACCTTGAGCGTCAGTTTTCACAATCCCGATCAATATATGGCGGCTTTGCGCAAGATCATTGCGCAAGGGCGCAAGCGGATCGGTCTGCTAATAGGTGCCGGTGCGCCGGCTGGAATGGAGCGGGACGACGGAACTCGTCCCCTCATTCCAGCGGTGGCGGGCCTGACGACACAGGTTCTCGACGCGATCAAGCCCACCTACGAAGTTCAGCTCAAGGGCCTACAAGCGGATCTGGCGAAGTCAGATATCGAGACGTTGCTGTCACGCATTCGCGCGCTGAGCGGCGTGATCGGGACCACGCAGGTCCACGGCTGTGATGGACCCGGATACAAGGCGATGGCTGAGGCGATCTGCTCAGAGATCGGGAAGATCGTGAACGTAAACCTCCCTTCTCGGCCGTCGCCGTATAGCGAGTTGGTGAGTTGGATCACCGGCGCGCCTCGCGAGCATGCCGTGGAGATATTCACAACCAACTATGACCTGCTCTTCGAAGAAGCGTTCGAACGTGTGAAGGCGCCATATTTCGACGGCTTTGCAGGCGCGCGCGAAGCGTTCTTTGATCCGGCGTCCGTCGCAGGTGACCAGTTGTCCACACGATGGACGCGTCTTTGGAAGCTGCATGGTTCACTTGGATGGAAGGCGAACGCGCACGGGGAGGTTATTCGAACCGGCCAGATCGACGCTACCCATCTGATCTTTCCGGAGCACCTGAAATATGAGCAGACCCAGAAGGCGCCATATGCCGCACTGCTCGACAGGCTCCGCAACTTTCTGGCGACCGAAGATACCCTTTTGGTATCGATCGGTTTCTCCTTCGCCGACGCGCACATCGCAGCCAGAATCGACGAGGCGCTCGCCGCGAATCCAGCGGCCAGCGTGTTCGCGTTCCAGTTTCAAGCACTCGATAAGGAAGTGTGCGCCGCCGAACTTGCTGCGCGGCGTCCCAACTTCAGCGCCTATGCGCGCGACAAGGCTGTGATCAGTGGCGTCGCGGCGGAATGGGCTGCGCCCGGCGAACTGCCGACCAAAGATTGGGGGCCGATCCGCGGCAGCTATTGGGCGTCCCCCACCACTGGCGCTCCCGCCGAGTTCACGCTTGGTGCGATCGATGCTTTCGCCAGATTCTTCGCGAACTCTCGCTCACCTCAGGCTTTCGATGCCCCGGCTGCACCTATGGCTGTAACGCCATGACGAGTCCGACCTTTCTTGGCCGAGTCGGTAGCGTGGCCGGATCCACCGTCAGCGTGCGCCAAGCGGAGTCGGTGGCGTCCGGCATCGCCATTATCGATGGGCGTAGTTACCGCGTCGCGCAGGTCGGGAGCTTTGTCCGCATCCCTCAAGGGTATCACGACCTTTATGGAATCATCTCCGAAGTCGGCGCACAGGCGACTCCCGAAACGCTGGCCGATGCCCGGCAGCGTGGCGAAAACTGGATGACCGTCCAGTTGGTGGGCGAGATTGTCGAAACCAGCTTTGAGCGCGGGATCAGTCAATATCCCGGCATCAATGATGAGGTCCACCTTGTCACCGAAGATGATCTTGGCCGAATTTATGGCACGCTCGATGCTGGCCAGATCACGATCGGTCGGTTAGCTGGTGCCGAGAGCATCCCGGTGCGCATCGACCTGGACAAGCTGGTCACCCGGCACAGTGCGGTGCTTGGCTCGACCGGGTCGGGCAAGTCGACCACGATCGCGAGCCTGTTACGCTCGATCTGCCAATCCGAGTCTGGCGGCAAGTGCGCAAGCGCGCGCATCCTCCTGCTCGACATTCATGGCGAATATGGCGACGCCTTGAAGTCAATGGCGTCAGTGTTCCGGGTCAATCCGACGGGTGAAGACGAGAAGCCATTGTTCGTGCCCTATTGGGCAATGGACACAATCGAACTTCTCGAGTTCATGATGGGGTCGCTGACGGAGAATGCATTCACCGGAATCCTAGACAAGATCCAAGATGCCAAGCTTGCAGTCGCGGGCGGTGTTGCGGGTGTTGATGTAAATGCGCTGACTGTGAACACGCCGCTTCCGTACAGCCTCAAGCAACTGTGGTTTGAACTCGTAGATCCAGAATATAAAACCTGGGCGGACAGCCAACGGACCCAGCCAGCGTTGGAAGAGGACGGCGACGGGGATGCTGAGACCCTCAAAACCCCCAAATATAGGACGCCCGGCGCTGGTAGCGCCGTTCCTCTGATGAACCAGAAGAATGTCTTGGGTATTCGCCGACAACTGGCGCAAATGCGGTCACGCCTTCTGGACCGGCAGTATGATTTCATGCTGCATCCGGGAGATTGGGAGCCCAATCTAAAAGGCAAACCGGAGAAAGATCTGCCAGAACTGCTCGAAAGCTGGTTCGGACACGACAAACCTATCACCGTGCTCGACCTGTCGGGCGTTCCCAGCCAGGTGCTGGTCAGGCTTATAGGCGGAATCCTAAACATCACATACGAAGCGCTGTTTTGGGGTCGCAACCTTCCGGAGGGTGGGCGCAACCGGCCTGAGCTGATCGTTATGGAAGAGGCGCATCGTTATCTCGGCAAGGATGCCAACAGTCCGGCGCGTGACATGGTGCAGCGGATCGTCAAAGAAGGACGCAAGTTTGGTGTTGGGGCGATGATTGTCAGTCAGCGGCCCTCCGAGATTGACGAAACGATCCTGTCGCAATGCGGCACTCTGATGGCGTTGCGGCTATCGAATAGCGCAGACCAGGCCAAGGTGAAGGCCGCGCTCCCAGATAGCTTGAGCGGTCTCGTCGAAACGCTGCCTGTTCTCCGGACGGGCGAGGCAATCATCATGGGTGAGGCGGCACGACTGCCGATCCGTTGCCGGATCAATCTCCCTCCGGAGGGGCAGAGGCCTAGCAGTGAAGACCCGCCAGTAAGTGCTGCTTGGACCAAGTCGCGCGGCACGGAAGATTATGAGCGGCTCGCCGCGGCGTGGCGTTCACAGGATCCCAAATGGGGCCAAAAATCGAAGGAGACAGAATGATGCAGCGGCAAGCGGTTAGCTCGGACAACATCGCTTCAATTGGATATGATGAGCCCACGCAGTTGCTTGAGGTCGAGTTCCTCAACGGCGGAATCTATCACTATTTCAATGTCCCATCGGTTGTGTACGAGGGCCTGATGGCGGCACCATCCCACGGGACCTACCTCAACGCATACGTCAAAGGACAATATCAGTATCAGAAGCTCTGATTGAGCAGAAGGATGATGAGTTGCGCGGCGCACATGATTCGTGTCAATCGGCACTGCCAGAGGTTTGCCGAGTCGCATATGTCAGGCCGGGGAAGCAAAGTTTGGTTACGGTCGCCATTTCCAATGATGGCAATCAATCGAGGTATTGGCGGCATGCACGGACGCACCTGCAACGTTTCATGCGTCTCGTCGCTTGACGATAGTCCCCGAAAGTTCGTTTTTCGGGCTAATTCCGAAAAATCCAATGATTTCAAAAGCCGCCATTTTTGACGGCTTCGCTGACGGACTTTTTCAAATGAAAAATAATTTTCCGATTTAATATCAAGGACATAATGTGACCATTGACCATCGAGTGGGAATGAAATGATGTGGTTCGCGGCGTTTCGTCAACGATCACCTTGAAGCGATGGGCTCTGACGGTGCGCGATCGAGGTGCGGACAGCATCCAGGTCGGTCATTTGGCGGGAGCCCGAGCGAATCGCATCGTTGCTCGCCTCGACGCAGTACCATCGCGTGGCCGGTCGGCGGCTTCGTTTCTTGCTCTGCGACGATGGCGGCCTGACGCGACGGCTCTCCTGGCTGCTGCTTTGCATCGAACCGAGAGGTTGCAAGGGCGACGGGGGTCGTGGGCGCGGGCTCGCTCGCAGCGGCCGAAGTTGAGACGGCCTGGTCGCAGATCAGCGGCTGATCTTCCGACGATGGCCGTGATCTCGTAGCACAGGGAGGTCGAACCTTGCCGATCGACGCTCTTATCGCCATCAATGCCTTTCGGTTCAGTGATAGGGATCACTCCGGCTGTTTTTAGCACCCCTCTACTTCAGCATTTTCTAACCTGACCTATGCCTCGGCAGGTGCAAATTGCGCCATTGAGGGAGCTGTCGGTCTAAGCGATATGCACCTTTTAATTGAAACAAGTGGCTGAATTTGCCGAAAGAACTGTCGTCCTTCTTCAAATGCGCACTACGACCTTTCCACCGGCCTTGTCCGTCTCCATCAGCCGGTGCGCCGCCTGGATGTCTTCGAAACCAAAGACGCGGGCGGGTTTTGCCTGGTAGTCCTCTCGGGCTGCATAGTCAGCGATTTGCTGGAATGGAACCTCGCCGAGCGGATAACCCGGGGCGCCGAAGGCCAACGCGCTGGCGAATGTGCTGAGATGAACGCCGCTGGGCATCTGGAAGACAGGATCAAACTTGTCCAACGGCGTGCCACCGCCAAGAAACCCGGCCAGGCAAACATGACCGCCTCGCCGAAGCGTCGCCAGAGAGTCGAGGACGCTCGTTGTGCCGATCAGTTCCAGCACCGCGTCCACACCGGCCGGCGCGATGTCACGCACCGCCGCGGCCAATTCGCGGGCGCCAATCAGGACATGTGCCGCCCCGAGTCGGTACAGCATTTCGGCCCGCTCCGCCCGGCGAGTGGTGGCGACCGTTCTCACGCCCAGTCCGGTCGCGATGTTCAAGGCCGCTTGACCCAGCGCCGAAGTCGCACCCCGGATCACCAGAATCTGGGAGGGAGCCAGTTGGAGATTCCCGAGCAGGCAGGTCCAAGCCGTAGCGTAGGATTCAGGAAGCGCTGCGAGTTCTTCCCAAGGCAAATCAGTGTCCATGGCGACAACGTTTTCGCGCGGCACGCTCACAAACTCGGCGTAGGAGCCGTTACGTGTACGTCCCATCCCGCCTGTAAGAGCGACGACCTTTTGGCCGGGCGCAAAGCCACCCTCGGGATCGGTCTCTATGACGCCGGCGCACTCGATGCCGCTGATCTCTGCCACCTCGCCCCAGGCACCGCTCCGAAAGTAGAGTTCAGCCCGGTTCAAGCCGAAGGCTTTGACGGCGACCAGAACTTCGCCCAACTGTGGCTCCGGTTTCGGGCGTTCGGTGAGGCGGAGAACTTCGGGACCGCCGGGGCGGGTTATGACGATGGCGCGCATGGGGGTGCTCCTTCTTTCTTCTCAGGAGGTTTACCGGCGTCGTGTATCGAAATATATTACGAAGTTTCTTCAAACATTGTAGATTTTATCGCCATGAATAGTTTAACGCTCGCCCAACTCCGTTCGATTGACGCTGTGGTCTCGGAAGGATCGCTGCAAGCCGCCGCGCTGCGGCTCGGTCGCACCCATCCAACGCTGCATACGGCCATCACCAACGTTGAGCGACAGATCGGCTTTCGTCTGTTCGATCGAGCCGGGTACCGCATGGTCCTTACGCCTGCCGGAGAGGCGTTCCTGTCGCGCGCCAGGCGCGTGCTTACGGAAATGGCGGATCTTCAGGTCTACGCGGCCCAACTTGCCGCGGGCGAGGAAAGCGAGTTACGGGTCGTGATCGGTGATCTGTCGCCGCTTCCCGAAATGCTCCAGCTCCTGCGGCGCTTCTTCGATGGACGTCCGGCCACCCGTTTACACCTTCAATTCGCCGCGCTTTCCGGTCCCTGGGAATTGTTGCTGGAGGATCGTACAGACCTGATCCTGCATCACGTCGAACAGAGCGATCCGCGTTTCGAGACGATCGGTCTACGCCCTGTTCGGCTGATTCCCGTCGCTGCTCCGAACTTTCTACCTTTTCCGATCGAGGCGGCATCGCCGGAACGAATGCGGGACATGGTTCAGTGCATCATTCGAGACAGCGCAGAACATTGGCCTGCGAAAAATTACTATGTCATTGAGGGAGCTCGGACCTGCACGGTCAGTGATCAGCTCATGAAGAAAGAAGTTATCCTCCAGGGCCTCGGCTGGGGCCACATGCCGGATTTTCTTGTCGATGCCGAATTGCGGGACGGTCGTCTGATCTCGCTGGCCAACGGCTATTTCCGCGGCGGCGTGATCGGGCTCGTAGCGGCACGGAGGGCCGGGCGTGCTCATGGGCCAGCAGCGTCGGCGCTCTGGCGTCTGCTGCAGGAGAGCACGGCTTCGACGCCGGAGGGCAAACAGCAATGATGGCGTTGGTACGCCAGTGTTTGAACGGGAGAGACGATCAGGTGTTTTCGCAGGAAATATACCAATCTGGCGAGCGCAACGTACTTGCCAACCTATCAGGATAAAATCATGATGATGTTGTCCGGACAACTGGTGAAGTCAGGTAGGGTCCCACCGGGGAGCACGGAAACATAGAGCCGCTCGCCGGGGTATCCTCCAAACCGAAAGGAGCATGTTCATCTCCATGTCTACGACTATGGTTCTATTGGGAATTCTCGGTGCTCTCTTGATCGGAGCGATCAGCCCCGGGCCGAGCTTCGTTCTCGTCTCCAGGATTTCTGTCATGGCATCTCGTCTTAACGGGCTTGCCGCTGCGCTCGGCATGGGATTTGGCGGGGCTCTGTTCGGTACTCTGGCGCTGGCTGGACTGAGCGCATTGTTGCTTCAGGTCGAATGGCTGTACACCGCACTAAAGCTCGTCGGGGGAGCCTATCTTGTTTATCTCGGCATTCGCATCTGGCGAGGGGCAAGCGTTCCCCTCGTGCTCGATACGACCGCGGCCTTCGAGAAGGAATCGCTCCTCCGGTCGTTCGGTTTTGCTTTCGTCACGCAGATTTGCAATCCGAAAACGGCTGTTGTCTACGGGAGCATCTTCGCGGCCTTGCTGCCGGCTTCTCCACCGCATTGGTTGCTGCTCGCGCTTCCGCCAATGATATTTGTTGTCGAAGCATCGTGGTACGCGATCGTCGCGCTTGCGTTCTCGGCCAGAAAGCCCCGCGCCGCCTACCTCTATTCCAAAAAATGGATCGACCGGATCGCGGGTGCGGTCATGGGTGGGCTGGGCATTCGATTGCTCATGGAAGGTCTGAAGGTGCGGCCTTCGTGAGTTTTATGACCCTGCTTCTCCGATGCCGCAGAATAGGGGCCAGTACCGCCGTCGTTCCGGTCCGCCCAAAACCTCGGTGCGTGCGTTGGTTTGCTCAATAGTTGGCGAATTCGCGGCGTAACGATCCGTCGGCAGCCTCCCAATGGAGATCAAATCGCCCCAAACCCCGGCATCGATCAATGTGCAGGCAGAACACCGCTTGCTCAGCGGCGGCATGACGATGGCTGATCGCCATCGTGCGGTTGGCCTGGGGGCGGCGTGCGCGGGTCGCCTGCGGCTCAGCAGGCTGGTTTTGCCGACGCGGCGTGGCGACACCAGCAACAGGTGCCGGCCGCGTTCGATCTGGTCGCAGAGATCGGCGATTTCGCGTTTGCGTCCGAAGAACGACTCTCCCGAGACGATGCCGCCGGGAACAATATCGATGGCCATCGCGGATCCGTCTCAAGCCTTCTCATCGTCCTGTCGAGCAGCTGAAGAATGTCGCCCATGATTGTGATAATATCCCGGAATGGCCCGAACCATAAAACGTGGTTGGAGGCCGTTCCGACGCCGCTGGTCCCATGCGTCCCGCTGGTCGGGACAGATTGACAGCCAAGCTGACGGGTTTAACCATTGGCAATCACGGGGCCGGGATGAGCGCGGCGTATGGCTTCTCGCAACCGCTCAGTCCGGAAAATCATGAGGGGACCATCGTTGCCCGAAATCGATCCGATTTTGCCGGGCACACGGTGAAACAACGCAGTATTTGTCTGAGGTCATTCATGGGTTCGATGTTTCCATATCACCTGCGCCGCTTTCGCCCCCTTGGCATTTTGATGATTGCGGTCAAGGCCGGCCTTGGTACGGTCAAGCTGGTATGCCCGGTGTGCGGCTATGTCGACGATCGGGTCGAGGGCTTGACGTCCACCGAAGTCCGCCGTCAGCCTTGCCCAAAATGTAATGGGTTGAGCCCCCGGCGGACGCGATGAACAATAGGGATTCGCGGTATACTCTGCCTCCGTGAAAATCCGAAAAGAGAGTGTGCCGGGCTCCAGGAGCCGATTGACCGAGGGGTCAGAGCCCGCGTCGCCTTTTCGGGTTTTGAAGTGAACCGACGATAATACCAAGGATGATCCATTCCGGTCCCGTCGGCGCTTGCCAGCCCGCTGCCGGCGCCGTCATGCTATCCGTCGGCCGGGTGTGATCGCGTTTGTCCCGGCATTGCTCTGGGGTCGCGGCAATGGCTCGTTCGCCCGTTATCGCGGACTAGAGCCGGGCCATGTCGGATGAGGAATGTCGACACGCCGCGGAATATCCCGGGTTCGGGCAATATCGAGGCAGGAAGCAGGGGACGGCCACATGCCAAACGACATCATCGCGGTGACTTACTCGGAATCCGTCACGCCGACGAGCACGACTTTTCTGACTTCGAAGCCGTTGGTTCTCGTCTGCCAATGCGAAATCGAGCTGGCAGACTCCGACAAGGCAAACGCCGAGGCTGTGCGCAAGGAATTCCAGAAGGCAATGGCGGCGCAGATCAAGACGCAGGTCAAGCATCTGAACGAATGGTTGCAAGAAAAAGATGCCACGATCGCGACGATGAAAAGCCGGTATGACGCTCTGATGAAGACATTTCCGCCGACCGAGCAACAAGCCAAAACCTATGACAAGGACGTCAAGGAGTTGATGGGGCTTGCGGCCAAGATCGAGAATTTTCCGGGGGAATATGTCCAGATTGTCGAAGGCTGGGCGGCGAATGTCGTGGAACAGCAGGGAAAGATCGCCATGCTGCTTGCGGTGAAAAAAGCCCGGGTCACGGTTCAGAATGAGAAGGCGTGGCGGATCCGCCTCGGCCAGGTCGTCAAGGGTGTCCTGATCGTCGCGGCCGTTGCGTTGTCGATCGCGGCCATCATCCTGACGGCCGGGACAACGGCGCCGGTCTTCATTGCCTTGGCGTCGACCGGTGCCGCCATCGCCGGGATCTCGAGCCTGACCGCGCTCGGCAAGTCGATCGTCGACAACGCCAATCTCGAGCAGCGGCTGCTCGCCAACGTCAAAAAGGACATGGAGGCGGTGGTGGCGGCGTTGAAGCCGGTCAACGGGATCAAGACCTCGGTCGCCAAACACGTCACCGAGTTGCAAAATCTGATGAAAATCCGGGCGGACGATATCCGGAAACTGCAGGCGGATCTGCAGAAGAACAAGGTTCTGGCCAAGAGTTATGCCGACCAGCTGGGAACCCTGGCGGGGACACCGAACGTCAACGTCGCGGAACTGGCCAAGTGCCAGAAGAGCACCGATGCGCTGAACGCCGGAATCAAGTCGGCAGAGGATAAGATCGCCAAGCTCGATGCCAGCAATGCCGACGCGCAGGCTGTGCTGGACGAATTGAAGGGGCTGGGCGCTGATCTCGACGCGATCTCGACCCAGGCGCCCAATACGGTGCTCGGCAATCTCAAGAAACGCTTCAGCTCGCTCGATGGATGGACCGATCTGGGCAATTCGGTTGGCGGTCTCGTCAACGCGGCCTCGGGCGTGCACAGCTAAGGGCCGCGCAACGGGTCCAACATGGCGGCGTTATTTTGGATCGCACAGGCAACAAGGATCGGGTTGTTGCCTCAAGCAATCCCGCTCTTGCGCGGGTTGACCTCCGCTTTGTCGCGACGCACCCGGCCGTATGACGCGATGAAGTCCGGCGTGGCGGTGGCGCAGGCGGTCCCCGCCGACAAGGCCTGTGGGTCATCCCCTGATTTTCGGTCCGGGATCCCGCATGTTGAAGGGGTGTTGCGCACGACCCGCGGCGCCGGGCCCGCATGGGCGCTGCTTTGCTGTCAGGCAACGTCAAGCGGCTGCCTCTATAATAGGCAAAATGCTGTTGAAATCCGAAGCAATCGGGCACAATACAGGCATACGCGCAGAAATACAGCAAAAAATAAGGCAAGCCCAATTTTTTGGCTTGCCTTACCCAGTGGGTTCGTCCACAATTTTATTTGAGAGGTTGGATCCTCTTACCGACGCCTGGTGGCGATTCCTCCCTGACTTACGACCGCGCCGCGGACACGGCGCGGTCGTCTCTTGTGTGAAGACACTACACTGTTTTCGACAGTGTCAGAACAGTTTTTTTTCAAGGGGGCGATTGCTGCAATGCAGCCGTGCAGGCGGGTCTGTGGCAGGCTGGCATCCAGGACGGTTTCGGATCGCGGGCAAGCCTTTCGCAGGGTGATGAGGCGCGCGATGGCGCTGTCGTTTGGCGTGGTTATGCTGTGTGCCGCAGGGCGCGTTGCCGGCGCCGCGGCACCCGACACCCCGCTGCCTGCCGGTCCGGTGACGACCTGCAAAGTCATTGTCGGCGCGCGGCAGCGGCCGGGCGATGATGTCACCTACCGCCCCGGCGTCGATGTGCAGGGCGATCCCGTCGCGCCGGCGGATCTTGCCGACTCTGTGGTGGTCGGCGTACCGCCGGTCCCGCCGACCGGCGCACCCCCGGCGCCGGCTTTCGACCCGGCGCATGCCGCGAACGCGTTGGCGGGGCAGGTCGCGCAGCAGGCCGCGATCGCCTGCGCCCAGGCCCTGCAGCGCTAGCCGGGGCGGGTCCTCTCGCCCGGGGACGGTGTGGCAAACCGCGACCGTGTCGCGTGGCACCGCCAACTGCACTGTGGCCAAACCGGTCGAACCGCCCTAAAGTCCGCGCCCAGATCTTCTTCCTCTGTCACTGACGCGAGTTGCCCGCGATGCGGATGTCCGCCTTTTTCCTGCCGACACTCAAGGAAACCCCGAACGAGGCGCAAATCGTCTCTCACCGGCTGATGCTGCGGGCGGGGATGATCCGCCAGACCAGCGCCGGCATCTATGCCTGGCTGCCGCTGGGCCTGAAGGTGCTGCGCCGGATCGAGCGCATCGTTCGTGAGGAGCAGGATGCCGCCGGCGCCCAGGAATTGCTGATGCCGACGATCCAGCCCGCTGAATTGTGGAAGCAGAGCGGGCGCTATGACGATTACGGCAAGGAAATGCTGCGCATCGTCGACCGCCATGATCGCGAGATGCTGTACGGGCCGACCAACGAGGAGATGATCACCGACATCTTCCGCAATGCGGTCAAGAGCTATCGCGATCTGCCCAAAAGCCTGTACCACATCCAGTGGAAATTCCGCGATGAGATCCGGCCGCGCTTTGGCGTGATGCGCGGTCGCGAGTTCCTGATGAAGGACGCCTACAGCTTCGATCTCGATCCAGCGGCCGCGCGTCGTTCCTATCAAAATATGTTCCTGGCTTATCTGCGCACCTTTGCGCGGCTGGGGCTCAAGGCGATCCCGATGCAGGCGGATACCGGCCCGATCGGCGGCGATCTGAGCCACGAATTCATCATTCTGGCGGAAACCGGCGAAAGCGGCGTGTTTTGCGATCGCCGCTGGCTGGATCTCGATGTGCTGCGCGACGCGCCGGTCTATGGCGATGATCTGGAGCCGTTCTTTACCCAGGCCACCGGCATCTATGCCGCGACCGATGAGAAGCATGATCCGGCGACCTCGCCCCTGCCGGCCGATCAGTTGGTCTCGGCCCGGGGCATCGAGGTCGGGCATATCTTCTATTTCGGCACCAAATATTCCAAGCCGCTGGGCGCGGTCGTCGCCGGCGCCAATGGCGAACCGGTCACGGTCGAGATGGGCTCTTACGGCATCGGGGTGTCGCGCCTGGTCGGCGCGGTGATCGAGGCCAGCCATGACGATGCCGGGATCATCTGGCCCGACAGCGTCGCCCCCTACCAGGTCGGGCTGGTCAACCTGAAGTCCGGTGATGCCGGGACCGACGCCTTGTGCGTCGACCTTTATCACAAGCTGCAGGCCCAGGGCACCGAGGTGCTGTATGACGACCGTGATGAGCGGCCGGGCGCCAAATTTGCCGACATGGATCTGATCGGGGTGCCGTGGCAACTTGTGGTCGGTCCGCGCGGCCTCAAGAGCGGCGTCGTCGAATTGAAACGGCGCGGCACCGCGGAAAAGCATGAATTGTCGCCGGAGTCGGCCTTGGCCCGGCTGTTGGCGTAACCGCGCACGGAACGGGCGACACAGACGATGTTCGGTGCTTTCGAAAGAATGGTTGCGTTCCGCTATCTGCGGGCGCGACGGCAGGAAGGATTCATCTCGGTCATTGCCGGCTTCTCCCTGCTGGGCATTGCCCTGGGCGTGGCGACGTTGATCATCGTCATGTCGGTGATGAACGGCTTTCGGACGGAATTGCTGGGGCGGGTCCTGGGGCTCAATGGACATTTCAATGTCTATGCCGGCCCGCGCCCGCTGACCGGCTTCGAGGCGCTGGCCGCGCAGATTGCCCGGGTTGACGGCGTCGTCAGCGTCACGCCCATGGTCGAGGCCCAGGCCCTGCTGACGGTTCGCGGCAATGCCTCGGGGGTCATTGTCCGCGGTGTCAGCCAGGAGGACATGCGGCATCTGCCGGCGGTTTCCGACCATATCATCGCCGGCAGCATCGACGATTTCAGCGATGGCCGGGTGGCGATCGGGGTGCGGATGGCGCAACGCCTCGGACTGGCGGTCGGCGACGAGCTGACACTGATCGCGCCCCAGGGCAATGTGACGGCGTTTGGCACCGTGCCGCGGATGCGAGCCTATCCGGTCGGTGCGATCTTCGATGTCGGCATGTACGAGTATGACAACAACTTCGTCTTCATGCCCCTGGACGCGGCGCAGCTGTTTTTCCGGATGCCCCAGGCGGTCAGTTCGCTGGAGGTCATGGTCCGTGACCCCAACAACCTGGCCGCGGCGCGCAGCGCGATTCAGCAAGCGGTCGGCGACGGCTATCGCCTGATCGACTGGCAGATGTCCAATTCCAGCTTCTTCACGGCGATCCAGGTTGAACGCAATGTGATGTTCCTGATCCTGACGCTGATCATCGTGGTTGCCGCGTTCAACATCATTTCCAGCCTGATCATGCTGGTCAAGGACAAGGGGCGGGACATCGCGATCCTGCGGACCATGGGGGCGACCCGGGGCATGATCATGCGGATCTTCTTCATCAGCGGCGCCAGCATCGGCGTCATCGGCACCCTGGCCGGCCTGGGTTTGGGGGTGGCGTTCGCCGAGAATATCGAAACCATCCGCCAATGGATCCAGGGGCTGACCGGGACCAACCTGTTCAATGCCGAGATCTATTTCCTGTCCCATCTGCCGGCCCAGATCGACTGGCACGAGGTGGCGCAGGTGGTCGGCATGGCGCTGGCCCTGTCGTTCGGGGCGACGATCTATCCGGCGTGGCGCGCGGCGGCGCTGGATCCGGTCGAGGCGTTGCGCAATGAATGACATTCTGCTGCGGATGCAGGGGGTGCGGCGCACCTTTCACCAGGCCGGCGTCGAACTGCAGGTGCTGCGCGCGGTCGACCTCGCAGTCGCCGCGGGTGAGCTGGTGGCGCTGGTCGGGCCCTCCGGTGCCGGCAAATCAACCTTGCTGCACCTCGCCGGCCTGCTGGAACGCCCGGATGCCGGCGAGATCGACATTGCCGGCCAGGCGGCGGCGCGCCTGTCGGATCGCGAGCGCACCGCGGTGCGCCGGCAGTCGATCGGCTTTGTCTATCAGTTCCATCATCTGCTACCCGAATTCAGTGCCGAGGAGAACATCGTCCTGCCGCAGATGATCGCCGGGGTCAATCGGCGCGCGGCCCGGGTCCGGGCGCAGGAACTGCTGGCCCAGGTCGGGCTGACGGCGCGCGCCGGGCACCGGCCGTCGCGCCTGTCGGGTGGCGAGCAGCAACGGGTTGCGATCGCCCGTGCCCTGGCCAACAGGCCTTCGCTTCTGGTTGCCGACGAGCCGACGGGCAACCTTGACCCGCACACGGCGGACGGCGTGTTCGCGGTCCTGACCGATCTGGTCCGGACCAGCCGGATGGGCGCGCTGGTGGCGACCCACAATTTCGATCTGGCGCGACGCATGGACCGGGTCCTGGACCTGCGTGACGGGGTGCTGGTCCAGGTTTCCTGAGCGGCTTCGGATCGTCGACCGGTGGCGGCTACAGGGTCTTTGCCGTGACACCATCAATGACGATCAGGTCCGGGGTGCCTTCGTCCGCCTTGTTGGGCCGCGGCGCGTAACGCGGCAGGCCCGCGGGTAACGTGCTGCGATCCCGGCGCCAGGCGATGACCGCGTCGATGCGGTCCTCTGCCGGGGCAGCCGAAGGCTTCACGAAGGCGAGCAGGACGTGGGCGCGCTGGACGATGTTGGCGTCGACGCGGCGACGCGCGTTTTCCCGTTGTTCCGGGCTCCTGCCGGGCCCGGCGGCATCGTCGTCGATGATGCGGTTGCCCGCCTGCGCGGAACAGACCCGATCGATCGTCGCCCCGAGTTCCTTCGCGGTCGTCGACCAGTCGCGGCAGCTCTCGGGCAGGTCAAGGCCGCCGACCGCACCCTCATGCCACGCCGCCTCGAATTCCTTGATCGCAAGGGCCGGGGCCAAGGCCTCGATGACCAGCAGCCGGTGCGGATGGTTGTGCGTGCCCAGCGCCTGCAGCACCGCCTGCGTCGCCACCAGCTCAACGCCGGGTGTCAGGGCGGTCAGCAGCGTGATGTGGTGGTCGGGATGCGCCTTGAGCAACGCCGGCACAATGTCGCGCCGGATCGCGTCGCGGAGTTGTTCGGCTTTCGGTGCCGTCAGGGTGCCGGCGCCAACGATGCCGAGCCAAAGATCAAAACGAACCAGCGGCGTGTCCGGCTTTGCCCCGGGCGGAACCGGGCGGTCGCGCAGGAAGCGTTCCATGACCCGGACGGAATCGCGATCGTAGGATTTTACCGTGTCGTCGAGTTCGGCGTAGGGGCGGATCAAGGGATGCAATCGCCGCGCATTGTCGCGCACCGGCCCATAACGCCAGCCATCAAGCTGGCGGTCGACCTCCCAGGCCCGGTGTTCCAGCATGGCCAGCCGCTCGATGCTTCCCGCGGATTCCAGGATATCGAGGGAACGCGGGATCCGCAGCGGCCCCGCCGGCACGACGCAACCGAGGCCGTGCAATTTGGTGGCGATGTGATCGACCGCACGCCGGTTGGCCTGGCGATAGGTGCGACGCAGCGTCGGCCAGGGATTCAGCGATTCATCGGCCCCGGTGCCGGGGCTGCCCGTGGCGCGCTTGTCGGCCTGGAACGCCAGATAGGCTTCGTGGAACAGCCGGGCGCTGACATCGCGCGCCTCGGAGTAGTCGCGCCGGCACAGTTCGGAGGAAACCTCAACGGGGATCAACCATTCGCTGAGGCGCTTGCTCCTGTCCAGGTCGCGCCCGATACCGGAAAAGCCCTTGGGCTGTTTCGTCGCAACAAAGATCGGGGCTTGCCAACGGCCGGTACGCTGCGTCGCATCGCGGATCGCGAGCGCCGGCAGCAAAGTATCCGTGCCATCGTGGCCCAGGACCAGAATCGCCGTGACCGGGTCAAATTCCTCAATCCGGGGCATCAGCGGGCCGGCATCAAGGCGCACCGATGTCGGATCCAGGCGATGGAAGGTGATCGCGGCCAATGCCGTGATCTCGGGCAGGGCAAGGTCAAGCGCGGCCTGACAGTGGTCCGGATCCGCGCTCAGGATCGACAGGCGTGGCCCACCCAGCGCCTCCGCGACGCTGGTCCGGAGGATCTGCGCCAGGAATCCGGCCCGGAGAGCGCCGACGCCGATGACCACCAGATGGATCCGGGCATGGCCCCGCAGATCGGCAAGTTCATGGAGCCGCGCGGTTTCGCAGAAATGGCGGGCGCCGATATCGGCGATCGAGAACGGATCGATCATTTCGTCGCAACCGGCCGAATCGATGGCCCGCCGGATCACCGGATTCTCGATGGCGACGTCGATGCGGATCCCGTCTTGGGGCGGCGGGGCGATCTTGCTGGTGTCGCGCAGATGCTGGGCGATGGTTTCCGCCGTGGCCAGGTTGAGGGCGTCGTCGCCGGTCGCGATCACGAAATGCGAGGCCCGGGTGACCCGGATTTGGGCCAGCATGTCCGGGTCCCGGGCGTCGCCGGTGGCAAGCAGCACACCATGCCGCCGGGCGGTGCCGTCCAGCAGCGGCCCCGATTCGCTGTCGAGCACGACAACGCAGCCGCCCTTGCCGCGGGCTTCCCGCGCCCGGACCTGACCGGTCTCACCGAAGCCGATAACGACGGTGTGGTCTTTGGCGCGACGAATCTGCAACTGGGTCAACGGCTTGCGCGCGAAGGTGTAAAGAATGCGGACGCCGGCGACAATGAAGGCGGCGAGACCGGTCAGGCGGGCGATCGCGATGACGGGATGGGGAAAACACTCCCAGATCCGCAGATTGACTTCGGCGGGTTCGAACAGGACGAGCGTGCGGTACGCCCAATCAAAGAACCACCATTGCGGTGATTCACCACAGTCCTCACCATCCACCGGCCCGAGAAAGCCATAGCCGATGACGCCGAGAATAAGGGTCAGTCCCGCCAAAGTCGCCAGGATGATATCGACGGCGGAATGTGGACTGCCAGGGGGGTGGGTGTCGCCATGCATGCTGAGGCTCCGGACGGGGTGGGGAATTGGCTGGTGACATAACGTTTGGGCTGCTGGAGGAAACAGGTTCGGCGATGGTTACGGGGTTCTCCGCCGCGAGAGGTAACGAACTTAAGGTCAGTCGCGCACCAACCAAATAACAAGAAAGACACCAACAACAGACGCAACGGCAGCTATGATTAGTATTTGTCACGCGCCCCAGAATCGTTTCCCGCCTGAACGGGTCGGGTCCGGAGGCATCCTGGTCCCGGAGCTTTCGCCCCGCGGAATCGCCTTTGGGCTGCCAATCTGATCACTTGTGCTGGCTGGGCTTGCGGGCCTCGGATTGTCCGGCACCGGCACCGGCACCGGCACCGGCACCGGCACCGGCACCGGCACCGGTGCCGGCTCGGGCTTTGGTTGTGCCAGCGTCTCCATCCGGCGCCGCGCCAGGACCACGAAGCGGCCTTCCGGGAACGCTTCGAGATAGGCCGCGAGTTCGGCAGGATCCTTGCTGTCCTTGACCGACTCCCAGAATGACAGCTCGATTGCCGGGTCGGCGTGCTCGGGTGGCGCCGGTTCTGCTGGATCCGATGGCATCCCGAGAAGCCGCCGGATCGCCTCCACGAGTTTCGCCAGATTGCTGTCCCAATTTTCGAATAAATCGAGATATTGGCGGGTCGTCAATTGATAGAGGAAGGCGCCGGAGGGCAAGATGTTTTCGATCCGGACCGGTAGGACGGGAAGGTTGTAATGGCCGGCAAGGGCCAGTTCCTTAATGACTTCCCTGGAATTGGTCGCATTGGCCGAAAATACCAGAACCATTGCCCGGGATCCCTCGAGCGCGGTGACGATCGTCTCCTGGAAGTCGGCACCGGGCGGCACGTCCCGTGTCGACAGCCAGCAGCGGATGCCCCGGGTTTCCAGGCCATGGCAGATCCTGGCGACAGTGTCGCCGTCCTTGGATGAGAAACTGATGAAAACATCGTGGGGCATGCAAGGCTTCCGATGGGCAATACGGCGCCACGGTGGCGATGCTTCATCACTTTCGCTACCGCGTCAAGCCCGGGTTGTACCGGTGATGCGATGCGCGGCCACGGGCCGCAAGGTGGCGCCATTGATGCACCAGTCCTGTCGTGCTCGTCGACCTTTGTTGTGCATTTGGCGAATTCAGGTGCGCTATTGCCCGCGCTTGGCAGCGATCTCGGCAATCCGGCTCTGGCTATAGGCCAGGTCGGCGTGCCCATCGGCGTTGGCTGCGTCCTGGTTGGCCCGGCGTTCCTGCTTCGCCTCGGCCTGGTGACAGGCCTCCAGCGCCCCGGTGAGATCACGCTGGCCTTCAGGCGCAGGGGTGTCCTCGCGGGCGACCCACAATTTCGAGCTGGCGCGCCGAGCGCAGGGTGTCGCTTCAGAAACCGCTCGGGAACAGGTCAATGGCTGCGGCGACGATGTCGCGCCGCCATACGGCGATCTATGATGCCGCCTTGGACGTTTGCAGGACGTCGCGGTATCGGGCGAGATTCATCTTTGAGCTCAGGCGTTGCGCCCATGACAGGCTGGTTGCGCCCATTTCCGTCATATCGTCGCCTGAATCCGCCTGGTAACCGAAATGCCGCCGGAATTGCTGCGTGCCGGCGTCCAGGCGCTGGACGAGTTCGGGTTCCATCTCGCTGCGCCAGCGGCCGATCGAACTTTCCGCCGGGCTGGTCCGATGCGCATCCATCCAGCTGGCCGGTTGATGGGCGGCGGCAAGAAGTTCGCCGATATCGGTGGATCCGTGCGGGAGCTCCAGGAATGCCAGGATACGCCTTAATTCGATCTCCGGCGTGGTCAGCAGGTCTTCGTAACGGACCGTCAGTCGGTTCTCCGCGTCGATCAGATCCCAAAGCTGTCGCATTTGCAGCAGTTCAAGAGACAGCACATCGACCCACTGCCTGTCGTCTTCGACGATTCTTTCCCCGAAACTTTTTATACCGCGCTTTCCATTAAATGATCGGCGGGATCGAAAAATGTCACGGGGATCACGCACCAAAAAGAGACATTTTTGCCGCTCATAGATATTTCCCAGACGAAAGGCGTGGCAGTCAATAAATGTCTTTTCCACGTAATAAATGGCATCATCACGGCCTTGTGATTTTGCGATTGATTTGTAATAGGCATCAATCATTTCCAACGCACATCGTCGTGCGATGAAGGGTGATACCTCGGAGAGTGTACCAATAACATCATATTCGAGGTAATCATGAGAATTAAATGGATTTTTTCCGAGAGTCATGCCGTCGGAACCCGTTATGTTGGCAATCAGGCTGCTGAAATTGTAAAGTATCTCGTCTTTGCTATTGGCTGAGATCATGTTTCTCATCACCTGAACAAAGTAACGTGATACATAGGCTTCGTAAGGATAGTTCGTCGCACCGACAATTAGCGGGTGCTGGAGCAGTAATCGCATCAACCATGTGGTGCCGGAACGACCGAGTCCGACAATCGAGGCCGGTTTCAGCGCAGAGCTGCTGCTATCGCAGAGGCTAAAATGCCGCCCGGCAATGCTAAACAATGGGATATGTCCGCCGTCATCCTGCAAGCATGAAATATTAATGGAGAATAATTTTGGAATATCAAGTATAGTGACAAATAAATCAAATCCATACGGTACATATTCTTCGCTAACGGCGCCACATTTTATGACGTCATCGCGGACGAAGCACGAATTAATTTGAATGCAAAAGCCATTTGTCTCTACAATAACATGAGACGAGTGTGCAGTTTTTATCGCAAACCATCCGGCAATGCGTAAATTAACGGAGTTACTCGTCGTCTCGACTTTGGGGGAATCGAGAACACCGCCACATCCGTTATGGAAAGGGATTTGGCTCTTGATGGCATCGATGGAGAGAGCAATCATAGCTTGAGCGGAGGCCTCGTTTTGTTAAGTGTCGGTTCAGAAAGAACGTGAGTCATGGGAATCGTTTATAATTCTCTCGAACATCGACTTTGGGGCGTTGGTTGTGTGAGCGACTGGGAATCGCAAGTTGTTGGGTGGAAAGGGCTTCTGTTGTTCGAGTGACGGGACGGATTTTCATGTCGTCGCCCCTTGAGGCGCCAGTGCCAGCGGGCAGGCGGCATGGTCGGTGTCGCTCGGTTGACCTTGGCGAGGTATTCAGCACGATCCTTTACCTGGTTATGACGGATTGCCAATGGCGCATCTTGCCCCGGGATTTGCCACTGCACAGCGCGGTCAGTGAGTATTTCAAGCCCGGGGAATTGGGATCGAACCCCGGTGAGGGTCCATCATCAACTGTTCGTTCAGGCGACAGAAACTGTGGGAAGAGAGGCCAACCCCACGGCCGCAATCATCGACAGCCAACGCATCAAGGCTGCGGAGATGGAAAATTTGGCCATGGTTCCCCCCCCCCCCCGTCATCGACTGACAGAGTCACTTCAACGCGAGCCCGGCATCTAGGAAATGTCATGAACTTGCACGAACCGGATAGGAAAATGACATGAAACTGAGAACACCTAGTCAAGGCGCACAAGGTTCGCTTCGCTAGACCGAGGCGACGTTCATGTCGGCACTATAGTCACGGTGTGTTATGGTTAACGATAAATTAACCGAATGTCTATTCGCTTTTTGTAACGCAAATGTAACTCGATGTTGCGTTGTCCCGCTCACTTTCACGTACGGATTACTCCGAACGGGGAATCGGGCTGTCCTTAATGGCGTTTCGCGCCCGCGTAGGCCGCGCTCTGCCTTGTTGTGAAGGGGGCAGGCGCCAGACCATGGGCCGGATATCGCGTTAAGAACGGGCCGATCGGCGATAGCCTTTTCAGGGAAGTCCAGCCGGCGTGGCGCCTTTGGCGGCGATCTCGGCAATCCGGCTCTGGCTGTAGGCCAGGTCGGCGTGCCAGTCGGCGTTGGTCGTGTCCTGGTTGACCAGGCGTTGCTGTATCGCCTCGGCCTGGTGATAGGCCTCCAGCGCCCCGGGGAGGTCGCCCTGGCCATCGAGCACATGCCCGACCCATTGGTGGCTCAGCGCCAGATCGCGCTTCCAGCCGGCGTTGCCGGGATCGAGCATCGTGAGGCGCGCGATGATCGTGCGGTATTGCTCGAATTCCTGCAATGCCCCGGGCAGATCGCCCTGGGTCTGCAACACGGTTCCCACCTTCTCATGCGCAATCGCGAGGTCACGCTGGCGGTTGACGTCCGCCGGGTCGAGGGTGGCGAGGCGCTCGCTGATCGCGCGGAAATGCTGGAACGCCGCCAGCGCCCCGGTCAACTCGCCCTGGTCTTGAAGCACCTCGCCGATCTTGTCGTGAGCGACCGCGAGGTCACGCTGCCAGCGGGCATCGGCCGGATCGGCGGCGACGAGGCGCTCACTGATCCGCAGCTCTTCCTGGAACGAAGCCAGCGCGCCGGCCAGATCGCCCGAGAGGAGGTGCATGTCGCCGTCGTTCTTATCGGCCTCGGCGAGCGCGTCCCGGGCCTTGGCGTTGTCCGGGGCCCGGGCGACCAGGGCCAGCGCGAGGGTCCGTTCCTGCTGGAACGCGGCCGTGGCGCCGGCGTGGTCGCCCTGGGCCTTGAGCATGAGGCCCAGGGCGCGCTGGCGTGCCGCGAGCTCGGCCTGCCAGTCAGTATTATCCGGATCGTGGACGGTCAGGCGCGCGCCGATCGCCAGGGCCGCCCGCGCCGTGGTCAGGGCGCCGGCCAGATTGCCCTGGGCGAACAGCACGTCGCCGCGGTTATCGAGGGCCACGCCCTGGCTGTGCAGGCTGTTCCATTCCGTGGGCCCGGGCGGATGCGCGTCGAAATAGGCCTGGGCGCGCTGGGCGATACTGTCGAGCAGGTCGAGGCGGCCGATCACTTTCAGCTTGTCGTGCAGCCCGGTCACCGTCTCGTTGAGTTGGGCCTCGGCCGCGTCCCGGGCGTCGCCGGCGATCTGCTGGGCTCTTTGTGCCTGGGCCTGCTGGTCGGCGGCGATCTTCTGCTGGTTTTGCGCGTCGCGCTGCAGATCGAGCGCGCGTTGCTGCTGCTGTTTGGCCTCCGCCATGTGTTGGCTGGCCGCTGTTTCGCGGTTTCGGGCCTGGTTGTGGGCGATGACCGCGATGCCGCTCAGCACGCCGAGCAGCGCCGCCATCGCAATAACGCCGATCGCAATGACGCGCGATCGGCGGTTCTGGCGCCGGCGCCGGTGCTGGACGCGGCTTCGTCCCGAAGCGCTCGCCTCCAGGAATTTGAGGACCAGGGCGAAGTTGCCACCATAGCGCCGGGCCCAGGCCGCGGTGGGATGGGCGCGCTCGTACCAGTCCCGCGCCAACGCCAGGTTGAGCGTGCCCCACAGGTCCATCCGCCCCTGATGCCACAGCGTCGCGTTCTGTTCGAGAAGCCGGTAGGTCTGTGCCAGCTCCTGCTCGTCCTCGACCCAGGCCGCGAGACGGGGCCAGTGGTGGATCAGCCCCGGGTCGCTGAGGTCGAGCACACCGTCCGCGGTGATCGGCTTTGGCGTGGCCGGGACCAGCAGGGCGCAGCCCGGCGTCCGGAACAGATCGGCGACGGCGGCCAGTTCGGCCAGCGTCACACCGGCGATTTCCGCCAGCTCATCGGCCCGGGTGGGGTGGCCGATGTCGCGGCCCCCGGGCGTCCGTTCCGACAGACGGCGGAACAGCGCCGCGGCAATACGTTGCTGCTCGGCGTTGAGCCGATTGAACGCGGCCTCGGCGGCGCGGAACGGGGATTGCCGCGCCGCGGTCATCGCCCGGGCCGCGCCAATCCGGGCTCCCGGGCGGGGCCGCGGCCCGATGACAGGGCGCAGTCCAACCGCGATGGCCGGGTGGGGAAGGGCGCCGCCACGTTTGCGCGATCCCGTCAGCCAGCGGCGTTGTTGTCAAATGCCAGGGCCGCGGGCGCGGCGCGGGTGATGCGATAGACCGCCGCCGGGGGCAGATTGAGGAACGCCCGACCGACCCGGGTCGCCTTGAGCCCGAGACGGTCAAGAACCCGCTTGCGGATCGGGCAGACCGGGCCATAGGTGAACTGGTAGAACGCGCCGCCGTGACGCAGCAGGTTGAAGGCACCGATCAGGATCGCCATGACCTTGCGCAACGGAAAGGACAGGATCGGCAGGCCGCTGACCACCGCGCCCAAAGCCCTGCCATCGGCGATCCGTGAACGGGGCAGGCGCGCCGCATCCATGCGCAACACCTCGACCGCGGGAAAGCGCAGGCGCAGCATCCGGGCGAAATCCTCATCATATTCGATCAGCGTCAATTCCGACTCGGGGATGCCGCGCTTCAGCAGGGCGCGGGTGAAAACACCGGTGCCGGGACCCAGCTCCAGCACCGGCGCCATCGCCGGCGTGATGTCGCGGGTAATCAGATCGGCCAGAGCTTCGCCCGACGGGGCAATGGCACCGACGCGGAGCGGGGCGGTCGCCCACACCCGCAAGAAGGATAGCGCATCCAACATCCCGGTATTACGGGTCCGATGAATCGAACGAGTTCCCATACTCAACATCCCTTTCGCGCCGTCAACATTCGTTGCCGGCGGGTCAAACCTGCTGTCAAGCCCGTACGCCGCGATGTCGAACCCCGGGACCGGTGCGCCTGTTGACGGTCGCACCGATCCCGGGGTGGCAGCCTATCGCTTCGACGCTTTCTGGACCATAAGCCATCGCACGACAAATGGATATTCGACGTTGTGAACACCAGCCGGGCCCGAGAAAGACCCGCTTGTGGCCGGGGCCGGCGTCGCCTATGAGGAGTGCCCGCCATCTGCCGCCCGTCCCCCGGATCACAAGAGATGCGTCCAGGATGATATCGATTGCAATCACCGTAAAGCGGGGGCCGGAAGTCCGCTTGATATCGTGCTATTCCGCCCGCGCCGATCGGGTCCATCCTGCTTTCCGCCGCCTTTGCGATGGGAGCGGCGCAACCATTAATCTGCCGAACCCCGATGTCGAATAGCAGCATGGCGCTCGATGTGCCCTACACCCGCCATTTCTATCCCGAACTCACGCCCGCGTGGCTTGACCATGCCGCGGTGCTGAGCGGGATCAAGCCGCCCGAACGCGCCAACGGCTTTACCTGGTGTGACCTGGGCTGCGGTCAGGGCGTGACCGCGGCGCTTTTGGCGGCCAATCATCCCACGGGCCGCTTTGTCGGGCTCGATCTGATGGCGGCGCATATCGACCACGCCCAGGGACTCGCCGCCGCGCTCGGGATCGGGAATGTGGCGTTTCATCGGGCCGATTTCGCCAACCCGCCGCCCTTGCCCGATTTCGACTATATCGTGGCCCATGGCGTTTATACCTGGATCGACGGTCCGGCGCAGGACGCGTTTCGCGCTCTGATCGACCGCCATCTCAAGCCTGGCGGTCTGGTCTATCTCAGCTACAATGCCATGCCCGGCTGTGGTGTCGATGTGCCGTTTCAGGCGCTGATCACGGCGTTGGGACAGGATCTTCCGGGCAACAGCGCCGATCGCTTCGTCGTCGCCGCCGACATGGTTCGCCGTTTGGCGGCGGCCGGGGCACCGACCCTCGGCGGCACCTCGATCGCGGGCGCGCTCAACGAGCTGCTGGCGCGCAAATCACCGGGCTATCTGGCCCATGAATATATGGTGGCGGGCTGGCGCCCCCTGTTCGTCACCGAGGTCCGGGCGGCGTTGGCCCCGCTGGGGCTGATCCCGGCCGGATCGGCGATCCTCAGCGATTTCATTGATGGTCTGGTGCTGCCGGCCGCGGCGCGTCAAACCCTGTCGGCGATCAACGATCCCAATCAGCGCGAACTGGCCCGCGACTTCGTGCTGAACCGCCGGTTTCGCCGCGACGTCTTCAGCCGCGGCGGGCCGCGCCTCGACGCGGCCGAACGGGCCGGGCGTCTGGCGAAAACGCGTTACGCGCTGGTGCTTCCCGAAGACCGGCTGCGTGCGGCGTTGCGGATTCCCGTCGGGCTGGGGTCGTTCGAGACCCCGGGGACCGGCGCGGTTGTGACCGCCCTGTCCCGGCGTCCGCAGCGGTTGTCGGCGTTGTCGGGCATCGCAGCCGCGCTGGGTGCGGCCCCCGGCGACGGCGCCATGCTCGATGCTGTTGTCGCCTTGTGCGCCGCGGGCGCGGTGCGGCCGGTTGAGCCGGATCCGGTTGCGATCGATCGCTTCACCGCCGTGGTTCGCGACCGGATCGATGGTCCCGACGAACTTCAGGTGCTGGCGTCGTCCTGGGGCACCGGATTGGCGATCGATGCGGCGACGCTGCGCTCGCTGGCGGCCGGATCCGGCGTCGCTGCCGGGTCACCAGCCTGGCAGCAATTGCTGCGCAGCCACGGCCTGCCTTTCGGTCTATAACAGGCCGCCCCGCCTCCTCTTCATCCCGCAACCGGAGCCCGCATCGCGATGGCCTTGGCTGACTTCATTCATCTGCATGTCCATTCCGCCTATTCGCTGTCCGAAGGCGCGATCAAGGTCAAGGAGCTGGTGAAGCTGTGCGTCAAACAACACATGCCGGCGGTGGCGATCACCGATACCGGCAATGTGTTCGGCGCGATGGAATTCTCGGTTGCGGCCGCCGATGCCGGGGTCCAGCCGATCCTGGGCTGTCAGCTTGGGCTGCGCCGGGCCGGACCGCCGGTGCGCGGCGCTGTTCCGGGCAAGGGTATCGCGGTGCCCGACCAACTGGTGCTGCTGGTCCAGAGCGCCGCCGGCTATCGCAATCTGATGAAGCTGGTCAGCAAGGCCTTTCTGGACAGCGATCCGACGACGGCGCCGCAGATCGATATTGACGATCTTGCGGGGCACACCGAGGGTCTGATCGCGCTGACCGGCGGGCCGGCGGGTTCGGTGGGGCGCCAACTGGCCGATGGCCAGGCGGCGGCGGCCGAACAGACCCTGATCCAGTTGAAGGCCCTGTTCGCCGATCGGCTCTATGTCGAGGTGATGCGTCACGGGCTGGCGGTCGAGGACCGGATCGAGTCGGCACTGATCGATCTGGCCTACCACCATGATCTACCATTAGTGGCAACAAACGACTGCTATTTCGCCGACGACAGCATATTTGAGGCCCATGATGCGCTGCTATGTATCGCCGAAGGCGCCTATGTGGTTCAGGAGGAACGGCGCCGGGTCACGCCGGAGCATTTCTTCAAGAGTGCGGCGCAGATGCGCACGCTGTTTGCCGACCTTCCGGAGGCGGTCGACAATACGGTCGTGATTGCCCGGCGTTGCGGCTTTCTGCTGAAGAAGATCAAACCCAATCTGCCGGCCTTCCCGTGCGAGGGCGATCGCAGCGAGGCCGAGGAGCTGCGAACCCAGGCCCGCGCCGGATTGCAGGCGCGACTCGACCGTCAGGTCCTGACCGCGGCGATGACCACCGACATGCGGCAGGAGACCACCCGGCGCTATGACGAACGGCTGGACTACGAATTGTCGATCATCGAGAAGATGGGCTTTCCCGGCTACTTCCTGATTGTCGCGGACTTCATCAAATGGGCGAAGAACCACGGCATTCCAGTCGGTCCGGGCCGTGGTTCCGGGGCGGGGTCGGTGGTGGCGTGGTCGCTGACGATCACCGATCTCGATCCGCTGCGTTTCGGTCTGCTGTTCGAGCGCTTCCTCAACCCGGAACGCATTTCGATGCCGGACTTCGACGTCGATTTCTGCCAGGACCGCCGCGACGAGGTGATCCGGTACGTCCAGGACAAGTACGGCCACGATCACGTCGCCCAGATCATCACCTTCGGAAAACTTCAGGCGCGCGCCGTGTTGCGCGACGTCGGCCGGGTGCAGCAGATTCCGTTCGGCCAGGTCGACCGGATTTGCAAGATGGTCCCCAACAATCCCGCCAACCCGGTGACCCTGCAACAGGCGATCGATGGAGAGCCGCTGCTGCGGGAAATGCAGCGGACCGATGAAACCGTGGGGCGGCTGATCGGAACGGCGCTGAAGCTGGAAGGGTTGTTCCGGCATGCTTCGACCCATGCCGCCGGTGTCGTGATCGGCAACAAGCCGTTGGACGAGATTGTCGCGCTGTATCGCGATCCGCGCTCCGACATGCCGGTGACCCAGTTCAACATGAAATATGTCGAGGATACCGGACTGGTGAAGTTCGATTTTCTCGGCCTCAAGACGCTGACGGTGTTGCACACCGCGGTTCGGCTCTGTGCCGAACAGGGCATCACGGTCGATCTGTCGCACCTGCCGCTCGACGATCCGAAGACTTACGAGATGCTATCCCGGGCGGAATCGGCCGGCGTGTTCCAGTTGGAAAGTTCGGGCATGCGCGACGTGCTGCGTCGCCTGAAGCCCAACCGTCTGGAAGACATCATCGCGCTGGTGGCGCTGTATCGCCCCGGGCCGATGGACAACATTCCCAAATACATCAAGGTCAAGAATGGCGAGGAGGCGCCGGATTATCTGCATCCCTCGCTGAAGGGAATCCTCGAGGAAACCTTCGGCATCATGATTTACCAGGAACAGGTGATGCAGATCGCCCAGGTGCTGTCCGGCTATACGCTGGGTGGGGCCGATCTGTTGCGCCGTGCCATGGGTAAGAAGATCAAGGAGGAGATGGAGAACCAGCGCAAGCTGTTCATCGACGGCGCGGCGGCCAAGGGCGTCAACGCCGACCAGGCCGGCATGATCTTCGATCAGGTCAACAAATTCGCGGGTTACGGCTTCAACAAGTCTCACGCCGCGGCCTATGCCCTGGTGGCGTTCCAGACGGCGTATCTCAAGGCCAACTATCCGGTCGAGTTCCTGGCGGCGTCGATGACGCTGGATATCGCCAATACCGACAAGCTCAACGGTTTTCGCCAGGAACTGACGCGCCTGAAATTTGCGGTGCTGCCGCCGGACATCAATCGGTCGGGCGCGATCTTCCGGGTTGAGCACGGGACCGACGGCAGCAAGGCCGTCCGCTACGCCCTGGCCGCGGTCAAGGGCGTCGGCATGCCGGCGATGGAGGCGGTGGTTGCGGAACGGGATCGCGGCGGGCCCTACCGCGATCTGTTTGATTTTGCCCGACGGCTCGACACCAAGACCATCAACAAGCGCCAGTTGGAAAATCTGACCTGTGCGGGCGCGTTTGACAGCCTGAATCCCAATCGGGCTCAGGTCCATGGCGTGATCGAGACGCTGATCCGTTACGCCCAGGCTGCCGCGCAGGAGCGCGCCTCGGGCCAGATCGGGCTGTTTGCTGGCGCCGCCGAACCGGAACAGCCGGCGCTGCCGGCCTGCGCCGACTGGGAGTCGCTGGAGCGGTTGCGTCGCGAATTCGAGGCGATCGGCTTCTATCTTTCCGCCCATCCCCTGGACGGTTTCGCCAAGCCGTTGGAGCGGCTGCGGGTTGTCAAGGCGAGCAATCTCGCGGCGAAAGCGGCGGGCGGAGGCATGACACGGTTCTCCCTGGCCGGTATCGTCATCGCGCGACAGGAACGGACGGCCAAGAGTGGCAACAAGTTCGCCTTCGTCACGCTCTCCGATTCTTCAGGGGTCTACGAGGTGACACTGTTCGCGGAGACGCTGGCGGCAGCGCGTCCGCTTCTCGAGCCCGGGCGCACGTTGCTGTTGACGGTCGATGTCCAGGTCAATGGCGACGATGTGCGTCTGACCTGCCAGGAGGTCAAACCGCTGGAGGATGCGGTCAGCGCCGCCGTCGACGGGCTGAAGATCATGGTCCGCGACAGCGCCCCGGTTCCGGCGCTGCGTGCCGCGCTGGAGCAGATCGCCCGGGGACGCAGCCCGATCACGGTGATGATCGAAACCGACAGTTTGCGTGAGGTCGAAATCCAGTTGCCGGGCGGCTATGCCATCAATGCCAAGTGCCGCGCCGATTTGAAAAAAATCGAGGGCGTCCTTGATGTCCACGACCTTTGACAATCACGCCGCCTGGACCTGATGGACGAATGTCTCGATCGCTTGTCGTAATGCCTTCTGTTCCTGGGTGAGATTGTCCACCGCCGATGTGACCCCGTCGGCGGCTTCGCCGGTTTCATGACTGGATCCGGCGAAGCCGGCGATGGCAATGGTGACTTCGCGGGTTCCGCTGGCTGCCTGCTGGACGTTGCGCGAAATTTCCTGGGTGGCTGCGCCTTGCTGTTCGACAGCGGCGGCAATGGCGGTCGTGGCGTTGTCAATGTTGCTGATGATGGATGTCACCCCCAGAATTTCATCGACGGCTTTTTGGGTGGTAACGCGGATGTCGAGGATCTGCCGTCCGATCTCTTCGGTGGCGCGGGCGGTTTGCGTGGCCAGATTCTTGATCTCATGGGCCACCACGGCGAAGCCCTTGCCGGTTTCTCCGGCATGCGCCGCCTCGATCGTGGCGTTCAGCGCCAGCAGATTGGTTTGAGCGGCAATGGCGCTGATCAGGTTGACGACGTCGCCGATGCGTTGGGCGGCCGCGCTCATGGCCTCCATCGTCTTGTTGGTGACTTCCGCCCGGTGAGCGGCCAGTCTGGCCTGATCGGCGCTTGCCGCGGCCCGTTTGCTGATCTCGGAGATCGACGCCGACAGCTCTTCCGTTGCCGCGGCGACCGTGTTGACGTTGACGGTGGTCTCTTCGGCCGCCGCGGCGACCGCTGTGGCATACTCGCTCGACTTCGACGCCAGCTTTCGCATGGCGGTCGCCGTGTTCTGGAGATCGTCGGCCGAGTGGTCGACCGTCTTGATGAAGTCGGCGACGGTCAATTCAAAGGTGCGACACAGTCCCTCGACCCGCTTGGCCCGGGTCAATTCGGCCTCACGCGCCTGGTCGGTTGCCCGTTGCAGAAATTCGGTCTTCTCGGCGCTGGTTCGGAGGTCTTCCAGCGCGGCGGCCATCCCACCCAATTCATCGGGATATTTCATCGGTGGGACCGGGCGGCTGAACTCGCGGCGCGACAGCCAGGAAACGGCATCCGACAGGATTTTCAAGGGTCGCGACAGACGCCGGCGCACGGCGACGACGATAAAGGCGCCAAGCATCAAGGTCAGCACCAGGCCGATTCCGGCCTCGACCAGAGTGGACCGGGCCGCGGTGCGCTGCTCGTCGGCATGTTCGAGGGCGCCGGCAATCGCCTGATAGCCGATTGCGAGAATCGCCTCGAACGGACCATTGCACAGGCTCGTCCATTCTTTGGCGGGGACGGCCGGGCGTCCCGAATTGTCAAATCCGTTGACGATGGCGTTGATCCGTTTCTGTGTCGTGTCGGTGGCGGCGCGCGCTGTGCGGATCCGATCGAGCAGAACGGGAGAGACGCCGGGGCGGTTGAGAAATTCCTCCAGCCCCTGCCAGGCTTTGGTGTAGCTGCCCAAGGCGGCATTCCAGACGGCGGCCTGCGAAACATCCGGCGGCCGGCTGTGTTCGACGTTGGAGCGCAGCAGCGAACATTGAGAACCGTAGCCGTCGCGAGCGACCCAGGCCGACCGTCGAACTTGAACCATTTCCGCCAGGACAGGATCCTCAAGGCGCACGGTGTTGCTGACCATGCCTGATGCGCTGCTGAGCGAATCGACAGCGGCCAGGACGGCAATCCGCCAGGGTTCCATGGCCCGGACATCCCGCGCGCTGGCGGCGCGGGCGACCTGTTCGTCGACGAGGTGCTGGTTGGCAGCCACCGTATCTTCGGTCTGCTGGAATGCGCTGAGCAAGGCATCGCGCCCGGGGAAATCGGTCGCTGCCAACGCCGCCTTGGCCTTCTCCTGTTGATTTTCCGCCTCCTGGAGCGCCGCCGCGATACCTGGTCGCGGGTCGTCGTCGCTCAGCAGGGATGTCTGGATCCGTGGGATTTCGCTGCGAATGCCGACGATGGCTTCGAAGAGAGCCCGGTCCGTGAGCGTAAGGCCGGCGACGCGCTCCGCATTGGAATAGCCGCGCCAGGCGGTTAACAGAAAAAAGAGCGCAACCACGATCAACAGCGCCACCATGGTTGCCGTCATCGTCAACAGGAGCCTTGCCATCGAAGATTTGAACATTGTTAATCGCCCGTTGGTTGCGTTCCTGGGGTCAAAATCGATCCTTCCTTCTATTATGACAAGGATTTGTTAAGAATAGGATAGGCTTCCGATCATAAATGTTTCGCGTTAACGACTTGCTTTGGCGCCGGCCCCTCGTCCTTCGGGTGCGGGGAGGTAGGGTAATCGCTTTTCACAGGGGCCTTAGGCGACTCTTGATCGCGCACGATTTTGCGGCCGACGACAGCCGTCGGGTATCAGCCGGCCTCTGCGGCGCAACGGCGTGCGGCGCGCCCTGGGCACCGGCATGTCAGGGGTTTTTGTCGGCAGAGGTGGCGCCGCAGCGCCACGCTCTGCCGAGGTCACCGTTCAGTTGCTTGAGGCGGGGGTGCCGCGGCTGTAGGTCAGCATGACAAAAGTGCCCGGAAACACGACATTGGGATAGAACGGCGAAATAGCCGACAAATTCTTCTTGCCGGGGTCAACCGCCGTTTCCGCGGTCATGCTGAAGATTTTTCCGGTATCATTGTCGTAGGCGATGACCCGCATGGCATAGCGGGTTTGGACCACCTGGGTCATCGTGTAGCGGTCGGCGCTCTCTTGCTTGAAGACGACGAGGTTGGCGTCCAGGCCGTTGGCGGTGAACACCGACCTGGTTTTCGGGTCAAAGATCACGTCGTCGACGCCGCGGCCGATGGGATAGCTGGCCGTGACCGCACCACTGTCAGCGTCCACCACGGCCAGGACCGGATCAACCTGTTGGCCACGGCAACCCAGGAACAATCGGTTGGTCTCGGGATCGAATGCTGAACCCGAAGGTTGCTTGCATTTGGCGGACACGTCCCAGTGGGCGACGATCTTCGACGCCGTCAGGTCAATCTTGTAGACCGTGCTTTTGTCGCGCAGCGGCAGATACAGGTTGCCTTTGCCGTCGAGCGCCGGACGTTCCAGCTCCTGCCCGTCGACGACGATCGCGTCGACAAGCTTGAGCGTTGCCGGATCGACCAGCAGTTCCTTTGAGTTGTCGGCTTGCTGATAGGCCAGAAGATTAGTGTGCGCGTCGTAGACGACACCGTCAAAATTGTCGCCGAAGCTGACCCGATCGATCGGTGAGAAATCGGAGAGTTTGAAAACCGAGCTGGATCCGTCGGTATTGGCGGTGAAGCCGCGGTCAAGCGCGGGCACAACGGCGCTGGCCCCGGCGCCCTTGGTATTCGCGACCTCCGCCACGACCTTGCCGGTATTGCCATCGACCACGGTCAAGCCATCGGCGCGTCGGCTGAGATAGGCCAGATGTCGCGCCTGTTCATAGTCGATATGATCCCAGCTCGCGCCGGAACCGCCAAGATTGATGACCGATTGCAACCGGTAAAAGCTGGGCGCATCGGCCGCCTGGACCGATGGAATCCCTGCGAGCAGGACTGCGACAGATGCCAGCAAGCCAACTTTAGAGTAATTGCGCACGAGCGTCTCCCTTACCCCTTGTTTTGTGCGGTGATTATTTGTTGGATGGGTGGTGTATAGCGTTGCGATCAGCCAAGTGCGCGCATCAGCATCAGGGCAAAGGTTACCATGCACGCCCCGCCGAGGCGAGTGGCGATGGAGCAGAAGGGGAGGAGTTGAAGGCGGTTGGCCGAACTCAGGATGGCAACGTCGCCGGTGCCGCCCTGGGCGGCCGAGCAGGAACAGACCACCGCAGCGTCGATCGGATACATCTTCATCCAACGCGAAACCACGAAACCGGTCGTCACCAGGACCATCACGGTGGCGATGATCACGATGATGTTGAGGATGGTGAAGGCGCCCAGGAGCTTTTCCCAGGGCGTGATCGAGACCCCGACCGAGAACAGCAGGGGATAGGTGACCGAAACAGCGAAGAATTTCTGCAGGGCCCGGCCGCCTTGCTGCAGCTTTGGCGAGATCGCATTGAGGGCCTTGAGGCCGAAGGCGATGAACAGCATCATCACCGGCGCCGGGAAATCGAAGGCCCGTTGCCCGATGACCCCGACCAGATAGAAGGCCACGGCGGTAACCCCGGCCGCGCCGATCGTCGAGGGATCGATCGGGCCGGTCAGCGCGGCGGCGCTTTCGCTTCCGGCTTCGTCGACCCCGTCGACCGTCAGACGTCCGTTGCCGGTCAGCGCGGGATGGCGCGCGCCGTACCAGTTGAGAAATCCGGCGAGGACGATGCAGGTCAGACTGCCCATCATCACCATCGGCATGATCCCGGCGAGAATGACGCCCTGATCGGCGCCGGAGAGCAGCGCATAGCCGATCGAAATCGGGATCACGCCTTCGCCGATGCCGCCGCCCATCATCGGCACCACGATGTAGAAAAAGGTGTGGTAGGTGCCCAGTCCCAGCACGGTTCCCAGGACCGTACCGAACATCGCCGCGACGACGACGCCCGAAGCCAGGGGAACGAAGATCTTCGCCGCGCCCCTGATCAGGCTGTGCCGGTCCATGCCCAGGACGCTGCCGACGATAATGCAGGCGATGTACAGATAGAGAAAATTGCTGGTCTTGAAGAATTCGCGGGTCGACGCGATGACCGGTTCGGGGATCAGGTGCGCGAACACCAGGTAAGACGGCAGAAAAGTTGCGAGGATCGCGGATGCGCCAAGATTTTTGAGGATGGGCAGGCGTTTGCCGAGTTCGCCGCAGGTGAAGCCGCCGACCGCCAGGATCGCGATCGACACGAGGATATCGGATGAAAGCTTCGACGCACCGGTGCCCGACGGGCTGCTGTGCATCAGCAGCGCGATGATCGCGATCAGCAGCAGATAGATCGGCAGGGGGATGATCCCGATGCGAAGGTCGACGATTTTCCACCACGCATTCGGCCACAGCTTTTCACGCGCCGGATTCACGGTCGAACCGAGAAGCGGCTGGGACAGGCTCGGGGTGTGGATTTGCACCGGCGTTTCCTCCTTGCGTTGTTGTCGTTGGTCTCGCGCTCTCGGGCGCGAGCCCCGGCTCGTCCCGAGGGACGGCCAGCGATGATGATGACGGATCGGTTCGGCCGCCGACCTCCAAGGTCGCAAGACCCATGCCATATTTTCGGGGGGCAAGACCCGGCCGCAAGCGCTGATCCCCCGTGGTACAAGGGGATCGCGGGCAACAGGACCGGGTTGGATTCCCGGAAATTCAGTCAAAGCGGGTTCCGGATTACCGGATGGCGTCGTTTTGTCGGATCGATCGGATTGGATTTTTTCGATTTATTGTGTGGTGCGCAACATTCGACCTATGATGCCGATGTCATCGGGTGCCGGCGGCCATCGCGAGCCTGTCGTGGCGGCGTCCCCTGATTTTCCCTTCGGCAGCGGTCGCGAGAAACCTGGTGCAAGAACCACAGGTACTGATCATTGAGGACGATGCCGATGTCCGGCTGGGCTGCGTCCAGGCGTTGATGCTGGAGGGGATTCGGGCGCAGGGCGTCTGCTCGACCGAAAAGGCGCGGCGGCTGATCGACGCCGATTTCGGCGGTGTCGTGGTCTCCGATATCCGCCTGCCGGGCCAGGACGGCATGTCGTTTCTGCGCGATATTACCGCCCTTGATGCCGCGCTGCCGGTAATCCTGGTGACGGGGCATGCGGATATCGCGACCGCGGTCCAGGCGATGCGCGATGGCGCCTACGACTTCATTCAAAAGCCGTTTTCGTCACAGCTTCTCGTCGAAGTGGTCCGGCGCGCCCTGGAAAAGCGCACCTTGACGCTGGAGGTGCGCGGCCTGAAGCGGCAGCTCGCCGCGTTCGGCGGGCTTGAAAGCCGGATCATCGGACGGTCGGCGCTCATTGATGATCTTCGCCGCACCATTGCCGATGTCGCGACAACCTCGGCGGACATTCTGATCCAGGGCGAGACCGGAACCGGCAAGGAATTGGTCGCGCGTTGCCTTCACGATCTTTCGGGACGCCGGGGTCCTTTCGTCGCTTTGAATTGCGGTGGCCTTCCCGAGGCGCTGTTTGAGAGCGAGATCTTTGGTCACGAGGTTGGCGCCTTTTCCGGGGCGGTCAAACGCCGGATCGGCAAGATCGAACATGCTGGGGGCGGGACGCTGTTTCTCGATGAGATCGAGAGCATGCCGATGGCGATGCAGGTGAAATTTCTGCGGGTTCTGCAGGAGCGGATCATCGAGCGGCTTGGATCCAATCAGCAGATTCCGGTTGATTTTCGTGTCGTGGCGGCAACCAAGCTCGATCTGGCGGCTGAGACCGCCGCCGGTCGCTTCCGCAATGACCTCTATTTCCGCCTCAATGTGGTCAGAGTGGATCTGCCGCCGCTGCGGGTGCGCCGCGAGGATGTGCCGATCCTGTTCGAGCATTTCGTCGTTCAGGCGGCGCTGCGCCACGGCCGGGAACCGCCGGAAATCAAGGATACGATCGTCCGTGAGCTGATGGCCTATGCCTGGCCCGGCAATATCCGGGAGTTGCGCAACATCGCGGAACGTCACGTCCTGGGAATCCGCCTCGCGATCGAGGCGACATCGTTGGAACGGACGCTGCCATTGGCCGAGGCGGTCGATGCCTTCGAGAAGTCGCTGATCGCCGAGGAGCTGCGCCGCCAGCACGGCAATGTGCTTCGCACCGCGAAGATTCTGGCGGTCGCCAAATCGACCTTGTTCGACAAGATCCGCAAATACGGCTTGGACGGCGACATGCGGTGAACCGGAGTTATACCGGCCCGCGATGAATTTAACCCATCGTGGATTATCGAAGGGCGGGCAGGGTCAGGGTGAAGACCGCGCCGCCTTCGGGGCGTCCCGCCCCGGTGAGGCTGCCGCCGAACGATCGGGCGATATCGGCGGAGATCGCCAGCCCGAGGCCGAGGCCACCGCGGTCCTTCTTGGTCGTAAAGAAGGGCTCGAACACCCGGGCCGCCATTTCCGGTGTCAGGCCGTCACCATTGTCGGTGATCCGCACCGTGATGCCGTCAGCGGTTTCGCCCCATGAGATCGTGACCCGCGGTGCGGCCGTGCGGTCGGTCGCGTCCAGTGCGTTGCCAACAAGGTTGACCAGGATCTGCTCGAACCGGATCGCGTTGGCACGGATCAGAACCGGGGTCGGCGGCGCGTCAATCGCGATGACCTCGGCGCGGATGCGATGGCCGAGAAGGGCCAGGGCGCTGTCGACGGACCGGGCGACATCGATCGTCTCGATCTCACCCCCCGATCGCCCGGCGAACGATCGCAGGCGCCCTGTCAGGACGCCCATGCGTTGAACCAAATGGACAATGCGGTCGAGATTGAAGCGAACCGTGTCGTTGTCGCCGCGTTCAAGGAAGCGGACCGCATTCTCGGACAGGGTGCCCAGCGCCGCCAGCGGTTGGTTGAGCTCATGGGCGATGCCCGCCGACAACTGGCCGATCGCCGCCAGATTCTCGGTTCGAACCAGCTCTTCCTGCATTGTTTTGAGCCGTTGCGCCGCCTGGGTGCGTTCGATGATCTCCTGCTGGAGATTTTCGTTGGCGATGCGCAGCTCGGCATTGCGTCGCTCGACTTTGTCCTCAAGGTCTTCGTTGGCGTGTTCCAGGGCGGCACGCGCCGTGTCGCGCTCCACCAGATAGAGCCGGAAGACGTCGACCGCGGTGGCCATGCGGCCGATCTCGTTGGAACCGTGGAGACCGGCGACCGAAGCGGCGCGGTCCCCGGCCGCGAGGCGCCGCATCGCCTCGGTGATGCGGTCAATCGGCCGGCTGACGGTCCCCACGACAATGACGATGAATCCCGCCATCAGCAGCAGCGCACAGCCAAACAGCGTCAGCGTCAGACGCATCGCCCGGTCGAAGGTGGCGACCGCCTCGGTTCCGGAACGGTCCGCGCCCTGCTGGTTGAAGGCGATGTCGGCGTTGAAGGCGTCATTGACGCGATCGAAGGCCAGCCGCGATTGCCCGTTGATCCGCCGGGCCAGATCCTGCGGCGGCAATGATCCGAGGCGATCGTGGATCGCGTGTTCCTCATCAAGGTAGCTTTGCCATTGCGCCACCGCTTCGGCATAGGCTCGTCGCTCGCCAGGGTCGAAAAGCCCCGCCTGAAACGCCGCCATCAATGCGGCGATGTCGTCGGCGCGTGCCGCCGCAGAGGCCAGGACGGCCTGCTGCTCGTCGGGATCGGGTGTGAACACGCCCCGGACGAAACGCAGCCGATGGCTGGCCATCTCGTATTTGATCTCCGAGAGCAGCCGAACCGACGGCAGCCAGCGGGCGCGGAGTTCCTCGGTGGCGCGGTCGACCGCCGATACCGCCCAGAGCGACGACAGCCCGATCACGACCAGCAGCAGCAAACTCATCGCCATTGCCACGATCAGCCTGGCGCGAAGGGTGACGTCGGATAGCCTCGCCACGCGTTTCTCCCATTTTCCGGTGCCTGTTCGTCGGCACGGTTCTGGTGTTGCCAGTTGCCGGGATCATAGGGCGCCGGCGCCGGTGCCCGCAAGGGCGACACCGGGGCACTGTTTCGGCCTCGCCCGGGGGCCGGTCCGGTCTTCCGGAAATCCGGACATTCTGTGCGATGAAGTTCCGGAAATCCTGCGCCGCGTCTCGCCGGTCCGGCGGGGGCCGAGAGGATTCATAGACGATCCCCGGCACGATCCCCGGGTTTTCCGGGCCGTCGAGCATCGCGCTGCGGCGGCGATCCGCGACTGCGACACCAGGCCGCCGCCAGCGATGCCGGCGCGAGCGTGGCCGTGGCACGGGCGTTGCTGTACTGCCACGCGGTAGCCTTCAGCGGATTACGGACCTCGGGGAATGCGATGACGATCGACCGACAGCAGGCGCGCAGGGCAGGCATCGGCGTCGGCCCGCTGGGGCTGACAGATCCTTCATCAGCCGAGCACGGTAATGATTTTCTATCATTTGCCGCCTATGATCGCGTCCTCCCGAAAGCCGGCACGATGACAGAAGAGATTGTTTCCTACGCGATCGATCCCGCGACACAACCGGACGAACAGGCGGATGTTCGCGATCTGTTGGCCCAATGCGGCCTGGATTACGAAATCGGCGTCGAAGCGTTCGTGGTCTTCCGGCGCCAACGCCGTCTGATCGCCTGTGCCGGACTCGAGAAGAACATCCTTAAATGCACGGCGATCGATCCCGCGTTGCGCGGCGAGTCGCTCGGGCTGAAACTCTTGACCGAAATCGTTCATCTCGCCCATGAGCGCGGCCACAGCCACCTTTTTCTCTATACCAAACCCGATAATGTCGACTTCTTCAGGTCCTGCGGCTTCTATCTGCTGGCGGAGGTGCCGGGTTCGGTGGCGCTGATGGAGAACACGCCGATCGGCATCCGGCGCTATTGCGACCGATTGCAGACGCAGCGCCGCGCGGGAAAGGTGATCGGCAGCGTGGTGATGAACGCCAATCCTTTTACCCGCGGTCACCGGTATCTTGTGGAGTGCGCGGCCGCGGCTTGCGATTGGCTGCATGTGTTTGTTGTTGCCGAGGACGCCTCGCTGTTTTCATACCGCGATCGTTTCGCCCTGGTCGAAAGCGGTATTCGCGATATTCCGCGCGTAACGCTGCATCACGGCTCGGAATACACGGTGTCACGGGCGACTTTTTCCGCTTATTTCTTCAAGGACAAGGGCATCGTCGGCGATTGTTGCACCGCGATCGATCTGCTGATCTTTCGCAACTATATCGCCCCGGCGCTTGGTATTACCCACCGGTTTGTCGGCACCGAACCGTTTTGCCCGACGACCCACAAATACAATGCCGACATGCAGCACTGGCTGCGCGAAGACGTCACGTCGGCGCCGCCGATCGCGGTTGTCGAAATCCGGCGGTGCGTCCACGACGCGGTTCCGATCTCGGCGTCCGAAGTCCGGCGGCTCCTCCAGGCCGGTGATCTGGCCCGGATCCGGGGCCTGGTGCCGCCAGCGACATTTGCCCTGCTTGAAGCGAAATACCACATCGACCGATCATCCGCCGCGTGATCCGGCGGGACGCCAGAAAAGAAGAAGAAGGAAGTCGATACCATGAGGATCATGAGAGAAGCCCTGGCCGGAACGCTTGAATCGAGCGACCTGATGGTGCGGATCGCACCGCGGGCCGAGGGGCTTGAGATCGTTCTGCAAAGCGAGGTCATCCACCAGTTCGGGATCCAGATCGAAAAGGTTGTTCGCGAGACCCTGGCCCGGCTTGATGTCGTCGACGCGTTGGTGGTCATCGAGGACAAAGGGGCGCTCGATTGCGTCATCAAGGCCCGGGTCCAGACGGCAGTGCTGCGTGCCACGGTCGCGCCGGGCGACGCCCTGTCGCCGCGCCGCATTGCCGATGCCCCGGTGGATTGGAGCGCGCTGTCATGAAACTCCGCCGCAGCATGCTGTTCCTGCCCGGTTCCAACGCCGCGATGCTCAGCACCGCCTTTGTGTTCCGGCCGGATTCGATCATGTTCGATCTTGAGGATGCGGTCTCCCTGCGCGAAAAGGATGCCGCCCGGATCCTGGTGTTCCATGCCCTGCAGATGCCGGTCTATCGCGACATCGAAACCGTGGTCCGGATCAATCCCCTGTCTTCGCCTTTCGGGCTCACGGACCTGGAGGCGGTGGTCCGCGCCGGGGTTGACGTGGTCCGCCTGCCAAAGACCGACAGCGCCGATGATGTCCGTGCGCTCGAGCGCGAGGTCGAGCGGATCGAACGGGACTGTGGCCGGGCGGTGGGTTCAACCCGGCTGATGGCCGCGATCGAATCGGCAAGCGGCGTCGTCAACGCCGTTGCGATCGCCACCGCTTCACCGCGTTTGATCGGGATCGCGCTGGCGGGCTTCGACTATGTCATGGACATGCAGACTGAACGCGGCGACGGCACCGAACTGTTCTATGCCCGCTGCGCCGTGCTGCATGCCGCGCGCTACGCCCGGATCGATGCCTTTGATGTCGTCTATGCCGACGTCAACAACGACGCGGGCTTTCTGCAGGAGGTCGAACTGATCAAGCGGCTCGGCTTCAACGGCAAGTCGCTGATCAATCCGCGTCAGATCGATCTGTTGCACAACGCCTTCGCGCCGAGCCAGGAGGAGGTGGACTATTCCCATCGCGTCGTTGCCGCGGCCGAGCAAGGCGAACGCCAGGGCCTGGGCGTGGTCTCCCTGAGCGGAAAGATGATCGATGCGCCGGTGATCGAACATGCGCGTGTCGTGCTGCGTCGCGCCGAAGCCTCGGGTGTGCGCAAATGATTGAGGACACCATCGTGACCGAGAATGTCAAAAGCCGGCTTGCTGGTGTGCTGTTGCCGCCAGGAATCGGACCCTTTGGCGGCATCACCGCGCCGGTTTCCGATCCCGCGGCACGGACCCGTCGCAATGGCCGGAAATTGTGCGGCGATCTCGATGAAGCGATCCGCCGTTCGGGTCTCAAGAACGGCATGACCGTTTCCTTCCACCACGCGTTTCGCGAAGGCGACAAGACCATCAACACGGTGATGGAACGCCTGGCGGTGTTGGGCTTCCGGGATCTGACGCTGGCCGCCTCGTCGCTGTTATCCTGCAACGCGCCGCTGATCGAGCATATCCGTTCCGGTGTGATCCGGAAGATCTACACCTCGGGCATGCGCGGCAAGCTCGCCGAGGCGATTTCGCACGGGCTGATGGCCGAACCCATTCATATCCATTCGCATGGTGGTCGTGTCCATCTGATGGATTGCGGTGAGCTGGCCGTCGACGTTGCCTTCCTGGGCGTCTCTACCGCGGACGAATTCGGCAACGCCAACGGTGTCAGCGGCCGCTCACATTGCGGCTCGCTGGGTTATGCCATGGTCGATGCCGCGCGCGCCGCCCAGGTCGTCCTGATCACCGAAGAGATTGTGGCGTTCCCGAATGCGCCGGCGAGCATCCGCCAGGACCAGGTCGATCTGGTCGTTGCGATCGGCGAGATTGGCGACCCGTCAAAAATCGCCGTCGGCGCCGCACGCATGACCTCCAATCCGCGCGAACTGCTGATCGCGCGCCTGGCCGCTGACGTGATCGAGCATTCCGGCTGGTTCGAGGATGGCTTTTCGCTGCAAACCGGATCAGGGGCCTCGGCCACGGCCACCACCCGCTTTCTGGAAACGCGGATGGTGCGCAAGGGAATCAAGGCGGGCTTTGCCCTCGGGGGCATCACCGGCGGGATCGTCGAGCTGCACCAGAAGGGCTTGATCGGCAAGATCTTCGATACCCAGAGCTTTGATGCCGTGGCGGCGGAGTCGCTGCGCACCGTGGCGACGCATTACGAGATCTCGACCAACAGCTATGCCAATCCCAGCTCGAAAGGGGCGTATTGCGACCGTGTCGATCTGGTCATCCTGAGTGCGCTGGAGATCGATCTCGATTTCAATGTCAATGTCATCACCGGATCGGATGGTGTCATGCGGGGCGCTTCGGGCGGTCATTCCGACGTCGCTGCCGGTGCCAATCTGCCGATCGTGGTGGCGCCGCTGATCCGTTCACGGATTCCAACCGTGGTGCGCCGGGTCACGACCGTGGTCACGCCGGGGGACACGATTGGTGTGCTGGTCACCGACCACGGCATTGCCGTGAACCCGAACCGGCCCGAGATTGCCGCTCGTCTCAAGGCGGCCGGATTGCCGGTGACCACGATCGAGGATCTCTATCAGCGAGCCATCGCGCTGACCGGTGAACCGGAGCCGATCGCCTTCCAGGATCGGATCGTCGGCCTGATCCGCTACCGCGACGGCAGCGTCATCGACGTCGTTCGCCAGGTCAAGGCATGACGGCAACGACAATCAATCCGGGGGCAACTGATCCGGGGGCAATTGATCCGGAGGCGGGCGATCGGCGGGCCGGCCCGGTGGTTGTGCTCGAACAGTTGCTCCAGGCGCGTGAGGACCGTGTCATCCGGCGCAACGCGGTCCTGGCTTGGCATCGCGGCCCTGTCGTCGCGGTATCGGTGGTGATGCCCGGCCCGGTGAAGGATTGCCTGCTGGCGCGAAGGGTGCAGGCCGCGGCGCTTGATGCGCTGGTCGCGGCCTGCGCCGATCGCGGTTGGCCTGCGCATGCCGTCTATGCCGAAACGCCGCCATCGGGCCCGGAGGCGCTGTTCGCGGTGACCGCCGCCGCCGAAGCCGTCAAGCGCGCGATGATCGAGCTCGAGGACCAGCATCCGCTGGGGCGCCTCTGGGACCTTGATGTTATTGCCCCGGATCGTCATGCGCTGTCGCGCCGGGCTCTGGGCTTTGCGCCGCGGCGCTGTCTGGTTTGCCAGGAGCCGGCGCATGCCTGTGCCCGATCGCAGGCCCATGGACTGGATGGGCTGCTGGCGGTCATGGAAAACAGGCTGGATGCCTGGACCCATGCCCTTCGTCACCGGGATGTTTGATCCGGCCGCGGTGGCGTGGCCCCGGGGATCGCCCGGGCCGGAAGCGGTGCGCCGGCGGGACGGCGATCTCCGCGACCGCGTGAGCGATCTTGTGGCTGAATCGCTGGAAGCGGAACTGCTGCTGACCCCGAAACCAGGTCTGGTGGACCAGCGCAACAGCGGCGCGCATCGCGATATGGATCTGGCGACCTTCATCGCCAGCGCCGCGACGCTCCGCCCCTGGTTTGCCGCATTCTTCGAACTTGGCGCCGATGGCGCGACGATCCCGGCGCCGGCATTTCTGGAACATATTCGGCCCTGTGGCCGGGACGCCGAACGTGCGATGCGCGCCGCGACGCACGGCGTCAACACCCACAAAGGCAGCATCTTCGCCTTTGGCCTGGTGACCGCGGCGATCGGGCGTTTGTGGCACCGTACCGGTCGCTCTGACCGAGGCGCGGTGTGTCAGGAGGTTGCGGCGATGACCCGCGGGCTGGTTGCCCGGGAGCTGCAGGCGGCGGCGACCGCGGTGACGGCCGGCGAGCAGCTTTATCGCCGCCATGGATTGACCGGTGCGCGCGGCGAGGCCGCGTCGGGTTTCGCGACGGTGCGCGATGGCTCACTCCCGGTGCTCGAACAGGCGATCGCCGCCGGTTGCGACCGGGAAACCGCGCTGCATGCGGCTTTCTTGTATCTTCTGGAACATAACCCCGATACCAATCTCGTGGCGCGCGGCGGTCTTGAGGGGCTGCAATACGCGCGCGGCGCGGCGCGGCGGTTGCGGCAACGTGGCGGTGTCGGTGCCGCTGGCTATATTGCGGCGCTGTGCGCGCTCGATGATGCTTTCATCACCCGCAATCTCAGTCCGGGCGGCAGTGCCGATCTGCTGGCCTTGACCTGGTTCCTGCATCGCCTGCCTGATCTGGCGCATCGGGCTTCGGGGTCTGATCGGTGTTGAAGCGAGGGAGATCGGCGCCTAGGCTGCAGTTGAGCGGATTTCCGTCATTGGGACGGGTCTGAGGATATCCTGATGAAACCTTGGCTTCGCCAGCAATTGCTGTTCCCCGGATGATCACGACCCAGACCCGGCAGACATTGGAGGCTCTTGCCACCGCGGCGACACGGTTCGACCTGGTTCTGGTCCCTGGTTTCAAGGACAGCGGGCCAGACCATTGGCAGTCCCTATGGCAGAGCCAAAGCCCGGTGTTTCAGCGAATCGTCCAGCGGCGGTGGGATAATCCGGATATTGAGCTGTGGATCGCCGCGATCCAGCGGCTGATCGCGGGCCGGGGTCGGCCGGCGCTGTTGATCGGCCATTCGCTCGGGGCGTTGGCCTCGAGTTGCCTTGCCGCGGACCGGCACCCGCTGGTTGCCGGTCTGATGCTCGTGGCACCGGCCGAGCCGGCGCGGTTCGAAGCCGAGGATCGCGTACCGCAGTGCCCGCTGGGCGTTCCCAGCGTGGTGGTGGCCAGCCGCAACGATTCGTTCATGGGCTTCCGCCGGGCGGAAAGCTGGGGCCGGCTGTGGGGTGCCGATCTCGTCGATCTCGGTGATGCCGGTCATATCAATGCCGAGGCCGGGTTCGGCCCGTGGCGCCATGGCCTCGATATCGTCGTGCGTCTGGCGGCCCGGATCGACGGCGACTGCCGCCGCGGTCCTTAAAGGGCCGAAGCCGGCGTCATGGCGTCATGCGGCGCCCTTGGCCGCTTGCGCAGCGCTGCCGTCCCGGCATCGCGCCTTCATGAGAATCGTTACGGGGGCCATTGGCGTGCTTGCAAACCCGGTTCGCGCGGGCTATCAAAGGCGCCATCGCAAAACCACACGCGGGTTCGCGAGGTACCGTTATGCCCTGCAGTCGGTCTTTGGCCGGCACGGGCCGGGCGGTGTCTTCGCTCCGGTGTTCGGGTTCCCTGGGACCTGAACCATACCCGCGGCGGATCAACCGGAAAAAAGGAAATTTTCCATGACGATGCCAACCTTTACGATGCGCCAGCTTCTCGAAGCCGGCATTCACTTCGGTCACCACACCCGCCGTTGGGACCCGAAGATGCAGCATTACATCTTCGGTGTGCGCAATGGCGTTCACATCATCGATCTGGAACAGACGGTTCCGATGTTGCACCGGGCGATGGTCGCGGTGCGCGACGTCGTGGCCGGCGGTGGCCGGGTGCTGTTCGTCGGCACCAAGCGTCAGGCGCAGGAGCGGGTGGCCGAGGCGGCGACCCGGTGCGGCCAGTACTATGTCAACCATCGTTGGCTCGGCGGCATGCTGACCAATTGGAAGACGATTTCGCAGTCGATCAAGCGCCTGCGCGAGATGGACGAGCGTCTCACCGAAGCCAGCCTGGGGTTGACCAAGAAGGAAACCCTCCAGCTGACGCGCGAGCGCGACAAGCTGGAGCGGGCGCTGGGCGGCATCAAGGAAATGGGCGGTCTGCCCGACGTGCTGTTCATCATCGACACCAACAAGGAAGCGATTGCGGTCCAGGAAGCCAACAAGTTGGGTATTCCGGTCGTGGCCGTGATCGATAGCAATTCCAATCCGGATGGCATCGCGTTCCCGATCCCGGGTAACGACGACGCTTTGCGGGCCATCGACACCTATTGTGATCTGATTTCGGGCGCGGTGCTCGACGGCTTGCAGGCCGAGATGGTGGCTTCCGGTATCGATATCGGCGATCAGGAAGAGGCACCGGTCGAACCGCTGGACGAAGAGGGTGCGGTCGAGGTTGTTGCCGAGGCCGATCTGGGCGCGGTTCCGGCCGAGGCCTGAGCCAGGTCTGTATTCAGGAAGGCAACCGCGGCGTTCGCGCCCGGCTGCCTTCTTTTGGTGATAAATCGCATTGTTTTTTGTCGGGAAAGAGGGCGAACATGGCCGAAATCACTGCTGCGCTTGTGAAAGAGCTGCGCGAGAAAACCGGCGCCGGAATGATGGATTGCAAGAAGGCCTTGACCGAAAGCGCCGGCGAGTTGGAAGTCGCGGTCGATTGGCTGCGTAAGAAAGGCCTCGCCGCCGCAGCCAAGCGCGCCGGCCGGATTGCCGCCGAGGGGCTGGTCGGTGTCGCGGTCAATGGAACCGCCGGTGCCGTCGTCGAGGTCAATTCCGAGACCGACTTCGTCGCCCGGAACGAGGCGTTCCAGGGCTTTGTCGTCGCGGTGGCCGAACTGGCGCTGGTCGGCGATGGCGAGATCGAAAGCCTGAAGCAGGCGGTGGTCCCCGGCAGCGGTCGGGCCGTTGCCGACGAAGTGACTCATCTGGTCGCGACGATCGGTGAACATATCAATGTGCGCCGCATTGCCCGGCTGAGTGTGAGCCAGGGCGTGGTCGCCAGTTACATTCACAGCGCGCTGATCCCGGGCGCGGGCAAGATCGGTGTGCTGGTTGCGCTGGAATCGGCGGCGTCGCCGGACCTTTTGCTGGAGTTGGGTCGGCAGATCGCAATGCATATCGCGGCCGCACGCCCCGATGCGTTGCGGATCGCCGATGTCGACAGCGCGGCGCTGGATCGGGAGCGCAATATCCTGAGCGAGCAGGCGCGGGCCAGCGGCAAGCCGGAAGCGATCATCGACAAGATGGTCGAGGGCCGGCTGCGCAAATATTACGAGGAAGTGGTCCTGCTGGAGCAGATCTACGTCGTCGATGGCGAGAGCAAGGTGCAGGCTGTGATCGACAAGGCGGCCAAGCAGGCCGGCACGCCGATCACCGCGACGGGTTTCGTCCGGTTTGCCCTGGGTGAGGGCATCGAGAAGGAACAGCAGGATTTCGCCGCGGAAGTCGCGGCCCAACTCGGCCACTGAGGTCGGGTGCAGTCTTGTCGGCGGGCGTCACCGGTTCCGTGACGCCCGCCGTTCTGTTCAGCGGTGCCGGTGATTGCGGGGTGATGCGCCATTACGCTGCGGTGTCAGGTGATGGCGGGGCCCGCGGCGGTGCCGGTTGCGCTGTACCGTTGCCCGTGTTGCGGGATCGCCCGGTTCGGGCGGTCGCGTTTCCGTGGGCGCCGGTGGTCCGCTTTGACAAGCCTCGACGGTCGCGCTGAGAAAATTATGGAAGATCGCGACGGCGACTTTCCTGATGGCAACGGAGACAGCGTATGAAAACCGGTGGTTACCGTCGTGTGCTACTGAAGATTTCCGGTGAGGCCCTGATGGGCCGTCGAGAATTTGGCCTCGACCAGGAAACGGTGGAGCGTATCGCCGGCGAGGTCCGCTCGGTCGTCGAGATGGGGGTCCAGGTCAGTCTGGTGATCGGCGGCGGCAACATTTTTCGCGGCGTTCAGGTCGCTGCGGCCGGAATGGAACGCGCCACCGCCGACTATATGGGCATGTTGGCCACGGTGATGAATTCGCTGTCGCTGCAGAGCGCGCTGGAACGGTTGGATGTCCCGACCCGGGTTCAGTCGGCCATCCCGATGGCGACGGTCTGTGAGCCCTATATCCGACGTCGCGCGGTGCGCCACATGGAAAAGGGTCGCGTCGTGATTTTCGCGGCGGGAACCGGCAATCCGTTCTTCACCACCGATACCGCGGCGGCGTTGCGCGCGTCGGAGATGGGATGCGACGCGCTGCTGAAGGGGACCAAGGTCGATGGCGTCTATTCGGCGGATCCGCAAAAAGTCCCCGATGCCGAACGCTACGAGGTGCTGAGCTATCTCGACGTGTTGGCCAACGACCTTCGGGTGATGGATGCCTCGGCGATTTCGCTGGCCCGCGAGAACAAAATCCCGATACTGGTGTTTTCGATCCATACCGCCGGAGCGTTTGCCGAGGTCATGGCGGGCCGCGGCAGGTTCACGACGATTACTGAAGAGGGCTGAATTTTGGCCGAACCTGACATTAAGGACTTAAGCCGCCGCATGGATGGCGCCCTGGATACCTTGCGCAAGGAATTCGGTGGGTTGCGAACCGGCCGCGCTTCGGCGAGCCTCCTGGAACCGATCCAGGTCGAAGCCTATGGGTCCATGGTGCCGATCACCCAGGTCGGAAATATCGGCGTCCCCGAACCGCGCCTGATCACGGTGCAGGTCTGGGATCGCAGCATGGTCAAGGCGGTCGAGCGGGCGATCCGGGACTCCGGATTGGGCCTGAACCCCCAGCCCGACGGCCAGATCATCCGGGTTCCCATCCCGGATTTGAACCAGGAACGCCGTACCGAATTGTCCCGGATTGCCGCCAAATATGGCGAAAGCGCCCGTGTCGCCGTGCGCAATATTCGTCGCGATGGCATGGACATGCTCAAACGTTTGGAAAAAGGCGGCGACATCAGTCAGGATGAGCACAAATCCTGGTCCGAGAAGGTCCAGGCCCTGACCGATGGCCATATCAAGAAAATCGATGAGGCGGTCGCGGTCAAGGAAAAGGAAATCATGCAGGTCTGATGCCGGATGACCGCGCTGATCCCCTGTCCGCCGGTTCCCGGCCCCCCGGTGCCCCGCCATATCGCCATCATCATGGATGGCAATGGCCGATGGGCGAAAACCCGGGGGTTGCCGAGAACCGCCGGGCATCGCAAGGGTATGGAAGCGGTTCGTCGTACGATCATTGCCGCGCGGGAACTGGGGGTCACGGCCCTGACCCTTTATGGGTTCTCGTCGGAAAATTGGCGGCGGCCCGAGTCCGAAGTGACCAGTCTGATGCAACTGCTGCGCTTTTATCTGCGGAGCGAAATCAGTGAGTTGCACAAGAACGGGATCTGCCTTCGGGTGATCGGCGACCGGGCGCGGCTGTCGGAGGAAATCGTCACGCTGATCGAACGTGCCGAGACGCTGACCCGCGACAACGACGCCTTCACGCTGATCATCGCCCTGAGCTATGGCAGCCGGCAGGAATTGACGGCCGTGGCGTGCCGGATCGCCGAAGCGGTCAAGGCCGGCCTGCTTGAGTTGGGCGCCATCGACGAGCAGTGTGTCACGGATCGTTTGTTCACGGCGGGGATCCCCGATCCCGATCTGGTGATCCGTACCAGCGGCGAAATGCGCCTTAGTAACTTTCTTTTGTGGCAATCGGCCTATGCGGAATTGATTTTCCTGGATACGCTGTGGCCCGACTTCACCAAGCGCGATCTGGAAAATGCCATTGAAGAGTTCCACCGACGCGACCGACGCTACGGCGCGACCGTCGAAAGCCGGTGAGATCGCGCGGAACCGTCGCGTTGGAAATCTCAGCCTGAGGATCCTGTCCTCGGTCGTGTTGGGACCGCTGGTGCTGATGGTCGTGGTTCACGGCGGGGTGGTGTTTCAAGGCTTGCTGGTCGCGGTTGCCCTGGTCAGTCTTTACGAATGGACGGTGCTGGTCGAACCCGGGGGGCGTTGGCCGGTTAAATTGGCCGGGTTTGGCGGCTTCGTCATGGCGTTGGCCGGGGCGCTGATCTTCGGAACCGGGGGCGCCCTGGCCGGTATTGCTCTCGCGGCGGTCACGGCCGGCCTGGGCGGCCGGGCGGTCGGAGCGGAACATCCGCTGATGCTCGGCTTTGGTCCGCTCTATGTCGGCCTGGCGGCCCTGGCTTTGGCGTGGATTCGGGGGTCGGGGGGGGCGGCTCTGGTCCTGCTGGTCCTGCTGGCGGTCTGGGCAACCGATATTGGTGCCTATGCCTGTGGCCGGCTGATCGGCGGTCCGCGTCTGGCGCCGCGGATCAGCCCCAAAAAGACCTGGGCCGGACTGGTGGGCGGGGCGTTCGCGGCGGCACTGGTGACCCTGACTTTCGCGTGGGCCTATGATGCCCGACAACCGGCGTGGGCGTTTTTGCTGGGTGTCGTTCTGGCGCTGGTCGAACAAGGGGGCGATCTGTTCGAATCCTGGGTGAAACGGCGCTATAACGTCAAGGACAGCGGCCAGTTGATCCCGGGGCATGGCGGGTTGCTGGATCGGATCGATGGATTGCTGGCCGTCGCGCCGGTGTTTGCGTTATTCCACGAGGCGGTGGGGCCGTGGATTCTCTGGGGTTAGAGCATTTTCCGACCAAGTGGGTTCCGGTTGGGCGTAGAAAATGCGACAAAACAACGATCTAGAGCTGTTTTCGATCCAACGTGATCGCAAACAGCTCTAGTCCGCGCCGTTGGTGAGGCTGAAGAAGCGTTGGGGATGATGGTTTTAGCAAATTTGCACAGAGCGGCCGAGCCGGCGGTGGCGCCACGCCGGGTCACGGTCCTGGGGTCGACGGGGTCGGTGGGCTGCAACACGCTCGATGTCATGGCACATCACAAGGACCGCTTCGTTGTCGAAGCCCTGACGGCCGGACGCAATGTTGACCGACTGGTCGAGCAGGCGATCGCCGTTCGGGCGCGCCTGGCGGTCATTGCCGATCCGGATGCCTACGACGCCCTGAAGGCCGGTTTGGCCGGTACCGGGATCGAGGCCGCCGCCGGTCCGGCCGCCGTGGTCGAGGCGGCGCAGCGTCCCTCGGATTTTGTCATGGCGGCGATCGTTGGGGCGGCCGGGCTGGAGCCGACTCTGGCGGCGACGCGACGGGGTGCCAAAGTCGCTTTTGCCAACAAGGAATGCCTGGTCTGTGCCGGCGCGCTGATGATGGCTCTGGTGCGGGACTCGGGTGCGACGCTGTTGCCGGTGGACAGCGAGCACAGCGCGATCTTCCAGGTGTTCGATTTCGACAAGCGGGCGGGCATTCGCCGGTTGATCCTGACCGCTTCGGGCGGGCCGTTCCGCCAATGGAGTCGCGAGGCGATGGTGGCGGTGACGCCACGGCAGGCCGTCGCCCACCCGACCTGGTCGATGGGGGCGAAGATTTCAGTCGACAGCGCCAGTATGATGAACAAGGGGCTTGAAATCATCGAGGCCCATCATCTGTTTGCGATGCCCGAGGACGCCATCGATGTCGTGGTTCATCCGCAGTCGGTGATCCACAGCATGGTCGAATATGTCGATGGTTCGGTGCTGGCGCAGATGGGGACGCCGGATATGCGAACCCCGATCGCCTTCGCCCTGGCGTGGCCGGGACGGATCGAGACCGCGGCGCAGCGGCTTGATCTGGCGCAATGCCGCGAATTGACCTTCGAGGCGCCCGATCCCGAGCGGTTTCCGGCCCTGCGCCTGGCGCGTGAGGCGTTGCGCGCGGGCGGTGGCGCCCCGACGATCCTGAATGCGGCCAACGAGATCGCGGTTCAGGCCTTTCTGACCGGGCGGATCGGCTTTCTTGGCATCGAACGGGTCGTCGAAGAGGCCTTGACCCGGTTGCCGCACGATGCGCCGGCCGATGTCGCCGAAGTTCGTCAAATTGATCTGGCAGCACGCCGCACCGCTGACCAGATTATAGCCACGCGGGTTGGTTCGATCGACGCGTGATCGATTCAGGTTTGCAATAAGGTTGGTCAGCATGGGTTTTCTTGGCGGCGTGGGAAGTTACCTGGTTCCGTTTCTGGTGGTCCTCACGGTTCTCGTGTTCGTCCACGAGTTGGGGCACTACCTGGTCGCGCGGTGGGCCGGCATCCAAATCAACGTGTTTTCGATCGGCTTCGGGCCCGAGCTGTTTGGGTTCAACGATCGCCGTGGAACGCGCTGGCGGCTGTCGGCGTTTCCCATCGGCGGCTATGTCCAGATGTTCGGTGATCAGGACGCTGCCAGCACGCCGGGAGCGGCCGTTGCGACAATGACCCCGGAGGAAAGGGCGGTGTCGCTGTTCCACCAACCCTTGGCTTGGCGCGCCGCGGTCAGTGTTGCCGGACCGGCGGCCAACTTCATCTTTTCGCTCGTTGTGCTGGCCTTGCTGTTCACGTTCGTCGGTGAGCCGTTCACGCCGGCCAGCGTCGGGTCGATCCAGCCGGGCAGCGCCGCCGAGGCCGCGGGGATGCGGCCGGGTGATCTGTTCGTCGAAATCAACGGTCGGCCCATCGAACGGTTCGAGGATGTCCAACAGATTGTTCGCGACCACGCCGGTGTCGCCCTGTCGGTCGTCATGCTGCGCGATGGCCAGCGCGTTTCGCTGACGGCGACTCCGAAGATGACGGACACGACCGATCGTTTCGGTCATGTCTATCATATCGGGTTGCTCGGAGTCGGTGGGGCCAGTGCGGTTTTTGTCACAAGGGACCCGGCGACGGCGCTGTGGGAGGCTGGACGTAACACCGTGCACCTGACCGTAGGGATCCTCGACACCGTCGGTCAGGTGATCAGCGGCTCGCGCAGCACCGAGGAGTTCGGTGGACCGCTGCGGATCGCCCAGATGTCTGGTGAGGTGGCGCAGAATGGCATCACATCGCTGATCTATTTCATGGCCGTCCTGTCTGTCAATCTGGGATTGATCAATCTGTTCCCAATACCGATTTTAGATGGTGGCCATCTTCTGTTCTACGCGATCGAAGCCGTGTGCGGCAAACCGCTGGGGCTGAGAGCCCAAGAATATGGTTTTCGCATTGGCTTGGCGCTGGTATTAACGCTGATGATTTTCGTCACGTGGAATGACTTGGTTCAGCTTCATGTGGTGGCATTCTTTCGCGATCTGATTTCCTGATCGTTGCTGAAAATCCGGGGGTCTCTGTGGGGCTGGTATCCAGGCTCGTTGTATTGTCGTTGCTGCTGGCAAGCAGCACCGCTCTATCCACGTCGGCGATCGCGCAGGTTGACCCAACCGGCGGCTCGCCGGGTGGATCGGGACCGGCCCAACCGACATCCGCAACACGGGCGCCAACCGCGTCCGTTCCTGCCGGCGGTATGATCAAGGCCATCCAGGTCACAGGCACGCAGCGCATCGAGGAGTCGACCGTCCGGTCGTATCTTGTCGTGAAGCCGGGTGATGCCTTTGATCCCGATCGCATCGACCAATCTCTGAAAGCCCTGTTCGCGACCGGCCTGTTCGCCGATATCACCATGCAGCGCAGCGGTGATGTGCTGACGGTCAATGTCGTCGAGAATCCGATCATCAACCGGATCGCCTTCGAGGGGAACCATCACCTCGAGGAGAAGGACCTGTCCAAGGAGGTCCAGCTTCGCGCCCGCGTCGTTTACACCCGCACCAAGGTGCAGAACGACGTACAGCGGTTGCTGGAACTTTATCGGCGCAGCGGCCGGTTTGCCGCGACCGTCGAGCCGAAGATCATCCAGTTGGACCAGAACCGGGTCGATCTGGTGTTCGAGATCAACGAAGGGTCGCGGACCGGTGTGGGCCGTATCACCTTCGTCGGCAACCACCGCTTCGACGACAGCCGGCTGCGCGAAGAGCTGCAGACCAAGGAAAGCCGCTGGTACCGTTTTCTGAGCTCTGACGACAGCTATGATCCCGATCGCCTGAATTATGATCGTGATCTGCTGCGCCGCTTTTACCTGGCCCACGGTTATGCCGATTTCCGGGTGATCTCGGCGGTTGCCGAGTTGGCGCCGGATCGCAGCGAATTCTATATCACCTTCACCATCGATGAAGGCGAGCGCTACAAATTCGGCAAGGTCGGCATCGTCAGCAAGCTGAAAGATCTCGATGTCGACAAGCTTCAGGAGCTGGTGACGACCGAGGAGGGCGATTGGTACAACGCCAAGGACGTCGAGGATACCATCGCCAAATTGACGACCGGTGCCGGCGACCAACAGTTTGCTTTTGTCGATATCAAGCCGAACATCGTCCGGCACCGCGAAGAGCTGACGCTCGACGTGAATTATGAAATCGACGAAGGTCCCCGGGTCTATGTCGAACGCATCGATATCAACGGCAACCTGCGCACGCTCGACAAGGTGATCCGGCGCGAATTCCAGCTGGCCGAGGGCGATCCGTTCAACGCGTCGCGCCTGGCCCGGTCGCAACAGCGCCTGAAAGACCTGAACTATTTTGACAAGGTCGACGTGACCACGGTACCGGGCAGCACCCCCGATCGAACCGTGATCCAGGTCAATGTGGCCGAAAAATCAACCGGCGAAGTGTCGGTCGGTGCCGGTTATTCGACGACGGATGGCGTGCTGGGCAACTTTGCGATCCGGGAACATGATTTCCTGGGGCGCGGCCAGAATCTCGAGCTCAGCATCTCGGCTTCGCAGAAGACACAGCAATACAATATCAGCTTCAGCGATCCCTATTTCCTCGATCGAAACCTGACCGCGGGTGTTGATCTGTTCCGCATCATCCGCAACAACGAGAATACCAGCTCGTATTACGTGCGGTCGACGGGTGGCAATCTTCATCTTGGCTATCCGCTGTCTGATCACCTGACCCAGACCTGGACTTATTCCATGGTCGACACGTCGATCACCAACATCGACACGTCGGCCTCGGTCTATATCCAGGAGGAAGAGGGAGCCCGGCTGGTTTCGTCGGTCGGTCAGGAACTGGCGTATGATCGTCGCGACAGCAAGCTCGATCCCAGCGAGGGCTATATCGTTCGGCTCAGCACGGACGCCGCCGGTGCCGGCGGTTCGACCCGGTATGCCCGGGGTCGTCTGAGCGCCGCCTATTACTATCCGGTGGCCGACCAGTGGATCGCCAGCCTGTCCGGCGAAGCCGGGGGCATGCATGGCCTGGGCCAGCGGGTCCATGTCTCCGACCGGTTCTTCCTCGGGGGTGACAATTTCCGCGGTTTCCAGACCGGTGGTATCGGCCCGCGAGACACGACGACGCGTGACGCCCTGGGCGGTCGGTATATGGCGCACGGCACGGCCGATCTGGCATTTCCGCTGGGATTGCCGGCGGAATTTGGTGTGACCGGGCATGCCTTTACCGATGCCGGGACCCTGTGGTCGGCGGATGAGGTTGCCATAGCCGGAAATCCGATCGCGGATGACAGCCATATCCGACTCTCCTCGGGTGTCGGGGTGGGATGGAAATCGCCGATGGGCCCGATCCGCGTCGATCTCGCGTATCCGATCCTGAAGCAGTCTTATGACCGGAAAGAGTTGTTCCGGTTCAGCTTTGGTACGAGGTTCTGATAGGATGTCGTTCTTGTTTCGATGCGGACACCGCATCGCGATTGTCGCTCTGGCGCTTGGCATTGTGACGGCGGGTGTGGTTGCGCCCCTGTCGCAGGCCCGTGCCGAATTGGCGCCGGCGACCATCATCGTGGTGGATGTTCAGAAAATTCTCCAGGAATCGAAGGCCGCGCAGGGCATCCAAAAGCAGTTGGATGGACAGCGCCAGGCCTTCCAGACCGAAATTTCCGGGCAGGAAGACAAGCTGAGGGCCCAGGAGCAGGAGCTGGCGCGCCAACGCAGCGTGCTGTCGGCCGATGCCTTCGAACAAAAACGCGTCGCCTTCGAAAAGCAGGTCGCCGATTTGCAGCGCACCGCACAGAATCGCAAGCGGATCCTCGATCAGGCATTCAATGATTCGCTCGGCGTCGTTCGCAATCAGATGTTCGAAATTGTCGCCGATATCGCGTCCGAGCAGGGCGCGAAGCTTGTACTTTCAAAATCACAGGTGGTATTAGTCGAGAAATCACTCGATATCACGGCGACTGTGATGGAGCGGCTGGACAAAAAGCTACCGCAGGTCGCGGTTTCCATGCCGAAAAACTAACGCTGAGAAATCGGTGGTGGGGTCCTGACGCCACGGAAACGCGCGATGATGCGGCGATACCGCATCATCGCCGTCGGGGGCTGGCAGAGAACGGGCGCTTCGAAAGGATGGCTTGGGGTTGGTGGCGGATGGCTGATTCACGTTTCTTCCGGGTCGCGGGGCCTTTTACGCTGGGGGCGCTGGCGCAAGCTGCCGGGGCGACGCTGGCACCGGACGGTGATCCGTCATTGGTGTTCAGCGATGTCGCGCCGTTGCACCATGCCGGGCCTGCCGATGTGTCCTTCCTGGACAATCGCAAATATGTTTCTGACTTCAAGGTCAGCCGCGCGGGCGCCTGTGTTGTTCACCCCGACCTTGCCGGTCAGGCGCCGCCGGGTATGGCCTTGCTGATCTCGAGCAACCCCTATCGAAGCTACGCGCTGGTCGCCACGCTGTTCTATCCGAACGCCGTCCCGGCGGGCGTGATTTCGCCGGGGGCTCATATCGACCCGAACGCGGTCATCGGTGCCGGAACCGATGTCGCCGCGGGTGCCGTGATCGGGCCCGAGGTCAGGATCGGCGTGGGGTGCCGGATCGGGGCCAATGCCGTCATCGAACGCGGGGTGGAGATCGGTGATCACACGATCGTCGGTTCCAATGCCAGCCTGGCCTATTGCCTGATCGGCAACCACGTCTACATTTACCCCGGGGTCCGGATCGGGCAGGACGGTTTCGGGTTTGCGATTGACCCGGGCGGCTATGTCCGGGTGCCGCAGATTGGCCGGGTCATTGTTGAGGATCATGTCGAGATCGGCGCCAATTCGACGGTTGACCGGGGTTCGGGCGGAGATACCGTGATTGGACGCGGTTCGATGATTGATAATTTGGTCCAGATCGGGCACAACGTCCAGGTCGGGGCGGGGTGCATTATCATCGCACAAGCGGGCGTCGCCGGGAGCAGCAAGCTGGGTCACCACGTCGTGGTGGCGGCTCAGGTCGGTGTTGCCGGCCATTTGACGGTCGGCGACGGTGCCCGGATTGCGGCGCAGAGCGGGGTAATGCGGAACGTGCCGGCTGGCGCCGAGGTTTGTGGTGCCCCTGCGGTACCGATCAAACAGTTTTTTCGACAGGTCGCCACCCTGGTCCGGCTTGCCTCACAGGGGGAGCATGGGACGCGGGGCGGCATAGCTCAAGATCAATAAGCCATGGATATGACCGCCGAAAACGATGTGGCCAAGGCCCCGATGATCGATATCAACAGGGTCATGGAAATGATCCCGCACCGCTACCCGATGCTGATGATCGATCGGATTGTCGAGATGGTGCCCGATGCCCACGCCGTGGGCATCAAGAACGTCACGATCAACGAGTGGTTCTTCCAGGGCCATTTCCCCGCGCGTCCGGTGATGCCCGGCGTGATGCTGATTGAGTCCATGGCGCAGACCGCGGCCGTGCTCGTCGTCCAGACGCTGGGACCGGCGGCCGAGGGCAAGCTGGTCTATTTCATGAGTGTCGATGATGCGCGGTTCCGCCGGCCGGTGGTTCCGGGTGACACCGTCTATATTCATGTCGTCAAGCAGCGCAAGCGCGGCAATGTCTGGAAATTCAGGGGTGAGGCGAAGGTTGACGGCGTGCTCTGCGCCGAGGCGACTTTTGCCGCGATGATCCTGAGCGAATAGGCCGGGTGATGCGGGCGTGGCGCAGCGGCGTTGCCGATCCGGCCCGGTTTGGCCCGAGGCTGCGCCCGCGGGTCGGGGGCGTGCCATGATCGCCAAATTGGGGATCATCGCCGGCGGCGGCTCGCTTCCGGGTCAGGTCGCGGCAAGCTGCGTGGCCACGGGCCGGCCGGTCTTCGTGATCGGTCTGGAAGGTCATGCCGATCCGGCGGCTTTGCTTGACTATCCCCATTGCTGGTGCCGGATCGGCGCCGCGGGCGCGATGATCGCGCGGCTGCGTGACGAGCAGGTCCAGGATCTGGTGATGATCGGCCCGGTGCGTCGCCCCAGCCTGGCGGAGCTACGTCCGGATTGGCGGGCGGCCCGGTTGCTGGCGCGGGTCGGCGGCCGGGCGCTGGGCGACGACGGTTTGTTGCGCGCGGTTGCCGGCGAACTGGAACGCGAAGGCTTTCGCGTCGTCGGGGTCCATGATCTGCTTCGCGACCTGGTGACGCCGGCCGGCGTGCTCGGGGCGGTCGAGCCGGACGCGGTGGCCCGCAGCGACATTGCCCACGGTATCGCCGTGGGTCAGGCGCTGGGACGCCTCGATATCGGCCAGGCCGTGGTGGTGCAGCAGGGGCTGGTGCTGGGGGTCGAAGCGATTGAGGGGACCGCGGCGTTGCTGGAGCGCTGCGCTTCGTTGCGGCGCGACGGTCCCGGCGGGGTTCTGGTGAAGCTGAAAAAGCCGCAGCAGGATCCGCGTGTCGACCTGCCGAGCCTGGGCACGGCCACGATCGAGCAGGCGGTGCGCGCCGGCTTGCGCGGGATCGCCGCCGAGGCGGGCGGTTCGCTGCTGCTGGGCCGCGACGCCATGATTGCGCTGGCCGATCGGGGGGGGCTGTTTCTGGTTGGCGTCGACGCACCGGCCGCGGCGCCATGAGCGACGATCCCCTGGTGTTTCTGGTGGCCGGCGAGGCCTCGGGCGATTTGCTGGGCGCCCGGCTGATGGCGGCGTTGAAGCGTCTCACCGGGGGGCGGATCCGCTTTGCCGGCGTTGGCGGCGCCGGGATGATTCAGGAGGGCCTGACCAGCCTGTTTTCGATGGACGATCTGGCGGTGATGGGTGTGGCCGAGGTGTTGCCGCGCCTGCGCACGCTGCTGCGTCGCATCGAGACCACGACCGAAGCGGTCCTGCGGCTGCGGCCGGCGGCGGTGGTCACGATCGATGCCCCCGATTTCAGCTTTCGCGTCGCCCGCCGGGTCAAGCGACGCGACCCGGGCATTCCCCTGATCCATTACGTGGCGCCGCAGGTCTGGGCCTGGCGTCCGGGACGGGCCCGGATGCTGGCCGGGTTCCTCGACCATCTGTTGGCGTTGTTCCCGTTCGAGCCGCCTTTGTTCGAAGCGGTCGGGCTGGGGTGCAGTTTCGTTGGGCATTCGGTGATCGAAACCGGCGTCCAGGATGGCGATGGGGCGCGGTTCCGGACGCGCCACGGCATCGCGACGGATCGGCCCCTGGTTGTCATGCTGCCCGGCAGCCGCCACGGTGAATTGCGGCGCTTGCTGCCGGTGTTTGGCGAGACGGTTTCGGCCCTGGCGCGGCGGCCCGGGGGGATCGCGGTCGCGGTGCCGACCCTGCCGGGTGTCCGTCCGATCGTCGCCACCGCCGTGGCGTCCTGGCCGGTCCCGGTGACGCTGGTCGACGACGTCGCCGGGAAGTTCGACGCGTTCGCCGCGGGTGATGTCGCGCTGGCGGCCTCGGGAACCGTTGCCCTGGAACTGGCGCTGGCCGGGCTGCCGATGGTGACCGCGTATCGGGTCAATGCGATCACCGCGGCGCTGGTGGGGCAGCTGGTTCGGGTTCGTTTCGCCAACCTCGTCAATATCATGCATGACCGCGCCGTGGTGCCGGAGCTGTTGCAGCAGGAGTGCCGCCCGGATCGCCTTGCGGCGGCGGTGACGACGCTGCTCGATGACGCCGACGCGCGCCGCGCCCAGATCGAAGGGTTGGCCGCGGTCGGGTCCTGGCTGGGCGTCGGCGGCACGCCGCCCAGCGAGCGCGCGGCGGCGGTGGTGCTGGCGCGGCTGCGCGCCTGATCGCGCGCCGCCGGCCTTCGCCCGCGCCGCGGCCTCAGTCGCCGACCGCGACGGAGACCGGAGCGACCCGGGCAACCGGTTGCAGCCGCTTGCCGCTGGCGATGGCGGCGAACAGGCCGCAGGCCGCGGCGCAGGATAACCAGATCCCGGGCATCGCCTTGTTGCCGGTGGCGTGGATCAGAAACGTGCTGATCGCCGGGGTGAAACCGCCAAAGATCGCGGTCGCCAGACTATAGGCCAGCGAGAAGCCGGCGGTCCGCACCTCGACCGGCATGATTTCGGTCAGATGCACCACCATCGCGCCATTGTAACTGCCATAGATGAAAGACAGCCAGAGTTCGACGATCAGCAATCGTTGAAACGACGGGGCATCAACCAGCCAGAGCATCGCCGGATAGGCCGTCAACAAACACACCACGGTACAGGCGATCAGCAGCGGGCGGCGGCCGATCCGGTCGGAGAGCGCACCCATCACCGGCAGCCACACGAAATTCGAGGCGCCGACGCACAGCGTGACCACCAGACTGGTCATCGCGTCGAGATGCAGTTCGGCTTTGCCAAAGGTCGGCGTGTAGGCGGTGATCATATAGAAAGACACCGTGGTCATCGTGACCATCAAGGTGCCGATTGCAACGATGCGCCAGTTCTGGCTGACCGAGCGCATGATCTCACGCGGCGCGGGACGGTGCGTGCGTTGGCGGAACTCCTCGGTCTCCTGCAGCGACCGGCGCAGCATGAACAGGAACGGGATGATGGCGCAGCCGATCAGCAGCGGCAACCGCCAGCCCCATTGCGCCATCTGCTCGGCCGGCAGCACCAGGCTGAACAGGACGCCGAGCAGGGCGGCAAACATCACGGCGACCTGCTGGCTGGCCGATTGCCAGCTGACATAGAATCCCTTGTTCCCCGGAGTCGCGATTTCCGACAAATAAACCGAAACACCGCCCAACTCGACCCCCGCCGAGAAACCCTGGAGCAGCCGGCCCACCACGATCAGCAGCGGGGCGAACAGGCCGATGGTGGCGTAGCCCGGCAGACAGCCGATGGACAAGGTGCCGATCGCCATCAGCGTCAGGGTCACCAACAGCCCCTTGCGCCTTCCATGGTGATCGATGTAGGCGCCGAGAATGATGGCGCCCAGGGGCCGCATCAGAAACCCGGCGCCGAAGGTCATCAGCGACAACATCAGCGAGGCGAAATCGCTGTCGGTCGGGAAGAAAGCCCGACCAATGGCCGTGGCGTAATAGCCGAACACCATGAAATCGTACATCTCCAGGAAATTGCCGCTGGAGACACGGATCACCGCACCAAGACGGGTTTGAGGACGTACGGACACGGGGTCTCGCTTTCGTTCGGGAGCCGAGGATGTCGTCTCTGGTACATTGGTCGGTCCCGAACGCAAATCGATGTTCGGCGATCTTGTTCAAAAGGATAAGCCGCGCCGGTCGGACTCAACCGATCATCCTCCGGACATCCTTCAGCAGCACGAACAGATGCAGCGGATCGCTGGGCGCGGCCATGAAGTCGAACCGCTTGTAGAAGGCCTGCGCCTCGTCATCCTTGGCATGAACGGCAAAGGCACGGAGACTGGCGATCTCTGCCGCGTCAAGGGTCCGCACCATCGCGTCCTTCAGCAAACCACGGCCCAGGCCTTTCCCGGTCCAGGAGCGCGATACCGCAAGACGGGCCAGGATCATCAGCGGGATCGGATGCCGGGCCACCCCTTTACGGAGCCGCTCAGGCGCGTCGTCATAGGTGACATCGCCGAACACCAGGGTGTAGAAGCCGACAATGGCGTCATCCGCCAGGGCAAGATAGGTCTGTGAACTGTTCGAGAGCTGGCTCTGCAGGGCAAAGCGAGTCAGGAACCGGTTGAGCGGTTCCTTGCCGCAGTTGAATCCGTCGACACGGTGCTCGCGCCGCAATTTTTCGATACGAAACGGCATGCCCTATTCAACGGGATCGCGTTCGAACACGCTGGGCTCGGTCAAAAGCTGCTGCAACCGGGGCATCGGCCGCGGCGGCGCCTCCAGCGCGGTCAGGAATGCTTCCCAGCGCTCGGCGTCAAGCCCGAAATGCTGGCGATCGGGCAACGTCTCCGCGGCGCGGGCGAGCGCGCTTTCCAGCACGAACTCGCTGACCGAACGCTGTGTCGCCTGGGCGGCGGCATTCAGCATCCGCTTCGCCTCCGGGGTCAGGCGTAGATCAAGCTTCTCCGAACGCGTTGGTATTGCCATGATGGAGTCTCCTTGCCTTCTTCGTAGCACAATCACGCGAGATTGTCATGACGTTGTCGGGCATGTACTGGGACGGATCATAATCCGGCGGCTTCGGTGTGGTGGGTTGGTTGCGGTGATAGAAGATACGACGGTCAGCGACCGGTCGATGCGGCCGAAACGGCGCCGGTGAACGGACCAGCACTGGAGTCCCCAGTTCACGAGCCCGATCGAGAACTCCCCGCGAAATAGCGGAACACCATGAAGTTGTATATCTCTAGGAAAATGCCGCTGGAGACACGGATCACCGCGCAAAACCGGGATTGAAGGCGTGCCGACACGGGGACTCGTTCTCGTTGGAGGAAGGATGACGTCCGCTTCGATGCATTGGACTGTTCAGGACGTTAATTTCCTCTTTACGTCATCCTGCAAATCTATGCTTTCTTTTATCCAAGAGATAAAGTTTTCTTTTTCGTATTTTGGAATTTGTTGAATGTAATACGCAAATGGATCGCTCCGCGCAACGCCTCTTCGAGCGTCTTCTGTATCGTCATGAATAAAATCATCAGGGGCAAATGAACTGTTGTTATTTAGGACAAACCGACCCAGCTTGTGCTCTCTCCAATTTTTCTCCCTATCTGGGTAGCGCAGGTTCGCGAAATGTTCTAGGCGCTAGGCTCGCCTTGGAGTAGAATCTGTCTGTTGCTGATGGGGTGAAGCGATGGCCGGACTTCTCGATTTTGTTGCCAAATTCAGCACGGAAGACGT
>JARLIO010000025.1 GCA_031291675.1 Azospirillaceae bacterium
ATGATTTGTCGGCTGAAGACGTCGATGACGACAGCCAGATAGAGCCAGCCTTCCTCGGTTGGGATATAGGTGATGTCACCAGTCCATACTGCGTCCGGTTTTTCCGGGCTGAAGTTGCGGTTGAGAAGATTGGCGCAGACCGGCAAACCATGATTGCTGTCGGTCGTCGCCTTGAATTTCCGCTTCGACCGAGCCCGGATGGCGTTGTCGCGCATCATCTTACGAACCCGCTCCTTGCCAACCAGAATACCCCGCGCCCGCAACTCTCGCCATATTCGCGGCCAACCGTAGGCCCCTCTGGTTTCGGCGTGGATCGCCTTGATATGGGCCAGCAGCCGCATGTCATTGACTCGTTTGCCGCGGCCATCCGAACCGCCGGTCACTTTCTTTCGTCGCATGTGTTGGTGAAAGCCACTGACACTGACGCCAAGAACAGAGCATTGAATGGACACTGGCCAGACATTATCGTGTCGCTCGATAAAGGCGTACTTCACAGCGACTCCTTCGCGAAGTACGCCGCCGCTTTTTTTAATATGTCGCGCTCCATTTTCACACGAGAAAGCTCCCCCCGCAATCGGCTGATCTCCATTTGCTCGGGGCTGACCGTCGCTGTCGCCTCTCCTTTCAGTATTCCTTTCTCCGTCGCTTTGATCCAATTGTGCAACGTCTGCTCCGAAAGCCCCAGATTCTTGGCCACCGTCGCCGCCCGTTCGCCGCCCTTGACCAGACGAACGGCCTCTTCCTTAAATTCGAGCGTGTAGCGCGCCCGCGTCATTTTCATCATACCGCCTCCGTTCCTTTGCCGATTTTATCCGGCTATGGGAGGCGTGCAACGCGGGCAAGGTCACGCTTGCTGCCAAATATAACTCGCGAGAGGTCGGTTCGCGTACCTCATTCCGTTTCTTAAACGCGCGGTTCAATTCGAATAGTGCAAGATCCAGGACAACGTCAATGATACCGTCCCGGTTCGCCTGCGGGCACAACATCGCATATTCCATGATCGGAGACAGCGGCGCGTATTCCTGAATGCATCCGAAAAGGCCTTTCGCATTCATTGCCTGCAAATCCGTTGACAACCGCATCACATCCTCGCGTTTCCGAAGCCGTTCGCCGAACACCTTCAGCAAGATCGAAAACGCAACCCGTTTGGCGCTATCGTTTCTGTCTGTACACCAATAGCCTGTCCTTTCCCCGGTCTCTATAAGTGCCACGCCGGGGCTTGGGGCATCCGAAACGGTCTGCACGAACGTCCGAGCCTCATCCAGAACGGCGGCCATAAAACAGTCTGATCCCGGGGCGTCGGAAAAAGCTGAAACATTGAGGACTGGCGGCGAATGTGGAGCCATAGATGGGGGCCACTCCTAATAGACCCGCCGATCAACCAGGGCCGATCCGGCGGGAACATCTCTGTCAGCGGTGAGCACCGGTGCTGCATCAGTATGAGTGAACCCGAGACCGGCCCTGCCTTCAAGAAGATCTTCGGCTCGGACGGCAGCCGGGACATCCTGATCAATTTTGCGAATGCAGACATCGATCTGGCGGCGCCTGCCCACATCGTCGATGTCGCAACCCCCGATCCCCCACCAAGCCCCTCAAACCCAAGGCTGGAAGGAGACCTTCGTCAACGTTCGGGAACCGAAGGCCGAAGGTCGGTGGGGAACTGGAAAGGAACAAAATCGACTGAACGTCGGAAAACCATTTTATCGAACAAACGATGGAAACCGCGCAACATTCAATTGCGCATCGCAGTACTCTGAATTATTTCTATCGTCATGAATAATATTGTCAATTTTCTGAAGCAAAACATTCCACGCCGTCAAATCCGCGGGAGCTTTATTTTCAAATCCGTGAATCAGAATACTATAATTTCTATTCTTAACATCTTTTATATCATCGCCAATAAGGCTTTTTGCCAGATCATCGTTCAGGAATTTAAGGAATCTTGCCGCCTGCTCCCGCGGCATTTGCAAACAACCATCTTTCATGGTCGGTAGCGTCGAGTTGCTTTTCCGAAGCTTTTTTTGAAATTCCTGGACCGCCGCAGTGAGTGGAATTCGGGCGCTGTCGTAGCCACGATCAAACAGACGGGCTTGACCCACCAACTCCAACAATCGGTAGCAACGGACCAGCGCATCCTCGAACTGGCCTTGGCGCACGCGTCGTTCGGCATTGGCAAAAAGGTCAATGATCAACAGACGCAACCAGTCGGCGCGGGCCTTGAAATCATCGTCCCCGGGCTTGTCCGCCAGCCGATGGATCCAGTTGATCTCCGCCTCCTTGGGAAGGGTGGCAATCCAGTCCGCTGGGAGATCGGCCGCCGAGGGCAGCGGCAACGATGCGGCCTTCGCATGATCCAGACGGTCCCAGGCGGAGAGAAAGCGGGCGACTTGCCGGGCCGCTTCCAGCGCGGTGCTGTCCGTCGATGTCGGCCCGAGGCCCGAGAAGGGATGGCTTGGATCCGGCAGCATCTGCCCCAACAAATCGTCGGCCGCCGCAAAAGCGCCATCGCGCAGCAACCGGTAGGCCATGTCCTGCGTACGACGGGCCAACGCCCGTATCGGAGAAATGTGCCGGATCGTCTCCGTGCCGGCAGTGACCATGCCGCGCCCATCGCGCTCACCGGAGATATAGCGCAGACTGCTGATTCCATTCCGCACGCCGGCCAGCACCAGGGCCGCGCTCATCGCCTTTGTACCCCGCGTGAAATCCGCGGTAATTTCGTCCACCATGCAGCCTGATTGACGAAGATCACCAATGACCTGATCAAACCAATCGAAACAGGCATCCGGATCATTTTCAGCGCCGGCTTTGGGCAATGGCCGGATTTCAATGCCATGATGCGCCGCCAATACCTCCAAGTGCTGTGCATTGCCTTCGGTTTCGTGCGAGGGCAGCAGGACGATGCGGCCCCATTCGCCATCGCCGATCGATTTCATCAGGGGATCGAACAGTGTCTGCTTGAGATTCTCGCGGTCACCGGTACCAATGGTCAGAATCAGCGTCCTCGTCATGTCGATAATCCTACATGAAAGTTGAATTTCATCTGGTACGATGCTTGTGATATCGCCGTAATAACCTTCGGATGTCTTACTGCTTTACGCCAAACTGACTTCGCCAAAGCCGAAAACTGTTTCCTTGCCAACATGGATGCGGGTGGCGAGACGCAGCAGCGAGAGCACGGATGCCGGGATCTCTTGCCACACCATCTGGCCGACAACGCCACCGAGGATCATGGCCTGATCCTGCCTGCGAGAATAACGCCGCCAGTCCTGCCAACGAAGCGCCTGGTCAGAGCGGATGCCATCCGCCTCTCCCAGCCACGTCTCTACAGGCCAGTCTCGAACATTGGCCTGAGCGGCCGGCGTCCCACATTGCGCCGTCAGGATGCGAACCCGTCGAACGACGTCACCAACAAGGCGCCGTGGCGTGATGTCGGCTGGCCGTAGTGGCCGACCTTTGACCTGGAGACGCAGCGGCGTGCGAAAATCCAATGTCACCTTGGTCTGCGTGGTCGTTTCGGCCTCACCATCGGTCAGGACCGGATTCTCCGGCAACACGGCGCCGAGTGTTCCCGTGTCGCAGTCATAGAGCGCCACAGGCGCATCTGCCTGCGGGGCGACAGCCCACACCCCTGTCAGTCTGGCCCGGCCACGCATCGGACCAAGGCCCCGGGCGAGCGCTTGTCGCCACGATTGAACCACAAAGGGCAACCGCTCAATACCGGACCCGAAAAGCCGCATACCGAACGTGAAGAACTGTCCTTTCTTCAGGATCAACGCGCCCCCCTTCGGCGGCAGGATCACATAAGGCGGACTGCCATTGCTGACCCTACGCTCAACCCCGACGCAATCAAGTGTGAGCGGGGCCGGCTCGAACAGAACGGGATAGGGGCAGGTCTGCTGCAACGGGCAACCGTCACACGCTTTCCGCCCGGTCATGCAGGCGATCCGCCGGAGTGCGGCCCCATAAGCGCCACGGAGAACCGAACCTGCGAATGCCGGCAGGAAAAGGGGCTCCAACGCCTCGCCGTCGATCGTCAAATCCAGAACAGGGAAAGGCGCGCTTTGAAGAATCATTGCTTCAGCGCACCCAGCCGGCGCTCAAGGTAGCTCCTCTCGCCAGGCGCTGAAAGAAGCGGCATGGCCTTTTCTTCGATCAGACGCACCAGCAACAGCCGCTCCGCTGCAGACCAGCCTCTTGAGGCTTGTCTCAGGTAGTTTTCAATCATGGGTCCGGGTGCTTCCCGCATTTTGAAGGTTTTCCCCAGCCCCGCTTGTCGTTCAAGTTCGTTTTCGAGCCGTTCGAGCTTTTCCTCGTTATCCGTGGTTGCGGCCGCAACGATCCTGGATGCCGGGGGTGCGGCCATCGCCACCTCCGGCGCGGTCGCCGTTATCACGATTGCCGGACGTTTCGACCGGACCGGCCAGCCCGCGCCACTGTGTTCCGCCTGTGCCGCGCACCAATCGCGAACCTTTTGGCTCGGCTCGTCCGCAAATTCCACCAGCGCCCAGCCGAAAGGTTGTCCCGTTTTGGCCTCGTCATCCCCGGCCAGCCAGAAAGTCGTCCCCTTGTCGCGGTCTTCGCAATCGCTTCTGCTGACCTTTACGCGGATGCGGCAATCCCGGCGCGTTTTGAATTCAGCCGGACAGAATTTCCCCAGCCGGATCAGCATGGCCGAGCCGCTGTCAAGCTCTGCCGCCATTGTCTTTTCGACAAGCCCGGTCATGTCGTTGAGCCAGGGCTGATCCACGACGCCGAGATTGCGCATTTGTGCGGTATGGCTGTCAAAACGCCCGCGATGAAACGCGGTGCATGCGATGGCAAGGTCCTTTAACGAAGGAAGCTGAACCGCCATTTTCCCGTCGAGGCTGGTTCGTCGCCAGGCCCCGCGGAAGGCACCCGCAACCAGCGGGGAGATCACCTCAACCTTGACAGGAAGGCCCTTACCCTTCTGCGACGACGTCCGTTTCACATTGCGCGCCACCACGACGCAGGTCGCAACATCGTCACCGGCAACACAGTCCTCAACGCTCAGCAAGCGGAAGGGATCGGTCTGAAAACGTCCCCCCAGGATATCTTTGTCCTTCTCGCCCCGTGCCCCTTGCCCCAGACGATGGTCAACCCAGGCCGTCTTGAGCGCGCCCTTCATGCTGGAGCCCGGGATGATGGCCCGTCCGCATAAATTGTTGAACACGGTTCGGGCAATGGCGATCGCGTTGATCGTGTTGATCGTGTTGATCCTGACTTCGCCGGGTCCGGCCGCTCTTTGCACATTGTGGCCAAACTTCCCGGCGATGTCGTCGGCGAGGCGGGGCGGAATGGCGATGTCCGCGATTTCCGCTTTGGCGAACACCTTCTGATGGTCGCGGTAGAGCTTTTGCAACGCCACCAGAACCGTTCCCGCATTGCCACTGCCCGCCGACTGATCGATGCATTTGGTCAGTGCCGCGGCCAGTTGCGCCGATAACGTGACCCGCAGCGGATCGAACAGCACCAACCGGCCCGGCTCAACGAATGCGCTGGTCCAGTCAACGTCAACCGCGCTGCCGATATGGATCGGCGACAGCGGCGTCACCCAGAACGCCTGGCGTTCGAGAAAGCGGGTCATGGGCCGTATCCTCCGCTTTCGTCCAGCAGGACCGGCATCACCGGGGCGTAGCCCTGATGCACGGTTTCGGGGATGACCTGCGACAGTTCTCCACCACCGCCGAGCCCGATCCCCATGACGTACCGTTTGAAATCCGGCGTTGCCGGCGTCAGCACCGCCCCGGTATCCATCAGCAGCACCGGTGTCTTGAACGGCCGCATCAGGGCACCAATGCCACCGTGCCGGCCAAACCGGGTGAAAGGCCGATAGAAGCAGCGTTCTTCGTGCCAAGCCTGGCCCTGGGGCGCGGTTGGCGCCAACGTCATCCAGGCATTGGCGCCCGAGATCGCGGATGGCCGCCCGCCGCAATGGGCTTCAATCTCAAAGCGGCCAAGCCCCAGCGAACCATCCCGGCCGTAACCGGTGGCGCCGACATCCGTCAGCAATGCCAGCAAGTCGGCCAACGGCAACCGCACGGGATCATGCACCAGGTGCAGATCGAGCCGCAGCCCCGGGGCAGGCCACAATTGTTCCAACTGATAGGGGGCGAAATCCCCCTCGCCGGTCGTGGCGGTGTCGCGGCGAATGCTGTTGTGCGCCTGGGATTGCGGCGAAAACGGCCTCGGTGGCGGTGCCTCGGCGGCGGCCGCCTCAAGCCCCGCGGCCAAGGGCCGGGCGAAGACGGAGGCCGGCAGATAGCGTCGGCGCTTCCATTGCTTGCGCTCCTCGGGCTTGACCGCTTGGGGCCAAAACCGGGGCGGAAGTTCGGGACGGGGCAGATGACCGGCCGGGAACGCATCGGATACCACCAGGAACGGCGCCCCCTGGGTATAGCCGGCCAGAAGCGCACGCAATCCGGCCTCACCCTGGCGATAGCGCGCCGCCCAGCACAACTGGCCGAACAAGGTATCGCCACGCAGGACCGAACCGAAGGCCGACACCGGTCGGATCGTCACCTGAACCCATTCCATCACGGATCACGCGGCCGGCGAAGACATCAGGAACGGATCCTGCGGCAATGCGATAGTCCGGCCGTCACAGGTGAGATCGCGCAAATGGACCTTGCCATACCCGCGCGAGCCCGCCCCGCCCAGGCTTTCCAGTTCCAGCAGCGCCAGTCCCTGCAACAACGTGCCCAGAAGATCGGGGTCGCCTTCGAAAACCCGAAGCGTCGCACGGAAGGCGAACACCGCACCGGCTGCGACACGCTCGGTCTGGCGCAAGCCTGTGTCCGCGGTTCCGGTGATGCGATTGATGGCGGTTTCCGCCTTGATCTCGATGAACGACAAGTTGGAGGCCTTGATCCTTTGGGCAAAGCCCGCGTCCAAACCGGCGTCGTGGAAACTTGCGCGCGACGGCCCGATCGCCTTGGCTGCTTCTTCGTCGACTTTCTCGCCTCCGCCCAAACCGAACAGCCTCACAATCCGCCCGACCTCTTCGTGCTGCGCTCCGGTGCAGCCTTGGAAATTTTCGTAGCTCAAGGGACGTTCCTGGACGGCGCCGGAGCGCCATTCCAGCAGCGACCGGACTTTGCCTTTGAGACTGGAGCCGGGAATGTAGGGCTCGCGGGTCAGGGGATGCCGGACGACCGGCTTGTCGACGCCGCCGATGCGCATTTCCGTATCGCCCGCACCGATATGCAGCCCGGTGAGCAATTCCAGGCTGGCCCGGATGTCCTTGATGGCGGTGAGTTTCATGATGACCTCTCACGGGACTTCGGCGAAAAGCCGATGACGGCCTCAAACAAAAAACGAAAATTCTGCAGCGTCTCGACGCTAGTGACCTGTGCCAGGCACTTCCGCATGAATATTTTGAAGTTCTCGTCGACCAGATACTTACCATCCACCTTGCGTTCACCGGCGTAGGCGACACGGGCATTGATCATGCGAATGAAAGGCAACGCCTTCTTCAGGCTATCTTGATGTTCGACGGGGTCCCACAGGCGATCACCAAACCGCGACACTTCATCGTAGAAGCGCCGGATCTGCGTGGGTTTATTGGAGTCACCTTGCGCCAGTTTCTGCGCGATTGCTTGGGCCGTGCCGTCGAACAACGCCGGATCCGGTGTGGCAAGGTTGATCAATTTTGCCAGATTTTCCATCACCCCCTCACTGTGTAAAGCTGGTCGCTCACCACGATCCGATATTTCGCCTGCATCCGCCCGATCCCGCGTTCGCCGATTTCCTGGATGATCGCCGCAAGCGCCGCGTCGGTCCCGGACACATCACGCAAATAGCGCCGGGTACGGTAGAAAAGCAGGCTGCGCCACCGGGCGTTTTGCGGTCGGTCTTTCACTTTGGCGGCCATGTCGCACAGCGCCAGAACATCGTGGAGATAGGCCGTCGGCAGCGCATGTTCGTCGACCAGCGTCGCCAGCGCCGTGCCCCGTTCGCGCAGCATGTCGTACTCCCGCCATTCCAGGGTCCGGCCCTGGAGATGAATAGCGTTCTTGCCGGTCCTCGCCTTGGCGTGCGCCAGCGCCTCTTCCGCCGCATCGCCCAGCAGGCGCAACGGATGGCCCGGCTTGACCATGATAAAACCGGCGGAAAAGCTCAGTTTCGGGTTTTCCGCGCCGTATTGCGCGAAATCCTGCCGCACCGTTCCCGCAAAATCCTTCAAGGTCCGCCACGGCCCGACGAAAAAGAAATCATCGCCACCCGCGAACACGGTATAGACGTTGCGGTACCGGGCGTCGTCGTGGCAGCGCCAGGGTAGCCAGGTTGCAAAGAACGCGTTCATCCGCCGCGACAAGGCTGCCCATTTGGCGAAGGTCGGGTTGTCGCCAAGGGCGGTGCGAAACAACAGGCCAAGATTGTCGACATCCCCCTTCAGCACGCCCAGGGCCGTCACCCCATACAGACCTTCGTCGCCCCGGTCCTCCTGGTCATCGCGGGCCAGATGTTCGAAGGTCTTGATGTCGCCCGTCTTCGCCGTTTCTTTCAGCCCGTCATAGCGCCGGTCATCTTCGGCGCCGTCCCGGAACACCGGCACATGGGCATTGATCGGACGGCGCGCGATGCCGTGCCAGAGCGGGGCGTCACCATCCAGCGGCAACGACAGATCGAAGGCACGGCGCAACGTACCGGCCCTGGCGAATTCCCCGAAAGATCCGCTGGCCTCTTCGTCCCGGGTCAAAAGCATGCGGTAGCCGAAGATATCGCTGCGCAACAGACCGGTATTGTCACGCAGCCCGCCCGCCGCCGCATCGAACACCAACAGGCGGCTATAGTCACGATCCGCCAGCAACCGACCCAGTGTCCTCTGGTCCAGGCTGAACGGATGCGCCCACCGCGTCCCCCCGGACTCGGGGTCCTCCACGGTTGCCGGCAGACGACCGTCCAGGTGGCACACCCCGTTGGCGAAATCGGTATCGCGGATCGCGGCGGGTGCCGTCTGCCCGCACAAACCGAAACGCCGGCTTTTGGCATCGTCCAGGGCCTCCCCCAGTCTGTCAAGCAAGCCCTTGAACCCGCGCGCCTCGCCCTTGGTCAGGAAATCACGGCCGCAGGCTTCGGTTGCAGCCAGGGCGATGGAGGCAAGGCCGAAGGAGTGCTTCAGGAACCAATCGTCGAGCCGCTGGCGGACCATCGCCAACGCCGCCTTCACGTCCGGGGTGTTGGGGGCGACGATCAGGAACTTGCCGGCGGCATTGATAATCTGCGCCGTGGCCGGCAGCGCCAAATCGTCGAGCACGCGCAACGCCGCCAATTCGGTCAGCAGCGCCACCATCGCCGAACGCCCGCGCAGCAGCCTGGCCGCTCCCTTCTGGGTCAGGGACGCGGCACCGAAGATGAAATCCTGGATGCCGCAGAAATCACCCTGGATCAGCAGGAATTTCTTATCGTCATAGTCGTCCCGGTCCTTCAGCCGCCGCGCCACCGCCGCGGCATCGTCGCCGCGCTCGGCGTGATAGCGCCACATCGCCACCGCCAGGGCCGCCGTCGTTTTGGCGTGGTCGTAAAGCGAAACATCGGGACAAACATCGAAGGCGGTCGCCGAGGGAATGGCATGGGCCACGCTCAGCCACAGGCTGTCGAGATGGTCAACAAACAGCGGCCAGCAGGCCCGATGCGACACCGGGATCTGCTTGGCCCCCGCGAGCAATGCGTCCCACAGCCGAACATAGTTCGCCTGTGCCATCTTGACATCGGGCTCGGCATCCCTGACCGGGAACAGCGCCCGGGGCGACAGCGAAGCCAGGGGATAGCGCCACCTCAAATCATCTTCCTGCGCCGCTTTCGCCTTGCCGTACGCCTCAAACGCCACCAGCAACCGGGTACGAACGTGATGGTCGCGATCCCGCTTACCGTTATAGTCCGCGAACTGTTCGCGCTTGAAACCGGAAGCCAGACGGTCGCCGGTCGCCACACACCATTGCAGGAAGGTATCGGGCTTGTGATGGGCCGCCGCCGCGTTGATCAGTGAATCCGTGGGATCGCAATCCCCGCCTTCGCCGCCCCGGGGCGCGAACGGGCGCGGATCACCCGCCACCAGGTCGGGCAGCCACGGCTCAAGGTGGTCGAACGCCAGCGCCGTCGCCGCCGCATGCAGATGGGTGAACCAGCCGCCATCCTTGCCTCGATGATACGGACAATAGAGCTGGCGATTGCTCTCGATCGCGGGATCCCTGGCGAACACGCCGGCGCGCTCGGCAAGCTTGCCGAGATCGTGCAGGAAAGCCGCCAGCGCCATGCGGCACCCGGCATCCATCCACTGTGCGCGATCAAGCGCCATCGCATTGGCCCTCAGATTGAAAATCGCAAAAAGCCGCCTCTTGAGAACACAACGCTATGCCGTTGCAACGGCTGCGGCAACACATGACAAGCTTGCGGTGCGTTCATTTTTCCCGTCAGGCGTGAAAGATATCCATCCATGAGCCGGAACCTTTACCTTGTCGTCTACGACATCAGCTGCCCGCGGCGATTGAAAGCCATTGGCCGTATGGTCAAGGCACACAAGACGGCCGGACAAAAGTCCTTGGCTGAATGTTGGATGGAAATGAGCGAACGCGATTGCCTTCTCCGGTCCCTCGCGATCCGAATCGACCCGACATGCGACAGACTGCATGTCTTTCGTCTCGATCCACGCCAGACTCCACGTTTGTTCGGGATCGCCAAAACCGACCGCGGAGGTCCCTTTATGATCGTGTGATTCCGAAACCGGACCCAATACTTCCCCAACGCTTCAAGGAGAGGACTACGGTCATGAGCAGCCTGTACGTCGATCGCCGTGGCGTCGAAATCGGCATCGACTCCGAAGCGCTCACCTTCCACGAGAACGGTGTGCGGGTGGGAACCGTTCCGATCGCGCCGCTGGAACGGGTGTATCTGCGGGGTGATATCCGCCTTGCCACGGGAACGCTGGGCCGGCTTGGGGCGCACGGGGTTGGGGTTATCATTCTGTCCGGACGCCGCGCCGAACCAACCTTGTTCCTGCCCCGTCCGCACCATGATGCCAGGCTTCGGGTAACCCAGCTTCGCTGGGAGGGAAATCCGGCCCGCCGTCTTGAAGTCGCTGGCTGGGTCCTCAAGGCCAAACTGTTGGCGCACCAGGCCCTGCTTGCAGAACTGGCGGAGGCCCGGCCGGAGCTGCGAGGCCCCCTGCTTCACGCGGCCGAGATCCTGGACGGAATGCACCGGCACATTGCGTCCAAACCCGATACCGATGCGCTCCGAGGTCTGGAGGGCGCGGCCGCGGCAGCCTATTTCGGGGCCTTGGTATCGATCTTTCCCCAGGCACTTGGCTTCACCGGACGCAACCGGCGTCCGCCGCGCGATCCCGTCAATGCCGTCCTGTCGCTTGGCTATACCATGCTGAACGCCGAAGCCGTCCTCACCACCCATGGTCACGGCTTCGACCCCTATGTCGGATTCCTTCATGCGCTTGATTTCGCCCGCCCCTCACTGGCATGCGACGTCATGGAACCGCTGCGCCCGGTGATCGACCGCTTCGCCTGGCGGCTTTTCGCCGAACAAACGGTGCGGGCGCGCGATTTTTCCACCGAGAAGGACGGTTCCTGTCTGCTGGGCAAGGCGGGCCGGGAACGCTTCTACCAGGCCGTCGATGAACCGCTGACCCGGGCACGCAAACGTCTGGACGCGCTGTTGTCGGCGTTGCGATCGGTATTGCTGGAGGCCGAAGATGGCAGGGCTCTACCTGATCAGCTATGATATCGCCGATCCGAAACGCTTGGTCCGCCTGCACCGGCGGTTGAAGAATCTGGCGACCCCTATCCAATATTCGGTGTTCCTGGGTCGCCTGACCGACAATCAGCTGTGCCACTGTGTGACGATGATCGAAGCAACCATTAATCCCCGCGTCGACGACGTGCGCATCTATCCCCTGCCCGAAACGGGCTGGTCACGCCGGCTGGGCCATCCGCTGTTTCCCACCGGCATCATCCATACCGACATGCCGGAGACCTTCGACGCATTGCCGGAACTGACGGCGGGTGAAGCCACCGCCGGGGCGGAAACCGCCGACACCCCCTTGCCGGCGCTTCCCCAGCCGCAGCCCTGCGCCATTCCTCAATCCCGCGCCGAAGCCAACGCCGCCCGCACCTTGCGCCGCAACCAACGCACCGGTGTCGTCACCGGATTGCTGTTGATCCCCTAAGCCCACTGTGACACTGTTCTCCCCACGGATGATGAGGCGGCCGATGCCCAACAACCTATCTCCGGCACCGCCCCCTCCACCGTCTAAGGGTCTTGATACATCGTTGATATGTAAACGGAAATGCCCCGACCGCAGTCGAAAGACTGCCCCGTTCTTCAGGGGATTGAGACCTCGTGATCGGTAGTATTGCGTGAACGCTTGGGTCGAAAGACTGCCCCGTTCTTCAGGGGATTGAGACTCGCTTCGGGGTAGTCCGGCTGTCCGGTCTCGGTCGAAAGACTGCCCCGTTCTTCAGGGGATTGAGACTCTCCCCGCACGTTGGTCAGGTTGCCCCGCACGCCGTCGAAAGACTGCCCCGTTCTTCAGGGGATTGAGACGCTTGCCCCGCGATGCTGACAAACTCTTCGGTCTTTCGTCGAAAGACTGCCCCGTTCTTCAGGGGATTGAGACTCGACTCGCGCCGGGAAGGTCGTGTTGTAGTTTACGTCGAAAGACTGCCCCGTTCTTCAGGGGATTGAGACATGCCACTGCGGCAGCTATGTCAATATATTTTTGTCGAAAGACTGCCCCGTTCTTCAGGGGATTGAGACTTCGCTACAAATCCCTTTGGACAGCCATTCCACGTCGAAAGACTGCCCCGTTCTTCAGGGGATTGAGACCCGCCGCATCCATTCGGTGCTGTCGTTTATTTCCGTCGAAAGACTGCCCCGTTCTTCAGGGGATTGAGACCATGATTTTTTCCCCTAGTTAAGTTCGTCTCGTTAAGTCGAAAGACTGCCCCGTTCTTCAGGGGATTGAGACGTCCGGCTGCCACTCGAGCAGACTGGCATCGCCGTCGAAAGACTGCCCCGTTCTTCAGGGGATTGAGACCCGTCGGTGAGATCCGCGTCGGTGAGCTTGGCGTCCGTCGAAAGACTGCCCCGTTCTTCAGGGGATTGAGATATGACTCAACCCTCCATCAAAGCGGCATAGGAACGTCGAAAGACTGCCCCGTTCTTCAGGGGATTGAGATATTAGAAATTCGTCGCTCTATCCGATTGAGCTACGTCGAAAGACTGCCCCGTTCTTCAGGGGATTGAGATGCTGAGGTCGGCCCACCTGAGGTTGGCGCCTCTGGTCGAAAGACTGCCCCGTTCTTCAGGGGATTGAGATGGCACCGGTGAAGTCGACCCTCCGGAGATCGGGTCGAAAGACTGCCCCGTTCTTCAGGGGATTGAGATCCACCCTCGCCCGCCATGGCCGTGCCACGGTATCCGTCGAAAGACTGCCCCGTTCTTCAGGGGATTGAGATATCAGGGTATAGACGCTGTTGTTAACTTCTTTCGGGTCGAAAGACTGCCCCGTTCTTCAGGGGATTGAGATGTCCGTACGGAACCCGTATTCCCGATCCAACCCAGTCGAAAGACTGCCCCGTTCTTCAGGGGATTGGGACGCGCATCTGGCATTGCCACTCGGATGAGGGGTAATGTCTCGACTGAGAGGTCGGAGGCTGTTTTGTGATGGTCGCGGCCAATCTGGCGATTGACCGGGAGTCCCCGATGAAACCTGTGTTCATTTTTGGGGTCGGACGTACGCCCCAGATTGTGACCGAGACGTTATGGGCGGTGTTGCATCACGAGGGAAGGCAAGCGCTGGCGGGGTGCATTCACATTCTAACCACGGCCGTGGGCGCGACAGCGGTGGAAAACGGGCTGCTGGGTGCCGGCGGCGCCCTCGCCCGTTTTTACCGGGACTATGATGTCGCGCCGATGCCGCTGATTCTTCACGTCTTACGCGATTCCGCGGGAACGGCGGTCGTCGATATCCGCAACGAGGCCGATAATACCCGCCTGGCCAATCTGATCTGCACGGTGATCCGCGATCTCACCGCCACCCCGGATCACGCGGTCCATGCCTCGGTCGCCGGCGGACGCAAGACCATGAGTTTCTATATCGGCTATGCATTGTCGCTGTTTGGCCGGCCGCAGGACCGTCTCAGCCATGTGCTGGTAGCGGAGGACTTCGAATCTGCGGCGGATTTCTGGTATCCCCCGCCGTGTTCCACGCCGTTTCCCCTGACCGATGGCCGGACGCTCGACGCCGCCACCGCCATGATCTCGCTGGCGGAGATTCCCTTCCTACCGCTGCGCGACCGCCTGGATGCGCCGGTGTTGCAGACCGCCGCCCCTGATTTCAGCGAGGTCGTGGCCGATTTGAAGCGTCGGCTGGCGCGCCCGGTGTTGGAACTCGTGCCGCACCAACGCCTGCTCCGTTTCGATACCCTGGAATTGCGCCTGCCGCCCGATCAGTTTGCGGTGTACCAACTTCTGGCCCTCTATCGTCTGGAGGGGGAGCCGGACGGCGGCTGGCTGCGCAAGACTGACCTTGCGACGGTGGAAACACCCGCCTGCAAGCGCTGGCTCGCGCTCTATCATGAGGTCGCCACCCGTTCTCCCGAAGTGCAGAGCCTGCGCCGGGCCATCGATACGACCATCACGGATTTGGGGACGCCGTGGAATCCGTACTCGGAAAAGGTCGCAAAGGTGAACAGACTTCTAGTCAAGGCTGCACAAACCAGCGACTTGTGGCGCGACGCGCTCTGCGAACGCCAGGGCCGGCCCCACGCCGCCGCCCGCCTGACGCTGCCCCCATCCCGGCTGCGCGTGGTCTCGTAATCGACCGGGGGAGAGGGTAGCGTGATGAATTGATGGAACAGACGCTTCGATCAGCCCCGTTTTTTTTGCACAACAGCGTTCACGCGGACAGAATAGTCGCAGAGAACAGAAGGCTGCATGGATACGCTGCTGAATCTCTCAGTGATTGGAAGGTCGCGGGAAAAGGGCATCCAGATTGGTTGCATCGACGGCCGCATCAAACCAGTCATCGAGCACCGATATGTCGGCCTGGACGACCCGTTGCCGGACCGCGTCGGGAACCAAACCAAATCGGCGGGCCAGCAGGCGAAGCAGCGCATCCCTTTTGCCTTCAGCCATACCTTCGGCCTTGCCTTCGGCTTTGCCTTTTGCTTCCCCTTGAGCCAACCCCTGCTTAATTCCTTCGTCGAAAAACGGTTGCGTGATGCTTCCCATGATTTCCTCCTCGCGGGCCGGAGCCACCCGCCGCAGGGCGGCGCGCACCGTTTCAGGATCCACCATCCCAGGTCCTTTATCAATATAGGTCAACACCAGCAGCACATCCACAAGATCGAGGGTTGCCACCTCGGCCAGGACCACATCGATTCGCTCGCTGAGATCGGGACGTAGCACATATTTCAGTGCCTTCAGGAGGGCGCGCAGACGAATTTGCTGGGACAATGCGCCATCGTCGATACGGCCAAGATCGGCCAGGGCATAGTCGAAGGCGGGAAGGTACGGTGCGATCTCTGGCGGCAAAGCGCCGAACAAAGCCTGAAAGTGTGGAGAGATCGTCCAGGTGCGAAGGCCGTGGTAGACCACGAGCGGAATCACGACCGGCAATGGCCGGCCGTGACCCTGCTTGATCCAGCCATCCCAGATACGGGTCAAATAGCGAAGGACCTGTAAGGCAACCAGTGGTTCGGGAGCGCTTTTATGTTCAACCAGGACAAAGATCAGAAGGTCTCTGTCCCCTTGGGCAAAGCGGGTGCGGAACAGCAGGTCGGAATGATGCTGTGCAAGCTCTTCATCGACAAAGGAGCCGGGCAGCAGCTCCGGTGGTTCGCGGGACAGCAGGGCTCCCACTTCGGGCGGCAGACGCTCGCGCAGGAACAAACCGGCTGTTGCCGGTTCGCTCATCAATTGCTTGAAGAACGCGTCGTGGATGTTGCCGGATACGGGGCTGGACATGACGGGTTATTGGCTGTGCCGAGGGCTGGCGTCAAGCCGAAAAGTCCAGATTGAATGGCGAAGCCCGGCACCCCCGATTTGATAGTGAGGGCGCCTCTTCCGTCGTCCAAATGAGAGGGGCCGCAACGAGAAGTCAGACACCAACCCAACAACGTCCGCCCTCGTACGCGGCGGTTCCCGCATGTCCATGCAGTAACTATGCAGTAAGTTCAGGCGGTGGGGCGCGCGGTGCGCCCTAACCCCTTGAAAAATATGGCGTCCCCGACGGGATTCGAACCCGTGTTACCGCCGTGAAAGGGCGGTGTCCTAGGCCTCTAGACGACGGGGACCTTGGAGGCGCAGAGAAATAGCCGCCCACAGCAGCGAAATCAAGCTGTTTTTCGCGCATCCCACAGCAAAAACGCATCCTCGATTTGAAACTGAACACCAACCGCGCCATTCCAACGGTCAGGGCGCAAAATCCCCGCGATGTGCAGCGGACGCCCCTGGCTGTTCAGCAAGACCTGGCCCAACTCGGTGTCCACAGCCCGGAAGGCAATCGCCTTGAGCCGCCCGCCCTGCAGGCCGGTCAGGAAGCAACGGACATGGTTCGCTCCGACGACATCGGCCCGCGCGATCCGGACGTCGGAAATCGCAAAGCGGGGCTCCGGGTTGCCCGATCCATAGGGGGCCAAGCGTTCCACCATCGCGACCAGATCGGTCGTGGCGCCGCTCAGCGCCAGCGCGCCGTCCAATTCCAGCACCGGGTTGAACGCCCGTTCGTCCGAATGCTCCTTCAGCCATGTGCTCAGGAAGGTGCGCAACGGATCCAGGCAGGCCAGAGCAACGGTGAACCCCGCCGCCATCTGATGGCCGCCGCCTGCGATCAACAGGCCGGCCTGGCGCGCCGCAATCACCGCGGCGCCCAGGTCGACGCCACGGACTGATCGCCCCGACGCCTTGCCGATACCCGCCTCCAGCGCGATCACGCAAGCCGGGCGCGAAAACCGCTCCTTTAACCGCGCGGCCACAATACCGACAACACCCGGATGCCATCCCTCACCCGCGACAAACAGCAGCGGGTCCGTCCCGCCATCCGCCGGGACCTGGGCGATCGCTTGTTCCAGAACCGCGGCCTCGATCGCCTTGCGGTCGACATTATAGCCGTCGAGCTGGCGCGCCAAGCTCTGGGCCTCGGCGGCATCGTCGGTTGACAGCAGGCGGGCCCCAAGATCCGCGCCGCCGACCCGCCCCCCGGCATTGACCCGCGGCCCGAAAATGAAACCCAGATGTCCGCTGTCCGGCGGCTCGGCAACGCCCGCCACGTCGGCCAGCGCCGCAAGCCCCGGATTGCGGCGCTGGCGCAGTACCTTGAGCCCCTGGGTCACCAGGGCCCGGTTCAATCCCACCAAGGGGACGACGTCGCACACCGTTCCCAGGGCGACCAGGTCAAGCCAACGCATCAGATCGGGCTGCGGGCGTTCGCGATACCAGCCGCGGTCGCGAAGAATACGGTTGACGGCAATGACCAGCAAAAAGGTCACCCCGACCGCGGCCAGGGTGCGGTGGGGCGACTCCTCATCGATCCGGTTGGGATTGACGACCGCCACCGCCAGCGGCAGCGCCGACTCAGCCGCGTGGTGGTCGATCACGACAACGTCCAGGCCGGCGGTGGCCGCACCCGCCAGCGGCAGGTGTGCGGTGGTACCACAATCCACGGTAACAACCAGCCCGATGCCCCGCTCGCGCAATCCCAGCAACGCCGGCAGGTTCGGGCCGTACCCCTCGGCGACGCGATCGGGAATATAGGTGATCAAGGTGCCACCGACCGCCCGGAAGAACCGCGTCAGCAAGGCCGACGAGGTCGCACCATCGACATCGTAATCGCCAAAGACCGCCGTCGGCTCGCCCGTGCAAATCGCCTGGGCGACCCGCTCGGCGGCCCGGTTCATGTCCTTCAAATGGCACGGATCGGGCAGCAAAGCCCGCAATGTCGGATTGAGGAAATCACCGGCTTGGTCCAACGTTACGCCGCGCGCCGCCAGCACGCGGCCCAGCAACTCCGGCAAATCCCAGGCCTGGGCCAGGGCTGCCGCCTGACGCGGATCGGCCGGGCGCGCGACCCACCGCCGGCCATTGGCCGAGTTTTCGACATCCAAAAAAGCCGGAGCCGGAGCCACCGCCGCGACTGCGCGACGGGGCTCCGCTTTACCATCAAGCATCATTGCTCATTCTTAACGGAGCCGAAGCCCCGGCGCCTGGCAAGCCCATCCGCGGTATCGCGGCGACGATTACTCGCCGTGAAGCTCGTCCGTTGCCTTGTGGCGGAAGTTATGGTGCGCTTCGATCAGGCGCATCGTGCCGCTGAGGGAACGCATGACCACCGAGTGGGTCACGGCACCACCAGCAAAGCGCCGAACCCCGCGCAACATCGTACCGTTGGTGACGCCGGTCGCGGCAAACATGACACTGCCACGGGCCAAATCGAGCAGATCATATTTGCGCGACAAGTCGGTGATGCCGATCTTGCGCGCGCGCCCCCGCTCGTCATCATTCCGGAACACCAGCCGCCCCTGCATCTGGCCACCGATGCAGCGCAACGCCGCCGCGGACAGCACACCTTCCGGCGCCCCGCCGATGCCAATATACATATCAACACCGGACTCGACCTGGGCAGTCGAGATGATCGCGCTGACGTCGCCGTCGGAGATCAGCATGATCCGTGCGCCGGCTTCGCGGACTTTCGCGATCAACTCGGTGTGCCGCGGCCGATCCAGGATGCACACCAGCAGGTCCGAGACATCGGCATCCTTCGCCTTGGCGAGCTCATGCAGATTGGCCGAGGGGCTCGCGTCGAGATCGACGACATGATCGGGGAGATGCGGGCCAACCGCGATCTTTTCCATATAGACGTCGGGTGCATTGAGAAAGCCACCGGCTTCGGCCATCGCAACAACGGCCAGCGCGTTCTGGCCACCCTTTGCCGTGATCGTCGTCCCCTCGAGCGGATCCAGGGCGATATCGATCTTCGGCCCGGCACCGGCGCCGACCTTTTCACCGATATACAGCATCGGTGCCTCGTCGCGCTCGCCCTCGCCGATGACCACCGTGCCATCGATGTACAAACCATTGAGCGCCCGACGCATCGCGTCGACGGCGGCCTGGTCGGCCTCTTTCTCATCGCCGCGGCCCATCAGCAGCGATGCGGACAATGCCGCGGCTTCGGTCACCCGAACCGCTTCCAACGCCAAGTTGCGATCCGTCAACCACGGAATGGTCATGGCTTTTTCTCCCTCGGAACAAACTCGAAAAAGGCTACCCTTGTTGGGCGTTCTTGGTAACATAATGCCCCACATTGGCACCGGGGCGTATGATCTTTCTAGAATTTCTCGATATTGATGAAGCGGGGTGGTTCGACGACTGTTTCAAGGCCACCGATCACATGCAAGGCACGCTTCATCGCGGCCTCATCGGTCTCATGCGTTGTCAGCACGACGGGAACGACGCCACCCGGGGACCGTCCCCGCTGCAGCATCGCCTCCATCGAAACATTCTGATCGCGCAGGGCCGCCGCAACGTCGGCGATGACGCCCGGTTGGTCACGCACCATCAGCCGGATATAGAAAGCGCCGCGATGGCCAGGTCGGCCGGCGCCGCTGGCGTCGTCACCCGAGGCCAGGTCCTCGACACGAACGCCGAACGGTGGCACGAAGCAACCGCGGGCAATATCAACAATGTCGGCGGCCACAGCGGATGCGGTCGGCCCCGCCCCGGCGCCACGCCCGACCAGCGTCACCTTGTCAACAAAGTCGCCTTCGGCAACGACGGCGTTGAACACGCCTTCAACCGCCGCGATCGGTGAACTGACGGGAACCATGGCCGGATGCACCCGCTGTTCGATACCCCGGCCGTCATGCTGACGGGCGATGCCCAACAGCTTGATGCGGTAGCCCAGTTGATCGGCATAGCGGATGTCGACGGCGGAGATGTGCCGGATCCCTTCGACGGTCACCGCGCCGATGTCGGGGGCGCAGCCGAACACGACGGCGGCCAGAACAGCCAGCTTGTGCGCCGCGTCGATCCCATCGATATCGAAACCCGGGTCGGCCTCGGCATAGCCGAGCTGTTGGGCTTCGGCCAGGACTTCGGCAAAATCGCGGCCCGTCGTCCGCATTTCCGACAGGATAAAATTGCAGGTGCCGTTGAGGATGCCATGGATCTCACGGATCCTGTTGCCCGCCAAGCCTTCGCGGAACGCCTTGATCACCGGAATCCCGCCGGCAACCGCCGCTTCGAACGCCAGGATCCGTTGCTGTTGTTGCGCCTGCGTCGCCAGGGCCAGGCCGTGATGCGCCAGCAGGGCCTTGTTGGCGGTCACGACATGCTTGCCATGGCGCAGGGCGGTTTCGACCACGGTCCGGGCGACACCGTTGGCGCCACCGATCAACTCGACCACAACGTCGATCCGCGGATCCGCGGCCAGGGCCACCGGATCCTGAAACCAGCGATAAGGTGAAAGATCAACACCACGATCCCGGCCCCGGTCGCGGGCGCTGACCCCGGTGATGACGACGGGCTGCCCCGCGCGTTGGGCCAACATCGACGCCTGTTGTGCCACCAGCTTGACCACAGCGGCGCCAACAGTCCCTAGTCCCGCAATCCCGAGTTGCAATCCCGTCCTCATTTCAGGTCCGCCGGCCGGTCAAGGATTTCGATGGGATTGTTGCTCTCCGCCGCCTTCTGGAAGAAGGCGCGGATATTGCGGCAGGCCTGGCGGATCCGCTGCTGGTTCTCGACCAGCGCAAGACGGACATGGCCGTCGCCATACTCACCGAAGCCGATCCCGGGTGCGACCGCGACCTTGGCTTCCTGGAGCAACAATTTCGAGAACTCCAGGGACCCGAGCGCGGCGAACGGGGCCGGTATCGGCGCCCAGGCAAACATGCTGGCGGGGGGACTGGGCACCATCCAGCCGGCCGCGGCAAGGCTCTCAATCATGACATCACGTCGCGCCCTGTAGAGCGCCCGGATTTCATCGACGCAATCCTGCGGGCCGTTCAGCGCCGCGGCGGCCGCGACCTGGATCGGGGTAAACGCACCGTAGTCGAGATAGGATTTGATCCGGCCCAGGGCCTGGATCAGCTTGCGATTACCGGCCGCGAACCCGATCCGCCACCCCGGCATCGAATAGGTCTTGCTCATCGAGGTGAATTCGACCGCGATCTCGCGCGCCTCGGGGATCTCCAGAATTGAGGGCGGCGGCGGCCCGTCGAAATAAATCTCGGCATAGGCAAGATCGGAGAGGATATAGATCCCGTGCTTGCGGCAGAACTCGACAATCGGGCGGTAAAAATCCAGCGTCACCACTTCGGCCGTCGGGTTGCTGGGGTAATTCAGGACCAGCGCCAACGGCTTGGGCACGCTGTGTTTGACGGCGCGCTGCAGCTGCTCCATGAAAGTGAAGTTCTGCCCCAGCGGCAAATGACGGATCGATGCGCCGGCCAGAATGAATCCGAACGGATGGATCGGATAGCTGGGATTGGGCACCAGGATAATATCACCCGGGCTGGTAATCGCCTGCGCCAGATTGGCGAGCCCTTCCTTCGAGCCGAGCGTGACGATGATTTCCGTCTCGGGGTCGAGCTCGACATTGAAGCGGCGTTGATAATAGGCACTGTGGGCGCGCCGCAAACCCGGGATTCCCCGCGAAATCGAGTAGCGATGGGTGCGCGGATTCTGAATCGCCTCGACCAGCTTCTCGACGATATGAGGCGGCGTCGGCTGGTCGGGATTTCCCATGCCGAGATCGATGATATCATCGCCGGCAAGACGGGCCCGCGCCTTCATCGCGTTGACTTCGGCAAAGACGTAAGGCGGCAAGCGCTTGATTCGATGGAATTCCAGGTCGGTCATGATACGGGTCCGGACGCGGGTCGCGGCCCGGGCTGTCGCGCCCGGATCGGACCCGTTATGTACGCTGCCGCGAAAAAAGAAGCGAGAGGAAATCCCGGCAGCCGCGCCGGCTTTCTTGCCTGCGTTGCGGGGGGACAAACCGGGGCCATGGCGTCACCCCCTCCTCAAGGCGCCGAGGACAGAGTCGGCGGGGCGTCCGGCAATTGATAGGAGTCGGCCGTCGGCGGCGGACCCTGCATCGGGATCGTTGGCAGCAGCGGTTTCGCCGTCACCGGCGCAGTGCTGGCGCCGGCCGGTGCCGGGCCCGCCGCCGGCGGGGGCAACGCGGCCGCCGTGGTCCCCGCTGCCGCGCTCGTGGCCGGCCTCGCGGCGACGCCGGGATGGGTTGCGGCAAACTGCTCGATCGCCGCCCGGTTTTCCGCCGACATCTGGTCGGCCTGGGTCCGCTCCGACGCCAGGCTGGTCATTTCCCCCTGACGCGTCTGGACTGTCGACACGTTGGTCGGCCGCGGCGGTACGGATGCCAGGTTGGGCCAGGTCAGGCGTTCCTCGGTGATGCGGCGGATCGGCACCCCGGGTGGCGGTTCCGCCGAGGGATCCGCCCCCAGCAGTTCGGTCTTCCCCGGCAGGTCGGAGCAGGCGGCGGTCAAGGCCACCCAGAACAAGGCCGCGATGCGACACCATTGCTCAGCCGATTTCCGGCGGTCGTTTCTCAAGCGCAACGGCAGCATCTTTTTGGTCCCGAACCGATTGAAGAACCAGGATGGTGTGCCCCACACCCCATCCCGACGATGAAATTGTCATCCCGATCGTGTATGAAACTGTCAGGAGCTGCAAGTCCCGCACGACGGGCCCTGTCCGAGCAAGCCAATGCCACCAGGTACTGACATCATCGTCTTGACCCCGCCGACGATCTCCGCGACCCCCCAAAGACCACGCCGCTTCCGGCGCAGAGGACACGCACAATGGCCGACACTGAGGGCACCGAAGTGAAACTGCCCGATCCCGTGGAACTCTCCCGCGCAATGACCCGAATCGCTGAGCAATCCCAGCGCCTTGTGACCGATTTTCTGGCCCGCCAGTCGGTTGAGGGTGTCGCCGGCAATCGCGACCCGCTCAACATCGGCAACGCGTTCCTGGAAATGACCGCCAGGATATTGGCCGATCCGGTCAAGATGGTCCAGGCACAGATGTCGTTGTGGACCGATTATATGACGCTGTGGCAGCGGACGACCCAGCGGTTTCTGGGCCAGACGACCGAGCCGATGATTGCGCCGGCCAAGGATGACCGCCGCTTCAAGGATGCCGCCTGGGACGAAAACACCCTGTTTGACTATATCAAGCAGAGCTATCTGTTGACGGCGCGCTGGATGCAAACCGCCGTGCATGGCGTCGACGGGCTGGACGAGAAAACCGCGCGCAAAGTCGACTTCTACACGCGCCAGTTCGTCGATGCGATGGCGCCCAGCAATTTCGTGCTGACCAACCCCGAGGTGCTGCGCACCACGATGGAAAGCGGCGGTGAAAACCTGCTCAAAGGGCTGGAACATCTGCTGGATGACCTGGAACGCGGCAAGGGTCAGCTCAACATCAAGATGACCGACTACAACGCGTTCAAGGTCGGCCAGAACATCGCGATCACCCCTGGCAAGGTCGTCTTCCAAAACAGACTGATGCAGTTGCTGCAGTATTCTCCAACGACCGAAGAGGTCTTCAAGAGGCCGCTGCTGATTGTCCCGCCCTGGATCAACAAATACTACATCCTCGATCTGCGGGATCGCAACAGCTTCATCAAGTGGGCCGTCGGGGAAGGCCTTACGGTATTCGTTATTTCCTGGGTCAACCCCGACGAGACTTTGGCCAATGAGACCTTCGAAGACTATATGGAGGAAGGTCCGCTGGCGGCGATCGAGCAGATCCGGCAGGCGACCGGCGAAGCCGACCTCAATATCATCGGCTATTGCCTTGGGGGGACGCTGACCGCCGCGATGTTGTCCTACATGGCATCGCGCAACGACACGCGCATCACCAGCGCGACCTTCTTCACCACCATGACCGATTTCTCCGAGGCCGGCGAGCTTTCCATCTTCATTGATGAAGAGCAATTGGCGCTTCTCGAACAAAAAATGGCCGAGAAAGGCTATCTCGACGGCAGCGCCATGGCGACCACCTTCAACATGCTGCGTGCCAACGATCTGATCTGGTCCTTCGTCGTCAACAACTACCTGCTGGGCAAAGACCCCTTCCCGTTTGATCTGCTGTATTGGAATTCGGACAGCACGCGGATGCCGGCAGCGATGCACAGCTTCTATCTCCGCAACATGTATCAGAACAACAAGCTGGTCGAACCCGGCGGGATCACCCTGAAGGGCGTGCCAATCGATCTGCGCACCGTCAAAGTGCCGAGTTGCTTCGTCTCAACCCGCGAGGACCATATCGCGCCCTGGAAGGCGACCTACGCGACGACGCAATTATTCTCGGGCCCGGTCAAATTCATCCTGTCGGCGTCGGGTCATATCGCCGGCATCGTCAACCCGCCGATCGCGCACAAGTACAATTATTGGACCAATGATGCCCTGCCGGCCAAGCCGGAAGCCTGGTTCGAAGGGGCGACGCCGACCCCGGGCTCCTGGTGGCCGGAATGGCTGCGCTGGATCACCCCGTTCAGCGGAGAGAAGGTTCCGGCACGCATCCCTGGTACCGGCGATCTCCCTGCGATCGAGGACGCGCCGGGTTCCTATGTCGCGGTGCGCGTCGCCTGACTTTCGCACCCGGGGCCGGGCTCTCCGGCCCCGGGCTTTGACGCCCGGGGCCCGGTCGCAACGATCCGACCGGACACGCTAAGCCGTGAAACGGGCCCGGTATTCGGCGGCGAGCTTGACGTAGTTTGCCGCGGACACCGGGAAATACGCTTGTTCCTCCGCGGTCAGGGCTCGAGACGGGCGCGCCGGCACTCCGGCCCACAATTGCCCCTGGACGACACGTTTGTCCGGCGTGACCAGTGCGCCGGCGGCGACCATTGACCCGCCCTCCACGACGACGCCGTCCATGATGCAGGCCTTCATCCCGACAAAGCAGCAATCTTCCAGGGTACTGGCGTGAATCATCGCCAAATGGCCGACCGTGACATCGTCACCGATCACAGTGTTGTGGCCGTTCGCCGTCACATGAATGACAGTGCCATCCTGAATGTTGGTCCGCTGACCGATTCGGATGCTGTTGACGTCGCCCCGGACAACAGCGCCAAACCAGATGCCTGAGTCGGCGCCAATCTCGACATCGCCAATGATCACGGCCGTTTCGGCAATGAATGCGGTTGGATGAATGCGCGGAAATTTGTCGCGGTAGGGAAGGATCACGCCGGCCATTGTCATCTCCATTTCGGCGCTCATACCACGCGAAGAGCGGCAGGAGCCCGTCAACAACGCTGGGTTCCTGCCTAGCCTCTCACGCGCCGCGGCGCAAGACCGGCAGACGAGCGCCGCGACCGGGCAACACCGAAAATAAAAAAAACAGGGCGTCCCAACGGAACGCCCTGTCATCACGATCAGCGAAACCGAAACGCTGCGATCAGCGCTTGGAGAACTGGAAGCTGCGGCGCGCCTTGGCGCGGCCGTACTTCTTACGTTCAACCGTCCGGCTATCCCGGGTCAGGAAGCCCGCGGCCTTCAACGGCGAGCGCAAGGTCGGGTCGTAATAGGTCAAAGCGCGGCTGATGCCATGGCGCACAGCGCCAGCCTGGCCCGACAAACCACCGCCGGTGACCGTCGCGACGATGTCAAACTGCCCGACACGATTGACGATCGCGAACGGCTGATTGATCAGCATGCGCAACACCGGGCGCGCGAAATAGACAGCATCGTCGCGGGCGTTGACCGTGATCTTGCCGGTTCCCGGCTTGATCCAGACCCGGGCGATGGCGTCCTTGCGCCGGCCCGTGGCATAGGACCGGCCGAACTCGTCGATCCGGGGCACAACCGCTTCGATCACCGCTTCGGCCGCTACCGGCGCACCGACCGTCGCGCCGAGTCCCTTGAGGTCGCTCAGGGTTTGCGTTGCCATGGGTTAGGCGCTCCTCTTGTTCTTCGGATTCCGCGCCGCGATATCAAGAACCGTCGGCTGCTGGGCCTCGTGCGGGTGAACGGGGCCTTTATAGACCCGGAGATTGGTCATCTGGCGACGCCCCAACGGGCCCCGCGGCACCATGCGTTCCACCGCCTTGATGATCACGCGCTCGGGATAGCGCCCGTCAAGGATCTGCCCCTTGGAACGCCCCTTGATGCCGCCCGGAAAGCCGGTGTGCCAGTAAAAGATGTCGTCCTTGCGCTTATTGCCGGTCAGTTGAACCTTTTCGGCATTCACGACGATGATATTGTCACCACAATCGACATGGGCGGTGTAGGTCGGCTTGTGCTTGCCGCGCAGAATGTTGGCCAGAATGCTGGCCAGCCGGCCAAGAATGAGCCCGTCGGCATCGACGACGACCCATTTCTTCTCGACCTCGGACGGCTTCAAAACGAAGGTCTTCATGGTGTTCTTCTCATAACCGGATGACGGCGCGCCTGGACGAGCCGGCATGCCCTAAGAGGGTGCCTTGTACGCATCCGCGACACCGACGTCAACTGTTTTCGTCGCCGATGATAGACGTGAAATCAAGGCGTTAGAGATGCGGTATTATATTACCGCCTATAAAGCTTCCATTAATTCAATGATTTGCAGCTCTCTTCTCCCATAACGGTACTATAATACCTCATTCGCGACACCTTCAAAAGTCAGACGTCATTATCTACAGCATGTATGTGTTCTATTGCATTTCAGACGATAGAATTATGTTGAATTTTCCACCGAACTGGATTTCCATGGGTTGCCGGCGATCGAATGACCGCGCTCGCCATCGTGGTCGGCACGGAAGTCGATCTGTTCAAGGCCCCATGACACCCTGTGCCGAGTTGGCAGCGCCTGATAACGTTCTGGTTTGATGGCGCCGCGCCACCCGGGCCCCGGGCGGAACGCCAAGCAATGCGGCAGGTCGCCCTTTCTCTCCCGACCCGATGGTCCCCCCCAAAGCGGAATTCCAGTCACAATGGTCACCGAAAACCACACCGCTTCCCGGCACGATCACGATAGCGATGACGTGCTGCGCGACGTCCTGAACAAGGTCAAAATCATTGCGCTCGTGGGCGCCTCCGACAAGACGCAGAGCCCGCAATATCATGTGACCGAATACCTCCAGTCCCAGGGATACCGCGTGATCCCGGTCAATCCGCGCCTCGCCGGACAGGCGGTGCTGGGCGAAGCGGTCTATCCGACACTGGCCGATATCCCGGGCCCGGTCGATATGGTCGACATTTTCCGCAACAGCGAGGCCGCGGGCCCGATCACGGACGCGGCGATTGCCAAGGGCGCCTCTTACGTCTGGATGCAACTCACGGTGCGCAACGACGAAGCCGCGCACCGGGCCCGGGCTGCCGGGTTGACGGTGGTGATGGATCGCTGTCCCAAGATCGAACACCGGCGCCTGTTCGGCACGCCCGAGCCACAGACCACAGCTCCGGTTCACGCAACGCCGGCGCGGTAATCGGCCTGGGAAACCACAACAAACCCCCAAGGAGAACAGCAGGAATGTCTGACAATCCGCAGCTCGGCTTCGAAACCCGCGCCGTTCATGCCGGAACCGCCCCCGACGCCAGCACGGGCGCCCGGGCGACCCCGATCTACCAGACCAGCAGCTATGTCTTCGAGTCGGCGGAAGAAGCCGCTTCGCTGTTTGCCCTCAAAAAGGCCGGATACATCTATTCCCGCCTGACCAATCCCACGGTGGCGGCGCTCGAGGCGCGGCTGGCCGACCTCGAAGGGGGACGCGGCGCCACAGCGACAGCCTCCGGCCACGCGGCACAACTGCTCGCCCTGCTGCCCCTGCTCGCCCCGGGCGACACCGTGATCGCGTCCCGCAAGCTTTATGGCGGTTCGATCAACCAGCTCGGCCACACCTTTCCCCGGGCGTTCGGCTGGAATTCTGTTTTCGTCGACAGCGACGATCCCGAGAATTTCCGGCGCGCCGTCACGCCCAAGACCAAGGCGATCTTCATCGAAAGCCTGGCCAATCCGGGGGGCGTGGTCTCGGATGTCGAGGCGATCGCCCGCATTGCCGACGATGTCGGCGTGCCGCTGATCGTCGACAACACCCTGGCAACGCCCTATCTGCAGCGGCCGATCGAGTATGGCGCGACGATCGTGGTGCATTCGACCACCAAATTTCTGGGCGGCCATGGCAACAGCCTGGGCGGGATCGTGATCGACAGCGGACGGTTCGATTGGAGCCGCGATGGCCGCTATCCGGCCCTGACCGAGCCGGAACCCGGCTATCACGGCCTGCGCTTTGTCGAAACCTTCGGTGATCTTGCCTACACGGTCTATGGCCACGCCGTCGGTCTGCGGGATCTGGGGCCGTGCCAGGCTCCGCTCAACGCCTTTTTGACCTTGACCGGAATCGAGACCTTGCCACTGCGGCTGGAGCGACACAGCGCCAACGCCCTCAAGGTTGCCCAGTTCCTCGAAGCCCATCCCGACGTGTCGTGGGTCCAGTATGCCGGCCTGCCCTCGAGCTCGTATCACACGCTGGCGCAGAAATACCTGCCGCGGGGCGCCGGGGCGGTCTTCACCTTCGGCGTTCGCGGTGGTTACCGACAGGGCTTGCGCGTCGTCGAGTCGGTCAAGATCTTCAGCCACCTGGCCAATGTCGGCGACACCAGAAGCCTGATCATCCATCCCGCCTCAACGACCCACAGCCAATTGAGCCCGGAAGAACTGCTGCTGGCCGGGGCCGGCCCTGACGTGGTGCGCCTGTCGGTCGGGATCGAGAATGTCGACGACCTGATCGCTGACCTGGACCAGGCCTTGCGCGCCAGCGGAAACGACGGCCCCTTGGCCGGGTGATGGCAGTCGCGCGGCGCACAGGACCGCAGAAATGCCAGCGCCGCGCGGCCCTCACCCCGTTCCTCTCGCTCGATATGACAAGGCGGGTGTGCCCGCACCCCTTTCCTTTTGCTTCGTGGCATCACTTGTTCTAGATCGACGACGATGCTCACCGCTCCGGGACCGGACATGCCGTCGTCATCGCTGCCACCGCTGTTTCACACCGATTTGTTCATTCCCCACTATCGCCCGATGCAGTGCGGTGATTGGCGGGTGCTCGTCGCCGGTCTCAACCTGGCCCCGGGATACTGGAGCGAGACCGCACTGATCCAGGGCATGGCCGGACTGCTCCGCAACGGCGCCTGCTGGATGTCGATGACGCCGATGGAGTTGGAGAGCCAGGAGATCGGGATTCGTCTGGCCCGGGGCCATGTGCTGATTTTCGGGCTCGGCCTGGGCTGGTCCGCCGTCACGAGCGCGTTGCGGGATGAGGTCACCGCAGTCACCGTCGTCGAATTTGACCGCGATGTCCTCGACCTGCACCGGGAACTTGACATCTTCAGCCAGTTGCCGGAACCGGCGCAGCGAAAGATTCGGCTGATCGAGGGCGATGCCTACAGCTACCGGCCTGACCGGCCGGTGGACCTGCTGATGCCGGACATCTGGCTGCCCCTGATCAGTGATGGCCGTATTGACGAGGTTCGAGGCATGCAACAGCGCGTCCAGGCGGGGGCGATCTATTTCTGGGGCCAGGAAATGGAAATCGCACGCCACGCCGTTGCCGCGGGCCGCGGCCTGGACGATGCCGGGATCGCGGCCACGATCGCTGGCTTTGACCTGCCGCTGATCGGACCCGCCTTTCCCGATTACGCCGGCAAGCTCACTTGTGCGGCGCGGCGCTGGATGGGCGCCCGGTGGCTGCCCGGCTCGACCGCCCCCTGGTGATCGCCCCCCTGGTGATCGGCCCGCGGCTCACGCCGTTTCCGCCGCGATCCAGGCCAGATAATCGGGATCCGCCGCCACCAGCGGCAACGCGACAATACAGGGCGTAACGGCGCTGTGCAGAACCCGAACCCGCGCCTGCACCACGTCAAACAGAGAGCGCCGCGTCTTGATCAGGACGACCACCTCATCGGCCTGTTCGACCGCACCTTGCCAATGATAGATCGAGCGCATGCCGTCGATGATATTGGCACAGGCGGCGAGCCGCTCGGTGACCAGGGTTCGCCCGATCATCTCGGCCTCTCCCTTCGATGTGGCGGTCACATAGATCATAATCGCGTCCATTGTCCCCTCCTTTTGCTACGCAGCCCCCTTTCGCAAAGCGGGGTCTGTCGGCTACCATCCCGCCGCAGGGCTCCGCCGGGCCCCACCCTTTCGGCGAGGATCCCACTCGAATGACTGCATCCCCCGCCACCCCCGCGCAACGCCACTGGTTACGGCGCGGCCTCGATCAGCCCGGCGGCAAATTGCCGCTGTTCGACGAAGAAGGCCAGCGTATCGACGAGCGCCTGATCCGTCAGTGCCTTACCGCCGGCTGGGCCGAACCCTGGTTTGCCAATCCCCTGAAGCCGGATTGGCTGGTGTGCCGCCTGACCGTCCAGGGTCGCGAGGTGGCCGAGGCGGCGTCGGCAGCCGGCGTCGGGAAACGCCCCGCCAAGACAATGCCGCAATCCTGAACGGTGCCGTGAATTTTAGCCCGAGTGCTGCGGCCAGCGTTCGGGGAGTCGGGATTCCGCGCCGAATCGCCAGCGATCTCGGCCACCGACCGCGCGACAAATCATGAGAGCTGAAAATCTGAACCACGATCGCCGTGGCTTGCCCGCCCCATTGGGATTTCGCAATCTCGTGGAAATGTCGCGTTTTTCGCAATGTGGGCTCTGCGATTTCCTCTTGCTCCTATCTTGCGAGGAACTCGCGCGCCAGTAAGCCCATCATGACATCGTCGTGCCACTCGCCGCAGACGAACGCCGCCTCGCGTTCGCGACCTTCCTCGACAAATCCGCACGCTGAATAGCAGCGGATCGCCCTGGCATTGTAGGCGAGGACGCGCAGGCTGACCCGATGCAATGTCATCACCGTGAATGCATGAGCCATCAGCAGCGTGATCGCCTGTCGGCCCAACCCCCGACCCAGGAGCTCAGCGTCGTACAGCCCAATCGCCAATTTCGCTCGACGATCATGCTCGTCCAAAGCGTCGAGACGAATTTCGCCTATCCACTTTCCCACATGCTCGATTGCGCATGCGAATGGATGTTTTGCGAGGCAGCCAATCCAATCCTTAACGGCAGCCTCGCCGAGCCGTCCGACCCTCGAAAGGTCGGCGCCGTACATGCGTATGATTTCCGGCGTCTGACCTAATGCAAGGCGATCCGTCACGTCCCCAGGGAGAAAGTCGCGGAGAGTGAGACCGTGGCCGGTCAAAGTGGGTTTAGTTGTCATTTGGGCAGCATCGGAGAAATACGATATATATATTTCGTCTTATAAGGAATGCCCGGTTACTGACATACGAAATAGTCACTGACATTTGTCCGCTTCACTGACAGAATCGCCCGATCATGCCGCACGCCGTGATTGAGTCTGAAGCAGTCGAAGGGCCTCCGCGATGACGTCGGAATGATGGCTAGCGAACTGGATATCGTAGCCCATCGGCTGGCCGTCTTCACCGACATCGACCGCGTATTCTTTGTCATCATGCACGACCGTATGAGCCACACGGCCTTCGCGCAACGTCACGTACATGCTGTCCGTGGCCGGATCGTAAATAATGGGCGATGTCGTCATGGTTCGAAATCCCGATCAAGCATGGCGTTGTGCACTGTCTCGCCGTCTGCAAGGGTTACCACCCGCAACCAGTGTCTCAGTTCCGGAATCCATCCCCATTGACGGATCCGACCGTTCAACTCTCACTCCCTTCGATGAGGAGAATTTAGGACGGACTTTATCATTATCGGATCAATCATGCGACGGTCAGGCCGAGCCATAACCGTCAGAGCGAAATATCGAGTTCGCCAAAACGGTGGAGGCGGCAAACAATCCGGTTCGGTCATGTCGGCTCAGGCACGGCCAAAAAGAGACAAGATAATCGGTTGACCGGGTTGAAATCGCGAGGCCACGAAGGTCCCCTTCGGATCAGCTTCGACCGTTCGCCTCAGTCTATTGCAGAACTCAAGACTTACGCAAAAATTCCAAGCCTTTGGAATCAGGTTATTTTTCGCGTGCACAAGTCTGGAGCAAATCCGGCGCGCAAATCACCCCCGCTCGACCTCATCAAGACCCATCTTGTCACCGTGCTCGATCACCTCGGAGGCCTCACGCCGTGTCGGCATGTTGCCCTCAATCGTGTTCGCGGCGCCGGTCGGCTCGACATCGTAGAATTTTTGCAGACTCTTGAGCGCATCCGTCGCCAGGGGCCGCAGCGCATCAAGCTCAGCTTTCTTGGCGGCGATCGCGGCAAGCCGCTTGTCCCTGACCTATTTGCAGAGACTGACCCGGCATCACGATTGCCGCACAACGTATAAGATATTTCACAAAGCGCCTCGGGAAACGATCGTTACGACCGACCGGACATTGCGCGATCGCTGCAGGTGACCCGGTTTGCGACCGGTATTGTCAGCAACGGAGCGGTCCAAAATAACCGCGTCAATTTATTGGTCGGGCAGGCGGGATTCGAACCCACGACCCCCAGTCCCCCAGACTGATGCGCTACCAGGCTGCGCTACTGCCCGACCGTTCACGCCACCGCGTGAGGCCGGGAATATAGCGGCGACTTTCCGGGGATGCAACGATTGAACGCGCCGGCGGTCACCTTTTTTAAGCTCGGCGGATTTATGACTTTGGCGGCAGCAGCGCACGAAGCGCCATCAACGAATCAAGGATCGCTTCAAGTTCCGCACGCTGCGCCGCCGTCATCCCGGTCGGGATGACGTCACCATCGATCTCAATTTCGTGTTCCGGCTCTGGTTCCGCGCCGGGCTCGACCTCGAGCTCGGCATCGTCGAGGGCGGGCACCATCTCGTCGGTGACCAGATCCCCGGGCGCAGGCTCTTGCCGACCGCCACGGGATTCACGCAGCAGCCGCTGCACGCCCTTGATCGTATAGCCTTCCTTGTACAGCAGGCTCTGAATCCGCCGCAGAAGGTCAACATCCTCGGGCCGATAGTAACGGCGCCCGCCCCCGCGCTTCAGCGGCCGGATCTGGGTGAACTTGGTTTCCCAAAAGCGCAGCACATGCTGCGGCACATCGAGTTCACCAGAAACCTCGCTGATGGTCCGAAAGGCGGTTGCTGATTTGACCGGCTTCAGCTCGGGATGAGTGCCAACCATCGGCCATCAACCGACCCGGACGGTTTGGCCCAGATCCTCGGTGTCCGCGGCCACCCGGTTGACCCGCTCCTTCAGGACATGGCTGGCGCGGAACACCAGCACCCGGCGCGGCATGATCGGCACCTCTTCGCCGGTCTTCGGGTTACGCCCGACGCGCCGGCCCTTCTGGCGTACCGAGAAGCTGCCAAATGACGATATCTTGACCATCTCCCCGCGCGCCAAAGCATCGGAGATCTCATTGATCACGGTCTCGACCAAATCGGCAGACTCATTGCGGGACAGGCCGACTTCCTGATAGACGGCCTCGCTTAACAAGGCGCGGGTCACGGTATTTTCGGGCATCTTCGTCAGTCCGATTGCCGTTGGCAACGGTCAAAACATTAGCCCCAGGAAAGAAATCCGTCAATTCCAAAGAGTTGCCGCGCTTCCTTCAGACGCGAGAGCCGCATCACAGCCGAACCAGCGCACTACCCCAGGTAAATCCGCCGCCCATCGCCTCAAGCAGCACCAGATGACCCCGCTGGATCCGTCCGTCGCCGATCGCCTCGCTCAGCGCCAACGGCACCGAAGCGGCCGAGGTATTGCCGTGGCGGTCCACGGTTATGACAACTTTTTCAGGGCTGAGCTTAAGTCGCCGCGCCGTGCTGTCGATGATCCGCCGATTGGCCTGGTGCGGCACCAGCCAGTCAATATCGTCCGGCGTCAGGCCGTTGGCGGTCAGGGCTTCGTCAACGACCTCAGACAGCCGGGCAACCGCATGACGGAACACTTCCTGGCCCTGCATCCGGACATGGCCGACCGTCCCGGTTGACGAGACGCCCCCATCGACCCAGAGCTGCTGATAATGCCGGCCATCCGCATGCAGATGCGTCGACAGGATGCCTCGGTCACCGCTGTGGCCCTCACCCTCACCGGCGCACAGCACCACGGCGCCAGCGCCATCGCCGAACAGGACACAGGTGCTGCGGTCGCTCCAGTCCAGAATCCGCGAGAAGGTCTCAGCGCCGATCACCAGCACGGTGTGGGCCTGGCCCAGGCGGATGAAGTTGTCGGCCGTCGCCAGCGCATAGAGAAAGCCCGAACACACCGCCTGAAGATCGAAGGCGAAACCCTTGGTGATCCCCAATGCCGCCTGGACCTTAACCGCGGTCGCCGGGAAGGTGTTGTCCGGTGTCGTCGTGGCCAGGATGACGAGGTCGACGGCCTCTCCCGGCAGGTCCGCGGCCTCAAGCGCACGCCGTGCCGCGGCAATGGCGAGGTCCGAGGTCATTTGATCAGGGGCCGCGATATGACGGCTGCGAATACCGGTGCGCTGGGCGATCCACGCGTCGGAGGTATCGACACGCAACGCCAGATCGTCATTGGTCACGACCTGTTCAGGCAGGTAGGAACCGCAGCCGACAAGAAAGGAACGCCTGATCATCAGATGGCCGCAGCCTTCGATTCCGGGAGCAAGGGCGCACGCAGGCGCGCCAGTTCTTCTCTGATCCGGTCGTTGAACCCCTGTTTGACGAGATCCACGGCGACACAGATGGCATTGGCGAAGCCGACGGCGTCGGTTCCCCCATGACTTTTGACGCACACGCCCTGCAATCCCAGGAACATCGCGCCATTATAGCGGCGCGGATCGGTGCGCTTGCGCAATTTCTTGAAGGAATTGCGGGCCAACAGATAACCAAGACGCGCCATGATCGACGCGCTGAAGGTGCGACGCAGAAACTCGGAATAGAGCTTGGCCGTTCCCTCGGCGGTCTTCAGGGCCACATTGCCGGTGAAGCCGTCGGTAACAACGACATCAACGGTCCCGGCCGCGATATCGTTGCCCTCGATGAAGCCATGGAACCGTCCCGGGAAGGTGGTTTCGCGCAGTTGCGCCGCGGCCAGTTTCACCGCCTCGCGACCCTTGACTTCCTCGGCGCCGATATTCAGCAGCCCGACACTCGGCTCCTGCAGCCCCAACACCGTACGGGCAAACACCGCCCCCATCAGCGCAAACTGCACCAGATGCTCGGGCCCGCACTCAATATTGGCGCCAAGATCCAGCATCACGGTTTCCCCGCGCAATGTCGGGAAGAACGACGCAATGGCCGGACGATCGATCCCGGGCAGCGTCTTGAGCACGAACTTGGCCATCGCCATCAGGGCGCCGGTGTTTCCCGCCGAGACAACGCAATGCGCGCGACCGTCGCTGACCGCGTCGATCGCCAGGCGCATGCTGGAGCCTCGGCCGGATCGCAAGGCCACCGACGGTTTGGTTTCATTCGAAACCGATTCGGCAGTATGCAGGATCCGCGAAATCGCCTTCAGCCCTTTGTGGCGATCGATCAGGGGTGCGATCCGCCCCTCATCGCCAAAGAACAGATAGTCGATGTCGGGGCAGCGTTCCCGGGCCCGCTCTGCGCCGGCAACAACCATATCGGGAGCGAAATCTCCACCCATGGCGTCCAAGGCAATGGTCAACGGCGCGTTCACCTGTTACGGCTCCGATCGGCCCAATCAGGCCTTGGTGGCCTCGACAACTTCGCGCCCGTCATAGTGGCCGCACTCGTCACACACATGGTGGGGACGCTTCAGCTCGCCACAATTGGGGCACTCGGCGAATGCCATCGGCACCAGGGCATGATGAGACCGGCGCATGTTGCGGCGGGACTGGGAGGTCTTTTTCTTGGGGACGGCCATGACACAAACTCTCTATGATTCCAAAAGGCGGCCCACGCCGGGGCCGCCTTGAGCGGATTGTTTCTTTACAAGCAAACGGCCCCGGAGTGCAAGCAGGATTGCGGTAATATGGCAGACATCCCGCGCGCACGCTAGCGCCGCCGCGTCAAACGCGCCGCCGTGGCCAGCGTCCGCACCGGCGCGACGACCGGTTCCTCGACGGCAGTGGCAATCGCGGCACCCGGTTTGCGCGGATAGGGGTCCAGGGCCAACGACAGATGCTGTGCCGTCACCTCACCGATGTCGACACCCCCCGACTCCAACGGCTCCGGCCACTCGTCCTCGTCCGCCGCATCCGGATCGTAGACCAGTTCGGGCTCGGTGTCCGTGATCAGGTGCGCCGGGGCAAACAGGGCGGTGAAATGCTCATCGATGTGCGCCGGCACCGGCTCGAGCGTCACGACACAGCTCTGAACCAGATCCGCGGTAACATGTCCGTCAACCGCGATCATGACATCACGGATCCGCCGCAGCGTCACGCTGGCCTCGAGATGATGGATCGCCGGCAGATCAAACCGCCGCGCCAGGGCGGCACACTCCGCCGGCGTGGCGACGATCTTCTGGACGAGGCCGTTGGTGCTGATGGTATCGGCGATGACGCGCCGAGAAAATTCGGCGGGAATCGCGGGGCCGGCGGCGACAACCGCGGGTTCTTGGGTCATGACAACCTCCGATCAAGCGGAACAAAAAGCGCCGGTGTCGTCGACGGCCGCGGCATCCCCGCCAGGGGCGCCACCGAACGCGATGTCACCGGTCAACAAAACGGCCAGCGGCTGCGCCGCCAGGGCCGCGGCTTCACGCCGCACATAGGCCGACATCTGTGCCAGCGCCCCGGCCGCGGGTTCGCTTGTGCCAAACAGATTCCGGTCCAGGGCGTCGTACAGCAGCCGGTCATCCGGCGCGGCCATGCCCTGACGATAGGCGACCAGGCGACCACGCAGGGCCACGACCATGGCCTTTATTTCCCGGGGCACGCGCAGGTCACTGATGCCCATTTCCCGCAGGCTGGCATCCATATCGCTGACCAGCCGGTTCATCAGCGCCTGGGCAAACGCATCGGCGGGACGCCCCTGCCCGCGCAGTCGTTCGGCAAGCAGATAGACATGCAGCACGATCAGCTCGAAACGACCATCGACGCTGTCGGGAACCCCGACATCCCGGTAAAAGCCCGGCAACCGGGCCTGAGCCACGAGCCGGTCATAGCCACGCAAGACCGCGTCCGGGACAGATTGGCGATGGAATAAACGAAACGGCACGGCAGCCCCGGCGCTCGACATTGACAGGACAATCCGCGCGATGCGATTGTGTCCCCTGACATAGGGTTCCGGATCGGTGCCGTCAATCGAGTTCCGTGCTGGCACGTTCCATCGTGGCGTGTTCGTTCGGTTGATGCCTGTCCCGGTGGCTTCTGTTCCGCCGACTTCCATGCCGCGGCGGCGGTGATCGTTTCCGGGGCCCTTCCCGCGCCATTCAATGAGCGACGTTTCAATGGTTAAAGCACCCGTTTGCCGCCTGATCGCCGCTGGGCTGTTGAGCCTTGGTCTCGGGGCTTGCACTTCCACCGTGTCGATCCACGGCAACCCCGTCCCCCCCGAGAAGCTGGCCATGCTCCAGCCCGGTGCGACGACAAAAGACCAGGTTGTAGGGATTCTGGGGACACCGACCTCGGTATCCACCTTCGACGCAAAGACCTGGTACTATATCGCCCGGACCATGGAAAAGACCTCTTTCTTTAATCCAGAACTCCTCGATCAACAGATCGTCATCGTCAAATTTGACGACAAGAACATCCTGGCCGACGTGCACAAGGCCGACCCGAACGCGGCCCAGGATGTCGCGATGGCGGAATCGGTGACGCCAACCCCGGGTAAGGATCAGACGGTCCTTCAAGAAATTGTCGGCAATATCGGCCGCTTCACCCCGAACATGGGCCAGAACACGGTTCATTGACCGGAGGGAGCATTGACCGGAGGGAGCATTGACCGGGGGAACTGATCCGGTCCCGGCGCAATCCGCCCCGGCACCGGCAGCACACAGACAAAAGCCCCGTGGCGCATGCCACGGGGCTTCTTGCTGTCCGGTGTTTTTCCGCGATCAGGCGGCGAGCTTGGCAATAATCGCCAGCAGCAGGATCGCGACGATGTTGATGATCTTGATCATCGGATTGACCGCCGGTCCGGCGGTGTCCTTGTAGGGATCGCCGACGGTATCGCCGGTCACGGCCGCCTTGTGGGCATCCGAACCCTTGCCGCCATAGTTGCCCTCTTCGATATATTTCTTGGCATTGTCCCAGGCACCGCCGCCCGAGGTCATCGAAATTGCCACGAACACCCCGGTCACGATCGTGCCCAGCAACATCGCGCCCAACGCGGTGAACGCCTGCGCCTGCCCGGCAACCGCCCGGATCACCAGGTACAGCACCACGGGCGCCGCAACCGGGAGCAGCGACGGCAAGATCATTTCACGAATCGCGGCCTTGGTCAGCATATCGACGGCGCGGCCATAATCCGGCTTTGCCGTGCCTTCCATGATGCCCTTGATCTCGCGGAATTGCCGCCGAACCTCGATCACCACCGACCCGGCGGCACGACCCACCGCGGTCATGCCCATCGACCCGAACAGATAGGGCAGCAAGCCACCAATCAGCAGACCGACGACGACGAACGGATCCTGGAGATTGAAGTTCACCGTGATCGTCGGGAAATAGTAATGCAGATCCTGGATATAGGAGGAAAACAGCACCAGCGCGGCAAGGCCCGCCGAGCCGATGGCATAGCCTTTCGTCACCGCCTTGGTGGTATTGCCAACGGCGTCCAGGGCGTCGGTGGTCACGCGGATGTCCTTGGGCAGATCGGCCATCTCGGCAATGCCGCCGGCATTGTCCGTCACCGGTCCGTAGGCATCCAGAGCCACGACCATGCCGGCCAGCGCCAGCATCGTTGTCGCCGCCACCGCGATGCCAAACAGCCCGGCTTCGCCATGGGCGATCAGGATGCCCGCGCAAATCACGATGACCGGCAGCGCCGTCGATTCCATCGAAATCGCCAAGCCCTGGATGACGTTGGTGCCATGGCCGGTTTCCGAGGATCTGGCGATGCTGCGCACCGGACGGAACGTGGTGGCGGTATAATATTCCGTGATCCAGACCAGCAATCCGGTCACGCCCAAGCCAACCAGCGAGCAGATGAACAGATTGAGGCCGGTGATCGTGTTGACGCCGGGGATCGTGCTGTCGGGCGCGATCGGCGTCCGCAACCCGAACAGCGCGACAATCGTCAGAAACACCAGAACCGCGGATATCGCGCCGCTGCTGATCAGGCCCTTGTAAAGGGCGCCCATGATGTTGTTGCTCGGGCCGAGCTTGACGAAGAACGTACCGGCCACCGACGCCAGGATGCAGACGGCGCCGATCACCAGGGGCAGGATCATCGCGTGGGACGCCGCGGTGCCAAACAGGCTTGACGCCAGCAGCATCGTTGCCACGATGGTGACGGCATAGGTTTCGAACAGGTCGGCAGCCATGCCGGCACAATCACCGACATTGTCGCCGACATTATCCGCAATGACCGCGGGATTCCGCGGATCATCCTCGGGAATACCGGCCTCGACCTTGCCAACCAGGTCAGCACCGACATCCGCACCCTTGGTGAAAATGCCGCCCCCGAGACGGGCGAAGATCGAAATCAGCGATGCACCGAAACTGAGCGCCACCAGGGCCTCAAGCACAACCCGTGTTTCGAGACCGAGCAGCAGCAAGATGCCATAATAGCTGGTGACACCGATCAGCCCGAGCCCGACGACGAGCATCCCGGTGACCGCACCGGATTTGAAGGCGATCGCCAGGGCCGGCGCCAGGCCGCCCGTCGCTGCGTCGGCGGTGCGGACATTGGCCCGGACCGACACATTCATCCCGATGAACCCGGTCGCACCCGAAAGCGTGGCGCCAATCAAAAAGCCGACGCCGACCGGGATCCCGAGAAATAACGTCAGAATGATCAGAATAATGACACCGACGATCGCGATCGTCGTGTATTGCCGATTCAGATAGGCGCGCGCCCCTTCCTGAATCGCCGCGGCAATCTCCTGCATGCGGGCAGAACCCGCACTGGCAGCAAGAACCTCGCGGCCGGTGTATGCCCCGTAGGCCAAAGCCACCAAACCGCAGGCGAGGATGAACACAAATGTAAAAGCCATTGTTCCCCCAGTTCCTTCCACCGTTGTTTGTGCCGCCGGCGGCCGAAAAGAAACTGCCGAACACAAGCGGCTTATTGAGGCGAAGCATGCCCAAACAGCGGCGACAACGCAATGGCCGGCGGAAATGCGTTCGAACTGAGGCTGATATGTCGCGACACAACGTCTTGTGGTGCGGGGAACCGGTGTAGACTCCGTTCCGAATCGGCAAATGAGGGCTCAATCAAGCCGGTCGCTGGGTCACCACCTGGACCAGCACATCGTGGATCGCGTCTTTGCCCATCAACTTCTGCACGGCGATGGTCAATTTCGCCTTCACTTCGTCGACCTTGACAAGGCCGTTGTCGAGCAGAACACCGGTGGCAAAACCGCCGTAAAGGGTTTGCAGACACGCGTCCTCCAGCCGCGGCATCACGGCACGGATCTTCGCCGCGACGCCGTCATCGGCAACCTCAAGGGCCACGACCAGGGTTACGACCTGGTCGACCCGGTCCTTGCCGATCACCGGCAAAATCAGCGGACCCACCTTGACGAAGACCGGCGCGCTGTCGACCACGGGCGCTGCCGGCGGCGGCGGCGGCGGCGACGCCTCGGCTGTCACCACCGGGTTGTGGCGAAACAGGAACCAGCCCCCGGCCAGGCCGGCGCCGCCGAAGATCAGCGCCATCAGCAAAATCAGCAAAATCTTGATCATCAAACCGGTCCCTCTGCCTCGATCCGCGCGCTACTATCACCGCAAAGGTGTTACCGCGGCGTGACTTTCAGCAGCCTCAAAACGACTCTTAAGTATCCCTGGCCGTACCAGGGCATTTTCCAACCCGGCGGCTCCCGGTTGGGTGAGGAAAATGCGGCAAAACAAAGAGCTCAAGCTGATTCAGGGCCACCGTGATCGAAAACAGCCCTCGTGGCTCGCGTCGCTGACAATGAGAGGATCTCTCGCCACCGTCATGCTCGCGAACGCGGGCATTCAGGGCCACAGGCGCCATCGCTCGGAGCGTGCGGCTCTGGGCCCCCGCTTTCGCGAGAGCGACGGTCGCAAATTCGATGACGCACCCCTCCTAGAAATGTTCCCAGCCCCGGCTCGTCAACGGAAGCGGTTGCCCCTGGGGATCCAGGACCGTGACCGCCCCGCCCTGCCGCCCCTCCGGGGGCGCGGTCAGATGGCCAATATCAGTGATCGCCACCGCCGCAGCCGCGGCCAATTCCTGCAAGGCCACCGCCTGATGCGCCGGAGCCGTGAAAACCAGTTCGTAGTCGTCGCCACCCGTCAACACCGTCGCCAGCAGTTCCGGGCTTTCGTCAAGGACGGCGCGCGCCGCGCCCGACAAGGGCACCCGGTCACAGGCGACCACGGCGCAAACACCGGAGGCTTCAGCGATATGGCCAAGATCGGCGACCAGCCCGTCCGAAACATCCGCCATCGCCGAAACCAGGCCGCGGACCCCGGCCCCAAGACCAAGCCGGGGCGTGGGACGGCGCAACCGGGCCAGCAGCGCGTCGGAACCCGCGCGCATCGCGATCTGGCCGAAGGCGATTTTGAGCGCCAGCGCGGCGTCGCCGATGGTTCCGGTCACGAAGACGCGGTCCCCGACCTGCCCGCCCGATCGCCGCACGGCCTGACCGATCGGCACGAAGCCAAAGGCCGTCACCGCGAAACTGGCGGGACCCGGGGTTGCCACCGAGTCACCGCCGGCCAGCATGATGCCGAACTCCGCCTGCTCCAGCGCCAGACTCGCGGCGAACCGGGTCATCCAGGCATCATCGATCGTCGTTGGGACCGACGTGATCAAGGTATAGGCCAGGGGTTGGGCGCCCATGGCGGCGAGATCCGACAGATTGACCCGCAACAGCTTGGCGGCCACGTCTTCGGGAGTATCATCGACGAAGAAATGCACGCCGGCGACCATGGCATCGGTCGTGACCACCAGTTCAAACCCGGCCGGGCAGTTGATCAGGGCGGCGTCGTCGGACAGGTTGAGAGCCCCGGCGAAGCCCGCGGCCAAAGGCCGGAACAATTGCCGGATCCGTCCGAACTCGCCGAGCGGCGCGTCAGTTTTCGACACGGTGAGGATCCGGTTGCGCCAATTCCTCGGGCCGGAGCAGACGGGCCAACTTGTCGAGCACGCCGTTGACCATGCCCGGCTCGCGGCCCGCGAAAAAGGCGTGCGCGACCTCGACATACTCGTTGATCAGAATGCGCGGATGGGTGTCGGCATGAGCGAGGATCTCGAAGCCGCCACCGCGCAGGATCGCCCGCAGCAGCAGTTCGAGACGCTCGATCGGCCATTGCGGATCGAGACAGGTGCCCAGCAACCGATCGATTTCATCGTGGCGGACGCTGGCGCCCCGAACGATGTCGCTGAACAGGGTCGGATCGGCGGGAACATAGGCCTCACCATCCAAATCCTGACCGATGCGATGGTCGATGAATTCCCGGACCACGGTTTCAACCGCCTCGCCCGCAAGCTCAATCTGATAGAGCGCCTGGACGGCGGTCAGACGGGCGGCGCGCCGGCGCGCCTTGGCTGAACCGCTGCCGGTGCGACGGACGGTGCGTTTGGTTTGGGCCATACTCGGATTCATCGATATCAACGGGGGTAGAGCCGAAAGTGGCGTTTCAGTTCGATCATATCAAGACAAGCCTGGGCGGCGAATGCGCCCTTGTTCCTCTGGTCGACGGCAGCACGCGCCCAGGCCTGCTCCCGGTTTTCAACGGTCAGGATGCCGTTGCCGATCGCGAGCGTATAGTGCATGGCCAGATCCTGGAGCGCACGTGCGCTTTCCCGGCTGACAATGTCATACTGGGTCGTTTCGCCGCGGATCACGCAACCCAGGGCGACATAGCCGTCAAAGCGCCGCCGCGCCGCAAAGAAATCCAGCGAACGGATCGCGAATTTGATCGCGGCGGGAATCTCCAGCACCCCGGGAACGCCAATCCGCTCATAGGTCACATCGACCTTGTCGAGCTGCAAAATCGCGCCGCGCGCCAGTTCATCGGCGAGATCGTCGTAGAACCGCGCCTCGACGATCATGATATGGGGCGTGTCAACCATGGCCTGACAGGGATGGGTCCGTCACCGGACCGGCGTTTCCCGGCGCATCATCACGGGGGATCGGCTGGATGCCCGCCACCTTGAGGCCATAACCCTCCAGGCCAATAAGGGTTCGCGGACGGTTGGTCAGCAGGGTCATGGTCCGGACCCCGAGATCCAGCAGGATCTGGGCGCCAACACCGTAGTCCCGCAGCTCGGTGCCGTCGCCACCCGCGCCCGAGATCGCGGCGCGGACCCGGCTGGACAGGCTGGTCGGCTGCGGTTCGCGGATCAGCACGACGACACCACGGCCGGCGCGCCCGATCGCCTCCATGGCATGGGGCAACTCGTCATGACGCCCGCCACTGCGGTCGTGCAGCACATCATCCAGCACATTGAGGGCGTGCATCCGAACCAGAACCGGTTCAGGACCGGAAATATCGCCCTTCACCAGCGCGATGTGTTCGGCATAAGCGGCATTATTGACATAGACATAAAGGCGGAACTGACCGCCATGCTCGCTATCGAGCACCGATTCCAGGGCCCGGGTCACAATCGATTCGCGGTGCCGGCGCCACGCGATCAGATCGGCGATGGTGCCGATCTTGATGTTATGGAACTGGGCAAACTTCACCAGATCCGGCAGGCGCGCCATCGTGCCGTCATCATTCATGACTTCGCAGATCACCCCGGCGGGCACCAATCCGGCGGCCCGGGCAAAATCCACCGCGGCCTCGGTATGGCCGGCGCGCACCAGGACGCCGCCGTCCCGGGCAACCAGGGGAAACACATGGCCCGGCGAGACGATATCCGTGGCGCCGGCCGCGGGGTCGATCGCGACCTGGACGGTCCGGGCGCGATCGGCAGCGGAAATGCCGGTGGTTACGCCCTCGCGGGCCTCGATCGAAACCGTGAACGCGGTCTGGTGGCGGGTGCCATTCTGGCGCGCCATCAAAGGCAGCCCCAGGCGCTCGACACCGGCGCGATCCATCGCAAGACAGATCAGACCACGGCCGAACCGGGCCATGAAATTAATCGACTCGGCGGTTGCCATCTGGGCCGGGATGATCAGGTCGCCTTCGTTCTCCCGGTCTTCGTCATCGACCAGAATAAACATGCGACCGTTGCGGGCCTCATCCAGCAATTCCTCGGTGGTCGAAAGATAGGCATGGTCTGGCATGATCTCAGAGCCCGGCGATCAGTCTGGCAACATAGCGCGCCAGCATATCGACCTCAAAATTGACTTTCTGACCCGGATTGAGGGTCCCGAAGGTGGTCTCGGCCAGGGTGTGGGGGATGATGTTGACACCGAATTTATTGCCATCAACCTCGTTGACCGTCAGCGAGACCCCATCCAGGGCCACCGAACCCTTGGATGCCACATAGCGCGCCAGCGCCGCCGGCACGGCAAAGGTGAAACGCTGGCTGTCGCCATCCGCGCGGCGACTGACGACATCCGCGACCCCGTCAATGTGCCCGGACACCAGATGTCCGCCAAGCTCGTCACCCATCCGCAGCGCGCGTTCCAGATTGACCCGGGACCCTTCGCTCCATGCGGCGAGAGTGGTTTTCGATAGCGTCTCTGCCGAGGCGTCGACGCTGAACGTCCCGTCCCCGGTGGCGACGACGGTCAGGCAGACACCGCTACACGCGATCGACGCACCGATCGGCACCGTCGCCAGATCAAAGCGGGTGGCAATGGTGAAACGGGAGTCACCCCGGCGCTCAACAGCGACGACGCGACCGACATCTGTGACGATTCCGGTAAACATGCCGCGAAACTATCATCTTGGGGACACAGTGGCCAGTGCCGATGCACAAAGCCCCCGGGACCGGATGTCACGCACGGCGCTCATAGCTTTCCACAATATCGGCCCCGGCCCGGCGCGCCCGGACCAGAGCGAAATCCACCGTATCGGCCAGGAAATCGACACCGAATCCAACCATCGCCGCGACGCCGTCGCCGCCAATCAGCCGCGCGGCGCGAAACCACTCCAGCCGATCCACCAGAGCGCCGCGAAGCATCGTTGCCGCCAGCCGGGACCCGCCCTCGACCAGCACGCGGCTGATCCCCCGGCGGGCCAGAATCGATAACGCGGCCTTGATATCCGGTTCGCCGCGGGAATCGGTGCCGACCTCGATCAGGGTGACACCGCAATCCAGAAAGGCCTGACGGCGCGCCGGTTCCTGCCCCCGGGCCAGGCAGATCACCGCGGTCGGATAGCGCGCCGCGCCGCGGACCAGCCTGCTGGTCAGGCTGAGGCGGAGACGGCTGTCGGCGACGACGCGCAGTGGCGAGCGCGGCATCAGGCCGGGCAACCGGCAGGTCAATTCCGGATCATCGGCCAACGCCGTGCCGATCCCGACCATGATCGCATCGTGATCGGCCCGCAGCCGATGCCCCCAGGCCCGCGCCACCTCGCCGGTGATCCAGTGGCTATCCCCCTTATGGGTGGCGATGCGGCCATCAAGGGTGCTGGCAACCTTCAGCGTGACCAGCGGGCGGTCGGCGGTGACGCGAAGGAAGAACCCCTCATTGAGGTGATAGGCCTCGTCCCCGCACAGGCCCAGTTCGACGGCAACGCCGGAGTCGCGCAGGCGCGCGATTCCGGCGCCATGGACCCGGGGATCGGGATCGACGCAGGCGATCACGGCGCGGCGGATGCCGGCCTGGATCAGGGCATCGGCGCAGGGCCCGGTCCGACCGTGATGCGAACAGGGCTCCAGCGTGACATAGGCGGTTGCGCCCCGCGCCCGGTCACCGGCCCGGGCCAGGGCCTCGGTTTCGGCGTGAGGCCGCCCACCCGGTTGGGTCCAGCCGCGACCAACGACATAACCATCGCGCACCAGCACGCAGCCGACCGCGGGATTCGGTGCGACGGTGCCCAATCCGCGCCGTGCCAGGCCCAGTGCCGCGCGCATCGCTGCGATATCGTCAATATCCGCCATGGCTTAGGACATCTCAGTCTTCAGGCCGCCGACAAACTGGTTGAAATCCGACGCCTCGCGGAAATCCTTGTAGACCGAGGCGTAGCGAACATAAGCGACCTGGTCGATGTTGAGCAACGCCTCCATCACCATCTCGCCGATCTGACTGGTCGGGATCTCGCTTTCGCCCGATGATTCCAGTTGGCGAACCAGACTGTTGACGATGCGATCGATCTGTTCGGAATCGACCGGGCGCTTGCGCAAGGCAACGCGCATCGACCGCATGATCTTGTCACGATCGAAAGGCTCGCGTTGACCGGTGCTCTTGATGACCACCAGTTCACGCAACTGCACGCGTTCAAACGTGGTGAAGCGGGCGCCGCAACCCGGACACGACCGGCGGCGCCGGATCGCCGAATTGTCCTCGGTTGGTCGCGAATCTTTGACCTGGGTGTCATCGTGACCGCAAAATGGACAACGCATCACCAGTGCCGCCTCATCACCGGGGGCAGGCCAATCACGGCCTGCGCCATTGCTCTTCGATGCCGTCCCGGGGACTCCACCATCACCGACGATGCAAGTCCCGTTCCGGTCATCCCCTGTTACGACCCGGCCTCACGGGCAGCTCAGCCACCATAGATCGGGAATTCACGGCACAAGGCGCGGACCCGCTCGCGCACTTTGCGCTCGGTCTCGGCGTTCCCTGCGGCGGCATCATCGCCACCATGGGCCGCCAAACCGTCCAGAACCTCGACGATCAGATCACCGACAAGCGCAAACGCCGCGGTCCCGAAACCCCGTGTCGTCGCCGCGGGTGTGCCCAGACGAACACCAGAGGTTACCGTCGGCTTTTCCGGATCGAACGGCACGCCATTCTTGTTGCAGGTCATGCCGGCACGCTCCAGGCTGGCCTCGGCCACTTTGCCGGTCAACCGTTTGGGCCGCAGATCAACCAGCACGACATGGCTGTCGGTGCCCCCGGAAACGATATCGAGCCCACCGGTCGCCAGGCGTTCCGCCAGAACCCGGGCGTTCGCGACCACGTTGTGGGCATAGGTCTTGAATTCAGGCTTCAGCGCCTCACCGAAAGCCGCCGCCTTGCCGGCGATGACATGCATCAAGGGTCCGCCCTGGATGCCCGGGAACACGGCGGAATTGATCTTCTTGCCGATCTCGGGGTCGTTCGACAGAACCATGCCGCCCCGCGGCCCCCGCAGGGTCTTATGGGTCGTCGTGGTCACGACATGGGCATCGGCGAGCGGGCTGGGATAGCTGCCCCCGGCGACCAGTCCCGCGAAATGGGCCATGTCGACCATGAAATAGGCCCCGACCTCGTCGGCAATGCGCCGGAACCGGGCATAATCGATGGTCCGCGGATAGGCCGACCCACCCGCGATGATCAGGCGGGGCTTGTGTAGGCGGGCCTGCGCCTCGACCTCGTCATAATCGATCTGCTGGGTATCGCGCCGCACGCCATATTGCACGGCGGTGAACCATTTGCCCGACTGGTTGGCGGAAGCGCCATGGGTCAGATGGCCCCCCGCCGCCAGCGACATGCCCAGAATGGTGTCGCCCGGCTTCAGCAGGGCCATGAACACCGCCTGATTGGCTTGTGATCCGGAGTTCGGTTGCACATTGGCGAAGGTGCAATTGAACAGCGCACAGGCGCGTTCGATCGCCAGCCGCTCCGCGACATCGACAAACTCACAGCCACCATAATAGCGCCGGCCGGGATAGCCTTCGGCGTATTTGTTGGTCAACACCGAGCCTTGCGCTTCCAAGACCGCCTTGGAAACGATGTTCTCCGACGCGATCAGCTCGATCTGCTCTTGCTGACGCTCCAACTCGTGGCGGATCGCGGCCGCGAGCTCAGGATCAGTCGCTGCCAGATCGGCGGAAAAAAAACTCTCGGCCACGGGACCGGTACTGGATCGTAGAGGGGCAACGGACATCACGTTGATCTCCAAGAATGCTGAGGTGAGGATGAACGGCCCCAAGGTACAGGGCAACGGCGCTGCCGCTCAGCCCAATTTGGCAACCCGCAGGGCATGCCTGCCACCCTCGAACGGCGTGGCCAGGAAAGTTTCAAGACAATCCTGCGCCACCGCCGTGCCAACAATCCGCGCGCCCAGCGCCAAAACATTGGCATTATTGTGCAATCGCGCGAACCGGGCGGTGGTCACGTCGTGACACAGCGCGCAACGGACCTCCGGGAACCGGTTGGCCGCGATGCTGATGCCGATCCCGGTGGCACAGACCAGCACACCGCGCGCAACCTGACCGCTGCGGATCGCCTCGCCCATGGCGGTGCCGAAATCCGGATAGTCGACCGATGCCGGACCATGGGTGCCCAGATCCAGCACCATGAATCCTTTTTGCTCCAAGGCCGCCTTCAGTTCCGCCTTCAGGGCAAAACCGGCATGATCCGCGGCAATCGCGATTGTCTCACCTGTCATCTTCTCGCCAACCATCTTCCTCGCCTCTCTGTCCCGGCTCGATCCGGGCAGCCCAAGGCCTGCCGCTTCGACGAAACCGCGCGGGCGCCGCGCCATCGTCCGACACCGTGGCGCGCCTCTGGCGTTTAGCCTACCAGATATCGTTACCGATCACCAGTTCGACCCCATCCCCTGCCTGCGATCCGTTCATGACGCGGTCATGTGTCGATGCGGCCGCGCGCATCCCTTGCCCGCCCGCACCATCGGCATCGACTATCCCGGCGCCGCAGCGCCGGCCGCCACGATGGCTTCGGCATCGCCGCCGGCTTGTCCCGGGCCGGACGCCGGCGAGCCGCCGGCAACGATGACCGTCGACACCGACCGCCCCCCGTCCTTCGCTCCGGCAATCCATGCGGAATTCTTAAAGCATTACCCGAAAGACCCAGCCGTCGTGGATGACACAACGCATTTCGACGCAACGATCCGCCGAGCATCCACTTTCGATGACACCGTCATTGGGAAAGATGAATAATTTTTTAGAATAGATTCGGTGTGAATTGCATTGCGCAGCACTTGCAGAATTCTATCCGATGCCCAGATCACCGCTTAGGCCGCGAGTCAGCCGTAACATTGAAGCACCAGGATGCTGAGAAATGATGCAACACCAGACCGATGATGCACTGATGAGAATGACAACAACAATCGTATCGGCCTATGTCAGCAAAAATGTCTTGCCGCCTCAGCAGATCCCCGATGTGATCAATAGAGTGTTTTCGTCACTGACGGGATTGAGCAGCGCCACCGTCGACGTCCCGGCCGAGCCCTCGAAACCAGCGGTTCCGATCCGACGCTCGGTGACGCCCGAATACATCATCTGTCTCGAGGATGGCAAAAAGCTGAAAATGCTCAAGCGACATCTGCGCGCGAGCTACAATCTGACGCCCGACGAGTACCGGGAGAAATGGGGACTGCCGGCGGATTATCCGATGGTCGCCCCGAGTTATGCGGCACAGCGCAGCGATTTCGCCAAGAAAATCGGGCTGGGGCGCGTGCCGGCGCCAACCGTCGCGCTCAAAAGCGCGTGACCGGGATCCGGGGTCGCGAGGGAATGAAGGGCCCCCCGGATCGGGGCCATCCGTCGCATCCCCGGCTCACGCGGCGAGGCGGGTCGCAGGGCACGAAGCCATTGCTACGCGACGCTCGAAACCGCGAAAGAAGGACCCGCATATTCGATCGAACCTGACCAGAACCGTTCGAGTTTGCGCATGATGTCATTGGTGCGCGACAGCTCCTCTTCACTGACCCCGGAATTTTCCAGTGAAGACAGCTGGCGTTCAAACATCACGCTGATCTTGATCCGCAGCTCCAGGCCCTTCATTGACAACCGAACCCGAACTGAACGCCGATCATGCGGCGACCGTTCCTGGCCAAGATAGCCGTTTTCAACCATCTTCTTGACATTATACGACACATTCGAGCCAAGGTAATAACCGCGTGCCGTGAGCTCGCCAACCGTCAGTTCGTCGTCGCCGATGTTGTAGAGGATGAGACTCTGAACATTGTTAATGTCCTGAATGCCCAGCCGGTCCAGCTCTGCTTTCAATACCTCAAGAAAGTGGCGATGCAAACGCTCGATCAAGAGGATGCTATCGTAATACGGCTGTCGCACGGCAGTCTCCACAAGGAAAGGGCGCAGGCACACAGATCGCTGTGGTACCCCGGATCCATGGCCGATATTAACAAACGAAAATCCATTAAGCATCGGAATAATATCCGGCAAAAGCCATGGTTTCGTCGGTTTGGCTGGGAAAGCGTCGGAAAACCACAATTGGTTCAGCCACGCAACGCATCGGCCTTGGGCCGGGCGCCGCTATAACGTTGATGCCATCGACGCAGCGAGCGTAGGATCGCGGGATCCTCGATTGCAATCTTTCATGAACGTTCGCAAATGTCCCAACACCGATCACCGCAAATCGAAAGCGTTTTTGCCGTTGCCGATGGCGAGCCCCCTGCTGCCGGTTTTCCCCGGACCCGAATGCGCCGCAACCGCGCCGATGCCTGGACCCGGCGGCTGGTCGCGGAGCACCGGCTTTCGGTCGATGACCTGATCTGGCCCCTGTTTGTCGTCGACGGCCGGAACCGGCGCGAACCCGTGTCATCGATGCCTGGTGTCGACCGGCTGTCGATTGATCTGCTGATCGAAGCGGTCAAAGCGGCCCGGGATCTTGGCATCCCGTGCGTGGCGCTGTTCCCGGTCGTCCCCGACGCTTTGAAATCCGAGGATGGCGCCGAAGCCTTCCGCGCCGACAATCTGATGAACCGCGCGATCGCGGCGGTCAAGCAGGCGGTCCCCGACATCGGAATCCTGGGCGATGTCGCGCTCGATCCCTACACCAGCCACGGTCACGACGGCTTGATGCGCGGCGACCGCATTCTCAACGACGAGTCGGTCGCGGTGCTGGTCCGCCAGGCGCTGTCCCAGGCCGAGGCCGGCCTCGACATCGTTGCGCCGTCGGACATGATGGACGGCCGCATCGGCGCCATTCGCGACGCCCTCGACACGCGCGGCTTTCAACAGGTTCGGATTTGCGCCTATGCGGCCAAATACGCCTCTGGTTTTTTCAGCCCGTTCCGCGATGCCGTGAACTCGGGCGGCTTTCTGAAGGGCGACAAGCGCACCTATCAGATGGATCCCGCCAATAGCGACGAGGCGCTGCGCGAAGTGGCGCTTGACCTGCAAGAGGGCGCGGACATGGTCATGGTCAAACCCGGCCTGCCCTATCTCGACATCGTCCGGCGCGTTTCCGAGACCTTCGCGGTGCCGACCTTTGCCTATCAGGTCAGTGGCGAATACGCGATGTTCAAGGCCGCTGTGGGCCAGGGCTGGCTCGACAATGACCGCATCCTGATGGAAACGCTGATGGCGTTCAAACGCGCCGGCGCCGACGCGGTCCTGACTTATGGCGCCGTCGAGGCGGCCCGCCTGCTGGCAAAAGCATGAAGCGGGCGGCGGGGCGGCACCGTCGCCCCACCGCCGCCGTCATCAGGCCCCGTCGCTCAGGAACCGGCTGATCGCGGCAATCTGATCCAAAGCCATCAGGCCCGGCGCGTGACCGATCCCCGGCAGCGTCACCAGTTGCGCCTTTTCGGCCATCCGCGCCGCGGTGTCGGCCGACAGCAGATCCGAGTCGCCGCCGCGCAACACCAGGACCGGACAGTCAATCCGCTCCCACAGCGCCCACAAGTCGAGATCGCTGATGGGAGCGGCCTTGAAGGCCGCGGCGATCCCTGGATCAAAGGCCAGCCCCAACTGGCCATCGGGCTTCTGACGCCAGGAATGCCGGGACAGGTGCTGCCATTGCGCATCACTGAGCGGCCCGAAGGGCCGATAAATCTCGCGCAGATAGGCCTCAAGCGCCGCGAGATCGGTGAAGGCCGGGTCGAGCCCGACATAGCCGGCGATCCGCTCCAGCGCTTCGTGCGCGACAAAGGGGCCGACATCGTTGAGAACCAGCCGCCGGATCGGCGATCCCGCCGCCGCGGCGATGATCAGTCCGATCAGCCCGCCCATTGAGGTGCCAACCCAATCGACCGGCGCTGCGTCCAGGCGGCCGAGCAGAACCGCCATGTCGGCAATATATTGCCCATAATTGTAGGACTGCGGATTGGCGAGCCACCCGCTTCGCCCGCGGCCCACGATGTCCGGACAAACGACCCGGCGCCCGGCCGCGCCCAGCGCCTGGGCCAGGACGTCAAAGTCGCGACCGTTGCGTGTCAGGCCATGGGCGCAGACCACCGTCGGCTCACCCTGGCCCCATTCGGTATAGACGATCCGGTGAAAACCGGCCGCGGTGACGCCGAAGACCTCTTTTGCCAGCGGCTCCATGGTCTTACCCTCGCTTTTGCAGTGCGGACCCTTGTCCGTCCGGCACCCCGCACCCAGTCCGCGTCAGCGCCGGCGGCGCCAGCCGACACCCAGAATTACCATGACCACGACGCCCAGGGAACCAACCGCGACGGCCATGCCGTGGGCGATGCTGGCCGATCGATCCGGCGAAAACCCGATCAAGGTCGTCAGAAACCCTTCGATGACGAAATAATACAGGATCGTCAGCAGCCCCCATCCGGCATAGGGCATCAAGGCCCGCGCGGCGCCCCGCCCGGCCCGGCCCGCGCTGCGTGCGTATCGTTGATCGTTCATCCCTGTTCCCCTTCCTAGAGCATTTTCCGACCAAGTGGGTTCCTGTTGGGCGTAGAAAATGCGACAAAACAAAGATCTGGCGCTGCCACCATAGCGGTCCCGCGGCCCGCGGCAAACCGAGATCCGTCACCCCGCGAATCACGACAGCCCGCGGCGGCAACACCCTCCCGTCGCCACGAACGACAGTCCTCGCCATTCGATCCCGATCAGGAGCAATCACCATTGTCGACGCCGCATTTTCATCAGTCGGATGCCGAGACACACGGCAAGATGACCCAATATTAAACATTATGAGACGATTTCTTGACACTTTCATCAATATATTCGCTGCGGCAATTGCGTTCTCTCATCTCCAATGCCGATTTCGATTATGGTAAGCGCCAGCCTTTTATTTCTATGCCCCCAGATGGCGCAAACGTGACGGAGTCCCCATGATGCGCACGACACACGCATTTTCCGCCTTCGCCTTGGTCACCGTCGTCGTTTCATCCACGGCGCCTTCGGCCCACGCCGATGAAACCTATATCGTTGGCGTCGAAAACATCGAGTATTATCCACAATACAACTTCAAGGATGGTGAATATAGCGGCTTTGCGCGGGTTCTCCTCGACGACTTCGCTCACGAAAATCATTATGTCTTTACCTATAGCGCCTATCCGGTTGCACGTCTTTTCAATGAGTTCATGGACGGAACCGTCGATCTGAAATATCCGGACAATGCGCTCTGGTCATCGGAATTGACCAAGGGGCACAATGTTGTTTATAGCGATCCGGTTGTCAATTATACCGACGGCGTCAGCATCCTGCCCGACCACAAGGGACGCCCCGTGTCGGAGCTCAAGCAACTCGGGATCGTCCGCGGCTTTACCGCCTGGGAATATGCCGACCAGATCAAGAATGGCACCATCAAACTTCAGGAAAACAACAGCTTCGTCGGCCTGCTCGAAGTGACACAGCTCGGACGGGTCGATGGCGCCTACGGCAACGTTGCCGTCGTTAACTACACGCTGAAAAACAATCTCAAGAAGCCCGACGCCCTGATCTATAATCCGTCACTGCCGCACACCACAGACGCCTATCACCTTTCCTCGATCAAACACCCCAAGGTGATTGCGGAATTCAACGCCTGGCTCAAACAAAATGCCGATAAGGTCGCAAAGCTGAAGGCGGATTATGCGGTCGAAGCCGGCGTCCCGTGAAAGCAGGCCGCGACGCGGATCAGGTGTCCGGTCACCAACCCGCCCGACCGGAACCCACTTGGTCGGAAAATGCTCCAGGCCGATTCGGCCGCGGCCAGGATCCCGCGCCGCGCTGGGCGCCAATGCGTTGATGACGATCGGAATCGCGCGCCAAATCGCGAAACCGCCCGGTCGATGACCGCCTCGCAACCCTGTCAAGCGGTCCGTGACGCGTTGGCGACTTGCCCTTCTGGTGTCAAAGGTCGTAAAACGCTCAGACAAGGCCGTTGATATGCCTCATTTCCGGGTGCCTCGAAATCACGTAGATCTGCGAAGCGGCGAGCAATCGGTTTGGTGCGGGCGGACAACAAGCGAAGGCACGCGCCGGGAGGGGCTTTGTTCCCGTTTCACCGCGAGATGATCAAAATACCTGTGTTTTCCACTGCCATCACGACCAACCAAAACCAGCCAGTCCCGTCGACGCACCGTCATGGGCGTGCCGCTGTCACAGCCGCGCTGGGAGAGATGAAGGATCAGCCATGCGCGATCAACCGCTAACAATTTCGGAGACCGCCCGCTGGCTCCGTTGCTCCGAGGACGAGGTTGAGGACCATCTCAGTGCCGGGCGTTTGGATATCTATCCCGGCGCGGACACAGATGACACCACGCTGGTATCTTTGAATTCCGTGGTCGTCCTCGCTGAGAGCCTTCCGGCGGAACGTGGCGTGTTCCAAATCCGCGAGCCTGTGCCCGGTCTGGATGACTATGCCGGACCGCGGTCATCGGCCGGTCCGCGCGGCCCCGCCAGCACCCGCCCTCCTTTGATCATCGAGCGGCGCCCGTCGCGCCCGATGACCACCCGGCGGCCCTGAACCGATCGTCGACCGGCACCGGGCGGTGCACCGCCCAGTGCCGGTGCGCGCGGCGAAGTTCAGTCGCGCGAATAGCCAAAACGCGTCAGCAGGGCGCCCGCCTGATCGAAGAAGCGGGCGTTCATCGCGTCATCAAAATGGTTGCGCCAGTCGCCGATGGTGCCTTTGCGGAAAAACGACGCCTTGCTTTCCTGTCCCGGACGCCGGCCGCCGCTCAACGCCTCGAATTGCCCCTTCGTGCAGCAGCGTTCGACCGCCGCGGCGCTTGACGAGACACCCAGAAACGACAGCATCCGGGTCACGCTCGGCGCCGGGTCGGCAATCAGATCCTCGTAGCGCACCTCACAATATTGCTCCGGATGGCTCTCGCTGAATTCGACGCCGGCTTGAACACTATTGATCCAGGCCGCGATGAACGGATCCAGATACTCCGGCAATGTCGTATATTTTTCTTTCGACCAATCAGGGCTGACACGCTGATTGTGAAACCATGCCGACACGGCGCAATCACGGCCGTCGCGAACGATGTGGATGAATTTCGCCCCCGGAAACAATTGCGTCAGGAGGGGACAATACTCGATGTTATTCGGCGTCTTTTCGCCGACCACCGGAACGTCCTTGCCCTTTGACTGCATCGCCAGGGCATAGCTCGCAGCCGTCGCAACGACGTAAAGAAAACCATCATCGTCGATCGACGGATAGCCCTGCATTTCACCAAAGATCTCGTTATTCTTTCCGGTGATATACCGGTTATACCGGTCGAATCCCGATCCCAGCGCCAGGGCCAGACCATCAACAAAATGGCCTTCGCCGTTGCAGCTGATTTCGGGATGGCTGTCCAGCATCAACTGCAACCAGGTCGTTCCCGATTTCATGCAGCCACCGATGAAAAACAGGCGCTTTGACCTCAATCCGGCGATGGTCTCGGCAACGCGATCGTATGTGAACATTATTTCTGCCCATCCGGCGTGGATACGGTTTGCTTGACGAACGTTCGATCAGACCGGGCCGCAAACCGGGGCAACAGGTGGCAAGCGACCAGGGTCACGGCCACCGGCCCGTCAACGGGATCAGAGCTTAACATTTCGGCGCAGCCAAAGTTGAGCGCTTTCTTGCCGGCCACAACGCCATTGCGCACAACAACCGCACCGATCCGAACGCGCGGACCAATGTGGCGTTGACACCCGGTGGTTTCCAAGCCATCGCTTTCCAGACACGCCTGTAACCGCCGCTCCGACCTCCCCCGAGATGATTTGAATGATGAACAACGTCGCTGACGGCCTCCCCGTACCGCAACGTTATGGCGCGGTGCTTGCCATCGCGATCGGCATCATCATGGCCGTCCTCGACAGTGCGATCGCCAATGTCGCCTTGCCGACGATCGCGCGCCATTTCGCGGCCGACGCGGCGACCTCGATCTGGGTCGTCAATGCCTATCAACTCGCGATCACGGTCTCGCTGCTGCCCTTCGCCTCGCTCGGGGCGATTGTCGGCTATCGCCGGGTCTATTGCGCGGGTTTGGCGGCCTTTACCCTCGCCTCTTTGGGCTGCGCGCTGTCGACCTCGCTGCTGGCCCTGACGCTGGCGCGGATCGTCCAGGGCTTTGCCGCCGCCGGCATGATGAGTGTCAACACCGCCTTGATCCGCTTCATCTATCCGCGCCATTTGCTGGGTCGCGGCGTCGGCTACAACGCCTTGTTCGTCGCGACCGCCGCGGCCGCCGGACCGACGGTTGCCGCCGGCGTGCTCTCGGTCGCGTCCTGGCCCTGGCTGTTTGCGATCAATGTTCCGATCGGAGTGATCGCGCTGATCACCGCCACCCGGACACTGCCCGAGACGCCGCGCGCCCATTTTCCGTTCGACGCCGTCAGTGCTGTGCTGTCGGCCTTGACCTTTGGCCTGCTGATCACCGGCATCGACGGGCTGGGCCATGACGAAAGGCTGGCCCTGGTCGGCGTCGAGTTCGCCGCGGCGCTGGCCGTGGCAACGCTGCTGGTCCGCCGCGAGTTGACGCGCACCGAGCCGATGCTGCCGATCGATCTGCTGCGCCTGCCCGTGTTCGCGCTGTCGATCATAACCTCGGTCTGCTCGTTTGCCGCCCAGAGCCTCGCCTTTGTCTCCCTGCCCTTCTATCTCCAGGATGTGTTGGGCCGCTCGCAGGTCGACACCGGTCTGCTGATGACGCCCTGGCCTCTGTCGGTGGCGGTGATGGCGCCGTTCGCCGGTCGGCTCGCGGATCGCTATTCATCGGGGATCCTGTGCGGCATCGGCCTGATCATGCTGGCGGCCGGCCTGGGTTCCCTGGCGATTCTGCCGATCGACGCCGCCGCCGGCGACATTGCCTGGCGGATGGTGCTGTGTGGCCTGGGCTTCGGCCTGTTTCAATCCCCGAACAACCGCACCCTGCTCAGCAGCGCCTCGCCCGAGCGCAGCGGCGGTGCCAGCGGCATGCTGGCCACCGCCCGGTTACTGGGCCAGACGACGGGCGCCGCGCTGGTCGCCCTGGCCTTCGGGCTTTCGGTCCGCCATGGCATTTCTGTCGCCCTGACCATGGGGGCGGTTTTCGCCCTGATCGCCGGCGTCACCAGCACCCTGCGCCTGCTGCGCTGAGCAACACGGCGCCACAGCTTACGGGGCTGTCGCCTTGACCGGCGTTGCCGTTGCCGGCTGGTCATTCACCTGCTCGACCTGGGTCGGGTTCGGCAATTGCGCGGCGTTCCAGCCCCCGCCCAGGTCCTGGATCAAGGAGACCGATGCCGCGAGCAGCGACTTGCGTATTGTCAAGAGATCCTGCTGGTCGGTCAACAGGGTCGCCTGGGCAGTCACGACACTGGTATAGGTCACGGTGCCGGCGCGGTACTGGTCGAGGTTGAGACGCACCGAAACCTCGGCCGCATCGATCGCGCGCTGCTGCACCTCGGCCTGCTGGGCCAGAATACGCAATTCCGCCAGATCATCCTCGATCGCCTGGAACGCGCTCAGAACGGTCTGCCGATAACTCGCAACATCCTGGTCATAGGCGGCGCGGGCCTCGGCGACCGCGGCCGTACGCTGCCCGCCGTCAAACAGGGTCTGGGAGACGCTGGGCCCCAACGACCAGATCCCGTTGCTGGCATGCAGCAAGGTGTCGACGAACGAACTGCTGAAATCCAGCGATCCGCTCAGAGTGATGTCGGGGTAGTATGCCGCCAGGGCGACCCCGATCTCGGCGTTCTTGGCGGCGACCAGCCGTTCCGCCGCGGCGATGTCGGGCCGACGTTCCAGCAGGGTCGACGGCACCGCAGCCGGGGTCGGCGGCACCGCGATCAGCTTGTCCACCGGCGCAATCGAGAATTCCGCCGGCGCCTTGCCGATCAGAATGGCGATCGCGTGCTCGAGTTGCGCCCGCGTCACCCCGGAATTGATCGATGAGGCCCGGGCGTTTTCCAGTTGGGCTTGCGCGGAGGCAACGTCGGCACGGGTGACGATGCCGGCCTGGTACTGGTTCTGCGTGATGGCCAGCGAACGCTGATAGGCGTCGGCCGTGGCATCGTAGAGCCGCTTGGTCTCATCGGCAACCCGCAACGCCAGATAGTCGCTCGCCAGCGTGCCCTGGGCGGAGAGGCGGGTCGCGGCAATGTCGGCGGCGCTGGCCTGGGCACTGGCGACGTCGCTTTCGACGGTACGGCGGATCTTGCCCCAGACGTCCGCATCCCAACTGATGCTGGGACCGACGGAGAAGCTGTTCATGCTGCGTGACGACGCGCTGGCCCGTTCGCCATTGAGCGTGCCGCTGCGCATCGCCGACGTGCTGGCCGAGACCGTGGGGAAATAGCTGCCCTGCGCCGCATTGACCACCGCGGCCGCCTGGCGATAGGCCGCCTCGTACTGCTTGACGTTCTGGTTGGAGACATCAATCTGTACTTCCAACTGATCGAGCAGCGGGTCGCCATAGACGGACCACCAGGCGCCGCGATCGGCCAGATCGCCCGGCTCCGCCGGCTTCCAGGGGCCCTGCTCCTTAAAGGCCGCCGGGGTAACAACAGCCGGGCGCTGATAGTCCGGGCCGACAGTACAACCGGTCTCCAGTACCAGCCCGGCAAGCCCCAGCAGCATCAGCCGTGCCGCCGCCCTCCGCCGACCGGCGGCGATACCCGCCACCGCCCCGCGGCGCCGGCGTCGCCGCAGCAACACGCCGGCTTTACACGATCTCGATCCGATCCTGGTCCTCATTCGCCCGCTCCTGTCACCTGACCAAAATCGACGGCAGAACCACGCTGACGCAGTCTCCGGGTCCACAATCGTAGTCTCTCAAGATAGAGATAGATGATCGGTGTTGTATAAAGGGTCAGCATCTGGCTGACCAGCAGGCCACCGATGATTGCGATGCCCAACGGCCGACGCATTTCGGCGCCGTCGCCCGTTCCGATCGCCATCGGCAACGCGCCCAGCATCGCCACCATCGTCGTCATCATGATCGGCCGGAAGCGCATCACGCAGGCCTGGAAAATCGCGTCGCGCGGTGTCAGCCCGCGCGTTCGCTGCGCATCAATGGCAAAGTCGATCATCATGATCGCGTTCTTTTTCACAATTCCGATCAGCAAAATCACCCCGATCAAAGCAATCAGTGAAAACTCGGTATTGCACACCAGCAACGCCAGAACGGCACCGACGCCCGCGGACGGCAGCGTCGACAGGATCGTGATCGGATGGACATAGCTTTCATACAGGATGCCCAGCACGATATAGACGGCACCCAACGCCGCCAGGATCAGCAGGCCCTGATTATTCAGCGACGCCTGGAACGTCGCGGCGGCACCCTGGAAGCTGCCATGCACCGTCGCGGGGACCCCGATCCGGTTCATCGTGGCCTGGATCGCGGCGACAGCGTCGCTCAACGAACCCCCGACCGGCAGATTGAACGAAATCGTCGCGGCCGCGAAGTGGCCCTGGTGATTGACACCCAGCGGCGTGCTTCCCGGGGTGAAGCGGGCAAAAGCGCTGAGCGGAACCATCGTCTCGGTTTTGGTGCTGATCGCCGATCCCGTCGAAGCGCTGTTGCGCGCGATCGTGCCCAACTGGTTGGACTGCTGATTCTTCGCAGTATTGGCCGCGGTTGTGCTGCCACTCGATGTCGTCGCTGTGGTCGTGCCGCTGGTTGACGATGTCCTGGATGACGTCGTCCCGGAAACGGCGTTGGTGGCGCTGCTGCCGCTGACCGAACCGCCCGAGGTACTGACAAACAACTGGTCGAGCGTGTTCGGGTCCTGCCAATATTGCTGCCCGACCTCCATGATCACATGGTACTGGTTGGCCGCATTGTAAATCGTCGACACCTGTCGCTGACCGTAGGAATCATACAGCGTGTTGTCGATCTGGCTCGCGGTCAGCCCCAGGCGCGATGCGGTATCGCGATCGATTGTCAGGTCGATCTCTTGTCCGCCGTCCTGCTGATCACTGTTGGCGTCGACGACACCATCGACATGCCGCAGCGCCTCGGTCAGCTTCGGGGCCCAGCTTCGCAGCGCCGCCAGGTCATCGGCCTGCAAGGTGAATTGATAAAGGCCGTTTCCCGGCCGGCCACCAACCCGGATATCCTGCACCGGGATCAGGAACATGGACGCCCCGGCCACCACACTCAACTTGTCACGCAGTCGCGCAATCACCTGACCCACCGAGATTTTCCGTTCCGACAGCGGCTTCAGCGTGGCGTACATGAACCCGGTGTTGGTCTGTGACCCGCCGGTATAGCCGATCACCGTATTGAGCGCCGGGTCCTGCAACAGGATCTGCTGGAAGCGGGTCATCTTCTTGCGCATCGCCTGGAACGAGATGCTTTGGTCGGCCATCACGCCGCCAATCATCTGCCCGGTGTCCTGTTCGGGAAAGAACCCTTTCGGGATACTGATATACAACTCAACATTGAGGCCGATCGTCGCCAGCAGGATCAGCATCACCAGCAGCGGATGCGCCAGGGCGCCGGCCAGCGACCGGCGATAAAGGCCGATGACCGCCGCGAGCCCCCGCGCACTGACCCGGGCCGGCCACAAGGGCCGGCGCTCGCCCGTCACCGGCCGCAACAAGCGCGCGCACATCATCGGGGTCGTGGTCAGCGAGACCAGCAGCGAGACCAGGATCGCGACCGACAGGGTCATCGCGAACTCATGGAACATCCGACCGACAATGCCCCCCATCAGCAGAATGGGAATGAACACCGCGATCAAGGACAGGCTCATCGACAGAACGGTGAAGCTGACTTCCCGGGTACCCTGCAATGCCGCCTGAAGCCGCGGCATTCCTGCTTCGAGATGCCGTGTCACATTTTCCAGAACCACGATGGCGTCGTCGACGACGAAGCCGGTGCCAACAGTCAGCGCCATCAATGAAAGGTTGTCGAGGCTGTAGCCAAGCAGATACATCACCCCGAAAGTTCCGATCAAGGACACTGGCACGGCAACGCTCGGGATCAGGGTCGCACGGACCTCGCCCAGGAACAGAAACACCACCAGGATGACCAGGATGATCGAAATCACCAGCGTCCGCTCGACGTCGCGCAACGAGCCGCGGATCGTCGTCGTCCGGTCCATCGCGACCTCCAGCTCGATCGCCGAGGATACCGATGCCCGCAAAGCCGGCACCAGGGCGTGAACCCGATCGACGACGTCGATGATATTGGCGCCCGGTTGGCGGAACAGGATCAGCGCGACGCTTCTCTGGCCGTTGAACAGTCCCTGATTGCGCAAATCCTCGACCGAATCGACGACCTCCGCGACATCGGACAGGTGAACGGCCGATCCGTCGCGATAGGCAACGATCAGGGACTGATAATCGGCCGCAGTTCGTGCCTGATCATTGGTGTAGATCTGATAGCGCTGCTCGCCGACATCGATCGTTCCTTTCGGCGTATTGGCATTGGCCGCGGCCAGGCCGGCGCGGACATCCTCGGGGCCGAGGGCGTATTTGGCCAGGGCCCGGGGGTTGAGCTCGACGCGGACGGCGGGCAGCGAACTGCCGCCGACAACGACCTGGCCGATACCTTCGACCTGCGACAGTTTCTGTTGCAGCACGGTCGAGGCCGCGTCGTAAATCTGGCCCTGGGTCAGGGTCTTGGACGACAGCGCAATGATCATGATCGGCGCGTCGGCCGGATTCATCTTGCGATAGGTTGGATTGCTTTTCAAACTGACCGGCAGATCAGCCCGGGCGGCGTTGATCGCCGCCTGGACATCGCGCGCGGCCCCGTCAATATCGCGGTTGAGGCCAAACTGCAGAATGACCCGGGTCGACCCGACCGTACTCGTCGAGGTCATCTCGGTGACATCGGCGATCTGACCCAGATGGCGTTCCAACGGGGTTGCGACGCTCGTCGCCATGGTTTCGGGACTGGCGCCCGCCATCGACGCCTGAACCGAGATCGTGGGAAAATCCACCTGGGGCAGTGGCGACACCGGCAGCAGGAAGAAGGAAACGATGCCCGCCAACGCGACGCCCAGGGTCAGCAACGTCGTCGCGACCGGTCGGGCAATGAAGATCGCGGAAAAACTCATGGCCGCGAGCCTTCGGAATCCAGCCTCGCCGCCCCGTGCGACGGCCGTCGGCCGAAACGCGTCGCCAACCCGTCAAACGTCAGATAGATCACCGGCGTTGTGAACAGGGTCAACAACTGGCTGATGATCAGGCCGCCAACGATGCTGATGCCCAACGGGTGGCGCAACTCCGACCCGGTCCCGGTCCCCAGCATCAAAGGCAACGCGCTGAGAAGGGCCGCCATTGTCGTCATCAGAATCGGCCGGAACCGCAGCAGACAGGCCTGATGGATCGCCTCGCGCGCCGTTTTCCCTTCGTTGCGCTCGGCATCCAATGCGAAATCGATCATCATGATCGCGTTCTTCTTGACGATGCCGATCAGCAGAATGATGCCAATGATGCCCATGATGCCAAGATCGCTGCCGTCCATCATCAGCGCCAACAGGGCGCCAACGCCGGCCGACGGCAAGGTCGACAGGATCGTGACCGGGTGGATGTAGCTCTCATACAGAACGCCGAGAACAATATACATCGTCACGATCGCCGCCAGGATCAGCAGCACCTCGTTGGTCAGCGACGACTGGAAGGCCAGTGCGGTCCCCTGGAAGCTGGTCAGAATGCTGATCGGCGTCCCGATCTCCGCCTGCGCCTGCTTGATCGCGGTGACCGCGGCACCCAGCGAGGCGCCGCTGGCAAGATTGAACGACACCGTCGCCGCGGGAAACTGGCCCAGGTGATTGACCTGCAACGGCGCGGTCATCGTGCTGACGCTGGCGATCGCCAACAGAGGCACCTGGCCGCTGTTGGCGGATGGCAGATAAATATTGTCGAGTGACGCCAGGGAATTCTGCAACGCCGGATCGGCCTCAAGGATCACGCGGTACTGGTTGGCCTGGGTAAAGATCGTCGACACGATCCTTTGTCCGAACGAGTCATAGAGGGCGTTGTCGACGGTCGCGGGCGTGATGCCGAACCGGGCCGCGGTCCCGCGATCGATGGTAATCGCGACGCTCTGCCCCTGGTTCTGGGCGTTGCTGGCGACATCGGTCAATTCCGGAATCTGGCTGAGACGCTCGACCAGTTTCGGCACCCAGGCGGCCAATTCGTCAGGATTGGCATCCTCGAGCACGAACTGATACTGGGTCCGGCTGACCGTCGAATCGATGGTCAGGTCCTGAACCGGCTGCATATACAACACGATGCCGGGAACGGCGGCGGTCTCCCGCTGCAAGCGGCGCAGCACGTCGCTGACGGTGCTGCTGCGCGCCTCGCGCGGCTTCAGATTGATCATCAGCCGGCCACTGTTCAGGGTCATGTTGGTGCCATCGGCCCCGATGAAGGACGACAGCCCCGCAACATCCGGATCCTGCAGGACCGCCGCGGCCAGAGCCTCCTGCCGTTGCGCCATCGCCGAAAACGAGATCGATTGCGCCGCCTCGGAGATGCCCTGGATCATGCCCGTATCCTGGACCGGGAAGAACCCCTTGGGAATGACCATGTAAAGCGCCACCGTCAATCCCAGCGTCGCGACGGCGACCAGCAGCGTCAGCGCCGCGTTATCGAGAACCCAATTCAGCACGCGGCCATAGCCGGCGATCAGGCCATCAAACCCACGCCGGGTGCGCAGCGCGATCGCCGACAGTTCCTGGTCGGCATGATGGCGCAGCAATTTGGCGCACAACATCGGCACCAGCGTCAGCGACACCACCGCCGAAATCAGAATCGTCACCGCAAGCGTAATCGCGAATTCGCGAAACAATCGGCCGACGACGTCGGCCATGAACAACAACGGGATCAGCACCGCGATCAGCGACACCGTCAACGATATGATGGTGAAACCGATCTGTTCGGCGCCTTTCAAGGCAGCCTGCAGCGGTGTTTCGCCGGCCTCGATATAACGCGTGATGTTCTCGATCATCACGATCGCATCGTCGACGACAAAACCGGTTGCGATCGTCAGCGCCATCAGCGACAGGTTGTTCAGACTGAAGCCGCACAGATGCATCACGGCAAAGGTGCCGATCAGCGACACCGGTACCGACAGGCTGGGTATGATCGTCGCCGGAATGTTGCGCAAGAACAGGAAAATCACCAGCACAACCAGAAGCACCGACAAACCCAGTTCGAACTCCACGTCGCGCACCGAGGCGCGGATCGTCGTGGTCCGGTCGGTCAGCACGCTGACATCGACCGACGCCGGCATGGCCGCCTGCAGCGAGGGCAGCAGCGCCCGAATACTGTCGGTCACGTTGATGACATTGGCACTGGGCTGGCGCTGGACATTCACGATGACCGCGGGCGTGGTGTCGCTCCACGCCGCCAGTTTGGCGTTCTCCGAGCCATCGACAATGCTCGCGACGTCGGAGAGCCGCACCGGGGCGCCGTTCTTGTACGCAACCACGATGTTCTGGTATTCGGCGGCGCTTTTCAGCTGATCATTGGCGTTGATCGTCGCCGATTGCGCCGGACCGTCGAACTGACCCTTCGGGATGTTGACGTTGGCATTCGCGATCGTCGTGCGCAAATCATCAATGTTGAGACCGTAGCTGGCCAGGGCGCGGAGATTGGCCTGGATCCGCACCGCGGGCCGTTGCCCGCCGCTGATGCTGACCAGCCCGACGCCGGGCAATTGCGAGATCTTTTGCGCCAGACGGGAATCGGCCAGATCCTCGACCTGGGTCAGGGGCAGCGTCTTGGAGGTCACGGCCAGGGTCAGAACCGGCGCGTCGGCCGGATTGACCTTGGAATAGATCGGTGGCGCCGGCAGATCCGAGGGCAGCAGATTGTTGGCCGCATTGATCGCCGCCTGCACCTCCTGTTCGGCAATATCAAGATCGAGGCTGAGGTTGAATTGCAGCGTGATCACCGAGGCGCCGGCGGCGCTGCTCGACGACATCTGGTTGAGACTCGGCATCTGACCGAATTGCCGCTCCAACGGCGCGGTGACCGCAGAGGTCATCACCTCGGGACTGGCGCCAGGATAGAAGGTCTGGACCTGAATCGTCGGGTAATCGACCTCAGGCAAAGCCGACAGCGGCAGATAATTAAAGCCGACGATACCGACCAGAACAATCGCAATCATCAGCAATGATGTCGCGACCGGGCGCATGATAAAGGGACGTGACGGACTCATCCAATGACGTCCTTCCGAGGGCGGTTCCGGGGGACCATATTACGGTGTCTGGCCGCGCGGTGACGGCTGGTCCTTCGTCGCGGCTTTACTGCCATCGCTGCCTGCCGCGCCGGCCTTCGGGGGCGCATCGCCGGGCAACTGGATCTCGGCACCATCCCGCAGCTTGTCGGCGCCCTCGACGACGACCATGTCGCCCAACGCCAACCCCTGGGTGATCGACACCAGGTGGCCGTCGCTCGGTCCCAGGGCCACCACCGCCACGGACACGGTATGCGCGGCGGCATTGATCTTGTAAACGAAGGTTCCCGGGGCACCGCGCTGGATCGCCGCGGCCGGGATCACCAACGCATCGCGCAGGGTATCGACCAGAAGCTGGATATTGACGAACTGGTTGGGAAACAACGCCTCATTCCTGTTGTCGAACTCGGCCTTCAGCTTGATCGTCCCGGTGCTGGTATCGATCACATTGTCGAGCGTTTTCAGCGTTCCGGTAGCCAGCCTGGTGGTCTGCGTCCGGTCGAGCGCGGTCACCGGCAGCGCGGTCCCCGCGCGAAGCCGGCCGACAACGGTTGGCAGATTATCTTCCGGCAGGGTGAACGCGACATCCATCGGCTGCATCTGGGTGATCACGACGATGCCGTTGGTGTCGCTGGTCTGGACATAGTTGCCGACATCGACCTGGCGCAAACCGACCCGGCCGGATACCGGGGCGATGATGTGGCAATAGGTCAGATTAAGCCGCGCCGTGTCGATCTGTGCCTGATCGGTCTTTGTCGCGCCCTGATATTGCTGCACCAGCGAGACCTCGCTGTCGACGGTCTGCTGCGCCACCGAATCCTGGGCCGCCAGCTTGCGATAACGCGCCAGATCAAGTTGCGCCTGCTTCAGCAGCGCCTGGTCCTTCAGCAGCGTGCCCTGGGCTTGCGCCAGGGTGAGCTGATAGGGCCGAGGGTCGATTTGTGCCAGGAAATCGCCGGCATGGACGATCTGCCCTTCCTGGAACGCCACCTGCGTCAGTTGCCCGGCAATCTGCGTCTTGACCGTGACCGTCGCCAATGGCGTCACGGTCCCCAGCGCCGTCAGGGTGATCGGCACATCGCCCTTTTGTACGCTCGCCGGCGTTACCGGGATCGTCATCGCCCCCGCCCCGGCCCCGCCGCCGAAACGACGGCCGCGCCCGGCCTGTTCGCTCCGCCCGCCACTCGGCGCGGCTCCTGGCCAATAGTGCCAGCCGACCGCCACGATCATCAGCAGGACGGGAACGACCCACAGCCGCCCCAGCCAGCGGCGCCGCTGCGGTGTGGCCAACTCAGGATGCGTGACATCGATTCTCGGAACACCCTGATTGGTACGATGATCGTCCATGTGCAGCCATAACTCGGTGATATCGACAAGCCGGGGGAAACGTTGCGCCGTCAATCCTATCGATCGCGGCCTACACTCTTCAGAGAACACCGACACCACGCCGGTACAGGGACGTCACATCCGGTCTCCGCCCCCCCGTTTCCCTGGTATTGATCGCAAATCAGGCAAGCGGTCAAGCGAGCAGATCGGAATCGAAGTGCCGCAAACGAATCCCTGGCATTTCCAGCGGAAATCCCGAACAAACCCCACTCCGGCGTCAACGGCGGACCGGGCCGACGCCGTGGCACTGGCCCCGTCCGCCGCAAGCGCGCTGCGCCCGCGCCTATTCCATTCCGGGGCCGCCAAATCCGGGGCCGCCAAAGCCATGGGGCTCATGGAACGGACCACCATGACCATGGTGCATCTCACCGGGATGGAACGGGCCCGGGCCCGGGCCCATGAACCGATGCGGACGGTCCAAAATCTCGCGCTGCTCGGGCGTCAAAGCCTGATACAGCGCCACCAATGCCGGACGGGCCGTCTTCAGCGCCTGTTCATGGGCGGCCAGGAACGACTGCGTCATGTCGTCCCGTTCGACGATCGTCGGTGGCGCCTCCTTGTTCGGGATATTGGTCTCACAGAACACCCGCATCGTCTGCGCGCTGGCAGACGTGACCTTGTACCACTCGTTCCACAGCGGACGCTGCTGGTCGGTCAGGGACAGACGGACCTCAAGCGCCGCGAGATCACCAATGCGATCGGCATAGTGGTCCAGACACATCCGCTTGGCAAAAGCGGTGAAATCCTTCGAGCCCGGTTTGGCATCGAGGGGCGCGCCGTCTGGAGCGTCGTCGGGCGCGGTCGCCGCCGATGCGGACGGCGCCGGTGCCGACGGCGACGAGACCTGCGCAACCGCGGGGGCGGCGCACAGCAGGACGATCGCGGCTACAGGACCGAATTTGTGGGAGAGCATGGTGTTTGATCCTCACATTGTTGTGTCCCTGTTATGCCCAGTGCGAATTGCCGCATGATTGCGCCAGCCCCCCTTCTTTGTAAGGTTTTGTAACACCCGATCATAACACGCGAATGTTTGCCGGGGCGCTGCGGAATTCCGATTCGACGTGGCGAATCCTCCGTTTCCCACGCCTGATTCGGTGCGGTCGTCAACGGGGGCAAATGGAGGATCGCAGGTCGAAATCGCGAGGGAGACAATCCAAATGCCGTCGCTGGGTCGTTTTCCAGCAAGGTTAAATTGCCACAAAACCGTGAGCAACGGTCGATCGCTCGGATCCCACCCCAGCTCTATTCCAGGGCTGCCCGGTTTCTCATGACAAAGGGCTGCGTCGCGTCGGCCTGACAAAACAGGCAGACCGACCCCAGGCGCAGTGGCGCGGCCAGCACCGGCGCCAGCAGCGGACGAAGCCGCCCCGCAATGTGCTGGCGCTCCACCGGATCCAGCCGCCCGGTCAGGGTCACGTGAAAACGGAATTCATCCATGACATAGGGATAACCCCAGGCCAGCAGATAAGCATCCTGTGCCGCTGTCAGCCCCGCCGACCGACGCCTCGCCAACTCCGTCGCAGCGGCCGGGGCCCGAAACCGATCGAACGCGGCGACGCAATCGGCGGCCAGCGCCGTGATCGCCGGCACCGGTTCGCGCGGCATCAGCGCGACAAAGCCATCGATTTCCGCCAGGACCAACGGCGCCGCCGCGATCGCCGCCCGGCCGGCCACGAAAGCGGCAAGCGCCCCCGCGAGCTCGTCGACCGTGCAGCCTTCGCGCAGCCGAAACGGGGCCTTCAAGGTGGCGTGCAGGCCATAGCCCCTGGCATCGGCGACCAGAGCGGCCCGGCGTTCCGGGGCCAGGTCCGCCAGGTCTGACAGCGCCTCGAAATGCGGGCTGTCCTCGCGCCGGCCGAACCACCACGCGCCGAACCGGGCCAGCGCCGTGTCCGGCTCGGGAGCGAAATAGAGCGCGTAACGGGCAGAATTCATGATGGCGGTCTTTCCCCCGGATGACACCACGGCCCAAAAGGCGCCCCGGCAGGCGTTCCCTATCACATTCCCCGGGGAATGGCAGGGGGGCGCGACGCCCCAGACCTCTTTGTTTTTGTCAAAATAGAGGGGGATTCGGGGTTCACCCCGAGCGGGTGCGGGCGGCAGTCCGCGGGCCGACAGCCAAAATGACAACGGCTGAACGCCCCCGCAGCGCAAGCGGCCGGCTCCGTCGTTTGCGGCGTTCTCATGACCCGACATTCGCCACCCGACCAACCGACGGGATCAGACTGTCCGCGGATCGGTGCCTGTCACCGTCCTGATCGGGTGCTTGCGGGCGGGCTCACAATTCCCGCTCATGGTCGGGCCGCCGCTGGCCCAGCCCGGCCGCCAGCGCGGCGCCACCCAGGTGACAGCCGGCAATCGCCAGCAGGGTCATCGAAAACGCATGGGTTACGGCAGACGCGTCGGTCCGACCATCAATGATCGCGTAGAACAATCCCCCCAACAGCGCAACGCCCAACGCGGCACTGACCTGCAAGGTCGAATTGACGAGTCCGCCGACCAAACCGGCCCGATGCCGTGCGACCCGTTCGACGACGACGCGGACCATCGTCGGGATCGACATTCCCATGCCGAGACCGATCAGCAGCAATGCCGGGGCCATCAGAGCAGCCGGCGGCACGACGCCGGCCGGCGCCAGCGCCGCGACCCGGGAGGTTGCAATCAGGCCCGCGGCCGACAGCACAAAACCCAGCGATGGCGCCGCCGCGCCCAGGCGTCGGCCGATCGCCGGGCTGAAGGTCGAGCCAAACACGAAGCCGACCGAAAATGGCAGGATCGCCATGCCCGCCTGAAGTGCGCTGCGTCCCAGCGCCGCCTGGAGGTAGATCGAAAAAGTCAGAAAGAACGCGGCTGCGGCATAAAGCGTGCCGATCGCCGCCAGGCCCCGAAGCAATCCGGGAGACTGAAAGACCTCGATCGCGACCAAAGGATCGCCACCGACCTTCGCCAATCCGATTTCATAGCGGCGGAACAGTTCGATAAAAAGCGGTGTCGCCGCCAGCATCGCGATTGTCCACCAGGGCCAGCCCCGTTCGCGCCCCTCGATCAACGGGACCACGAGGGCCGTCATCGCCGCCGCGGACAAGACCACGCCGCCAAGGTCGAGATGGGGACGATGGCTGCCCCGCGTCTCGCGCAACAGCGGAATCGCCGTCGCGAAAGCGACCACAGCGATCGGCAAATTGATGAGAAAAATCAACCGCCAACCCAATCCCGCCAAATCCGCCCCGACGAGAGCGCCGCCGAGCAACTGGCCGATGATCGAGGCCAAGCCCAGCGTAATGCCATAAATGCTCAAGGCGCGGCCGCGCTCATGCGGCGGGAACAAAGCGTGGATCGATGCCAAGGCCTGGGGCGCCATGAACGCGGCCGCCAGCGCCTGGAGCAACCGGCCCATGATCAGGGACATCGGCGACCAGGCAAGACCGCACAGCGCCGATGCCAGCGCAAAACCGGCCAGTCCGGCCAGAAAGATTTGTTTGCGGCCAAAGATATCGCCAAGCCGCCCTCCGGTGATCAGGAACACCGCGTAGACGACCGCGTAGCCGGAGATCACGAGTTGGACTTCCGCCGAAGACGCACCCAGCCCGGCGGTGATCGACGGCATCGCGACGTTGACGATGAAAAAATCCAGCGGGGCCAGGAACGCGCCGGTGAGCAATACCACGAGCGCGGCCCAGCGGTGCGGATCAAACGTTTCGATATCGGGCGTTTCGATATCGGGCGTTTCGGTATCAAGCGTTTCGGTTACCGTCGTCATCTCCGGGATCCCTTTCCTAATCACGAACGATCAGTTCCTAAATAAACCGGCTATCTCGCGATGGGCCGGGCACAAGCGACACCCCGTCGTCGCTTGTTGTGAAGAATCAATCCAAGATCCGGAGCGTCAGATCGACCACCTCAGCGGTCTCACTTTCGCTGGGCCCGGTTTTGCCGAGGACGCGCAGTCCCTGGACCGTGCACAGCAGAACACGGGCGATCGCCCGTTCATCATAGTGCCGCGGAATCTCTCCCGATGCCTGACCGCGGATCACGGCAGCGGCGAACAGATCCTGGATCCGTCGGAACATCCGCGTGATCAGGGCACTGACCTCGACGTCCTCAGGCATCATCTCCATCGCGGCCGCGGTGACGAGACAGCCCTGTTGCCCCTTCGCGGCCGCGGCCCGCCGTGCATAGCCCATCAGCGCGTTACGGATCGCCGCGCGTGCCGGGCCGGGCTGCGCCAGGCTATCGCCGACCCGCTGCAGCGACGCCGCGGTATAATGGTCGAGTGCGGCCAGGAACAAAGACCGTTTGTCGTGAAAGGCCTTGTAGAGACTGCCGCGGGCCAGTCCCGTGCCTTCAGTCAGATCCTGAACCGACGTACCGTGATAGCCATGCTGACGGAACACCTCGATCGCATCGCGCACGGCTTCGTCGATGTCGAATTCACGGGGACGACCGGGTCCCGGATGGTCCACAGAGGGGATGAGTTTCGGCGTTTGCATGGCCCCAAAATGGAACTGACCGTTCGTCATTTCAAGAGGGCGACCCGAGGATCGGGGATCGACCCCGCCGCCGTTCGACCGCGATAAAGGTCTCGTCCCGGCGTTGGCGCAGAAATCGCACGTTATCCTGAAAGCCCGTTGTGTGAGGTGTCATCTTTCCGCTTTACCGCGCCACGCCGTCCCGTCACCGTGTCGTCCGAGCAGCGCACGCTGGGGCCCCGGAGCAGACCGATGATCCAAACCGTGTTCACCAACGCCATGATCGTGACCGCCGACGCCGTCTGGTCCGGCACCGTCACCGTCCAGGATGACCTCATCATCGACGTTGAACCCGGCCGCAGCCGGGTCGCCGGAGCGATCGATTGTGACGGCGACTATCTGCTGCCAGGCCTGATCGAGTTGCACACCGACAATCTTGAGCTTCATGTCATTCCCCGTCCCGGCGTCGTCTGGTCGATCCCGGCGGCGGTGCTGGCCCATGATGCCCAGATGGCGACCGCCGGCATCACCACCGTGTTCGATGCCGTCGCGCTGGGCGACGTGATCGACACTTCCGATCGTCGCGCCACGCTGGGTCCTGTCGTGGCCGGGCTGGAAGCCATGGTCGCATCCGGCCATCTGCGCGCCGACCACCGCCTGCATCTGCGCTGCGAGGTATCCCAACCCGATGCCCGGGAGATCTTCGAAACCTTTGCCGATCACAGCCTGGTCGGCATCGTCTCGGTGATGGATCACACCCCCGGTCAGCGCCAGTTCGGCCAGATCGAGAAATATTACGAGTATTATCAGGGAAAATATGGCTTCACCGACCGCCAGATGGCCGAGTTCGTGCTCCAGCAAACCGAAACCGCGAACCGCCATAGCGCCGGCAACCGCGAAGCCATCGCCGCCGGCTCCCGGCAGCGCGGGCTGGTGCTGGCCAGCCATGATGACGCGACCGCCGAGCATGTTTTCGAGGCCATCGCCCTGGGCGCCCGATTTTCCGAGTTTCCGACGACAATCGCGGCGGCACAGGCCGCCCACGCGGCCGGAATCCCCGTGTTGATGGGCGCCCCCAATCTGGTCCGCGGCGGATCCCATTCCGGCAATGTTGCCGCCGCCGATCTGGTCGCCCTGGGTTGTCTCGACCTTCTGTCATCCGACTATGTTCCGCTCAGCCTGCTCCAGTCCGCCTTCCTGCTGCATCAGGGTCCATCGGCGCTGCCCTTGCCCGCCGCGGTCGCGACCGTCAGCCGCCAGCCTGCCGCGGTCGCCGGTCTCAGCGACCGCGGCACCATTGCGCCGGGCTGGCAGGCCGATCTGGTCCGCGTCCATGATGCCGGGACCGTCAAAGTGGTTCGCGGCGTCTGGCGCCGCGGCCTTCGCGTCGCCTGAGCCTGGACCGGGCCGCACCAACCTTCTTTCCGTCGGAGACCCGATCATGACACAGCCACGCCCGCGCATCCTCGTCCTCTCGACCGGCGGCACGATCGCCGGCCAGGCCGCCTCGGCGGCCGGCGCGCGCTATGTTTCCGGACAGGTCGGAATTGATACCCTTCTCGAGGCCGCCGACAGCGGCACCGGCGATGTCGATCTGGCCGGAATCGCGATTGCCACGGTCGGTTCGCAGGACATGGACCGCCGGATCTGGGCCCGGCTCCATGCCGAAATCGCGGCGGCGTTCGCACAGGATCGGGCGGACGGCATCGTCATCACCCATGGCACCGACACCGCGGAGGAAACCGCCTTCCTCCTCGACCTGACGCTACCGCCAACGCGCCCGGTCGTGCTGGTCGGCGCGATGCGGCCGGCGAACGCGCTGGGTGCCGATGGACCGCGCAATCTCGCCAATGCGATCGGCGTCGCGGCCGCCGTCGAGGCTTATGGCCGCGGCGTGCTGGTCGTAATGGGCGATGCGGTGTTCGAGGCGCGCAGCGTCTATAAAGCCGGCACGAACGGCACCGATGCGTTTCGCGCTTTTCCCGGCGGTCCGGTCGGGGCCGTCACCCCGTCGTCGTTGCATTTCTTCGCCCCGGCGACAACGCCACGCGCCACGGCAGCCTACCGTCTTCCGCCGCCGCCGGACTGGCCGATCGTCGCCATCCTGCACATCCATGCCGACATGGACCTGGCGATCGTCGACGCGATCCTGGCCAGCGACGTCGCCGGCGTGGTGCTGGCCGGCGTCGGCCACGGCAATGCGCCACGGGCGGTGCTGGATCGGCTCGGCCGGGCGGCGCATCGCGGCGTCGCGGTCGTCCGTGCCAGCCGGATCGATGCCGGCGCCGTGGCCCGTGACACCGAGGTCGACGACGAGGCCCTGGGCTTCCTGGCCGGTGGCACGTACAGCCCGCAGAAATGCCGCCTCCTGCTGCAATTGCTGATCGCCAATGCCATCCTCGACCCGATTGCCCGCCAGAACGCGTTCTTGAATCCCGGAGCCTGACATGACCGTCCCCTCGCCTCTTGCCACCCTCCCGACCCCGGCCCTCGTGCTGGATGAGGCGATCCTGGCGCGCAATGTCAGCCGGCTGCGCACCCATCTGGCGCCGCTGGCGGTGACACTGCGTCCGCATCTCAAATCCGCCAAATCGATCGAGGTCGCGCGCCGCGTGCTGAGCGATGGCAACGGTCCGGCGACGGTTTCCACCCTGCGCGAAGCCGAGATGTTCGCCGGCGCCGGTGTCCGCGACATCCTCTATGCCGTAGGCATCGCGCCCGACAAGCTGGCGCGCGTGCTGGCGCTGCGCGCGGCGGGGTGCGATCTCAGCATCATCCTCGACACGACCGTCCAGGCTGAAGCCGTGGTAGCGGCAGCGCGGCGAACCGGTGACGCGATCCCGGTGCTGATCGAAATCGACTGCGACGGTCATCGTTCGGGCCTGCACCCCGACGATCCGGCGATCGTTGCCATCGGCCGGATCCTGGATGCGGGCGGCGCGATGCTGAGGGGCGTCATCACCCATGCCGGCGAGAGCTATAACGCGGTCGGCGCCGCGGCGCTGGCGGACTTCGCCGAGATCGAGCGCGCCGCGGCCGTCCGCGCCGCACAACAGCTCCGCGCCGCCGGGCTGCCCTGCCCCGTCGTCAGTGTCGGTTCCACGCCGACGGCCCATTTTGCGCGTGACCTGACCGGGGTGACCGAGGTCCGGGCCGGGGTGTTCATGTTCTTCGATCTGGTGATGGCCGGTATCGGCGTCTGCACCGCGCAAGACATCGCCGTGTCGGTTCTGACCACGGTCATTGGCCACCAGGCGGAGCGCGGCTGGATCATCGTCGATGCCGGCTGGATGGCCTTGTCGCGCGACCGTGGCACGCAGTCCCAGGCAGTCGACCAGGGCTACGGCATGGTCTGCGACCGCGACGGCCAAATCCTGCCCGATATCATTGTCGCCCAGGCCAATCAGGAGCACGGCGTCATTGCGGCGCGACCCGGTGCGACGCTGCCCGCGCTGCCAATCGGCACGCGGCTGCGCATTCTGCCCAACCATGCCTGCGCCACCGCGGCACAATTCGACGAGTATGCCGTGCTGCCCGGCGACGGCGGCGCGCTGGCGCGCTGGCCACGGTTCCGCGGCTGGTGAAAATCGTGAATTGACCGATCATCAAGGGTTTCGACGCGACAAAGGCCTGCAAAATTCTTCCCCGTGATCGGGTTGTCGCGCACGCGATTGCCGGGATCGAGCGAAAGCGCGAACCCCTTGGATCATGATCGCCCCTAAGACCAGCCCGCCACGAACTTGACTCAGGGCGGGCTGGTCCCGGTCGCGACGGCGACCGCGCCGGCGCCTGAGGCTTCGCTTTGATCGGTCACGAGCAAAGCGGATTGGGATAAGGTCGCCGCAGCGTTGCGATTCGTCAATCGGATTCAGCTCTCACTCGCAACGCCCCGCAGCCCGTGGTCCCGAAGACGGTCGGTTTGGCCCCCCGACCGCCCGCAATAGTCGACCGTATCGGGGCACTCCAGTGGCTTTGACCCCGCTTTCCGTGGGCACCACGCCCATTGCCGCGAACGGATCGGACATTGCTGATGAAATATCCTCAAAATTCGACGATTAACAACCCATCATTGTCATCGAACATTATTATATATTTTGAAGATATCATGTTATCTCATTCATGGATCATGACAACAAATCATGTATTCATGATAATGTGTTGTCTATTATCGTTCAATAATATTTGTTGCTATAGACCATTGCAGGTTAAAATCATTTCAACTTTAAATAGCACGTTATATTAACATCTTTGTTCATTCTCTCTCGTACTCATTTTTAGGTAATAATTATTAACTAATTTATATTATATAATATCGCACTTCGTTAACATCGCTATACTAACGGTAAATAAATATTGAAATGTATTATCCACGAAGCGGAATGATAATTTCAAACGGAAATTCTGCATATTTTAAAACATGGTGCGATTTTTTGTTATCAAAATTTATCCTTGATTAATATTTTTCTCGTTTATTAGATTGATAGGAACACGACGTCTTGATGATAAATCCAGATCGCGCGCAAACCGATTTCCATCGGGAACGTCTCCCCCGGCCCCGATTTCGACCATGCCGACATTGTTTAGGAACACCCGAACATGAAAGTCTTGGCTATGACCTCGCTGGCCCTTGGGACGATCCTGGTCCCGCTGGCCCATGCCCAGGCCGACGTTACGCCCAAAGACCTCCAGGTCATGGCCCGGGCGCTGGGCTTTATGGAAAAAGCGCCAACCGGGGAGGTGGTGCTGGGCATCGTCTATGCGCCCGGCAACCCCCAGTCGGCGAAGGAAGCCGAGGACATCCAGAAGCTGCTCGGCGACGGCCTCAAGGCCGGCGCGATGGTGCTGAAGCCCCGGCTGGTC
>JARLIO010000026.1 GCA_031291675.1 Azospirillaceae bacterium
CCCCCCCCCCCCCCCCCCCCCCCCCCCCCCCCCCCCCCCCCCCCCCCCCCCCCCCCCCCCCCCCCCCCCCCCCCCCCCCCCCCCCCCCCCCCCCCCCCCCCCCCCCCCCCCCCCCCCCCCCCCCGCCGTGATCACACCGGGTAAAACCCTTCGTGCACCCCCCCACGCGGTAACAGCAAGGAAGTGCTGCGATGCAGACCATTTTCGTCATGGTCAAGACCGATCTGGGCAGCGCCTATGATGTCGCTGACGCGGCCGTCGAGCAGATCGAGCAGGTTTCCGAGGTCTATTCCACCTCCGGCCAATACGACCTTCTGATGAAGTTCTACCTCGATAATGGCGACGATATTGGTCGCTTCGTCACCGAGCGCGTCCAGACGCTGCGCGGCGTTCGCGACACCTTTACGCTGATCACGTTCAAAGCCTTCACCTGAGCCCAATCGCCCCCTCGTCCGGCCGTATCGCCCGCGAGCACGCGCGTTGTGAAAAACGTTGGCCCGGTGTCGGCGGTGATTGACTTGAACAGGGTCATCGGTGAAAGGTGCGCCCATGCGTTTGTTCCTTTGCCTTCACCTTGGGGCCCGATGCGCTGTAACCGCGCCTTCCGGCTCGCTTTTTTCGCCGACCGCGTCATCGCGCGAGGGCTTGTGTACCGCGCGTGCACCGGGCCTTGGGGGGTGTCGCGGACCGGTCCGGAATCGCATACCCTGTGACACGTCCCTGGCGTGTCGCGCCCCCAGCAACCGCGAGTGCCGCCGGTGACGGTTCGATCAAAATCGCTCTTTGGTGTTGCCGCGGTTGCCCTGGCCTGCACCATGGCCGGCCCAGGACACGCCCAGAACAGCCCGACGGCCTCGACGCCGGCCCCCACGCCGACGACGGAGCATAGCGAGCCGACGCTGCTCAACGCCGACACCGTGACCTTCGACGATACCGCCGGTCTGGTCACGGCCGAGGGCAATGTCGAATTATCCCAGGGTGAACGGATCCTGCTGGCCAACAGCGTCACGTTCAACAAGAAGACCAATGTCGTCACCGCGACCGGCAATGTCCGGATGCTGGAGCCCAGCGGCGACGTCATGTTTGCCGATTACACCGAGTTGACGAAAGATATGTCCGAGGGGTTCGTGCAAAACCTCCGGACCCTGACAGTCGACAATGCCCGCGTCGCCGCCAATGAGGGTGAGCGGACCGACCAGGGGCGGTTTCTGCGCATGAGCCGGGCCGTCTACTCGCCGTGCAATCTGTGCGCCGAAGATCCGACCCGCCCGCCGATCTGGCAGATCAAGGCGGTTCGGGTCACCCAGGACAATGAAGAGCATCAGATCTACTACCACGATGCCACCGTTGAGCTCGCGGGATTTCCGGTGTTCTACACGCCGTTCCTGTCGACGCCCGACCCGACCGTGGATCGGCGCGCCGGATTGCTGCCGCCACGGTTTGGCGACAACAGCAATATCGGCGCCTACGCGATTTTTCCTTATTACTACCCGATTTCCGACGACAAGGATGTCACGGTCGATGTCGGGGCGAGTACCAATGACGGTCCCTATCTGGGCGCCCAGTATCGCCAGCGTTTCGAAAGCGGCAAGATCAAGTTCGATGGCGCGATGGTCTATGCCAAGCGCGAAACGGGAACAACCGACAATTCGTCGACCCGGCCGGAGACGGTGCGCGGCTATATTACCGGCACCGGCGAGTTCGACATCAATGACGAATGGCGTTGGGGCTTTGACGTCAATCGCGCCAGCGACTCGACCTTTATGGAGCGCTACCACATTTCGGGCTCCCAGTTGCTCGAAAGCGATCTCTATCTTGAGCAGTTCTCCGGCCGCGATTATTTCAAGCTCAGCGCGATCAACTTCCAGGACTTGCGAACCGGCGTCACCCAGGCGGAGCCAACCGCGGCGCCGCTGGCGCAATGGAACCTTATGGGTGAGCCGAACTCGCTGCTGGGCGGCCGCTGGGCGCTCGACAGCACCTTGATGTCGCTGACCCGCACCGTCAGCGATGCCACCGATACCAGGCGTGTGACGGTCCAGCCAAGCTGGCAGCGCATTTTCTATTCCGACACCGGTTTGGTGACGACCACCGCGGCCCGCGTACTTGCCGAAGGCTATAACGCCGACAATCTGGTGGCGCCTTACGCCTCGATCACCAAGGGGGCGGCGACGACGGGGCGGATTCTGCCTCAGGGCCAGGTCACGATCAAATATCCCGTGGCACGCCAATATGGCACGGTCATGAGTTCAATCCAGCCGATCGCCCAGATCACGGTGTCGCCCCGCCTGCACCAGCCGAAGGGCATGCCCAACGAAGACAGCACCGATATGGAGTTCGACGAAAGCAACCTGTTCAGTTGGAGTCGCTTCCCCGGTCTCGACCGGGTCGAGAGCGGAACCTGGACGACCTACGGCCTGCAAGCCGGTTTCTATGGTTCCGAGGGCGGCTCCAGCTCGGTCTTTCTGGGACAGAGCTATCGCCTGACTTCGGACACCGTCTATCCCGATGGATCCGGGTTGCAGGGCAATAAATCCGACTATGTCGGCAGTGTCCGCGTTTCACCGACACCATTGTTCGATGTCAACTACAGCTTTCGCTTTGATTCGAAGACCCTGGCGGCAAAGCGTCATGAGGTGACGGTCGTCGGCGGTCCCGCGAATTACCGCGCCGGGATCAATTTCCTCGATATAGACCAGACCCCATCGAGCGGTGTTGCCAGCAAGAGGGAATTCCTGACTGGTTTCGGGACTGTCGGATTTGCGAAATACTATCAGCTCGGTCTCGCCTTTCAGCGCGATCTGCGTCCCGATCCGTCAACCGGTGGTGCTCGCAACTACAGCGCCTATGTGGGATATACCGATGAATGTCTGACCGCCCAGATTGAATTCAGCAGCACCAACAGCACCCTGGCCGACGCCAGCTCCGGCACGTCCTTCCAGTTTCGCATCGTGCTGAAGAATCTCGGCGAACTCGGGGCACAAGGCCTGACCCCGGACCCCTATTCGGTTGGCGTCCCCAGCCGCTTGCGCTAGAGCTGTTTGCGATCACGTTGGATCGGAAGCAGCTCCAGATCTTTGTTTTATCGCATTTTCGATGCCCAACCGGAACCCACTTGGTCGGAAAATGCTCTCGCAAAAGCGGAACGCGCGCGAACGATCTTGTACAGAGACTATCATTCGCCATAGACCACCAGGGTCGTTCATCACCATGTTCAACGACGGACGTTGCACCGACCCGCTGTCGGGGGCAATAACCTCAGCTAATCGTCCCGCCCTCACCGGGGGCTGGCTGTTTCAACGAAGGGCTTTCGGAGAAGAATGACTCTCGGTTTGTATGCCGCGGAGCGACGTCGTCGGAGCCGCATCCGGGCGAGCGCGATCAAGATTGCGCTGGGTATCGTCTGCATCGGCGTGATCGCCGCGTTTTCCTATCAGATCGGGATCGAGCAGCTCAAGAATCGCGACGCCAGCCTTCGTGACGAACTGACGGAAGCCAATCGCCGCCATGACGAGATTGAGAAGGTCGCCCTGCAATGGCAGGCGGTGGCACAGGCGTCCGACGCCAAACTCAAGGATCTCGCCGCCCGCTACAATCAGGATGTTCCCCAGGGCGACGTTGTCCGGCTGTCACGCCTGATCAGCGAGAAGCTGACCGCCGGCGTCACCGTCGACCGCCTGGCCTTCGTGATCAGCCAGGCGCAGAATGCGCGGAACTGTCAGGCGACCGAGACCAAACGCTTCGTCCTGAGCACACCGATCTATAAAGGCGCCAACGCCTCGGCGGGTTTTGCCAATGGTGCGATCACGGTCACCGGCGAGGGCATCTCGGCGCGCAACGCCGCGGGCAATCAAGAGGGCTGGTTTGACCCCGCGGCCCCGGTCACGCTCCATTTCCTGCCTGTGGGCGGCAAGGAAACCGTCGTCACCGGGAAACTGCCGATGCAAAAATCTATCGTCGCCGGCGCGACCGAGCACCGCTTCGTCATTACGGCCGGTCAACGGTCCTTCGTTGAGGTCGCGGCCGATCACTGCCCTTATCCCTGACCCGGCAGCCACGACTGAGGCAATATGACCATTGGCCTAGCCGACCGCTCCCGATTAGGATAGTCGCTTGGGGCATTGCGAGGATCACTTCGCCCGGGGGGACGGGCGACCCAGGCGGCCGAAGATGAGTTTGAGACCACCGAAGCTTCATGCGACCGCCGCTCAGGGGGCTGGTGTCGTTGTCCTGCTCCTCGCCGTTGCGACCAGCGCTGCCCTGTCGACCCACGCTCTTGAAAGGCTGTACCGCTATCGGATGTCCGAGGCCGGCCAAACCGCGGCATCCTTGAGTTGGGTCGCCGCGGAGCGCCTCGGTCGCCTGCGCATTGGCAGCGATCGCGATGCCGGCGCCGGCGATCCGGACACTCTTCTGCATATCCTCGACAGCGTCATTGATGACGGCGGGGCCTTGACGGCCGTCGGCATCGAACTGTTGGTCGCCCAGCCCGATGGACAGGTCCTGGCGCGATCGCCGTCCGGCCGTGGCACGACGTCGCCGCTGCTCCGTCTTGCCGCTGACGGCGCCCTGCGCGATGCCATGGCGGGCACTCGGGAATCGTCCCCGCCCAATCGCAGCGCAACCGAAGACGGGACGATCCCCTTGGCTGAGGATGGTTCGCTGCTGGCCGTCGCGCGGCGCCCGGTGCCGGGATTGCCACTCCAGATCGTCGCCCGGGTCACCCGGGACCGGGGACTGGCCGCGTGGCACGACGCGATCGCCACGATCCTGGCCGCCAACGGCATCCCCCTGGTGATCCTGGCCGGGCTGGGTGCGGCGCGGCGCCATCAGAACAGACGCCGGAAAGCCGCGCGGCCGCCGGCACCCGATCGGGCAGGATCCGAGCTGACGGCCGCGCTGGAGCGGGCGGTCGTGACCCGGGACCTGCGGCTCCAGGAGATGAGCCACCGCATCAAGAACAATCTGCAGATCGTCAGCAGCATCCTGATGCTTCAGAGCCAGGAGGTTACCGACCCGGTTGCCCGCAGCCACCTCGATGACATGGCGGCGCGGGTCCAGCGTTTTGCCAGCCTCCACGACATGCTGTCCCAGGAGGCCGGGTCGGGCCTCATCGATGCCCGCCCCTATCTGACGGATTTCTGCCGGGACGTCGCCGCGTCGATGGCCACCCACGCCCGCGTGCAGATCCAAACCCGCATCGCAGCCACGCCGTTGCCGCTGAGCGCGCGCCAGATCATGCCGGTCGCGATGATCATCCACGAGTTGGTCACCAATTCGCTCAAATACGCCTTTGCCGACGATCGCGGTGGCACGATCACAATCAGCGTCGCCGCGGGCCCGGCCAACGGCCTCACCGTCGTCGTCGCCGATGACGGTGAGGGCCTCAGGGGCGCGCCGCAGGCCGGACCGACCCCAGGCCTCGGCCTACGCCTGGTCCAGGCACTGGCCGAACAGATCGGCGCCACGGTCGCGCTAAACGGCCCGGATCTGGTGGGCCCCGGGATGCGATGGACGCTGACGGTTCCGGCCATGCTCCACGACCGGTCCTGACACAAACCGCACCGACACCTTTGGGGATCACCGTAAGAGCCACCGGTTAATCAACCGAACCGGTGTCGCAACGGTTTCCTCGCAAGGCCGCGGTCGCTATCTTCCCGACTTCCAACCACAGGACATGGACGTCGGTCATGCGTTGGCTTATGAGCCTTATTTTGGCGGCGCTGTTGAGCGTCGCATTCTCAAGCGGAGAGGCACTCGCCTTGGACCCAGAAAACACAATCTACCTCGATCTCAAGGACGGCCGTGTCGTCATCGAGTTGCGGCCCGACCTGGCGCCCCACCATGTCGCCCGGATCAAGGAACTCACGCGCCTTGGATTCTACGACGGCTTGCCGTTCCACCGGGTCATCGACGGCTTCATGGCGCAGACCGGCGACCCGAAGGGCGACGGCACGGGCGGCTCCGGCGTCAAACTGAAGGCAGAGTTCAGTGCCGAACCCCATGTCCGGGGCACGGTCTCGATGGCGCGCGCGGCGGATCCCAACAGCGCCGACAGCCAGTTCTTCATCTGTTTTGCGCCGGCGCCGTCCCTTAACCGCCAGTACACGGTCTGGGGCAAGGTCGTCCAGGGCATGGAGTTCGTCGATAAAATCAAGCGCGGGTCGGGGTCCAACGGCCTCGTCTCGGCCCCCGACAAGATCATCCGCATGCAGGTCGCTGCGGACGTTAAGTAACTAGTCGCCAGCAACCCTCCGTCCTTGATCGGGGCCCGCGGCCGCGGTCAAGGACAAGCGGGGGCAAGGACAAGCGGAGGCCGGGGCAAGGCCGTGCTTCCGGGCCGGCGCGTTCCGGTTCCCGGAATCAGCGAACGGTGGCTGATGGTCCCGGGGCCGGCGCCACCGCCGGCGACGCGACCTGAGGCGGCGCCGCAGGGCCGACAGCGGGGCCGACAGCGGGCACCGGCGCCTGGGACTGCCGGATCACGTGCCAGTGCGCGACATTCTTGTTGTGCTCTTCCAAGGTCCGGGCAAAGGCATGGCCCCCCGAGCCATCGGCGACGAAATAGAGCAGATCGTGGTGGTCAGGATGCAGAACCGCCAGCAGTGAGGCCCGGCCCGGATTGGCAATCGGACCCGGCGGCAGACCCGACACGACGTAAGTGTTGTAGGGCGACTCCAGATGGATGTCCGATTTGCTGAGACTGCGGCCCAGCACGCCGCCGCCGTCGGTCAAGGCGAACACGATCGTGGGGTCGGACTGTAGTTTGATGTTTTGTTGTAACCGGTTGAAGAAGACCCCGGCGATCCGCGGCCGTTCCGCCGGGATCGCGGTCTCCTTCTCGACAATCGACGCCAAAGTGACCGCGGCCTCCGGGGTCGTCAGCGGCAGATCGGCCTCCCGCTGCGCCCACAGCGCCGTCAGCACCGTGGCCATGGCCGTCTGCATGCGCTCGATCAAGGCTTCGCGGCTGTCACCAAAGGAAAAGAAATAGGTCTCGGGCAGCAGCGAGCCGTTGGCCGGGACCCGGTCGATATCCCCGGTCAGCACCGGCTCCGCCGCAACCAGGCCGACAATCTGCGCCGAAGTCAGGCCCTCAGGGATCGTCAGCCGGTGCACCACCGGCTTGCCATAACGCAGCAGCGTGATCGCGTCGATGACGCTGGCATGGGCCGGGAACAGGAATTCCCCGGCCTGCAAGGAACGGATCCCGGTCAGTTTTGCCGCGGCCAGGAACAACCACGGCCGCCGGATCACACCATGTTCGGTCAGGATCCGGGCAATGGCCTCAGACCCTGCGCCCTTGGCGATCACGACGGTCTCCTCGCCCGTTGCCGGCCCCGGGCCCTGGACCGCATCGACCGCCAGCGCACCCGCGGCCACCACCGCGGCACTCACCAGGGCCAGCACGAGCCATCCGGTTCGCAAACGCACGAGCCCCCGTCCTTTCCTACCGCCCGGTGAATTCCTTGAAGATCAATGAGGCGTTGGTTCCGCCAAATCCGAAGGAATTCGACAGCGCAACCCGGACCCGACGTTCCCGCGCCTGCTTGGGAACGAGATCGACACCGGCGCAGGCCGGTGACGGCGAATCCAGATTGAGTGTCGGCGGCACAACGCCGTGATTGATCGCCAGAATCGAGTAGATGGCCTCGACCGCTCCCGCCGCGCCCAGCAGGTGCCCGATCGCCGATTTGGTCGAGGACATCGACATGGTCGCGATCGCAGCACCGAACAACCGGCGCACCGCACCCAGTTCGATTTCATCGCCCAGGGGCGTCGAGGTGCCATGGGCATTGATGTAGTCGACATCCTCGGGCGCCATGCCGGCCCGTTTCAGCGCCGCGCGCATCGCGCGGAACCCGCCATTGCCGTCTTCCGCCGGCGCGGTGATATGATAGGCATCGCCCGACAGGCCATAACCGACGATTTCGCCATAAATCCGGGCGCCGCGCGCCTTGGCATGGTCCATTTCCTCAAGGACAACAACGCCGGCACCTTCGCCCATCACGAAGCCGTCGCGATCCTTGTCCCAGGGCCGCGATCCCTGTTCGGGCCGGTCGTTGAAGCCGGTCGACAGGGCGCGGGCCGCGGCAAATCCCGCGATTCCCAATCGGCAAACCGCCGCCTCGGTGCCACCGGCAACCATGACGTCGGCATCGTCCCACATGATCAGCCGCGCCGCATCGCCAATGGCATGCGCCCCGGTCGAGCACGCCGTCACCACGGAATGATTGGGGCCCTTGAAGCCATAGCGGATCGAGACATGGCCCGAAGCCAGATTGATCAGGCTGGACGGAATGAAGAACGGCGACAAACGCCGCGGCCCCTTCTCCGCCAGAATGAGCGCCCCTTCGGAAATCACCTGCAAACCACCGATGCCGGAACCGATCATGACTCCGGTCCGTTCGCGGGCCTCCTCGTCCTCGGGCTGCCAACCGGCATCCCGAACCGCCTCATAGGCGGCGCCGAGGGCATAGAGGATAAAGTCATCCATCTTGCGTCGATCTTTGACACCAACAATCGCTTCGGCGTCAAAACAGCCCGCATCGGTACCCCGCGGAACCTGACCGGCAATCTTGGCCGGCAGATCGGAAACGTCGAATGACGTAACCGCCTTGATACCCGATTCGCCGTTGGTCAACCGTTCCCAGTTGTTTCTTACCCCGGCGCCAAGTGGCGTAACGAGCCCGAGACCGGTGACAACGACACGTCTCATTTGTTTTCCCGACCCAAATTCGACAAAATATTCGGCCGGCCAGGTTCACGACCTGGCCGGGAATTCCCGACGGCGTGGCTCAGGACGCCGAGTTGGCCTTGATGAAGCCGATCGCATCCTTGACCGTCAAAATCTTCTCGGCCGCATCGTCCGGAATCTCACACCCGAATTCTTCTTCGAAAGCCATCACCAACTCGACCGTGTCCAGGCTGTCGGCGCCCAGATCGTCGATGAAACTGGCGGTGTCAGTGACTTTGGACTCTTCGACGCCCAAATGCTCAACAACGATCTTCTTAACGCGCTCGGCGATGTCGCTCATCTTCGAAAACCTTCCGATTCTCTCTCTATTTTGCCCCGGTTGGGTAAAACCCTTTGGACAGCGTCGTCGTTCCGATGATTAACCTCGGAAAAGTGGCGTGCTGTAGCACACTTTCCCAGGCTTGACCAGAACTGCGAGGCCGAGGGCACCCATTGACGACAACCGTGAACACAAAGCGCACGGCTGCCCGGCGCTGAATTAGCGTAAAATGCCGGGCAGGGCAATCCTGGTGGCAGTCCACCGACCATCCCGGTCATCGCGCCGCGACCCGACCGTCAAATCATCGCCATTCCGCCATTGATATGCAAGGTCTGCCCGGTGACATAAGCGGCCTCGGCACTCGCCAGATAGACCACGCCGGCGGCGATGTCCGCCGGCTCGCCCAACGCACCGACCGGAACCGCCGCGGTCAGTTTTGCCTTCTGTTCCGCCGAAAGCGCGTCGGTCATCGCGGTCGCAATGAAGCCCGGGGCCACGCAATTCACCGTAATCCCGCGGGTCGCGACCTCGGCCGCCAGCGATTTGGACATGCCGATCAGGCCGGCCTTCGAGGCCGCGTAGTTGGCCTGACCAGGATTGCCGGTGACGCCGACAATCGACGTGATATTGACGATCCGCCCCCAGCGCCGCTTCACCATGCCGCGCAGCGCCGCCCGCGACAGCCGGAACGCGGCCGTCAAATTGACGTCCAGCACCGTCTGCCAATCCTCGTCCTTGAGGCGCAACATCAGCGCGTCGCGCGTCAAACCGGCATTGTTGACCAGAATGTCGACACGGCCCAGGGCGGCCTCGGCATTCTTGAACAGCTGCTCTGTTGCCGCGGCATCCGCCAGATCACCCGGCGCCACAAAGACGCGCTCCCCCAACGCACCGGCCAACGCCTCCAGGGCCGGGACCTTGGTCCCCGACAAGGCCACCGTCGCTCCCTGCGCGTGCAGCGCCCGGGCGATCGCCGCGCCAAGGCCCCCCGATGCGCCGGTCACCAGCGCCATTTTGTCCGTCAGATCAAACATCAAAACCGGTGCCCCATCCTCATGTCGCATTCCTTTGGTGTCCCGGACGATCCTCGGCCCGAGCGCGGGTCGGCTCAGGCTGTCAGAAAGGCGTCGATATCAGTCGGCGTCCCCAGGGACACCGCCTTGAGGTCGCGATCGATTCGCCGCGTCAGGCCCGACAGAACCTTGCCCGCGCCCAGCTCGATCAGACTGTCGACGCCCTGGGCCTTGAGATAGAGCACGCTCTCATGCCAGCGCACCAGTCCCGTCACCTGCTCAACCAGCAGGCGTTTGATCTCAACGGGGTCGCGCACGGCGCTTGCGGAAATATTGGCCACCAGCGGCACCGTTGGCGGGGCCACCGTGACCTCCTCCAACGCCTTTTCCATCACCGCGGCGGCCGGCGCCATCAGGGCGCAATGGAAAGGGGCGCTGACCGAAAGCATCACGCTGCGTTTGGCGCCACGCTGTGCCGCAATCGACAAGGCGCGTTCGATCGCCTCGCGATGGCCGCTGACCACGACCTGGCCGGGCGAATTATCATTGCCGGCGGTGCAGACCTCGCCCTGCGCCGCCTCGGCGGCAATCGCCTGCGCCGTCGCGAGATCGACCCCCAGCAACGCCGCCATCGCGCCCTTGCCGACCGGCACGGCCTTCTGCATCGCCTGGCCGCGGATCTTCAGCAGCCGCGAGGCATCACCCAGCGTCAAGGAACCCGCTGCGGCCAGGGCCGAATATTCGCCAAGCGAATGGCCGGCGACGAACGCGGCGCGTTCAGCCACATGGATGCCGCCCTGCTCGGCCAGCACGCGAACCACCGCCAGGCTGACAGCCATCAGCGCCGGTTGCGCGTTTTCGGTCAAGAGCAGGTCCGACTCCGGACCCTCGAACATCAGGCGGGACAAATTCTGCTTCAGCGCCTCATCGACCTCTTGGAATGTAAAGCGTGCAATTGAAAATGCTTCCGCCAGTTCGCGGCCCATGCCGACGGCCTGGCTGCCCTGACCGGGAAAAACAAATGCTTGTGTCATAGGTGGGCTCCCGAACAGCGCCTAAATCAAAGAAAGGGAAGTTAGTCATAACCGTCGCCCAACATCTGTCAAGCGAGACGAGCGTCTATAAAGGCAGAGAGGCCCTGCTTTTCGGGCCGTCATGCGGTGACCCGCCCCGCACGCAGTGCCTGTTCATTCCTGGTGCGGTGCGAAGACCGCGGTGACAGGGCATGGCTGCGCCCGACCGCAACCCTATGCCCGTTGCAAGGCCGTCCCGGCCGCACCGACCTTCGCCATCGCCGCTCAGCCGGGGTTCAGCACACTCAGAAAATCACGGACATTGCGGGTTGTCGCCAGACGGTTGACCGTCCGGTCATCCTCGAGCGCTTCCGCGAGGCGGGAGATGATCCCGATGTGATCGTTGCCCTGCGCCGCGACGCCGATCACGAGACGGGCGATTTCGTCGCTGCCCTTGCCGAACTGGACACCATCCGGGTACTGGCAAACCACAATTCCGGTGCGCAGCACCTCGCTTTTGGCTTCGTTGGTGCCGTGCGGCATCGCCAGCGACTGCCCTAGATAGGTCGAGACCTTGTTCTCGCGCGTCAGCATGGCATCGATATAGGCCGGCGTCACGCAGCCGGCCTTGACCAGTTGCTCCCCGGCGAAGCGGATCGCCTGTTCCTTGGTCGCCGCGGTCAAACCGAGGAAAATCGCCTTTTCCGACAGGCGGAGCGAACCATCGCGGGGTGCCGGCGTCTTGGCGTCAGCGTCGGGTTTGCCCTGATCGCTGTCGCCCCGACCAAACAGATTGTTGAAAAGACCCATGACATCGTTTCTCCAGTCAGAGGAACAGGGGGGCACCTCAAGCGTCGTGCCCCGGGGAACATCGGGATCGCCACCCCGGCGACAAATCCAATGGTGACGACAGCGTCGAAGCGACGATGAATCCGAATTCGGACATTTACGCTCGCAACCATGCTGTTTTCAAAGAGGGCTCTGGTATCCTACGCGCAAAGGCACCTGTCCGCACGATCCTCCGCCAACAAACAGCGTTTCTCATTTTGGCGACGCAGCGTTGGGCTTTCGCCCAAACCCAACGGGGACAATGCCCCAGACCCCTTTGCTTTTGTCAAAACAGAGGCGGTTCGGGGTTCACCCCGAGCGGGTGCGGGCGGCAGCCCGCGGGCCGACAGCCAAAATGAGAACGGCTGGCCAACAAGATATCGTTGCCAGCCACTTTGCCAGAACGAACAGCACCTTCAGCCGCCCGACGCGGCTGTTCCGCTTTCTCCCCGGAGCGACCGCCCACATCGCCCGGTTGATCCGCCTTGTCGGGAAAACCAGCAATGGGGCAAGGGCGTTCATCCTGCCGCGCTGAACTTCGGCGACTGCTTTTCCTACGAACTCGCCAAGGAACGGGGTCGTCCTCTGCTGTTGGTCGGGCATGACTTCACACAAACCGATTTGGCAAGCGCGATTTGAATGGCATGGCGATAAAATCATGTCTCGATGCCCGCGTTCGCGCATAGGCGCTAAGATAAACCTCACCACCGTCATGCCCGCGACCGCGGGCATCCAGAGCCGCAACCTCAGTGGTTCCAAGCGGAGGTTCTGAGCACGTGGCACTGGGCCCCCGCAGTCGCGGGAGTGACGAAAAAGGCGCTTGAAATGGCTGGTTAGCGAAAAGCAACGCTTATCCTAGCGCCTATGCGCGTTCGCGGGCGTGACGGTGGCTCCCCGTCGCCGCCGGGGCGGCTCCCTCTTGCGAGGGCTCACCGCCGCCGGCCGAACCCGGGCTTGCCCAGGATGACGCAGGAACGTCGCCGCACACCGATGACAATAACCGCCGCGCCCCTTACTCGACGGTGACGCTCTTGGCCAGGTTGCGCGGCTGATCGACATCGGTGCCCTTCAACACCGCGGTGTGATAGGCCAGCAATTGCACCGGGATGGCATAGAGGATCGGCGCGACGAACGGGTCGACACGCGGCAGGTCGATCGACCAGCGCACCTTGTCACCCAGCCGTTCGATCCCGGCGGCATCCGAAAGCAGCAGGACCTTGCCGCTGCGCGCCGCAACCTCCTGCACATTCGAGGCCACCTTGTCGAACAGGGCGCCGGGCGGGGCCAACGCGATCACCGGTACCGCATCGTCGATCAGCGAGATCGGGCCATGCTTCATTTCCCCGGCGGCATAGCCCTCGGCATGGATATAGCTGATTTCCTTCAGTTTCAGCGCCCCTTCCAGGGCGATCGGATAGGTGCTGCCGCGGCCGATATAGAGCGCATCCCGGGCATCCGCCAGTTCGCGGGCCAGACGTCCAATCAGGGCGTCATGGCGCAGCACCTCGGCAGCGCGGGCCGGCACCTCACGCAAGGCTGCCGACAACGTCGCCTCCCGGTCGTGATCGATCGCTCCGTTGGCCCGCCCCATCGCGATCGCCAGACAGGCCAGAACCGCCAGCTGCGTCGTGAAAGCCTTGGTCGAGGCGACCCCGATTTCCGGGCCGGCCAGGGTGTAGAACACCGCGTCGGATTCCCGCGCGATCGTGCTCTCGACGACATTGACGACCGACAGGATATGCTGGTCCTGGCGCCGGGCGTAGCGCAGCGCCTCCAGCGTGTCCAGCGTTTCCCCCGATTGCGAGATGAACAACGCCACCCCGCCCGCCGGCATCGGCGCTTCGCGATAGCGGAATTCGGACCCGACATCCAGCTCGACCGGGACCCGCGCGATCTGTTCGAACCAGTATTTCGCGACCATGCCGGCGTAGAATGCGGTGCCGCAGGCGACGATCGTAATCCGGGGCACGGCGGCCAGGTCGAACGGCAGCGCCGGCAGCGTGATGCGTCCCGTCGAGGGGTGCACAAAGGCGTTCAGCGTCTGGGCGATCACCTGTGGCTGCTCGAAAATCTCCTTGAGCATGAAATGGCGATATTCACCCTTGCCGACCATCGCCCCGGAAATTGAACTGATGCTGATTGGTCGCGTGATCACGGCGTCCGTGGCATCGTGGAAGATCACGCCGCTCCGCCGGACCTCAACCCAGTCGCCATCCTCGAGATAGCTGAGGCGGTTGCTCAGCGGTGCCATCGCGAACGCATCCGAGGCCAGGAACATCTCGCCCTGGCCGTAGCCGACCGCCAGCGGGGTCCCCCGGCGGGCGCCGATCATCAGGTCCGGGTCATCGGCAAAAATCAGGGCAAGCGCGAACGCACCCTCCAGGCGCTTCAGCGTCGCCGCCGTCGCCGCCACCGGCCCCAACCCCCGATCGAGGTAATAGCTCACCAGATGGGGAATCACCTCGGTGTCGGTGTCGGTTTCGAACACCGCGCCCGACGCCACCAGCTCCGTCTTCAATTGCTGATAATTTTCGATGATGCCGTTATGCACCACCGCAACCCGCCGTGTGGCGTGCGGATGGGCGTTGCGCTCGGTCGGTCCACCATGGGTCGCCCAACGGGTGTGGCCGATCCCGATCACGCCGTCCAGCGGCGCCTCGGCCAACTGGCGTTCCAGGTTGACCAGCTTGCCCTCGGCCCGGCGCCGGGCGATCTGGCCATTGACCAGGGTCGCAATTCCGGTGCTGTCATAGCCGCGATATTCCAGCCGCCGCAGCCCGTCAACCAGTGATGGAGCGACGGGTTTCGTGCCGATGATACCGATAATGCCGCACATGTTCGGTGAACCCCTAAACCGTAGAAGCAACAACCTGCCCCGCCCCCGTTCTGGCACGACGGCGCCGCAGGATCCAAGTCAACTCTTGTTACGTTCCATGACAGCGACGGCGGTGCTGTCGGTTTTTGCAGGGCCCGGTCCCGGTTTTCGTGTCAATTCCGACACGCTGGCGTAATTGCCTGCACCGCGCAGTGCAAAGCAACGCATTCTTAACCCGCTTTGGGGTAAAAGTATAAACGGCGTCGTCGAGCTACAATTTACAGTTGATCACCGCAGTGAGCGAAACGCTATGGCTGAGTCGGTCCTGGATCAGGTGACCAGATTGTCGGCAGAGCTGACGCGTGCGCGTCAGCTTGAGCTGCTACGTGTCATTGAGCATGGCGCGATCAAAGACGACGCCGCCACCGAAACCGTGTCGCGGGCCCTGATCCGCACCCTGAACGGACGCCGGACCGCCCATGCGCGCCGGTTGTGGACCCAATGGTTTGAATCGGTGATGGCCCGCGACCCCGAAACGCTGACCCTGGAACGACGGCTCGCGGCGCATATCCACGAGATCGATATCAGCGCCTGGTGGCAGACGCTGGCCGCAGTCCCGGACGGACCGCTTCTGGCCCGGGCCAAACGGATCCAGACCGCGGTATCCCAACAGGCCGAAAGCCGTCTGGTCGAAGACGTTCTGGCCTCTCTTGACGGCCGGATTTGGGCCGAAGATTTGCGTCAGGCGTCGATCACGGCCCTCGAAGCGCTGCTTGCCGACCCTTCGCGACGTACCGCCGTGCTCGCCGAGGTCAATCGGCAACGGAGCGAATTGGTCCGATCCCGAAGCTGGTCCATGGCCATTGCCCCGCTTGAGGCCGCCGACCTGGGCTGGCTGCTCACCAGTTTGAAGCTGGCACGGGATCTGCCGCCCCTCGGACAAGCCCCCACCGGACAGGTCGGCGTCACGAACCTGATCGACCGGGTCCGCGCCATGCCTGAAACCGGTCCGGACGGTGCCATGATCGCGGCGTTGGCGCGACTCCATGTCCGGCGCGAACCGTCCTACCTGGTCACCTTGTACCAGGGCTGGCCGATAACCGAGATCGCCGAGGCCGGGGCCGGCCATTTCGAGGCGGCAACCCGTCGCCTGATCGCCGGGATGATTCGTCAGTTGGATCCGGATGGCACGACGGTCACCACAACCGCCACCGACCTCGATGTCGAGCTCGCCACGGTTTTCGAGTGGTTCGACGCCGTTCAGGCGCTGGGCCTGGAACACCACCGGGCAACCGCGGCGCCGATCCGGTTCGTCATGTCGCTGCTGCTGACCGCGGTTGAGGACCGGCTGATCCCGGGCCTGTCCAAACGGATTGCCGCGCTCAATCCGCGGATTCCGCTGACGCCGCTGATCTATGCGGCTCAGTGGATCGGTGCGTTCTACGGCGAGTTGCGGGCCCGGGGTCTGGCCGTGTCAGCGACACCATGGCCCAGCCGGCTGGGTGACCATCTGAACCGGATGTTCACCCGGATCGCCGGGGGTCTCGATGGCCCGTTGCCGGCGCTGCTTCAGATCGCCGACCTGGCAGAAGCCCTGAGCCAACCCATCCCGATTTCCGCGCTGGACCTGACGACATTCAAGGCGATCGAAACCCTGGTCGCGAAAGCGACGGTCACGAGCCCGCCGCATCCGCTGATCGTCCGGGTCATCGCGATCGCGCGCGATGAGCGGCGGAAATCGCGCTACTGGATCGACCCGGTGATTGCCGCGCTGCTGGAGGCGGTCGACCGCAAAATGGTCAATGCCCCCGAGTGACCTGGGCGCTGCCGGTCCCGTGCAGCAACGCCCCTTCGGCGGTCGCAACGGCTGACACGGCGCCGGCGGTTGCCGCGACAGGGCCGACATTGCGCAGCAGCAACGTCCAGGGCCGAGCCGACGGCAAGACCGAGATCGTCAGCAACTGATCCTGACGCGTCACCGTCAGCGTCACAACCTCATCGCCCTTGGGGTCGAAGATCGCCGCCACCGCCTGCCCGCCATCATCCAGTTCGTACAGCGTGAACGTCGCCCCCTCGGCATAGTCATAGTCCGGGCGGTCGTCCTGGCATCCCCAGGCGATCAGACTGCCCGGCCGGGCATAGAGCGGCAGGCTCATGACATCGTGCTGCTCACGCCGCCAACCGCCGCCATTGACAGGCGCTCCACTCAGCAGATGGGTCCAGCGCCCGGGGGGCAGATAGACCAGGACCGTGCCGTCGGCACTGAACACCGGGGCCACGAGCAGCGAGTCCCCCAGCATATATTGCCGGTCGAGCGGTTCGCAGCCCGGATCGTCGGGGAATTCCAGGAACATGGCCCGCATCATCGGCACGCCGGTCCGTGCCGCCGCACAGGCGGTGGCAAACAGGTAGGGCATCAGCCGGCATTTGAGTTTGGTAAAGAAGCGCAGGACATCGACCGCCTCCTCATCAAACAGCCAGGGCACGCGGTAGCTCTTGCTGCCATGCAGCCGGCTGTGACTCGACAGCAAGCCAAAGGCGCACCAGCGCTTGTAGACAATAGCCTCCGAGGTGTTTTCAAAGCCGCCGATATCGTGGCTCCAGAACCCGAAGCCCGCCAGCCCCAGCGACAGGCCGCCGCGCAGGCTTTCCGCCATGGATTCGAAATCGGAATAGCAATCGCCGCCCCAGTGGACCGGGAGCTTCTGGCTGCCAACCGTGGCCGAACGAGCAAACAGAACCGCCTGCCCCGCGCCACGCGCCTGCTCCAGCACGTCGAAAACCACCTTGTTGTAGAGATAAGCGTAATAGTTGTGCATTCGCACCGGGTCGGCACCGTCGAAATAGACGACATCGGTGGGGATGCGTTCGCCAAAATCGGTTTTGAAGCAATCGACGCCCATCGCCAGCAGGCGCTGCAGATGGCCGGCATACCAGAGCCGCGCCGCCGGGTTGGTGAAGTCGACGATCGCCTGCCCGGCCTGCCAGAGATCCCACTGCCACACCGAGCCGTCGGGCCGCTTCAGGAAATAGCCGTGGTCGACGCCGTCACGAAACAGCGACGATTGTTGCGCGATATAGGGATTGATCCAGACGCAGATCTTCAAGCCCTTGGCCTTGAGCCGCGCCAGCATGCCTTCGGGGTCGGGAAAGGCCTCGGGATCCCACTCGAAGTCGCACCAGTGCAGGCCGCGCATCCAGAAGCAGTCGAAATGAAACACATGAAGCGGGATGTCGCGTTCCCGCATGCCGTCGACGAAGCGATTGACCGTGGCCTCGTCATAGGCGGTGGTGAACGAGGTGGTCAGCCACAAGCCGAAGGACCAGGGTGCCGGCAATCCGGGACGCCCGGTCAGCCGGGTGTAGCGATCCAACACCTGCTTGGGGTGCGGGCCATCGATGACATAATATTCCAGACATTCACCGGGAACGCTGAATTGGACCTTGGAGACCCGTTCCGATCCGATTTCAAACGAAACCTTGCCCGGATGGTTGACGAATACGCCCCAACCGCGATTGGTCAGGAAAAATGGAATATTCTTGTAGGCCTGTTCGGTGCTGGTACCGCCGTCCCGGTTCCAGATGTCGATACTCTGGCCATTCTTGACGAACGCGGTAAAGCGTTCCCCCAGACCATAGACCTGATCGCCGACGCCGAGGTCGAGCCGCTCGAACAGATGGGGGATCCGACTGTCGCGCTCGACCGCATAGCCGCCGGCTTTGAAGCCGCTACCCGTCAGCCGCCGGCCGTCGCGCAGGATGTCGAGTCGCCACGGCCCCTCCTTGTCAATCCGCACGGTCAGGCCACCGGTGGTCAGACGGGCCTCGGTGGCATCATTGGTGATCGTGGGCGCCGTCGCCGGATCCGCAACCAGCTCGAACGCGGGACCATCATCACGCCCCCCCTGAAAATGCTCGATCCGGATCCCGGCCACGCCGGGCGCTGGCGAGAACACGCGGACCGTGAACAGCAGCATGTTGAGCTGATCGGCACGATTGCGGGCATCGCGCGATGCGGCATGGATCAGCAGTTCGTTGCCCCGGATCTCGACCCGGTGCACATGGATCGGGTGCCACAGCTCAAGATTCTCAGGCACCAGCCAATTGCCATCGCAGAACTTCATGGTGATGATCCCTTCGCGATCGTCTTTGGGCCGGGGGCCGGCAGTACGCGGGGCCCCTTGAAATCGCGTCCGCGCGATTCCGGGTCTTGTTGTCAATAGCGGGCTCGAGAAACTGCGGTTTCAGGGAGCCGGGTCGGCCTGAAGCGCCAGGCCACTGTCGGGGTCGAAAACATAGATGTCCGCGGGATCGATCCCCACCGTCACCCTGTCCCCGGGCCGAACCGTACTGATCCCGCTTTGCGCCAAGGTCAGCATGACGGCGTCGCCCGCTCCGGCGGTGGCCCCGTGGGCAATCGACATCTCGATGAAGGTCATGCTGCCGGTTCCTTCAACCGATTCGACCCGCGCCGCAAAGGTCTGGGCCTTGCCGACACCGCCCAGGGTCAGATGCTCAGGGCGCAATCCCGCGAGGACCGCGCGTCCGGGCGCCCGGCGTTGGCCCAGACGCAAGCGGCAGGCGGCGTCACCGCCAAGCAACAGGCTGTTGCCGTCATCGACCAGGATCGCCGGGACAAAATTCATGGCCGGGGACCCGATGAACCCGGCCACGAAGCGATTGACCGGCTGCTGGTACAGCGTCAGCGGCGCCCCAACCTGCTCGATCGCGCCATCGCGCAACACCACGACCATATCGGCCATCGTCATCGCCTCGATCTGGTCGTGGGTGACATAGACCGAGGTCGCACCGAGCCGCTGGTGCAATTTGCGGATCTCGCCGCGCATCTTGACCCGCAGCGACGCGTCCAGGTTGGACAGCGGTTCATCAAATAGAAAAGCTTTCGGATCGCGGATGATCGCCCGCCCCATTGCGACGCGCTGGCGCTGGCCGCCCGACAGGGCCCGCGGCGTCCGTCCCAACAGCAGGCCCAGACCCAGGATCTCGGCGACGTCGGCGACACGCTCGGCAATTTCCCGCTTGGGACGGTGCCGCAAGCGCAGCGCGTAGGTCATATTGTCTTCGACCGTCATATGCGGATAGAGCGCGTAGGACTGAAAGACCATCGCGACGTCGCGTTCCCGCGGCGGCTTGTCGTTGACCACCACGCCGGCGATTTTCAGCGTGCCGCTGGTGATCTTCTCCAACCCGGCGATGGTGCGCAGCAAGGTCGACTTGCCACAGCCCGACGGTCCGACCAGGGCGACGAACGCGCCAAGCGGAACCTGCAGGCTGATGTCCTTGAGCACCCGCGCGTGGCCATAGCTCTTGTTCAAATGTTCGATTTCGATCTGGAACATCGAGGGCCCCTCATACCAACGGCCGTTGGAAATGACCGTTACGTTCAAACGCCACGCGCGCGAAAGCGCGCTGTCATATGATGGCGGCGAAGCCGCGCAGGCTCCGGCCCTTGCGGGTATTACTTCAGCGCGCCGGAAGTCAGCCCGCTGACGATGCGCCGTTGCAGAACAACGAAGATGAGGAGGATCGGGGTGACATAGAGGCTGGAATAGGTCATCAGACCGACCCAGTCATTGGCATCCGCCCCCAGGAAGGTCGACAGCCCGACCGTAGCCGTCTGCAATTCCTTGTCGGCGATCAGCGAACGTGAATAAACGTATTCGCCGAATGATTGCAGAAAGACCAGGACCCCGGTGATCAGGATGCCGTTGCGCGCCAGCGGCAGGATGATATGGAGGAAGGCCCCGACCCGGGAATTCCCGTCGACCAGCGCCGCATCGCGCAACTCCCGCGGCACCTGGGTAAAGGTCGCCCGGCACAGGATGATGTAGAAGGGCAGTGTCTTGGCCGCCGTCGCCAGGACCACGGCGACACGGGGCCATTCCAGCAGGCCGACCTGATTGAACGCGACGAAAATCGGCGTCACCATCAGCGACGGCGGCAGAACCTGCAGCATCAGAATGGCAAACAGGGCGACATTGACGGCAAAGCCGCGGACATAGGCCAAAGCGTAGGCGGCACCGGTCCCCAGAACAATCGTGATCGCGGTGGTCCCGGTCGCGATCAGCAACGAGTTCCAGATATAGCGCCCCAGATTGTAGGACGCGAACACCGCGCGAAACTGGAAATGGGGCGAGGCCGGCCAGAAGGCCGGCGGATACTGGAAGATCTCACCCGATGTCTTCATCGCGGTGACAAACATCCAATAGACCGGGAACAGATACAGGGCGGCGAGCACGACCGCCACACCGGTCAGGAGGCTGCGTTTCATGGCCGGCGCCCCTCAGGCAGAATGTTCATGTTGAACCGACCGCACATAGATCGCCGCAACCACGACCACGACCGCGATCATCAGCGTCGCGACGACACTGCCCGCTGAAATTTCGTAGGTCTGGAACGACATTTGCCAGGACCAGTACTGGGCAATATTCGAAGCATTGGCCGGCCCGCCCTGGGTCAGGGCAGCGACCAGATCGAATTGCTGCAGGGTGAAGATGATGCCAAGCGAGATCACGGCGCCCAATGTCGATCCCATCAGGGGCACCGTGATCGACATGAAGCGTTGCCACCGGTTGGCGCCGTCAAGTTCGGCCGCCTCGTAGATATCCTCGGGAATCCCGGCCAGGCCCACCGACAACAGGATCATGTTGAAGGGAATACCCAGCCAGATATTGGCGATCGTGACCGCAGCCAGCGCATAGGCCGGGTCGGACAGCCAGAAGATGTTCTTGTCGATCAGACCGGCGCTGTGAAGCGCGTAATTGAGGACACCGAAGTCGCCGGCAAAGATCCATTTCCAGATCGCACCGACGACAAGGCCGGGCATGACCCAACCCGCCAGGAACAGGCCGCGGATCGCGCCGGCACCCGGAAAATCGAGCTGGAAAAACAGCGCCAGGGCAAAGCCCAGGCCCAGTTGGAACACGACCGAGCACGACACAAAAATGATCGTATTCCGGAGGATTTCCCAGGCTTCGGGCCGCTGGATCAGATCACGATAATTGTCCAATCCGCGAAAGGGCCGGTCGAACGAGGCCAGACTGAACATGTCGACCTCCTGAAACGACATCACGATGTTGTAGACCAGCGGGAACGCGGCGAAGACCAGCAGATAGCCGATCGCGGCCAGCACCAAGGCGGCCTCGAAGCCATCCCCGTCGCGCAAGGTCTTGAGAAGCTGGGAAATCATGACCCCTCCGGGACCAGAAGCACCACCGAACACAGGGAACTCGTCGCGGCGCCGGGGCCCCGATCCGGCGTTGCCGGGCTCGCACCCGGCAACGCTCGCGGCACCGCGATCCGCCGCGGGAAGCTATTTCTTCAGGATTTTGTCGATCGATGCCTGGGCCGTCGCCAAAGCGGTCCGCGCGTCGCTCTGATGCGTCAGGGTCGACTGAATCGCGGTTTGAATCGCCTTGGAAATTTGCGGCCACAGCGGATGCGGGCCCCGGCCGCGGGCATATTTCATCTGTTCGACAAACACCGCATAGGCATCGGGCCATTTCGGGTCCTGGGGCGCGGCACTGCGATTGGCCGGCAACATGCCGAATTCGTTCCAGTTCCGCGCGGCCTGTGAATAGATATATTCCAGAAACCGGAACGCCTCGGCCGGATGGGCCGAGGTCTTGAAGATCGCGTTGGCGAACTCACCCAGGGCCGAGGCCCGTGGCGATGTCGCTGTTTCCCCGGGCAGCAGGGCAACCCGCCAGGTGAAATGGGCGTCCTTTTGCAGCGTCGGCAGTTCCCAGGGACCCGAGATCGACATCGCGGCATTGCCGGCCGCGAACTGGCCCGTGGCGTCGTTCTGGCGATAGACCAGCACGTCGGGCGACGCGACCTTGTCATCGACCAGTTTCTGCCAGAATTGCAGCGCGCGCAGCGCCCCATCGCTGCCCAGCGTATCAAAATCCGCACCCGCGGTCTGAACCCAGGGCAGGAACTGGAAGGTGCCCTCCTCGCTGGCGATCGCCGAGAACACCAGCCCATAGCGGTGTTTGGCCGGGTCCGTCAGTTTGCGGGCAGCATCATAGAGTTCCGCCCAGGTCCGCGGTGGCTGGTCCGGATTGAGCCCGACTTCTTTGAAGAGATCGGCATTGTAGTACAAGGCGATGGTATTGGCGCCCCGGGGAATCGCGACAATCCGGCCCTGCCAGGTCGAATTGGCGATCGGGCCTGGATAGAAGTCATTGCGATCGATCACCTTCGACTGGGCAAGCAGGGGCGTCAGATCGAGCAGAATATTGTGCGAGGCGAACAACGCAACTTCCGGATTGTCGATCATCGTGATGTCGGGCGCGGTGCCGGTCGCAGCGGCCCGCACCGCGTCATTGACGATATTGGCGAAGTTCACCAGCTTGACATCGATCTTGACGTCGGGATTCCGCGCCTCGAATTCCCGCGCGAAGGTCTCCGTGATTCGGGTCGGCTCGTCCAGGGCCCAGACCTTGACCGTCACCGGCTCAGCCTGGGCGGTCGCAACCGCGGCCATGGCGAGCACAAGCCCCATCATTGTTGCCTTGATCATTCACTTCTCTCCCGGGCGTTTTATTGATCTTGCATGATGACCTGTGCGGGACGGCATTTGACCCTGGCCCGGATCCTGGTTCCGGCGACAGGGGCGGCCTCCGTCTCCGCCTGCGTTCCTCCACCCTGCGCTTCGCCCCATGGGGCGAAGCCGGCCGCGTCGCCGTGATCATGCCGTCACCACCATGACGGCCCGCTCACCGCGGACAGCGTACCGTAAACGTTTACGACTGTACCGTCACCGCTCCCGCCCTGTCAACGGCGATGGCCGATCAGGACGGAGCAATCGGGCGAAAGAGGCCGGGACAGGAGGCAATTTTCCGCGTACCCAGCATCGCCACATCATGTCTTCGCCCGATTGCCCTGATAAAACCGGTTGCCAAAGGATCGTCGATTGTGGTGTTGATCTGATGGCAAGGAGTAAATTTTGAGTGTCCTTCCGCTGGTAATCGACCTTGATGGCACGTTGATTCGCAGTGACATGCTGGCGGAATCGGCCCTCAGGATGCTGCGAGCCGCTCCCTTCGACATTTTGAAAATCCCCGCCTGGCTTTTGCGTGGAAAAGCCGTGCTGAAACGCCATTTGGCACTTCAAACGGACTTTGATCCCCGTTTCCTGCCCTATAACCGCGATCTGCTGGACTGGCTGAAACAGCAACGCGCCTTGGGGCGCAAGCTGATCCTATGCACGGCCTCCGATCTGTCGATCGCAACGACGATTTCGCAACATCTTGGCGTTTTCGATGACGTCATGGCGAGCGATGGCACGACAAACCTGGCCGGCAGCCACAAGGCGCAAGCACTCGAACAGCGCTTCGGCCGTGCCGGCTTCGACTATGCCGGCAATGCGCCCGCCGACCTGCCGGTGTGGCAACGCGCCCGACGTGCCATCGTCGTCAATGCCTCCGCCGCGTTGGCAACGCAGGTCAGTGCCTGTTGCGAGATCGAGCAGGTGTTTCCCACCTTGACGCTGAATGGCGCAGTCTGGCGCCGGGCGCTGCGGATTCATCAATGGCCGAAGAATTTGCTGCTGTTCGTTCCCATGCTCGCGGCCCATCACATTGCCAATCCGGGGATGTGGTCGGCGCTGATCCTGGCGTTCGTTTCGTTCAGTCTTTGTGCATCGTCCGTTTATATTGCCAATGACCTGCTGGACCTGGATAGTGACCGACAACATCCGCGCAAATGCAACCGGCCCTTCGCTTCCGGCGCGATTCAGATCTGGATGGGGGGCGCCGCATCCCTGGGGCTGATTCTGCTGAGCCTGCTCCTGGCGCACCAGGTTGGCGGCGCGTTTCTGCCTTGGTTGGGATTTTATTTTTCGGTAACTTGCGCCTATTCCTGCTGGCTCAAACGCCTGATGCTGGTCGACTGTCTGACCCTGGCGGTGCTGTACACGTTGCGCATCGTTTCCGGAGCCGCGGCCGCGGGGACGGTTCTGTCCTTCTGGCTCCTGGCGTTTGCCATCTTCATCTTCCTGTCGCTGGCCTTCGTCAAACGCTATGTCGAGCTTCAGGTTCAAGCGCTGAACGGGGTGGAAAAGGCGCCGGGTCGCGGCTATTTCGTTGCCGATGCGCCGATCGTGCAGATGCTCGGGATCAATGCCGGCTACGCCGCGGTCCTGGTTCTGGCGCTTTATCTCAACAGCGACACCGTGATTCATCTCTATCGGTCCCCGGAAGTCGTCTGGGGTGCCGTGCCGGTCATGCTGTTCTGGGTTAGTTGGATTTGGATACAGGCCCATCGTGGCAAAGTGCACGACGATCCGCTGATCTTTGCCATCACTGACAAGACCAGCCTGCTGGTCGGGGTCTTGTTCGTCGTCATCTTGACGATCGGTGCGGTGGGGTGGCCATGGTGAAGGTTTCGTCCTGGGGGCGACTGTCGCATGGCGACCATGAAGTCCGGATGCTCGCCGACCGGGAGCGTATCGCCGGTCCCCTACGATCCAACCGACCCGGAATCGCCTATGGCAATGGCCGCAGCTATGGTGATGTCTGCCTCAACCCGGATGGCGTGCTGTGGCGAACCACCGGATTGGACCGGTTCATCAGCCTGAACGCCACGACCGGGCGATTGGTCTGTGAAGCCGGGGTTCTGCTGCGTGACATTCAACGCCTCGTGATACCCCGGGGCTGGATTCTTCCGGTGACCCCGGGTACGCAACTGATTACCGTCGGCGGCGCGATCGCCAACGACGTCCATGGCAAGAATCATCACCGGCTGGGCTCGTTCGGTGACCATGTGCAGCGGATCACCCTGCATCGAACCGACGGGACGAGGATTGTCTGCGGTCCGGACCTCGAACCCGGCTGGTTCGCCGCGACCGTGGGCGGGGTCGGCCTGACCGGCGTCATCACCGAGGCCGAAATCCAGCTTCACCGTGTCGTCGGCCCCTGGCTTGAGGCCGAGACGCTGACCTATGCCAATCTCGACGCGTTCTTTCAACTGGCCGATAACTCTGAAATCGGCTGGGAGCATACCGTTTCGTGGATCGATTGCATCACCCGGGGCGGCGGCCGCGGCATCTTCCTGCGGGCGAATCCGACCGAGGCCGGCGGGCGGCCGGTGCCACGCGCCCGCAACCTGACGATGCCACTCGTGCCACCAATTTCGCTGGTCAACCGTCTATCGCTTCGGCTCTTCAACGCGGCCTATTTCAACCTCAACAAATCGCGGGCCGGCAAAACCGTCACCCCTTACGAAAGCTTCTTCTATCCCCTCGACAATATCCAGGACTGGAACCGGATGTATGGCCCCAAGGGGTTCTTTCAGTATCAAAGCGTGGTGCCGCGCGCGGTCGGACGCGATGCCGTGCAGGCCATGCTGCATGAAATCGCCCGCTCCGGTGCTGGCTCGTTTCTTGCGGTGCTCAAGACCTTCGGCGACCGCCAACCCGTGGGCCTGCTGAGCTTTCCGCAGCCCGGTGTCACCCTGGCCCTGGACTTCCCCAACCATGGCGAACGGACATTGAAGTTGTTCGAGCGTCTGGACGCGATCGTGCGCGAGGCGGGCGGGCGGATTTATCTGGCCAAGGATGCGCGGATGCCGCGCGATCTGTTCGAATCCGGCTACCCGCGTTTCGTGGAATTTATGCAATACCGTGACCCGGGCATCGGGTCGGCATTGTCGCGTCGGTTGATGGAGAATTGATCGTGCCGGAGCAGCGCAAAAGAATCGTGATCGTCGGTGCGACCTCATCGATCGCCGAACAGTGCGCCCGGCTGTGGGTCACCGATCACGTCGCCGATTTGACCCTGGTCTGCCGCGATCCTGTCAAGACCGAGCGGGTGGCGACCGACCTGCGCGTCCGCAGCCCGGACTCGACGATCCGGATTGTGAAAACCGATTTCACGGATCCGGCCGCGATTCGAAACCTCGTCGACGGCATCGTTGCCGTCGGTGCCGTCGATATCGCCTTGATTGCCCATGGCGCGCTGTCGGATCAGGCCGCCTGCCAGCCGGATCTGACGATGTGCCAGGCGGCGTTGATGGTCAATGGCGTGTCGCCGGTTTTGTTCGCCGAGGCCTTTGTCGGGCATTTCGAAGCGGCCCATCACGGCACCGTCGCGATTATTGGCTCCGTCGCGGGCGATCGGGGCCGAAAATCGAATTATGTCTATGGCGCCGCGAAGGGATTGGTGACCCGTTACGCCCAGGGCCTGCAACACCGGCTGGCACATAGCGCGGTCAAGGTCGTCCTGGTCAAACCCGGACCGACTGATACGCCCATGACCGCCGATCTCAAGCAAAAAGGGGCAAAGCTTGCCAAAGTCGGGGATGTTGCACGGGTCATCGTCCAGGCGATCGATCGTGGCCAGCCCGTTGTCTACGCCCCGCCGAAATGGGCTATTATTATGCTGATCATTCGCCATTTACCCCGGTTCATTTTCAACAAGATGAATATCTGATGTGTTCACACGCCGCTCGCCGTCCGACCGCGTCACCGTGATTGTGATTTCTGGGGCACGGCCCGGGCGATCTGGGATCAGACCGGCGCACACGGGTCACGCCGGAACAATATTATGAGGACGCTGGAGCCACAAAATGCGGGATGAACCGCCGATTTCCCTGGAAAATTCCGACCCGCATCGCACGAAGATACTTTTCCTTGCATTTACAGTGCTGTTGTTGGTCAACGTCGTGTTTTTCATCGTCACCGAATCCTGGCTGTCGGTTCCCCGGGCAGATGATCCATACTATCAGGGTTATGCACTGCATTATCCTGGGACAAGCATCGCGCCATTTGGACCAAACGGCTCCTGGGGCTATGTGATGTGGTATAAGCTGCTCGGCGTTCTTGGAAAAGAGACGCGTTTCTTGACGGATGCCAACAATATTTCGATGTCTGTCGGCCTGTCGGCGCTGGTATTTGCTCACGTCGCGCGCGGGGCACGCAGCCCCTGGACGCCCTTTGCCGCAGGATGCCTTGTTGTCCTCTCTTACCTCAACATGACGAATTGGCCAAAAGTCAGCCATTTTGCGATCATCCTTGTTCTGGCCGGAATGCTGGCGGTCCGTGGCATCAAACGGCCATCGCTTCAATTCTCTTGTTTCGCCCTGACTCTCCTGTGTGTTTCTTTCGTGCGACCGGAACTGATGATCGGGGCGTGCTTCTCCTTTGTTCTGGCCCTGGGATCGACCTGGCAGGAGCGGGGACAATATCCTCTGGCGCCTTCCGTTTTTGCGCTTGCGGGTACCATCGCGATTGCTCTGCTCGTTCATTTCATCGTCGGCCTGCCAATGTTTGACGACATGGGCCGCTCCGGCATGGCATTGGGTCAGCATTTTGCGGTCAATTGGGTAGAATGGACGGCCGATCCCCGGAGCCCTTGGCTGGAATACAAGGCTATCTGGTCTGCCGCATTTGGCCAAGCGGATGGAATCATTGCTGCGCTAAGAGCCAATCCGGGACTGATGCAACGACATCTGGGTGAAAACGCCCTGAGATTTGTGCTGTTGATGCCAACTCTTCCTTTTATCCCCGTTAACAACGCTATTCCCATCGTACCTGTGTCGTTGACATCCTCGTGGATGACGACCGCCTATGTTTCAGGATACGTTTTCGTTCTTGCTATCATTATTTCCTTGGCACGCGGCTCTGTGCGTTGCGCCTTGTTCCAACGGGAGAAAATCAGCTTTGTGCAATGGCTGTGCGTCCTTGCGGCCCCGGCCGTTTCATGTGTTCTGATTTATCCCCGCTATCACTATATGCTTTGGTTCATGATCGCGCTTCTGATCTATGGTTGGACAGCCCTTGACCAACGCTGGGGACGGCGGAATTATTATTGGCTTTGGGTCGCCGGATTTCTGGCGGGCACGGAAACAATGAACATACTGATCTCATAAGGTCCCGCCCGCCCGATCATAACACCGTAAAGGACGCCGTTCTTGGGAATCAGGGAACTCGCCAAACATCTCAATATTTCGATCGGGACGGTGTCCCGTGCCCTGAACGGCCATAAGGAAGTCAACGCCGAAACCCGGCGCCGCGTGCTCGAAGCCGCCCGGGAACTGGGCTACGCCCCCGATCAGTCCGGACGCAGCCTGCGCAAGGGGGCGATCAACACCATCGTCTTCATGCTGTCGACCAGCCGCATGGGGGAACAGGACGCGATCTTCTTCATGGAGTTGTGCCACGGCATCCAGACCGTGCTGGCGCCGCTGGAGCTGGATCTGGTGATCCACCTCAACCGCGAGGGCGATACGATGCTCGATCGGGTGCGGCGGGTGGTCGAACGCCGCCTCGCCGACGGGATCATCCTGCCGGAAACCCGCGAGTACGATCCGCGCCTGGACTATCTGGCGACAAAACAGTTTCCGTTCTGCACCCTGGGCCGCAGCCTGTCCGGCGGCGCGCATCCCTGGCTCGATCTCGACTTCGACGGGGCGATGCACCAGGCCATCGCGCGCCTCATCGCGCGGGGCCATCGGCGCATTGGACTGGCGACCGGAAAGCCGGGGCTGATGCTCGACCACATCCTGGCCGAGGCCTACCGGCGCGAGATCCACGCCCATGACGCCGATGAGGATGCCGATCTGGTCCAACCCGCGGGATCCGATGAGGCGGGGGGCCACGCCGTCACCGACTGGTTTCTGCAACAGCCGCGCCCCCCGACGGCCTTGATCTTTTCCCACCACCGCGCCGTCGCCGGCGCCTATCGGCGACTCTCGGCCCAGGGACTGCACCCTGGAACCGATATCGCGATCGTCAGTTGCGCCCCGGACAGTCCGATGGCGCAATACCTGACACCGTCACTGACCTGCTTCCATCTGTCATTGCGCGATCTCGGCGCCAGATTGGCGCAATCGTTGCTGGCCGTGATGCCGGCCTATGCCGAGCACTATCCGGGCTGCGCGGCCCCGTCGCTGTGGCCGTTGGCCCTGGTCGCGCGCGACAGCGACGCCTGCGGACCAGGACCGGGCACGATCACAGATCGTAATGGATGACCGTGCGGATGCTCTTGCCCTCATGCATCAGCGTGAACGCGGTGTTGATGTCGGCCAGGCCCATCTTGTGGGTGATGAAGGTATCCAGCTCAAAGTCACCGGCAAGATAACGCTCGACATAACCCGGCAATTCCGAGCGGCCCCGGACGCCACCAAAGGCCGAACCGCGCCACACCCGTCCGGTCACCAATTGAAACGGCCGGGTGGCGATCTCCTCCCCGGCGCCGGCGACACCGATGATCACCGACTCGCCCCATCCTTTGTGGCAGCATTCCAGGGCTGAGCGCATCACCCGGACATTGCCGATACATTCGAACGAATAGTCGACACCGCCATCGGTCATCTCGACCAGCACCTCCTGGATCGGCCGGTCGAAATCGGCCGGATTGACGCAATCGGTCGCGCCGAGCTGACGCGCGATCTCGAATTTGCCGGGATTGACATCAACGCCGATGATGCGCTCCGCCTTGGCCATCACCGCCCCGATGATTGCCGACAGGCCGATTCCACCCAGGCCGAAGATCGCCACGGTCGCACCCGGTTCGACCTTGGCCGTGTTCAGCACCGCCCCGATCCCGGTGGTGACGCCGCAGCCCAACAGACAGACTTTTTCCAGCGGCGCGGTCTTGTTGATCCGGGCAACCGAGATCTCAGGCAGGACGGTGTATTCCGAGAAGGTCGAGGTGCCCATATAATGGAACACCGGCCGGCCCGCGACCGAGAACCGGGTGGTCCCGTCGGGCATCAGGCCCTTGCCCTGGGTCGCCCGGATCGCCTGACACAGGTTGGTCTTGCCCGAGCGGCAGAATTTGCATTGGCCGCATTCCGGCGTATAGAGCGGGATGACGTGATCCCCTGGAACCACCGAAGTGACCCCGGCACCGACCGCCTCGACCACGGCGCCGCCCTCATGGCCCAGGATCGCCGGGAACACCCCTTCGGGATCGGTCCCCGACAGGGTATAGGCGTCGGTGTGACAGACGCCGGTGGCAACGACGCGCAGCAGAACTTCGCCCTCCCGCGGCGCCGCGACATCGACCTCCTCGATTTCGAGTGGACGTTTGGCTTCCCAGGCGACGGCGGCGCGAGACTTGATCATGATGGCTCCTCTGTATCTGGGGCAAATCCCGGTGATGGCCGCCATGATAACCAAGTCATCAGCATTGATATAGCCGGACCTGATCCAGGGCGGCGTCCCGGCAACAGCCCGTCGCCTGCGGCACCGGCAGGGTCCCAATCCCCGCGACAAGGCCGTTCGCGGTCGCTATGGTGCGTCACAACACAACGCAACCGCCGCCCCGCCCACCGCCGCCCGAGCCATGTCCAACCTGCAGCACCCCGCAACCGCCGACCGCCTTCGCGCCACCATGATCGGTGGCACCGCAATTCTGATCTGGTCGACCCTGGCCTCCCTGGCGACGCTGGTCAGTACGATTCCGCCGTTCCAGATCGTCGCCCTGTCCTTCGCAATCGCCAGCCTGATCGGCGCCGGCTGGACCATTACCCGCGGCGACAATCCCTTGCGCTACGCGCGCCAACCCGCCTTGGCCTGGCTGGTCGGCGTCGGTGGGCTGTTCGGCTATCATTTTTTGTTTTTCATCGCACTGCAATCGGCGCCACCGGTCGAAGCCAATCTGATCAACTATCTCTGGCCCTTGCTGATCGTGCTGTTCGCGTCGGCCCTGCCCGGCCACCGGCTGCAATCCGGACCGATTGTGGGTGCCCTCGCCGGCCTTGGCGGAACCCTGCTGCTGGTGACCCAGGGCGGATCGGTCAGCCTGAACACCGCCGATCTTCCGGGCTATGCCGCGGCCCTTGCCAGTGCGATCATCTGGGCTGGCTATTCCGTGCTGCGCCGCCATCTGGCACGGAGCCCGACCGAGGCCCTCACCGGCTTTTGCCTCGTGACCGCCCTGTTGTCCCTGGCCTGCCACTGGATCCTGGAGACCACGGTATGGCCGGACCAGGCCGCGGGCTGGCTTGCCCTGCTGGGACTCGGTCTCGGGCCGGTCGGTGCCGCGTTCTTCGTCTGGGACCATGGCGTGCGCCATGGCGACATCCGGGTGCTTGGCGCCCTGAGCTATCTGACACCGTTGCTGTCGACCGGATTGTTGATCGCTTGTGGCCTCGCCACCGGTCACTGGACGGTCTGGGTTTCCTGCCTGCTGATCGCGGGCGGCTCCCTGCTGGCCAGCCAGGAGCTGCTGCGCGACCGCCGGCCGAGAGCATTTTCCGACCAAGTGGGTTCCGGTTGGGCGCAGAAAATGCGACAAAACAAAGATCTAGAACTGTTTCCGATCCAACGTGATCGCAAACAGCTCTAGCGCCGCGGCGCCTTCGGCAAGCCTTCGAGATTGTCCGGAAGGCTGAGATCGGGCTCGGCGATCTCATAAGCCAGTTCGCAATCGAGCCCTTCCCAATCGGCGCGCCATTCGTCGACGACCTGCCCTTCCTTGGTGTCAAGCCAGCCGTCCGCGTGCTTCTCGATCTCAAGATCGATTTCGCCGACGATCTCCTCGCGCAGTCTTTCGGCCTGCGAGGCAATCATATTGTATTTCTCAATGAATTCATTTGCCTCCCTGATCTTGTTGTTGATCTCGCCGGCAAGCTCACGCAGTTTCGCGACCAGGGCGTCGCGTCGAATGCTTCGTTGTCTCGAAAGCTCAGTCATCTGCCGTCCGCCATATGTCAAGAGGCCGAACTGATGTCTGGTCCGGATCGATCAAGACCAAGACCACGCCGACCGCGTCCCCATCATTGTCACTGCGACTGTGACCGATTGCACGCGGAACCGCCAGCCCCTGATCGCGGTTCGCGCAAACCACCCGGCCCCTGTGGCAGAACCCCAGAGTCTGCGGGACAGGACCATCGCCAGGACCATCGCCCGGACCATTGATTTCCACCGATCCGGCCCCTTTGTCCATCACCTTGCAGCGGTTGTCATTTCGGCAACGAAGCGTTGGGCTTTCGCCCAAACCCAACGGGGGCCATGCCCCAGGCCCCTTTGTTTTTGTCAAAATAGAGGGGGTTCGGGCGGCAGCCCGCTGGCGAACGCCAAAATGAGAACGGCTGCTAACCTTGACAGGGCATGGCTGCGATCGCGGCGCCGCACCGTCGTTCATGGCGCAACCGCAATGGCGGGCCTGTCTTGTGCCCGGATGCCCGCTCTGGCATGGTCGACGCAACATCGGCCGATCAGTTCGCGGACAGGCTTTCCTGTGCACGCAACATGGCTTCCCCGCTTAACCGATCAGCAACCTAAAACGGAACTCCACGATCATGACGACAACGCATAGCCGCAAGGCCGACCATCCGGTTCATCCCTTGTTTCTCGACCGCTGGTCTCCCCGTGCCTTTACCGGTGAAGCCATTTCGGGGCCCGACCTGGCAACGATTTTCGAGGCGGCCCGCTGGGCGCCTTCATCCTATAATTCACAACCTTGGCGTTTCCTCTACGCCCGACGCGACACGCCGCAGTGGCCGACCTTCCTGGGCCTGCTCAATGACTTCAACCGCTCCTGGGCGCAGCAGGCCGCGGCGTTGATCATCCTGGTGTCCCGCTCGACCATGCTGCCGCCGGGTGCCGACAAGGAGATTCCGTCCTACAGCCACTCTCTCGACGCCGGCGCCGCCTGGTCAAACCTGGCGTTGCAGGCGACGCTGCTGGGCTGGCATTGCCACGCGATGGTCGGCTTCGACATTGCCAAGGCCTTCACGGTGCTGAACGTGCCGGACGGCTATCGCGTCGAGGTCGCCATCGCCATTGGCCGCCGCGGTGACCCGGCCTTACTGCCCGAGGCGCTGGCGGCACGCGAACAGCCGAACGATCGCAATCCCATCACCGACTTCACCTTCGAAGGCGGTTTTCCGGCGCGCTGACACACCCCGGCGTCGCCCGGCAAAGCCAAGCTCGTGACCCGCCAGACCTGATCTGGTCTGTCGGGTCCGGCGGCGCTGACATACCCGACCCAAAACCCCCGGGCCGTCTTCCGCCGCGACGGCGTGACCGTGAGCGGTCGCGTCATGCGCACGATGACCCTCGAAGGCTGCGTCTCCCGGTCTCCCGACTTGCTCCCGGACGCCCCGGCCTCCACGCTGTTCATTTGGAACAAAGCCCACCTCCGACAATATCGGCTTCCTCATTGCAAAGGATGCAAACGGCGTCTCGCGACTGGAATCCCTCTAATACGTTTGCATAGTGCGAATGAATCTTCATATCTTATCACAAATTAACTATTTTCATTCAACTTCATTAAGCCAACGAGAGGACAATAAAATGATAGGTTTTTCATTTGGATCGATACGATCCATCCAGACGAAAATTTCTTTGATTGCAGGCGCCTGTCTATTGGGAACGATCGTCGTTCTTATTTCTCATAGCGTGTTTGCAACAAAAAGTACCTATGATTACGTTACCGTAGAAGTGATGCGTCTGGTTGATGGTCAGGCCAAGGAAAGCCTGCTGAATCGTGCAACGGCCGAAGCGCGCGCGATCAAGGCGGAACTTGAGGTCGGGTTCAACGCGGCGCGGACAATGGCGCATTCCTTTGATGTGCTGGCTGACGACAAGGCCGGCGGGACGGCCGCCGCAGAACGCCGCACCCAACTCTCATCGCTGTTGCACAGTGTGCTGCTCCAGAATCCGGGCTTCAATGGCACTTATTCGGCGTGGGAGCCAAACGGCCTGGACGGCAATGATGTCGCCTTCAAGGACCGTCGCGATCAGGGCTCGGATAGCACGGGCCGGTTCCTGCCCTATTGGACGCGCAGTGCCGACGGCACGGTCGCACTTCAGCCTCTCGTCGAATATGACAGCCATGATCTGGGGCCAAACGGACTGGTCAAGGGCGCGTGGTACATCAATCCCAACACGACCCTCAAGGAAAACATCCTGGGCCCGCTCCCCTATATCGTCCAGGGCAAGCCGGTTTTTCTGGCGACAATGTCAGTTCCCGTGATCATCGACGGCAAATTCCACGGCGTGGCCGGTGCCGATTACAATCTGGATTTTGTGCAAAAGCTGGCGGTGAAGGTCAATGCTGAGGTCATGGGCGGCAAAGGCCGGGTCGCCATTCTCAGCGACACCGGACTGGTCGTCGCCAACAGCGCCAATTCCGCCGTGATCGGCAAGAACGCGGCCGAAGCCGATCCGACCTGGGCAAAAAGCCAGAACATCATCCAGGCGGGTCAGCCGGTCGTCAAAGATGATCCCCAATCCCCCAACATCGACGTTTACGCGCCGATCACTCTGGGCCTGACCACGACGCCCTGGGCGGTGCTGATCTCGATGCCCCGCGCTGTGGTTCAGGCCTCGGCCAAAGAGTTGGGCGCATCGCTCAACGCCCGGGCGACAACGAGCACCCTCTGGGAAATCGGTGTCGGCCTCGCCGTCGCCCTGACCGCGATTTTCGTCATTGCCCTGGCCGCCCGCGGCATCGCCAAACCCATTCGTCACTGTGTGAAATTCGCCGAAGGCATCGCCAATAACGATTTCAATCAGCTTCTTGACGTCAAACAGGTCGACGAGGTTGGCGTCCTCGCCGAGGCTCTGCGCACAATGCAAGGCGATCTCAAGCGCAACATCACGCAACGGGCCGAAGATCAGGCGAATGCCGAATTCGAGCGGCAACGCATGATGAACGACATGGCGAACGGGTTCGAATCGTCGGTCGGCAGCATCGTCCAGGGCGTCGCCAGCGCCGCACAGCAACTGGAAACGACCGCGAAATCCCTGTCGGCGACGGCAGCAGAAACCAGCCATCGCTCCAACGCGGTGTCGGCCACGTCCCTGCAGACCGCGCAGAATGTTCAGACCGTCGCGGCAGCAACCGAGCAGCTCTCGGCGTCCATCGCCGAGATCGGCAGCCAGGTGACGGAATCGACGCGGATCGTCGGCGAAGCCGTCCGCCAGGCCGACAATACCAGCACCAAGGTGCAGACACTCGCCGCGGCCGCCAACAAAATCGGCGACGTCATCGCCATCATCAACGGAATCGCCGGTCAGACCAACTTGCTGGCGCTCAACGCCACCATCGAAGCGGCGCGGGCCGGTGAGGCGGGCAAGGGCTTTGCCGTCGTCGCCTCCGAAGTGAAGCTGCTGGCCCAGCAAACGGCGAAAGGAACCGAGGAAATCTCCGCCCAGGTGCGGGCCATTCAGGACGCCACCATCAGTTCCGCCCAGGCGATTCAGGAGATTACCGGAACGATCAGCCGGGTGAACGAAATTTCGACCTCGATCGCCTCGGGCGTTCAGGAGCAAAGCGCGGCCACCCAGGAGATCTCGCGCAACATCCAGCAGGCCGCCCAGGGAACATCCGCGATGTCATCGGACATCAGCACCGTGACCGATGCCGCGGCGCAGACAGGGACTGCGGCCGGCGAAGTTCTGAACGCCGCCACGGAACTGGGCAAGACGGGTGCCCAGCTTCAAGCCCAGATCCACGCATTCCTTCAGTCCATCCGTCTCTAAAGGCACTTCCGATCGCGCGAGGTCGAATAGGCTCTTGCGGGATCCGGATGCCGCCCCCGCCCTCCCGGCCCGCACGGGTCAAGAGGCTGGGGACGGCGTCCTTCGCCGTTCCCGCCCCGTCCGCACCCCGGCCCGTCAAATACGGGCGCGAAGACCCGGCGTATTTCACGCGTCACGCGATTCCATGTTGCAGGTGCGTTCCCACACCCGTATGATTGCTTAGGCTTTGTTGCAGCGCTTCTAGAGCCAGCCCTGCGTAACTTGCCGCCGATCTGACGCGCAAAGGGACCGGTGTGATGTTATCTCTCGCGTTGCACGATGATGGAGCGCCGAAAACGGCCTGCGCCATTCTCCCGCCCGAGACCGCAGTGGTGCGGGAGCCCCGGCGTTCGCCCAACCCGCTGATCCTGCGCAACGGCCCGTTGCAATGCGGCATCCTTCCTGACATCGGCGGTTCGATCGAACATCTGACCTATCACGATGGCAACACGGCACCGCAAAGCTTGCTGAGGCCGCCCGATGGCGACACCAACGCAACCCGCCCCGCCACGGCCCTCGGCTGTTTTCCGCTGGTGCCGTTTTCCAATCGCATCGCGCAAGGGCGGTTCGTCTTCGAGGGCCGGTCGATCACCCTGCCCCCGACCCCGAGCGTTTTTCCCCATGCCATGCACGGCCACGGCTGGGTTTCCCCGTGGCAGGTGCTTGAGGCGTGCGACCAGGAAGTTCACCTGGAATATCGTCATCATGCCGACGCCTGGCCTTTCGACTATGTCACCCGGCAGCGTTTCACCCTGTTGCCCGACCGCCTGCGGATCGAGATCACCCTGACCAACACCGGTTCCCAGCGAATGCCGGGCGGTCTCGGCATCCACCCCTATTTCCCCAAACCCCCGGGAACCCGGTTGACGGCGCGGCTCGGCGGCCTCTGGATGAGTGATGCCAGCAAGCTGCCCACCACCCTGGCCGCGCTGCCACCGGAATGGGATTTCCACCGGGGCCGACCTCTGGACCGGTTGGTCATGGATAACAGCTTCACCGGATGGGACGGCATCGCACAGATCGACTGGCCTCACCGCATGAGCCTGCGGATCACCGCCAACAGCACCCTCAGCTTTCTGATGATCTATACCCCGCAGGACGGGGATTATTTTTGTCTGGAACCGGTCAGCCACATGATCGATGCGGTCAACCACAGCGATATCGCCAACGGGATCAAGGTCCTGGCCACCAACGAGAGCATCGTCGGGGTCGTCAACCTGCAGGTCCTGCCAGGCCCCTCCGGCGCCGACGCCGCTCTCGCGGCGGGATGACCGGCGGCGCTGTTCGACGGGCCGGCCGCGGTCGCGATCATTCCCCTTGCCACCCCCTTTCTTTTCGTCGCCGGTGAGCCGACGACACGATGCCCTTCGGCCGGTTGGCGAGGCTGCGCCCCATCCTGACGGCGGCTGATGATGGTGCGTGCGATCGTCGTCGGGCCGATGTTATTGTGACGGCGTCGCAGCCCGCGCCCGGACCAGACCGGAGCGGGGCGCGGCCCAACCGAGAGCGGCATGGCGACGAAGAGCGGCCCCTATTCGATGACGTCCGAGAGCACCACGACCGCGGCCGGTCCTGCCGATGACCTGACCGCCCGGTTTGACCGCGCTTTGGCGGACCATCGCGCCGGGGCCTTCGCGGCGGCCGCCGCCGGTTTCGCCGACATCATCGCCCGCCATGGTGCCCTTCCCGAACCCTATGCCAACCTGGCCGCGACCTGGTACGCGATGGGACGCTTTGGTGAGGCCGGCGTCGCCGGCCGTCAGGCGATCGCCCTGAAGCCCGACTACCATCAGGCCTACAGCAATCTCGCCACCGCGTTGCGCGCCCAGGGCCGGTTTGATGACGCGGTCCGGCTGTGCCACCGCGCCGCGACGCTGCGCCCCGACTACGCCCCGGCCTACAGCAATCTCGGCAACACGCAAATCGACCGGGGCGATATCGCCTCGGCGATCGCGGCATGCCGCCACGCCCTGGCCCTGCAACCCGCTTATCCCGAGGCGCACAACAATCTCGGCAACGCGCTGCAAATCGCGCAACGTCTCGAGGAAGCCGTGCACCACTACCGCCTCGCGATCACGGCGCGCCCGCATTATCCGCTGGCCTTCAGCAATCTCGGCAATGCCTTGAGGGAACTGCGGTTGTTCGACCCGGCGGTTGCCGCCTATCGCACCGCCCTGAACCAGGATCCGCACGCCGCCACCATCCACCTGAATTACGCGATGCTATTGTTGTTGCGGGGAGAATTCCGCGAGGGCTGGGCCGAATATGAATGGCGCTGGCAGATCCCGCGGTTTCAGTTGCAACGACTGGCAACGGCACAGCCGGCCTGGAGCGGCGAGCCGCTGGCCGGCCGAACCATCCTGTTGTATGGCGAGCAGGGCTACGGCGATGTGCTGCAGTTCGCGCGGTTCGTGCCCCAGGTCGCCGCCCTGGGCGGTCGCGTCGTTCTCCGCGTCTGGAACCCGCTGGTCCGCCTGCTGCGCACGGTCCCCGGTGTGGCCGACGTCATATCAGCCGCGGGTGACCTGCCCCGGTTCGATTATCATCTGCCGCTGATGAGCCTGCCCCATGTGTTTGGCACCGATCCCGCCCACATTCCGGCATCCGTCCCCTATGTCACGGCGGCGCCGGACGCTGTCGCCGCCTGGCGCCGCCGCCTTGCCGCCGTGCCAGGGCTCAAGATCGGGCTGGTCTGGGCCGGCGACCCGCGCCGCAACGATCACGCCGCGCATCGGATCGACAACCGTCGCAGTTTGCACCTTGCCGATTTTGCGCCCCTCGCCGATATTCCCGGTTTGGCGCTGATCAGCCTGCAGAAGGGCGAGCCTGCGGCCCAGACGCAAAACCCGCCGGCCGGGCTGCACCTGTTCGATTGGATGGAAGAGATCGAGGATTTCGCCGATACCGCCGCGCTGATCGACACGCTGGACCTGGTGATCAGCGTCGACACGGCGGTCGCGCATCTGGCCGGCGCCCTGGGCAAACCCGTATGGATCCTGTCGCGTTTTGACGGCTGCTGGCGCTGGCTCCACAATCGCGCGGATTCCCCCTGGTATCCGACCGCCCGCCTGTTCCGACAACAACAACGCGGTGACTGGGCCCCGGTGCTGAAGAACGTCTTCGATGCGCTGCGCCGGCGTCACGCCGCCGGAACCGCGGTGCCACCATCATCATGACCGCCACCACCGTTCGTATCCCGCCATCGCCGACGATCCCCGCCGCGGCAGCCCCCTCAATCCGGATCGGGGCGGTGCCGGCAACGGTCAGCGACGATTTGTACCAGATGCTGCTGCAGGCGATGTCACGCCACGAGGCGGGCGATTTCGCGACGGCCGTCGCCGGCTATCGCCTGATCATCAGCCTGGTGCCGGCGCTGGTGGATGCCTACAGCAATCTGGCGATCACCTGGTTCGATCTCGGCCACCTTGAAGCGTCGCTGGCGGCAAGCCACCAGGCGATCGCAATCAAACCCGATCATTATCAGGCCTTCGCGACGCTGGCGCGGACACTCCAGGCGCTGAACCATCCGAGCGCCGCGGTCGTCGCCTATCGCCGGTCCCTGACGATCTGCAACGATCACCAGCCGGCCTGGTGCAATGTGGGCAATCTGCTGCGCGACACCGGAGAGATCGAGGCCAGCGTCGCCGCCTGCCGCCAGGCTCTCCGCCTCGCCCCGGGCGACCCCGCCGCCCTCAACAACCTGGGCAATGCGCGCCAGGCCCAGGGCGACGCCGATGCCGCGATCGCGCTCTATCGCCGCGTGCTGCGGATCAATCCGGATCATGCCCTCGCAAACGGCAATCTCGGCAACAGCCTGCGCGCACAGGGCCACGTTGATGAGGCCATCCCCGCCTACCGGCGCGCGCTCGCCCGTGACCCCGCCGCGGCCCAGGTTCACCTCAACCTCGCCATCGCGTTGCTGCACCGCGGCCGCTTCCGCGAAGGCTGGGCCGAATATGAGTGGCGATGGCAGGTCGCCGCGGCGCCGCGACAGCGCCTGATGGATCTGCAACCGGAATGGACCGGTGCGCCACTCGACGGTCAAACCATCCTGCTCTATGGCGAACAGGGGTTCGGCGATACGCTGCAATTTGTCCGCTTCGCCCCGCTGGTCGCGGCGCGCGGTGGCCGCGTCATCCTCCAGGTGTTCGCGCCGCTGGTCCGGTTGCTGCGGCGTGTTCCCGGGGTCAGTGCGGTCAGCGGGTTTGACGCGCCGCCACCACCTTTTGACCGGCATCGGGCACTGATGAGCCTGCCCCTGCTGTTTGGCACCGACCTCGCCGACATTCCGGCGACCGTGCCCTATCTGCGGGCCGATGCCACCGCGGTCACCGCCTGGCGGGCGCGGCTGGCGTCATTGCCCGGGCGAAAGGTCGGGCTGGTCTGGGCCGGCGATCCGCGCCCTCACAACCCCCACGCCCATTTGATTGACAGCCGGCGCAGCCTGCACCTCGACCAGTTTGCGCCCCTGGCGGTGGTTCCGGGCGTCACCTGGGTCAGCCTGCAAAAGGGCGCCGCGGCCGCCCAGGCGCGCGCCGCTTCGGTCCCCCTGCCCGTTCTCGACTGGATGGATGAGATTGGCGACTTCGCCGACACCGCGGCGCTGGTCACGGCGCTCGACCTGGTGATCACGGCCGATACCGCCGTGGCACATCTGGCTGGCGCCTTGGGCAAGCCGGTGTGGATCCTGTCGCGCTTCGATGGCTGCTGGCGCTGGCTCCAGGATCGCGACGATACACCCTGGTATCCCACGGCGCGGCTGTTCCGCCAGCAGCGGGCCGGCGATTGGACCAGCGTACTCAACCGGGTCCGTGACGCCCTGGCCGACCGGGTCGGGTCCGCGGCGCTGGAGCCATCCGGCTCATGACCGAAACAGCACTTGAAAGCGCCGACGACCGGATCCGCGGCTGGCGCAGCGCGGCAGCGGCGTACAGCCGTGCCGGCAATATGGCGGCCGCGATCGGGCTGTGCCGTCACATTCTGATCGAGGACCCCGCCGACCTCGGCGCCCATAATGATCTGGGCACGGCGCTGCGCATGGCCGGGCATTTGGCCGAGGCGACGAGGATGTTTCGTCGTGCGCTCACGCTGGTGCCCGATCAGCCTCAGATCAATCTCAATCTCGCGCGGGCCCTGCTGCAACAGGGCCAGTTCGCCGAGGGCTGGGTGCGCTACGAATCACGCTGGAAAACGCCGGCCTTCGCAGCCCAACGACCATCCTTCCCGCAACCGGAATGGGCGGGTGAGGCCCTGGCCGGCCGCACCATCCTGCTCTATGGCGAGCAGGGCTTCGGCGACACCATACAGTTTGCCCGCTTCGTCCCGGCGGTCGCGGCCCGCGGGGGCCGGGTCCTGCTTCAGGTTCTGCCCCCGCTCGTCCGCCTGCTGCGCGATGTTCCGGGCGTTGCCGGCGTGACGTCGCTGCTCGACCCGCCGCCGCCTTTCGATTGTCACCTGGCGCTGATGAGTATTCCCCGTGTGCTCGGGATCGAGGGACCGGCGACGGCAACGCCCTATCTGCGGGCCGACCCTGTCGTGGCATCAGCCTGGCGCCGGCGCCTCGCCGCGGTGCCCGGGCTCAAGGCCGGGCTGGTGTGGGCCGGCGATCCCCGCCCCGACGATCGCGTTCACCGACCGCTGCCCCTGCGCCGCAGCGTGCCATTTTCCCATCTCGCGCCGTTGGCCACTGTCTCCGGATTGTCCCTCATCAGCGTCCAGGTCGGACGGAGCGATCGGGACGCCACGCCCACGGCGGATCCGCCGCTGTTCGACGCGACCGATGAGTTGAAGGATTTCGCCGACACCGCAGCCTTGATCGACGCCCTCGACCTGGTGATCACCGTCGACACCGCGGTCGCCCATCTGGCCGGCGCGATGGGAAAACCCGTCTGGATTCTGCTGCGCTTCGACGCCTGCTGGCGCTGGATGCAGGACCGGGCGGATTCGCCCTGGTATCCCACCGCCCGGCTGTTCCGCCAGCCGCACCCGGGTGCCTGGGATGACGTCATCCGCAATGTCGCCGGTGCCTTGGCGGCGCAAATACCCCACGCCCTGACATCGCCCGGCCCGGCCGCCACCGCCCGGCCGCCAACCGCCCTGGACCTGTTCGTCCGGGCGGTGGCCCGCCACGGTGCCGGAGAGCCGGGCCGCGCCATCCTGCTCTATCGTCAGGTGCTGACGCTGAAGCCCGACAGCGCCGAAGTGCTGACCAATCTCGGCATCGTCTGGCTCGCGCTGCGCCATTTCGCCGCCGTGACGCTGGCCAGCCGCCGTGCGATCGCCATCAACCCGAATTTGGCGCAAGCCCATTTTAATCTCGGCACCGCAGCGGCGGCACAGGGCCGGCCGGCGGTCGCACTCGCCTGTTTTCGCAATGTGATCATCCTGGCCCCCGACCATCCAAGGGCCTATTACAGCCTGGGCGGCATCCTCAAAGGCCAGGTGCGGCTGGCGCCGGCCGCGCTCGCGCTGCGGCGGGCGATCTTCGTGACGCCGCAGTTCGCGGAGGCCTTCGCCGAGCTGGCCCTGATCTTCTTCGAACAAAAACGCTACGACAACGCCCTGTTCGCACTGCGCCAGGCGCTGGCGCGCCATCCGGATTTCGTCGACGCGATCGGCAATCTGGCACTGGTTCTCAAGGCGTTGAAGCGGTTCGCCGATGCCGAGGCGGTCTGTCGCCACGCCTTGATGCTGCGCCCCGCTTTCGCCGAGGCCCTCAACAACCAGGGCATCCTGCTCAGCGAGCGGAACGCCCATCCGCAGGCCGCGATCATCTTCCGCCGCGCCCTCACAGTTCAACCGGGCTACGCCGAAGCGACCAGCAATCTGGGCAACGCCCTCCAGGCGCTCAACGATGTCGACGCCGCGATCGTCTGCCATCGCCGCGCCCTGGTCCTGAAACCCGACGGCTCGCAATCCTTCAACAATCTCGGCAACAGCCTGCGCAGCCAGGACCGGCTTGAAGCCGCGATGACCTGCTATCACCGCGCCCTGCGCCTGAACCCCGCCGACGTCGAATCCCATAGCAATCTGGGCAATGTCCTCAAGGAACAGGGCCGCTACGACGAGGCCCTGGTCGCCTATCGCGAGGCGCTGCGCCACGACCCCGACGCGCCCGTCCCCCATGCCAACTATGCGATGGCGCTGCTGCAACGGGGGCGGCTCGACGAGGGCTGGAAGGAATATGAATGGCGCAAGCAAACCCCGGAGTTCCGGGCGCTGCGCCCGCCCTTGGACCGCCCCGAATGGGCCGGCGAACCGTTGAACGGGCGGACGCTGCTGCTGTCGTCCGAGCAGGGCTTTGGCGACGTCCTGCAATTCTGCCGCTATGCCCCGGTCCTGGCCGCTCGGGGGGCGCGGGTACTGCTCCAGGTCGCGCCGCCGCTGCTCCGCCTGCTTCGGACCCTGCCCGGTGCCGCGGCATCCGGCCCGATCAGCATCGTCGCGCCCGGCGAACCGACGCCGGCCTTCGATTTTCATCTGCCAATGCTGAGTGCCCCGGTGCGTCTCGGCACCACGCTCGACACCATACCGATGCGCATTCCCTACCTGTTTGCCGACCCGGTTGCCGCGGCCGCCTGGCGCGAGCGCCTGAGCGGGTTCACCGGGTTGAAAGTCGGGCTGGTCTGGGCCGGTGACCCGCGCAACCATCACCGCGAAGCCAATCTGCTCGACCACCGGCGCAGTCTTGCGCTCGACCGCCTGGCACCGCTGGGCGCGATCCCCGGCCTCCATCTGATCAGCCTGCAAAAGGGGCAATCGGCGGCGCAGGCCCGCACGCCGCCCGCGGGACTGGTGCTGCTCGATTGGATGGACGAGATCGATGACTTTGCCGACACCGCGGCGCTGATCGACGCCCTCGATCTGGTGATCACCGTCGACACGTCGGTCGCCCACCTGACCGGTGCCCTGGGAAAACCGGTCTGGATTCTGTCACGCTATGACGGGTGCTGGCGCTGGTTGCTCGACCGTGATGACACCCCATGGTATCCGACGGCGCGCCTGTTCCGCCAGCGCCGGTCGCACGACTGGGACGCGGTGATCGAGCAGGTCCGTATCCAGCTCGCCGGCCACACCGCGTCCTGACCCGCCGGGTTTATTTCGGGGCCCATTCCAGGACTTTGCGCAAACCCGGCACCGATTTGACGAAGGCGCTGAGGCCGTGGCGGAAATACTCGCTGCGGACATAGGACTGGTTGTCGGCGAAGCAGAGCTGCAGGCTCATCCGCGGGCCCTTCTGGGGCAGGAAGCCATGCCAGGAATGATCGCAGACGCGGAACATCAGCATGCGGCCGAATTCCGGGGCGAATTCGAAGGCATAATCGTCGCGATCCGAACTGTTGAGCACCCGCAGGCGACCGCGCTCATACGGCCATTCCCGGCTGAAGCCCAGGATAACCGTGATGATCTTGTGCTTGGAATCGGGATGGGCATAGCCTTCGTTATAATGGCCGGTGGTGTTGCCCATCATCAGGATCACCGGCGGGTGACCGCTGAGGTCCATGTCGAACTTCTCTTCGATCAGGCGACGAAAACGGACGCTCAACAGATCCTGGATCACCGCCTCGAATTTCGGCCCGCGGCGCAGGTTCGGCAGCCCGTAACTGCCGCGGTCGGGGATGCGCGGGGCATCGGCCAGAACCTCGTCCTTGTACTTCGGATCGATGGCGCCCGCCGCAAAAGCATAGTCATAGGGCGTGTGGTTCAAAGACGCGGCAGCAATCGCCTCCGCGTCAAGGTAGGTGAACGGACGATCAGCCTCAGACATGGGTCTTATCCTTTCGATGAAGCCCCCCAAGACCGGGGGGTCGTTGTCGATGAAGGCCCCCGCAACCGGGAGGCCGGACTGCAGGGGTTTTCAGAATGCGGCGAACCCGGTTTCGCCCCGTCCGTCGATCGCAACCCCTTCCATCTCGACCAGCCAGCCGGGACGACACACCGCGGCGTGAACGATGATCCGCGGCACCGTGGCCAATGGACTATCCGCCAGCACCGCCGCGACATCGTCGGCATCGACGGCGTCGCGGAGATAGACCAGCAGATAGCGCATGTCGGCCGGGGCAGCGCCGCTATTGGCCAACAAGGCGGCGACATTCGCGATCGCCCGCCGGGTTTGGTTCACCACATCGCCGCGGTGAAGAATTTCGCCTTCATGCGAGATGCTCGCGGTGCCGGAAACATAAAGATGACGGCGATCGCCGAAGACCAGTTCGCGTCCCCGTTCAAAGGTCACGCCATATTCGACCGTCGGATTCATGTGGCGTGGCGCCGTCATCGCCCGGCTCTGCCCCGGCTTCAGCCCGGCGACCGCGAAGGCATCCATCAACACCAGATCGGCGTGGTCGGACGAGCGGCCCTCGATCCCGGTGCTGGCCGGAAACCCGGTTTGCGCCGTGATCCCGTGCCGGGCAAAAACGCGATTACGCGCCGCGCTGACCGCGGGGTAATGGGCGTCCAGGTCGTGGACATAGATCCAGGTCCGGATCACCGTGGCAAGAGCGACATCATTGCTCTGGATGCCGACTTGGGCCTCGCCCATCAGCCGCTCGGTCTGGGCGCCGGCATCGCGCGCATCATCGGCCCGCAGATTCCTGAGATAGACGAAACGATAGCCATCGGTCCGCACCGCCAACCCGGCGGCGCCGGCCTTGGTGCCGGCAACGGCCAGGGCTGTGCGGGTCGCGCTGCCCGCCGCGCGGCGGACATGGCAGACCAGCAACCCGACCTTGCGCCCCACCGGCTGCTGCTGGATCACCGTCACCGCGGCCCCGCCCCGGGTCAGCGCGATGAAGCCGGGATGACACCGCAGATCCGCCTCCTGATTGGCGGAATCGGACAAGAAAACGGTTGCCGTGACAGCGGTCCCCGCATCAAGGGTGTGTTCAGCACAGGCCCGCTGATATTCAGCGAACAGATCGTCGAGTTGGCGCGCAAACGACCCCCCGGTATCCGGGGTGACGACAATGAAGAATTCCCCGGTCCCCGCCGTGGCGGGAAGCCATTTACTCACGCTGGTCGTCATATCGTCTGCCCATAGCGATCATTCACATCGTGCGTTGCCGGCGCCCATCGGGACAACGCCAGCAACCGTGCGGCACAATAGTCTGCAGGAAAAGCCCCGACAATGAGAGGGTTTTTGTCCGCCCGCCGTTTGCTGACATCGCGTTTGCAATGATGAACGCGCATCCGCAGACTGCGTGGCGGCATCAGGCCAAAAAATCAGACCGATGATGAATTCATTTCAATTTGTACAGTCTCTTTGCAATTTATGAATGATGCTGAACGAATTTTGGTCATTTTCGACGGCTTGGTCGTGCTCCCGAGACCGCGGCGCGATCTCGGGCCCGGGCTGGACAAACTGTCGCACCCGCGGCATCGCCACGAGACCTACCGGGATCCGGCATGATTTTTACACGATTGCCGCCCGGCCCGGTCGACAGAGGGCGGACAAAGCCCCCATATGATGAAAAGTGCGTCCCTCGCGGGCGACGTCCCGTTGCCGAGATTGCGACATGACCTTTCGATCGATCTACCGCCAGGGCTTCGCCCGCATCGCCGCCTGTACCACGCCCTGTACCCCAGCCGACCCACAGGCCAACCTGGCGGCGATCCTTGCCAGTGCGCGCGAATGCCATGACCAGGCGGTCGCGGTGGCGGTGTTCGCCGAACTGACCCTGTCGGGCTACGCAATCGACGATCTGTTGTTGCAGGATCCGCTGCTGGACGCGGTCGAACGGGCGATCGACACCCTGGTTGAACAATCGGCCTCCCTGCTGCCCCTGCTGCTGGTCGGCGCACCGCTGCGCCATGGCAACCGGATCTACAATACCGCGCTCGCGATCCATCACGGGCAGCTGCTCGGCGTCGTCCCCAAACTCCACCTGCCCAACTACCGGGAATTCTATGAGCGGCGGCATTGCGCGACGGGCGAGGGGATCCGCGGCGCCAGCATCCGTATCGGCCGACACGAGGCCCCGTTCGGCACCGACCTGCTATTCGTGGCGCAGGATGTCCCGGGATTGGTGATCCACACCGAGATCTGCGAGGATATGTGGGTTCCGATTCCCCCGAGTTCCCGGGCCGCGCTGGCCGGGGCCACCGTGCTGACCAACCTGTCGGCCAGCAACATCACCATCGGCAAGGCTGAAACCCGGGGCCTGTTGTGCCGCTCGCAATCGACGCGCTGTCTGGCGGCCTATGTCCTGGCCGCTGCCGGTGCCGGCGAATCGACCACCGATCTCGCCTGGGACGGCCAGGCATCGATCTTCGAAAATGGCGTGCTGCTGGCGGAATCCGAGCGTTTTCCGGCTGCCGCCCAAATGGCGGTTGCGGATATCGATCTCGACCTGCTGCGCCAGGAACGGGTGCGCATGGGCACCTTCGACGATAATCGCCGGATCAATACGGCACACAGCGACAGCGCCCCGCCGCACGACGGTTTTCGCCCGGTGACCTTCCGGCTCGACCCGCCCGGAACCGATGTTGGTTTGCGCCGAAAGGTTGAACGCTTTCCCTTTGTTCCCGCCGATTCGCAGCGGCTGGAACAGGATTGCTATGAAGCCTACAACATTCAGGTTGCCGGCTTGCAGCAGCGCCTGCGCGCCACCGGGATTGACCGGATCGTAATCGGCGTCTCGGGCGGCCTGGATTCGACCCACGCGCTGATTGTGGCGGCACGAACCTTCGACCTGCTCGGTCTGCCGCGCAGCAACATCCTGGCTTACACCATGCCCGGATTCGGCACCGGCGACGAGACCCGGCGCAATGCGATCCGGCTGATGCGCGCGCTCGACGTCGGGTGCGGCGAACTCGACATCCGCCCGGCGGCCCGCCAGATGCTGGCGGATCTCGACCATCCGTTCGCCCGTGGCGAGCCGGTCTATGATGTCACGTTCGAAAATGTCCAGGCGGGTTTGCGCACCGACTATCTGTTCCGCCTCGCCAACCAGCACAACGGCATCGTTCTCGGCACCGGGGATCTCTCCGAACTGGCACTGGGCTGGTGCACCTATGGCGTCGGTGACCAGATGTCGCATTACAATGTCAATTCCGGGGTGCCCAAGACCCTGATCCAGCATTTGATTCGCTGGGTGATCGGCACCCGCCAATTTGCGCCGGCGGTCACCGGGACCCTTGAAGCGATTCTCGGAACCGAAATTTCACCCGAACTGGTCCCGGCCACGGCCGACGGGGCGCTGCAGAGCACCGAAGCCAGGATTGGACCTTATGCGCTGCAGGATTTCACCTTGTATTACACACTGCGCTTTGGTTTCCGCCCGTCGCGGATCGCCTTCCTGGCCCTGGCAGCTTGGGGCGACGTCAATCACGGGGCCTGGCCCCCGGGTTTTCGGCCCGAGCAGCGCCGCGCCTACGCGCTCGCGGAAATCCGCCATTGGCTGCAACTGTTTGTTCGGCGCTTCTTTGGTTTCAGCCAGTTCAAGCGCTCGGCCATGCCCAATGGCCCCAAGGTCAGCGCCGGGGGCTCGCTGTCACCACGGGGCGACTGGCGCGCACCGTCCGACGGCAACGCCCGCGTCTGGTTGGAGGATATCGAGCGCAACGTGCCCCTGTCCTGACTCTGCGGAACGGGTCCTGACACTGCGGAACGAGCCGAAGCTGGCGCCCTGTCCGGGACGGCAGCGGTGTTACCGGCCATCCCAGCCAAGCATCAGCGCACGGGCCGAACGAAGCCGATGATCGAATGACCAGCCTGATTGTGCGGCCGGGCAATTTGCGGGGGCGGAGTTGAGTGGCCCAGACTACCGAGGTTCGCAATAATATGCCCGGCGCCTCTAAAAATAAAGCATTAATTACTGTCATCTTGCAATCAGCACAATTGCGCCGATATAATAGCCCGTCAACTCTTTGAGGTCCCGTGTGGGCCTTTCGCCTATCGGAATTCGGCCCATCCGTCCTCACAGTGAATTTGATGGCCGCAGGTGATCTTGCCCGTGGTCCAGCGTGCACCCTGTGCACGGGGAGATGTCCATGCCGATCGGCACCGTAAAATGGTTCAATACCGTCAAGGGTTTCGGCTTCATCGCGCCTGATGATGGTAGCGCTGATGTCTTCGTTCACATTTCCGCCGTCGAGCAATCGCCGTTGGGGACCTTGAAAGACGGCCAGAAAGTGAACTTTGACCGCGAGCCGGATGCCCGCAACCGGGTCTCGGCGGTCAATCTCCGCACAGCCTGAACACGGCCCGATCATCGACCCGACACGCGGCGTGGACGCTGCGCCGACATGCAGTCCGGCCTGCGGCTCGGTGCGGTGCCTGGAATCATGACCGCATGCGGCGCCGCGACAGTACAGGGGCCCACGACAGCACAGGGGCCCGCGACAGCAGAAGGGATTGTCCATGGCGGACAAGAGCGCTTTCGAACTCAGCCGGATCTACGCCAAGGGCTGGTCGGCGGGCAAAGGACACCCGGTCGACCTGCCGCCCGAGACGCTGGAGGCAACCGTGGCCGCGCTCAATCCCTACGAAGCCTCCGATGAACGCGAACGCTGGACGTTGGGATTCCGAGACGCCTTGCGTCGCAACGAGGAGATGGCATCCCGCGGCAGTCGTCATAAACGAGTCCCGGTGCCGACTCCAATTCCACCCTCAGGAGAATGACAATGGCTAAAAGTCAGAAACGCTCCAACCGTGAAGCCAAGAAGCCCAAGGCCGCCAAAACCAAGGTCGCCAGCACGACGGCCTTTCCGATGAGCCCGGCGCCGGGGCGCAAATCCACCCCAGCCGGAGCAAACCCGTCGAACCCCACGAAATGACTGTGTCAAGGAGTCCTGTCGTGCCGTCGAAGGAAAAACAAACCCAGCGGACCTTTGTCACCGCTTCCCTGACGCCAGGCCGCACCCCGGCCGCCCACAGCCGGACCCTCGGACTTCCGGTGAACGGGCACATGTTCAAGGTTGGGCAGACTCTGTTTTTTTCGCCCAGCATCTTCGAGGCCGCGACGCGACGCGGCAATTACCGTGTCGTCGCCCTGCTCCCGGCCGATGGCGGCGACAATCAGTATCGGGTCAAGAGCGCGACCGATGGCCACGAGCGTGTGGTCCGCGAAAGCCAACTCCAACTCGTCTGAGCACAGCCCCGATCGGGTCATACCCAATCCGCGATGAACTTGACTAGTCGCGGATTGGCCCCCCAGAGGCCAAAGCCTGCGGGCCGTCTCAACGCAACGGTCATTCACGATGACCGTTGGCGAAAGCCCCCTGTGACGGCCTCTCGTCGATCCCGCTCTTTGAACCGGATCGACGAGAGGCCGGGGGTGCTGCGTGAACCGGTCACGCCGGCGTTCGCCACCCGTCCGCGGTTTCAACCGATGTCGCACTTGACCTTCGGCGTCGACGGGCCAATAGATAGGCTCGACGGAGCGAAGCAGTTCGCAAATCGCCGTCTTCATCTGTCCAAGCAGCGACGATAGTGCGACATGAAAAAAGACAAAGCAGGACGGAGCCCCACGGGGTCGCCGGCGGAGCGGTTGGTTCGCTATTGGCGCAATGACGATCCCCGTTTCGATGAGACGCTCGACGAAATCGTCGATGACGGGCGCGACGCCGTCATTGAGGCGGCCGTCAAGCGGGTCGGCGAGGATGATGTCCCGGATTTTCTGGAAGACATCCAGATGTCGGCTGAATCGCTCGAGATTGAAGCGGATCGGATCGTTGAGGGTACGGCGGCGCCCGGCAAGGCTCCGGCCCTCGCCTCGCTGTTCGTGTTGCCGATTCTGGGCGAAACGCGGCTGACGACGGTCGACACCGCTCTGCTGACCCAGGCCGTCATTGACAGCGATCTGCTCGAAGGCTGCGAGGCGATCATCTGGGCCGACGGCTGGTTTGCGCCGCAGACGATTCTCGATCTGTCGCCGTCGCGACGCCGCGCCCTGGTCCGCGCTTTGACTGCGGGAACCGATCTGCCCCAGGGCATGGTCGCCGAGGCGCAGATGGAGCTCGTTCCCGACGCCGGCGCCGTGATCGGCCTGCGCCTGGGCGCTGCCATCGAGTTCCTGGTCACGGATGATGACTTTGACGATGACGACGATGATGACGACGACGACGACGATGGGGATTCGGCCGAGGCGTTCGAAGCCGATATCGCCGACGACGTCTATACCCTCGACCCGACGGAATCGGCTTTTGACGCCGATGATGACGCGCTCAGCGACGAGAACGGCGAACCGGTGATCGAAAAATGGCGCAGCACGGCTCTGTCAGCCTGCCCGGGCGCGGTTGATATCCTGCCGGCAACCCCGTTGTGGGAGTTCCCATCGCTGCTTGACGAGTTGTTCAGCCAGGACGACGACGCTGACGTCGTGGTCTCGGTCGATGAGGTCGTCGAGTTCTTCGATAGCGCCGCCCAGGAAGCCGGGCTGGAGCAGCCGGCCTGCCGGCTGCGCCGGACCGAGAAGGGTATCGAAATCACCCTGGAAACCCCGGACGGCGTCGTGCTCGACACCAGGGTGTTCGATCTGGTGGAGTTGGGGCTGAATGATTCCCAGTTCCGCGACCTGATCTCGGAGCTGGCCTCGGAGATCAGGGAATAGTTGTGATCGTTGTCACCTGATTTCTGGTGAAGACCTGGCGCCGACCCCGGGGCCAGGAACCGGATTGCGAGACCGACGTCAGCGTCTCGCATACCAAGCCCATAACATAAGTTGTCAGCAAGCAAGGGTGCCAACGTGACGAAACGGATTGCGTTCATCGGTCTTGGTGTCATGGGGGCGCCGATGGCCCGCCATCTGATTCAAAAGGGTCATGAGGTTATGGTCTACAACCGCAGCACGGCAAAGGCCGAGGCCTGGGTTGCCGCCCATGGCGGGCGCTTTGCCACGCTCCCGCGCCTGGCCGCGCGCGACGCCGACCTGGTGGCGTGCTGCGTCGGCAACGACGATGACGTGCGTGCCGTGGTGCTCGGGCCCGATGGTGCCCTTGCCGGGATGGAAGCGGGTTCGGTTCTGGTTGATCACACCACGGCATCCGCCGAGCTGGCCCGCGAACTCGCCGCGGCGGCGGCGGCGCGCGGTGTCGGTTTTCTCGACGCCCCGGTGTCGGGCGGCCAAGCCGGCGCGGAAAACGGCGCCCTGACCGTCATGGTCGGTGGCGAGGCCGCGACCTTTGAGATCGCCCAGCCCGTGCTGTCGTGCTACGCGCGCGCCGTGACCCTGATGGGACCGGTGGGCGCCGGCCAATTGACCAAGATGGTCAATCAGATTTGTATCGCCGGTACCGTTCAGGGCCTGTCCGAAGCGCTGAATTTCGCCCAGAAGGCCGGCCTGGACGGCGATCGCGTCATCGACGTCATCGCCAAGGGCGCGGCACAGAGCTGGCAGATGGAAAACCGCGGCCGTACCATGCTGCGCGATCAGTTCGACTTCGGCTTTGCCGTCAACTGGATGCGCAAGGACCTGGCCATCTGTCTGGAAGAGGCATCCCGCAATGGCGCGGCCTTGCCGGTCACCGCCATTGTTGATCAACTCTATGCCCTGCTCCAGGCCGCCGGTGGCGGTCGCTGGGACACCTCGAGCCTGATCCGCAACCTCTCCGGCACGAAGCGGTCCTGACACCCCGGCCGGGAAACCCAGGGTTTTGTGATGCGCGCTGTGCTGCGAACGGTGCTGCCGACAGCGGTGATGCTTCTCAGCGCGCTCCCGGCCTGGGCCGGCGATGCCGCCGCAAAGGGTCCCCCCGGTCTCGCCCTGAAACGGGCCATGCTGTCCTCGGCCGGTGTCGGTTATTTCGAATACCAGGCCTTGGTCGCGGGATCGGCGACCTTGGGGTTGGATGTCCCGCTGGATCAGGTCGACGATGTCCTGATGTCCCTGGTGGTCTTCGACAGCGCCGGCAGCGTCGGAACCCTGGATCTGCCAGGGCGTGACGACCGGGACCGGACCTTCGGCGATGTTCCGTTCGGTCCCGAAGCCCTGCAATCCGTCGCCGATACGCTCAACAGCCTGCAAGGCGTTGATATCAGCGTCCAGGGACCGCGACCACTGACCGGCCGAATCGTGCATGCCGAAACCGTGATGGAGCCGATGCCCGGTTCCGGAGACCGGCCGGTTCCGACCGTCCGGCGCACCCGGGTGACCCTCCTCAGCGATGATGGCCTGCACCAGTTCGTGTTCGAGGATGTCGAGGGCGTCCAGGTCACCGATCCGGCTCTGCGCGGCCACATCGACGCCGCGTTGACCGCGCTGCGCCGCGATACCGACAAGAGCCTGCGGCATCTCACGCTTCACAGCACCGGCAACGGTCCCCGCACCGTCAATGTCGGCATGGTCACCGCGGCGCCGTTATGGAAAACGAGCTACCGTCTGATCCTGCCGGCCCGGCCCGGTGACAAGGCCCGGCTTCAGGGCTGGGCGGTCCTGGAGAACCAGTCGGGGACCGATTGGCACGACGTCGCGCTGACGCTGCAATATGGCAACCCGGTGACCTTCCACCAGGCACTGTATCGCAGCTATTACGTGACCCGGCCCGAGGTCCCCGTCGAAATTCTGGGCCGGATCCTGCCCGACATCGATACGCGCGCCACTCCGCCACCGGCCGCCGCAACCCGGTTCGAGGCAAAGTTCGCGCCACCGGCCACCCCCGCCGGCCTCGCGGCCGCACCCCTGACGACGACCCCGCCAGCGCTCGCCGCCCCCACCGAGATTCCCGCGGCTCAGGAAGCCCCGAGCGAGACGACCTTCACCGTCGCGACCCCGGTCTCGCTGGCAGCCGGGCACAGCGCGGTTGTGCCGATCATGGACCGCGAAGTTTCGGCCGAACGCCTTGATCTGGTGCCCCGCGACAGCACCCGCCCCCTGTCGGTACTGCGGCTCACCAATGATGGAACCGCGAGCCTGCCGGCCGGCGTGCTGACGCTCTATGACCCGGCTGACGGCTCGGGTGCCGCCGCATCGTTTGCCGGTGACAGCCGTCTCGGCGGCCTTCCCGCGGGTGAAAGCCGGTTGCTGTCATTCGCCGAGGACTTGCGGACCGGCATTCAGCGTGATGCCGCCGACAGTCACAACATCGTCGCCGTGACGGCCGCCGATGGCGTGCTTCATGTCCGCACCCGGCAACGTCACCGCTTCGACGTGACCATCACCGCGCCGGTGGCGGAGGCCCGCACCCTGCTGGTCGAATTTCCGCGGATCGACGGCGCGGCCTTTTCGGTGGCGGGAGACCCGGTTGCCGGCACCGAGGCGACCGCAACGGCATGGCGCGTTCCGGTTGCCGTCGCCGCCGGGGCCATCTGCAAACTGACCGCTTACAGCGACGAGGAAACAAGCAGCGACGTGACGCTGCTCACCGCGACGGACGATGATCCGGTCCTGCTGGCACTCCACGACGACCAGATGCTGGCGCCATCGGTGCGCGCCGCCCTGGACCCTATCGAGGCCCTGCGCCGGGACGAGGCGGCCAAACGGGCCCTGGCCAAGAGCCTTGATGCGGAACAACAGACGGTGGCCCAGGATGAAGAGCGGATCCGCAAGAATCTGGTCGTGGTCGCCGCGACCGACAGTTTGCACGGCACACTGACGCGAGCACTGGAAGCCGACGAAACCCGGATCGGCCAGCTCCGCCAGGCGCTGGCCGACGCCCAGGCCGCAGCCGAAACCGCCCACCGCGCCCTGGCTGATGCCGTGGGTGCGTTACGGCTTTAACGTCCTTTCGCGACGCCGCCGCGGTCGTCCTTCATTCCGGCCTCAAAATGACCTGGGACGTTGCCGTCGAATTCGTCGCTTCCGGCGCGGGTGAACTTCCGGATCACTTGGCCGGCCCTGACCGTCAAGGCAGTGTCAGATTGCGCGCGCCGCGAAAATCCGCCTTGGTGATGTCGGCGCCGCGCAGATCGGCCATGGTCATGTTCGAATCCTTGACGTCGGCACCGACCAGGCTGGCACCATTCAGCGCCGCTTGCGACAGGTCGCATTCAACGAAACTGCAGCCACGGAGATCGGCCGATTGCAGGTTGGCAGCACCGAGACGGGCGGCGCGGAAATTGGTTGGCCAGCTTTGCCCGCTGCGCAATTCCAGCGGCCCGGCGATGGCATTGGTCAGATTGACGACATTCATGGTTGCACGCTCAAAGCAGGCGCCACGAATATCGGCACCAACCATGTGCGCCCCGCGCAAATCGGCAAGGCGAAAATCCGCCATCGCCAGGACGGTCCCGGTCAGGTTGGCGCTGTTGAGAATGGCTCCGCGAAAATTGGCGGCGGACAGATTCATCTTGCTGAGGTCGATCCCGGTCAAATCCTGCTTTTCCAGGTTGGCCCGGCTGCCTTTCAGGCCGTTGGTCAACATCCATTCCCGGTGGCTGCGCAGGATTTCACCGATCTCGCCATCGAGATTTTCCATCCGGGTTGCCATGTCGGCACCGGTCAGGTTGGCCATCGACAGGTCGACGCCGTCGAGCAGAGCGCCGACCAGGCTGGAATTCGCCAGGTTGGTATCGCGCAGAATGGCGCGCGACAGGATCGCGCCATCCAGCCGGACCCCCGTCATATCGGCCTGAGACAGGTCGGCACCCTCAAGATTGCAGCCGGTGAGATCGGAACGGGTCAAGTTCGCACGGACGAAAACGCTGCCGCGCAGATCCGAATCACGGAGATCGGTCTGAAGAATGAACGCGTTCGACACCTTGGCGCGGTTGAGCATCGCGCCCTTGAGCGTCGCATCCGAAAGCTCGGCATGGTAATGCTCCGCCGCTTTCGATTCAAATTCGCCGTCCCGGTGTCGTATCAAAAGGCCGTCGCGCAAGTCGGCCTCGGTCAGGATCACCCGGGTCATCGTCGCGCCGCGCAAGATCGCGCCGCGGAGATCGGCGCGGATCATTGAGGCATTCGCGAAATTGGAACTAGCAAAATCCGCGCCAAACAAGCAGGCACCGTCGAAATTGGCACCCCGCAAATCGGCACACTTGAATTTGGCCCCGGTGAAATCGGCACCGGCGAGGTTCTTGCCGGCAAGCTGCGCATTGGGCAATTCGCAAAATTTGAGACTGGCGCGCACACCATCACGACGGGACATCAGAAACCGCAGGTGCTTTTCAAGCATAACGTCAAGTTCTGACTGCTGGATCAGCCTGTAGTCAACGACAAAATCCTGGTTCGATTTCACGGTAATAGCTCACCATCATACGGATGCGTCATGCCCCGGAGGGACACGTGAATTTTTTTGCTCTTTTCTGCCACGTCAGGTTATGGTGCCGGGGTTGGTTTTAATGTGAAGGCTTCATCGGTTAACCAATGCCGTTGCCCGCCGGGAGCCTCCACGCGCCGCCGACAGCGCGAGGAACGCTGTCACACCACAGTATGAAAGACCACGAAGCCGGTTACGTTCAGGTTAATGTCGCGGCAAAATCGATCGAGCGACGCCAGCGCGCAACGGCCGCTCCGGGCCGGCGCGCAACGCATCATGGCCTGCGCCGCCCCCGGCCCTTGTATCTGGAAAGCGGGTTTCCGTTGTGATCAAAGGATACCTGCCAGAGGGCCGGTGGGCACCGGCCCTCTGGCGCGGCGAATGGCGCCCGCTGCCCCTCAGGCTACAACCGTTGGGGTGTCTTGGGACCGTC
>JARLIO010000027.1 GCA_031291675.1 Azospirillaceae bacterium
GGCCGAGACGCCGTCATTGCCGGCGAGGCCGAGGGCAACGCCGACCGAGAAGATCAGCGGAAGATTGCCGAAGACCGCCGAACCGCTCTGCGCCATGATCTGCGACAGCAGCGTGGGCAGCCAGGAGAAATTCGAGCTGCCAATACCGAGCAGCAGGCCCGCAACCGGCAGCACCGCCACCGGAAGCATCAGGGATTTGCCGATCTTTTGCAGGATACCAAACCAAGCCTTGAACATGGCGTTTCTCTCCGTTTGGTGACTTTATTTGTTACCTTTTGCGTTGGCTTGTCGTCACAGTTCGGGCCAACGGGTCCGAAGCAGATGGCGTACCGCCGCGGCGGATTCCTGGGCCAGCGCCTGACTGGCGATCTGCATACAGGTTTCCATCGTCAAGGTCCGCACCAGGGCCTTGATGGCGGGTAGTGACGTGGCGGTGCCCGACAGCTCGGTGACGCCCAGGCCGATCAGCACCGGGGCGGCCAGCGGGTTGGAGGCCAGGCTGCCGCAAACCCCGATCCAGCGGCCATGGGCCCGGGCGCCCCGGGCCGCTTCGGCGATCAGCCGCAGCACCGCCGGGTCGAACGCATCGACCTGTTTGGCCAGATGCGGGTTGGTCCGGTCCATCGCCAGCGTGTACTGGGTCAGGTCGTTGGTTCCGACCGAGAAGAAGTCGGCCTCGACCGCGAAATGGTCGGCCAGCAAGGCGGCCGAGGGCACTTCGATCATGATGCCGACCGGGATCGGGCTGGTCAGGCCGAGATTGGCCTGTTCTTCCGCGATCATGGCCCGCACCGTGCGCAGATCGGCCAGGGTGGCAATCATCGGCAGCAGAATGCGGCACTGTCCCACCGGCTGAACCCGCAGGATCGCGCGCAACTGGTCGCGCAGCAGGTTCGGGCGCCACAGGCTCATGCGCACGCCGCGCAAGCCCAGGGCCGGGTTCTCGCTCGCCGGCAGTTCGACATAGGACAGATCCTTGTCGCCACCGGCGTCGAGCGTGCGGATGATCAGGGGCCGGCCCTGCAAGGCGCTGGCCGTCGCCTGGTATTGCGCCAACTGTTCGTCCTCGGTCGGCGCGGTGTCGCGTTCCAGGAACATGAATTCGCTGCGCAGCAGGCCGCAGCCTTCCGCACCATTGGCCAGGGCCGCGGCGACATCGTCCGGAGAGCCGAGATTGGCGACGACCTCGATGCGCGTGCCGTCGGCCATGCGGCATTCGGCCTGGGCGCTCGCCCGGTTTTCCTGGCTGGCGTGGCGTCGCCGGGCCGCGACCGAGCGGGCCCGGTCGATTTCCGCCGCCGGCGGATCGATCCGCAGCGTGCCGTTGTCGGCATCGAGGATCAGCGCGGTGGTGTCGGCGATGGCCAGCACCGCCGGTCCGGCCGCCACCAGGGCGGGGATGCCCAGGGACGCCGCGATGATCGCGACATGGGAGGTCGGTCCGCCGGCCGCCAGACAGATGCCGGCAAGACGGGCGGGATCCAGGCCGGTCAACTGTGACGGCAACAGGTCATCGGCGATCAGGATCGAGTCCTCGACCAGCGCCGGGCCGGTCTCGGTCTTGCCCAGCAGCACCAGAGTGACGCGGCGCTGCACGTCGAGCAGGTCGGAAGCCCGTTCCGCCAGAAGGGCGTTGCCCATATGGCGCAGCGCCTCGATCTGCTGTGTCGTGGAGTCGGTCCAGGCGAAGGCGGCGCTCTTGCCCTGCTGGATCAGCGCGTCGGCGCCGTCGATCAGGTCGGGATCATCAAGGAATGACAGGTGGGCGGTCAGGATCTCCAACGACTTGGCGCCGGCGTCCGGTGCCGCGGCGATCGTCGCCTGGATGGTGGCGCGGACCTGGGCCAGGGCGTCGCGCAGCCGGGCCTGTTCCACAGTGCTGCCCTGGCCGGCCTCGACGATGTCGAGGCGTTCGGCCACCAGGCGGATGGCGTGACCGACGGCAAGGCCGGGGGCGGCGGTCACTGCGGTCACCGTCGCGGGATCACTGGTGGCCGCGATGGCGGCGGCGGCGGCGGGCCGGGTTGCGGGCCGTGGCGCCGGGGCGACCGCGGGTGCCGCTGCGGCGGCCGGGGCGCCGTCGGTGCCGGTCGACTGGGTGATCTGGGCGGCGATCGCGTCGGCGGCAACGGCGGCGTCGCTGCCCCGGGCGACGACGGTGATCAGGTCGCCGTGCTGGACGCCCAGCAGCATCAGGGCCGACGTGCTGCGGCAATTGGCGCTGCGGCCGTTGGCCTGGAGGGTAATCTCGGCGGTGAAACGTTTGGCGCAGACCACCAGCAGGCCGGCGGGACGGGCATGGATGCCGTGGGGGTCGAGCATCCGGACTTCACGCCGGGCCTCCGGAGCGCCGGCCGCGGCCACCACGGCGTTGACCTGCGACGCCGGGGTGCCCGCGGGGACGACCGTGAACAGCGGGTCGCCGGTCGCAACCGCGCGGTCGACGATGGGCAGTGCGATCGAGGCGGAATCGCTGGTCATCAGCAAAATTGGTATTACCAGGCTCTTGACACGGGCGGCCAGCGCATCCAGATCAAACGTGATCAGCGGGTCGCCGGACTTGACCGTCTGGCCGGCGGTGACGTGGGGGGTGAAACCCTCACCGCCCAGGGCGACGGTATCGAGACCGATATGCATCAGCAGTTCGGCGCCATTGGCGATCTGCAGGGTCACGGCATGTTTCGCGCGGTGGATCGTCAGGATCGTGCCGTCGCAGGGCGCATGAAGGGTCGAGCCGATGGGATCGATCGCGACACCATCGCCGAGCATGCGCTCGCTGAACACCGGGTCCGGAACCTCGGACAGGGGGATCAGCCAGCCGGATATCGGCGCCCGAAGGGTTGTCGGTGCCGGGGTAAGGGGGGCGCCATCGGGCGCTGGTGTGTGGGCCATATGATTCATAGGAGCCTCCTTGACCGTGGTGGACCGGACGCGCGCGGTGCGGCGGCGTCCCGGGGGCGACCACGGGTGATCTGGTTGCGGCCTTGTCCTGTCTTGCGCTCGGCGGGAGCCCCGGTGCGGGTCATCGCAGGGTCACGCCGCGCGGCCTCGCGGGTGACCTCAGAGCCGGCCCGATAAACGGGAGCCGGGTCCGGACATGGTCGCTGCTACGCCATGGACTTGTTCCTTCCCAAACCGCGTCTTTTGTGCCGGATCATCCGGGCGACTTATTAATGCAGGGTAGTTGAATAATAGGGCGGGGGGGCCGTCAAGGGCAAAGTTCCGGGGCGACCGGGGCTGTGGTCGGGGCCGCATGTGGCGGCATCGCGAGGCCGCCGCGATCGCCCGGGCGGTGCCGCGACGCCGCCGCGGTTGCGGCGACAAATTCCCGGGTCGCCGCGACATGGTCGTGGTGGCCCTGCCATAGTCGTCGGGGTTGACCAAGGACTGATGACGGAATAATGACCAGATCGCGGGATCCGGGCAGGACGCTTGACGGCGATGTTCTTGGCCGGGGTGGGCGTCATCGGCGCGAGCGTTAAAACAATTCAAGAATTCATCCACAGGATGTTCTGGAGACTGTGGCCCGATCTCCGGCCACGCCGGTTTTCGGGCGCGGGACGCCGCGGGCTGGGCGGCGTGGTGATGGCCTGGTGACGGCGCGCTGCGGCAATTTGTGCCATGAACGCCGCACCGCGGGACGGACGGCGGGAACAGCGGGCCCGGGCGGCGGTGGCCGGGGACGGGCCGGGGTCCGATCGACTCGGTTGGCGCCACCGATCCTCGATAGGGATGGCTTGATAAAGACGCGCCCCCTGCGGCGGTGGCACGTATCGTGCTGTGACGCGCAATCGCGGCATCGCGATGGCAAGATGAAGAAAGGACCGGATCGCTCGCCGCGTCGCGCGTCGCTTCGACGCAGCAAGGCCCTGGAGCGCGGCATTTCCCGGGATAATGCCCTTGCGCCGTGCCGAAAAGCAGTTGAAGTGCCGGCAAGGCGGCGATAGAAGGGCGATAATGGTTCGTATCTGAACGCTCCGGATCGCGGCAAACGGCAGGGTGGCGCTGGCTGGCAGCGGTTTGCCGGTCAAAGCGGTTCGAGCGCGTCCGCCCCGGCAGGCCGTGACCGGAATGATGAGGGTGGTGCGGCGACGTGCGCCCTTTTTCTCAAGTCCCTGCGCCGGGCCCTGGGCCGGGTGGCCGCGTCGTGAGAACCACAGCGACCCCATTTATTACCTTGACGGGAAGATCTTATGAATATTCTCACGGTTGGTGGTGCGACGATCGACACCATCGCGATCATCGGCAGCGATCGCATCGAACGCATGGCGATGTTCAACGCGCACAGCTCGTTCCTGTTGCTTGAGGAAGGCCACAAGACCGAAGCGCAGGAGGTCTCAACCCATTGCGGCGGCGGTGCCGTCAACGCGGCGGTGGCGATGGCCCGCTTCGGCGTCGATGTCGCGACGCTGGTCAAGCTGGGGCAGGATGCCCGGGCCGAAACCCTGCTGGCGCGCCTGATGGCCGAAGGCGTGTCGACGCGCTGGATCCGGCGCGACGCCCGGGCGCCGACCGGGGCCTCGGTCCTGGTATCGTCGCATGACCGCAATGCCGCGATCTTCACCTTCCGCGGCGCCAACACCTTGCTGGAGCCGCAGGATATCCACGAGGACGCCTTTTCGGTCGATGCCGTCTATATCACCAACCTCAGCAACAAATCGGCGGAGTGTTTCCCGCTGATCGTCAAATACGCCAAGCAGCATGGTGCCCTGGTCGCGACCAATCCGGGCATCCGGCAATTGTCGGCCCATGGCGGCGCGTTCCATCAGTGCCTGAACCAGATCGATATCATCGCGATCAACCGGACCGAAGCCGGCGCGATGGTACCGGGCCTGATGGCCCGCAGTGGCGAGTTCGACGCCGCCGCCGCCGCCATGGCGGCCAAATCGCAGCCGGGCCTGAGCAGCGAGGCGGTCAGCGGCGGCGGTTTTGACATGAGCCTGACCGACTTCTTCCGCGCCGTGACCGCGCTGGGGCCGAAATATGTTGTCGTCACCGACGGCAGCCGCGGCGCCTTTGTCGGGACCCGGGACGAGGTGCTGTTCTGCCCGTCGCTCAATTGCAGTGTGGTTGGAACCGCGGGCGCCGGTGACGCCTTCTCGTCGACCTTTACCGCATTCATCGTGCTGGGCCGGTCGCCGGAGGAGGCGCTGCGCGCGGCAACCACCAATGCGGCCTCGGTGGTTGGCCATGTCGACACCCAGACCGGCCTGTTGTCGCTGGCCGCGATCGAAGAGGCGTTGCAGGCCAGCACCAGCACCCTGGTGGTCCGTCGCTGGCCGCTGTAAGCCTCGGGCGACGACGCGTTGGGCTTTCGCCCAAACCCAACGGGGGCGATGCCCCAGACCCCTTTGTTTTGTCAAAATAGAGGGGGGCCGGGGTTCACCCCGAGCGGGTGCCGGCGGCAGCCCGCGGGCCGACAGCCGAAATGAGAACGGCTGATGCGGCACGCCGGGGCTTGTTGGTCTGTTCTTTATTGGTAATATGCATTTGCGATCGGGTTGCCGCGGGTGATCGCGTCGGCATGACGGGATCACCCGTCGGGGCCAGCATCTGCGGCCTCGCCGGGGCCAGTGTGCAGGTGCGGATCGATGAAAACCAATGCCATCTATAAACGAACCTACAACCAATGCCTGGCGGCGATCGCCAAGGCTGAAATCGGCAGCGACCTTGGCACCGAGATCGGTCTGTCGCAGACCTTCAGTGTCAGTCGGACGACGATCCGCGCGATCATCGAGGCGCTGACTGCCGCCGGAATTCTGCAACTTGAGGGGCGGCGCAAGACGGTGTGCCGCCATCCGCGGGCCCCGGACTATTTCCCGGCGCCCGAGACCGAGTCGGTTCGCACTATCGTCGAAAAACGTTTCATGGAGCTGGTGCTGCATCGCGACATCCGTCCCGGTCAGCAGATCAACAATCTCGACCTGGCCCGGCAGTTTTCCGTGTCACCCTCGGCCGTGCGGGAATATCTGGCGGATTTCAGCCAATGCGGCCTGCTGGAGCGCCGCCCCGGCAGCAGTTGGATCTTCCGCGGTTTCGATCACGATTTCGCCCGCGAACTCTCCGATGTCCGTGAACTGTTCGAACTGGAGGCGGCGCAGAAATTCGCCGATCTGGCGCCCGAGGATCCGATCTGGCAGACCCTGGCGCGGATCGAGCAGGCGCATCGCGCGTTGCTGGCCGACATGGAAAACCGTTATCAGGAATTCTCGCAACTGGACAAGGCGCTGCACAGCCTGATCAATTCCGTGTCGCACAATCGCTTCGTCAATAATTTCGATGCGTTGCGCTCGCTGGTGTTCCATTACCACTATCAGTGGCGCAAGGCCGATGAGAAGCAGCGCAATATCGCCGCCATCCAGGAGCATTTTGCCTATATCGCGGCGTTGCAAAGCCGCAATCGTGACACGATCCGCGCCGCCGCCCTGGCCCATTTGCGCACGGCGCGCGGCAGCCTGTTCGCCTCGATCGAACGCGGGTCGGCGGCCAGTCGGCCGCGGGCGACGTCAGAACCCGAAAAGGCCTTGTGGGCGCCGTCGCCTCCGGTTGCCCTCGGGCAACCGGTTCCTTCCGAGACCTAGAGCATTTTCCGACCAAGTGGGTTCCGGTTGGGCGTAGAAAATGCGACAAAACAAAGATCTAGAGCTGTTTCCGATCCAACGTGATCGGAAACAGCTCTAGAGTTCCAGGGGGCTCTTGTTACGCTGAAAGCGCCCGGGTGCCAATCATCCAGCAGGCCGCGGTAAAATTGACGTCCGGGCCGCGCACAAAGGGGTCAAAGGCGGCGCGAACCGTCTGGACCAGCTGTGTCCGGGTCTGCGTGTCTGTCGTGTCCAGAATCCGGCCGAGCGGGCCGAGCCGGGTAAAATACTGGATCAGATCCGTCTCCGGCAGCGTGCAGGAAACATCAATGGGCGTTATTTCGATCCGGGTCCAGCCGCTCTGATCCAGGATACGCTGGACCCGGTGCCGGTCGGCAAAGCCGAACTGCCCGGGGCTGTCGGGCCGGCGGGCGGGCAGGTCGGGCAGCAGCGGCGCCGCGGCACGCTCGGCCGTTGTCATGAACGAATTCTCCGCGGGACTCCGCCACGCGATAAGCTGCAGGCTGGTATTGTCCTGTGCGGCGCGCCGCAGGTTCTTGAAGGCGGCCACGGGATCGGCAAAGAACATGACCCCGAAACGCGAAATCATCATGTCGAACCGGGTGGACCCGAAATCATGGATCTGCGCGTCGTCCCTGATGAAGCGTGCGGGCGTGCCGTCCTGTTCGGCGCGGTGCCGGGCCGCGGTGATCATGGGTTCGGAAATGTCGATCCCAACACAGTGGCCCTTCGCACCGAGCCGCCGCGCGACCGCGAGCGTCGTGCTGCCCGTGCCGCAGCCAATGTCCAGCACGCGGGTCGCGGCTGCCGCGCCCACGGCTGCGACGAGCCGGTCTTCAAGCGGCTGGAACATCCGGTCGAGCGCCGCCTGAGCCTCAACCCAGCTTCGCCCGGCCCCGCCGTTCCATAACGTCGCCTGCTCATCATTGATCAGGTGGGTTTCATCCATCATCGTCCCCCGTCTCTTGCTCTCGAAAAGCGGAGATGGCATTGTGCCACTTCAAGTAAACTTGAGGTCAAGCGCATCATGGACCTGGACATTGTCGAGGTGTCGAAACGCTCGGGCCTTCCGAGTTCAGCGCTGCGGTTCTATGAGGAGAAGGGGCTGATCGCCTCGATCGGCCGGCGGGGCCTGCGCCGTCTGTTTGACGCCGCCGTACTGGAACAGCTGGCGCTGATCGCGCTGGGGCGCGCCGCCGGCTTTTCGCTCGAAGAGATCGGCAGCATGTTTGCCCCCGACGGGCGGCCGCGCATTGACCGGCACATGCTTCAGGCCAAGGCGGAGGAACTCGACCAGACGATTCGTCAATTGAGCGAGCTCCGCGACGGTCTGCGCCATGCCGTGGCTTGTCCGGCGCCGAGCCATATGGAATGCCCCACTTTTCGTCGTCTCTTGCGCGCGGCGGCCGCGGAGACGCGCAAGGCACCAAGGAAGCAATCGCCGCGATCACCGGCAGCGCCGGTTCCGCCCCGACACCCTGTCAGGACGCGCAAAATCTCGGCCTCCGACCCGGGCGACAGGACGGATTGAGCGACGCCATTCACCCGGAGAACGGAAGCCGTCATCGGGTTCCGTTCCTGTCTTTGCGGGGCTTGATGAGCGACGTCAGAAGTTGTAGCGGTACAAACTAAGCCTCGTGCCGTTTGGCAGCGTCCAGGCTGCGTCCTTGCCGTCGGTGTATTGGAGCGTCATCGGCCCCAAATCGGCGGCGACCGTCGCCGTTTTATTGGTCGTGAAGAACGTATTGCCATTCTGATATTGAATCAGATCACCCGTATAGGTATTGGCACTCAGAAGATAACCCTGGCTGATATACCATACCGCCTGTCCGCGACTGTCATACATATAGGCTGCGAAGAACAGCTCGTTTTTCTGTATCTCCGTATAAACGCCCCAACCACCTTCGTAATTCCACCACCAGCCATTCTGCGCGGTCAAACCACCGACGCGCCCCTCATTGATGCCGGAGTTCAAATAGTGATAGTAACCGTTTGGAATGTTGCCGTTTGCCACAGCCGTCGCGACGTCCGTATTGTTTGCAAGATATTGCGCTTCATTCCAGATTGATTGCGCGTTGCTGACATTGATGCTATTGTCACGCGAAATCATGGCCGACTGGGCGGCGACGCCGTTGCTGGCAAACTGGAAACGTTGCACGCTGATCGGCGTTGCGCTCCCCAGCGTCAGCGTCCCCGTCGTCGGCGACGTTATTTGCAGCAAGATCGTTCCCACGGAACCGACCTGTGAGGACTGCTGGCTGCCGCTGTTCAAGGTCCGACCGCCAGAGTACTGAACAAAGTTCGTGGTCAGGCTCCTCTGGCTGTTGAAGCTGCCGGATGCCGTATACCATACCGGCGTCCCATCATTGGCGTACATGAAACCGGCGATAAAGGCCTTGAGACCTTTGACCTCCAGCGAGAAGCCGATGCCGGGCTCCTGGGGGTTCCACCACCAGCCGGTCTCGGGCAACTGGCCGGTGCTGGAGATCGCCGCAGGCGCGATAAAATAGCCGCTGGCCGCGGGCTGCCTGGTGCTACCGTCCTGACCGATTTCTGCCGGGGTTGCGACCACCTGGTTGGTCGCAAGACTCACGATCGAGACGTCGTATCCGTATGAATTCGCGCAAAAAAGCCAGTTTCCGTCGGCGGATACGGCAAGGTACGTCGGACCGGAGTCCACTTTGACCAACGCCGTCGCAGCATTGGTTGTCGCATCGATCACCGTGACCGAATTCGATCCCTGATTCGCAACGTATACTGTCTTGCCATTGGGGCTGACCCGCACGGCAGACGGGTTGTTGGCTGTCGTTATCGTATTCAGGACCTTGTTTGCCGTCGTGTCATAGACATAGAGATAGCTGCCATCGACGATATAGAGCCGCGTGCCGGCCGGATTCAGCGTCAGATCTCGAATCGAGCCGATCGCTGTTGCCGTTGTCGTGAGGATCGACATGGTGCTTGTGCTGATTGTCACAATCGTCCCGTTGGTGTAGCCGGCATAGAGACGGGTCCCGGTGGAATCGACCGCAATTTCGGCCAGTTCGTAAGCGGGAGGATTGCTCGGTGTCACTGAACCCATCAACTGACCGGTCCGGGGGTCGATGGAAAGAATGCCGGTATTATATTGAGATAAATAAAGTCTCGTTCCATCAGGCGACAGAACAGGTTCGATAAAATGGGAAGAATTCGTATTTGATATGGTATAAGTTTTCGAGACTGTCATCGTTGTCGCATTGATAACGTCGACCGTACCGTTATCATTGGCAGAGTAGACGGTGCCTCCGTCGGTGCTGATCGCGACTCCATTGGAATTGCCACTCAGTCCCGTGATAATACCAGTTTGCCGACTTTTGGTAACGTCAAAAACAGAGATACTTTTGTCATAGCTATTTCCAACATAGGCGAATTGTTGCGAGAAAGCAGGTGCATGCCACAGCAGTGTCATGCCCAGCGCAAGCAGGAACCAATTCTTTGACATCATCACGCTCCTATTGTGCTTGTGATGGCGTCCAGGACCGAACACCGCAGGATCTCAGGAGATCGGGTGTTGCTTTGGCACGGATTCAACGTAGCCTCATTCTTGAGGCCCGATTGATCGTGTTTCTGTACCAATTTGGTCACGGCGCTTCATTCTGAACGGCTCGCGGTTTGGTACTAGACCAAAACCGATAGAAACCTACATGTTTCGTATGACTATCATAGCAAGATACGCATCACGATGCCAAGAATGTGGGCGGCGAAGCAGCATCTACGTTATTTTGATACAAAATGCTCTTATGACGCGACTCGATCGTTGTGGCTGATCAATAGCCGGCGTTGTGCGGGCGGTGATCATGCTGGAAATACCAGAAGGAGAGGCCAACGACTCGCTTTGACGGTGTGGCGAGGCACCATGCGGCGCTGCGGGCCATTTGGGTGTTGATGCCGCCGGTGGGAAATAAAAGGAGAATGATCGCACCATTCCGGCGGTCATGACATCATCATTCCAGCGAGGGTGTCCCAATAAATAGAAACAATTCGCGAAATGATGTTTCATATATTGAAAGCAAGTAAACAATCATGTGACGATGCGTGGTCACGATGTTGAATGTGGATGTCGAGCTGAATCACCTTTCGATGCAAGGCCGGGTGCGCCGAGCGATGCGGCCAGGAACCGTTGCTGACGATGAAAAGAAGGGCCTTGCTGCCATCGGTCAAAGCGCGCGCCTTATCCGTTCGTTGCAAGCTGACGGCGGCCGAAACCTTGAAACAATTGTCGCCATAACCGCTTAGGCCCGCGAGCGCCGGGGCGGCACCAGCCACCACAGCGCCGCCGCATAGACCAGAACCGCAATGTACAGCACCAGGAAAACCCAACCGGGCAGGGGCCAGAAGATCACCTGTTCAACCCAATGCTGGATCAGCGGCTCGGTTTCGGGGGTCTGGCCCGTGCGGTCCTCGAGCGCGGCCTGCCACAGCGTCAGGATGCAGGCGCGCCCCGCCACGGCCTGCGCCGCGACGACCGCCAGCGACAGCAGGTGCAAGACCCGCCACCAGGTCACGCGGACGAACCGCCAGCCCCGCCACGCCCCGAGCGGCACCGCCACCAGGCCAAACAGGTTGAACAGGATCACGCCGACATGGAGCGCCAGGACCGTTCCGGCGAGAACAACGGCAAAAGGGGGAGAAAACAGGGCTTGCATACCGCGCAGGATAGGCTTGCGTCCGCAAAGCCGCAACCGGCCCCTTTGGCGAAATCCGATGGATCCGTCCCCGTCCGTCCGTCCGCCGCCGTCGGCATTCGGTGAAGGCGTTTTCTCCGGCCCGGAACGGGCCATGACGCGGCGGCCGAGGCCCGCGGTAGCGCCGCGTCTCGTACAGCTCGACGGGCGTCATCGGCAGATCAAGACGATCACCCTCCGGCGTTCCGGCGGTCGCAGGCGTGAGACCCTCGATTTCTTGCGGGCGGCGGCCTGGGTCTTGTCGGGGTCGATCGTCAGGCGGAGCGCAACGGCGTGCGCCGCCGCCCGACTCCGATCGCGCGATCAGGCCGGCTATGGCGAGGATTTCAACGTGCTGATGCATGCGTTTATCGTCTCTCCCCTGCCCCGGGGCCCGGTCGGCGGCACTGGCCGCCGGTTGCGCACGGCGATGCCGCGGCAGGGCCAGCCTTTTTCCGGTCGCGAACGCCGCTTTCTTGTGACGAAGGATGCCATAGCCGGCTTTGCTATGGCATCAAGGGCGATCAATGAGCCTTGTCTTTCGGCGGCGTCGCGGACTGGCGCCGCTTTTTCCATCAGAGGGGGGCGACACGAATGAGCCGTTTCTGGAGCGCCTTGACCCACACGCTGGAGCCCTATGTCCCCGGCGAACAGCCGCACCTTTCCGCGCTGGTCAAGCTCAACACCAATGAGAGTCCGCTCGGTCCGTCGCCCCTGGTGCTGGCGGCGATCCGTGCCGAGGCGGGCGATACGCTGCGCCTCTATCCGGATCCGCAAGCCGCGGCGCTGCGGACGGCATTGGCGCGCTACCATCAGGTTCGGCCCGAACAGGTGTTCGTCGGCAACGGCTCGGACGAGGTGCTGGCCCATACTTTCGCAGCCCTGCTCAAGCATGACGCGCCGCTGTTGTTCCCGGACATCACCTACAGCTTCTACCCGGTTTATTGCCGGCTGTTCGGTATCGCCTGCGAAACGGTACCGTTGGATCCGGCGATGCAGGTCCGGGTCGCCGACTATCGCCGGCCCTGTGGCGCGATCATTGTCGCCAATCCGAATGCACCGACCGGGGTCGCGCTGTCGCGGGGCCAAATCACGACGCTGCTGGCGGAGCATCCCGATGTGCCCGTGGTGATTGATGAGGCTTATGTCGATTTCGGCGCCGAGACCGTGATTCCGCTGGTGGCGACCCACCCCAACCTTTTGGTCGTTCAGACCATGTCGAAGTCGCGGGCCCTGGCCGGGCTGCGGGTTGGCTATGCGATCGGCGACGCCGATCTGATCGAGGCGCTGACCCGGGTGAAGGACAGCTTCAACTCCTATCCGCTTGGCCGGCCGGCCCAGGCCGGCGCGATCGCCGCGCTGGCGGACGAGGCCTGGTTTCAGCAGGGGCGGGCGCAGGTGATCGACGGCCGGGAGCGGCTCAGCCGCGGGCTGGCCGGGCTGGGCTTCGCGGTCCTGCCGTCCGCCGCCAACTTCGTCTTCGCGCGTCATCCGGCGCATGCGGGCGCGGCGCTGGCCGCCGCGCTGCGCCAGCGGGCGGTGATCGTCCGCCATTTCCCGGCGCCGCGCATCGCCGACTATTTGCGGATCACCGTGGGCAACGAGGAGCAAATCGACCGGCTGTTGTCGGCCCTGTCGGAGATCCTGGGCGGGCCCGATCATGGTGCCGCGCATGCCGCATGGTGACGGGCCGTCCCGGCAGCCGGGCGCGTTCCCCGATCAATGGCAGCGTCAGCCCATCGCCGGGGCGAGCGCGGCGTTGAGAGCGCGCGCCGCAAGGGCGCGATCGCCGGCCGGCAAGCGGCCGATCCGTTCCGCTTCCCGGGCGTCGATCGTCGCGATTTTCGCGGTGCGCACCACAGAGTCTGCCGGCAACCCGGCGATCGCGAGATCCGACACCGCGACGTCGCCCGGCCAACCGGGGTTAGCGGCACTGGTGATCATCAGGACCCACAACAAACCATGTTCCTGTTGAAGGCCGTCGGCGGCAACCACGACCGCGGGACGGCGTTCCCGCACCGGTCGATCGGTATAGGGAAACGGGACCTTGATGACGTCCCAGGGGCTATAGTCCGGCATAGGCGCGCCGATCCGCATCACCGGCCCATTCGCCAAAGGTGGCAAACGGATCGTCCCGTTGGTCTTTGACCGATCGGCTCAGCACGACTTTATCGCCCTCGATCGTGTAGAGAATTTCATCGCCCTCTTTGAGGTGCAAGGCGGCCCGAACGGGCTGCGGTATCGTCGTCTGCGCTTTGCTCGTCAGTTTGCTGGTGATCATGATCGCCTCAAGAGACGGACTTTCCCGCCTGCCATGGTAAGGGATTTCCTTACTCTGGTCAAACGCGCGCCCGACCTGGACGACAGCACCAGCCCGGAAGAGATCCAGGACCAGAAGGCACCGTCCGGCGATCAGCGCCGCCGTGCCGTGCGTCTTGCCGCCTCGGCGTCCCGGACCGGCGGCAAGCCGAACATCCGGCCATAGTCGCGGGTGAAGTGCGGCACGCTCTCATAGCCGACCGCGAAGGCCGCGCTGCTCGCGGTCTTGCCCTCCGCCTGCATCAGCCGTCGCGCCTCGATCAGGCGTAGCTGTTTTTGAAACTGCAAGGGCGACAGCGAGGTCACGGCGCGGAAATGCTGGTGGAAAGATGACGGGCTCATCCCGGCGACCGCGGCCAGGTGTTCCACCGGCAAGGGCTGCGCGAATTCAGCCCGAAGCACCGCGACCGCGCGGGCGACGCGGGCCGCGTGGCTGTCCGGCCAGCCCAGACGGCGGATCGCCGCCCCGTGCCGGCCGGCCAGGAGCCAGTAGTGCATCTCGCGCACCAGTTGGGCCTGGAGCACCGGCAGCGAGGCCGGCCGATCGAGCAGGCGCATCAGCCGGAGCGCCGCGTCGGTGACCTCGGCGTCGGTCGGCTCGACCCGAACCGGCGCGGCGTCGGTCGCGAGGACCGCGCGCATCTGCAGCGCCAGTTCCGCGATCACCGCGGGGTCAAGCGCCAGCACCAGCGAGAGATAGGGGGCGGCGACATTGGCCCGGGTGATCTGGCTGACCGTTGGCACGTCGGCGGTGATCAGCAGCGAATCGCCGGCGGCGAATGCGAAGCTCTGGGGCCCCATCGTGACCTGCTTGGCGCCCTGGAGCACCAGGCAGGCCAGGGGGCGCGAGATCGCGTGAACCAGGCCACTGGGCGCAGTCGCGCGTACCGTTGTGAGACCCGGGATCGGGGTCTGCACCTGGCCGGTGCCGTCGGCATGGTGTTCCGCATAGCGGCGAACCGCATCGAGCAACGTCGTCATGGGGTGAGCCTATGTCCGGTGCCACCGGGGATGCACGCCATCTTGCAGGATCCGGCAAAGATGATCCAGGATCCGGCAACCACGGCCGCCGCTCCGGCGCGATAGTGGGGCGATCACAGCCCAGGAGTCGGAGCATGACCAGGATCACTCTCGTTACCGGTGCCAGCCGGGGGCTCGGCCGCAATACCGCGCTGGCCATTGCCCGCCGTGGCGGCGACGTCATCCTCACCTACCACAGCCGGCGTGACGCGGCAGCGGACGCGGTCGCCGCGATCCAGGCCCTGGGTCGCAAGGCGATGGCCTTGCAGCTCGACACCGGCGATGTCGCCGCTTTCGCGCCCTTTGCCGAACAATTGCGGACGGCGCTCCGCGCCACCTGGACGCGGGAGACCTTTGACCATCTGGTGAATAACGCCGGTCACGGCGACTATGCGCTGATCGGGGCGATGACCGAGGCGCAGTTCGATGGCCTGGTCAATGTTCACTTCAAAGGCGTGTTCTTCCTGACCCAGACGCTGTTGCCGCTGATCGCCGATGGCGGCCGTATTGTAAACCTGTCCTCCGGCCTGACCCGGACGTCGTTTCCCGGCTATGCCGGCTATGCGGCGGTGAAGGGCGCGGTTGAGGTGTTGACGCGATACCTGGCCCGGGAGTTGGGCAGCCGCGGGATTGCGGTCAACACGGTGGCCCCCGGCGCAATCGAGACCGATTTCGGCGGCGGTGCCGTCCGCGACAATCCGGACGTCAACAGGCTGTTTGCCGGGATGACCGCGCTGGGCCGCGCCGGGCTGCCCGACGATATCGGGCCGATGATCGCGAGCCTGCTGACGGAGGACAATCGTTGGGTCAATGCCCAGCGGATCGAAGTATCCGGCGGCCAGGGTCTCTGAGCCGGCGCGCGCGTCGCTGTTGATCCCGGCCTTTCAGGATGGCGCGCGCGTGCTCAGGCCGGGATCCAGAATTCGGCGATTTCGGTACGCTATTGCTTTTCTTCGGTTGCCTTGATCGTTTCGGCAATGCTGGCCAACGGCAGGTTGAGTTTCAGCGGGGGGTCAAGCAGAGGCTGGGCACCGAATCGGGCATACCATGCCGCGGCTCTTTCATCTTTAGTGTCAATGGCCAGGGCAACACCGCCGACCGCGGCGGCCACGGTCAAGGCTCGCAGACCGGCGGCCCACAGCAGGTCGCCGTCCAACCCCCGCCCTTGCACCGCCAAGCTGATCGCCAATCGCCCGAGGCGAAAGACCGGTACCGGGTAACGCCCCAATTTCCGGGTTATCGCCACCGGAGCGCGGGCAAACTCGATGGCGCCGGGGCTGATCGCATAATAGCCGAGGCCCCGCGTCGGCGCATGGGGAGCCACCGCGACGAAAGTCTTGGCGCCGCCGGATTCATGATTTTGCTGGGCATAGCGGTCGAGATAGAGATTGAGTTCAGGCGCGCCGCAATCAAACTCCTTGCGGTTGTGCTGTCGGTCGACCGGCTCCTCGCGCCAGTCGAGTGGCGCGGTCACGATCGGGCAAGACGGTTCCGCTGCTACTCGACCCCCCCAGGAGCGCTGCACCGCCCGTGCATCCACCGTCAGGCACCCTTCAAGGTCTCTATGGTTCGGCGCGACGACATGAAAGGCGACACGTTGAGCTACCGCGTGCCGCCGCGGCCCGACGGCAACATACCGATCTCGATCTGGCGGCGACTGGACTGAGATCGCCGGCCCGTTTCTTCCGCTTCACTTCCACCACTTCACATAGCCATCGGGCGTCAATTCGATCGCCGTTTCTGGTACGCTCTCGTCTTTCGCGGCCGGTCTGTCTTTGGACTCGCTTCTCGGTTTGACGCGGCCGGCAGGGCGCCGCGGCGCTGGCGCCGTTTTCACAGCCGGTGCCGGGGCCGGGTCCGGGGCCGGCGACCCGGCGCCCTCGTCGTCCGCAGCCATGTCCAGGCCGAACAGCGCGGAGACATCGTCGCTCTCCAGCACCTTGCCGGCGGTCGGGGCCCGGGCCGCGGTCGGCAGGGCGCGGTCGAGATCGGCGACCAGGTCCTTTTCGTTGACCGCGCGCAGCCGGAACAGCAGCTCGGGCTGGTCATCGAGCCGGGCGCCGACGCCATACAGCACCGCCGCCACATGCTTGCACATCGCGGCCCCGTCCGGGCAACTGCAGGAAAATTTGATCTCCGCCGGCCGGGGAAACAGGCCGTGATCCTGGCGGCACAGCCGCTCCATCACGCCCTTGGAAAACCGGCCCTGCAGCAACTCGACCAGGGAATCGATGCCACCGGTGCAATCGCGGCAGATCGCCTGCCAGGGCGCTGCCGGCAGCGCCTTGATGGTGATGGCGACGTGGTAGATCGACGAGCCGCTGACCATGGCCTTGATCCCCAGCGGCGCGATCTGGAGGTCGATCACCGAGCCGTTGCGGACATAGGTGCGGCCGCGGGGCAGGCGGTTGGCGTAATCGTGATAGCTTTCCAGATTGTCGCACCACGCCTTGCCCCAGAAGGTTCTGGCGATGCTCCGCCCCTCGATCACCACCGGCGCCACCGGCTGGCCCTTCTTGCGCAGCTTGGCCATCTCGCGTTCCGCCTTCTGGCGGCGCTCGGCGACCGGAACGTAACGGGGCCAACCGTCATAATTCGATGCCATGGGCCTTAATCCTCCAGGGCCGTCGTCACATCGAGAGCAACCATCCGCAGCAGATCCTCGTCCTTCATTTCGGTCAGATTGATTTCGTTGCCGCCGGCCAGCACGTCTTCGGAAAGTCCCTTCTTGGCTTCGATCATCGCGTCGATCTTTTCCTCCAGTGTCCCCTGACAGACGAATTTGTGAACCAGCACATTCCGCTTCTGGCCGATCCGGAAGGCCCGATCGGTGGCCTGGTTCTCGACCGCCGGGTTCCACCAGCGATCGAAATGAACCACGTGGGAGGCCGCGGTCAAGGTCAATCCCGAACCCCCGGCCTTCAGCGACAGCACGAAGAACGGTACTGATTCATCGTCCTGAAAGCTCTGGACCAGGGCCTTGCGGTTCCTGACTGCGGTTTCACCATGGAGCACCAGGCCGGGCCGGCCGAAAATGCCGCCGAGATAGGCCGCCAGCGGGGCCGTCATCTCGCGGAACTGGGTGAACACCAGCATCTTCTCCTGCCGGGTCGCCACCACGGTGGCGATGTCCCGCAGGCGCGCCCATTTGCCGCTGTCCGCCTCGGCCCAGACCCCGTCATTGAGCCATTGCGATGGGTGGTTGCAGATCTGTTTCAACCGCATCAGCGTCGCCAGGACGATGCCTTTGCGCTGGATGCCGTCGGCGCTTTCCAGCGCGGCTTCCAGATCGGACACCGTCTTGGTGTACAGCGCCACCTGCTTGCGGCTGAGCGGGCAATAGGCCTTGACCTCGGTCTTGTCCGGCAGATCGGCGATCACGGTCTTGTCCGTCTTCATCCGCCGCAGGATATAAGGCCGGATCAGGTCGCGCAGCGGGCCGTAGGGATTGTGGTCGCGCGCGGCCAGCGCCTTGGTATAGCGGGCGAACTGCTTGCTGCTGCCCAGCAGCCCGGGATTGATGAAATCGAAGATCGACCACAGATCGCCCAGGTGATTTTCCACCGGCGTGCCGGTCAGGGCGATGCGCGCCCGGGCTTTCAGCGCCTTGGCCGCCTGGGTCTGCCGGGCGTTCGGGTTCTTGATGGCCTGGGCTTCGTCCAGGACGACATAATGCCAGCTTGTTTCGGCCAGCACGGGCAGGCGCAGCAGGGACCCGTAGCTGGTGATCGCGACGTCCAGGTCGGCGAGGTCGGACGAGGTCAGTTGGCGGACCTTGTCCGCGGTCATCGCCGAGGAATGGATGATCCGCGCGTTGAGGCCGGGGGCAAAGCGGTCGATTTCCGCCGCCCAGTTGGCCAGCAGCGAGGCCGGTGCCACCAGCAGGCTGGGCAACCGGGGAGCGGCGGGCGCGCCCTGGCCCCGGAGCAGCAGCAGCGCCAGAATCTGGATGGTTTTGCCCAACCCCATATCGTCGGCCAGACAGGCGCCCAGGCCCAGGCCGGACAACAGGCGCAGCCATTGCACGCCGGCCTTCTGATAGGGCCGCAGCTGGCCCCTCAAGGCCGGGCCGGGATCGGCGCCGGCGCTGTCGGGGTCGCGCAATGCCTTCAGGGTTTCGGCCAGCCACGGCCCGGCGCTGATGCGCGACCAGCCGGCGGTGGTGGTCTCCGCGCCGGCCCCGGTCACGGCGGCCCCGGCCAGCAGGCGCATCGCCTCGGCAAAGCTCAGGCCTTGCTGTTCGGCCAATTCCCGCGCCCGCCCGAACCGGTCCATGGCCTGCTTCAGGCGCTCGCGGTCGAGTTCGACCCATTGACCGCGCAGCAGCACCAGGGTTTCGGTACCGGCGAGCAGGTCGGCGATTTCCTGATCGGTAAGCGGTTCGTCGTCCAGCGCCACGTCCATCCGGAAATCCAGCATGCCGTCGAGCCCGGGCGCGGAGGGCGGGCGGGAGCCCACAGCGGCGCTGACCATCACCCGCGCCGGACGATGAGCCCGCCAGTTGGCCGGCATGCGCACGACCACACCGGCGCTTTCCAGGTCGGGGACACTGGCCAGGAACCGGCTTGCCTCGCCCGGGGTCCAGCGCAGCGGGTGGAAAATCTCGCCGCCATCGACCATCGCCTTCAGCCAGTCGCAGCGTTCCGCGGCGCGCTGCACCGGCAGCAGCAGCGACAGCAGCCGGTCGGTGTTGGCGGCCCCGGCATAGTCCCGCAGGGCCCGGCCCAGCGGCACATGCTGGGCCGTGGCCGCGGCCGAAAGCCGGGTCGTGTAGGTGGCCATGAAGGCGAAGGGACACTGGGGATCGCGCCGGTTTTCCGCCAGGTTGAAATGGACGCGCCCGACCAGGTTCCAGGCCGGGTTGAAGCTTTTGAGGAAGCTTTGCAGATCGGTGCCGGACCCGGCCAGGGCCGCGGCGAAGGCGTGGTCAAGGCTGGCCCACAGCCCGTGCAGCACCGGGCCGTTGAGATATTCCGCCCCGGGCATCATCGGTGCGGTCAGCAGCAACTCGGCAATGTCGGCCTCGGTCAGCGGCGGGACCCGCGGCGGGACACCCGCGTCTGCCGCTCCGTCCGGCGCGGCGGTGGCGCCGTGCAGGCAGACCGCGGCCAGATGGCGCATCACGAAATCCCGCCACCACACCAGGGCGGGCGGCAGGGACCTTCCGATCTCACCGGCCCCCAGACGCAACAATCCGGCGCCGGCACCCTGGCCAAAGGCGTCGAGCAACCGCGCGGCAATCCGATCGTCGAGCGCGGGCGCGCCCTCGACCCCTTCCAGGACAAGATGACCATGGGGTGTCAGGCGCAGTTGCAGGTCAGGCATGGCGGAAGGGGCTCTGGGGTGGGGGCGAGCGCCCGCTTTGCAGCAGGAAAGGTTGTCTGGACGGACGCCCCACCTTGAACGAGCCTCCCCGTGGCTTTCAAGCGCCGGCTTCAAGAAAAAAGAGGGTTTACGTCCGGACCAGGACTTCCGCCGCTTCCTTGGTCTTGCCGACGACGCTATCGACCTGCTGCACCGCCGCGGAAATCGCCGCGATGTTGGCGTTCACGGTCGACACGGCTTGCGAGGCGCTCTGCATATTGGCCGACATGGTTCGGGTCACGGCACTTTGCTCCTCCACCGCGGAGGCTGTGCCGACGACATGCTCGCGCACCACGGTCACCGAATCACGGATGGCGCTGAGGGCGCTGGCCACCTCGGTCGAGGCGGTCTGAATGCCTTCGATTTCCGCCGAGATTTGCTCCGTCGCCTTTGCCGATTGGTTGGCGAGGTTCTTCACTTCCGACGCCACGACGGCAAAGCCCTTGCCGGCCTCACCGGCGCGCGCCGCCTCGATGGTCGCATTCAGGGCCAACAGGTTGATCTGGCTGGCAATGTTGTTGATCAAGCCGACGATGCCGTTCATCGCCTGGGCCGCATTGGCCAGACGCTCGGTATTCTCGCTCACCGACGCGGTCCGTTCGAAGGCGCTGTCGGTCGCTGTCCGGGCCCGTGTCATGCTCTGCGAGATCTCGTCAATCGACGCGGCCAGTTCCTCGGCGCTGGCCGCCAGCATCTGGACGCTGGCGGATGTGGCATCCGCAGCCGAATTCGCGGCGCGCGCCTCATGGTTTGAAACCTGGACGGCGTGCTCAATCTCGCCGAAATTCTTGTCGATCATGAGTTTCAGGTTGCTCAACAGGTTAACCTGGGCGGTAACGTCGGTCGCAAACTTGACGACCTTGGTCACCTTGCCCTTCTCGTCAAAGATCGGATTGTAGGCACCCTCAATCCAGACCGGTTTGCCGGATTTGTTCAATCGCTTGTACTGGCCGGCCAGGAACTGGCCGCGGCGCAACGTCTCCCAGAACTGGGTGTATTCGGCGCTGTTGCGATAGGCCGGCTCGACGAAAATGCCGTGATGCTTGCCGACGACTTCATCCAGCCGATAGCCGACCACCTTCAGGAAATTGTCGTTTGCCCGGGTGATCACGCCGTCGGTCGTGAATTCGATCACGGCCTGAGACCGGCTGACCGCCGCGATCTGCATGGCAAAGTCGAGATTCTGCAGCCGCTCCTTGGCGTCGGCCCATTCGACGACGAAGCCGATGCGCCGGTCGGCCTCGGTCAGCGGCGTGACCAGCAGATCGAACTGGTGGCCGGCGACCTTGATGGTTGCGCTGTGTGGTTTCGTCAGGGCGCCGAGCAGGTTGCGCTGATGGCTGGGATTCTTGTGAAAAATATCGATGTTGCTGCCGACCAGATGGTCCAGGTCAAACCGGGGCAACTCGCGGCGCAGGTCGCTTTCGACTTCGCGCAGCAGCGTGATCACCGAGGGGTTGACGTAGAGAATGGTCAGATTTTCATCGGCGACCATCACTCTGGCCCGCAAGGAATGGAGAGCCGTAACTTGCTTTGTTAGTATATGATTGTTACGCGGGCGAAGAAACATTCTTGACTCCAAGCATTAAATGTCAAAGCATGATCATGATGACAGACTTTCCTAAGTAATTGTTAAAAAAATGTAAGAAACTTTCGTATAGATAGAAAATGATGAAGGATTTGTAAACGTGACATCACGCTTTCCTCGGTCATGCTATCCATATGGATCGTTGACTAACGCAATGATTGAGCCCTGTGCCCTGCTTCATCCAACAGGGGCCGTTATGTTGAAGGATGTGCGCGCTGATGCGGCCCGGATTGGCATTTCTCGTGAAGAATCGCCACCCCATTGGCGGTCATGACAAGGTCCGGGTTTTGCGAGTGGCTCGCGTCGCTGAAAATGATGGGATCTCTCGCCACCGTTATGCTCGCGAACGCGACGGTCGCAAATTCGATGACGCACCCCAGTAGAAAGAGACAGTGGCGCGGGCACGGAGGCCCGCGCCACCGCGAAGTTTCATTCACCGCGGGTCGGCCCCAGGCCGGTGGGCGGCGAACAGGATGGCAAGACGGGAAAATGACGCTCTTGCTCGCGTGACCGGCGGCGGCGGCGCGCCCGATACTGACAACCCGGGCCGCCGTGGTCCTATGGCGCCGGGCCCGCGCCGGGTTCGGCTTTGCGCTCGCCGGCATAATGGACCAGGGCGATCAGCGGCAGGACGGCCCCGAGCGCGCTGCTGAGGGGCCAACCGCCCTCGGCATAGCACCAGGCGCCGAGCGCCGAGCCGACGGCTCCGCCGGCGAAGAACATCGCCATGAACAGGCCGTTGAGCCGGCTGCGATATTCGGCGCGCAGCGCATAGATCGCCCGTTGGCCCAGCACCAGATTGGCCGAGACCCCCATATCGAGCATGATCGCGGCCGCGACCAGGGCGGCCACGGCCAGGGTGTCGCCGCGGCCATCGATCCGGCTGATCCCGAACGCCGCGGTGACCATCACCAAGGCGATGCCGGTGACCGGCCGGCTCCAGCCCCGGTCGGCCCATCGCCCCGCGATCGGCGCCGCGATGGCACCGGCAACCCCGGCAAAGGCGAACAGCGCGATGCCGCGTTGCGAGAAATTGAAGCGCGGACCGGCCAGCAGCAGCGGCACCGTGGTCCAGAACAGGCTGAAGGCGGCAAACAGGCAGGCCTGATACAGCGCCCGCCGCCGCAGTATCGGTGTCGCGCGCAGCAACATCACCATCGACCCCAGCAGCGCGCCATAGCCCAGGCCCGGTGGCGGCTGACGGCGCGGCAGGGTTCGGGCCAGCACCACGGTCAGAGCGCACATCGCCACCGCCGACAGGATGAAAATGACGTGCCAGCCCCACAGATCGGCGACCAGGCTGGCGATCGGCCGCGCCAGCATGATCCCGAGCAGCAGACCGCTCATGATCGTGCCGACAACCCGGCCACGGACCGCGGCCGGCGCCAGATGCGATGCGAACGGCACCAGAATCTGGGCGGCGACCGCGCCGACACCGATCATCAGCGCGGCGCCCAGGAACAGGGCGGCGCGGGTCGCGAAGGCGGCCGTGATCAGGGCCAGCGTGGTGACGATCAATTCACCCAGAATCAGACGCCGGTTTTCGATCAGATCGCCCAGGGGCACGATCAGCAGCAGGCCGATGCCATAGCCGACCTGGGTCAGGGTCACGATCAGGCCGGCCGCCCCGGGTGACAAGCCGGTGGCCGCGGCGATCGGGCCGATCAGCGGTTGGGCATAGTAGAGGTTGGCGACGATGGCGCCGCAGGCCAGCATCAGGATTCGGGTGATCAGCGGCGTCAGGCCGGTCCCCGGCGCGGTTTCGGCGGGCGTGGTGCGGGGGTCGCGGGAATCGGGCACGGTGGATGATGACTCCGTTGCGGGGGGCTGGCTCGCCCGGTCGCGGGGGCCACGCCGATGTTACCACCGCGCGGGCACGGAGATCTTCCTGTTCCGACGCCAATAAGGTTGGGCCGGCGCGGAGGCTCTGCGCGGCCGGGTTGCCACCCGAACCCGCCATCCGGTCCACGGCGCCGGTGCCGATCAATAGCTGCTGAACGGCGTGATCAGATATTGCACGCCGTCGGGCATCGTGACCTGGCCCAGGGTTGAGGAGGCAAAGACCACACTGATCGTGCCGACCGGTGTGCAGTCCCCCGGAATCGCATTGGCCGTGCTGGACAATGTCGGGCCGCTGCGACAGGTTTGCAGCGGCCCGGTGAAAATGTTGTTGGCATAGGCGCCGCTGGCATTGACCCAGACCGGGTGATCCCCCGCGGTGGCGAAACCGGTCAGCAGGATATCGCCGTCGCTGTTGGTATCAACCACCCAGCCCCGGCCCGTAACCGTCGGCGTCCACCACGTCCCCGATCGCGGCGTAATCGTTGACGCCGCGCCAACGACGGCCAGCGAGGTCGCGGCGATCCCTGTCTTTCCCAGCGCGTCCCCGGTCACCGTGGCCTGGCAGGGCGAGGTGTAGGCGGCGAACTCGGCCTGGGGCAGCGCACAGCTCGACAGAAAATAGTTGGTTGTTGCCGTATCGTTTGAGACAATGTGGAGCAGTTGATGGGTCGAACTTGACAGCATGAACAGATTGCCGCCAAAGGCCCCGATCATGCCCGTGACGGACGCCGTGCCATCGGACCCGGTCGCACCCTGGGCGAAATACTGGTCAAGCGTCATGGCGCGTGCCGGATTGCCAAGCAGCAGGCCGATGGCGCTCACGGCAACAAACAACCATTGATGTGCCGAAACCGACCCGGTACCCTGGAAAAACAGCGCCAGCACGGCCGATCGCCCTGAATTCTGATTGTTTGTTACCGCCGTCATTCTGACTTCCTCAGCCTTCCCCGCATCCGGTCTCCTGGCGCGAAGGGCATGTCGCAATCATCGCATTCCGACACCATCTCTTGGTGTTCATGTAATTTTCATCGACAGAATCGCAATTATCAAGGAATGATGCCTACCATGTAATGTATTCACCGCCGCCTGAAATCGAAAAACGGTTTTTACCGTCCAACATTTCTGGTGTTGAGTTGTAGGTCACTGAAGTTGTTTCACCGTTTCCAAGACCATTATTAGAATATGTATAGGAATTATGGTAGTCAAGACCTGAAATATTATATGCATTCTGAATTTTCAGGGTCCTGTTTGCAAAGGCTTTCGCATAATCTTGTGAATCTTTATCTGAAGATTCAGCATCTATTTTTGCCATAGCGATATTGTTGGGATTTTCATACCAACTCGCGACCTGTTGCGGGTCCTGCAGATTCGCCGGACCCGTATAAACATCGGTCAAGGTTGTGCTCCAACCCGCCGTCCCCACGGTGCCGATGGTCTTCACCGATCCAACGCTGGTTGGCTGTGTGGTGCTGTAATGCGTCTTATCATACACCGCGTCGAGCGCCTGCCAAATCGTCTCCGACGATCCGGTCGCGGTCGTCGAGTCCGTCCCTGCGGTCCCGCCGGCCTTGCTTCGCTTGACGATGTCCTGGATGGCCGTGATGGCCGCGGCGACCCCGCTTGATGAGTCGGTCGAGCCCGTCGCCATCACCCCTTTGGCGCGCTCCGACAGGGTGACAATCACCGCGGCCTCGCGGGCGGTGGTGCTGGAACCGGACACCTCTGCGTTTGCCGAAGCCGATCCGGTGCCGGTCGCGCTCGACCCGGTACCTTGGGAAAACAACGCCAA
>JARLIO010000028.1 GCA_031291675.1 Azospirillaceae bacterium
AATCACCCCGATGGCCGCATGACCAGATCGACAAAGTTTCTTTCTAGACCAACCGCCTCGTCGCTCGCCTGGAAAATCTCGGCTACCTCGTCGAAATCACCCCGATGGCCGCATGACCAGATCGACAAAGTTTCTTTCTAGGAAGTGCTGGCGCGTTTGCCCGATAATCTGGACCTCAACGAAAGCCCGCGCGAGCATGACACGCTGAAACGACGGCGGGTGGTGCGAGATAGCGCGACACTGCTCCGGCTTGCGCTGGCCTTACGGTCCGGGCGGAATGAGCCTGCGATCAGCAGCGGCTTGGGCGGGCGCATGCGATATCGCCCATCTGTCTGATGTCGGGCTGTTGAAGCGACTCAGGGGGTGGACGGTTGACTGAGCCATATCGCCGCGACCCCGCTTGCCGGGACCTCTCCCGATCGGCTTGCCGGATCGAGAAATGGAAATGTGGCGGCTTAGCGCCTCAAGCTGTTCAAGTGGTAGAACTCAACCAGCGCCTTGGTGGAGACGATCTGCACCTTAGGCAGGCTGATATCGCCGAACATTTTCCGGTAGCGGCTGCGATTGGCCCTAGTGGCTACGGCGATGTGGTGGATCACATCCCATTTTACACTGTCACGACCGCCCTCAAGCGCACCTCGCGGATCGCGCTCGAACCAGCAACGCCGTAGATAGCGATACAGACTCACCGTGGTCGGAACATCGAGCAGGATGAACCCGGTCGCTCTCGCGAGCCTTTGAGGGAGCAGCCGCGAGTAATTGCCTTCCATGACCCAGCACGAGCCCGTGATCGCCACGTCATGCAGCGCGGCGAACTCGTCTGCCGGTCGGGGAACCCAATCGGTATGCGGGAGGTGGTAGAGCCGATCGAGATGGAAAGCTTCCAGCCCCTGCGCCCGCGATATTGCTTCTGCCAGCGTGGACTTTCCGCTGTTTGACGGCCCCATGATGCAAATACGCGGGCCAAGATCTTCAAGCGTCATGACAGACATCTACCTCTGCTAACAGGAACGCCGCAACCGCCGACGAACGGCTAAGACTGAGCGGTTGGCGACCGACAGCTTCGTCCGTTCCCATCAGCGCGGAAGCTACCATGAATGGGCAAAGCGGCCTGCATGAGCGCTAAAGTTAGCGCCTATGCGCGTTCGCGAGGGTGACGGTAGCAAATCCGATGACGCATCCCACTGGTCTTTCACGACGAACCGCAAGGGTGATTGATCAATCACCCCGATCCAGAGCAGAACGCTCGGGGGCTTCCCAGCCAAAGACGCTGCGGCCGCCATAGGAGTGCGACTGGCGCCGTTCTTCGGCGATGATCGCCGCCACCGGTGCGCCCGAAACCTCGTGCTCCAGGCGACGCGCCTGGACGTCGAGTTGGCGCAACGCCGCCAGCCCGTCCTCGCGGCCCAGTTTCGCGGTTTCGACCGCCGATTTCAGGAGCTTGATCGTCTGGTCGTAAACCTTGACCGGCACCGGAAACGGGTGGCGATCCTTGCCGCCATGGGCGAAGGAATACCGGGCCGGATCGGAAAAGCGGCAGGGCGCGCCGTGGACGATCTCGGCAACCAGCGCCAGCGCCTCGACGGTCCGGGCGCCGACCCCGGGAACCAGCAACAAATCGGCGTAATCGACCGGCCCGCGATCCGCCGCGGCGGCCAGGGCGGCGTGCAACCGCGGTGCGATCACGTCGGCCGGACGAACATCGTGGTGGGCCGGCATCACCAGATGCGGCAAAATCCCCTGCCTTGGCTCGGGCGCCGCGACCGGCGTCGCCGGTGCATCGCGCTTCACCAGCGACAATGCGCGGGCGATGCCATCCGGCCCGACCGATGCCAACAAGTCGAGCTGACCACGGCGCGAGGCGGCGGCACGCCGGTCGGTCAGATTGAGGATCTGACCCTGTGACACGCCGTCAATCGCGATATGGGGCTCCTCGACAAAACTCGTCATGCCTTCCGAAAGCCAATGATAGCGCCGCGCCTGTCGCGTCCGGTCATTCATGCCCTGTTGCACCACGGCCCATTTGCCGTCATCCGTGACGATGAAACTATGCAGATAGAGCCCGAATCCATCCTGGACCGCGGCACTGTCGACCTTGGCGACCAGACGGCTGGACTGCGCCAGGGCCGACCCGTCAAATCCCACGCGCGCGCCGATCGCCACCAGCTCCTGGGGCGTCAAACGCGAGAAGCGACCCCGGCCACCGCAAATATGCAGCCCGAGCTCATCGGCGCGGGGGGCCAATCCGCGTTTCAGGGCGCCCATCACGCTGGTGGTAATCCCCGACGAATGCCAGTCCATCCCCATCACGGCGCCAAACGATTGGAACCAGAACGGGTGCGCCAATCGACGCAGGAATTCATCGCGACCATAATGATGAATGATGGCCTCGGCGATCACCGTGCCGAGCCGGCTCATCCGGTCCGCCAGCCATTTGGGCACGTGGCCGCCATGCAACGGCAAATCCGCACTTCCGGTTCTCTGGGCCATCCTGTTCCCGCTTCCACCGCTCCTGTGCCTCAGTGTAGCCGATCCTTCCCGGTCGGCGCTTAATTTTGGCGTGCCTCGCCGACAATGCCGACGAGTCGACGCCAACGCGATCGTCGACGATGGCGGCCCGCCGGCGCAAACGGTCGAGACACCGTCCCGGCAAGGGTGGCTTTCCCTCGGGCAATGCGGCGCTCAACCGGTGCAAGGATTGATGTTCTCTGGGGGATTGAACGGAAGTCGGATAGACGACTGTGCAATGTTGTCGATATCAGAGGAGTCCGAAACGATGACAATTACTAAACATTGCTCGATGACCGGCGGACATTGAAAAATGTCATCACGGTGTAACAGGCAACTGATACTTCTGCATCAACGGACACCGAGGCCGAAATCGAGGATTGACACGATGATGAGTTCACGAAATCTCGCACTTGCCACCTCTTTCGCCGTGGTACTCAGCGCCGGCTCGGCCTGGGCCGAGGGCGGTGTGGTCACGGTTTACAGCGCCGACGGGCTGAAGGACGGTTCGCCGAACTGGTATCAGACCGAGTTCGACGCCTTCACCAAAGCCACCGGCATCAAAGTGCAGTATATCGAGGCGGGCTCGGGTGTCGTTGTTGACCGCGTCGCCAAAGAAAAGTCCAACCCGCAGGCCGACCTGTTGGTCACGCTGCCGCCCTTTATCCAGAAGGCGGCGGCCGACGGGCTGCTTGATGCCTACACCCCGGCCGGAGCCGACCAGATTGCGGCCGGCGACAAGGACAGCACCGGTCACTACTATGCGCTGGTCAATAACTATCTGGATTTCATCTATAATTCGACGACGCTGACCCCGCCGCCGAAGACGTTCCAGGATCTGCTGGATCCCAAGTTCAAGAACAAGATCCAATACTCGACTCCAGGCCAGGCGGGCGATGGCACCGCCGTGATGATCGAGGTCATTCATGCCTTCGGCGGCAAGGACCAGGGCTTCGATTACCTCAAGAAGCTTCAGGCCAACAATCTCGGTCCGTCCTCCTCGACCGGCAAGCTGACCGCCCTGGTCAACAAGGGTGAAATCTGGGTCGCCAATGGCGATTTGCAGATGAATGTCCAACAGATGGCGGCCAACCCCAATATCCGCGTGTTCTGGCCGGCGGGCCCCGACGGCAAGCCCTCAACCTTCGCCCTGCCCTACTATATCGGCCTGGTCCATGGCGCCCCGCAGGCCGAAGCCGGCAAGAAGCTGATGGACTTCCTGTTGACCGCCGAAGCCCAGAGCAAAATCAGCCAGGTCGCCCAGGGGCTTCCGGTGCGCAAGGATGTCACCCCGACCGACGACGCCTTCAAGCAGTTGCATACCATGATGGAAGGTGTCGAGATCTGGACGCCCGATTGGGCCAAGGTGCTGAGTGATCTGCCGCAGGATGTCGCACGCTGGCACGAAGTGACCGGGGGCTGAATGGCATCCGACCTGGCCCTGGACAGCGCGCGGTCCGTCGCGCGGTCCGCGCGGGAGCCCGGTAGCGGAATCTGTTTCGAGGACGTGACGGTGGCCTACAAGGGTACCGTCGTCCTCGAACGGTTCAGCCTGACCGTCGCGCCGGGGGAGATCATGGCCATCATCGGCCCCTCGGGGTCGGGCAAGACGACGGCGCTGCGCGCCGTCGCCGGCTTTGTCCGCCCGGTTTCGGGACGGATCCAGATCGGGGAGCGCGACGTCACCGATCTGCCGCCCTATGAGCGCGACCTCGGCATGGTCGTGCAAAACTACGCGCTGTTCCCGCATATGCGCGTCGACGAGAACGTCGCCTTTGGTCTGCGGGCCCGCAAAGAAGCCGACACCACGGTGTATGGGCGGGTTCAGGAATGCCTGCGCATGGTCGGCATGCTCAACTATGCCCGGCGCTATCCGAGGGAGTTGAGCGGCGGCCAGCAGCAGCGCGTCGCGATTGCCCGCGCGCTGGCGATTCGACCGCGGGTCCTGCTGCTCGACGAGCCGCTGTCGGCCCTTGACGCCCAGATCCGGCGCAGCATGCTTGATGAATTGGCGCGGCTTCATCGCGAACTGCCGGCGCTGACCGTGCTCTATGTCACCCATGATCAGACCGAGGCGCTGACCCTGGCCGACCGCATCGCCATCATGCGCGATGGCCGGCTGGTGGCCACCGGACGGTCCCATGCGCTTTATCGCCTGCCGACCAACCGGTTTGCCGCGGAGTTCCTGGGGCGGGCCAACCTGTTGACCGTTCGTCGCGAGGCCACGTCCGGTGCTGGCTCCGCGAGCGACGGTGTCTTCGCGCGGGTTCGCTTCGGCGACGTGTCGCTGCTGGCCCGGTCGGCCGAGGGGGTGAGCGCCGGGGATGAGTGCCTGCTGTGTATTCGGCCGCACGACATCGGCTTGCAGCGGCCGCCGGCGCCGGTCAATGCCCTGGTCGGCACCGTCCAGTCGGTGGTGTGGCAGGGCGATCTCCATAATGTGACCTTGGATTTGGGGGCGGATTTGGGGGCGGATTTGCGGGGCGATCTGGCCGGGGATCGGGGAGACAGCATCCTGCGCCTCGTGAGCTTGCCGCTGCGCGAACCGCCACAACCGGGCGACCGCCTTGAGGTCTTCTTCGCCCCCGAGGATGCCGTTCTGATCCCCGCCGAGGCCGCGCATGCATAGTCCGGCGCCGAAGGCCGCGTCGGCGACGCTGGCGCGGCCGGTTGACCTCACGACCCTGTGGATCGCGCCGCCCCTGCTGGTTCTGGGCGGTCTGTTTTTTTATCCGCTGGTGCTGATCCTGGGCCAATCGCTGGGGAGCGATGGCAGCGCCCTGTCGTTGCGGTTCTACGCCCAAGTTCTGGCGACGCCCTTGTTCCAGGGGGCCCTGCTTCACACGATTGTCATCGCCGTGGCGTCCAGCGTCGGCTGTCTGACATTGGGCTTTGTCATGGCGCTGGTGCTGTCCTTCGTCCCGTTTCCCGGGGCCCGGGGCATCGCCCGGCTGATCGACACCTTCATTGCCCTGCCGACCTTTCTGGTGGCCCTGGCCTTCACCTTCATCTACGGATCGGCCGGCCTGTTGAACATGTCGCTGATGGCGACGTTCCATCTGCCGCTGCCGCCGATCGATTTTCTGTATTCGCCCTGGGGCGTGATTCTGGCCGAAATCACGGTCTACACGCCGTTCGTGATGCGCCCGCTGCTGGCATCGTTTTCGTTGATCGAGCCGGCCCAGATCGAGGTCGCCAGCAGTCTTGGCGCCGGACCCTGGCGTATCATCCGCCAGATCATTTTGCCCGCGGCGATCCCGGCCCTGTTGGCCGGCGGCAGCCTGTGCCTGCTGCTGACCGTCAATGAATTCGGCATCGTGCTGTTCATCGGCGCCAAGGGCGTGATCACGCTGCCGCTGCTGGTCTACGACAAGGCGATTCAGGAATTCGACTATACAACGGCCTGCGTCATCGCGATGGTCAATATCGCGCTGTCCTTGTCGCTGTACTCACTGTACCGCCTTGTCGTCGCACGCTTCGGGGGTCGCAATGCTGGTCTGGTCTAGAACCGGCCGGGCCGGCGCCTGGGGTGTCCTCGCCCTGTTGTTCGGCGTGGTCTATGGCGTCCCCCTGGTCATGATCGCCCTGGCCAGCATCGCCGGCCAGTGGAACGGTGCGTTACCCAGTCATCTGTCGCTCGGCCATTATGCCGAGGCGCTCGACGGCGATTCCGCCGCTCAATTACGGGTCAGCATCGTGACCGGCGCCGTCGCCAGCGCCGTAGCGATGTTTCTCGGAAGCTGGGCCGCGCTGGCGCTGCGCAACCTGCGTCCGGCGCCGCGTCGGCTGTTCGACATGGTATTTTTCCTGCCCAGCGCCGTGCCGTCGGTATCCGTCGGCCTGGGATTGCTGGTCGCCTTCAGCCGTCAGCCGCTGTTGCTGAACGGGACGACGCTGATCGTCATCATCGCCCATTTTGTGCTGATTTCGGCCTTCACCTACGGCAATGTTTCCGCTGGGCTGTCCCGACTGCCCCCGGAATTCGAGTTGGTGGCCGCGAGCCTTGGGGCCCGGCCCGGCTATCGCCTGCGCCGCGTCACGCTGCCGCTGCTGACGCCCTATCTGATCGCGGCCTTCAGCCTCAGCTTCGCCATGTCGATGGGGGAAGTCGGCGCCACGATCATGGTCTACCCGCCCGGCTGGGTCACGCTGCCGGTCGGGATCTTCGCCCTGACCGATCGCGGCGAGGTTTTCGCCGGCGCGGCGCTGACGATGCTGCTGGCGATCACGACGCTGATCGTGCTGCTGGGCTTGTCACGGATCCCGACCAAGGCGGTCACCCGTCAGGGGTGAGGCCCCGTGATCGGGTCGGAGCGCCACAACCTTCGTCGAAATAAGGGCCGCGATTCCGAAAAGGCCTGTGGATAACTCTGTCGATAAGTTGATCCCGAAGCCAACCCGCCGCCCCCTGGTTTCCCTTCGCCGCGGGCCGAAAACCCCGAAGCCATAGGTTCCGGGGCTCGCTAATGGATTGAGTTAGAATGACATTTTAGATGACGATTCGGTGTCGTCCGCTACCTCGGAGCAGGCCGCTGTGTCAAGGGACTTGGCGTTGCCACTGTGCAAAACACGCCTTGACAAGATATCGTGGCCTCCATGACCGACACTATAGTCGGCGTCTTGGGTTGGGGAAGCCTCGAATACCGGCTCTTGTTGCATTCCGGTAATATCCCGAAGTCCATCCCGCGCGGCGCGCGGTTGCCGCAGTTTTCGGTCCGCGTGTGGCATTTTGGTGCCGATTCCGCAGGGGCGTGTCACCCTGAAACAGGCTGGCATTGGTGCCGCTTTTGCGACAAGTTGGCATGCTGTCTTCCGACCCGGTGTATTGTCCCGCGATGATCAACCCTCCGTCACAGACCCGGGCGCCCGGTCTCAATCCAGACGCCGACGCGGATCGGGAACGCGATTGGCGGGCGGCAATCGCGGCCGCGCCCGATCAGTTCGGCTTCTGGCTCGGCCTGACGCGGGTGCTGGCCGAACGACAGGCCTGGAGCCGCGCGCTTCGCCCGTGCGCGATCGCGGTTCGGCTTGCCCCTCAGGCGCTTCAGCCCATCCTGTTGCAGGCAACCCTGCTGGAGCTGGCCGGAAAGGTCGGCGAGGCCGGCGAAGCCTGTCAGCGGGCGCTGCACCTGGCACCGGGGCATGCCGGACTCCATGCCCAACGGGGACGTCTGGCGCTCCAGGGCGGCGACGCCACCACCGCCCGGCGTCATCTGTCCCTGGCGCTGGCGCTCGACCCCGACCGGGCGGAATTTCAATCCGATCTGGCGCGGGCGAGCACCGGTGCCGCGGCGGTCATCGCCTGGACCCGGGCGTCCCGTCTCGATCCCAGCTCTGTGATCGCATTGACCAACCGCGGCATCGCCCAGGCGGACCGGCCCGACCGTGCGGCCCAATGCTGCCGCGCCGCGCTGTGCCTCGATCCGGCCGCCGCCCCGGCCTTGAATGGCCTTGGCAACGCTCTGAAACAGCAGGGTCGTTACACCGATTCCCTGACCTGTCACCGTCGCGCGCTGATCCTCCGTCCGGATTTCGCCACCGCCCAGGTCAATCTGGGGATGACGCTGGCCCTGTGCGGCAACCTGCCGACCGGGCTGGCCCTGATGGAGGCGCGCTGGCGGGTCGCGGGATTTGTCAGACCCGCGCCGCCGCCCCTTCCCCTCTGGACCGGCGACGCGCTGGCGGGCCGGACGCTGCTGCTGGTCGCCGAACAGGGACTAGGCGACACCATGTGCTTCAGCCGCTTCATCGCCCCGCTGGCCGCACCGGGCACTCCCGGGGGCGGTCGCGTTCTGCTGGCCTGTCAGGCGCCGCTGGTTGGCTTGCTGTCCCGCCTGCCCGGTCTTGCCGGTGTCATCCCCCATGGCGCGCCCCTGCCCGCCTGCGATTGCTGGCTGCCCTTGACGACGCTGCCCGCCCTGCTGGGGCTCGGTGTCGCGGCGATCCCCCGGCCAACGCCGTTGACCGTGGATCCCCGGCGCCTCGGCGCGTGGCAGGCGCGGCTGGGGCTTCCAATGGCGCCGGATCGCCGCACCGTGGGTCTGGTTTGGGCCGGCAGCCCGGCCCACAGCAGCGACCGGGCCCGCTCGGTGACGTTGTCGCGCCTGGCGCCGTTGTTCGCAATACCGGGCATCCGCTGGCTGTCGTTGCAGAAGGGCGCCGCAGCCGCAGCCCTGACCCGCCTGGACCGGCCCGGTGCGGACATCCACGATCTCGACCCGGGATTGGATGACTTTGAGGACACGGCCGCGGTTCTCAGTTGTGTCGATCTGCTGATCAGCGTCGATACCGCGGTTGCCCATCTGGCCGGGATTCTCGGGCGGCCCCCGGTCTGGCTGCTGCTGCCCTTCGTGCCGGACTGGCGCTGGCTGCTGGATCGCGACGACAGCCCGTGGTACCCGACCTTCCGCCTGTTTCGCCAGACCCGACCCGATGACTGGGAGGGCGTCGCGACCCGGGTCGCGCAGGCCCTGGCCCGTGACCGCCGCCCCGAACCACAGCAATAGCCGAAACCGGCCGAAATCGGCTATAGCTGACGGAGTTGCACAGGACCCGCGCCATGCCGACCATCGCTGAAACCCTGACCCTGGCTTTGCAGCTGCACCAGAATGGCCGCCTCGACGATGCCGTGCAGCTCTACCGCGACATCCTGGCGGTGCACCCAAGGCATCCCGGCGCTTTGCATCTGCTGTCGCAGGCCTACGCAACGCGCGGCAAGCTGGTGCAGGCGAGGCGCCTAGCCCATGCCGCGCTTGTGCAGGAACCCGGCAACACCGCCTTGTGGCTCGGCGCCGCGGTGATCGCCCATCAGGATGGCCGTTTGCCGGAAGCGGTGATCAGTTGGCGCCGCGCCCTGACGGTGACGCCGGATTCGGTCGAGGCCTTGAACAATATCGCCCAGGTGCTCCAGGCCGCCGGCGATCCGGCAAATGCCGAGCTCCTGTTCAAGCAGGCCCTGGCCCATGCCCCGGCGCTCGCCGTGCTCCACGGCAATCTCGGTTTGGCGCGCAAGGACCAGAACAATCTCGACGGCGCCATCGCGGCGTTGCGCATCAGCCTGCGTCTCGATGACCGTCGCCCGGTGTTTCACCACAATCTCGGCAATGCCCTGGCCCAGGCCGGTGATTTTACCGCAGCGATCCGGCATTATGACCGCGCGCTGGCGCAGGACCCGCAACTGGCGGAAACCCACACCGCGCGGGCCCTGGCGCTGCTGGCGCTTGGGGCGTTTGACACGGGCTGGGCGGCCTATGAATGGCGCTGGCGGCAAGCCGCCACCACGCCCTTCGATCGTCGCTTCAGCGCCCGGCAGTGGCGCGGCGAACCGCTCGACGGCGCCACCATCCTGCTGCATGCCGAGCAGGGCCTGGGCGATACGCTGCAATTTTGCCGCTATGTGCCGATGGTCGTGGCCCGGGGCGGCCGGGTCATCCTGGAGGTTCAGCGCGAGCTGGTCCGGCTGATGGCGACCCTGTCGGGGGGAAGTGCGGTCATCGCGGTCGGCGATCCCCTGCCGGACTTCACCTGGCAGTGCCCCTTGATGAGCCTGCCGCTGGCGTTCCAGACGCGGCGGAACGATATCCCGGCCGCGGTCCCCTATCTGGCCGCGGATCCGGCCCGGGTCGCCGCGTGGCACCAGCACTGGGCGGCCGCCAATCTCGCCGATCGTTTCAAGGTCGGGCTGGTCTGGGCCGGCAACCCGCGCCCCGGGCATCCGGCGGCGTCGGCGATCGACCGGCGGCGTTCGATCACGATCGACCAGTGCCGGAACCTGGCCACGATCCCCGGCATCGTCCTGGTCTCGCTGCAAAAAGGCTCGCGGGCGGCCGAGGCGGCGACGCTGCCCGGGCTGATCGACCTGTCGGCTGCGCTTGACGACTTCGTTGACACCGCCGCGGTGATCGAGACCCTGGACGTTGTCGTCACGGTCGACACCTCGGTGGCCCACCTCGCCGGCGCGCTGGCCAAGCCGGTCTGGGTGCTGTCCCGGTTCGATGGCTGCTGGCGCTGGCTGCGCGACCGCGATGACAGCCCGTGGTACCCGACCCTGACGCTGTATCGCCAGCACCGCCCCGGTGATTGGGCCGAGCCCCTGGCGCGGCTCGCCGCGGATCTGACGGAACGGGCCGCCAATGAATTCAGCTCGCGACCAATAAGGCTCCAGGAGGCGGAGATATGACCGAAACGGTGCTTGTGCGGGACTTCTGCGACGCGGATCGCGCCAGCCTGCGGGATTTATACCAGGCGACGTGGACCGCAACCTATGGGCCCACGTTCCGCCGGATGGCCGTGACGGCGATGCTGAACGATCCGGACGCGACGGACCTGAAAAACATCCTGCCCGGCCAGGATGGGCGCGCGGCGGTCGCTGTTGCAGAGGGATTTCTCGCGAGCAGCGCGGCCGTCCGCGAGCATGGTTGAACCGTCTATCTTTGGGGCATGAGCGTCTCAACGCAAGGCTAAACGGTAATTAAATTGATATTCATCCAAAAATCGACGAGAGATATCCAGCTATTTCTGCGATATTAGCGGCAATTGATACGTATTTAACAATATTATTAATCGTCATGCAACTCACGATATCATCGACATTCTTGATTCTTTTCGATCTTATTTCGTTTAATAAAGCGAGTATCTTATTATTTGGCGTATCTTTACTGATCCCTAGATTGTGTAGTTTATCAATTATTTGAATGGCTATAGGATCTCGCTCTTCAATTGCTCTTTCAGAATCAATTATATTTGATCTTATCATCTCAATCGTTATAGATGAATCGTTTGGCAAACTTATTACAGTCTTGCAGTTCATAATATTAGAATCAGTCATCGTGATTTTAGCTGCCATTACGCTTCTCCATAAAGAGAACATCAGCTAAGTCACTAGCTAATATCACATTGTTCGGACATTTTCAATTTAAATCATTTTTTGGATTTAAAACATTGTCATTTTAGCAAAAATACATAAATATTGTGTTGTTTGTGGAACGTATTCCCCCGTGAAACGGTTAATGGCCTCGGCCGGCTCGATTCGCTGGAAACACTCGGTTCACACCAGTAGATTTGACATTCTGACAGCTTTTGACCCTTTCTTCTGCGCGCGCAAAATCCGATCATTACAGCTCTGTTTTAGAAAAATCGGCCAAGTCTCGCATGATCCTGCCCTGCCAATGGTGATAGTTTCCCGGCCTTCGGCCCCAAAAGGACCAACGAAATGAGGGTGAACCGCCGATTGTTTCAGGACGCTATGCATAGCCGACGATCAGAACCGATCTACACAATGACCAGCCGCGCAAGAGCCTCAAGATGAACCACATAACGATCCGCCGCCCGTCACCACCCGATTTTGCAGCCATAGCCGAAATCTATGCTGACGAGGCGGTCGTCGCCCAGACGGCGCAGCTTCCCTTCGGCGATGCCGCGTTCTGGGGGGCGTTCTACAAGGCCCGCGATCCCCATGCGATCGAGTTCGTCGCCGAAATCGACGGCAAGATCGTCGGACATCTGGGGATATGGACCAACGCCCATCCGCGTCGCAAACATGTCGCCTCGTTCGGCATCGGCGTCCATTCCGCCTTTCAGCGTCGCGGCGTCGGCAACGCGCTGATGGCCGCGATGATCGCGATGACGGACAACTGGCTCAACATCACGCGGCTTGAACTTGGCGTGTTTGCTGACAACGAAAACGCGATCCGCCTCTACGAAAAATTCGGTTTCGAACGCGAGGGGCTGGCGCGGGCGGCGTGTTTCCGGGCCGGGCGCTACGTTGATACGCTCAGTATGGCGCGTCTGCGCCTGGAATAACAGCGCACCAGCATCCCTTGCTCGACCCGCCCGTTGACCATCGAATTGCGCGCCTGACGGACTAGTGGCTCACATCGCTGACAATGAGAGGATCTCTCGGTACCGTCATGCTCGCGAACGCGGGCATCCAGGGCCACAGGCGCCATCGTTCGGAGCTTGCGGCTCTGGGCCCCCGCGTTCGCGAGGGCGACGGTCGCAAATTCGATGACGCACCCCACTCGGCGGGCTGGACAATCGGCCCGTGCCGCAGCCCCGCGCCGATCCTGGCGGACACCATAACGTGGTTTAGGAACCGGTCCTGGGAAGCGAACACAGCCTGAAATACAGCCTGTTTTACGGCTATCCCGGCAAACGGTTGGTCGGGTATGACAACGAGCGTGGCAACGGCGATCATCGTCACACCGAAGGCCGCGAACAACCCTATGCCTTCACCACGGTCGAAGCCCTGATCGCGGACTTCGTGGCCGACGTCAAAAAAATCTGAGGTAACCTATGAGCGATACCGCCAAAGTGCATGTCGGCACCCTGGAAGACATGGGACAGCGGTTCATTGACGCATGGCACCGCGCCGAGCGCGGGGAAACCGTCAGCGAGACCCACGTCACTTTCCACGACCTCCCGGCACTGCTGGCGACCTTGACGCCGAAGCGGCTGGACCTGTTGCGGTATGTCCGTCACCACCACGTCCGCACCGTCAAGGCTTTGGCGGCCGACCTGCACCGCGACTACAAGAACGTCCACAAGGACGTGGCGGAACTCGCCAAGCTAGGACTGCTGGCCCGTACCGCCGACCAGATCATCGCGCCCTATGCCGAGGTTGATGCCCGGTTCGTCCTGTAGGCCCACGACGCACCAGCCAGCCCGGGACCGCCTCCGGTCACAACGGCCGGCAGGCCGGACACTCGGCCCGCACCGCGGCTTCCCAGCGCGCGTAGGCGTCATCCGCGACCAGGGCGACGATCGAGCCGCCGAAGCCACCGCCGGTCAGGCGTGCGCCCAAGGCCCCGTGCCGCATCGCCGCCTCGACCAGGGCGTCGACCGCGGGGACCGAGACCTTGTAGTCGTCGCGCTGCGAGGCATGACTTTCGCACATCAACCGACCGAACCGCACGACGTCATGGGCTTCCAGGGCCGTGACCGCCTGAAGCACCCGCTGGTTCTCGGTCATCTGATGCCGGGCGCGCCGGTTCAGTGGCTCCGGCAAGGCATTGATCCGCGCCAGATCCGCGGGCCCGACGTCGCGCAGCCAGGGCACGCCCAGCGCGGCGGCGGCGGCGTGACATTCCTCGACCCGCTGCTTATAGCCGCCATCGACCAGCTGATGCGACACGCCGGAATGCACCACCGCGATCCGATGCCCGGCAGGCAGCGGAACATTGCGGCGTTCCCGGGTCCGGATATCGAGGAACAGCGCCTGGCCCAGTGTGCCGAGCGACGACACCATCTGATCCATGATGCCGCAGGGCATGCCGACATAGCCGGATTCCGCGGCCTGGCCGATCAGCGCCAGTTCGGTGTCGTCGATCGGCAGGTCGAGGAAATGGCGGATCGCGCGCAGCGTTGCGACCTCAAGGGCCGCCGAGGACGAGACCCCGGCCCCCATCGGGATGTTGGTCTCAACCGCAACCCGCAGAGCGGGTACGACGTAACCGCGCTGGCGCAGGATGGCGATACATCCCGCGACGTAGTCGAGCCAATCCCCCTGCTTCGCCACCCCGTAGGCGCGTTGACACCGGTCCTGGAAATGGACGGAATAGGCCTCGACCGTGTCCGCGACAAGCCCAGGTCCAACCTCGACCCCGGTCCAGAACGGCAGCGGCGTCGGCAGGACATAGCCTTCGTTGTAGTCGGTATGCTCCCCCAGAAGATTGGCGCGGGCCGGTGCCCGGGCGCTGGCCGCCGCGCCGGTGCCAAAGGCGATTTCGAAGGCTGTCGTCATATGCTGCTTCCTCACATCGGGATGCCGCGTTGTGCGCGTCGTCCCGTCACCGTCAGTTGGTGACAATTCTCTTGTAACGGTCGAAGATCACGGCGGCGAGCAGGATGGTGCCGCGGACGACATACTGATAGAACGGGTTGATGTTCATCAGATTCATCGCGTTTTCAACCGTGCCCAGGATCAGCACGCCGGCGATGATGTAGCTGATCTTGCCGATGCCGCCGAGCAGCGAGACGCCGCCCAACACGCAGGCCGAAATCACCGTCAGTTCGAAGCCGATCGAGCTCATGGGCTGGCCGCTGGTCATGCGCGACGCCAGGATGATGCCGGCCAGGGCGCAGACGACGCCATGGACGGTGAAGATGATGATCCGGGTGCGCACCACCGGCACACCGGCCAGGCGCGCGGCCTCGGCGCTGCCGCCGATCGCCAGGGTATTGCGGCCATATTCGGTGTAGTTCAGCAGGAAGCCGAAAATGATGAAGCAGACCACGGTGACCCAGACCGGGGTCGGGACGCCCAGGATCGCGGTGGTGCCCAGCAGGAAGAAGGCGGAATAGCTGACGCCCACCGCCTTGCCGCCCGAGATGATGTAGCCAAGGCCGCGGACGATCTGCATCGTGGCCAGCGTGGTGATCAAAGCGTTGATGCCAAGACGGGCAACCACGAAGCCGTTGATGAAGCCGAACACGCCGCCCAGCGCCAGGCCGGCCAAAGCGCCGATCAGCAGGCTGCCGGTCGCATTGATGACCACGGCGGTGACAACGCCGGAGCAGGCGATCACCGAGCCAACCGACAGATCGATGTCGCCGGTGCCGATACAAAACAGCATGGTGCAGGCGGTCATGCCCGCCATCGAGATCGCCAGACCCAGGCCGCTCATGTTGCGCAGCGAGAAGAAATTGTCGACAAAAACGCTACAGGCAACAAACAATAGGACAAATATGAGAATCATCCCCAACTTGTCCCACGTCTCCATCAGTGCCGCCTTAGATTTGTTCTTCTCTTGTCCCGGCGTCACCAGAGTTTTATTTGTGAAGCTCATTTTCTCCTCCGTGGTCGGCGCGGGACTATTGTGGCAGTGCCATGCCGAGAATTTTCTCTTCGGTCGCATCACTCCGCTCGACGAAGCCTGACAAGGCGCCACCGCGCATCACGGCGACATTGTCGGCGACACCGAGCACCTCGGGCAGGTCGCTGGAGACCATCAGCACCGCGACGCCGCGATCGGCGAGCTTGCGGATCAGGCTATAAATCTCGCTGCGGGCCCCGACATCGATGCCCCGGGTCGGTTCGTCGAGCAGGATCACCGACATCTCGTCGGACAGCCAGCGGGCCAGGATCACCTTCTGCTGGTTGCCACCCGACAGATTGCGGATCAACTGTTGCAGCGTGGGCGTCCGGACATCCAGCGCCCGGGCCTGTTCCTCGGCGTTGCGCCGCTCCCAGGCGCCGTTGAGG
>JARLIO010000029.1 GCA_031291675.1 Azospirillaceae bacterium
CAAAACACCAGGAACAAGATCGTCCCCGCTTTGAAGATCCGTCGCCGGATCCCGGGTGGGTGCCCCCCAATGACCGGCACCAGTCCGGTCAAGGGCGCGGGTTATACGGCTCCCGACAAAACCTGTCCAGAAAATTCTGAAGGTTTTCCTGCCGCGGCGGCTGAACCCGCCGTTCCGCCAGAGCGCCAGCCCGTTGGCGATCGCGAAGGCCCGGGAGCCAACCGTTCCGGTGGCTCCCCTGTCAGCGATTTCGGTTACAGGAACAAGGGTCTTTAGCGCCGGAACAACGCCACGCGGTTCGCGCGCCAGATCCCGGTCAGTTCGGCGCCCTCAACGATCAGGGCACCAACGATCGTCGGCGGGCGACGTCTCAGCGGGATCGCGGGTTGGAATTGCTATCGTCCCCGACGGCGAACCAGGGCCGACGGCGGTCGGTACGGTGCTGCACCGCCGAGCGATCAAGGGGCATGCCCTTGGCGATCCACCGGCTAAACCGTTCGTGAATGTCCTTGGGCAAGGCCACGTTCCACATCAGGAACAGTTCCAGCGCCTCGGGCTCCGCGTCCAGGCACAAGGCCAACAATGTGCATTGACTGGCCAAATCCCGATAGCCGGTACGCCACAACCGCTCCCGCACCCGCTGATATGAGATAGCCAAGCTGGGTGCCGGATTCTCACGATTCGGAACGGAAATACGTCGCGGTTGTGTCATGGAGCCCTCACGTAAAACATCCGAGTACGATGCGGCGACGAACCGAACACGAAAACTGAATTGTGACCGGTCCATGAAGGAAGAATAGCACCACTTTTCGGAAGGATGTAATATATAAGCATCAGTCGAGGTCCGTTGATTGTACGGTTCGATCTGCGAATTACCCAAGCGGGCTTTAACACTCAGCCGTTCTGCCCTGCCGACGTCGCCCGCATCGCCTCGGGATCGGCCAGTTGCAGAATGCGCTCGGCCGGGAACCGGATCATCTGCTCGGCTTTGAGCCGGCTGAAGATCCGACTGACCGTCTCGGTGGTCAAACCGAGGAAATCGGCGATGTCTGCCCGCATCATCGGCAGATCAACGGGCACCGACGATCCGGCAGCCCATTCGTAGAGAAAGCTGCACAACCGTTCCCGCGCCGTCTTGCGCCCGAGCAACAGCATCCGTTCCTGGTCGATCGCGAGTGCATCCAGGGCCATATTCAGCAACCGGTCCCGCAACGCCGGGAAACGCGCCATCAGCGGTTCCAAATCACGTTGCGGCAGGCAGCACAGCCGGGTCGGAGCGATGGCGGTCACGGAACAGGGATAGCGCCCCTGCTGATCGCGCAGATTGACCGCCTCGCCACGCCGCACAAAGCCGGTCACCTGGCGACGGCCGTCGGGCAAGAGCTTGTGCAGCATCAAGGTTCCCGACAACACCAGCAGGATGGCATCGGCGACGGCGCCTTCCTCCACCACCTCGCGATGGGCCGCGAATTCCTGGTGACCGGCGATCTGCGCCAGCGCCGGCAATTCACAAGGGGCCAACGCGGCGCACAAGGATCGGCGTCGCGCCGGGCACAACTCACAGGGCTGATGCAAGGTCATCGCCCCCCGCGAATTCACGGGTTCCGGGGTTGCGCCAAAAACGACAGCATCGCGCTGTGATGCCTCGGACGTCATGACATCCGGTTTCACGGCAGAAGAGACGGCCGGCATCATGACGTCACCAGCGGCCAGAACGGCCCCGCCCAATGGCGGCAGTTTTTCGCTGGTCATGTCGGCCCCCTGCTGAACCAGACGGTTTCTCACTGTCAATGAGATGGCACTCGACCGACACAATGCCAATCATCAATTCACCGTCGGTGCCCGCGATCGATTGCACCAAAGCGACGACCCGGTCAATCGGAAAGGCGGCGCTGATCGGCACCGCACCGGCGACCAATTGTCCGTCAGGCCGAGAGTGCGACCGCCACTCAGACCATTCGCTTTGATCGTCACCGATCAAAGCGAAGCCTCAGGCGCCGTCGCGACCGGAACCAATCCGCCATGAGTCAAGATCATGGCGGATTGGTATCAGACCGTCAGAAAGCGCCGCACCTCGGGTTCGGACATGTCGGCGGCGCGTCCCGCCAGAACCACCTCGCCCCGTTCCATCACGGCATAGGCATCGGCCAGGTCCCGGGCAAACTCAAAATACTGTTCGACCAGAAGAATGGCCATGGTGCCCCGGGCCGCCAATGTCCGGATGACCTGACCAATCTCCTTGATAATCGAGGGCTGGATCCCCTCGGTCGGTTCGTCAAGGATCAACAGTCCGGGCTTCATCACCAGGGCCCGGCCGATCGCCAATTGCTGCTGCTGCCCGCCTGACAGATCGCCGCCGCGCCGCCCCAGCATCGTGCGCAGTACCGGGAACAGATCGAAGATTTCATCGGGGATCCGCCGTTCGCCGCGCGGCAGAACGGCCAACCCGGTCATGAGGTTCTCTTCAACGGTCAGGCGCGGGAAAATCTCGCGGCCCTGGGGCACCAGCGCCAGGCCGCGACGCGCCCGTTGATAAGGTTTCAGGCCATCAAGGGCGCGGCCATCCCAATGGATTGCCCCCCGGCGGATCGCCTTCAGGCCGAAGATTGCCCGGAGCAGGCTGGTCTTGCCAACGCCATTGCGTCCGAGGATGCACGTCACCTCGCCCTTGCGAGCGGTGAGGTTGAGGCGCCGCAGCGTGTGGCTGGCGCCATAGTAGAGATCCAGATTTTCAACCGTCAGCATGTGTCAGCGCCCCAGATAGACCTCGATAACCCGCGGATGGTTCTGGACGTGATCGATCGTCCCTTCGGCCAGGACCGAACCCTCATGCAACACCGTGACCTTGGCGCCGAGACTGCGGACGAATTCCATATCGTGCTCAACGACAATGATGGTCTGATCCCGGGCAAGATCGAGGATCAGTGCCGCGGTGGCCGCGGTTTCCGCGTCGGTCATCCCGGCAACCGGTTCGTCCAACAGCAGCAGGCGCTGGTCCTGCATCAGCAGCATGCCGATCTCAAGCCATTGCTTCTGGCCGTGGCTCAGCAAACCGGCACGATCCGCGGTACGGGCGGCCAAGCCGATGCGTTGCAGCACGGCGTCGATGCGATCGACCTGTTCCCCGTTGAGCCGATGCAGCAGCGTGCGCCAAATCCCCCGGTGATAACGCAGCGCCAGTTCGAGGTTTTCAAACACGGTCAGGTTTTCGAACACGGTCGGCTTTTGGAATTTGCGGCCGATCCCCAATGTCGCGATGGCCTCCTCGTCGAGCCGGGTGAGATCGACCGAACCATCGAACAGGGCCGCTCCGGAATCGGGGCGGGTCTTTCCGGTGATGACATCCATCATCGTCGTCTTGCCGGCCCCGTTGGGTCCGATGACGGTGCGCAACTCGCCATCAGCGATCGCCAGCGACAGGGCGTTGAGCGCTTTGAAACCGTCGAAACTGACCGTCACATTGTCGAGATACAACAAGGAATTACTGAGCTTGTCGGCAACCGGCCGATGACCGGGCTCGAGCGCTCCCGCGTGTTCAGCCATGATTAATCTCCGTGACCGCGCCTGGCGCGGGGCCCTCAATCAGATCCGGATCGGGCGCATCCGTGTCGGCCCGACCTCTCCGCCAACGCAACCGGCCTGCAAGACCGATCAGACCGTAAGGGATGACCAGCGTCACCAGAATGAACAGGGCGCCCAACAGGAACAGCCAGACGTCGGGATAGGCCGCGGTCAACCAGGTCTTGCCCAGATTGACCAGAATGGCGCCCAGCACGGCGCCGACCAGCGTGCCACGCCCGCCGACCGCAACCCAGATCGCCACCTCGATGGAATTGGCCGGTGAAAATTCCGACGGATTGATGATCCCGACCTGCGGCACATACAGGGCGCCGGCAATCCCGCTCAGCAACGCCGACAGGATGAAGACGAACAGCTTGGCATTGGTTACCGAATAGCCAAGAAACCGCACCCGGCTCTCGGCATCGCGCAACGCCAGCAGCACCCGCCCCAATTTCGATACCGTGACGTAGCGGCAGAGCAGAAAAGCCATCGCCAACGTCAGGACGGAGATGATGTACAGCGCCAACCGGGTTGACGGCGCCTGAACCTCGAAGCCGAGCAGCGTCTTGAAGTCGGTCAGACCGTTATTGCCGCCAAACCCCATGTCGTTGCGAAAAAATGCCAGCATCAGGGCGTAGGTCATCGCCTGGGTGATGATCGAGAAATAGACACCGGTGACCCGCGAACGGAACGCGAACCAGCCGAAGACCAGGGCGAGCAGGCCCGGAACCGCCAGCGCCATCACCAGGGCAAAGGGGAAGGCGTCGAAGCCCCACCAGGTCCAGGGCAACTGCTTCCAGTTCAGGAACACCATGAAATCCGGCAGTTCAGCATTGCCGTAGACGCCCCGGTTGCCGATCTGACGCATCAGATACATGCCCATGCAATAGCCGCCCAGTCCGAAGAACGCCCCCTGCCCCAGGCTGAGAATGCCCGCATAGCCCCAGATCAAATCAAGGGCCAGGGCCAGGATCGCGTAGCAGACATATTTACCCAGCAGCGGCACCAGATAAGGTGCGATCTGCAATGGCGATTCCGCAGGCAGAAGCGTCAGCGCCGGAATCACACCCGCAGCAACGATCAGCGTCACCCCGAAGACAATCCAACCGGCAACGCTGAACAGCCCCAAGGGACGCCGCACCGCACGCCCCAACCGGGGCACGGGCGCCGCGGGACCCGGCCCATCCGAAATGGCTTGAGACATGTTAAAGCTCCGCAGCCCGGCCCTTGAGCGCGAACAAACCGCGCGGACGGACCTGGATGAACAGGATGATGGCGATCAGCACGACGATTTTTCCCAGAACCGCGCCGGCAACCGGTTCGAGGAATTTATTGATGATCCCCAGTCCCAACGCGCCCACCAATGTTCCCATCAGATTGCCGACGCCGCCAAACACGACAACCATGAAGCTGTCGACAATATAAAGCGTGCCCAGGTTGGGACTGACATTGCCGATCTGGCTGAGGGCGACCCCCGCCATCCCGGCGACACCGGAGCCCAGGGCAAAAGTCAGCGCGTCGACCCGTGCTGTCGGAATCCCCATCGCCGCCGCCATGCCCCGGTTCTGGGTTACCGCGCGCATGTGCAAACCAAACGCGGTGCGACGGATCACCGCGACCAGCGCCAACAGGATCAGCGCGCAGAACAAAATGATATAGAGCCGGTTCCAGGTGACGGTGAAACCGCCGGAAATCACGAAGCCGCCACTCATCCAGGACGGGTTGGACACTTCCTTGTTGGGCGCGCCGAACACCGTTCGGACCAGCTGCTGCAGCATCAGGCTGACACCCCAGGTGGCCAACAGTGTTTCCAGGGGGCGGCCATAGAGAAAGCGGATCACGCTTCGTTCCAATGCCGCGCCAACCGCACCGGCGACAAGGAATGCCGCGGGAATGGAGACGATCAGATAGGCATCGAACCAGCTTTCCGGCAGATAGCGGCGAAACGCCTCCTGGGTCACAAAGGTGGTATAGGCCCCCAGCATGATCATTTCGCCGTGGGCCATGTTGATCACCCCCATGACACCGAAGGTGATCGCCAGACCGATGGCGGCCAGCAACAGCACGCTGCCCAGACTGAGCCCCTGGAACAGGTTGATCGCATAATCGAGGATCGCCAGGCGGCGATCGATGGCGCGCGCGGCCGCCGTGGCCGCCGCCTTGACCTCAGGTTCGACCACCGTGCCGCCGTCGGCGAGCTGGCCGAGCAGGCCCCGGATCTCGGGATCCATGCGCCCGGCCAGGGACGCGATTGCCGCAAGCTGTTCGGTCTTGGTCCCGGCCGTGACCTGGACGGTCATCAGGCTGGACAGGATCGCCGCCTTGACCTCGGCATCCGCCTCAATCTCCGCAGCGTGGCGCAGTGTGGCCATGGTGTCGGCTGAGCCGTGACGGGCGGCCTCACGAGCGGCGACCAGGCGGTCCGCACGATCGGGGCTGAACAGTTTCAGCTTGCCCAAAGCCTCGGCAATGCCGTTGCGCAGCCGGTTGTTGACCCGGATCCGGTCCAGACCCGCGGGGACGGGATCGAGCCATGAGCCGGTCACCGGATCACTTGCCTTGAGCGCATCGCCGGTACCGGGGTCGCCGATCACGACCCGGCCATCGCTCGCAACATAAAGGCGCCCGTCATTCAGGGCGTTCAGCGCCGGGATGGCGCGGCCATCGCCCAGGTCACCCAGCGCCGCGACCGCGGCTTCGCGATCGCTGAAGCTGTCACCGGCCAAATGAGCCACCAGATCACTCAAGGCATCGGCCCGCGCCGCGCCGGCGGTCAGGACCATGAGACACAGAAACAGACGTAACACGGCCACGGCACTTCCCCTTGCAGCTTCGTCACGCGGATCGATCGGGGAGGATCGCCGCCATCCTTCTCATGACACGGGCATGGAGACGGCGCACCGCCGCCTCCCGCCCTTCCGGCGTTTCAGTTACCGTAGCTCTTGTATTTCGGCTCGGTGCAATTGCCGCAAACCCAGGGATAGGTCCAGTCGGCGGTCAGCTTGGCGCTTTCAGGAATATATTTGCTCCAGGCATCGGCCTTGATCACCGACTTGGTCTGCCAGACAACGTCGAACTGTCCGTCGGGCTGGATTTCGCCGATCATCACGGGTTTTGACAGATGGTGGTTGGTATTCATCACCACCTCCATCCCCGACGGCGCCTGGACCTTCTGGCCATAAAGGGCCTGACGAACCGCATTGACGTCGGTGGTTCCGGCCTGCAGCACCGCCTGCGTCCACATCTTGAAACCGATATAGGTCGCTTCCATCGGGTCGTTGGTGACGCGCTTCGGATTCTTGATGTAGTCGTGCCACATCTTGATGAACGCATCATTGGTCGGCGACTTCACCGATTCGAAATAATTCCAGGCGGCGAGATGGCCGACCAGGTTCTTGGTGTCGATACCGGCAAGCTCCTCTTCACCAACGGAGAAGGCAACAACAGGGATGTCGGATGCCTTGATCCCGGCATTGGCCAATTCCTTGTAGAAAGGAACGTTGGCGTCACCGTTAATCGTCGAGACAACGGCCGTTTTCTTACCAGCCGATGCGAATTTCTTGATGTCGGCGACGATGGTCTGCCAGTCCGACTGACCAAACGGGGTATAATTGATCATGATGTCTTCGGGCGCAACACCCTTCGACTTCAGGAAGGCCTCGAGGATTTTGTTGGTGGTCCGGGGATAGACATAGTCGGTTCCCGCCAGGACCCAGCGCTTGACGTCACCGCCGTCTTTGCTCATCAGATACTCGACGGCCGGGATCGCCTGCTGGTTTGGCGCCGCGCCGGTATAGAATATGTTGTTGGAGCTCTCCTCGCCTTCATATTGGACAGGATAGAACAATAAACCGTTCAATTCTTCGAACACTGGCAGCACTGACTTGCGCGATACCGATGTCCAGCAACCGAATACGACAGAAACTTTGTCTTTTGTCAGTAATTCACGAGCCTTCTCGGCAAAGAGAGGCCAGTTCGACGCCGGATCGACGACCACAGCCTCGACTTTCTTGCCGAGCAATCCGCCCTTTTTATTCAGATCATCGACCATCATCAGGACGGTATCCTTCAGCGTGGTCTCGCTGATCGCCATGGTCCCCGACAATGAATGCAGAACGCCGATCTTGATGGTGTCGTCGTCCGCGGCCGCCGGGCCGGCAGCCAAGAGGCCGACCGACGCCGCCAGCAACGCAGTTCCGGCGAGAACGCCTCGCAATTTTCGTTTGAGCGATATCATTATCATCCCCAGTTGCCCTCCGACGGTGAGCTTTTCGGCTCGCCGCAGCCGGAACGCAAGTTTGGGGCCAACCCAGGTGGCGGGGATTGCCGGCCGAGGGCGCGGTCGCGGCCAACGTCACGGCGTTCCGAAAGCGGGGTGCCGATGACAGGCACCCCGCGATATCGCAGCGTCCAGGCTCGCCGCCATTCGCGCCGTCGACAATTGGCTGATGCAGCTTTATCACGAACATTCGCCGTTTCAAGGCGCTTCGAATTCAATCCCTTTTGCCGGCCATCCGACGTAACATCCTTGTCGTGTGGCCGGGCCCGCGCGAAATAGAGGCCCCACCCGTCGCCAAGCGCGAGACATTTTTATTATACCCGCTTATTCATTGGGCAGGACATGGTTTCGTGGTGATTATTTAAGCACGACAAACCCGGCCGCCGGAGACGTCTGGACAGGCGCCGCGACAGCCGCGAGAATGACGTGCCGCGACGGGGGAGATGGTCGTTTGATCCTATCCGCAAGCTATCGCACCGACATCCCGGCCTTCTATGCCGCCTGGTTCCTCAACCGGTTCCGCGCCGGCAGGGTCCGGGTCAAAAATCCCTATGGCGGTCAGCCGATCGAACTCGCGCTCCGTGACGGCGTCGACGGCTATGTGTTCTGGACCCGCAATATCGGCCCGTTCCAGGACGCGCTCGGCGCGCTCTGTCAAGCCGGCCTGCCCTTTGTCGTCCAATACACCGTGACCGGCTATCCCCGTGCGCTTGAAACCGCGATCGGCGATCCGGCGCGTTCGATCGCGTTGATCCATGAACTGGCGCAACGCCACGGCCGGCGGAGCGTGGTGTGGCGCTACGATCCGATCCTGATCACCGACCTGACCCCGCCGGACTGGCACCGGCAGAATTTTGCGGTGCTGGCACGCGGCCTCGAAGGGGCGACGGACGAGGTCGTGATCAGCTTCGCCCAGCTATACCGCAAGACGCTGCGCAACCTGAATCTGGCCGCCCACGCCCACGGTTTTCGCTGGCACAACCCCGAGCCCGCCCCGAAGCGTGCCCTCGCCCGCGATCTGGCGGCGATCGCCCGGGACCATGGCATGGTGTTGACGCTGTGCACCCAGCCCGACCTGATCGCCGCGGATCTGCCGGCTGCGCGCTGCATTGATCGCGAGCGGCTATCGGATCAGGCCGGGCGCATGATCACCGCGCGCACCAAGGGCAATCGCCCCGGCTGCCTGTGCGCCGAGAGTCGCGACATCGGCGATTACGACAGCTGTCCCCATGGCTGCGTCTATTGCTATGCCGTGAGTTCCCGGGAAACAGCAAAGGCCCGGTTACAGGCCCACGACCCGGCCGGCGAAGGATTGATCCCTGCCCTGTAGATCTCTCGTCCACCAGGCTCGAAAAACCTACCTTGGCATCCTCGAGGCTGAATCTGGGCATCGCACCGGACCCGGGGCGGGAATTGTCGGGCTCATTGCCGTCCGGGTTTCGTCGCTGGAGATCACGACAGGGTCAAGCCGCCGGCCTGCTGAATGAAGGCCGCGATCTCCGCAACGCCCCGATTTTCCTTGAGGTTGGTGAACAGGAACGGCCGGTCACCGCGCATCCGTCGGGAATCCCGGTCCATGACCTCCAGCGAGGCCCCGACCAACGGCGCCAGATCGATCTTGTTGATCACGAGCAGGTCGCTGCGGGTAATCCCCGGTCCACCTTTGCGCGGGATCTTGTCACCGGCGGAAACGTCGATCACATAGATCGTCAGATCGGCCAGTTCCGGGCTGAACGTCGCTGCCAGATTGTCGCCGCCGCTTTCGATCAGGATCAGTTCAAGATCGGGAAACCGCCGGCGCATCTGGTCGACTGCCGCGAGGTTGATCGAAGCATCCTCACGGATCGCCGTATGGGGGCAACCGCCGGTTTCGACCCCCATGATCCGTTCCGGTGGCAAGGCCCCGGACCGGGTCAGAAACTCAGCGTCTTCGCGGGTGTAAATATCGTTGGTGATCGCGGCAACGCTGCAGTGATCGCGAAAATGCTTGCAGAGCCGGTCGGTCAGCGCGGTCTTGCCGGATCCGACCGGGCCGCCAATGCCGACCCGCAACGGGCCATGACCGGAAGGGGGCACCATCATGAGCGAAAAAGCCTCGTATACTGGGTTTCGTGGCGCATCGAAGCGCGTTCAACCAGCGGGACCGAAGTCCCCAGGTCATCGAGATCGGTGACCAGCGCCGCGGCGGTGGCCCGCCGGATCACCGGAACCAGGGCCGCCAGAGCGCGTTGGCCGTCGGTCTGGCCCAACGGTACCAGCCGGACCCCGGCCGACACCAGATTGGCCGCCAGCGCATGGCAGAACCCCGGCAGGGCAACGGACAAGGGCACAAGACCGGCACAGGCCACCGCGACCGCCACCGGATGGGCCAGGGGCGCGTCCTGGCGCCGCCGCCACAAGGCGGTCAGAGCCGGCCGCGGCCACGCGGCCATCGTCACTGTGGCAAACGCCGCCCCCTGGTGGTTGCTCTCGGCCGCGGTTTCGGCGCTGCCGCGGAACGCCGCGGCCCGGTCGGCGATATCGTCCAACGCCGCGGCATCGTCGGCCAGCACGGCCCGCCACGCGGCGACGAACAAGACCAGATCGACCCAGCCCCCGCCCGCCTCGACAACCGCCGCGACAAAATCAACAACGCTCGCAACATCATGGACCCAGCCCGCCTCGACCGCCCATTCCAGGCCGTGACTATAACTGAACCCTCCGGTGGGATAGCTGGGCGATAGCCAGGCCAACAGCGGCCCCAACCAATCGGCGATCGCGCCATCCGCCGCACCGGCCTCCCGCGCGGACTCATCCATGGTCATGGTCGTGGTGATCGGAGCCATGGTGATCGGAGCCATGGTGATCATGGTCATGATGACCCTGGTCGTCATAGGCCCCGGGCTCCGGGGTGAACGGAGCGGAAACCGCGGCAAGCTGCGCCCCCAGCCCCGCCAACATGTCCCGGATCACGGCGTCAAAGCGGATCAGCACGCGATCCGCCGCAATCTGGGCCGGAAGATGGCGGTTACCGACATGATAGGCGAAGCGGACGAGGTCGCCCGCGCGGCAACCCCGGATCTCGAGCAACGGTTCGGCCGCCGCGCGCACCAGAACCACCGTCCCATCGTCGAGAACCAGACCATCGCCATCATTCAGCACCACGGCACGGTCGAGGTCCAACAGCACGTCCAGGCCGTGTTCCGCCGTGAAGCGAAAGCGCCGGCGATGGCGTTCATCAAATGGCAGCACCAGCCGGTCAACGGCCTGATCAAGCGCCCAGGTCCCGGCCGTCCGGATTTGCGTGGCCCGCCGCATTACATTTCCCCTGTCATGGTGCGATCCCGCCTTCCCTGGTCTCAAAACAGGAAATAGCGCTGCGCCATCGGCAGCACCGTCGCGGGTTCGCAGGTCAACAGCGTGCCATCGGCCCGGACCTCATAGGTCTCGGGATCGACCTCGATCCGGGGCGTCGCACTGTTGTGGATCATGCTGGCCTTGCCGATGCCGCCACGGACATTCTCGACCGCAACCAGCGGGCGGGTCAGACCGAAGCGGCCCGCAATATCCCGGTCCAGCGACGCGGCACTGACAAACAGAACCGAACTCCGGACCCGGCTGCCGCCGAACCCCCCGAACATCGGCCGATAGTGAACCGGCTGTGGCGTCGGAATGCTGGCGTTGGGATCACCCATCGCCGCCATCGTGATCGTTCCCGACTTCAGCACCATGTCGGGCTTGACCCCGAAAAACGCCGGCGACCACAGGACCAGATCGGCCAGCTTGCCGACCTCGACCGAACCGACATGACGGCTGATGCCATGGGCGATCGCCGGATTGATGGTGTATTTGGCAATGTAGCGTTTGGCGCGGAAATTGTCGTTGTCGGAGCCGTCGCCCGGCAGGGCCCCGCGCTGACGCTTCATCTTGTCGGCGGTTTGCCAGCAGCGGATGATGACCTCGCCGACGCGGCCCATCGCCTGACTGTCCGACGAGATCATCGAAAACGCGCCCAGGTCGTGGAGGATGTCCTCCGCGGCGATGGTCTCCTTGCGGATACGGCTTTCAGCGAAGGCGATATCCTCGGCGATCCGGCGATCGAGATGGTGGCACACCATCAGCATGTCGAGATGCTCGTCGAGCGTATTGACGGTGTAGGGCCGGGTCGGATTGGTTGATGACGGCAGCACATTGGCTTCGCCGCAGAGCCGGATGATGTCGGGCGCATGACCACCACCCGCGCCTTCGGTATGAAACGCGTGAATCGTCCGCCCTTTGAAGGCGGCAACGGTGGTCTCGACAAAGCCGCTTTCGTTCAAGGTGTCGGTGTGCAGCGTGACCTGGACGTCATGCTGATCGGCCACCGACAGGCAGCAGTCGATCGCCGCCGGCGTGGTGCCCCAGTCTTCATGCAGCTTCAAGCCGCAGGCTCCGGCCTCGACCATCTCGACCAGCGCATCCGGACGGCTGGCGTTGCCCTTGCCAAAAAAGCCGAGATTCATCGGGAAGGCCTCGGCGGCCTGCATCATGCGCTGCAAGTGCCACGGACCCGGGGTACAGGTCGTGGCATTGGTGCCGGCGGCCGGGCCGGTGCCCCCGCCCAGCATCGTCGTGACGCCGCTGGCCAGCGCCTCTTCGATCTGCTGGGGACAGATGAAATGAATATGGCTGTCGATCCCGCCGGCCGTGATGATCTTGCCCTCACCGGCAATGATCTCGGTCCCCGGGCCGATCACGATATCGACGCCGGGCTGAATGTCCGGATTGCCGGCCTTGCCGATCCCGGCGATGCGGCCGTCGCGCAGCGCGATATCGGCCTTGACGATTCCCCAGTGATCCAGGATCACCACATTGGTGATCACGGTATCGACGGCGCCCTCGGCATTGCTGCGCTGGCTCTGCCCCATGCCGTCGCGGATCACCTTGCCGCCGCCGAATTTGACCTCTTCACCATAAAGGGTGCGGTCGCTTTCGACTTCGATCAGCAATTCGGTATCGGCCAGGCGGATTCGATCGCCGACCGTCGGTCCATACATGCCGGCATAAGCCCGGCGTGAAATCGTTACCGGCATCGCCCTGTTCCTCTGTTTCGTGGCCCCGATCACAGCGGGGGCTGATTATTCCGGATCCCGGTCAAGCGGCCCCATCACCGCGCCCGAAAAACCCTGAACCACCCTGGCACCGGCATACGGGATCAGTTGGACGTCGCGGCGTTGTCCCGGCTCGAACCGGACCGCCGACCCCGAGGGAATATCCAGACGCAGGCCCCGCGACCGGGCCCGGTCAAAGATCAACGCCGCATTGACCTCGGCGAAATGATAATGGCTGCCGACCTGGACCGGCCGGTCGCCGGAATTCGCAACGGTCAGCGTCACCGCGACGCGATCCGCGTTCAGGCTGATGTCGCCGTCGCGGGTCAGGATTTCGCCGGGGATCATCGGATCGGCTCATGGACGGTGACCAGCTTGGTCCCGTCGGGAAAGGTCGCCTCGACCTGAATTTCATGGATCATTTCGGCAATCCCTTCCATGACCTGATCTCGGCGCAGTACGGCGGCACCGGCTTCCATCAAATCGGCGACGCTCCGCCCGTCGCGGGCCCCTTCGACGACAAAGTCGGTCACCAGGGCCACGGCCTCGGGGTAGTTCAGCTTGACGCCGCGCTCCAACCGCCGTCGCGCCACCAGCGCGGCCATGGCGACCAGCAGCTTGTCTTTTTCCCGTGGTGTCAGATTCACGTCGCCTCCACTTTTTGTGCCTATAAGGCCCAGACCCGCGGCAGCCGCGCCGGCAGCCCCCGCATCCCTGATCGCAACCGGGTGATCACATCGCCGACCGCGCCGCGCAACCGCGCCCCGTCTTCGTCGAGCACCCGAACCACCATGACCCCGTTGATGACGCTGACGTCATGCGGCCGAACCCGATCGGCCGCAGCCTCGGCATCGGGCCCGACATAGATCACCGTGCCGTAACCCGCGGCATTGCCAAAGCCAAAAGGCCGCCGCCGGGCCGCCGCCAGATCGCCGTCGAGGCGGATCGCATCGAGCCACAGCAGCCGATCATCCCGGCGCACCGCCCAGCCATCCTGAAGCAGGCCCCGATTCAAGGTCTCCCCGCTGGCGGCCCGGCCGAACATCATGATTTCCGCAGCCAGCAACCGGCCGGATGCGGCGACCCGGGCCTCGACCCGACGACGCAGCCGGGCACCGTCAAACATGATGGTTTCCTGGGGCAACCATTCCAGCCAGCCGCCTTCGGCCACGCTCAGATCAACATGGATCCGGCAATCCGCCCCGGTCGAGCGGTACAGCTTTTCCGCGGCCAGGGTCGTCACGGTGGCGCAAGCCTCGGCGCCGACCGCGGCAGCGACAGCAACATGATCCCCGCCGGTCAGGCCGCCACTCGTGGTCAACAACACCGCCTGCACCGGATCGCCCTCGTCGACGACCGGGAACAGCACACGGCAGGGCACGCGCTGTGCGAGTTCGGCCAGCACGGTCGCAGCCCCGCGCCGGGCGAACGTCACCCGCGCCGCGCCATCGGCGCGCTGCAACCGCCCCTCCCCGATATCGAATGGCATTCGAACGCCCGCCCCACCCCTGGTGTTCCGACTGTAATGCAAACACCGCACCACGCGGTGCAGACCTTGGCAAGCAGTCCAGCCGCCTTCGATCAGATGGGGTTCTCTGCCCAAAAATCGGGCATGCCCCCGGCCCCTCGGGTCAGGCGTCGTCAAAGGCCGTGATGGTCAGTTCCGCAACCACCGTCATGATGGGAATCTCGGCAATCGGCCGGCCGTCCGCCAGCGCCCGTGCTGCTGCAAAAAATTCGATCCAGTGCTCCTGGTCCGGCGTCGACTGCAACAGCAGCGCCATCCAGGCCAGCAATTCCGCCCATTTCGTCCGGTGGATCGGCAGCAACCGGTCGCGGATCGTCGTGATCAGGCGTGCCCGCGAGCGCCGTTTGCCGCGAATCAGGGGCGCGACATCATCACCATCCTCGAACCAGGAATCCAGGATCGGATAGACATCCAGCAGATCGCCGCTGCGCAACAGGGCATCGACCTCGGGATGCGCCTTTAACTGCGCCGGATCCGCCGCCGCCGCGATATGCTCGAGCAAGCCGTCGATGGTGACCGCTTCCGGTTGCAGCTCCGAAAGCCCGGTCGCTTCGAGAAAGCCCAGCATGCCGAAGGGTGGCATGACGCCGCTTTCGCGATTGATCGCCAGCCAATGGGTCGCAAGATACCGGACATACCCGATCGAGACGGGATAGAAATCGATCTGCCCGGCAATCTGTTCCAGCATGCCCCGGACCTGCGGCTTGGTCATTTTCCTTTGGGTCCAGACATCGCGCACCCCGACGCCACGCTTGACCAGCAGGCTCGACATCGTGCTGCGCCGCGCGTCGCGTGACAACACGATCACGCTCTGCGTCCCCGCCCCATCAATGCCGGAGGCCCGGACCTCGCGGACCTCGGCGACCGGCCAACTGGCACAAGCCACCCCGGCGCGACGACCGGCATCGATCGCGCGATCCAACGGCGCCCGGCTGGCCCGGGGCAGCCAATTGCGCATCGTGATCATGCGCCGCAGCATGACGTCGGACACCAACCCGTGCGCGGCCGCCCGTTCCAGCAAGCCGGCGACCGCCGCCCGGACCTCCGCCGAGGAATCCAGCAGACAACCGACCACGGCCTCGCGCGCAATCGGTTCCGACGAATCCAGCAGCGAGGCGATCATTTGCACCCGATGATCTTCAGGAAACGGTTCGGCCATTTCCAGCATCTGGTCAAGAAAGGTGAAGACGTCGCCCCGCGCCGCCTTAGCCAGATCGCTGATGTGGCTATCGACCCCGTCCTGGTCAGCGGCAAAGTCGAGCGTGGTCGCCACCTGCTCGACAAGATTTCCCATCTTTTCGCGCAACAGCGGGCCGGGATCGAGCTTGGCCGCGGAAAACTGGCCCAGGATCATCAGCAACATCGCCGGATCGGCGCCGCTGTCCCCCAGCAATGTCTGGCGCACCCGATCGGCCATCGCCACGGCATCGGCGTGACCCGCCTCAACACCATAGCGGATCGCCTGGAGCGCTTCCCCGATCAGGAAAATGAAAGCCGAGATCAACCGGTCGTTCGGGTGTTTGTTGCCAACCTCGGTCAGGACGAGTTCGATCAGATCCAGAACCGCGCCGGGGGTCGCCTGGACCAGTTCCGAGGCAACCTGCGCGTTGGCCCCCGGCCGGCCCGCCGCGACATCGATGGCAACCAGCTTGCCGAGATTGATAAGGGAGGCTTGGTCAACCATGGCGCTATCCCATTGGGCGTCGAATTAAGTCGCACCATATCGCGATGATGTGATCTCGACCAGCACCAAGGCATGCCAATTTGGACAGCAGCCGGAACGGGCAAGCGGTTCCGGCTCTGGCAAAGTGATCGCGATCGTCAGGCGGCGCGGACGCCGTTGAGGAAGCCCGCGACCGTCTCTTTGAGATCGCTCGTCTCGCGCGCCAGGGACTGCGCCGAAGTCAGCAACTGACCGGCAGCACTGCCGGTTTCCGCCGCCGCCTGCGTCACGCCGGTGATCGTTGCCGCGATCTCGCGGGTGCCGTTGGCGGCCTGCTGGACATTGCGGGCGATTTCGCCGGTCGCCGCCGACTGTTCCTCGACCGCCGACGCGATGGCCGTCGAGATCTGATTGATCTCCTCGATCCGCGTCACGATTGCGACGATGGCGGCCACCGCCTCCTGTGTCGAGGCCTGAACCGCGCTGATCTGGGCGCCGATTTCCTCGGTGGCCTTGGCGGTCTGGCTCGCCAGATTCTTGACCTCGCCGGCAACCACCGCGAACCCTTTGCCGGCATCACCAGCCCGCGCGGCCTCGATCGTGGCATTGAGAGCCAACAGGTTGGTCTGGCTGGCAATATCATTGATCAGTTTGATGACGTCGCCGATCCGTGCCGAGCTCTGCGCCAAGCCCTTGACGGTATCATTGGTCCGGCCGGCTTCCGCCGCCGCGGTCTGGGCCACGCGATTGGACTGCTCGACCTGGCGACCGATCTCCCGGATCGACGAGGACAGCTCTTCGGCCGCCGTCGCCACGGTCTGCACGCTGGCCGAGGCCTGCTCGGTTGCGGCCGCAACCGTGATCGCCTGGCGGCTGGTCTGCTCGGAATTCGCCGACATCGCCTGGGCGGTGGCCTCGAGTTCAACAACCGCGCTGGCGACAATCTCAAGCACGCCGGCGACCTTGCCGTCGAAACCGGTCGTCAGTGTTTCGATGAGCCGCGCCCGCGCCTCGCGCACCTGACGTTGCTGCGCCTCGATGTCGGCCTGGCGATCGGCCTCGATCAAGCTGTCCTTGAAGACCTGCAGCGCCTTGGCCATCACGCCGACCTCGTCCCGACGCGCGGCACCGCTGACCTCGGCGGCATAATCGCGGCGCGCCAAGCGCGACATCGTGGCACCAAGTTCGACGACCGGACGGGCGATGCCATGGCTCGCCAGAAAGAAAGCCAAAGCGATCGTGATGACCAGTCCACCACCGACGCCGGCATAGGTCATCATGATCACAGAACGGCTGGTCGCACGATTGAGTTGAGAGGCGCTCTCGAGATTTTCGATGGCTCGCGTTGCCAAGCCCGTGGCCTGAACACGCAATTTCGCCATGACCGGATCGAATTGCTCCCGCATCAGACGATTGGCTTTCGCATCATCGTTGACCGCAGCCGCGGCATCAATATCCCCGCCAAGCACCATCAAATCTTTGAATTTGCTCGACATATCGGAGATTTCACCGGCCATCGCGGGCACAGCTTCCCTGGCCTCGGCAAACCGCGTCAAGGCTATTTCCGCGCTCTTCTGCGCATCCAGATAGATCTGGTGCTCCGCCTTGCTGTCAGACTCGGCAATCATCGAATACATCAGGCGGGAGCCATCCACCAGCCGTGTATTGGCTTGAGACAAGGAAACCGCACCTCTCGCCTCACTTTTGATCAGGCTCGAATAGCTGCTGTCGATAGCTTCCATCGAATTTGTGACAAACACGCTTGTCACGATCGATATCGCTCCCATCAGACATATCAACAGCATTACTTTTGTCGCAATTTTCAAATTAGCTAATCTCGACACTCATATCTCCATAGTAATAATCATTATGACTATTTTTTCTATAAAACAAATATTACTATATAATATGATACTATCACCGCCGCTCAAAATTATGTATATGCCTTGCAGTTTATTTCATTTCACTGTAACGTTTCTTTCTATCATTTATTACAGCTATCGATCGTTCATGACTCATCATGTTAATCATATTCGAGCACAATACCATCTACTTTCACGGTCGACCCAACGATTGACGGAGAAAAAACAGTGCCAATACGCGATATCATTTCCATACGACTATTATTGATTGCGAGGTACAACATGTGCGTTGGCATCGTGTTCGTTACCAAGCACCGAACACCATACGTCCGCATCGCGCTAGCCCATGAAGCGTCATAATGCACCATCCGGATTACGCCACCAGTGGTCGAACGTATTTCACAATATATGCTGAGGTACATTGGAAAATATGCGTAATTCGTCTCCACGGTTGTACCTAAATCAATTCGTGAGACGATATCTCTTGATGAATTCTTCCAAAATTCGAATATGCGCCAGAACATATATCGACATAGCACGATCGTGTAAATAAAATATTCTACCTATGCGAGAATTAATATTTCCATATCGACTTATTTTACCAACCATATGGGGCATGATATACCATCATGATATCCCTCGATACCATACATAAGGTTATATCACGACCACAGTTGAATCTTCATTTTTCGTCGTTACGTAATTCATGAGAGAATCCCACAGTGGTCGAAATTCGATTTTCAACTATCGCAATTTTGCTTTTTTCGACAATTCAACCACCGCGCCGCGATCATCCCGGGATGAATCCGCCCGGAAGTCCGACGCGACGATCAAACGGGTGGAAGACTTTATCCGGCAAAATCCGTGGACCCCGCTGTCACTTGCCGATCTGGTTGAACTTGCCGGCGTTTTCGGCCGGACCCTGCAGCGGATCATTAACAAACGACACAATTGCGGCCCCCTGGCACGCATTCGCCAATTGCGCCTGGACACCGCGCAAACCCGCCGGCGCCTGCCGGGTCGAACCGACAGCGTAACCCAGGTCGCGCCGGACTGCGACTATGCCCATCTCGGGCGGTTCAGCGTCGATTATCACGCCCGATTTGGCAAGAAACCGTCACAAACCCCGCGCCGCGCCAACCGCCCTCGTCCAGCTCCATCTCATTGCCGGCACCGACGGCCCGGCCGCTTTTTTTGGCCGGACCGTAGGACCACAGACTCAGGTCGGCAGGGTGCCCTGGACGCCCTCAACGAAATACGCCATCGACAGGATGTCCGGGTCGGACGCGTGCTGTCCTTCCGCGACCACCAGTTTGCCGGTCTGATCCTTGATCGGCCCGGCGAACGGATGCAGAGCGCCCGAACTGATGTCGGCGATGGTCTGCTTCGCCAGATCCTGCACATCGGCCGGGATTGCCGGGTTCAGCGGGGCCAGTTGGACCATGCCCGAGGACAGGCCACCCCAGGTATCGATCGGCTTCCAGCTGTCGTCGAGCACAGCCTTGACCCGGTCGACGTAATAGCCGGTCCAGTTTTCGACGATGGCGGTCAAATGGGCTTTCGGGCCGAAACTGGTCATATCCGATGACTGCCCCACCGCCCAGATCCCGCGCTCCTGCGCAGCCTGAACCGCCGCCGGGCTGTCGGTATGCTGACAGATGACGTCGCAGCCCTGATCGATCAGGGCTTTGGCCGCGGCTGATTCCTTGCCGGGATCGTACCAGCTGCCGGCCCAGATGACATGAACCTCGGCATCGGGGCGAATCCGCCGCAACGCGATGGTGAAAGCATTGATGCCATTGACGACCTCGGGGATCGGGAACGAGCCGATATAGCCGATTTTGCCGTTCTTGGTCATGTGTGCCACAATCCGCCCGACGACCGTCCGGCCCTCGTAGAACCGGGCGGAATAGGTTGCCAGGTTCGGCCCGCGCTTGTATCCGGTCGCGTGCTCGAATTTGATCTTCGGATAGCGCGCCGCGACCTTGACCGCCGCATTCATGAAACCGAACGACGTCGCGAAAACGATACCATAGCCGGTGGAGGCGAACTGGTTGATCACCCGTTCGGCATCGGCGCCTTCCGAGACATTCTCGGCAAAGCTGGTCTCGACCCGGTCGCCCAAGGCCTTCTCGACCGCTTTTCGCCCGAGATCATGCTGGTAGCTGTAGCCGAAATCGCCCACCGGGCCGACATAGATGAAGCCGGCTTTCAGCTTGTCCGCGGCCGACACAGCAGCCGTGCCCGCCGCCAGCGTGACCGCTCCGGCGGCGGTCGAAACCAGGAATTGCCGTCTATCCATGAAAAATGACCTCTTTTCTGTGCTTGTTTGCGGGACCGATGGTAAACCGTGACGCTCACACGGTCGGGTAAAAGCTCCGGCCCAGGCAGGCCGGCGCGTTCAACCGGATCCTGGTGCGATCCCGCGAGATCAACACCAGGACCAGAATCGTCGCCAGATAGGGCAGCATGTTGAGAAACTGTGAGGGAACGGCGACACCACTGCCCTGGGCATGCAACGCCAGAATGCTGACGCCGCCAAACAGCCAAGCGCCGGCCAGCACCCGCGCCGGTTTCCAGGTCGCGAATACCACCAGGGCCAGGGCAATCCAGCCCCGCCCCGCGGTCATGTTCTCCGCCCACATCGGGGTATAGACCAGCGAGAGGTAGGCGCCGCCAATGCCGCTCATGGCGCCACCAAACAGCACCGCGGCAAAGCGGATCTTCAACACCGGATAGCCGATGGCATGGGCCGCGTCATGATTCTCGCCGACGGCGCGCAGGATCAGCCCCGGCCGGGTCCGGTAGAGAAACTCGTGAACCCCGAAAGTCATCGCGATCGCCAGATAGACCAGCAGGTCGTGACCGAAAATCAGGGGTCCGATCAGCGGCAGGTCGCTCAGCCCCGGCACCGCCAGATGGGGCAGGCCGGGCAACGGCATCCCGACAAAACTCTTGCCGATCAGCGCGGACAGCCCGGTGCCGAACAAGGTCAAGGCCAAGCCCGTCGCGACCTGGTTTGCCAACAATGCCAAGGTCAGCACGCTGAACAGCGTGGCCAGCGCCATGCCCGCCACGGCGCCCGCGGCGACGGCCAGGATGCCGCTGCCGGTGGTCGCCTCGACCGCGAACCCGCTGACGGCACCGACCAGCATCATGCCTTCGACACCCAGATTCAGCATCCCGGATTTCTCGGTCACCAGTTCGCCCAACGCCGCGAAAATCAGCGGCGTCGCGGCAGCAATCATGGCCACCGCGATCGCGACAGCCGTCGTCGCGCCCTCCATCAACGGATCCCCTGCGCCGCGGGCGCCGGCCGGCGATGCGACGAGGCCCCCAGGCGAACCCGGTAGCGAATCAGGACGTCGGACGCCAACAAAAAGAACAGCAGCATGCCCTGGAACACCCCGGTGACCGCCAGCGGCAGGCGCAGACTGATCTGCGCCGCTTCGCCGCCAATATAGGACAGCGCAACCAGCAGCGCTGCCGCCAGAATGCCGACCGGGTGAAGCCGGCCGAGAAACGCCACAATGATCGCGGTAAATCCGTAACCGGGTGAGATCGACGGCGTCAATTGGCCGATCGGCCCGGCGACCTCGATCACGCCGGCCAGGCCCGACAAACCACCCCCGATCATCAGGGTGATCCACACCAGCCGCCTTTGATTGAACCCGGCATAGCCGGCCGCCAGCGGCGTCAGGCCGATCACCCGGATCTGGAAACCCACGAAACTGCGCGCCAGCAACAGCCAGCCACTGAACACCGCGACCAAGGCCAACGGCGAGCCCAGATGCAGCCGGGTCTCGGACACAATGATCGGCAGCAGGGCATCGGGGCCAAACTGGCGCGACTGGGGAAAGTTGAACCCCTCGGGATCGCGCCATGGTCCATGCATCAGATAATCGAGCAACAGGCTCGCAACATAGACCAGCATCAGACTGGTCAGGATCTCGCTGGCATTGAAGCGAACCCGCAGCCACGCGGGAATCGCGGCCCACCCCATGCCGCCGAGGACGCCCGCAACCATCATCACCGGCAACAGCCACGGCCCTTCATGACCCCAGGCCGCCAGGGCGACACCACCACCACAGATCGCGCCGATCGTCAGTTGACCTTCGGCGCCAATATTCCAGATATTGGCGCGGAAGCCGGTGGCCAGGCCGATGGCGCACAAGGTCAGGGGAGTCGCCTTCAGCGCCAGTTCGGCAAGACCATAGCGCGTCGAAACCGGTGTGATGAAATAAGCCTGCAACGTCGCCACGGGATCAAAACCCAGCAGCGTGAACAGAATCATCCCGGAAACAACGGTTGCGGCAACGGCGATCACGGGGGTGAGCCACACCATCGCCGGCGACGGTTCGCCGCGCGGTTCCAGCCGGGGCCAGGCATCAAACGACATGGGATGTCTCTTTTCCAGCCAGAGCGGCGTTCCGCGCGGCGGCCGCGGCGATCGACGCCTCGAACAAGCCGCCCATCAGCAGGCCGATCTGTTCAACCGAGGTCTGTCCGGTCGGTTCGCTATCGGACAGCCGACCCTGGAACAGAACCGCAAGGCGATCGCACAGCACGAACAGTTCGTCGAGGTCCTGCGAAATCACCAGCACGGCGGTGCCCTGGCGCGCCAGATCGATCAGGGCCTGATGGATCGCGGCCGCGGCGCCGGCATCGACGCCCCAGGTCGGCTGGGCCACGACCAGGACCTTGGGCTCTTGCAGGATTTCGCGCCCGACGATGAATTTTTGCAGATTGCCACCGGACAGCGAGCGCGCCTCCGCCCGATAGCCGTGGGTGACGACGTTGAAGCTGCGGATGATCCGTTCCGCGAAGGCGCGCGACCGCCCGCGGCGGATCATGCCTTGGCGCACCAGCCCCTGGGTCCGGGCACCCGACAGCAAGGCGTTGTCGGACAAAGACATTTCCGGAACCGCCCCGCGCCCCAACCGCTCCTCGGGAACGAAGGCCAAGCCAAGATTGCGCCGCCGCTGCGGGCCGGAATTGCCGACCGGTTCGCCGTCAATGCGGACCATCATCGGGTCGGACACCGGCTGTTCGCCGCTCAACGCCGCCAGAAGTTCCGCCTGGCCGTTGCCGGCGACCCCGGCAATACCAAAGATCTCGCCGGCCCGCACCGCGAAACGGACCTCCTTGAGTTCGGTTGCGAAGGGATCGTCCGAGGTTGTCGAGAGATGGCTGACCTGCAGCCGCGCCGCCCCGGTCGTCGCCGGTGAGCGCTGCGGCGACATCAGGCTGCTGCCGATCATCAATTCTGCCAGCGCTTGCGCGGTCTGGGTGCGCGGATCGACCGAAGCGACGACCCGCCCGCCGCGCAACACGGTCGCGCTATCACACAGGGCGCGGATTTCCTCAAGCTTGTGGCTGATATAGAGGATGGTGCAGCCCTCGGCGGCCAGGCGCCGCAGCGTTTCGAACAGGCTGATCGCTTCCTGCGGCGTCAGGACCGAGGTTGGCTCGTCCATCACCAGCAAACGCGGCTGCTGCAACAGGCAGCGGACGATCTCGACCCGCTGCCGTTCGCCGACCGAAAGATTGTAGACATGGCGATCGGGATCAAGCTCCAGCCCGTAGCGTTGCGACACAAGGCGGATCCGCTCGATCAACGCCGCCGGGCGCTCGCGGCCATCAAGGCCCAGGGCGACATTTTCGGCGACGGTCAGGCTCTCGAACAGCGAGAAATGCTGGAAAACCATGCCAATGCCTAGTTTCCGGGCAGTCGCAGGACTGTCGATTCGAACCGGACGCCCTTCCCAGAGCAGATCGCCGGCATCAGCCTCCAGAACGCCATAGATGATCTTGACCAGTGTGCTCTTGCCGGCGCCGTTTTCGCCGAGCAGGGCATGGATTTCCCCGGACCGTAACACCAGATCAACACAATCGTTGGCCAAACAACCGGGAAAACGTTTGGTGACCCGCCTGACTTCCAACCGGGGCACGTCGGGCAAGCGGGACGCGGCCCCCGGGATGGCTGCGCCCGCGGTCGCCGCACCATCGCGTACAGGAATTGACATGATCAGGGTCTCCGGTTCTCCACGGGAAGGCGCGCCACGGGTCGCGCCCTTGATCGGCGCTATTCGATACCGCCTTCAAGCAATTGTCGAGCCAACAATTTCCGCGCGTCGCACCCCCGCCGGATCAGCGCCGCGCGCGCTTTCTATCCACAATGGTGGCCGGTTGATGCTAACATGGCGTTGTTTACGGCAAGTTTGGCGGCCGCGTCGCCGCCATCACCGGGAACCGTTCCGGCTGCGCCCGTGGCATCGCGATTGAATGGGCAGAGAAGAGAAACGTGCGTCATGCTCCCCCTTCCCCATCGCAAACGCCGGGGCCACCGGTGTTGCTCCCGGGTCCCCAAGGTCGCCGGAACCGGCCTGACGGCATGCGCAATATGAATCCGACGGCCATAGGGCAACCGCCACGGGGACGCCCGGGCGAAGGTCCATTTGGTCGAACAAACCAGACTTGATCAGGAAGTCATGGCGATGCCCGAAAAGGTCGCGCGCATTCTCGTGGTGGAAGACGACTATCTGGTCGCGCTTGATCTTGGCCACACGGTGATCGATCTCGGCCACACGCTTTCCGGTTACGCGACCGGCGCGGCCGATGCCCTGGCCCAGGTCGCCGCGAAACACCCGACCCTCGTGCTGATGGATATTCGACTGGGAACCAGTGACGGTTTGACGGCGGCCAAGGCGATCCACGAGCATTATGGCTTACCGATCATCTTCGTCAGCGGGCACGCCGGCGACCTCGACGGCCGGGGACTGGTCACCCTGGGCCCGATTGTGCCCAAACCCTTTTCAATCACCGCGTTGCGCAATGCCATCGATGCCGCGATCGCGACCGTCCGCGAACCCACACCCAATCCGGCCGAGACCGCCGACTCCGACGTTGACGTCGGCGGCAACACCGTGGCACTGCAACCCTAAATGGTTCTCTACCCCTCTGAAACGCCCGGCCCAAACACGCCCGGCCCAAACACGACCGACCCGGACACGCCCGGCCCGGACACGACAGCCAGGGACGCAACCGCGCCGTCGTTGCGCGCCACGATGGCATCCCGCCCCGGCGGGCGCGATCCGCTGCTCCTGCTTGAGGCCGCTCGCCAGGCCGTACGCCGGGCCCCCTTTGCTGCCGGGGCCCAGGCCAATCTGGCGATGATCCTGATCATAATTCGCCGGGCGGACCTCGCCCTGGTCGCCGGTCGCAATGCGATCCTGCTGTCACCGGCGACAGGCGCCTTCTATCGCACCCTCGGCCACGCCTTTCTGACGCAAGGCGAGCGCCACATGGCAGCACGCGCTCTTCGCCGGGCGATCCGGGTGACACCCCACGATGCGAATGCCTATCTCAGCCTTGCCGACGCCGGGTTTGACAGAGCCCAACCGCAGCCTGCCGTCGCCGTGGCAGCGGCGGACTCGGCGCACGCGATCGGCTGTTGTCGCCAGGCGATCCTCCTGAAGCCCGACCACACCGTCGCCTTCAACACGCTGGGAACCCTGTTGCGGACCGCCGGGCACGCCACCGCGGCCCGGACCGCCTTCCGACATGCGGCCACCCTGTCCCCTGATTTTCCGGAAGCGCGCAATAATCTCGGCGTTGCCAGCGCGGAATGCGACGATCCGGAAATATCGGTGCGCGCCTGTCGCCAGGCCATTGTGCTGCGCCCCAACTATGCCGACGCCTACAATAATCTCGGGACCGCCTGGCATGTGATGGGACAATTCGCGGCAGCCGCACGCGCGTTCCGCCACGCCATCGCGCTGCAGCCTGACAACCCGGATCCCCACAACAATCTCGGCGCCATTCTATGCGCCGAAGGCCGGATCGACGCCGCCATCGCCAGCTACGACCGCGCACTGGCCCGGCAGAGCAACAATCCGCTGTTCCACCTCAACCATGCGACAGCACTGCTGCACCGGGGTGACTTCCCGGCGGGCTGGGCCGAATATGACACGGCGCGCCAAGCCCTGGCGACACCGCTGCCAGTGTCGCAACCGAAATGGGCGGGAGAGCCCCTGAGCGGGCGAACCCTGCTGCTGCATGCCGAACAGGGCTTCGGCGACATTCTGCAATTCTGCCGCTATGTGCCGATTCTGGCGCGCCAGGGTGCGCGGATCGTGTTGCGAGTCCGGGCACCTTTGGTGCGTCTGCTCCGCAGCCTGGCGGGCGTCGCTGTGGTTGGGTCGCTGGACGATCCGATGCCGCCCTTTGATTACCATCTGCCGCTGGTCAGCCTGCCGCCCCTGCTCGGCACGACGCTGGACACGATCCCCGCGGATGTGCCCTATCTTTGGCCGGTCCCTGGCGAGATCACGGCATGGCGGCAACGCCTGGCCGCCCTGCCCGGCCGAAAGATCGGCCTGGTCTGGGCCGGGGACCCACGCGCCTACCATCGTGAAGCCCATCAGCTCGATCGCCGGCGCTCGATCCCGTTGGCCTTGTTTGCGCCGCTGGGCGCAATTCCGGGGATCAGCCTGATCAGTCTGCAAATGGGCGATGCCGCAGCCCAGGCCCATCCGCCGCCGCCGGGCCTGATTCTCCATGACGGCATGGCGCAAGTCAGCGATTTCGCCGACAGCGCGGCCCTGGTCAGTACGCTCGACCTGGTGATCACGGTCGACACCGCCGCCGCACATCTGGCGGGCGCGCTGGGGGTCCCGGTGTGGATCTTGTCGCGTTATGACGGCTGCTGGCGCTGGCTGCAGGGGCGCGACGATTCCCCCTGGTATCCCACCGCCCGACTGTTTCGCCAGCAGCAGCCGCTCGACTGGGGACCGGTCATCGATCGCGTGTGTCAGGCCTTGATTGCGCTGAACCCGCCGGTCGCGCCCGGCGAACCGCAGCAAAACCGCGCGCTGCCCGGCAGCCCGGCTGAGATCAAACCCGGCCGGATCACCGGCGGCAAGACCGGAACCGCAAAGCCGGGCATCCCGGCGGGGTGATCGGGCACGGCACGCCATGCCCAAGCCGTGTCATACCAACGGTCATGAGCCGCCCACCGGCCTGGGGCCGACCCGCGGTGAATGAAACTTCGCAGTGGGGGGGGGGGGGGGGGGGGGGGGGGGGGGGGGGGGGGGGGGGGGGGGGGGGGGGGGGGGGGGGGGGGGGGGGGGGGGGGGGGGGGGGGGGGGGGGGGGGGGGGGGGGGGGGGGGGG
>JARLIO010000030.1 GCA_031291675.1 Azospirillaceae bacterium
CCCGCCCCCCCCCCCCCCCCCCCCCCCCCCCCCCCCCCCCCCCCCCCCCCCCCCCCCCCCCCCCCCCCCCCCCCCCCCCCCCCCCCCCCCCCCCCCCCCCCCCCCCCCCCCCCCCCCCCCCCCCCCCCCCCCCGCCGCACTGGGCACGGTGGCGCAGCCAGTGGTCGGCCAGGACGCAGGCCATCATGGCCTCGCCGACCGGAACAGCACGGATCCCGACGCAGGGATCGTGCCGGCCCTTGGTCATGACCTCGGTATCGTTGCCATTGATGTCGATGGTCCGCTGCGGGATCAGCAACGAGCTGGTCGGCTTGACCGCGAACCGGACCACGATCTCCTGGCCCGACGAAATCCCCCCGAGGATGCCGCCGGCATGGTTGGACAGGAATTGCGGCTGGCCATCGGGTCCCCGGCGGATTTCGTCGGCATTCTGCTCGCCGGTCAGGGCGGCTACGGCGAAACCGTCGCCGATCTCGACCCCTTTGACGGCATTGATCGTCATCATGGCCCGGGCCAGATCGCTGTCGAGCTTGTCGTAGATCGGATCGCCCCAGCCGACCGGGACGCCGGAGGCGACGACCTCGACGATCGCGCCGACGCTGGATCCCGCCTTGCGAATCGTATCGAGGTCTTCGGCCCAGTGCGCCGCGGTTTCGGCATCGGGGCAAAAGAACGGGTTGAGCCCGGTTTCGGCCCAGTCCCAGCGCGTCCGGTCGATGCGCCGGCTGCCGACCTGGATCAGGGCGCCGCGGATGGTGATGCCCGGTCCCAGGATCTTGCGGGCCACGGCCCCGGCGGCAACCCGGGTCGCGGTTTCCCGGGCGGATGCCCGGCCGCCGCCGCGCGGGTCGCGAATTCCGTATTTGTGCCAATAGGTGAAATCGGCGTGGCCCGGCCGGAACTTGGCCGCGATCTCACTGTAATCCTTCGAGCGCTGATCCTGATTTTCGATCATCAGCAGGATTGGCGTGCCGGTGGTGCGGCCTTCATAGACACCCGAGAGGATCCGCACCTGGTCCGGTTCCTGGCGCTGCGTGGTGAAGCGCGATTGGCCGGGACGGCGCTGGTCGAGCCAGGGCTGAATATCGGTCTCGTCCAGCGTCAACTGTGGCGGCGTGCCGTCGACGACGACGCCGATCGCCGGCCCGTGGCTTTCACCCCAGGTCGTGACGCGAAACACGCTGCCAAAGCTGTTGCCGGCCGTCATGGCTTATTCCTTGCCGGTGTTGAGCGTGGCCAGCAGCTGGGCGTTCTGCGGTGCCGACGCGACCGAGCACATGCCGACCGCGTGATAGCCGGCGTCGACATGATGGACCTCGCCGGTGACACCACTGCCCAGGTGGCTCAGCAGATACAGGGCGGCGTTGCCAACCTCGGTCTGGGTGACGTTGCGGGCCAGGGGTGCATTGAGCTCGTTCCAGCGCAGGATGTAGCGAAAATCACCGATTCCGGAGGCGGCCAGCGTCTTGATCGGACCGGCCGAGATCGCATTGACCCGGATCCCGCGCGGCCCGAGATCGGCGGCGAGGTAACGAACGCTGGCTTCCAGCGCGGCTTTGGCGACGCCCATCACGTTGTAATGCGGCATCACCCGTTCCGCGCCGAGATAACTCAGCGTCAGCAGCGCGCCGCCCTCGCTCATCAACGGCACCGCCCGCTGGGCCAGCGCGGTAAAAGAATAGCAGGAGATATCCAGGGTTCGCGCGAAGTTGGCGCGTGTGGTCTGGAGATACTGGTCGCTCAGTTCGTTCTTGTCGGAGAAGGCGATGGCGTGAACCAGGAAATCGAGCCGGCCCCAGTCACGGCGCAACGTCTCGAACAGGGCGTCGATGCTGTCCTCGTCGGTGACATCACACGGGAGTATGACGGAACTGCCCACGGATTCGGCCAGGGGCTTGACCCGTTTTGCCAGCGCATCGCCCTGATAGGTGAAGGCCAGTTCGGCGCCATGCTCTGACGCCACTCTGGCGATCCCCCAGGCGATGGAGCGGTCGTTGGCGACGCCCATGATCAGGCCACGCTTACCAGCCATGAGCGGGGTGCTAGTCGTCATAATATCCTCGATCTGCGCGCAACGGAAGGTGAGGCATGGTACACAAATCGAATCGAGGGTCAAACCCGATGGCACGGTTCAGCCCTTTGTCCCCACAAGAAAAGTGATTAGGAGGGTATGTCGACATTTTCCGATAACCCGCGCCCGGTCCGGGGGCCGGCCGCCGGGCCGAACCGGCGCCTGCGGCTGTGGATCCGCTGCCGGGTGGCCGCAACGCGGTTTGCCACGGTCGCCCGCTATACCATCGCGCGCTTTCTGCGCGATCACTGCTTCGAGGTTGCGGCCTCGCTGGCCTACACCGCGCTGCTGGCCGTCGTGCCGCTGATGACGATCGGCTTTGCGATCTTCTCGGCTTTTCCGGCGTTCGGCGCGCTGCGCAACCGGGCCGAACAGTTGTTGATCACGACCCTGGTGCCGACCGTTGGCGATATCGTCCTGGAGAATTTGTCGCGCTTCATGTCCAATGCCGGCCGGATGACGGCCTTCGGCGTCGTCGGGTTGGCGATCAGTTCCGTCCTGTTGCTGGGGACGATCGAATCCTCGTTCCGCGCGATCTGGCGGGTCACCGAACCGCGGCCGCTGCTGATGCGCTTTCTGGCGTTCTGGGCGCTTTTGACCCTGACGCCGATCCTGTTCGGCGCCAGCCTGTCCTTCACCGGGAAGCTTTATGCCCTGGCCCATGTCACCGTGGTTGAGCGCCTCACCGACCAGCTGGTCGGGATGGCGCTGTTGCTGCCCTGGCTTTTGGAATTTGTGGGCATCACGGTGCTGTATCTGGTGATCCCCAATCGGGGGATCCGGCTGGGCGACGCGATGAGCGGGGCGTTGGTGTCGGCGCTGGGGCTCGAGCTGTCGAAGGCCGGGTTCGCGCTCTATCTGACAACATTCCCGGCCTATCAGACGATCTATGGCGCGTTGTCGGCGATTCCGATCTTTCTGCTGTGGCTGTACATCGCCTGGTCGACGCTTCTGGTGGGCGCCGAGCTGACGGCGGCGCTGCCGGAACTCCGTTCCGGCCACGGACTGCCCCACGATATCGGTCGGCTGGCGCCGGGCCATCGGCTGACGGTCGCCCTGGCCATCCTGCACAGGCTGCTGATGGCCAGCCGGCACGGCACCGGTCTGCGGCGGTCCGCCCTGGAGGCCGCGGTCTGCGTCAATTTTCGGGTCCTTGACGTCGTCCTGGATGAATTGCGCGAGCGCGATTGGGTCGAGCGGACCGCCCGCGATTGCTGGATTCTGACCCGCGACCTGAACATCGCCACGCTGCATGACCTTTACACCAGCCTGGGGCTGGCTGTCAGCGGATCGCCGCAGTCGCCCGGGGGGCCGGTGGTTTCCGCGCGGCTTCAGGCGATCCTGGATGCCGCCGACAGCGCGCTGAGCGACATCCTGACGGTGCCGTTGCGCACCCTGCTGATCGATCCGGCCCCGGACCGGGACAGTCCGGAACGACCCGCGATCGCCCCGATGGCGTGAGGCAAGAGAGCGGGGGTTCAGCCGAGATCGAGCTTTTTGCGGACGTCGTAGGCCTTGTCCTTGGCCCATTGTTCCAGGAAGGTGAACAGCTCGGCGTCGGGCTGATCGGGCAGGACCACGGTCAGCTTGACATATTGATCGCCGCCGGCCCGGGCGTCGGTGTCGGGAATGCCCTTGCCCTTGAGGCGCAGCGTGGTTCCGGTATTCGATCCCTTGGGCACCTTGACGGCGACGGTGCCGTCAAGGGTCGGCACCTTGATCGTTGCGCCCAGAACCGCCTCCGGCAGGCTGACCGGCAGGTCGATGTAAACGTCCATGTCGCGGCGCGTGAACAGCGGATGGGGTTCGACATGGACCTCGACGATGGCGTCGCCGGCGCCGGCGCCGGCGAGGCCGGCCAGTCCCTGGCCCTTGAGGCGCAATTTCTGCTGGTCTTCGGTGCCCGGCGGAATCGCGACTTCCAGGCTTTTGCCGGTTGAAAGATTGATGCGCCGCTTGGTGCCCATCGCCGCTTCGACGAACGGCACGCTGACCGAATAGGCGATATCGCTGCCCCGCGCCTTGACGCCGGCGTTGGCTCCGGTGCCATCGCCGCGTCGCCGCGTGTTGCCGAACAGGTCGGAGAACAGATCATCGTCGGCAAAGCCGTTGAACGAGGATCCCGCCCCCCGGGCGCCGTGCGGACGATAATGGCGTTCCGGCCTGTCGTTGCCATTGGTATCGATTTCGCCCCGGTCGAACCGGACGCGCTTGTCAGGATCGGACAGCAGGGTGTAGGCCCCGGAGATCTCTTTGAAGCGCTGCTCGATGTCCGGACGGCCCGGATTCAGGTCAGGGTGGTAGCGTTTGGCCAACAACCTGTAAGCCTGCTTGATCTCGTCGACGGTGGCGGTCTTGGAGATGCCAAGGACGGTATAAGGATCACGCGGCGTGGGCACGAGACATCAGTCCCCGAAAAAACGAAAAAGAGTTGACCCGGATCCGTCGGCGGCGGCTGAGCCGGTTGCCCGTTGCCGTAATATAGCACCGGGCGAACAGGTTCCGACGTCCGCTCGGTTCAGTGTACCCGATCGCTAGTTAACGATCTTCCATGTTTTATCGGGTTGCTGGCAAGCGGTTCCAAAGGCCTGCTGCGATTGGCCCGCGACATTCACCGTCTCCTGGAACTCGCGGCAATAGGCGCCGTTGACCGTGAAGCCGTCCTTGGTTGGCGTGATCGTCCCGAAGTGACCGTTTTGCGGGTTGGTCCAGCGGGTCTGTTCGCCGATGGCGACCGTAAAGGCGGTTTGCGCCGCCTTTCCCGCCAGGGCCTGGTCGGTGGCGTCGAGGGACTTGCCGATGTCGGCCGCCAGGAACGGACCGAGAATGATGCCGGGTTTGCCGACGGGCGCCGCCGCCGGATTGGCCGCAGCGGTTGGCGACTCTGTTGGTTTGCCGTCATCGAACAAGGAACAGGACGACAGCAGGGCTGCCGCCGTGACGAGCAGGATCGACCTTGTGAGCATGCTTCTTGACCCGAACGAGGTGACAGCCTCTCTGGCTGCGCCGATGTGCTTTAGCGGTTCTGGCGATTGGCCGCAACGTCCGCGCACCAAATCGTCGCTTGGGGGGGTGCAAAGCAAGGGCGGTCGTGCCGCCGGCGCCTGTGCTAACATGGTCTGTGTGGCGAAACGGCGGCTTTTGCGCCATTACCCGCTTGTCCCCCGGGACGGCGGGTGCCAGCGTCGTCGGTGTGGTAGATCTGAAGCGGCCCCGCCGCTTCCTCGACAGGCCAGGAATGATGTTCGATATTTTTCAGGAAATGCGTGCCATTGACCCGTTCGAGCTGTTTAGCCAGTGGCTGACGGAAGCGGAAAAGACGGAACCGGAAGATGCCAACGCGATGGCACTGGCGACGGCGACCGCGGCCGGTGTGCCCTCGGTGCGCATGGTCTTGCTGAAAAGCGTCGATTCGCGAGGATTCGTATTCTACACCAATCGCGAAAGCCGAAAAGGCGAGCAACTCGACGCCAACCGGCAGGCGGCCCTGTGCTTTCACTGGAAGTCGGTTCGCCGCCAGATCCGCGTCGAAGGGCCGGTGACCGAGGTCAGCGCCGCGGAAGCCGACGCCTATTTTCACAGTCGCCCCCGCGCCAGCCAGATCGGCGCCTGGGCGTCGCAACAATCGCGGCCGCTCACGGGCCGTTGGGAACTGGAAAAACGGATCGCCGAATATGGTGCCCGCCATGTCGTCGGCATCGTCCCGCGTCCGGCCTATTGGACCGGATTTCGGGTTGCCCCGGAACGCATCGAATTCTGGCACGATCGCCCCTTTCGATTGCATGACCGGCTGGTGTATATCAGGGCCGCCGGCGCCGGTCCCGACGACCCGCTCTGGACGATTGAACGCCTGTTTCCGTAATCGCGTGACCGGGCGGTTGCGGCCTCGGGCCGTTCCGCCGTTTTTCGATCGGGCCGTCGCCCGCAAAAGCCGCCGTCACCAAGGAAATTTCGATGACTGATGTCGAATTGGCCCGACTGCGACGTCAGGCGACCTATGCCAGTGTCACGGTCGCGGCGCTGTTGATCGTGGCGAAGCTGGGCGCCTATCTGATCACCGATTCTGTTTCATTGCTGTCGTCCTTGATCGACTCGATTGCCGACCTGATCGCCTCCTCGGTGACGCTGGCCGGGGTTCGCCACGCCTTGAAGCCGGCGGATCTGGCCCATCGCTTCGGACATGGCAAGGCCGAGGGGCTGGCATCACTGGCCCAGGCCGCCTTCGTCACCGGATCGGCGGTGTTTTTGCTGGTCGAAGCGGCAGGGCGCCTGATTTCACCGGTCGCGGTCCAGGAAAGCGGCGTCGGCATCGCGGTCATGCTGTTCTCGATCGCCCTGACCCTGGTGCTGCTGGCCTTTCAGCGTCGGGTCGTGCGTACGACGGCATCGATCGCGATCACGGCCGATCGTCTGCATTACAATGCCGATCTCTATCTCAATATTGCGGTTATTGCGGCCCTGGTTCTGACCCGCGTCTTCAACACATCGATCTTCGATCCCCTGTTCGCTGTCGGCATTGCCGGCCTGCTGTTGCACGGGGCCTGGGAGATCACGCAATCGGCACTCGATGTGCTGATGGACCGGGAATTGCCGCAAGCCGAACGGGATCTGATCAAATCACTTGTGACCGGCCACGCGGCGACTCGTGCGATTCATGACCTGCGGACCCGGAATTCGGGGACCGCGGCGTTTATCGAGTTTCATCTGGAGCTGGATGCCGATCTGACCCTGGCCAAGGCGCATGACGTTACGGATGAGATCGAACATCAGTTGGGCGAGGCGTTTCCGCGGGCCGAAATCACCATCCATCAGGAACCGGCCGGGCTCAACGACTTGAGGCTGGATCATCGGGTTGGTGAGGCTTCTTCACCGGTTTGCTGAACCGGGCGCTGCCTATCCCCGGCCCGCGCCCCGGCCCGCCATGGGCCAGGCTCATTGCGGGCGGGCATGCGGCGGGGGCAGCGCGGCGTCAAGGCCGCCGAACATGTCGAACATCGCCGTGATCACCGACCGGTCGAGGTCGCGGGTGATGAACACCAGGCGCGAGCGCCGGTCGTCATCGGGCCAAGCCTCAAGCTGCGCCGGCGGGTGGAACATGTGCTGCACGCCATGGATGACGATGGGCGTGTCGCTGTCGATGACGTTGAGGATGCCCTTGATCCGCAGCAGATCCGGGCCACGCATGGCGATCAGGTTGGTAATCGCATTGACGACGCCTTCCCACGGCAGGGGCTGGTCGAACGTGAGACAAAAGGCGCGGATCCGGTCGTCGTGCCGGTTGACGTCATGGCCATGATGCCCCGCCCCGTGATCATCATGCCCGTGCTCCTCATGGTCATCGTGATACGCTTCGGCGTTGAGCCAGCGCGTGACGTCGGCGCTTTTGGTGGCGGGGTTGTAGAGCCCGGCATCCAGCAGCCGTTCCGCATCGACGGCGCCCTGGTCGGCGGTGATGATCGCCGCCGCCGGGTTGAGCAGCCGCAGCCGCGCGGTCAGGGCCGCGATCGCCTCCGCCGTGGTCAGGTCGGTCTTGGTCAGCACCAGGCGATCGGCGACCGCGGCCTGCTTGACGCTTTCGACATGGTCGTCGAGCTGGCCGGCGCCCAGGACCCCATCAATGGTCGTGATCACGCCGTCGAGGCGAAACCGCGAGGCGAGCAGGGGATCGGACATCAGGGTGTGCAGGATCGGTGCCGGGTCCGCCAAACCGGTGGTTTCGATGACGACACGATCGAATTCGGCAATTTCGCCCCGGGTCCGGCGCAGGAACAAGGTTCGCAAGGTGTCGATCAGATCACCGCGAACGGTGCAGCACAGGCAGCCGCTGTCGAGCAGCACCGTGTTTTCCGAGCTTTTCTCGACCAGAATATGATCGAGCCCGACCGCGCCGAATTCATTGATCACGACGGCGGCCCGCGCCAGCGCCGGCGTCCGGATCAGGTGGGACAGCAGCGTGGTCTTGCCGCTGCCCAGGAACCCGGTCAGCACCGAGACCGGAAGTCGAAGGGGGGCTGTCATCAACGGGACTCCTGGCAAGCAGGGCATCGGCCCCTGATTTCGATCATGGGGCGGGTCACGGTGAAGCCATGCTCCCGGGCATTGTCCTGAATTGCCGCGGAAACCCGCTGATCGTTGAGCTCGACAACGGTGCCGCAGACTTCGCAGACGAGAAACTGACCGGTATGGCTGCTGCCGGGTTCCGGACAGCCGACATAAGCGTTGAGCGATTCGATGCGGTGGACCAGGCCGTTGCCAACCAGAAAATCGAGTGCGCGGTACACCGTCAAGGGCGCCGGCTTGCGGCCGTCTTCGCCCAGATTGTCGAGGATTGCGTAGGCACCGCGCGGCCGGTGGCTGCTCCACACCAATTCGAGGACGCGACGGCGCAGGACGGTCAGGCGGATGCCGCGCAGGGCGCAAATCCGCTCCGCCCGTCCCAGCGCGCCGTCAACACAGTGACGATGATCATGGTCCGCCCTGGCCGGCGGCGGCATCACGCCGGCACGGTCTTCCGCGATGACCGCGGCGCCGGAGACCGACTCCACGGGGGTCACCGGCATCGCGCCCCGCCCGGGCAGGTGCCCGGACCGTTGTTTTCAGGCATCGCAATACACCCCTGCGGCACCAGCGCCGGACTTAACGGCGGTGCCGGTCACGCACTGCACGATCGATCCGCACGCGAACCCGCGGGCGATCCCTGGTGGCCGCCAGCAAGGTTGCGGCGGCGAAGATACCGCCGGTCAGCATGACCAGGACCGGCACCCAGGGCTCGATCCAGCGACTTACCAGGGCAACCGCCAGGATGAGAATCAGCGCGGCCAACAGCGGCACCGGATTGGCGATCAGGTTCCGGACCGTGCGCAGCGTGCCGAAGCGATATTTCATGACGACACCAACGTGATCATTGCGCCTGAGAAAATATATCGGCTCAACTCTTAATAAATCCAGCAGGAAACGCCCGGCGCCCCGATTATTGATCTGAAGGCCTACTGCCGGGGATCCGACCGGCTGGCGCCACGCCGACCCCGGTATCGCCCTGGCCGCTGGGATTGCCCCGCGCTATGGTCGTTCCCATCCCGCCGGGCCGAAGCTTGCGGGACCCGGGGTCAATCGCGATTGACCCCGGTGCACCCATGATTGTTGGCCAGGATTTGCGTGATGACGGAACGTGCCCCTTTGGGTTTGATTTGTGCCATTCCGGAGGAAATCGACCATTTCGGCGATTTCTTCGGGGAAACCGGCCGCCGCGAGATGGCGGGTTTGACGTTCCGCGAGGGTCGGTTGGGCCAACGTGCCGCCGTTCTGGTCGAAGCCGGTATCGGCAAGGTCAATACCGCGATCGTCGCGACGCTGTTGTGTCAGGTGTTCGGCTGCCGGGCTTTGCTGTTTTCCGGTGTCGCCGGCGGGCTGGATCCGGCCCTGGGGATCGGCGATGTCGTCGTTGCCACCCGGCTGATCCAGTACGACTATGGCGCGCTGGTTGAGCGACGGATCCGCTGCTATCAGCCCGGGGTGCCGCCGCTGCCGGGCTTCGATGAGGATCACGGTTACGACATTGCGCCGGAATTGTTGGCGCGTGTCACCGCAGCGCTCGAGGGCGTGGCTCTGCCGCGCTTCGCGACCAATGCGACGGGGGCGTCACCCCGGCAGCCGGTCGTGCATTTCGGGACGATTCTAACCGGCGACACCTTCCTGAATTGCACCGAGACCCGTGATGAGCTGCGTCAGCGTTTCGACGCCCTGGCCATCGAGATGGAAGGCGCCGCTCTGGCCCAGGTGGCCGAACGGTTCGGTGTGCCGGCCCTGGTGGTGCGTGCGCTCAGCGATCTCGCCGGCGCCGATAGCCATCTCGATTTTCCCAGTTTCGCCCGTGCCGCCGCGGAAGCGGCCGCGGTCCTGATCCGGCGGCTTGCGCCCGTGGTTTGACCGGCGCTTTGACTAGCGCTTTGATCGGGGCCGGGGCCGGGGATCAGCGGGAAACCGCTCAGCCGACGCGGCCGGGGCCCAATGCGGCACCGCGGGGCGGCAACGTCGTTTCCGGGGCCAGGGCCGCGAGCGCGACCGCGATCGCCGCGCCAACCCGGGCATTGTCCAGCACCAGGGCGATGTTGGCCTCAAGGCTGCGGCCGCCGGTGTAATGCTCCAGCCGCGACAACAGAAACGGCGTGACCGCTTTGCCGGTGACGCCCTGGGTCGCGGCATCGTGCAGGGCCTGATCGATCGCCGCGGTCACCGCGACCGGGTCCAGTGCCGCCGCTGCCGGGATCGGATTGGCGATGACGACGCCACCCCCGATGCCCAGCGTCTGGCGGATGCGGATGATCCGCGCGACCTTCTCCGCCGAGTCGCATCGCGTCTCAAGCCGCAGGCCGCTGTCAGCGGTGTAGAAAGCCGGGAACCTGTCCGTCGCAAAACCGACGACCGTGACACCCCGCGTTTCCAGATATTCGAGCGTGCGGGGCAGATCCAGGATCGCCTTGGCGCCGCTACAGACCACCGCGACCTCGGTCCGGGCCAATTCGTCGAGGTCGGCGGAAATGTCGAGGCTGGCCTCGCCGCCACGATGGACACCGCCGATTCCCCCGGTGGCAAACACCGTGATTCCGGCCAGCGCCGCGCAGATCATCGTTGCCGCGACCGTCGTCGCGCCATCGGTCCCCGATGCCAATGCCACCGGCAGATCGCGCCGGCTCAGCTTGGCGATTTGTCCGCGGCCGGCCGCCAGCCGCTCCAGATCATCACCACTGAGGCCGATGCGGATCCGGCCGTCGAGGATAGCGATCGTCGCCGGCACTGCGCCCGCGCGCCGAACCGTGGCTTCGGCAGCCCGGGCCGTCTCCAGATTCTGGGGATAGGGCATGCCATGAGCAATGATCGTCGACTCCAGGGCGACGACCGGCCGATGTGCGGCCAGGGCTTCGGCGACATCCGGAGCGATCCGCAGATAGTCATGGCGAAGACGGTCATTCATGGCTGATACCATGGAACTGGACGCGCCAACACGCAAGCTCCCGGTTTTGTGCCACGGTCATGGCCCTCCGGCGCCGATCAGACGGGTAACGAACGCTGGCAATGTCCTGAATGCCAGATGCAGATGATCGGAGAAGGAAGCGACCTGATAATGATGGCGGGCAAACAGCAAATCGAGGGACATTCGCGAGTGGATTGAAATATGACCGTTGCGCGGCGCGACGTACCAAGACATCTGTGTATTGGCCGCACTGTCGAAACCGAATACCATGGTCGAAAAGATGACGACGCCATCATCGGCAAGGAATGAGATCATGTCGGAGACCATTTCGTGGGGAAATGGTATGTGTTCGAAGACTTCGAACGCCGTTATCACGTTGAATTTCGTGTCAGGTCGTTTTGTGTAACGTGAAAAGGGGTCGTAGGTCTCGGCACGAAACCCGAAATTCCGGATCTCGTGGGCAAACTCCCCGTTGCCACCACCGTAATCGAGGATCTGAAGGCGATCGGAATAGCCACGGCAGAGATCGTGAATGATAATCGCGTTTGCGGTGGCGCGCTTTCCGCCGCCATCGGGATCGATTGTTTCGTAATCGTCGTTATAGATGTTTCCCAGGAAATCATCGCGCGTCCAGGCGTCGAAGTTGTTCGTAAAAATGAAGCCGCAGGCGGCGCATCGCCGATAATATATCGGTATTCCGGAAAATACCGTCTGTTTCCCGGTGCTTTCAAGGCAACTTTTATTGAAGTCATAGAGGGCGAACAAGGCGCTGGGGGTACCGCAAATCTTGCAGGGTACGGGCGCGGGATTGACGCTTTGATGCATCGAGACTCTCTTGCGGTCATCGATCGGCGGGCGCCGACGTCGTCATCCTAGAGGATCCCGCGGGCGGGTGATAGCCGCCGGATGGTATGGGCCGCTTGAGATCCGATTTGACCCTTGATGGTGCCGCCTCTCGCCCGCCCGGTGTTTTCGTGCGATGGTGAAGGCAGGCAAGGTATCGTTGAACCAGGATCGTGATCACCATGGCCTTTCCCGTTTCGATCAAGGCCGTGCTGTTCGAAGGCGGCGGTGTCGTGCTGCTGGAGAACGAGCGGGCGGAGTGGGAGTTGCCGGGTGGCCGGCTCGAGCCGGGCGAAACCCCGGAACTCTGTCTCGCCCGCGAATTGCGCGAGGAACTCGATATCGACGTCGCCGTGGGCCCTTTGCTGGATTGCTGGGTCTACGAAGTTCTGCCCGGTCGCGCGGTCGTCATCATCACCTATGGTGTCACCCGGCGCGATGACCGCGCGTTTCGCATCAGCGCCGAGCATCGTCGGATCGGCCTGTTTGCGCCGGGCCAGATCGACAGAATTGCGCTGCCGCGCGGCTATCACCGTGCCGTCGATCTCTGGGCCGCGGCGCCGGTCGCGTCGGTTGAAACACCACCGGATTGACGGCTTGCAGAGCGCGTCAAGACCGAACCGTCACAGCGACAAAGTCCGCCACCGTTTTTTCAAAGTCTTGTATCGGATTGAGAACGGGTGTGCGACCGGTGTCGCCCGCCCGGGACGGCGTTCGCTTGCCGCGACGAACTTCACGGTCACCGACCAGACCACACCGACGGCGCAGAACGCGTCCAAGACCTTCGGGCTGATGGCCGCAAAGGCGCTCTGACGAGGCCGAATGAGAGGATCTCTTGCCACCGTCATGCTCGCGAACGCGGGCATCCAGGGCCACAGGCGCCGCCGTTCGGAGCGTGCGGCTCTGGGCCCCCGCGTTCGCGAGGGCGACGGTCGCAAATTCGATGATGCGCCCCACTCGTTTGCGTTCAGACGATGGTCCGCGCGCTTTCGAGGTCAAAGACGCGGTCCGAAACCCGCTCGCGCAGGGCCTGGTCGTGGAAAATGCCGACCAGGGCGGTGCCCCGCGCCTTGGCCTCCTCGATCAGTTGCGCCACGGTGTCCCGGTTGTCGACATCAAGCGCCGCCGTCGGCTCGTCCAGCAGCAACGCCGGGTAATCGAGGATGAAGCCGCGGGCGATATTGACCCGCTGCTGTTCCCCGCCGGAAAAGGTTGCCGGGGGCAGATGCCATAGCCGTTGCGGGATCCGCAGCCGAGCCAGCAGTGCGGCCGCCCGTTCCCGCGCCTGATCGCGGGCGATGCCGTTGCGCACGGCCGGTTCGGCGACGACGTCGAGAGCGGCAATCCGTGGGATCACGCGCAGGAACTGGCTGACATAGCCCAGGGTGTGGCGGCGAACCGCCAGGACCACCCGCGGTTCGGCCGCGACCATGTCGACGAGGCCGCCGCGGTGCTGGATCAGGATTCGGCCGCTGTCGGCCTGGTAGTTGGCATAGAGTGCGCGCAGCAGGGTCGATTTCCCACAGCCCGAGGGACCGTGCAACGCGACGCATTCACCGGCGGACACCGCGAGCGACAACCCGGAAAACACCGGGATCCGGAGGCCGCCCTGGGCGTGGATCGTGAATTCCTTGGCGAGGCCGCAGACCTCGATCACGGGGGATGGGTTCATCGTCACACCTGCAGCACCGAGGACACCAGCAGTTGGGTATAGGGATGGTGCGGATCATCAAGGACCTGATCGGTCAGGCCGCTTTCGACGACGACGCCGCCTTGCATCACCATCAGGCGGTGGGCCAGCAGGCGCGCGACGGCCAGGTCGTGGGTCACCAGCACCACCGACAGGTTCATGTCGTCGACCAGGCCGCGCAACAGGTCGAGCAGTCGCGCCTGGACGCTGACATCGAGACCGCCGGTCGGTTCATCCATGAACATCAGCCGGGGTCCGGTGACCAGGTTGCGCGCGATCTGAAGCCGCTGCTGCATGCCGCCGGAAAAGGTCGAGGGCAGGTCGTCGATCCGGTCGGGCTGGATCTCGACGCGCTGCAGCCAGTCGCGGGCGGTGTCGCGGATCTGGCCATAATGGCGGGCGCCGACGGCCATCAGGCGCTCGCCGATATTGGCACCGGCCGAAACCGCCATGCGCAGCCCGTCACGCGGGCTCTGGTGCACGATGCCCCAGTCAGTCCGGGTCAGGAGGCGCCGTTGCGCCTCCGACAACGCCGCCAGATCGACCAGCCCCTGCGTCCTGGTATCGTAATGGATCGTACCCTGGCTCAGCGGCAGCCGTCCGGACAGGCAGGACAGCAAGGTGGTCTTTCCCGATCCCGATTCGCCGACAATGCCCAGAACCTCGCTCGGGTAAAGGTCGAAGGTGATGTCCCGGCAACCGATCCGGCTGCCATAGCTGTGGCCCAGGTCGCGAACCTGCAACAGGGGGATGTCTCCGTTTGTCGCGCCGTTCGCCGGGTCGTCGGCCAGGGTCGCGATCATGGCGCGGTCCTGGGGGCTGGGTTTGCCGGCAGGTCCGTGTCACCGCGATGCCCGGCGGCGCGGCGTTCGCCGCAATAGTCGGTATCGGAACAAATGAACAGGCGACCGCCGTGATCATCGGTCACCATCTCGTCGAGATAGCTGTCGCTGGCGCCGCACAGGGCGCAGTGCTGGTCCCAGCGCTGGATTTCAAAGGGGTAGTCGTCGAAATCGAGGCTCTCGACCCGGGTATAGGGCGGCACGGCGTAGATACGCTTCTCGCGTCCGGCGCCAAACAACTGCAATGCCGCCATCTGATTCATCTTGGGATTGTCAAATCGCGGAATCGGTGACGGCGACATGATGTAGTGGCCATTGACCCGGACCGGGTAATCATAGGACGTCGTGATCCGCCCCAGATGGGCGATATCCTCGTAAAGCTTGACCTGCATCACCCCATATTCCAGCAAGGCATGCATCTTCTTCGTTTCGCTCTCGCGCGGTTCCATCCAGCGCAGCGGTTCGGGGATCGGCACCTGATAGACGATGATTTGCGCCTCGGTCAGCGGCCGCTCGGGGATGCGGTGACGGGTCTGGATCAAGGTTGCGTCGGCGGTCCGGGTCGTGGTCGCGACCCCGGCGGTCCGGGAAAAGAAGCGTCGGATCGATACGGCATTGGTGGTGTCGTCGGCACCCTGGTCGATCACTTTCAGCACATCGCCGGGGGCGATCACCGCGGCGGTGACCTGGATGCCGCCGGTGCCCCAGCCGTAAGGCAGCGGCATCTCACGGCCGGCAAACGGCACCTGATAGCCCGGGATCGCCACCGCCTTGAGCAAAGCGCGCCGGATCATCCGCTTGGTCTGTTCATCGAGATAGGCGAAATTGTAGCCGCTCAGACCGTCAGACATCGGGGACCCCCGGGATTTCCCGATCCGAAAACGCCTGGCGCAGCGTGCGCACCGTGACCAGCTCGCTCTGGAAATCGACGTAGTGCGGCAATTTGAGATGCTCGACGAAGCCCGAGGCCTCGACGGCATCGCAATGCGACAGCACGAATTCGGCATCCTGGGCCGGGGCGGTGACATCCTCGCCCAGGGCTTCGGCGCGCAAGGCGCGGTCCACCAGCGCCATCGCCATGGCTTTTCGTTCGCAATGGCCGAAGGTCAGGCCGTAGCCCCGGGTGAACTGCGCCGGTTGCGTCTTCGATCCCTGGAATTGGTTGATCATCTGGCATTCCGTCACCGCGATGTCGCCGATATCGATGGCAAAGCCCAATTCTTCCGGGATGATCTCGACCGCGACCGTGCCCATGCGGATTTCGCCGGCGAACGGGTGGCTCTTGCCATAGCCGCGCTGGCTTGAATAACCGAGGGCCAGCAGAAAACCTTCATCACCCCGGGTCAGGGATTGCAGCCGCACGTCGCGATCGGCGGGGAAGGTCAGGGGCTGCCGGGTGATGTCGCCAACCGGCTGCGTGTCGTCGGCGGTCTCGACCTCGATCAGACCCTCGGCGTTGAGAATGTCGGTAACCCGCGGCGTCGGCCCGGTCGCGGTGGCCGCGTCGGTCCTCTCAGCCGACGCGGACGCCGGTTCGGCAGGGGACGCCGCCGCATCGACGGTCGCTGCGGCGGCCAGGCTGAAATCGAGCAGGCGGTGGCTGTAGTCGAAGGTCGGGCCCAGGATCTGGCCCCCGGGGACGTCCTTGAAGGTGGCCGAGATCCGGCGCTGGACCGTCATCACCGCGGTATCGATCGGTTCGCTGACTGCGAGACGGGGCAGCGTCGTCCGGTAGGCGCGCAGCAGAAACACCGCTTCGGTGATGTCGCCGCGGGCCTGTTTGATCGCCAGCGCCGCCAGGGTGCGGTCATACAGCGACCCCTCGGTCATGACCCGGTCGACCGCGATGCCAAGCTGCTGGGCGATCTGCTCGATGGTCAGTTCCGGAACCGCCGGATCGCCGCGCCGGGCCTCGGCCAGCAGGCGATGGGCGTTGTCGATCGCCTGTTCGCCGCCCTTGACCGCCACATACATCGGCCTAACCCTCCGTCAGCGTGGTCCGCGGCAGACACACCATCCGATCCGGTGCCGCCAGGATGACATCGATGCCCTGGGGAAACCGGGCGTGGTTGTCGCGCAGCACCGCCCAGAACGCGGGTGACAGCGGCGGCGCCGCCAGGGACCGCGGCGCCGCAATGCCGGGGCCCGACAGACGGACCGCACCGTCCGCCCGTAAATCCGCGACCTGGACGATGACCGTCGTCGACGTCTCGGGACTTTCCGCACGGCCCGGCGCGAATTCGGCCAAGCCATCGACCGCGCCGAAAGCGTCCGGGTTCGCCACCGCGAAGACCGCTTCTTCCCGTAATGCGGTCAGCGGACAGCCGCAATGGAATTGCAACCAGGACCGCAGCGGCGCGGTGTCGACATCCGCGGTCAGCCACACCGGCGCATCGAGATCGGCCAGGGCCAGCAGCACGGCGGCGGCGGTGGCGTTCAGCCGGGGCGGCGCCGCGATCGCAATTGGCAGCGCCAGGATGCGCCCCGGATAGCTGAAACCGGTCAAAACAGTGCGGAACACCGCGTTGGCATCGGGGGCCGGGTTCTCGAAACCAGGCCGCAGAGCGTCGATGTCGGCGGTCATGATCAGTCCTCCCCCCGCACCATGGTAAAGAACGTGACGGTCGAGGTCGCGGTTTTCGCTTCTTGCTGCTGACGTTGCGCGGCCAGCAACTGCGCGGTGGGCTCGATCAGTGCGGCGTCGATCGCGTCATGCCAGGCCGGATCCTGCAACAGGGCATCGAACAACGCCGCCAGTTCGGCGTGGCGCGGCTGACGACCGGCGACATAGCCGTGACCGACCAGGCCACTCTCCAGCCGGATCGTGCAGCGGGTCACAGTCATTTCCCCGAGATTGAAGCGTTGGCCGCTGCCACCCGCCCGGGCCCGGACCAGGGTGGCGCCGATCTCGGGCCGGCGCAGCGCGATGAATCCGGGCGGGGCGGGCAACGCCTGCCAGGCGGTCTCCAGCCGCTCCAGGGGCGCGCGGGCCAGGATGCTGATCCAGCGCTGCCGGGGCGCTGTCGCTCCGGCGGCGGTCGCGTTGCCGTCCATCTCTTCCTCGACAATGTCGAAATTTGTCTAGACATCTAAACCTTATCACGCTAATCATAGGCGCTGGCGAGGACGCCACAAGCGTCGATTCATGAAACTTCGGTGATTTGGCTGCGGGTGGGCCCAGGCGATGGATCCGAACGAAATTCACCGCGGCATCGGGATTGCCGTGTGGCGGCAGATTCAACGGACGCTGGAACAGGAAATCGCGCAGGGCCGGCTGCGCCCGGGCGATCGCCTGCCGACCGAGCACGAACTGGCCGCGATGTTCAAGGTCAATCGCCACACCGTGCGGCGTGCGCTGGCGGAGCTCGAGGAAAAGGGCGTGCTTCGCGTCGAACAGGGCCGGGGCACCTTCGTCCACGAAGCCATCCTGGCCTATCCGCTCAGCCGACGGACCCGGTTCAGCGCCAATCTCAAAAATGCCGGGCGGGAGGCCGGGGCCCGGCTGTTGTCGTCATGCTGTGTCGCGGCTGACGCCGCGGTCGCCACGGCTCTGGGGCTGGATCCGGGGGCCGCGGTGGTGATTCTTGAGACCGCGGGCAGTGCCGATGGCCGGCCGATCGACAATGCCCGCCAGCATTTCGCGGCGGCACGGTTTCCCGATCTGGTCGAGGTCTATGGCCAGGCCGGGACGATCACCGCGACGCTGCGGCACTATGGCGTGATCGACTACGAACGCAAATGGACCCGGATTCAGGCGCGGATGCCCAGTGATGCCGAGGCCGATGTCCTGTTGTTACCCCGCAACCGGCCGGTCTTGATTACCGAGGCGCTCGATGTCGACAGCGACGACCGGCCGCTGCTGTACGGCATCACCTGCTTTGCCAGCGACCGCGTGCAGCTGGTCGTCGAATCCTGACCGGCCCGGATGGCCCCGGTCACGCGGCCCGGATCCAGATCGCCGTGTCGTGAAACACCGCGCCGCCATGGGGCGGACCCGACTCGGCACTGGTCAGGGCGTTGATGCCGATGCCCTCTTCGAAGGCGGCGTTGGGCCACAGGCCTTCGACGACGACGGTGCCGCGCTGCAGGCCCGGAAAAGGCCGGGCATGGACGACAACGTTGCCCTGACGATTGCCCAGCCGGACCCGCGCGCCATCCGCCAGTCCCAGCCGATCGAGATCATCGGGATGGATCAGCGCGGTCGGGCGGCCTTCCCGGGCCTGGCCGCTCGGGGTCTCGCTGAAGCTGGTGTTGAGGAAGCTGCGTGACGGCGCGGCGACCAGCCGGAAGGGGCGCTCGTCATCGGCCTTGTCGATGATATCGACATGGTCGGGCCAGGGCGGCAACCGGTCGCCCTGGACGCCGAGCGCGTTCCAGTCGGCGCGGAAATGGAAGCGGCCGTCCGGGTGGCCGAAGCCGGTGATGAAATGCGCGTTTTCGAAGGGCAGGGCGCAGTCGAAGCCGCCCTGATCGGCCAGGGTCGCGGCATCGGGATAGCCCGAAGCGCGCAGGGTGTGGTCGATGATGTCCCAGGCCGACATTTCAAAGCCCGGATGTTGGGCCCCCAGCCGGTGGGCCAGGGCGCAGATCACCGCATGATTGGATCGGCAGGACGCGAAAGGCGGCACTGCGGCCCGGGCGACCTGGAGGAAGGTATGGCCGCCGGCGGTATAGATATCGTCATGTTCGAGGAAGGTGGTCGCGGGCAGCACGATGTCGGCCATCGCCGCGGTTTCGGTCATGAACTGTTCGTGGACCGCGACGAACAGGTCGGCGCGGAGGAACCCGTCGCGGACCTTGCGGCTCTCCGGGGCGACCACCATCGGGTTGGTGTTCTGGATCAGCATCGCCGTGACCGGCGGACCGGCACCGAGATCGCGGGGATCGCCGGTCAGGACCGCGCCGATGCGCGACTGATCGAGCGTCCGGACCGTGGGGTCGCGCCGGTCGCGACCCTCGATCAGGGTGCGGTCGAGCCGGTACAGCCCGCCGTTGGAATAGAGCGCGCCGCCGCCGGGATATTGCCAGGCGCCGGTGACGGCGGGCAGGCAGGACACCGCGAAGACCTGGGCGGCACCGTTGCGCGACCGGGAAAAGCCATAGCCGATGCGCAGAAAGCTGCGCTTCGTCGCGCCGTAAAGGCGGGCAAAGCCGAAGATTTCCTCTTCGCGGAGCCCGGTGATCGCGGCGGCCCAGGCGGGAGTCCGGGTCGCGAGATGGCGCTCCAGACCGTCGGGGTCGTCGGTGTAGCGCGCCAGATAGGCCCGGTCGGCGAAACCTTCCTGGAACAGGACATGCATCACCGCGCAGGCCAGGGCGCCATCAGTGCCGGGGCGCAGGGCGAGATGCTGGTCGGCGGCCTCGGCAGTGCCGGTGCGGTAGGGGTCGACCACCACCAGCCGGGCGCCGCGCTGTTTGCGGGCCCGGCTGATATGGGTCATGACATTAACCTGGGTCGACACCGGATTGCCGCCCCAGACCACGATCAGGTCGGCGTCGTCCAGCTCACGGCCGTCGATGCCGTGCTTGATGCCGACGCCGGCCATCCAGCCCGGATCCGACAGGCCGATGCAGATTGTCGATTTCTGGCCGGAATAGCCCTGAACATGGCGCAGGCGCTCAATGCCGTCACGCTGCACCAGCCCCATGGTGCCGGCGTAGAAATAGGGCCAAACCGTCTCGCGACCGTGGCGCTGCACCGCCTGGGTGAACTGCGCGGCGATGGTGTCGAGCGCCTCGTCCCAGCCGATCTCTGCAAAGGCGGCGCGGCCGACGCCCTTGGCGCCGACCCGGCGCAACGGGACCGACAGCCGGTCGGGATGATGGTGGCGTTCGGCATAACGGGCGACCTTGGCGCAGATCACGCCGGCGGTGTAGGGGTGCGCCGCGGCGCCGCGCAACCGGCCGACGCGCCCCGCTTCGGTGACCTCGACCTCGAGCGCGCAGGTGCTGGGGCAGTCATGGGGGCAAACCGAGGGGGCGCGGCGCAGGGTCGTCATGTTTCACAAGTCCGAAAAAGGGGCGGTCGACCGGCCGACCGGTCTGTCTATTCAACAGGGGGCGGGCGTCCGGTGCAAGCCTGTTGCCGATACGAAACACCTGGAAGACTGCGCGATCGCAGTGTCCGAAAGCCATCGTACCAAAATCTGAAATGCGAAGCATGGTCATTGACCTATAGCGGTCATTGACCCATAATTCAGGGCATGGACTTCGATTGGGATCCGAAAAAGAGTGCTCGGAACGCCCGGGAGCGGGCCATGCCCTTCGATCTCGCCATGGCGCTTTTTGATGGGAGCACCCTCGAGTTCGACGACCGGCGGCACGATTACGGTGAACGCCGGATTATCGCTTTCGGGGCCGTGGCCGGCCGGATCATGGTGTGCGTCTACACATGGCGAGGAACGGGTGAACAGCCGCTCCGCTGGATTATCAGCCTGCGAAAGGCAAAAAAGGGAGAGATCGATGCGTACCACCGCACATTCCCGAGCCGACCTTGACCTGACCAAAATCGATTGGGCGAAGATCGATGCCACCTCGGACGAGGAGATCGACGCCCAGATCGCCGCCGATGCCGACACCGCGCCCACCTTCACCGCGGATGAAATCCTGGCGGCTGGTCAACGGATTGAGCCCGATGACGTGGTCGATGTTCAGGTTCTGCGCAACAGGCTGGGCCTGTCACAAGCGGCCTTCGCGGCCCGGTATGGATTCTCGGTTGATGCCATCCGGCAATATGAACGGAAGCGCCGAATCCCCAGCGGTGCGATCCGCACCTTGCTGACCGTCATCGCCCATGAACCCGACGCCGTGACCCGCGCGCTTGCCCATCGAAAGAGCCCCGACGAGACGTCGCGGAATGCGGACGAAAGCTGAGTTTGGGCCCTTGATCGAAATTGGCACGCGTGGTCCGAAGGCGAGTCCCGCAAACCTTGCCGCTTTGCGCCCATCCCGGCCGCTCAGGCGCATGATCGCGGCGCCCGAAAGCTGCCGTTGATTCAGGTTGTAGGGCTCAGGCCGATGAGGGGCAAATGCGACACGCGCCCTCCCGGCTTTTCGGCCTCAGAAACGCGTGGAGCCGCGCGACGTCGTGCACCGCCAGAGGCGACCAGATCAGCCGTGGCATTCAGGGGGTTCGACGTCCTCGTCCTCTTCGAGCCTGGTAAGCAAGATATCGGCTTCGTCGGCCGTTACAGGTAAGCCGGTCGCTTGATCGTCGTTCCAGGCTGCGATGGCTGACTGCCGAAACTGTTCGCGCTTTACCTCGCGTTTGACATATCGCTCGATGGCTTCGCGCATGATCCTGTGTGCCGAGCGACGGCAAATCGCCGGACCTTGCCCTTGATCTCTTCGTCGCGTTTCAGGCTCGTCGTCGATGCGGCCACAAGGTGGTGCTCCTGGGTGTTACCTTGGATCTCGATATCGCTTTTTCCGGGCTGATTCCAACATCGCCGGGCCCAAAATCTTCCGCTCGGCCGTCCGGCAACGCTTGCTGTTGTGCGGCCATCGCGGGCGCCTCGTGGATCGGTGCCGTTTTCCAAAAGCGGACCTTCCTCGGTTCCACCGGGCCGTCTTTGATGGGCTAATATTCGAAAGTTGAGCCGTTCTACCCGACAGGCGGAATCGGACCGGGTGCAGGCCATCATCGTCGCGGTTACCCTCGTCGAATACGGGGGGCTCGAACCTTATATGGTAAGGCACTTGGATGAGGACGTATTTCGGGCCAGGTTGGCTGCCGCTGATCTACCCAAATTGTGAGGTTAGATAACGCATGAGCAATATCCCAGAAAACGGTCGAGTATTCATTCAACTCGCGGGACGTTAGAACGTAAGTGGGGAGGTTGTTTGTGTTGAATGTCTTGGCTTTGAAAAATGGTGGAACCAAGGCCCATTCAATATGGGGGTCATCGAAAGAAGTGTTCTAGACGATCCTGGGTTTATAAACCGTTCAATGAGACAGACATGTCCGTGTGCGACGTCATTCCGCCTCGCCGAATATCCCTCGATGAGACGAGACAGTCGGAAAAACTCACCTTCGATCTTCTGAGACGGATCTTGTATAAAATACTTACCGCTGCGGCATTGATGTTTTTGAACCGTTCACGAAAATTATTTGGGGCTCCATATGTATGACTTGCGTTGGACTCGAAACGATCGCCTGTTACAAAGGCAGCATGCAGATGCGCCAACGCGATTTCGATTTCCTCCCATGCATTCAGAGCGCGGCCAATCGCAGCGAAAAGTACAGCTTGAGATCTATTTCCCTTGGTAGGAAATGGGGGGATGTCCCAATCGTCACCCATTATTCGCTCCTGGACAGTTGACTTAATCCAGGATAGCAGAAAGGCCCCTCTTGGCCAGCAAAGGGCATCTACCGCCGAAGCCGTGCTTATCGGCAACGTCCGGTGTTGCCCGTCCCGTTTTCGAAACCGGACCGTCCCTTCACGGCCTATTCAGCCGTGCCCGAACGGCGGCGCCGATCGCGTCCAGGGTGATCCGGCCCGAGGCCACCGCGCGCCCCCCGATTCGCTCGACGGCGCCGCGCAGGGGGGTGCCGGGGGCATGAGACGTCGGGTGTCGTCGTGCTGCCGGCACCCGGCTCACGCCACGAGTTCACGAACGAAGTCGAGAAAGGCGCGGACCTTGGCGGAGACCAGGTTCGACGCGTGATGATAGGCATAGAGCGGAAAGGTCTCGTCCGCCCAGTCGGGCAGCAGTTGGACCACGCGCCCGTCGGACAGGAAATCCTTGGTGTAGAGTTCCAGCAGTTGCGCGACGCCCACGCCGCCGAGGCAGGCGCCGAGCAGGGAGCCCGTGTCATTGACCATCAGCCTTCCGGTGGCGGCAAACGGGATCACCTCCTTGTCGCGTTGAAACAGCCATTCGAAGGGGCGCCCCGTCCTTGGGTCGCGGATCAGCACGCAGGCGTGCCCGTGCTCCAGGTCTCTTGGATGTTTGGGCGTGCCGTGACGGGCGAGATAGGCTGCCGAGGCGCAGGTCAGGACGCGCGTTTCGAGCAGCAATCGGGCCTTCAGCGAAGATGGTTCCGGTTCGCCAAAGCGGATCGCGACGTCGAAGCCGTCACCGACCAGATCGCCCATTCGGTCGCGCACGCCGATCTCAACAGAAAGCTCGGGATGGCGGTCGAGGAATTCGCCCAGCCGCGGCGCCAGCACATAATGGCCGAAGGTTCCGTCGGTGTTGACCCGGAGCCGCCCCCGGACCGCCGCCTTGGCACCGCCGGCGGCCAGGGCGGCGTCCTCAATGCCGGCGAGCAGCGGCGTTACCGCCTCGTAGAAGCGGCGGCCCTCGTCGGTCAGGGCGATCGCGCGGGCGGTGCGGTTGAAGATGCGGATGCCGACCCGTTGCTCCAGCCGGGCCACGGCGCGGCTCACCGCCGGCTGGGTTAGGCCCATGGCTTCGCCGGCGCGGGCGAAGCTGCCGGCTTCGACCACGGCCGAGAGGACGCCGATCCCGCTCAACAGGCGGCTGTCGAAGGTCATAAGGCATACTTCCTGTCATTCCTAGCCTGATGACTATGTATTATTTTTAGGTCGGCGCCAGCTCTAGATTGCTCCTTGCCGCCGGCCCCGGCGGCAAGGTCAGATATGAGGGACAAGACATGAGCGAAAATGGCAAGGTGGCGCTGGTGACCGGCTCGTCGCGCGGAATTGGTGCTGAACTGGCGCTCCGCCTCGCGGCGGACGGGTTCAAGGTTGTGGTGAACTATGCCGGCAGCGCCGGTCCGGCGCAGCAGGTGGCCGACAGGATCAAGGAAGCGGGCGGTGCTGCGATCGTGGCGCAGGCCGATGTCGCCGATCCGGCGGCGGTTGTCGCCCTGTTCGACGCGACGGAGCAGGCCTTCGGCGGCGTGGATGTTGTGGTCAACTGCGCGGGCATCATGAAGCTCGCCAAAATCGCCGAGTTCGACGACCAGACCTTCGATCAGACCATCGCGGTCAACCTCAAGGGCACCTTCAATGTCTGCCGCGAGGCGGCGCGTCGTCTGCGTGATGGTGGCCGCATTATCAACTTGTCGTCGAGCGTCATCGGCGTGCGCCTGCCGACCTATGGCGTCTATATCGCCACCAAGGCCGCCGTCGAAGGTCTGACCCAGGTCCTGGCCCAGGAACTGCGCGGGCGTGGCATCAGCGTGAATGCGGTCGCCCCCGGGCCGGTCGCCACCGCGTTGTTCCTCAAGGACAAGAGCCCGGAACTGATCGAGCGCATGGCGAAGATGAACCCGCTCGAACGTCTCGGCCAGCCCGAGGACATCGCGCGCGTCGTCGCCTTCCTCGCCGGTCCCGAGGGTGGCTGGGTCAACGGCCAGATCCTGCGCGCGAATGGCGGCATGTGCTGAGCGGTCCCCGCTCCGCGGGTCTCCCCCGATTTTCAGGAGATGGATCATGAAGGACGTCATTCTCGTCACGGGCGCGTCCAGCGGTTTTGGCCTGCTGTCGGCCCAGGCGCTCGCCAGGGCGGGCCACACGGTCTATGCCTCGATGCGCGAGACGACCGGTCGCAACGCGCCGCGCGTCGCCGCGGTCGAGGCCTATGCGAAGGAGCATGGCGTCGATCTGCGGACGGTCGAGCTCGATGTCGGTTCGGCGGTGTCCGTCACGGCCGGGGTCGCCCGCGTGATCGCCGACATGGGCCGGCTCGACGTCATTGTGCATAACGCCGGCCACATGGCGTTCGGGCCTGCCGAGGCGTTCACGCCCGAACAATATGCCGAACTTTACGACGTCAACGTGCTGTCGACGCAGCGGGTCAACCGGGCGGCGTTGCCGCAGCTGCGCAAACAGGGACGCGGCCTGCTGGTCTGGGTCTCGTCATCGTCGAGCCGCGGCGGCACGCCGCCGTTCCTGGCGCCATACTTCGCCGCCAAAGCCGCGATGGATTCGCTGGCCGTCTGCTATGCCAGCGAGATTGCCCGCTGGGGCATCGAAACCTCGATCGTGGTTCCGGGCGCCTTCACCAGGGGCACCAACCATTTCACCCATGCCGGTGCGCCGGCCGACAAGGCGGTGCAGGCGGCTTACGACGATGGCCCCTATGCGGGGGTCGCCGACCAGGCGCTGAAGGGGCTCGCGGCGCTGGAGCCCGCCGATGCCGACGCCGCGGCCGTTGCGGTGGCGATCGTCGATGTCGTCAATGCGCCGTTCGGCAAGCGCCCCTACCGGGTCTTCGTCGATCCTGCGCAGGACGGCGCCGAAGAGGTGTTCCGCGTCGGTGACCGTATGCGGCGCGAGATGTTCCACAAGATCGGCCTTGGGGATCTGCTGGCCCCCCGCACCCGTGCCTGAAACGCCATCGGGAGGGCCGCTGTCATCCCGGATCGTGATCCAGGCCGAGATCGAGGATCGGGGCGCTGTGGGTCAGCCAGCCGACCGAGATCACATCGACGCCGGTGGCGGCGATCACGCCGATACTGTCCAGGGTGATCCGGCCCGAGGCCTCGGTCACCATGCGTCCGGCGATGCGCTCGACGGCGCGTTGCAGGGTTGCCGGGGGCATGTTGTCGAGCAGCACCGCGTCGACCGGCGCGGTCGGCAGCAGGGCGAGGACTTCGTCCAACTGCTCCAGCGTGTCGATTTCCAGCTCGATCTTGACCAGATGTCCGACCGCGGCGCGGGCGCGTTCGACCGCGGCGCGCACCCCGCCGGCGACGGCGATATGGTTGTCCTTGATCAGCACCGCGTCATCGAGACCAAAACGGTGGTTGCTGCCGCCGCCGGCGCGGACCGCGTATTTTTCCAGGGCGCGCAGTCCGGGCGTGGTCTTGCGGGTGCAGCAGATCCGCGTCCGGTTGGGCCTGACTGCTTCGACCAGCCGGTGGGTTGCCGTGGCGATGCCGCTGAGACGACAGAGGAAATTCAACGCGACCCGTTCCGCCGAGAGCAGGCTGCGGGCCGGGCCCTCGATCGTTGCGACCGCGTCGCCCGGTGCCACCGCGTCACCGTCCCGCTTCAGCGGGGTGAACGCCACCGACGCGTCCAGGACGTGAAATGCCAGCCGGGCGACGTCGATCCCAGCCACAATCCCCGCCTGGCGGGCGCTCAGCACGGCGCGCCAGCGTGCGTCGGCCGGGATGATCGCGTCGGTGGTGATGTCGCCGGCGCGCCCCAGATCCTCGCGCAACGCGTTTTCGACCAGGGGACGCACGATCAGGTCGGGCAGGGGTGACAGCGGCATCAGGACGCCTCGCGGGTGTGCAGGTGGAATTCGGGCAGGTGGAATTCGAAACGCCGCCCCTCGGGGAGCGGTTGGGGAAAATCGCGTCGGAAATGGGCGCCCCGGCTTTCCGGGCGCCGCAACGCCGATTGCGCAATCATCAGGGCGACCAGGGCCCGATCCGAATGGGCTGCCGCGGGCGAAAGCGTGGCGACGGCCCGTTCCAGTCCCGCGCGATCGCGGATGACACCGACACATTCGGACATGATGGCGCGGATCCGGGCCGGATCCAACGCCGGATCTTCCGCTGCGGCGCGGTCACGCCGGCGGTACGCCGAAGGACCGGCCACAACCTGGGCCCGGGCCGGCTGCGGGGCGTCTGGCGTCCCGAGCACGTCCTCGGCGACGCGTTGGCCAAAGCTGGCCGCCTCGAGCAGCGAATTACTGGCCAGGCGGTTGGCGCCGTGCAGGCCGGTGCAGGCGACCTCGCCGCAGGCCCACAGTCCCGGGATCGTGGTCCGGCCCCGCCCGTCGGTGAGGACGCCGCCCATATGGTAGTGCGCGGCCGGGCGAACCGGGATCGGGGTCCGGGCGGGATCGATGCCGGCACTGTGGCACAATCCGGCGATCGTCGGGAAATGGCTCGCGAAGCGGTCACCCAAGGCTGCGCGGGCGTCGAGAAACACCTGGTGGCCCGCGGCGATGTGGTTCCAGATCGCCCGGGCGACGATGTCGCGCGCCTGCAGTTCCTCGGTAAAGCGGCTGCCGGTCTCGTCGATCAGGACCGCGCCTTCGCCACGCAACGCCTCGCTGGCCAGGGGCATCGGGTCGCGGCCGATATCGATCGCCGTGGGGTGAAACTGCACGAATTCCAGATCGCCCAGGGCGGCACCGGCGCGCGCCGCCAGGGCCAACCCGCTGCCCCAGTTCTCGTGCGGCGATGTGGTGTCACGCCACAAGGCGCAGGCCCCGCCGGTGGCCAGGATGATGCGATCGGTGTGCCGCAGGTCCTGTTCACCGTCGCGCTCCAGAACGACCCCCTGCGGCGTACCGTCGATCACCAGGGATCGGGCCGTTGCGTTCTCGATGATCGTGATCGACGGCGTCGCCCGCGCCGCGGCGATCAGGGCCTGGGTGACGACCAGCCCGGTGGCATCCTTGGCATGGACGATCCGGTGCTTGCGGTGTGCCGCCTCCAGTCCCAGGCGCAGTCGCTTGCGCGCGTCGCGGTCGAAGGCGACGCCCTGTGCCGTCAGCCTTTCGATCACGGCGGGGCCGTCGCCGACGGTTTGCCGGACGATCGCGGCGTCGTTGAGCCCGTTGCCCGCGGTCAGGGTGTCCTCGACATGGATGCCGATGCGGTCGTCGTCGCCGACCGCGGCCGCGATGCCGCCCTGGGCCCAGGCGCTGCTGCAGCCCTCGCCCAGCGGGCAGGGTGACACCAGGATCACCGGTAGCGGCGCCAGCGCGAGGGCCGTGGTCAATCCCGCCAGCCCGGCGCCCAGGATGACCGGTTTCATCAATGAACCGCCAGCATGCGCTCGACGGCGCGACGGGCGCGCTCGGCGATGTCGGCCGGGATAGTCACCTCATGACGCATCTCTTCCAGGGCGGAACGAAGATTGGCCAGGGTGATCCGCTTCATGTGCGGACACAGTTGGCAGGGGCGGATGAAGTGGGTCTCCGGGTGGTTGATCGCGACATTGTCGCTCATCGAGCATTCGGTCAGCAGCACGACCTGAGCCGGTTTGTTGACGCCGACCCAATCGATCATCCCGGCGGTCGATCCGGTGTAATCGGCGGCGGCGGCGACGTCCGGCGGGCATTCGGGATGGGCCAGGACGACGATGCCGGGGTGCTGCTGACGAAAGCGGGTGATGTCGTCGGCGCTGAAGCGCTCGTGAACCTCGCAATGGCCATGCCAGGCGATGATTTTGACCGCGGTTTCCCGTGCGACATTGCGCGCCAGATATTCGTCGGGCAGCATGATGACCTCGGGAACGCCGAGCGACTCGACAATCCGGCGCGCGTTGCCCGAGGTGCAACAGATGTCGGACTCCGCCTTCACCGCGGCCGAGGTGTTGACATAGGTGACGACGGGCACGCCGGGATAACGGGCGCGGATCAGGCGGACATCGGCGGCGGTGATCGAGTCGGCCAGCGAACAGCCGGCCTGGGGATCGGGGATCAGGACGGTGCGGCCGGGATTGAGCAGTTTCGCGGTCTCGGCCATGAAATGGACGCCGGCGACGACGATGACCTCGGCTTCGACCTGGGCGGCCTCGCGCGCCAGGGCCAGGGAATCGCCCTGGAAATCGGCCACCCCGTGAAAGATCTCGGGACGCATGTAGTTGTGGGCCAGAATCACGGCATTGCGTTGTTTCTTGAGGCTCATCAGGGCGTCGACGTCGTCGACGAACGTCACCCATTCCATCGCGGGAATGACGGATTTGACGCGCTCGTAGATCGCAGCGGTGCGCCGCAGTGCCTCGGCGGTCAGGGGCGGGATATTGCCCATGATGCTCTCCTTCGCGGGTGACCTGTTATGCTCCATATGAGCATTAATAGGGCGCGTAAAAGACCCTCGCTGTCAATTGTTGAAGTTTGACGACAGTGATGAAAATGGGTCCGGGCTCGGCGGGGGGGGGTTAGCCGGTCCGCGGCAGCTTGGTACCGGCCATGGCGCGTTCCTGCAGCACTTTGCGCCGAAAGCTGAAGAGTTTGGCGGGTCGTCCCGATGCGCCGCGGGTCGTCGCCCCGGTTTCCTCGACCAGACCCTGTTGTTCGACGAGGCGGCGGAAATTCTGCTTGTGCAACCGCAATCCGGCCAGGGCCTCGACCGTGTTTTGCAGATGCAGCAGGGTAAATTCCCGGGGCAGCAACTCGAACACCACGGGGCGGTATTTGATCTTGGCGCGCAGGCGCGCCATCGCCGTGGCGACGATGCGGCGATGATCAAAGGGCATCGCCAGGCCGAAACTGTCGCGCGCCCCGGTGCCGGCCTCGGCGACCAATTCGGCCTGCCACAGCAATTCGTAGCGTTGCAGCACCAGTTCCTCGTTCCATTGCCGCGGGTCGCGCGGAAACGCGATGCCGATGCGTTCGGCCTGGATCTCGCGGGTCGGGGCATCGGGGGCGGCGTTTTTCCAGGCCTCCAGCGCGGGCAGGATTTGCGCTGCGATGATGGCCGGGGTGCCGTCGCGGTGATCCTCCCAGGGAAAATGCCGGTACCAGGGCGACCAGTCGTGGCCCAGCGGTTGTGCCGGGTCATGGACCAGCGCGAGGTAGCCGATCGAAACCGAACGCGTGCCCGCGGTGGTCCGGTCGCGATCGGCAAAGGTGTAGAGTTGCTCGACATAGCCGAGTGTCTGCGCCCCTTTCAGCCGGGCCCAGGCCCGCAGGCCCTGCTCGAGCGTGCGGTGTCCGGATTCGAATGGCCCCGATGGCAGCGCCAGATCATCCGTTGTCAGCAGGTAGGGGGTGCAGTTTTCGACGGCGACAATGACGGCGTTGAGCTCGATCGGCGTTCCCCGGCTTTCGGTCGACGTCATAAGGGTCCCATCGGTTGAGAATCCGGGATCCCGATCCCGGTTTGACTTTCCCGGACTATGCCCGGTTCGCCGCCGCAACTGAAGCGCCGGGGTGCCGTTGCTGCCCTGTCCTGCGGTGTTCCCGGTGGGATCAGGGATCCTCGCCAAGAACGAGGAAGGGATCGGCGCAGGGGGGCAGAGCGGCCGGCGGTGCCGCGGCCGGTGCCAGCATCGCGGCTTCGCCGGGCTGACAGGAAAAGGTGTAGCGGATCGTCCGGACCTGATAAGCCCCCAGCATGCCGGGCGGTGCGGCCAGGCTCTGGGAAACCTTGTCGCGCGGCGCCGCGTGTGGCGCCGGGGCTCCGGGGTCCTTGCCGCGGGGCATGATGAAACTGCGGCTTTCCGCGGGCGGCGGCGTGGTGCCGGCGGCCGCCGCGGGCACCGTGACGATGATGGCGCTGCCGACCGCGACGGTCGTGACGGCAAGCAGAAGGCGAAAGAGCGGGCACATAAGGGTCCACCGTTGCTGGCGATCGCGAGAGGGGGGCGATCCGGCCCCTGCCGACGTCCGGCGGGCGCTGCCGGCGGTGAGCGGCAGCGGACGGGGAGTGGCGATCGGGCCCGCGGGTCCGACCCCGTCGTTATGGGGATGGCGGGCGCGGCTTGCCAGTGTTGACATGGTCATTGGGGCCGGGGCCGGGGCCGCGGCGTCGGAACGGGTCCCGGGGGATCGTCGGGGCCGTGGCAAAGACTGTTGGCAAAGACTTGCGCCGAGGCGTACGGCGTGTAGAGTACCAGCGCGGAGTCAGGGGCCCGGGAGCCTGGCCGGGGCGCTTTGCTGTGGCGAGGCGGGACCGGCATGTCGAAAGCGAGGCGATGGATGGCGAATGTCATGGATCGGCGACAGATACTCCAGGGTGTCGGGGTCGCAGCCGCGATCGGTACCGGTTTGGCCGCGCGGCCTGCCAATGCGTTCCAGTTCCTGCCGCAAAGTGATTTTGCGGTTGCGTTGAGCAAGGCTTGCGGCGGCACCGCCGAACATACCCGAATGCTGGCGGAAGCGGCGACGGCATTGGGAGTCCAGCCCGGCGATCCGGCGGCCGAGAAATTGTTGGGACAATTGAAATGCCCGATCTGTGGCTGTCCGTTGATGTCAGTCGCGTCGGCCCTGTATTGAGTGTGATGCCATGACCCACTTCATCCGAACCTTTCAAATCCGCGACTCGGTGAGCACGGCGGACGAGGCCTTCCTGGCTGAGTTTTTGCGCAGCGTCGAGATCCAGCGGATCGAGACGGCCTATTCTGACGGCGCATGGCACCTGCTGGTGATGTACGACGAATTGCGCCGCAAGGAGGAAACCGCCCAAATCGAGAGTGCGATTTCGGCGGCGCTCAACACTTGGCGCGCGCAGCTGGCGCGTCAGTTGGGCATCGACCGGGAGGCGGTGCTGACCGACGGGGCGATTACCGAGATTGCCCGTTATGCGCCGACCACGGCGATCGAGCTGTCCGTCATCGCCAGCTCCATGAGTTGCGATCTGACGGAGCATGGGCCGGCGGTGGTTCAGGTCGTGCGCCAGACCCTGGAAGATCTGACCAGCTGATTGCCCGGGAACGCCGCGGTCGGTTCGCGTGACCGTGGCGCCATCGTTCGGGGCTTGCGGCTCTGGGCCCCTGCGTTCGCGAGGGCGACGGGCGCAAATTCGATGACGCACCCCTTTAGTGATTCCGCATCCCTTTAGTGATTCCAGGGCATGACCGGGACCGTGGAAATGGCGTTCATCGGTGAGCCGTCGATCAGCTTGCGGCTATAGCTGAGATAGACCAGCGTGTTGCGTTTGCGATCGATCATCCGGATGACATGGGTTTCCTTGAACAGGATCGAGGTGTCGCTGGTGAACACTTCCTCGTTCGCCGTCAGCGTCGTCGGCACGGTGATCGGGCCGATCTGACGACAGGCGATCGAAAAGCGCGAGGGATCCTCGGCCAAGCCCAGGCTTCCGGCAACGCCGCCGGCCCGGGCTTGGCTGAGATGACAGGCAACCCCGGGAACCTTGGGATCATCGAAGGCTTCGACGCAGATCCGATGGTTGGCACCAATCAATTTCCAGGCCGTGGTGACGCAGCCGATTTCTTCGGCCCTGGCGCCGGTGACGAGAGCGGTCATCAGAGCCAGGATGCCAGCGAGGCCGGCGGCCGTGGTCGCGGCAGCATGGGGGCGTTTGAACATCGGTACGGACTCCGAAAACAGGGTTGGGACACAAAGCGGGGCGGAACCGGCGGGGGGCCGGCCTCAGGGACGAGCGCCGAAGGTGACGAATCGACCCAGACGGACGGCGGTCTGACCACGATTGATCCGATGCGAGGGCATGATCAGGATACAACGGTCATAGGGGGTGCGGATCTCGCGCTGGTCGTCGTGCGCGATCACGGTTCCACCATGTTCGATGATCTCCATGCCGATGAAAGAGCGGACGAAGGTGAAGCTGTTTCCGGTCATCACGACGGCGTCGGTGATCTCGATCAACGCCGCGGCATCGTCGTGATCCAGTTTCAGGGGCAGGGCTTGCGGATCGGGTTCGATGACCGCGAGCCGCAGCAGGAAGCGCAGGGCGATTTCGATGGCGAATGTCGCGCTGCACTGTTGCCCGTGCTGGCCGCATTCGGCCAGCAATGCGGTTCGTTGGCCCGACGAGGTCGAAAAGGCGTGGTAGTCGAGCAGTCGGCGGCCGGTGGCGTGCCCGCGATCGCTGACGACCCAGTGCGGCGCTCCCAGCGTCAGAGCCAGTGCCTGGCCGCGGGCGGTCGCGCCGCAAAGCATCAAGGGGGCCGTGGCATGGTGCATGCTGTGCAGGTCCAGCAGATAGTCGGCCCGGTCGAACAGCGGGCGCAGTTGCCGGGCGCGGGTCAGTTCGGTTGACTGCCGCGGGCCGTCCAGCGCTTCATCCGACCAGAGCCGGTTCATATCCTCGTCGACGAAGCGCGACAGGCCGGGATGCGCCGGATCGAACCGCTTATAGGCGGCGATATTGGCCAGGCAGAGCGTCAACTGACCCTGGCGCGGCCGGATCCCGGAGCGGAACAGGAAATCGATCGCGATGGCGCCGCACAACTCGTTGCCATGGATCAGCGCATTGATCACGACATGTGGCCCCGGTCGCCCGCTGTCAAAGCAGGTGACATACTCGATCCCGGTATTTCCCCGGCGATAGGGGGCGAGATCGGGTGCCGTCAATTCGATCGGATGGAGTTGTTTGTGCATGTCTGATCAAGGCTCCCTCGCGCCACAAGTCAGCATGATGGCTCGATCCCAGTGATGCAACATGGATCGGACGGCGCGTCCGTCGCGCCGTCGGCGGGTCCGCGACGCCGGCCGTGTCGTTTTGCCGCGTCGCGCGAACCGGCTCCGGCGCCGGGAGGGGGGCGGCCCGGAGCGGTTGCGCTTGCGCGTCGTCCCGTTCGGCCGCAGAGGCGCGGCGGTGGGTTTGTCGATCCCGGCTCTGCCCGGAAAATCGCGACGCAAACGGGTTGCCGGCTCGGCCCAGGCCCGCATGAAACCAGGGGGTGTCACGGCGGCGTGGCGGCCGCTGCGGTGACACAGAAAAGGGGCGATTGTGTGACAGTTTCAGGTCGACCCCTGGGGCAATTCAGTTTATATAGGCACCGAAAGCTTGCGGCGTTCGCAGAAATTTTCCTGCACGGTGCACTCGTTATTGGCAAAAGGAGCGCGGATCGCATCGTCCTTCAAGTGAGGGCGATAGCAATTGCCTTGGGCGATGCCATAACGCCCAGAAAGGTCACATAAGACAAGGAACGATCACTGTGGTCGGTTCCGGAATTGGCGAGGCAGGTTCTAATGAGTTTCGTGATCGAAGATGTCCTCGTACGCAACGATCCCATCGGCCACGCCCTCCCTCTGGTCTTGGATTCGCCGCATAGCGGCGTCAGCTATCCGGTCGAGTTTGAATTTTCCTGTCCGATGATGGCGATACGCCAGACCGAAAGCACCTATTTGGAAGAACTGTACGCGGCGGCACCGGAATCTGGTGCGACATTGCTGTCCGCGTTGTTTCCGCGAAGCTTTATTGACGTCAATCACGCCCTTGATGATCTTGAGCCCAGCATGATCGATCGGGCCTGGCCGGAGCCGATGCGGCCGAGTGAACAGAGCAGCCGGGGCGCGGGTTTGATCCCGTGGCTCTGTGGGCCCGGGATCCCGATGTATGACGGGTCTTTGTCGGTGCATCAGGTGGCGGAGCGAATCGATCGCTATTATCGGCCCTACCATGCCCAACTGTTGCTCGCCTTGAACCGGGCCCATCTCCGATTCGGTGTGGTGTGGCACATCAGCTGTCATGCCATGCCGGCGCCGGGCGCGATCGGTTCTGAGGATCCACCATCGGTTGATTTTGTTCTTGGCGATCATGCGGGGACGAGTTGTGACCGCCGATTCACCAACTATGTCCGGATGTCCCTGCAATCGATGGGCTATCAGGTCGCCGTTGATGACCGGCATCACGGGCACGACCTGGTGCGGCGCTATGGTCAGCCGACTCGCGGGCGCCACAGCCTGCGGATCGAGGTCAACCGGAACCTGTTCATGAATGCCGAAACGCTGGAGAAGAACGATCGCTTCGATCAGCTTCAAAGCGATATCAGTCGGTTGATCGGTGGTTTGGGTGGCTACGTCCAGGCCGCGGCCGCTGCGGCCGAATAATGCCCGGCACCGCAGCCGGGTCATCCCGGCGGCGTTCATTGTCGGGTTTTCTTTAAAACTTTAGCCTTTACGCGCACGCGGCGCGGTGCCGTCTCGGCAGGCTCTCTATCCCGGTTGCAAATCCTTTGAGTCGTCAAGGATTCGCCGGTTTCACGGGGCGAACTGCTCTTTCAGGACCCGCTCTTCCAGGTCATATTCCGGATCGAACAACAGGGTCAGGGCGACGCTGCGGTCTTCGGCGATATCGACCCGGGTGATCTCGCGGACCTCGGTGAAGTCGGCAACGGCACTAACCGGTCGCTTCATTGTTTCCAGCGCTTCGAAGCTGATTTTCGCGGTGTGGCGCAACAAGGCGCCACGCCAGCGCCGGGGGCGGAAGGCGCTGATGGGCGTCAGGGCCAGAACGCCGGTCCCCAATGGAATGATCGGGCCATGAGCCGACAGATTGTAAGCCGTGCTTCCGGCCGGCGTCGAAACCAGAGCGCCGTCGCACGCCAATTCCGGCAATCGGACGATCCCATCGATGCTGATCCGCAGCTTGGCCGCCTGGCGCGTCTGTCGCAGCAACGAGACCTCGTTGATCGCCAGGGCTTCGACGATCGCGCCCGTGATCTGGCGGGCCTGCATGCGCAGCGGATGCAGCGTGACCGGTTGCGCCGCCCGGATGCGCGCAATCAAGCCATCCTCAGCGTAGCTGTTCAGCAGGAAGCCGACCGAACCGCGATTCATGCCGAAAACCGGCGTGTGGTTTTCCAGGGTCCGGTGCAGGGTCTCCAGCAGAAAACCGTCACCGCCCAGGGCGACGACGACATTCGCCTGGTTGATGGGAACACAGCCATAGCGTTGGATCAGCCGGGCTCGCGCGCCGTGGGCTTCCTCGGTATCGGCGGCAACGATCGCGACCGCCAGGGGGGCGCTTGCCAGCGGCGTTGCCGGGCGGAAATCACTGCGGCTCAGGGACATCTTGGCCTATCCTCGCCGATCGCCGCCGCCGTCCCCGGATGGTGCACGAATCTGTCCAACCGCTCAGCCACCGGTGACGCTCATATGTCGTGGCGAGGCCGGGGTGGTGTGGTCGCGATCGATGACGAAGTCGTGTCCCTTGGGTTTACGGCTGATCGCCTCGGCGATGGCCTCGATCAGGGGTTGATTGGATTCGCTGGCCCGCAGGGGGGCCCGGAGGTCCGCAGCATCCTCCTGGCCGAGACACATGTAAAGCCGGCCGGTACAGGTCAGGCGGACGCGATTGCAGCTCTCACAGAAGTTGTGGGTCATCGGGGTGATGAAGCCGACGCGGCCACCGGTTTCGCCGACAACACAGTAACGCGCCGGGCCCCCGGTGCGAAAGTCGATGTCCCGCAGGGTCCAGCGCTGCGCCAGTCGCTGGCGCACCAGCGACAAGGGCAGATACTGGTCGACGCGTGATGCTGCGTCCAGATCGCCCATCGGCATGACTTCGATGAACACCAGATCGAAACCGTGGTCACCACACCAGGCGACAAGGCGATCGAATTCCCCTTCGTTGACGCCTTTCAGCGCGACGCAGTTGATCTTGATCCGCAGACCGGCGGCCTTGGCCGCCATGATTCCGGCCATGACCTTGTCGAGTTGACCCCAACGGGTCAAGGCGTGGAACTGCGCGGCATCGAGGGTGTCGAGGCTGACATTGAGCCGTCGCACGCCGCAGTCATAGAGCTCCGCGGCGAATTTCGTCAGTTGGCTGCCATTGGTCGTCAAGGTCAGCTCGTCGAGCCGGCCCTCGCCGCGGTGCCGGCCCAGCGAGCGGATCAGGCTCATGATGTTGCGCCGGACCAGCGGTTCGCCGCCGGTCAGGCGCAGTTTGCGGACGCCAAAGGCGATAAAGGCGCTGCACACCCGATCCAGCTCCTCCAGGTTGAGGATCTCGGACCGTGGCAGAAAGGTCATCTCTTCTGACATGCAATAGATACAGCGAAAGTCGCAGCGGTCGGTCACTGATACTCGCAGATAGGTTATTCTCCGCTGAAACGGATCGATCAGGGGTGCCAATGCCGCTACATCCATCGCCTCGTCCTCGCCTGTTCGGCTCCGCTTCTTGCGCCGCTGATTGGCGCCATCGCCGCCACGTCACCGGCGTGCCCCCCAGATTTGGGGTCCGGGTCAAAGAATTGCGCGCTCTTCCCGCCACATCTTTGGGCGGAGCGCGCCCGGATCCCGGGTTCCCGCCGTGCGGGGCGGCGGTTGCGCGACGCCGGGCTGGCGGCATGTCGCTTGACGCCGGCCGCGCAAACGGAGCATCAACCGGCAGCGACGATCAACAGCTTCGGCCAATCCCGTGAAACGCACGATCACCATGAAGAGCGCTCTTCTGACTTTGGCAGGCGTGGCGGTCGTCGTGATCGCGGCGATCATCGTGCCGAGACAGATTCCTGTCGACCGCTACAAGGATCGTATTCTGGCTGCGGTGTCCAGCCAAACCGGCTATGACCTGACCATTTCCGGGCCGATTTCCGTTGCTCTGCTGCCCGCCGTCGGCCTGGAGGCCCGCAATGTCAGGATTGCCGGGAGCGGTGATCTGGCCGCGGCGCAAGAGGTCGATGTCGAGCTGGCACTCCTTCCGCTCCTGTCCGGCAGGATTGAGGTCGATCGGGTCGTTCTGCATGGCGCCGAAATTGCGCTGACCGTCGACGCCGCGGGCGCGGCGAATTGGCGGCCAGCCAGCCCGGTGTCGAAGGCGGCGTCGTCGCCCGGCGGTTCCGGCGCCGGGATGCCGTTGCGCCTGGGCGTTATCGAGATCGATGGTGGCACCCTGGCCTATCGGAATGCCCGGACCGCCTTCGCGCTCGCCATTGACGACGTCGCCGGAACATTGACAGTGGCAGGGCCGGAGCTGCCGGTGGATGTCGCGCTTTCGGGTCGCTATCGTGATGCACCCTTCACGATCGAGGCGCATGCCAACCGGGCGCGGGCCCTGGTCGATGATGACGAGACCGGCGTGCACCTTGTGCTCGATTCGGATCTGCTGGGCCGGGTCCAGTATGATGGCCGGGTGCGCGGCGCGCTGGCCGGCAGCGAGGGCACGCTGGCGATTGAGCTCGATGATGTCGCCGCACTGGGAACGCTGGCGGGAATCGTCGCGATGCCGGCAATCCGGACGGCCACGCTATCCGGGAGCCTGGATCTGGCGGGCCAACGCGTCGCCCTGAACCCGGCCACGCTCGAGGTCGACGAGCGCAGTGCCACCGGCAGCCTCGCCCTGGAATTCGGCGGTTCGCGTCCACGCTTACTGGGGGCCCTGGAGGCCGATCGGATGGATCTCAACGGCTATATTCCCGACGCCGCCGACGCTGCCGTGATCGATCTGGCGCCATTGCAGCGCTTCGATGGCGAGGGCACCCTCAAGCTGGCGGGTATTGTTGTCCGCGGCGTCGAGCTCGGGGCCAGCACCATGAATATTGGCCTGAAGGAGGGGCGGCTTTCGATCGGAATCGGCGAGACGCCGTTGTTCGATGGCGCGATCTCCGGGCAGTTGACGACCGATACAAGGGCGCCGGTTCCGACATTCGGCTTGACGTTGCATCTCGACGGAATCGACGTCGGCGATCTGGCCAAGCGTTTCGCCGGGACCGACCGGGTCGCCGGTCTGGTGCGCGGCGATGCCGCGGTCCATGTCGAGGGGCGGGATTTCGCGACGCTGATCGCCAGCTATTCCGGCGACGCAAGCCTCAGCGTTACCGACGGCGTGGTTCATGGGCTTGATATGGTTGCCGGGCTTCGCACCGCCGCGGGAACGCCGGAGCCGGTCGGCGATGCGTCCCAGGCGGCGGATCGCCAGACCGCGGTCACGATCCCGTCGAGCCGGCTCCATTTCGACAAGAGCCGGGTTCAGATCGATCCGCTCACGGTGACGGCACCGGAATTCAACGCGACCGGACAACTGGCGGTTACCGTCGCCGGGAGCGGTGTCGCGGGACAATTTGAGGTCGTGCTCGATCCCGCGGCGCCGCGGCCGGTGGCGCTGTCGCTCGGGGTTGGCGGGACATTGGCCGCGCCGACGCTCCAACCGGTCGCCGTTGCCCCGCCCGCCGCCGCACCGCCCGCAGCGCCGCCCGTTGCTGTCGCACCGGTCGCGGTCCCGGCGCCGGTGACGCCGGTGGCGGCACCCCCGGCCGCGGCCGCAGCGTCACCGCATGCCGTGGCCCCGCACAAGGGCACGGCCCACCCGGCGCGCGGCAAACCGGCTGCGCCGCGAAAGCCACCGCATCGAGCTCATCGCCCGGCCCCGGCCCCGCCGTGATCGGTCGCCGCGGATCAATCGCGGTCGGGATCCGTCACCGACAGGGTGATGACCGCGGCGTTGATGACCTGCTTTCCGGCATCCTCAAAATTCACGGTGACACGGGGGCCGATGACCGACTGGACCTGTCCCAGCCCCCAATCCGGTTGCCCGGGATGGCGAACCCAGGCGCCCGGAACCAGACCCGGGTCATTCATGGCATTTCTCCTTGTGGCGTTCGTCGCTCGGCGATTCGCGTGACACCATCGCCGGAGATGGCGGCGTTGGTCATTGTAGCGCGATCGGCGCCCGACTGTTGAGCTTCGGCTTCGATCCGGCACGCGATTTGTCGGGGTGGGGGCCTTTCCCGGGGGGAGCCGCCACGGTGACAGACAGGACCGCGAACCCGCGTTGGCGCGAACAGGGCGCGCGAACACGGTGGCGCTGACGCTTGCGGACGGCGCATGCTACAGTGCCGAGGCAATCCTGGGGCGTCGTCATCGATCGGGTGGTCGGTCCGGTTTGCTTCGGGCTGGAACGCCTCGAGCATTGTCCGACCGGGTGGATTCCGGTTGGGCGTAGAAAATGCGACAAAATAAAGATCCAGAGCCGTTTCCGATCACGTTGGATCGGAAACGGCTCTGGTCTGAACCTGCAACGGGACGGCGACGAATGACGGTCGAACTCGACATCCGGACCCTGGAATTGGTTTGCTCCCGGATCTGCCATGAATTGGTGAGCCCGGTTGGCGCGATCAACAACGGTGTTGAACTGATCGAGGACATCGCGGGCGCGGCCGGCGAGGGCGTGAGCGAGGCCTTGCAATTGATCGCGGCCAGCGCCGATCAGGCGACCCGCCGGTTGCGTCTGCTGCGCCTGGCCTATGGCGCCGCCGGGACCGAATCCAGCGCGACCGAGCGCGATTTCCGGGCAACGGCGGCGCACTATTTCCAGGACGGACGGGTGGCGCTGGATTGGCCCGATCGCGTCGGGGGTCTCGCTTTGACGCAGCCCGGTGCCGGCAAGTTGTTGTTGAACCTGCTGATGCTGGCCGAGGAGGCGCTGCCTTACGGCGGGGTTATCCATGTCGGTGACGAGGAACTGCCATCTGTGGTAGCAGAAGGCCGGGGTGTTGCGTTGCGATCGGAGGTTAGCGCCGCGCTGACCGGTGCCAGCAACGCCGATGGCTTGACGGCCCGCTCAATCCATGGCTTCGTCACGCGGTGTTTTGCGGCTCGCGCCGGTCTTCGGGTCGTGGTAACTCCACAGGGAATGGCGCGGCTGGGAATCGAATTGGGCCGTTGAGATGATCGTGCCTGGCGGGGTCATTGCCCTGACGGGGTCATTGCACGGTATCCGGGGCCGCTCGCTGGCGGTCGATCCTGTTGCGGGGTCGGCGTGGCGCGTCACGCAGCCCCGTCAAAAGGATCAAGGGCGTCGCGTATTATCGCTGCGTTGGCGCGAAAATGGTAAGGGACTTTTAATCAGTATTTGTCAACGTTCGGGTGGCTTGAAGATTGGGTGGTCGGGCGCGGTCTGGTATATCCAATCTCAAGCCCCGATGCGCGTGACCTCAGGATGAGGGGGTTCGGCAGCGGCCAGTTGGCGGGCAGGGCTTCGGATGTGTGATTTGGATGACGAGTTTCCAGCGAAGCTAGGGATGCGACGACTTCGCGAAACAAATTTTGGTATGGGAAACGCGAGATGGACGATCTGCTCAGTGAATTTCTGACGGAAACCTCTGAAAACCTTTCGGTGCTCGACGTTGAATTGGTGCGTTTGGAGCAAAATCCAAACAACCCTGAGCTGCTGAGCAATATCTTCCGTCTGGTTCACACCATCAAGGGAACCTGCGGGTTCCTGGGATTGCCGCGTCTCGAAGCGGTGGCTCATGCCTCGGAAAACGTCCTGGGTCGGTTCCGCGACGGTGAATTGCTGGTGACCTCGGAATCGGTGTCGGCGATCCTGGAATCGCTCGATACCATCAAGGGCATTCTGGCGTCGCTTGAGGCGACCGAAGCCGAGCCGCCTGGCGAGGATTCGGAACTGATCGCCCGGCTCAATGCCATCGCCGAGGGGCGTCCGCCTTTGCCGTCGCCAACGGCCCGAGCGAAAGCCGCTGCGGCACCGGCACCCGTGGCGCCGCCGCCGGTCGTCGCAGAGGTTCAGCCGCCGGTTGCTGTGACCCCGCCGCCACCGCCTCCTCCGCCACCGCCGCCGCCTCCCCCGGTCGCCGCCGCGCCATCACCCGTGCTCACGACGCCGCCAGTTCCCGTCGGCGGCAAGCCGACGCCGGCCGTTGTTGGCTCGGCACCGTCAGCGTCTGTCGCCGAGACCGCGTCGGCCAAGGATCTGGTCGTCCATGATCGCGCCGCACCGGACGGTCCGGCCGCGGCAGGAAGCACCGAGGATGTCCGAGAGGCGGGCAACAAGGAGTCGGCGCTGGCCGCGCAGACCATCCGGGTCAATGTCGATCTGCTCGAAAATCTGATGACGATGGTCAGCGAACTGGTGCTGACCCGCAATCAGTTGTTGCAGATCCTGCGTAGCCAGAAGGAAAGCGAATTCGCGGCGCCGCTGCAGCGTCTCAATCATGTCACCTCGGAGCTGCAGGAAGGCGTCATGAAGACGCGCATGCAGCCCATCGGCAATGCCTGGGCCAAGCTGCCGCGTCTGGTTCGCGATCTGGCCCATGAGTTGAGCAAGAAGATCGACCTGCAGATGCTCGGGGCTGATACCGAGCTCGATCGCCAGGTCCTGGAGTTGATCAAGGATCCGCTGACCCATATGGTGCGCAACTCGGCGGACCACGGGCTCGAGACCCCGGTCGACCGGTTGCGCGCCGGCAAGAGCGAGACCGGTCGGGTCACGCTCAACGCCTATCACGAAGGCGGCCACATCATCATCGAGATCTCCGATGATGGCCGGGGCCTGAATCTGGAAGCCATCAAGCGCAAGGCGATCCAGAACGGTCTGGCGACCGAGATCGAGCTGGCGGCGATGACCGACCAGCAGATTCAGCAATTCATCATGAAGCCCGGCTTCTCGACCGCGGCGAAGGTGACCAGCGTTTCCGGCCGCGGTGTCGGCATGGACGTGGTCAAGACCAACATCGAGAAGATCGGCGGCACGATCGAAATGAAGTCGGCCCAGGGCAAGGGCTCGACCTTCATCATCAAGATCCCGCTGACCCTGGCCATTGTTTCCGCCCTGATCGTCGAGTGTGCCGGTGAGCGTTTTGCGATCCCGCAAATCAGCGTCGTCGAGCTGGTGCGGGCGGCATCCGATAGCGAGCACACGATCGAACGGATCAATGGCACCCCGGTCCTGCGCCTGCGCAACCGGCTGCTGCCCCTGGTCTCGTTGCAGGCTCTGCTGAAACTGGATGGTGTCGAGCACGATCAGAACGAGACCTTTATCGTCGTCACCCAGGTCGGGACCTATACCTTCGGGATTATCGTCGACAAGGTGTTCGACACCGAGGAAATCGTGGTCAAGCCGGTGGCGCCGATTCTGCGCCATATCGAAATGTTCTCGGGCAATACCATCCTCGGCGATGGTTCGGTGATCATGATCCTGGATCCCAACGGCATCGCGTCGGGGACCGGGGAACTGTCGCTGGGCGAGAGCGTGGCGGCCGAAGCCGCAACGGTCCACGCCACCCGCCAGGACGACAAGATGGCGCTGCTGCTGTTCCGCGCCGGTGCCGGGGGTCCGAAAGCGGTGCCCTTGTCGCTGGTCGCGCGTCTGGAAGATGTCGACCTGGGCACGGTCGAACTGTCGAATGGCATGCCGGTGGTGCAATACCGTGGCAAGCTGATGCCGCTGGTGCCGATCGATCCGGCGTTCGAGTTGCGCCACGATGGGCGTCAGCCGGTGCTGGTGTTTGCCGACGGCGATCGTTCGATGGGGCTGGTTGTCGACGAGATCGTCGACATCGTCGAGGACCGGTTGCAGGTCGAATTGGCGTCGGAAAAGCCGGGTCTGATGGGCAGCGCGATTATCGCCGGCAAGGCCACCGATGTCATCGATGCCGGCTTCTTCCTGACCCAGGCCTACAAGGATTGGTTCGGGTCGGCCCGCACCGACAATTTCGATGAGGAAAAGCAGAAGCGGGTGCTGTTGATCGACGACAGCCCGTTCTTCCGCAATCTGTTGACGCCGTTGCTGTCGGTTGCCGGTTATCATGTGACCACCGTCGACGGCGCCAACGAGGCCCTGGCGCTGCACGAAGCGGGTGAGGATTTTGACGTCATCGTCAGCGACATCGAAATGCCGGGCATGACCGGTTTTGATTTCGCCGAAGCGGTGCGTCGGGACAGCCGGTGGATGCGCACGCCGCTGGTCGCCTTGTCGTCCCATGCCTCGCCGCGCGACCTGGAGCGCGGCCGCAAGGCCGGCTTCACCGACTATGTTGCCAAGTTTGACCGCGACGCGTTGCTGTTCAGCCTGTCGCAGACCCTGTCCGATCATAAAGGTGCCGCATGAGTACGAAACTGCCGGCGAAAAAGGGCAAGCACGACGAGATCTCGGTTTCGGTCAACGAGGATTTCGTGACAATGACGATTGCCGAGCAGATGTTCGGCATTCCGGTGCTCCAGGTTCAGGACGTTCTGGGCAATCAGCGGATCACCCGGATCCCGCTGGCGCCGCCGGAAGTCGCGGGATCGCTGAATCTGCGCGGACGGATCGTGACCGCGATCGATGTTCGGCTTCGTCTCGGCCTGCCACGGCGCCCTGGCAACAAGCCGGGCATGAGCATCGTCGTCGATTTTCGCGGCGAGCTCTACAGCCTGATGGTCGACAGCGTCGGCGAGGTGCTCAGCCTGTCCGGCGACGATTTCGAACGCAATCCCGCGACACTCGACGCCCGGTGGCGCGAGGTCTCGACCGGGATTTATCGTTTGAATAATACGTTGCTGGTTGTTTTGGACGTGTCGCGCCTGCTGAATTTTGCCAATATGGAGGTGGTGTGACCCTAACGCCCGCCAACCGCCAATTGAGGCTTATCGATGAAATCCTGTCTCGTCGTTGATGATAGCCGCGTCGTCCGCAAGGTCGCGCGCAAGATCCTGGAAGAGTTGGCCTTTATCTGCTCTGAGGCCGAAGATGGCAAGCAGGCGATGGAGGTGTGTGTTCGGGGGATGCCCGATGCCATTCTGCTCGACTGGAACATGCCGGTGATGTCGGGAATCGAATTCCTTCGACGTTTGCGCAAGATGACGGGAGGGGATCATCCAAAGGTTGTTTTCTGTACAACCGAAAATGATCTGGCCCATATTCAGGAGGCTCTGAGCGCCGGCGCGAACGAGTACATCATGAAGCCGTTCGATACCGACATCATTCAGACCAAGTTTGCCCAGGTCGGCTTGCTTTGAGCGTTAAGGACACCTGATGGCGGATCTTCCCGGTAGGTTCAGTTCTCCTGTGCATTCCTCGCCGCTTGGCTCGGTTTCAGCGGATGATCCGGTTCGGATCATGGTCGTCGATGATTCGGCCGTGATTCGGGGCCTGTTATCGCGTGCCCTCGAGAATGATCCGGAATTGCGGGTCGTGGCATCGGTCGGCGACGGCCAGATGGCGATCAATAGTCTGCAACGGCAAAGCATCGATGTCATCGTGCTCGATATCGAAATGCCGGTGATGGATGGTTTGCAAGCGTTACCGAAGCTGATCGCGGTCGATCCGGCGGTCAAGATCATCATGGCCTCGACTTTGACCGCGCGGGGCGCTGACATCAGCATCCGGGCGTTGCAGGCCGGTGCCGCCGACTATGTTCCCAAACCGTCCTCGACCCGGGAGTTGAGCGGCGCTGACGTGTTCAAGCGCGAACTGGTGTCGAAGGTCAAGGTTCTCGGCGCCGCGGCGCGCCGCGCCGGATCGCGCAATCGCATGGGCGATCGTGGCGCCCGGCCCTTGGCGCCGGTCACCTCCGGCGGCACCGGCATTGCGCCGTTCTCGGCGCGGGTCAAGCCGGTTGCGCCGCCGATCGTGCTGCGGGACATGCCTCTGCAGGGACGTCCGGACATCATCGCGATCGGCAGCTCGACCGGCGGGCCGCAGGCCCTGTTCGAGGTCTTGTCCCATTTCCGTGGCGGTGTGCCGCAGCCGATCCTGATCACGCAGCATATGCCGGCGACCTTCACCATGATCCTGGCGGAGCATATTTCACGGCAATGCGGCTGCGTCTGTGCCGAGGGCAAGGACGGCGAACCGCTGGTGGGGGGGCGGGTCTACATCGCACCCGGTGATTTTCATATGACCCTGGCCAGCCGCAATGGTGGCACGGTGATTTCCCTGAACAAGGATCCACCGGAAAATTTCTGTCGGCCGTCGGTTGATCCGATGGTCCGCAGCATCGTCAAAATCTATGGCCGACGGGTCCTGGCCGCGATTCTGACCGGTATGGGCCAGGATGGCCTGCGCGGTTGCGAGCAGGTCGCGGCGGCCGGCGGTATCGTGATCGCACAGGATGAGGCCAGCAGCGTCGTTTGGGGTATGCCGGGGGCGGTGGCAACGGCAGGCATCTGCAATGCGGTTTTGCCCCTGGTTGAAGTCGGACCTGCCCTCCGAAAGATCGCGTCGAGGACGGCACTATGAAGGTCGAGGATTTCGACATGTTCAGCGCTCTGCTGAAGCAGCGCTCTGGCTTGGTGTTGTCACGGGACAAGGCCTATCTGCTCGAATCGCGGTTGATGCCGGTTGCCCGGAAATGGAATATCAAGGGCCTGGATGAGTTGGCGACAACGATCCGGACCCGTCGCGACGAGGCGCTGCTCCGCGACATTACCGAGGCCATGACGACCAACGAATCGAGCTTCTTCCGGGACCAGAAGCCGTTCGACCAATTTCGTCAGGTCGTGCTGCCGGCCCTGCTGCAGAGCCGTCAGGCTCGCAAGCACATCCGCATCTGGTCGGCCGCCTGCAGCAGTGGCCAGGAAGCCTACTCCCTGCTGATGGTCCTGGGCGACGAGGCGGCCAAGCTGCATGGCTGGCGGGTCGAAATTATCGGCACCGATATCTCGGGCGAAATGGTCGAAAAAGCCCGTGCCGGCCTCTATAGCCAGTTCGAGGTGCAACGGGGCCTCCCCATCACCTATCTGATCAAATATTTCAAGCAGATTGGCGACAAATGGCAGATTGACGACAAGCTGCGCCAGATGATCAGTTTTCGTGAGTTCAATTTGCTGTCAGATCTGTCAGGGCTGGGGCAGTTCGACGTCATCTTTTGCCGCAATGTGTTGATTTATTTTGACCAGCCAACCAAGACGCAGGTGCTTGAGAATATGGTGCGCCTGCTGCCGTCGGACGGCATCCTGTATCTGGGCGGCGCCGAGACGGTGCTGGGGATTACCGACTGTTTCAAGCCCATGGAAAACCAGCGGGGCCTCTACGTTCTCAACACGGCGGCGGCGCAGCGCGCGTAGGCGCCCTGGATAGACCGCGCGCCGGTTCCGTCAAAAGCTCCGCTGCCACGTCCTCTCGATCATTGTCTTGTCAGCCATTGTCTTGTCGATCAATGTCTCGGTTTGCGCCGGTTGCAGTCCCGGCGGCGACAGGCCGTCGGGATACATCCTGCGGTGATCGCGCTGCGGTGATCGCGAGCCGAGGGTAGGGGAGGCGCGACCAGCGCCGCCCGGCCGCTATGCCTGAACGCTGTCCGCCGCCTGGGGATCGCGCAGCACGTAGCCACGGCCCCAGACCGTCTCGATATAGTTTTCACCCTGGCTGGCTTGAGCCAGCTTCTTGCGCAGCTTGCAGACGAACACGTCGATGATCTTCAGTTCCGGCTCATCCATGCCGCCATAGAGATGGTTCAGGAACATCTCTTTGGTCAAGGTTGTGCCCTTGCGCAGAGACAGCAATTCCAGGATGCCGTATTCCTTGCCCGTGAGGTGCAACGGTTGGTGGTTGACCTCGACCGTTCTTGTGTCGAGATTGACCGACAGCTTCCCGGTCTGGATCACGCTGTCCGAATGGCCTTTGCTGCGCCGAACGATGGCATGAATGCGGGCGATCAACTCACGCTTGTCGAACGGTTTGGTCAGATAGTCGTCGGCGCCAAAACCGAGACCCTTGATCTTGTTGTCCATTTCCGAAAGGCCGGACAGGATCAGGATCGGCGTCGCGACCCGCGCCGATCTCAGGCGGCGCAGCACCTCATAGCCGTCGATATCGGGCAACATCAGATCGAGAATGATGATGTCATAGTCGTAGAGTTTGCCGATCTCCAGGCCGTCCTCGCCGAGATCGGTTGAATCGACAATGAAACCTTCCGTCTGGAGCATCAATTCGATGCTTTTCGCGACCAGCGTGTCGTCTTCAACCAGCAGAACCCGCATGGCACGTTCCTGAGAAAAGGGTTGTCCGACCAGGTGGCTAGCGTTGGATTGGCGCGCAGGACGATCTTAACAAATGATTCGCCTTTACGCCATGGCTACGACAGCTTTACCTGAAGTTAAGCATTCTATCCTACGCTCCGGACGACAGGGGGGCGCAAATTCGCCGCAGGGATGCTATCGTCAGCGCCGGCACGGCGGGGGGGTTGCCACGCTGCCGGCGCGGCACGCGGTGCGCTGCTTGACATTGCCGACGCACGAACCCTGACAGGAAGATGGATCGTGGACGCATCGCAGAGCCTTTTCATCAAGGAAATCGAACGGCTGCCGGACTATCACGTTTTTGGTCGTGTCGCTGCGGTGCTGGGGTTGCTGGTCGAGGTCGGTGGCGTGGAGCGCGCGCTGTCGATCGGTGACCGGTGCATTCTGATGGCGCGGGGCGGCCGTCGTGTTCCGTGCGAGGTGGTTGGCTTCCGCCAGGGTCGGGCCCTGGTCATGCCGTTGGGCTCGCTCGACGGGATTGGTCTGGGGTGTCGGGCCGAGGTCGCCGACGGACGGCCCGAGGTCTTCCCGGATGTCAGCTGGCTGGGGCGCGCGGTCAATGCCCTGGCCGAGCCGATCGACGGCAAGGGCCCGTTGTTGCCGGGATCGGTGGGTGTCGCTGTCCGCGCCAGTCCGCCCCCGGCCCATGCCCGTAAGCGGGTCGGCGCCAAGATCGATCTTGGGGTACGGGCGATCAATACCTTTCTGTCCTGTTGCCGGGGGCAGCGCATGGGCATCTTCGCCGGTTCCGGCGTCGGTAAATCGGTGCTGATGTCGATGCTGGCCAAATACTCCTCGGCCGAGGTCGCCGTGATCGGTCTGCTGGGTGAACGGGGCCGCGAGGTTCAGGAATTCATCGAAGGCGACCTGGGCCCCGAGGGTATGGCCAAGAGTGTCGTTGTCGTCGCGACGTCGGATGAGGCGCCCTTGATGCGGCGTCAGGCCGCGTACACGACGATGGCCATTGCCGAATATTTCCGCGATCAGGGCAAGGACGTGCTGTGCATGATGGACAGCATCACCCGATTCGCCATGGCGCAACGCGAAATCGGCCTGTCTGCCGGGGAGCCGCCGACCACCAAAGGCTATCCCCCGACGACCTTTGCCGAGTTGCCGCGTTTGCTGGAGCGCGCCGGACCGGGGACGGGCACCGGGACCATCACGGGTCTGTTTACCGTGCTGGTCGATGGCGACGATCATAATGAGCCGATCGCCGACGCGGTTCGTGGTATTCTTGACGGACATATCGTGCTGGAGCGCCGGATCGGTGAGCGCGGCCGCTATCCCGCGATCAACATTCTACGCAGCGTGTCGCGAACCATGCCCGGCTGTAACACCGATGCGGAGAATGCACTGGTACAACGGGCCCGGCGCTTGATGAGTTCCTATGAGGACATGGCCGAGATGATCAGGCTCGGCGCCTATCGGCGTGGTTCGGATGCCGCGGTGGACGAGGCGATTCAGTACAATCCGGCCCTGGAAGGCTTCCTGCGCCAGGGCAAGACCGAGGCCTGCAGCCTTGCCGACGGCTACGCCCAACTCGCCGCGATCCTGAACGGGACCGGGGCCAAGGCGGGCGGCCGATGAGCGAGCTTCATACCCTGATCCGGGTGAACAAATTCAAGCTCGACGAAAAGCGGCGCGCCCTGGCCGAATTGCAGGCCCTGGCCGATCGTTTGGCGCAGGAGGCCCAGCGCCTGGAAGCCGAGATCATTGCGGAAAAGCAGATCGCCCGCAGCAATACCGAGTTCGCCGTCAGTTACCCCGCCTACGCCCGAATGGCGATCACGCGGGGCAAACGGCTTCAGGATTCGGTCCTCCAGGTCAAAAAGCAGATCGAGGCGGCAACGGAGGAGATTGCCGAGGCGTTCCAGGAATTGAAGCGCTACGAGTTGGCGCAGGAAGCCCGCGACCGCCGCGAACAGGAGCGGCTGCGCCGGATTGAGAATACCATGTTCGACGAGGTGGCGCTCAGCGGTTTCACGCGGCGACGCGACCAGGGCTGAAGCCGGCGCAGGGTCTGAGCGCAACAGTCATTTCCAGGTGACCCTCGGCTTGACGGCGCGCGGCACAGGCGGTTTCACGAGGGGGCGGCAGCCATGCCGACGATGGATCAGCGCCCGCTGGCGGGGTTCGAAGACGATCGCCGGCGCATGGTCGAGGATCAGTTGGCCCGGCGGGATATTCACGATCCCCGGATCCTCGACGCCATGCGGACGATCCCGCGGGAACTTTTTGTTCCGGTGGCGTTGCAGCATGAGGCCTATGCCGATCAGGCCCTGCCCATCGACCAGGGACAAACCATCTCGCAACCTCTTGTCGTTGCGGAGATGCTGCAAGACGCCGCGGTGGCGCCGGGCGATCGTCTGCTCGATGTCGGCACCGGTTCCGGCTATGCCGCCGCGGTGGCGAGCCGCCTGGTGGCCCGGGTCTTCAGCATTGAACGCCTGCCGGCCCTGGCGGAGACGGCCCGGTTGCGGCTGGCGGCGCTGGGGATCGACAATGTCGAGGTCTGCACCGGGGATGGTTCGCTGGGCTGGCCGGAACAGGGACCCTTCGACGTCATTCTGGTTGCGGCGGCGGCGCCGGCGGTTCCGATGGCGCTGCGCGGTCAACTGGCCGATGGTGGCCGGCTGGTGATCCCGGTCGGGGATCTCGGCATCCGGGGGCAGCGCTTGGTCGTGGTGCGCCGCCGCGGTGATCAGTTCGACCAGCGCGCCGGTGCCGCGGTCTCCTTCGTGCCATTGGTTGGCGCCCAGGGCTGGCCGACCGGCCGCGGCGGGGTGCACCACGACCGTTGAAGCGTCCCGACGGGCCGGCGGTCGCGACGGCGACCGCGCGCCACGGGACGCGGAGCCTATTCGAACTCTTCCAGGCGTTTGGGGCTGGATGTCAAAAGCTGTTCCAGCATGCCGAGAATGTCTTCGATCTGCACCCGGGTTTCTTCCAGGGCATCGGCGGTCTTGTCGTCGATGCCGGCCTCCATGATCATGGAATCGAAATACTGCATCACGGCGTCGAAATTGCGCCGTTCCTCCGACAGGATGTCCCAGGCGCCGAGGCTATGGGTCAAGGTCAGGGGCGGATTGCGAAAAAAGCCGTGACAGATCCGGGTGAAGGCCGAAAGCGCCCGCAATTTGCAGCGGATCACCCAGGTGGCAAAACCATCGGGCAACGCGGCTTCCGCGGCGGGAATCCGTTCGGTAATCGTTGAAATTAAACCCTGGATTGAAAGGTAGGCTTCCCGCGCTCTATTGTAATGAAGAAATGTCTTGATTGTGTCGCTAAGCGCTTGCTGCTCCATCTTTCTGATGTCGCTCGCCAGAAGTTTGGCCATTTTGCCGACAATAGCGGCTTCGTGGTCAGGGTTCACATTGCCTTGTGCAACTCGCGCCATTTAATCCTTCGTCGTCGTCGAAATGCATTCATCCTCAACGATTTCCGCGCTATTGGCACGAGGTGCCGCGATCGCACGAACCGTGGGAGGGCATACTATTTTATCGCACAATGCCGGGAATTCCAGCAACAATCGAGCGCAGGGCTTCGGCACCAGCCGTTCTCATTTTGGCTGTCGGCCCGCGGGCTGCCGCTCGCACCCGCTCGGGGTGAACCCCGACCCCCCCCCTCTATTTTGACAAAAACAAAGGGGTCTGGGGCATTGCCCCCGTTGGGTTTGGGCGAAAGCCCAACGCTTCGTCGCCAAAATGACAACCGCTGTTTCGGCACTAAAGTGCGGCGGACCCGAAGCGCCCTGGTCGTGCCGTTAGCTATCTAATAAGATGTCGCTCGAACGGAATCCACAATTTTTTCGTGCCGGCGGAATGACGCAGTACAGCATTTGCCATTGACCCGCGGTCGGGAGAGTCTCTTATCTTTGCCCAGTCAGTCCCTCGAAACGACAATGCCATCGCTGGCGAAACCGCCCGGTCCCAGGGCATTCCTTCCAGGCTCGGGCCCCGCCAAAACCGCGATGGTGGCTGGCCGTGGCGCCGACCCGACAATGTCGAGCCGACGGGTCCGGGGCGTGATGCCGGGGCGGTCGTGGTTCCAGCGCCAAATCTTGCATTAGCAGCGGAATGAGAATTCTATGAGCCACAACGACGCCTATCTGATCGTCAATGCCGGGTCTTCCAGCCTGAAATTCTCAGTGTTTCAGGCCTTGGAAACCGGCGGTCTGGAGGCCGTCTTCAACGGCCAGATCGCCGGTATCGGCACCCAGCCCAGTTTTCAGGCCAAGGACGCCCAACGCCATGTGTTGGCTGATCGCACCTGGTCGGCGAACGAGGCTTCGGATCGTCCGACGTTGCTGCGCTTTGCGCTGGACTGGATCACCGAACGCCTCGGTTCGGCCCGGCTGCTCGCGGTCGGACACCGCGTCGTCGCCGGGGGTCGGGAATTCGCCCATCCGGTTCTGGTGACCGAGGCGGTGCTGGAAGGGTTGGAGCGTCTGGTGCCGCTGTCACCGTTGCACCAACCCCATCACATTGCCGCGATTCGCGCGATTCGTGATCTGCATCCGGCGTTGCCGCAGGTCGCCTGCTTTGACAGTGCCTTCCATCATGACATGCCGCTCGCGGCGCAAACCTATGCGCTGCCGCGCGCCCTCACCGACGAAGGCGTCCGGCGCTACGGCGCCCATGGCCTGTCGTTCGAGTATGTCGCCTACCGGTTGCGTCAGATCGAGCCGGATCTGGCCGACGGCCACGTCGTTGTCTGTCATCTCGGCAACGGCTCCAGCCTGTGCGCGATCCACGCCGGCCGTGGTGTTGACACCACGATGGGCTTCACGGTTCTGGAAGGCGTGCCGATGGGCACCCGGCCCGGCATCGTCGATCCCGGCATCCTGTTGTATCTGATGCGCGAAAAAGGGATGGGCGCCGACGAGCTGGAGAAGCTGCTGTATCATCAATCGGGCTTTTTGGGCGTGTCGGGGATTTCCAACGACATGCGTGTCCTACTGGAAAGCGATGATCCGCGGGCGGCGGAGACGGTGGAGCTGTTCTGCTTCAACGTCGCCAAGCAGATCGGCGCCATGGCGGCCTCGATGGGCGGCCTCGACGCGATCGTGTTCACCGCCGGGATCGGTGAGAATTCGCCGCCGGTGCGCGCCCGCGTCGGTGCCAAGCTGGAATGGCTGGGCGTCAAGATCGACCAGAACGCCAACCAGAGCAAGGCCCCGCGGATCTCGAGCGCGTCGAGCCGGATTCCCGTCCTGATCATCCCCACCGACGAGGAGCGGATGATCGCACGGCACACGGCCCGGATCCTGGGCCGGGCGGTCGATGGCGCGAGCGCCACGCCGGCGCCCAAGGCCTGACGGTTGCGCCCGGGGCCGTGCGCGCGGTCCCCGCGCCGGGTCCCCGGCAAATGCGTGCGGCGGGAACAGGTGAAAAAGGGGGCCGGCGAGCGCTGGCCCCCAGGGTTGCTCTCCGGGAAAAAAGAACGACTGTATCGACGCGTCGCTGCCGGTGCCGGGGCCCCTGTGTGATCACGGGGACCGGAATATTTCGACATCGTGGTTATTACCAGTGCTGCGATGTTTATATTGACGAAGATACTTCGGCAATATATCAATTTCCTGGGTTTTTGCGCAGAAACCGGATGCCATGATCGAAACGATGATCCCCGATGTTGGTGATGTCGCCCGCTGGATCGATGAGGCCCGACACCTCGATCGCCGGGCCGTTCTCGATCTTCTGGCGTTGCCGCGCGCCGCGCTGTTTGCCGCAGCCGACAGCCTGCGCCGGGCGCGGATGGGCGACGACGTGTTTCTGCGGGGGATTGTCGAATTCTCCAATATCTGCACCAATGATTGCCTGTATTGCGGTATCCGCCGCTCCGCTGAACCGACCCGTCGCTACCGGATGGAGCTGGACGAGATCCTCGATGTCGCCGGACGGATGGCGCGGTGGCAGCAGAAAACGATCGTGCTGCAATCGGGGGAGCTTGCATCCGCCGCGGAGGACCGGCGCATCGGCGAAATCGTCCGCCGCATCAAGGAAACGACCGATCTGGCCGTGACGCTGTCGGCGGGCAACCGGCCCCGGTCGGTTTATGCGCAATGGCGCGATTGCGGCATGGACCGCTATCTGCTGCGTTTCGAGACCAGCGACCCGAAGCTGTTTCGCTACTTGCATCCCGACTGCACCCTCGAAGAGCGGCTGCGCTGCCTGCACGATCTCCGTTCGCTGGGCGTCCAGGTCGGCAGTGGTTTCATGATCGGGGTCCCGGGGGAGACCCTCGGCATTCTGGCCGACAACATCTTGCTGTGTCGCGACCTTGACCTCGACATGATCGGGATTGGTCCGTTCATCTCTCATCCCGGTACGCCGCTGGCGAGCCAGGCCAACGCCTATGCCGAGGACACGGCGATGTATTTCGTCGCAATGGCCGTGTTGCGCCTGGTCAATCCCGATAGTCATATTCCGGCGACGACGGCCTTCGACGCCATCCTGCCGCACGAGGGCCGGGATCTCTGCCTGCAGCGCGGCGCCAATGTCTTCATGCCCAACAACACGCCGGGCCGCTATCGGCGCGATTATCAGCTTTACCCCAACAAGCCCTGCGTTGATGAGGACGGGCTGCAATGTTCCCAATGTGTTGCGGCGCGCATCTGGGCGTTGGGCCGCATGATTGGTGACGGCCCCGGTCATAGCCACAAGACGCACGATCTTTGACCGGGGCTTTGACCGGGGCTTTGACCGGGGCCTTGACCCGGGGCCGGCCATCGACGGCGGCGTCCGGTTGCGCTATAGCGGGGGTCCCGGGGCAGGGACGTCCGGTCTGGTTCAGCGGGCCAGACAACCGCCAATCAATGCCCGCGGTATCGGGAGGCGATCTCATTGATCAGGACCATCGGTCTTGATCAATGAGATCGGGTTTTTGGATTTCAAATCTGGAAGGCCAGACGACCATGGAAGACAAGCTCAGCCAACTACGGCGCTACAGCGTCATCGTCGCCGATAGCGGTGACATCGACACGATTCGTGCCTTCGCGCCGCAGGATTGCACGACAAACCCGTCCTTGATTCTCAAGGCCGCCAAGATCCCGGCCTATAAGCCGCTGGTCGAAGACGCGATCCGCTGGAGCGCGACCGTCGCCGACGCGCCAGAGGAAGGTCTGGAATTGGCGCTCGATCGCCTGGCGGTCAATTTCGGCACCGAACTCACCAAGATCGTCCCCGGCGTCGTCTCGACCGAGGTCGATGCCCGCCTGTCGTTCAATACCGCGGCGACGATCGCCAAGGCCGAACGCCTGATCGCCCTGTATCAGGAACTCGGCGTCAGCCGTGACCGGATCCTGATCAAGATTGCCGCGACCTGGGAAGGCATCCGGGCCGCCGAAGTCCTGGAGCGCCGCGGTATCCATTGCAACTTGACGCTGCTGTTCAGCATGGCTCAGGCCGTCGCCTGTGCCGAGGCCGGGGTCTTCCTGATCTCGCCGTTTGTCGGCCGGATTCTGGATTGGTACGTCAAGAGCACCGGCAAGACCTACGATGTCGACAGCGATCCGGGCGTGGCGTCGGTGCGTGACATCTACGACTATTACCGTCACTTCGACTATGCGACGATCGTGATGGGAGCATCGTTCCGCAGCGTTGCTCAGGTTGAGGGCGTCAGCGGTTGCGATCGCCTGACCGTCAGCCCCGCGCTGTTGCAGCAGATGCAGACGGAGGTCGGGCCGGTGGCTCGCCGGCTTGATCCGGTGGCAAGCAAGGCCAAGACCATCAAGCGGCTGCCGAGCGACGAGGAGTCGTTCCGCTGGGCCCTGAACCAGGATGCCATGGCGACCGAAAAACTCGCCGAGGGCATCCGCCAATTCCACCATGATACCGAGCAGCTCCGCAGCGTCATTCGCCAAGTGGCGAGCGAGATCGGGGTCGCCGGCTAACACCAATCCGCTTTGATCGTGACCGATCAAAGCGAAGCCTCAGGCGCCGGCGCGACTGGTCTAACACCGGCGGGCGAATGAACCAGCTCTCCGGGTTCATTCGCCCGTCGCAGCGCCCGCCGGAATGCGTCAGCCCTGGCGATTGCCGATCAGCGCGCTGTACCAGAACGCCGAGTCCTTGAGGGTTCGGCGCTGGGTCGCGAAATCGACATGGACCAGGCCGAACCGCGGCCCATAGCCACTGCCCCACTCGAAATTGTCCAGCAGCGACCAGACGAAATAGCCGTGGACATCGGCTCCGGCGTTCATCGCCGCCCGCATCGCCTCGATATAGAGCGACAGATAGCGGACGCGATGGGGGTCGGCAACGCGTCCGGAACCATCGGGGCTGTCGCTGCCACCGCAGCCATTTTCGGTGACGAAGATCGGAACCCGATAGCGCCGGGTCAGCTCCAGCAACTCGTCGCGGAACGCGTCCGGGAAGACCGCCCAGCCGATGTCATAGGTTGGCGAATCCGGCGGTGCCGCGCCCCAGCCATAGCCCCAGGTCGTCGTCGGGTCCGCCTTGGCGAAGATCGGGCCATAGTGGTTGAGCCCGATCCAATCGACAGGTCGGCAGATCCGGGCCATGTCGCCGGCCTGGACATGGGGCTCGATCGCGGCGGCAACCTGCGGCGGATAGTGCCCCCGGAGTTGCGGATCGGGAAAGGCCAGGTTCCAATGTTCGTCCAGCAGCGCCGCGGCAGCCTGGTTCTCCGCGCGTCCACCCTCCGCGATCACGCACTGGCGATTGTGGATCGCACCGATCGAGGCGTGGGGCACCAGGGCCCGTAACACATCGACACCGGCACCGTGGGCCAGATTGACGTGGTGGATCGCCCGCAGATGCTGGGTTCGATCGACAATTCCCGGCGCGGCCCAGGGAATCGCGTAACCAAACAGCGTGAAAACGGAGAATTCATTGAAAGTGATCCAGCGCCGGACCCGGTCACCATAGCGCCGCGCGCACAATGCCGCATAATCGGCATACCAGCCGGCGCAATCCCGATGAGCCCAGCCGCCGAGGTCCTGAAGCGCCTGGGGCAAATCCCAATGATACAGGCACAGCCAGGGCTCGATCCCGGCCTCCAGCGTCGCGTCGATGACCCGGTCGTAGAAATCGAGCCCGGCCGGGTTGATCGCTCCCCGACCGCGCGGCAACAGGCGCGGCCAGGACACGGAAAACCGGTAGGCCGCGACCCCGATGGTCCGCATCAGCGCGATGTCTTCGGCATAGCGGTGATAATGGTCACAGGCGACATCACCCGTGTCGCCATTGGCGACCCCGCCGGGCACGCGGCAGCGCAGATCCCAGATGCTGGGTCCGCGGCCATCACGGGCCGCGGCGCCTTCGATCTGATAGGCCGAGGTTGAAACGCCCCAGACGAAATCCGGGGGCAGGCTGCGCGCCCAGGCGGCAAGCGCGGCTTCCGGTTCCGGCCGGCTCTCCATCGTGATCAGGGTCATGGTGTGGCGATCTCCTGCTCGGGCTGGGGGGGGGGGGGACGGGGGCTGAAAGCGCGACAGTGGTCATTGGGCCGCCGCGCGGTCGATGGGTTCCTCCCGCAGCCGGGTAATTCCCGCGTTGCGCTGCAACACCAGTTTGCGATGGTGAAAGGCCTCCAGGCCGTCGTGACCGCCGATCGTCATCAGCGTCGCCCGCGGCAACTGGTCGATGATCAGCCGCAGCATCGCGGCCTGCGTCCCGGCGTCGAGGGAGTCGGTCGCGTGTTCCAGGAAGATCCAATCGGGCCGGCGCACCAGGATTCGGGCGAAGCTGAGCCGCTGTTGCTCTGCGGCGTTGAGGATTTCGTCCCAATTGAGGGTTTCGTCGAGTTCCGGGTACAGATAGTCCAACCCGACCCGCGACAGCGCGCTCTGGGCGATCCCGCTGCCCACGGTTTCGGGGTCAGCGGGGTAGCTCAGGACGCCGCGCAGCGTGGCACGGGGCAGAAACGGGCGGTCGGGGACAAAGAACACCCGGGTGTGCGACGGCAGGCCAATGGTGCCTTGTCCCCAGGGCCAGGCGCGGGCGACGGCGCGGAACAATCGGACCGCGGCGCGCGGCTCGCCGTCGACCAGCACCCGCTCGCCGGGCCGGATCTCGATGCTGAACGGTTCGATCAGCAGGGTGCCGACGGCATCGGCGATCGCAACCTTGTCGAAAACCAGCGAACGGTATTGTGTCGCACTGTTGACGACGATGCCATGGCCGCGGATTTCGTCGGTGAGCCGCCGCAGCGCGGTCTCCAGGCTCAATACCCGTTCGACCGAGGCCTTCCATTCGGCGCCCCGGGGCAGGTTGTCGATCGGCCAGGACAGCGCCCCGACCGCCTGCTGGAACGCCTGGGCCGTCTGCATCAGCACGCCCAGGGTGATCGCCCCAATGATATAGCGGGGTGCCGCGACCAGAAACGGCACGGCCGCCGAGAGCACCGCATAGGTTGCCGAAAACATCATCATATTGGACAGGGCATGGGTCTGGCCATTCCACCCGTCGCGAACCCCGGCGAACAGGCTGGTGAGCCGGTGGCGTTCCGTGGTTTCGCCGTGCATCAGGGCAATCGCCTGGGCGTGTTCCCGGACCTGCACCAGGCCGAAACGGAAGTCCTGCTCGTTGCCCTGGCGCCGATTGGCGACCGAAACCAGAGGGCGTCCCAGCTTGTGGGCGATGGTTGTCGCGATTCCGGCATAGACCAGGGCCAGATACAGCAGGTAGCCCGGAACATGGATCGACAAACCGGCGATCGTGACCAGGGGTGCACCCGACAAGGTCCAGAGAATCTTGGTGAAGCCGATCAGCAACAGGACGCAATAGGTCAGCGACAGGGTCAGATCGATCGCGGCCTCGGTGGCGATCCGGACATCCTCGGCGATCCGGCCGTCCGGATTGTCATGTTCGCCGGGGGCGAACGCGATCTGGTAGTGGCGGGCGCGCGACAGCCATCGATCCAGCAGCTTCTTGGTCAACCAGCGTCGCCATCCCAACTGCAAACGCCGCTTGATTCGCAGATGCAGGGCGGTTGTGGTGACGCTGAAGGCAATAATGACGCCCACGGCGCCGATCATTGCCAGCAGGTGGTTCATCGAGTGCTGCTCCAGCGCATCGAAGAGCCGTTTGCTCCAGAGATTGATCAGGATGGGCACGGTAACCTGACACAGGGTCAGGGCAACCAGGGCCAGGGCCAACCAGCGCGGGGTGCTGTTCTTGTCGCTGACCCAATAGCCCCCGGCCAGCCGGGTGAAAGCACGCAGGGCCTGGGCCAGATCGCTCAAGGTCTTCAGTGGTACCATTGTCACGGTCGTTCTTGTCTGCCGTTTCCGGAATTTCCGTCCCCCCGGTCAATTTATCTTAAAGCTCTTGTGTTAACCAATCGCTTGCGTTTCGCGATTTTGACAGTTGCGCTACGTATCATCGCGGCGGCGCGAAAATCAGCAGGGGGAGGTCATCGGACCATGGCTATGCTCACATTTCCGTCGGATTTCTTTTGGGGGGCCTCGACGGCCGCCTACCAGATCGAGGGGGCGCTGGACGCCGATGGCCGCGGTCCGTGCATCTGGGACCGTTTTACCGCCGCCGGCCGCATCCAGGATGGCTCCAGCGCCGCGATCGCCTGCGACCATTATCATCGTTGGGCCGAGGATATCGCCCTGATCCGGCAGGCCCGGTTCAATGCCTATCGCTTTTCGATCGCCTGGCCGCGGATTGTTCCGGCCGGAACCGGGGCGGTCAATGAGCGGGGGCTCGATTTCTACGACCGGCTGGTCGATGGGCTGCTGGCCGCCGGGATCCGTCCCCTGGCCTGCCTGTATCACTGGGATTTGCCCCAGCCTCTCGAGGATCGCGGCGGTTGGCAGAACCGGGCGATCGTGGCGCCGTTTGCCGACTATGCCAGCATCATGACCCGGCGCCTCGGCGATCGGGTCAAGGACTGGATGATGCTGAATGAACCGAATGTCGTGGCGATCAACGGCTATGGCACGGGTGACCACGCGCCGGGACTGACACTGGGGGAGACCGGTATCCTGCGGGCGCTACACCATCAGAACCTGGCCCAGGGTGCGGCGCTGCGCGCGATCGCGGCGGAGCATGCCGGGATGCGGTTGGGGACGGTTCTCAACCTGCAACCGTCCCGCCCTGAGAGCGACCGCCCCGAGGATGTCGCTGCGGCGGCGCGGTGGGACGCGGTGTGGAACCGGGTGGCGCTCGATGGCGTGTTGCATGGCCGGATCCCATCGCTGTTGGCGGCGGCGATGGCGCCGATGGTCGAACCGGGCGACGAGGCGGCAATCCGCTTTCCAATCGACCTTCTGGGGATCAATTACTACTCGCGCATGACGATGAAGCATGAGCCGGGGCGGCCGTTCGCGGTTGGTTGGGGTGATGCCCGGTGCGATCGCTGGACCGCGATGGCCTGGCCGGTGCAGCCCGACGGCTTGTACGATCTGCTGATGTCATTGCGTGCCAATGAGGGCAATCCCGCGGTGTTCATCGCCGAAAACGGCGCCGCCTATGATGATCGGGTCGATGCTGATGGCGCGATCCATGATGCCGAGCGAGTCGCGTTCCTGAAGGACCATATCATCGCCGTCGGGCGCGCTCTCACCCAGGGTTGCAATATAAAGGGATACCTGTGCTGGAGTCTCCTCGACAATTTCGAATGGGCGTTCGGCCTCTCGAAGCGCTTTGGCATCGTCCGGGTCGACTATGAGTCGCTGATCCGGACGCCAAAGGACAGTTATCGCTTTCTGAGTGAGGTCGCCGCGGCGAATTGCGTGCTATCCGCGTAGCGGCGGCCGGGATTTCCTTTATCGAGACGCCGGACCGGCGTATGCTATGCCCCGCCGAGGTTCCAGAACGGTACCGCAAAGGGGATGGTGATGGTGTCACAGCCCGGTGGGGTCACAACGGCCCAATCGCAGAGCGTGTTGCTGTGGGTTCGTATTCTCGATGACACCAGCCAGACACCGGCGCAAACCGACCCGGACGGCGCCGGATCGGTCGTAAAGTCTGCGGATCCGGTACAGGCGGCGCGGATCAAGCTTGTCGAGTTGCTGCAGACATTGCGAGAAATGATCTTGCACGGCAATGCGCCCGATCTGGCAAAATATATCACGGAAATCAAGGCGGCTTACAAGGCGGTGAACAATGGCGGTGATGCCGATATTGGCATGACCGCCGATTTGTCCGCGGCCGGGCGCCGTTTGACGGACGCCGCCGGCAACGCACTTTTGATGGAAAACGGGGCACAGGCGCTGATCGCCAGTGCCGTCGGGACCCCCGGCAAGGGCGGCGCGGTCTTGGGGAGATCCGCACAGGGTGCGGCGACGACGACCTCCACGGTGTCGCCAACCCATTTAACGCCGGCATCGGATGTTGAGTTGCTGAAGCTCACGCGCATCGTTCTGCGCCGCCTTCAACATCAGAACCAAGCTCATGCCCATGCCGATACGGCGGATGGCGAGCGCGTGCAACAGAACCAGGTGAGCGTCTGGGGCCTCACAAGGCGACCCGCGACATGATCTTCGGGGTTGAGTTGTTTGTCAGCGGGCTGCATGCCGGTCCGGCGTCTTAGACCGGCGACGCCGCCGGAGGGACGCATGGCGTTAACGTTCTTCGTGTGAACCAGGGCGGGCCGTCGCCGGATCCCGGTTCCAGGATGGTATCGTAGGGGAGATGCTGATGGTATTGGAACTCAGTGCGGCCACAAGGGCCCAGTCCGACCTGATCGTCGCGTGGAGCGATGCTCTGGCAAAGATCCGCGCCGCTGCCGCCGCACCGCAGACGGAAGCGGCGACGACCGCGTCCGGCGGGAAACCCGTCGACACCCGGGGTGCGATCGCCGCCATGAGCGATCTTCATCCTTTGTTCGAGCAGAATACCGACACCAAGCAGGCGACGGAGGACAAGCTGATCAATCTTCTGGCTGGCCTCAAGGCGCTGCTGCTGCACGGCAGCCGGGCCGAGTTGGCGAAATATGTCAGTGAAATGGGGGCGGCGTACAAGGTGCTGTCCCAGGCCGACCCGGCGGCGGCGGCGACCGCGGCCACCCTGTCGCTCGATGGTGGCGGGGGGGGGCAGCAGCGGCACGTCGGACGCGTCGCTGTCGACGGCCACGACCCTGGTGCAAAACGATAAAGAGGCCCAAACCGATAACAGTGCCACAACTGCGGACGCCAGTGGCGCGGCCAAGGGTGACAAGGCGGCTTCCACGACCGCGACCGCGGAACTGCCGGAGTCGCTGGTGCCTTGGTTGCTCAAATTCACCTCGGTGACGCTCCGGATCGTCAACAATGCGCTTGAGAATGCCAACACCGCGCACACCGATTCGACTGGGGCGAAGACGATCTACGGCCTGGACCGGGGGACGCGGAAATTTCTTGATCAGCTCGACTTGTTTCTTCAATCTTGCACCGATGCGATGAGTGTATCGGCGGGCTCGGGGGGCGTGACGGCAACCCGCTCGGCTGTGGGCTCGGATAGCGCGACAAGTACCGTTGATGTCGTTGCGTGACGCGATACCGGCCTCAGCGTATCATCAAGCTGGTGTCGTTTGAGGGCCCAGAACGGGACCCTGAAGGAGACAGGTCATGTCGGTGACGGGAGCGTCAAACGCAAATTCACCAAAATATGACAGTGAAACCGTGATGCAAGCCCTGCGATCGCTGTGTCAGGTTATAGCACCGGAGGTCGGGGCGACGACAACGGCCAGCGTCGCGACCGGGCCGGCAAACGCATCCGACAGCGCCGCACAGCGCGGCGATGCCGAGGCTCTGGCGGCATTGCGACGGTTGCGCTACCTGGCGCAACACCGGATGCGCGACGGGGCGAGCGAGGCGCAGGCCCGCCTGATGCGTCTGCTGGAAAGCTATCAAAAACTGCTGCTTCTGGGAAACTCTGCTGGCCTTGCCGCGCTGGCCAAGGATATCGCCGCCGCGGCCAAACTGGTCGCAGCTTATGGCGGGGCTGACGATGCCGCAGCGGCGGCGCCCGACTCGGGCACGGCGGCGGTGACGGCGCCCGACACGCAAGCGACGACGGTCGCGATTGCCGCGACGACCGCAGAGGGTGCCGCCGCCGCGGCCCATCCCGACACGGCCGCTGCGGCTGTCGACGGTGAGGCCGCTCAACAAGAGGGGGCTGTCAGCTCCGGCTCCGGCGCGCTGACCCATGGCGGTGGGTCGTCCTCCGGTCAATCGCTGCTGGGGACCGCCCTGGGCGTGGTCAAGGCCATCCGGAACCGGCTTGAGGCCGAGGCCCGCGCCGCCGAGGCTGCGGGCGATCACGAGAAATCACGCCATCTGGCGCGGCAGATCAAGGAATCTGCCGAGGCCGTGGACACGATCAGCCAGGCCGTGGCGGATCTTGAGGGGGCCACGACGTCTTTCCCGGCGGCCGCCACGGCGGCGCCGGCTGGCGGCGTCAACCTGATGACCTGAGTCCGCCGATCGGCGCACCATGGGCCCGGTCTCTGCGCCCGGGGGCGGCAGGCGTGTCATGGCATGGCCCGGTTGACATAGACCTCGATCGCGGTGTGTCAAGTCCATCGCAGGTGCTTGGCAGTGTCAAAAGGTCACTGGCCCTCGGGTCGCAATTATGCGGCAAATCGTCTCCGGATCCGGATGGCGGTCACAGTGTCGCAATCGCTGCATCGCGGGAAGCCGGCATCGCGTGTGCTTCACAGGGAATCGACACAATCAATTGTAGCGCATCATGGTGCGATGATATTGGCAGAACTGGCACAAAACCGCGGTTTTCTGCCAAAATATCGCCACTCTCTTGGGTGTCGGCGATTGTGATCACCCGTTGATTACCTTCGCGGGATGGTCGGGAATTCGGTTGATCAAGCGGATTCTGGCCCGTGTCGGGGTATCTAACGAACTCTTGAAGGTGCAATGGCGGAAGACTAGCGTGAGCCCTGGTCGCGCCCTGCTCATTATTCTGAGAGTGTCATGTATCAGATCATTCGCCGCGAGGTCTTCTCTGACACCTCGTTTCTTTGGGAAATCGAGGCTCCCGACGTCGCCCAGTCCGCCGAACCCGGCCACTTCGTCATGATCCGCCTCTATGAAGGCGGTGAGCGTATTCCCCTGACCGTCGCCGATTACGATCGCCAGCGGGGGACCGTCACCATCGTCGTCCAGGCGCTGGGCAAGACGACGCGCGAGATGCGCGACAACTATGCGGAAGGCAGCACTTTCGACGATTTCGTCGGTCCGCTGGGGCTGCCGCAGCATGTCGCACCGCTCGGCCATGTCGTCCTGGTCGGTGGCGGCCTCGGCGTGGCTCCGGTGTTTCCGCAATTGCGCGCCTTCAAGGAAGCCGGCAATCGGATCACCGGCATCATGGGCTTTCGCAGCAAGGACCTGATCTTCTGGGAGGACCGGTTCCGCGCCAACAGCGACAACCTGATCATCTGCACCGACGATGGCAGCTATGGCCGCCCGGGCTTTGTGACCGCGGCCCTGACCGACGTCGTGCTGAACGACAAGCCGGATCTGGTGATCGCCATCGGTCCATTGCCGATGATGAGCGCCTGTGTCGAGGCGACGCGTCCCTATGGCGTCAAAACCATGGTGTCGCTGAATACCATCATGGTCGACGGTACCGGGATGTGCGGGTCGTGCCGCGTCACGGTCGACGGCAAAGTGAAATTCGCCTGTGTCGATGGCCCCGATTTCAATGGCCATCAGGTCGATTTCAAGGAACTTTTCGCGCGGCAGAAACGCTTCAAGGGTGAGGAGAAGCGTGCGGTCGATGACTTCGAACATGTTTGCAACCTTGAGAAGGTGTTGATCACCGAGGGCAAGCGGACCTACAAGAAGATCTCCACGGTCGCCCCGCATCAGCACAAGATGCCGGAGCGCGACGCCCAGGAGCGGGCGCGCAACTTCAAGGAAGTCAATCTCGGCTACGATATGCAGGCGGCATTCGAAGAGGCCGAGCGCTGCATTCAGTGCCACAAACCGGGCTGTGTCGCCGGTTGCCCGGTCGCGATCGACATCCCGCGCTTCATCCGCCATTTGCTGGTGCGTGATCTCGACAAGGCACTCGACGTCATTTACGAATCCAGCGTTTTCCCCTCGATCTGCGGCCGCGTCTGTCCCCAGGAATCGCAATGCGAGGCGCAGTGCATCCTCGCCAAGAAGATGGACCCGGTCGGGATCGGCCGGCTGGAGCGCTTCGTCGGTGACAATGCGCATCCGGCCAAGGCGGTGCCGCCGGCATTCGCCGGTCAGTTGGGCAAGGTCGCCGTGGTCGGATCCGGGCCGGGTGGCTTGGGGGCCGCGGCCGATCTGGTGCGTTTCGGCGCTGACGTTACGGTGTATGAGGCCCTGCATGTTGTCGGTGGCGTGCTGCAATATGGCATCCCGTCCTTCCGCCTGCCGCGCGACATCATCGAGCGCGAAGTGCAGCGCCTCCGCGATGCCGGCGTCAAATTCGAGACCAACAAGGTGATCGGCAAGACCTTCACGGTGGCGCAACTGATCGCGGACAAGGGCTTCGATGCGGTCTTCGTCGCCGCCGGGGCCGGGGCGCCGTCGTTCCTCGGCATCCCGGGCGAGTTCGCCGGCCGGGTCTATTCGGCCAACGAATTCCTGACCCGCGTCAATCTGATGGGCGGGGATCGCTTCCCCTTCCGTGACACGCCGATCAGTCTGGGCCAAAGCATCGTCGTCATCGGTGCCGGCAATACGGCGATGGACTGCCTGCGCGTCGCCAAGCGCCTGGGCGCGCCGACCGTGCGCTGCGTCTATCGCCGTTCCGAAGCCGAGGCGCCGGCCCGGATCGAGGAGCTGCGCCACGCCAAGGAAGAGGGGATCGAGTTCTACTTCCTGCACGGCCCGGTCGAGATCAAGGTCGACGACAATGGCGAGGTCAAGGGCATGAGGGTCCAGAAGATGGTCCTGGGCGAGCCCGATGACCGCGGTCGCCGCAAGCCGATGCCGCTCGACGAATTCGTCGATCTGGAATGCGATACCGTGATCTATGCCCTGGGCACCAATGCCAACCCGATCATCGGCCAGTCGACTCCGGGCCTGTCCCTGAACAAGTGGGGCTATATCATCGCGGACGACAAGACCCAGGCGACCTCGGTTCCCGGTGTCTTTGCCGGCGGTGACATTGTGACCGGCGGTGCCACGGTGATCCTGGCCATGGGGGCAGGACGCCGGGCCGCCAAGGCGATCGGCGCCTATCTGCAATCAGGCAAGCAGACCTGGCCGATTACCGAGGCCGATGTCGCGGCTTTTGTGCCGGGGAGCTTTCCCGCTTCTTCGCGGTCGACCACGGAGGGTGTCATGCTGTGTCCGAAATGCCATCAGCCGCTGGAAGGTGACGAAAGCTATATCTGCTGCGCCGACCAATCGATCGCCTGGCGGTGTCAGGACTGTGACAAGGTCTCCGAGGGCTTTGCCTTCCCCTACGGCGCCTGTCCCTATTGTGGCGGCAAGCTGGAAGCCTTGGCGACCCGCGAGTTCGCCGATGCCGCGGCGCTGGACGCGGTTCGCGCGGCGTTCGAAATTGAGCAAGGCGGCCAAGCCTTCTACCATCAGGCCGCCAGCCAATCCCAGGACCCGGCGCTTCGCGACCTGTTTGAACGGTTCGCGGCGATGGAAGGTGAGCATATGCGCACTCTGTCACGGCGCTATCACACCCACAGCCCGGCGCCGTCCGGCGATCTGCGCATGAATGTTCTGGCTGTCTATGCCGGCGTCGAGGGGCAGCCGGAGGATCCCGACACCCTGTTCCGGATCGCGATCGGTCTTGAAAAGCGCGCGGTCGCCTTCTTTGTGGCGCGCGCCGACCAGGCAGCCGAAGATTCGGCCGAACGTCAACTCTATCGGGAGTTGGCGGCCGAGGAACGCGAGCATGTCGCCGTGCTGTCGACCGAGCGGGAACGCTGGCGCGCCGGCAAGCCCGGGATGCTCTGAGACCAGCCTGCGGGGACCGCTGTCGTCCCTCGGTGTCAAGGCCCGGTCCCGCGGTTTCGCGGCTGCCGGGCCTTGTCATGTCCGGGCGGATTGCGGGTCCACAAGGTTGCGGGTGGCCGACCCGGGTGATATCGTCCCGATGATCTTGCTGTTGACCGGCCGGCGTCGATTCCCGTTACGGGTCGCCGGCAGCGGTCACGGCTTGTGAAAAACGCGCGTTTGCGAAACAATACCCCCTCGGAAACAGAGTTTTCCCGTTGAAGGCGTTGCGCTTTCAACACTGAACCCGGTGCCCGCGGGCCTTTCTTCACAAACCTTCAGCGGACGGAGATCCCTTCCCGATGTCGCTCGACAAGGCCACCGTGGCGAAGATCGCCCACCTGGCCCGGATTAAAGTACCCGAAGCCGACCAGGACCATCTGGCTCAGGAACTCAGTGCCATCCTCGCCTTCGTCGCCCAGCTTGACGAGGTCGATACCGAGGGTGTGGCGCCGATGACCAGTGTCGTCGAACATGCGCTGCGCTGGCGGGATGACGTCATCGATGACGGCGGCAATGTCGAGCGTGTGGTGTCCAACGCCCCGGAACAGGTGGCGGGGTTCTATGTCGTGCCGAAGGTGGTGGAATAATGTCGGAGTTGACCCAGCTGACCCTGGCCGCGGCGCTCAAGGGCCTGGACCGTGGTGACTTCACCGCGGCGGAATTGACCGAATCCCATATCGCGGCCGTTGCGGCCGCGCGACCGCTCAACGCCTTCATCACCGAGACGTTTGATCGGGCGCGGCAGCAGGCGACGGCATCCGATGCCCGTCGCGTCCAGGGAACGGCCGGTCCCCTGGACGGTGCACCGCTAGCGATCAAGGATCTGTTCTGCACCGAAGGCGTCCAGACCACCGCGGGCAGTGCCATCCTCAAGGGGTTTGTCCCGACCTATGAGTCAACCGTGACCGCCCGGTTGTTTCGTGACGGCGCGGTGATGCTCGGCAAGGCCAATCTCGACGAATTCGCGATGGGATCCTCGAACATCACCAGCCATTATGGCCCGGTGATCAGTCCCTGGACCGGCAAGGCGCCGGCGGATGCGGTGCGCAAGCTGGTTCCCGGCGGTTCGTCCGGCGGGTCGGCGGCGGCGGTTGCCGCGCGCTGCGCCCTGGGCGCAACCGGAACCGACACCGGCGGCTCGATCCGCCAACCGGCGGCATTCACCGGCATTGTCGGCCTCAAGCCGACCTATGGCCGGTGCTCGCGCTGGGGCATCATTGCCTTCGCGTCGTCGCTGGATCAGGCCGGGCCAATGACCCGGACGGTCGAGGATGCGGCGATCATGCTGCGCTCGATGGCGGGCTATGATCCCAAGGATTCGACCAGCGTCGATCGACCGGTGCCCGATTATGCCGCGGCCTTGACCGGGGATATTCGCGGGCTCAGGGTTGGCATTCCGGCGGAATACCGGGTTGACGGCACCGACCCGGAAATTGCCGCCCTGTGGCAGCAGGGGATCGACTGGCTGCGCGCCGCGGGCGCCGAGCCCGTGGATATCCACCTGCCGCATACAAAATATGCCTTGCCGACCTACTACATCGTGGCGCCGGCCGAGTGTTCGTCGAACCTGTCGCGTTATGACGGTGTTCGCTTCGGCGTCCGGGTGCCGGGCGACAGCCTCGCGGAGATGTACGAGAACACACGCGCCGCCGGGTTCGGGGCGGAGGTCAGGCGCCGGATCCTGATCGGCACCTATGTGCTGTCTGCCGGTTACTACGACGCCTATTACCTCAAGGCGCAAAAGGTCCGTACCCGGATTGCCGAGGATTTCCGGCGCGCCTTCGAACAATGCGACGTCATCCTGACCCCGACCGCCCCCAGCGCCGCCTTCGCGATCGGGGAGAGGATGGACGACCCGGTCACGATGTATCTCAACGATGTGTTCACCGTGCCGGCGTCGCTGGCCGGGTTGCCCGGCCTGTCGGTTCCCGCCGGTCTGAGCTCCAAGGCCCTGCCCTTGGGGCTGCAACTGATCGGACGGCCGTTCGACGAGGAGACCCTGATCCGCGTCGGCGGCGTACTCGAGACGGCTGCCGGCTTCCACACCAGGCCGCCTTTTATTGCCGGGGAGGTTTGAGATCATGAGCTACGTTCAAGGCGCCACCGGCGAATGGGAAGTTGTGATCGGGCTTGAGGTTCATGCCCAAGTCGTTTCGCAAGCGAAACTGTTTAGCGGTGCTGCGACTGTTTTCGGCTCCGAACCGAATAGCCAGGTCAGCCTGGTCGATGCCGCATTCCCGGGCATGCTGCCCGTGATCAACCGCGTTTGTATCGAGCAGGCGGTGCGCACCGGCCTGGGTCTCAAGGCGCAGATCAACCTGTTCTCGGTTTTCGACCGCAAGAACTATTTCTATGCTGATCTCCCAGCGGGCTATCAGATCAGCCAGTTCACTCAGCCGATCGTGGGTCATGGCGAGATCATACTCGATCTGCCCGATGGTTCGACCCGGACCGTGGGCATCACCCGGCTGCATCTGGAACAGGACGCGGGCAAGAGTCTGCACGATCAGCACCCGTCGAAGACCTATGTCGATCTGAACCGGGCCGGCGTCGCGCTGATGGAAATCGTTTCGGAGCCGGATATGCGCACCGCCGAGGAGGCGGCAGCCTATCTGCGCAAGCTGCGGGCGATCCTGCGCTATCTCGGCAGCTGCGACGGCAACATGGAAGAAGGCTCGATGCGGGCCGACGTCAATGTCTCGGTGCGTCGTCCCGGGGGCCCTCTGGGCACCCGGACCGAAACCAAGAACGTCAATTCGATCCGCTACGTTCAGCAGGCCATCGAGTTCGAGGTGGAACGGCAAATCGAGGTCCTGGAGGGTGGCGGCACCATCAAACAGGAAACGCGTCTCTGGGATACCGTCAAGCATGTGACCCGCTCGATGCGCAGCAAGGAAGAGGCGCACGATTACCGGTATTTCCCCGACCCGGATCTGCTGCCGCTGCAACTCGACCAGGGTTGGGTTGATGCGATCGCGGCGACCCTGCCCGAACTGCCCGACGACAAGAAGGCGCGGTTCCAGGAGCAATACAAGCTGTCGCTCTATGACGCCGGCGTGCTGGTCGCCGACCAGGCCAGTGCGGACTATTACGAGGCGGTCGCCCGGGGGCGTGATCCCAAACTGGCGGCCAACTGGGTCATCGTCGAGCTGTTCGGCGCGCTGAACCGCCTGGGCAAGGACATCGCCGACAGTCCGGTCTCCGCCGACAAGCTCGGCGGTCTGATCGACCTGATCGTCGACAACACGATTTCCGGCCGCATCGCCAAGGATGTCTTCCTGGCGATGCTCGAAACTGGCAAGTCAGCGGCGGATCTGGTCGAGGAGCGCGGACTGCGCCAGGTCACCGACACCGGGGCGATCGATCAGGCGATCGACCAGGTTCTGGCGGCCAACCCCGACAAGCTTGCCGAATACAAGGCGGGCAAGGAAAAACTGTTCGGCTTCTTCATTGGTCAGATCATGAAAATGACCCAGGGCAAAGCCAATCCGGCGCTGGTCAACGAACTGCTGACCCGAAAGCTGCAGGCGTGACGCCGGGCCCTGGGGCGGGGATGTCCCCGCCCCAGGGCACAACCCCGGACTGATACCGACCCCTTGATCCGAAGGCCGCGCGCCGGCCCTGAGGAGGCAAATGATGACCGACTCTGATCCCGCGGCCCCGTTGGCGCCCAGTCCGGAAACGCTGGCCGCCCAGGCCTTGGGCTGGGTCGACGCCGGTGGTGCCATTGTCGCGGGCATTTCGCCCAGCACGACCTTTCTTCGCGATGCCGACGGCAGCTATGCGACCTCAGGCCGGGCCTACAGTCGCGCCGAGAATCCCACCTATCTTCAGGTCGAGGCGTTGCTGACCGCGCTGGAGGGCGGGCGCGCGGCGATGGTGTTCGCTTCGGGCATGGCCGCGGCGACGGCGGTGTTCCTGGCGCTCAATCCCGGCGACCATGTCCTGGTTCCGTCGGTGATGTATTGGGGGCTTCGGGGATGGCTGTTGGACTTCGCGGTGCGCTGGGGCCTCGATGTCGAGATCGTGCCGTCGGCGGATCTGGCGGTCCTGGCCGCATCGGTCCGGCCTGGTCGGACCCGGCTGGTCTGGCTGGAAACGCCGGCCAACCCGCTGTGGCATGTCACCGACATCGCGGCGGCCGCCGAGATCGCCCACGCCGCAGGTGCCCGGCTCGCGGTTGACAGCACCGCCGCCAGCCCGGTGCTGACCCGTCCGCTGGCGTTGGGCGCCGATCTGGTGATGCATTCGGCGACCAAATATCTCAACGGTCATAGCGACGTGGTTGCCGGTGCCCTGATCACCGCGGACGAAGACGCGCCGTGGCAGCGGATGGCCGCGGTGCGCTCCGGGGGCGGGGCGGTGCTGGGTCCCTTTGAAGCCTGGCTGCTGCTTCGCGGGATGCGGACCCTGTTTCCCCGGGTTCGCACCGCCTCGGCCAACGCGCTTGATGTGGCCCGCTATTTCGAAGGCTATCCAGGGGTTGCGGAGGTGCTTTATCCCGGCCTGGATAGTCATCCCCAGCATGCGGTGGCGCGGCGGCAGATGGTCGGCGGATTCGGCGGGATGTTGTCGATTCGGTTTGACGGCGGCCGTGATGCCGCCATGGCGGTTGCCGCCACGACCCGGATCTTCAAGCGCGCGACGTCGCTGGGCGGCGTCGAAAGCCTGATCGAACATCGGGCCAGTGTCGAAGGCCGCGACAGCCCGGTTCCCGAGGATTTGCTGCGCCTGTCGGTCGGAATCGAGGCGGCTTCCGACCTGATCGCGGATCTCAAGCAAGCAATCGACCGATGACCGGTGTCAATCTCCGGGGCCTGCAACTTCTGCTTCGCAGGAGCGGGATCGATCAGGCATAATTCTCGCTCCGTGCCGGATTGCAACCTGTGTGATGTCCGGCTGGCAATGATGGGCAGAACCGCATCGAAGCATTGGCGCGGGCGTCTTGGTGTGGCCGGCATGCGGCCATGCGGATCCTGTTGATGCGGTCGTGAGAAACGGACCGTCTGATGCAAAGGAGGATTGATCAGTGACCGAAAGCCAGGAAGAACGAATCCGCAAACGGGCGTACGAAATCTGGGAGCGTGAGGGTTTTCCCTCGGGCCGGGAGGCCATTCATTGGAGCGTCGCCGTTCGCGAGATTGGCGCCGAAGATGATCACAGCGCGCCGGCTTCTGCCGACCAGCCCGCCGACGATGTCAATGGCGCGACCACGGTCGTCGCGAGTGCCCCGATCGCCGATATTTCGCGCGATCCCCTGCCCATCGCGCCCGAGATCGAGGCTCCGGTGTCGGTGGTCCCGGTGTCGGTGGTCCCGGCGTCTGGGGCTCCCGTGAGCGCCGCGCCCGAGCCCAAAGCTCCGGTGCCCGGGGCGCAACCCGTCACCGCGGCGAATGGCGACACCGTGGTCGCCGCGGCGAATGGCGACACCGTGGTCGCCGAGGCGAATGGCGACACCGTGGTCGCGGCGGCGAATGGCGACGCGGTGGTCGCCGCCGAACCCGCCAGGAAACCGCGGGCGCCCCGCGCCAAGGCGGCCTCTCGGACCGCACCGACGAAAACCAAGGCCGATGACCACGCCTCATCATCGGGTGCTTCCGTTGACCCGGGTCGCGCGCCGGGCGCCAAACCGGCCAAGCCGCGGACGCCCCGGTCGAAAGTCTGACACGGAAAGTCTGACACGGAAAGTCTGGCGCGCCCGGGCGGCGCACGAGAGATTCGAAGATTCGGCGGGAAGAGCGGACCCGGTTTGCGGGTCGTGCCGGCCGCCGAATCTTCCGGGATGCGGTGTGGCCGCGTGTTTGGCCTCGCCCGCCGTCAGGCGGCGTGTTCGACGGTGACCAGGTCGAGCAGGGCGCCGTAGCATCGACGATCCTCATGCAGGGCGTCCAACATGTCGCTCAGGCTTTCGCGCGCAAATGCCGAGCTCTGTCGCTCCAGTTCGGCTCGCGTCATTTCAATAAAGCTGTCCAGAAGACGGGCGTGGCTGCGGCAGGATTCGCGGAGCTCAGCTGGAGCGAATGATGTTGCCATTTGGGAAGTCCTGGCGGCGTGGGTTGATCGGCTTCGGTTTATCTAGACACGTTTGCCGCAATTTGCCGATGGAAATGAAAGATAGGGATAATAAATCTTTTGAATTAATGCCTTTTTTCCGTGGAGTTCTGGAAATTATGGGTGGGCCTCGATGATGTCGGCGTTTTGATCGCGCGGATCGCACGCCGCCCTGGCCCGTTCGTCGAGTTTGATCTTATCCTATTCAAGAATAGTGCATTGTTGCGCGGCCTGAACGTGGCCCGCGTGCTATGGAGCCGGTGGGTTCTCGGGGTCCGGGGCGGGCCCGGTTCAGGGGGTCGGCGCGGGGAGCTGCGATGATACCAGATCGACTGTCGCCGGGGCCGGTTTTGCACCGCGGCCGCGATAGACCTTCATGTTCTCCATGACCCGCTGCACGTAATTTCGGGTTTCGGCCACCGGGATCGATTCAATCCAATCGATCATGGCGCTGCTATCGCCGCTGCGCGGGTCACCGAAGGTGTGAAGCCAGTCGGCGACCCGTCCCGGTCCGGCATTATAAGCGGCGGTTGCCAATTCATAGTTGCCGCCAAACCGGTCGAGCAGGGTCTGGAGGAACGCCGCACCCAGCCGGACATTATAGGCGCCATCGCTGATCAGGCGATGCTCGACAAATGGGACGCCGACACTGCGGGCGACATGTTCCGCGGTCGAGGGCATCAGCTGCATCAGGCCCAGGGCGCCGGCGGGGCTGACGGCGTTTTTGTTGAAGACGCTTTCCTGGCGAATCAGGCCGTCAACCAGGGCCGATTCGGGTTCCGCGCCCGGCGCCTTGCCCGGCGCCTTGATCGTGGGATAGGCGCCGCCGACAAAGGCGATATCGTCCTGAACACCGTTTTTGCCGATCGACACCGCCAGATCGCGGCGGCCGATTTCCTCGGCCAGCCGGACGGCCAGGGCCAGCTGAGCCGGCGTCTTCGCGTCCATGCCGATGCGCCGCAGGAACAAAATCTCCCGATCACCGGTATTGTCGATTTCCCGCAACAGGCGCACCAGACGAACCAGCTCGTTCTGCTCGAATGCCGCCGCGGCCGCTGGCGTGATCGTCGGCTCGGCGGGCAGGGCGTCGGCCAGCGCCAGGCCGAGATTTTCCAGGGCGAGCTGGCCGTAATAATTGGTCGGGACCTGGGCTGCTATTTGATACCAGTGATGGGCATCGTCGGCCCGGTTCAGGTTCTCATAGCTGCGGGCCAGCCAATAGGCGCCGCGCGCCCGGCTGGCCGGCGTGATCACGCTATCATACAGGCGCTGGAAATGGGGCAGGGCGTCCTGTGGCCGGTTCAGGAAGCGCAGCGCGAGCCAACCGGACAGGAATTCGCCTTGCCACAGCGTCTTCGCGTCGCTCTGGCCGTGGTTCACCGCCAGGCGATAGGCCAGGCTGTATTGGCGGTGTGCCATAACCCGGCGGATCAGGATCTGGCGTTCGCCCCACCAGGCGGCGGGCCGGCCGAGCTGGGCCGGCGGGTTGTTGAGGATCGCGATCGCGCCGGCGTCCTCGTCCCGGCGCCGGCGCCAGCGCAGGCGCTCGAAGCGCAGGCCGGGATCGCCACGCAACGCGATCGGCACGGCGGTCAGCAGGCCATCGACATCATTCTGGTCGGCGGCAAGCCCGAGGCGGGCCTGGGCCAGTTCACGATAGCCGGGCGGGGCCAGGGACAAGACGCGGCGCGCGCCGTCGAGATCGCCATCCCACAGCAGCCGGTCCAGCCGCGCGACATGATCGCGTTGACGCAGCAGATCGTCGAAATGGCTGCGGAACTCCGCCTCGTCGCTGGCGCTAAGGCTGGCGTTGATCCAATGGTCACGGACCAGTTCCGCGGCCTTGGCCTGTTGGCCCGCGGTGATCAGCGCGTCAGCGTCGCGCATGATGCCCCGATGGGTCACGGGGGGGAAACGGTCGAACCAGGCGACCACCGTCGCCGTGTCGGTGGTTGGCGTCAGGACCATTTCCGCCTGCTTGCGCAGCGGCAGGAGCCCCGGCCATTGCGGATTGGCGTCGATGAACGCCGCAATCTCGGGGAACGTCGCGCCCGAGGTCGGCTGGCCGAGGACGATCGCGGTGATCGCCTTGGCCGGCAATGTTTCTTTCGCGTGCCCGGCGGTGCGCTGCGCTTCGTCCCACTGCCCGGCATCGAGCGCCGCGAACGCGGCGCGGTACAGCGCCAGATCGCGATCGGACAACAGGGCCGCCGCAGCCGGCAGCGGTGCCAGGATGGTGGCGGCGGCCAGCGCCCCGAGGGCGGCCGGTGTCAGGACCGGCGGTGCCATGATGGCGCCGAGGAATGCCAGGATCGCCGCCATGCGTGACGACAGCGGAAAAATGGACGACTTGAAGCCGGGCCGATGGGGGGCTATGGTGCGCGCTTCGATTTTTGCGCGCCCGCGGAGGTTGCCATGTTCTCCGGTTCCATCGTCGCTTTGATTACCCCGTTCCGGGACGGAAAGGTCGACGACAAGGCTTTCCAAAGCCTCGTCGATTGGCAGATCAAGAGCGGCAGCCACGGCGTGGTGCCGGCGGGCACCACGGGTGAGTCGGCCACGCTCAGTCCTGCCGAGCATCGGCGGGTGATCGATCTGTGTGTCGAGGCGGCCGGCGGACGGGTCCCGGTGATCGCGGGTGCCGGGTCCAACGCGACCGCGGAGGCGATCGAGTTTACCCGTCATGCCCAAAAGGCCGGTGCCAACGCTGTCCTGCTGGTCACGCCTTATTACAACAAGCCGACGCAAGAGGGACTGTATCAACATTTCAAGGCGATCCACGATTCGGCTGACATACCGATCATCATTTACAACATACCGGGCCGTTGCGTTGTCGATATGACCGTCGCGACGATGGGCCGGCTGGCACGATTGCCTAACATTGTCGGGGTCAAGGATGCTACCGCCGATTTGGTTCGGCCGTTAAGAACCCGAATCGAGATCGGTCCGGAATTCTGTCAGCTTTCCGGTGAGGACGCGACGGTCGTCGCCTTTCTCGCCCAGGGCGGGCATGGCTGCATCTCGGTGACGGCCAATATCGCGCCGCGCGATTGCGCCGATTTGCATAATGCGTGGCAGGCCGGGGATATGGCGGTGGTGACGCGGCTGCGCGACAAGCTGTTGCCACTCCATCAGGCGATGTTTGCCGAAAGCAATCCGGCGCCGGTCAAGTTCGGCGCCAGCCTGCTCGGCCTGTGCCGTGACGAGCTTCGCCTGCCACTGGTTCCGGTGACGGAAACGACTCGGGATTTGGTGCGGACGACGATGACGGCCGCCGGGTTGCTGACGTGACCGGCGGCGCTTTGCCGTCGGTGTGATCCGGCGGCTTCAGACAACAGAGGGGGCATATCATGGCCCGGCAGGAGCCGGCGGGGAAACTCGCCGCACAGAATCGGCGTGCGCGGTTCGACTATTTCATCCAGGACACGCTGGAAGCCGGCATCATTCTCGCGGGAACGGAGGTCAAGAGCCTGCGCGGCGGTCGGGCCAGCATCAATGAGTCCTATGCGGGTGAGACCAGCGGTGAGCTGTTCCTGTTCAATGCCCACATCCCCGAATATGGTCAGGCGGGTCGTTGGCTGCAGCATGAACCCAAGCGGCCGCGCAAGCTTCTGGTGCACCGTCGTCAACTCAACAAGCTGCTGGGATCGATCCGCCGTGACGGTATCACGCTGGTTCCGCTGTCGGTGTATTTCAACGAGCGGGGCATGGCCAAGGTCGAGTTGGGCATCGCCAAAGGCAAGCGCAAGGTCGACAAGCGGGCGACCGAGAAGGAACGGGATTGGCAGCGCGACAAGGCGCGGCTGATGCGCGAGAAGAACTGATCCGGGCCCGGTATGGAACGACTCGGCGGCTGGCGTCGGCTTGAGGGAGCGCCCGGTGCCGCGCCGGCGCCCGGGTTGCCGTGATTGCCGATACGGCATGATCCGCCGGGCCGGTCGATTCGATCGCTTTCGGTTTAAGGAACCAACCGGTCGTCGGCAACCAAGTGCAAAGACCCATATCCCAACGCGATCATCAAGCAGTGAACTTTGCCGTTGTGTTGGTTTCATTAACAAAATCGTGATGAAAATCGGTTGTGTACCGATAGACTGCTGGAGTAGAGCGTGCCACAGTCGCTTGACTTTGGCTTGACATGGTGTGAGGGCTCAGATAGAGTCGATCATGCGATAAGGGAGCAACGCTGCCGGGTTGGGCCGCCGTAATCTGACGCAAGAATTCGCTCAAGGGCGGCGATGGCAGGTGCCTAGAAGGGCAGAACCGTCGGTGCAGTGGAGTTGACGATGATCGGGTCCGTGAACTCATATACCTCCGTCGTGGCCTCATACCGAAGTGATATGGCCGCTACCGCGGTGCAGACAGCGACGCCGTCCGCGGCGAATAGCGCGACAGCCTCGCCCGGAATCGCCTATTTCAGCCCCGAAGGAAAGTTCGATTCAGCCAGCCAGAAGCTGGTGTTGGTTTATGTCAATAATTCGACGGGTGAGACCGTCAATCAGATCCCGTCGGTGCAGCAGCTTGAGGTCTATCGGCGCCAGGCCGCGGCGGCCGAGGAACAGAAGGCTCAGTCCGCGACGCAAACGCCCAGCACGAGCACAATGTCGGGCGCTGTTACGGCGACAGGCGGCGCGGCTGCGACGGTCAGCGCCAACGCATCGTCGAATGGTGCGTCCTCTTCGGCGGCGCAATATAGCGGTAGCGGCTCGACGGTGAGTAATGTTGCGGCGGCGCCGACGGTTGTCACGGTGGTGACAACGACGGTTGCGGCGCCAGCAACGCCGACGGCGGCCGCGGCGCAGACTGGCACTGGTTCCGCGCAACTCGTCAACCTTTCCGCGTGACCTGTCGCGCGGGACCCCCGGGTCCCGATCGCGATCGATGAAATGGCCGGCGATGATGATGGGCGCCGAGTGAAACCGCCCTTGTTCCTGTATCTTTTTCAAAATGGTGGCGTCCAAGATGGCGGCTCGCGGCGAAGCGGCGGGCGCGATACCTCTCTATGATCCGGTTGCTGGCTTGGGATGGTGGCGCGGCATTGGGCCCGTGGCAAACCGGCTGTTGACGATGTTCGCATTTCGTGGCCTGTGTCACCGTCATCTTGGTGAATCGCGGTGTCTGGCAATGGGGCCAAGGCGGTTGACCGTCACATTCCGCCTGGGTTGATGCATGACAACCGATCCCGAATACCAGATTGCCCGCGATCATTGGATGGCGGGGCGAGTGGACGCGGCGCTGACGGTGTGCCAGCGCGTCGTTGATCGCGATCCCGGTCGGGCTGACGCGATCCAGCTGCTGGCAATGTTGTGCGCCCGGGTCGGGCGGCTTGATGAGGCTTCGGCCCAGATGGTTCGGGCCTTGACCCTGAAGCCGGATGAGGCGGCCTGGGTCCAGGATCTCGGCTTGCTGACCCTTCAGGCCGGGCGCTCCGGTGACGCGGTGACGCTGTTCCGTCGGGCCCTGGTCCTTGATCCCGCCCGCGCGATCAGCTGGCACCGTCTTGGCAGTCTTGCCGGCGCGGGGGCTGCTGCCGACGGCCCCGCGGTGCTGACGGCGTTGGCCCGTGCGGTGCGTTTGCGCCCGGCGATGACGCCGGCGGTGATCGACTATGCCCAAGCCCTGAACCAGGCCGCGCGCTTCGAGGAGGCGGTCGGGATCATGCAAAATGCCATGGCACGCCAGCCGCAGTCGCCCGCGTTGTTGAATCTGCTGGCCGCGACCTGGCGGGATTTGGGGCGGCTCGATGCTGCGGCTTCCGTCTATCGCGACGCCGTCCATGATTTCCCTCAGTTGGTGGTGTTGCATCATAATCTCGGTGTCGTGCTGCAGGAGGCGGGGCAGACCGGGCCGGCGATCGCCGCATACCGTGCCGGCGCTGCGCTCGACGCCGCCAATGCCGCAATCCGGTTCAGCCTGGGCAATGTGCTGGCGCAATCGGGCGATCTTGCCGGGGCGGTGACCGCCTTGCGGGAAGCCGTGGCGATCGATCCCGATTTTGCCGACGCCCACATGGCTCTTTATGTCGCGTTGCAGCTGCTGCATCAGCGTCCTGCCGCGATCGGCCATTTGCGCCAGGCGGTGCGGATCAAGGACCTGTTCACCGAACCGTGCCGCGGCAAACAGCCGCGGCGTTCAATCCTGGTGCTGGAGGCGGTGGGCGACTGGCAAGCCAATGTTCCTCATGGCTTCCTTCTCGATCCCCAGGTCTCGACGATCCATCGGTTGTTCCTGACCGAGGGCCAATCGTTTCGGGACCTGGTGTCGCTGCCGCCGCATGATGTCGTGTTCAACGCGATTGCCGAGCCGGATCGCACCGCCGGGACGTTGGCACTCGCGGCGCGCCTGCTCGAAGGTTATCCCAAGCCGGTCATCAACGATCCGCGCAAGGTGGCACGGACTGGTCGCGATGCCGTCGCCCAGGCCCTGGCCGACCCCGCGCTGGCCGGACACGACCAGATCCTGGTGCCGCGGATGCTGCGGCTGCGGCGTGACCAGCTGATCGGGCCGGACGCCGCCGGATTCCTGGCTGCTCACGGGGTGACGGGGACGATCCTCGCCCGGCCCGTCGGCACCCACGCGGGCGATGATCTGGCCCGGCTCGACAATATCGCGGCGCTGCACGACTATGTTGCCGCGCTGGACGCTGATCACTTCTTCGTGTGCCCGTTTGTCGATTACCGAGACCCGGACGGGTTCTATCGGAAATACCGGTTGATCTTTGTTGAAGGGCAGGCCTACCCGTTCCATATGGCGGTGTCACCGCGATGGATGGTGCATTACTATAATGCGCCGATGCTCGAAAACGCCTGGATGCGCGCGGAGGAGGAAGCCTTTCTCGCCGATCACCGCACGCGTTTTGGTGCCCTGCAGCCCGCGCTCGACGCGATCGCGCGGACGGTTGATCTCGATTACTTCGGCCTGGATTGCGGCGTCACGGCCGATGGCCGTCTGTTGCTGTTCGAGGTCGATGTGGGCATTATCGTTCACCTTCTGGATTCGAAGGAACATTTCCCCTACAAGCATCGTTACGTGCCGCGCATTTTTGACGCGGTCGAGGCGATGCTCGACCGGCGTTGCCGGGGAACATGAGATGACGAATCCCCCCCGGGGCGGGCCGGTGGAACCGGAGCCGCCCTTGACGTCACCATCGCTCGATCCCGTGGATTGGGATGCCTATCGCGTCGAGGCGCATCGTCTGCTGGATGCGGTGCTTGACGAGATCCGCGATGTCGCTGCCGGCCCGGCGTGGCGTCCGTTACCGGATGACATCAAGGCGGGCTTCGCCGCACCGTTGCCCCAGGATGGTGAACCAATTGCCGCGGTCTGGGCACAATGCCGCGACACGGTGATGCCCTATGGCGTCGGCAACCGGCATCCCCGTTTTCTCGGGTGGGTTCATGGCGCCGGCACGGTTGGCGGTATGCTGGGGGAACTCGCGGCGGCCGGGCTCAATGCCAATCTCGGCGGGCGCGACCACGCCCCGGTCTATCTGGAGCGCCAGGTTGTGGCATGGTTCCGCGACCTTTTCGGTTTTCCCGAAACGGCCGCCGGTCTTCTGGTCACGGGAACGTCGACGGCGAATTTGATCGGGGTGACGGTGGCACGAACCGCTGCGGCGGGGCCCAGGGTTCGTCAGCATGGGGTCGCCGGGTTGCGCTTGGTCGGTTACGCCTCGGATCAGGTTCACGGTTGCGTTGCCAAGGCGTTTGACATCACCGGACTGGGGCGCGATGCGTTGCGTCTGATCCCGACGGATCGCAATTTCCGCATTGAGATCCCGGCGCTGCAGGCGGCGATCGCCGCCGACCGGCGTGCCGGGTTTCAACCTTTCCTGGTCGTCGGCTGTGCCGGGACGGTCAATACCGGTGCCATTGATCCGCTGCCGCAGCTCGCCGATCTGGCCGCGGCCGAGGGGCTGTGGTTCCATGTCGACGGTGCCTTTGGCGGTCTGGTGCGTCTGGCCCCGGCCTTGGCCCCGCTGGTCGCGGGGATCGAGCGGGCCGATTCATTGGCGTTCGATTTTCACAAATGGCTGCACGTCCCCTATGATGCCGGGGGCATTCTGGTTCGTGACGGTGCGTTGCAAGTGGCGACATTTGGCGGCCGGGCGCCCTATCTGGCCGGGGCCGATGGCGGGACAGCGGGCGGCGAACCGTGGTTCTGCGATCTGGGGATCGACCTGTCGCGTGGATTTCGGGCGTTGAAGGTGTGGTTCACCCTCAAGGAGCATGGCGCCCGCCGCCTCGGCGCCAAGATTGCCGACAATTGCCGGCTCGCGGCCTATCTGGCGGCCCGGGTCATTGCGGCGCCCGATCTGGAACTGGCGGCACCGGTCCCGCTCAATATCGTTTGCCTGCGCTATGTTGCGCCGGACGACGCCCGCGATGGTGACGCGCTGAACGCCGCGATCGTTGTCGAGCTTCAGCGGCGGGGACTGGCGGTGCCGTCGACGACGGTGCTGGAACGTCGGCTGGCGATCAGGGTCAACATCACCAATCATCGGACCCAGGCGGCCGATCTGGACCTGCTGGTGCGGGCGATCCAGGCCATTGGCCGCGAGCTGACAGGCCGTGCGGAGGGCGCGCCGATCGGCGAATAGCGGCGCTCATCCTTTATAGTCGCCGCTGTCACAATGTCAGGCATCGACCCGTTGCCGTACCCGGGCGAAAATCTCATGAAACATTGTGGTCGTCAGCAGCCCGGAATTGGTATTGCGCCGCGAGGGGTGGTAGGTCGCCAGCAAAGTGACCCCGGTCGGCAGCGCGAACTCGCCGCCATGGCTGAATTTCTGCGCAGAAGGACGCAGACCATGCGCGGCCAGGATCGCACCATGGGCAATCCCGCCCAGGGCGACGATGACTTTGACACGGCTGAAAGTCGCCAGCTCGGCTTCGAAGAACGCGCGACAGGTCACGATCTCGATCCGTTCCGGCTTGTTCTGCGGCGGTACGCAGCGCACGGCATTGATCAGACGGGCGTCGCGCAGCACCAGACTGTCGCCGGGGTCGGCACGGTATTCGCCGTCGGCGAAGCCGAATTTCTGCAGCGTCGGGTAGAGCAGATCACCGGCATAATCGCCGGTGAACGGGCGGCCGGTGCGATTGGCCCCCTTCAGCCCTGGTGCCAGACCGACAATCAACAGGCTCGGCTGTTCGCTGCCGAATGATGGCACCGGACCGTTGAAGTAATCAGGAAACTGTCCCCGGTTTGCCATTCGAAAGCTAAGCAAACGCGGGCACAGCGGGCAATCATGCGCCGGCTGCGTCGGATCGATGTCTCGAACCGACGCTGGACTGGAGGTCATTACACCGACTCATACAGGGCCGACGGGCTGGGATGATCGGTCTGCATCCCCTGGCCGGGCATGCCTTGTGGATCCCGATTGGGATGGACCCGGGCGATGTTGCCGGCGAGGTCCTGCAGCTCGATGAAGTTGTCGGCCTGGCGCCGCAGCTCATCGGCGACCATGGGCGGTTGCGAGCGTACCGTGCTGATGACGCTGACGCGGACGCCTTTGCGCTGAACGGCCTCAACCAGGCGGCGGAAGTCGCCATCGCCGGAAAACAGCAGAATATGATCGACATGTTCCGCCATCTCCATGACATCGATCGCCAATTCGATGTCCATGTTACCCTTGATTTTCCGGCGGCCGGAGGCGTCGGTGAACTCCTTGGTCGGCTTCGTCACCATCGTGTAGCCATTATAATCAAGCCAGTCGACCAGGGGGCGGATCGGCGAATATTCCTGGTCCTCGACAAGAGCAGTGTAATAGAAAGCGCGAACAAGTCGCCCCTTTGATGCAAAAAGATCCAGCAAGCGCTTATAATCGATATCAAATCCCAGGGCTCTCGCGGCGGCGTAGAGATTTGCGCCGTCGATAAACATTGCAATTCTTTCTTGGGCATAAAATGGCATGGTATTATCCTCTGCTTCGTAGTGCGCAATTACTGGTTGTGTCATTGTCTCTTGATCCGTCATGCGGTCGATGGATGACTATCCATCCCTTTTTCAGTAATGTTGGCGCTTAACCCATTATCCTTTCGGCCTTGTTCGATATGGTGTTGACAAGGCCATTTTCAGGATTACAACCGCACATGATAACTTAGATAGGTCAAAAACGGCCAATAGGCAAGAGCACCGTGGCGCAAGAAAAACCGATCGTGCTGGTCGCTTTAGGATCTAATCTTGGTCATGCGGGATTCGGCTCCCCCCTGGCAACATGTCAGGCGGCGGTCGCCGCCCTGATCGAACGCGGAACCTCCGTTTTGGCACTGTCGCGTTGGTATCGAACCGCCCCGGTGCCGGCATCGGATCAGCCTTGGTACGTCAATGGCGTCGCTCTTGTCGATAGTGCATTGGGCCCGGACGCGTTGCTGGAACGGCTCCACGCCATTGAAGCCGCTTTCGGCCGGGTGCGCCGGGAGCGCAACGAAGCGCGCTGCCTGGATCTGGATCTGCTGGCCTGGGGTGACAGGATTATGCCGGGGCCGCAAGCGCCGATCCTGCCACATCCGCGGCTTCACCAGCGGGCGTTCGTTTTGCGCCCGTTGCTCGATATTGCCCCGGACTGGCGCCATCCGTTGTTGGGCCGGAGCGCGCGTGAATTGGCCCGCGAGCTGCCGCCCGATCAGGTCACCACGGTGATCGCCGATGACGGCCAGGCATGATCGGGTCGGTTCGCGGTTCTCGCCGTGCGCCCCCGGTTTGATGGGAGCCGGTTTGACCAGCAGTTCTCATTTTGGCTACGACCCAAAAAACGCGCCAGGGGGCGGTTTCGATTTTGGGTGACAGGAGAACACGGATTGACACGGATTACACGGATATCCGGGCATCGTCACCGGCGGCGCCCCCGCCTTAACCAAGGGCGGCGTTCGGGCGGGGGTGTTTTCAGGGGGATGATCCATGAATTCCTTCGGACTGGGAAGTGCCTGGCCACGCGATACCTCTCCGGTGTCAATCGATTGCCCGTGATTTAGTCGCAGCACCACCCGATGGCCGATGACGAGATCAAGGTCCGAATGAAGCATTGGGCTTTCGCTCAAGCGCAACGGCGGCAATGCCCCAGCCCCTCTTTGTTTTTGTCAAAAGAGAAGGCGGATTCGGGGTTCACCCCGAGCGGGTGTGGGCGGCAGCCCGCGGGCCGACAGCCAAAATGAGAACCGGTGCGGTTTGACAGGGACGCTTGCGCAATCGGTTGTCACCGCCTATCTTAAAGGGCTCTGAAAAGCAGGTTGATGAGATTAGCGGAGTTCGGGTGTCATGGCGCGTGTAACTGTCGAGGATTGCGTTCTCAAAATCCCGAACCGGTTCGACCTGGTGATGGCGGCGGCGCAGCGGGCGCGCGACATCACCGCGGGGGCTTCGCTAACGATCGATCGCGACAATGACAAGAATCCAGTCGTAGCATTGCGCGAGATCGCTGATGAGACAGTGTCGGTTGAGGCACTGCGCAATTCGCTGATCAAGGGCCATCAGAAGCATGTCGAGGCCGATGAGCCCGAAGAGGATATCGTCGAGCTGATGGCCGGCGAGCAGGGGGTCTGGGCTCCGGTCATGGACGGTGAAGTCGACGAGCCGTTGGCCGTCGATGATGAAGAGGAAGACGAGGCGCTCGAAGCAGCCGAGGACGAGCCCGAAGACGGCTTCCCCGAAGGCGTCGTCGATGGGGATCTCGACGAACCACTGCTGTAATCCGGATGATCCCGAACCGCGATCGGTTCGGCCACGGATGGGCGGGGGTGAATCCAGGGCTTTGCGCCGCTTGCCAACAGGCGCGGCGGCTCGTGTCGTGCCTTGCGGGGGCGGGCGATGATCCGCCAATATGAGCTGGTCGAGCGGGTTCGGGCCTATGATCCGACGGCCGACGAGGATTTGCTGAACCGCGCCTATGTCTTTTCGATGAAGGCGCACGGGTCGCAGATGCGGGCCTCGGGCGACCCCTATTTTTCTCACCCGCTCGAAGTCGCCGGTATCCTGACCCAGATGAAGCTGGATACCGCCTCGATCGTGACCGCGCTGTTGCACGACACCGTCGAGGATACCGTCGCAACCCTGGCCGACATCGAAAGGCTGTTCGGCCACGACATCATGCGGCTGGTCGACGGCGTCACCAAGCTGTCGCGCATCGAACTCCAGAGCGATCAGACCAAGCAGGCGGAGAATTTCCGCAAGCTGGTCCTGGCGATGAGCGAAGATATCCGCGTCCTGCTCGTCAAGCTGGCGGATCGTCTGCACAATATGCGGACGCTGCACTATCTCAACAATCCGGAAAAACGGAAGCGGATCGCCCGCGAAACGCTGGAGATCTATGCCCCGCTGGCTGAGCGGATCGGCATCCAGCGGATGAAGGACGAGCTGGAAGATCTTGCCTTCTCCGAGCTCAATCCCGATGCCCGGGATTCGATCCTGATGCGCCTGGCCCATTTGCGCACCGAAGGCACCGGCGTGGTCGACCGTGTCATGGCCGAGCTGCGGGACATTCTGGACAAGAATGGCCTGGGTGCCGCCTCGGTCTCCGGCCGCGAAAAGACGCCCTATTCGATCTGGCGCAAGATGCACCTCAAGAATGTCACGTTCGAGCAGCTCTCGGACATCATGGCGTTCCGCATCATGGTCGACGATTCCGACGAATGCTACCAGGTCCTGGGCATCATCCATGGCCGCTATCACGTCGTGCCAGGCCGGTTCAAGGACTATATCTCGACCCCCAAGCCCAACGGTTACCGGTCGCTGCATACCACGGTGATGGGTCCGGAGCGCCAGCGGGTTGAGGTTCAGATCCGCACCCGCGACATGCATGAGATCTCGGAACTTGGTGTCGCGGCGCACTGGGCCTATAAATCAACCCAACCGGTCACGCTCGACAGCCTGCAATATCGCTGGCTGCGGGAACTTCTCGATATTCTGGAGCATGCGCAGAAACCGGAGGAGTTCCTGGAACACACCAAGATGGAGTTGTTCCAGGATCAGGTGTTCTGCTTCACCCCCAAGGGCGACCTGATCGCCTTGCCGCGCGGCGCGACACCGGTCGATTTTGCCTATGCCGTCCATTCCGCGGTCGGTGACACCTGCGTTGGCGCCAAGATCAATTCCCGGATGCTGCCGCTGCGGACCCAACTGCAGAATGGCGACCAGGTCGAAATCCTGACCTCCAAGGCCCAGACGCCGTCGGCAACCTGGCTCGAACTCGCGGTGACGGGCAAGGCGCGGGCGCGGATCCGCCGCTTCATCCGCCTGCAGCAGCGCACCCAGTATATCGATCTCGGCAAGGCGTTGCTGCAAAAGCTGTTCCGCCAGGAAGGCTACGACTTCTCCGACAAGGCCGTCGACGGCGTCATCAAGATCTTCCAGGCTGCCACCAGCGAGGATCTGTACGCCAGTCTGGGCGCGGGCCTGGTGTCGGGCCGCGAGGTCTTCAATGCGGTGTTCCCGGGTCATCGCCAGCAGGCCACCAGTCTCCAGACCGTCGACGAGAAAATCGCGGCGCAGAACAAGGCGCGGGCAAAGGCCAAGGGGCTCGACTCCCCCCTGCCGATCCGCGGTCTGTTCGGCGGGCTGGCGGTCCATTTTGCCCGGTGCTGTCACCCGCTGCCCGGGGACCGGATCGTCGGCATCGTCACCACGGGCAAGGGGGTGACGATCCACACCATCGATTGCGAAACCCTTGATAGTTTCAATGATACGCCGGAACGTTGGATCGATGTCGCCTGGGAAGCTGACGCCGAAACCGCGGAAATCCATGTCGGCCGGCTCGCGGTGATCCTGGCCAACGAGCCGGGCAGCCTGGGGACCCTGTCGACGGTGATCGGCAAGAACGGTGGTAACATCACCAATCTGAAGATCACCAGCCGGTCGCGCGACCTGTTTGAGATGCTGATCGACATCGACGTCAAGGATGTGAAACATCTGACCAATATCATGGCGGCGCTGCGGGCGACGCCGGTGATCAATTCCGTCGACCGGGCGCGCAGCCGATAGAGCATTTTCCGACCAAGTGGGTTCCGGTTGGGCGTCGAAAATGCGACAAAACAAAGATCTAGAGCTGTTTCCGATCCAACGTGATCGGAAACAGCTCTAGCCCCAGGGTCGGGCGGTATTGCCGCCGGACCGATGCGGCCGCGCGGTGGCGCGCGATAACAAAGAAGGCACAGGACCAGGGACCATGACCCGACATCTGCGGCTTGGCATCAATATCGACCATATCGCGACGGTGCGAAACGCGCGCGGCGGCGATCATCCGGATCCGTTGCGCGCGGCGCGCCTTGCGGTGGCGGCGCACGCCGATGGCATTACCGCCCATCTGCGCGAGGACCGGCGCCATATCCGTGACCGGGATATCGACCTGTTGCGTGCCGAGATCGCGCTGCCGCTCAATATGGAGATGGCGGCGACCCCGGAAATGATGGCGATCGCCCTGCGCCACCGTCCCCACGCGGTATGTCTGGTCCCCGAACGCCGCGCCGAGGTCACGACCGAAGGCGGGCTCGACGTTGCCGCGGGGCGCGACCATCTGGCCCCGATCATCCATGCGCTGACCGACGCCGGGATCCGGGTTTCGCTGTTCATCGACCCGGATCCGCGTCAACTCGATGCCGCGCGCGCCCTGCGGGCGCCGGTGGTCGAATTGCACACCGGGGCCTATGCCAACGCCGCGCCGGGGCCGGACTGCGACGCTGAACTGGCCCGCCTCGTCGCCGCCGCGGCGCACGCCGAGGCGATCGGCCTGGAATGCCATGCCGGTCACGGCCTGCGCTACGACAATGTCGCGCCCGTGGCGGCGATCAGCAGTCTGCACGAGCTGAATATCGGGCATTTTCTGATCGGCGAGGCCATTTTTGTCGGCCTGGAGGCGGCGATCCGGCACATGCGGATTCTGATGGATCAGGCGCGCGCGCCGGGCGTGTCCCGGCGATGATCCTGGGCATCGGCAATGATCTGGTCGATATTCGACGAATCGAACGGGTCCTGGAACGCCATGGCGAGCGTTTTGTGACCCGGATCTTTACGCCGATCGAACGGGCGCGCAGCGAGCGACGCGCCGATGCCGGGAACCGGTCCGCCAGCTACGCCAAGCGCTTTGCGGCCAAGGAAGCCTGCAGCAAGGCTCTGGGCACCGGCCTGTCGCACGGCGTATTCTGGCGCGATATCGGCGTGGTCAATCTGGCTGGCGGGCGGCCGACGTTGGCCTTGACGGGAGGCGCCCTGCTCCGGCTCAATGCCCTCACCCCCAAGGGCATGGTGGCGCGGATCGATTTGACGCTGACCGACGAATACCCCTTGGCTCAAGCCATTGTCGTGATCTCCGCGGTTGCGCCAGCAGTGGACGCAGCAGCCCCCAAGCAATAGAGGTTCTCCGTCTTGGAAAGCAATCTGGTGATGAAAAAGGAAATACCGTCCGGCGGATGGGGCGAGGTCGCCCGTACGGTGATCTATGCCGTCGTGATTGCGCTGGGCGTGCGCACGTTCGTGGCAGAGCCTTTCAACATTCCGTCGGGATCGATGATTCCGACTTTGTTGGTCGGCGATTACCTGTTCGTCTCCAAATGGTCCTACGGCTATAGCAAATACACCGTCGCGATGGGATTGCCTCTGTTTGATGGGCGATTCCTTGGCGGACGGCCGCAACGCGGCGATGTCGCGGTGTTCAAGCTGCCGCGCGATAACCATACCGACTATATCAAGCGGATTGTCGGGCTTCCGGGGGATCGCATCCAGGTCATCGACGGTGTGCTGAACATCAATGGCGAGCCGGTGAAACTGCAACGGATCGAGGATTTCGTCAGCACCGATGGTGCCGGTGAGGTCACCCGGACGCCGCAGTTCCTGGAAACCTTGCCCGGTGGCAAGCAGCATCGCATCCTCCAGGCAAGCGATCACGGACCGCTCGACAATACGGCGGTCTATGTCGTGCCCGAGCATCATTACTTTGGCATGGGCGACAACCGGGACAACTCGATGGACTCCCGCGTCCCGTCCGCCGTTGGCTACATTCCCGAGGAAAATCTGGTGGGGCGGGCCATGTTCCTGTTCTTCTCGATCGACGAGGGCGCCCATTTCTGGGAATTCTGGAAATGGCCATGGGCCGTCCGGTTGGGCCGAATCTTTAATTCGGTCCAATGATGATGGTGACGGAAAACGCTGATTGTGCGCCGGGCCCGGTCGCGGCCGCGGGTGGCGACGGCGGCAGGGACGAGGGCGCGGCGCTGTCGGGGTTGGCGACAGCATTGGATTACCGGTTCGGCAATCCGGCGTTGCTGGCTGATGCCTTGACCCACCCCAGCCTGTTGGGGCTGGGGCGCGGCTCGGAAAGGCTGGCCGCGCACCGCGCCTATGAAAGACTGGAATTTCTGGGCGATCGCGTGCTGGGGCTGGTTGTCGCGGAATGGCTCTATGATCGCTTCCCGACCGAGAATGAGGGCCAACTGGCCAAGCGCCATGCGGCCCTGGTCCAGGGTGATGCGCTGTGCCGGGTCGCGGAGGAATTGGACCTGGGCCGTTACATCCGGATGTCGACCGGGGAACGTGATTCGGGTGGCCGTTCGAAGCGGACCCTGCTTGCCGATTGTTGCGAGGCGGTGATCGGTGCACTCTATCTTGATGGCGGACTGGAGCCCGCGCGCGGATTCATTCGCGCCCGTTGGGCCGGTGTGATCGAGCGCAGCACAGCGCCGCAGGATGTCAAAACAATGTTGCAGGAATGGGTTCAGGGCCAGGGACGGAAATTGCCGCGCTACGAGGTGATCGACCGTTCCGGCCCTGCTCATGCCCCGGAATTCCAGGTACGCCTGGTTGTCGAGGGGGAGGAGCCGGAAATCGCGCGGGGCTCATCAAAACGTGAAGCGGAAAAAGCGGCGGCCCAGGCGATGCTGGACCGTTTGGGAGTGACCGGCAATGAATGAGGCAAATTCCGAGAACCAGGGGCCGGAGGACGTTCCGTCCGATCAGCCGGAGGTCGTGGTGCCGACCGGACCGACGCGGTGCGGTTTTTGTGCCCTGGTCGGAGCGCCCAATGCCGGCAAGTCGACCCTGCTCAATGCGATGGTTGGCAGCAAGATTTCGATCGTCAGCCCCAAAGTGCAGACAACGCGCAGCCGGGTCACCGGGATTGCGATGGCCGGCGCCTGTCAGTTGATCTTCGTCGACACGCCCGGCATCTTTTCACCGCATAAGCGGTTGGAGCGGGCGATGGTCGCCGCGGCGTGGCAGGGGGCGGCGGATGCTGATGAAGTCGTGCTGCTGGTCGACACGGCACGGCGCACGGTCGACGCCGACACCCGGTCGATCATCGATCGGCTCAAGCAGGGGGGGCGGACCGCGATCCTGGTGCTCAACAAGATCGACCTGATCCGTCGCGACAAGCTGTTGGGTTTGGCCGAAACCCTGAACCAGGATGGGATTTTCACCGAGGTCTTCATGATCTCGGCCGAGACTGGCGATGGTGTCGAGGATCTGCGCGCGGCGCTGGTGCGTCGCATGCCCGAAGGGCCGTGGCTGTTCCCGGACGATCAGTTGTCGGACATGCCGATGCGGCTGCTGGCCGCCGAGATTGTCCGCGAAAAGCTGTTTTTGCAATTGCATCAGGAATTGCCCCATTCCGCGGCCGTTGAGACCGAGGCCTGGGAAGAGTTCGATGATGGCAGTGCCAAAATCCAGGCGACGATCACGGTGCAGCGCGACAGCCAGAAGGCGATCGTGCTCGGCAAGTCCGGCGCCCGGATCAAGGCGATCGGGGCCGCGGCCCGCGAGGAGCTGGAGCATCTGATGGATCGGCGCGTCCATCTGTTTCTGCACGTCAAGGTCCGCGAGAATTGGGCTGATGATCCCGATCGCTATCGCGACTGGGGCCTCGACTTCAACGCCTGACCAATTGATCGCGACGTCGGGGCGGGACCGTCGGTGCCCGCCCCGACGGTCGCCGGCGAGGGCCGAAGCCTGCGTGGCATTTCAACGCAACGGTTATTTTCTGTGACCGTTGGTATAAAGCCGGTGGCCCGGGATCAGGTGCCGGCGGCAATGCCTGACGGAACCGCTGGCGCGACCCGCGATGCGGCACCATCGCCCAGGCTTTTCTCAATCTGATCGGCCGGGACGGGCCGGCCAAAAAGCCAGCCCTGGCCGTAGCGACAGTTCAGTTTGCGCAGGCAATGGGCGGCCTCCGGCGTTTCAATGCCTTCGGCGACAACGTCCATGTTCAGGGCGCTCGCCAGGTAGGTGATGATGCGCACGATTTCATTGCTGCCCTCATGGCGGTCGAGATCGAGGACGAAGGACTGGTCGATCTTGAGATTGTCGAAGGGAAAGCGTTGAAGATAGCTCAGCGATGAATAGCCGGTCCCGAAATCGTCGAGCGACAACAGGATGTTCTGGCTCTTGAGCGCCCGAATCACCCGTTCGCAGCGATTGGGGTCGTTCATCAGCACTGTTTCGGTGATTTCGAGCTTCAACGTCTGCGGTGTGATCCGCGTTGTCGCCAGGACGTCGGCGACCCGTGACACCAGGTCGTCCTCGAGGAACTGCTTGCCGGACACGTTGATGCTCATGAACAGCGAGCGTTCGTGATTGCGCTGCCATGACGCCAACTGGTGGCAGGCTTCGTTCAGGGCCCACCGTCCCATGGGCACGATCAGGCCGCTCTCCTCGGCCATCGGAATGAAATCGCTGGGGGCAACCAGGCCGCGCTCGGGGTGTTGCCAGCGCATCAGCGCCTCGAACCCCGCGATCACGCCGGTCGCCAGGGCGACAATCGGCTGATAATAAAGCCGCAACTGCCCCGCATCGATGGCGGTGCGCAGATCCGCCTCGGTACGCAATTGCCGGAGGGCCTGCAGATGCAGCGCGGGATCAAAGACCTCAACCCGGTTGCGACCCGACGATTTGGCGCGGTACAGGGCCAGGCTGGCGTCACGCAGCAGATCCTGGGCGCGCATGGCCGGCTCGCCCATCGTGATCCCGATCGACGCGGTCAGGACGATGTCGCGGTTTTCCAGCCTGAACGGCCACTGGGCGATGTCGCCAAAATGGCTGGCTTTGCGACGCGCCTCTGCGACGTCGGCGATGTCCTCAAGCAGGATCGCAAATTCGTCAGCCGACAGCCGGGCGACGGTGTCGCCGATATCGCGGTTCTGTTCGAACCGGTTGCCGATCAGGAGCAGAACTTCGTCGCCCGCCATCGGTCCCAGACTGTCATTGACGGTCTTGAAACGATCAAGATCGAGAAACAGCACCGCAAAGCGGGCACCGGTGCGCCGCTGGCGCTCCAGCGCACGACCGATCCGATCGAGAAACAGGGCGCGGTTGGGCAGGTTGGTCAGGCCGTCATGGAACGCGTCATGGATCAACTGCTGCTCGACGCGTTTGCGCGTGGTGATGTCGCTCATCGATCCGGCGATGCGCCGCGCGACGCCCTCGGAATCCCGGATCGCGATGCCACGGACCATCATCCAGCGCAGGCCGCCGTCGGCATGGCGCATCCGGAATTCGGCCTCGAGATGGGCGCTGCCACCGGACAGATGCAGCTCGAGCGCCGCACGAAAGCCGGGAAAATCGACGGTGTCGACGCGATCCAGCCATTCCTCGGGGCTGGTGCCGATGTCGTCGCCCTGGTATCCCAGCATTTGCTTCCAGCGCGGCGAGTAATAGACCCGACGATCGGCGATGTTCCAGTCCCAGATGCCGTCATTGGCGCCGCGAACGGCCAGGGCATAGCGCTCTTCGCTGATCCGGAGCTGCTCTTCGGTCTGCTTGCGCTCCGTGATGTCGGTCTGCGATCCGACCAGACGGACCGGTTCCCCGGCGCCATCGAGGACGGCCGTGCCGCGGCACAACATCCAGCGCCAGCTGTCCTTGGCGTCGCGGACACGGTATTCGATCTGGAACGGCCGCCCACCGGCACCGACCTGAGCCTCCAGCGTGGCTTGCAGCCAGATCAGATCCTCCGGGTGCACCCGCTCCAGCCACTCCTCCGGGGTGTTGCCGACCGTGGCCTCGGCGAGATGGAGCATGGCCTTCCAACGCGTCGAGTAGTGGATCTGGTCGGTGCGGAGGTCCCAATCGAACAGGCCGTCATAGAGCGTCTCGGAAACCAGGGCGTAGCGCTGCTCGGAGCGCCGCAGAGTCTCGATGGCCTGTTGGGGGTCGGAGATATCGCAGAGCCAGCCCACCAGCCGGATCGGCATGCCACCGGGGCCGATCCGGGCGAGACCGAAGCAGCGCAACCAGTGCCAGGAGTCCGCGTCGTCATGGCGTGCCCGGATCTCAAGGCAAAAAGGGTGCTCGCGCCGCGACCGCGTGTCACCCGGGCGGTCATGCATCACCGGGGGGGGATCGAGCAGGGCGCGAAAGATCGCCCGGTCGTCGATATGGAGTCGATCAAACCACGCCTGGCCCGACAGAATGCCGCCTTCGCTGCGCAAACCAAGAAGCGCGCGAAACCGAGCCGAACCGTCGAGGCGATCGCGAAGCAGATCCCACTGCCAATTGCCGTCACGCCCCGTGGCTTCCGACCAGGGGGACGGTCCCATCCCGGCAACACCCGCCGATTCCGTCACGGGGTTGGGGATTGCCGGCCCCTTTCCGAGCGGCGCAGATCGGTTTCGATCCGGCGTCGGCTGATGTCGACGGGTGATGACCAGACGGCGCTCCCCGGACAAAGCGACCTCAATTTCTTGTTACTATTCGGTCGATCGTAGCCGAGGGGGCGGCAAGTTCAAGACAAAAGGGCCGCGAGACGATCGAGGGATCAAAAGAAGTATTTTCGGAAAATGGTGTTGATTGTTTTTGGGGTGAGGTGTCGTGTCCGAGAGGTTTTCAGGGCGCGGCGCGCGATCCCTGGTTGGCACACGACCGTCTGTCGGTGCAGAATGGCCGGTCCGGCGGCATGATCGGCGGGCCGGGCTGCGGGCACTGGGGAAATGAGTAAAATGGCGAGGCATGGCGCGTTTTCCGCGAGCGCGCGACCCCGGGCGCGACCTCCGCGATGGAATGTCATGGTGCCAAGGGTCAAGAGCGGCATGCCCGAGCAAAGGCGATCCGGTGGATTGGCGCGATGATGCCATCGTCCTCGCCTTGCGACGACAGGGCGAATCGAGCGCGGTCGTTACCGTGTTGTCGCGCGACCATGGCCGTCACGCCGGGTGGCTTCGCGGCGCGCGGGATGGCCGTCCGCGCGGCGGGCTGGAGCCGGGGACGCTGGTGCAGGCCCGATGGCGCGGCCGCCTGGCGGAGCAACTCGGGGTGTTCGTGCTGGAGGCGCAGCTCAGCCACGCCGCGGCACTGCTGGATGATCCGCTGCGCCTCGCCGCCCTGAGTGCCGCCTGCGCGGTGTGCGAGCGCGCGCTCCCCGAACATCAGCCGCATCCCGGTGCCTTCGCCGGCTTGTCGGTGCTGCTGGCGCAGTTGCCCGGGCCGGTCTGGGCGGCGGCCTATGTGCAATGGGAGGTCGCGATGTTGCGCGAATTGGGCTATGGCCTTGATCTCTCGGCCTGCGCGATCACGGGTGGCCATGATGACCTGGCCTATGTCAGTCCGCGCAGCGGGCGTGCCGTCTCCGCGGCGGCGGCGGCGCCCTGGCGCGATCGGCTGTTGGCGCTGCCGCGCTTCCTGGTTGGCCGTGGTGACGCCGACGCCGCGGCCATCCTTGACGGCCTGGCGCTGACCGGGCATTTCCTGGCCCGCCATCTGGGTGAGACCGCCGGGGTGGCCGACCTGCCGGCGGCGCGATCACGATTTGCGCAAACCTATCGCAAAATGATGGCCAAATCGGGTAGCGTGCCGCCCCATGAGTGATGAGACACCAATGGATATTCAGGACAAGCCGTTGGCAGAGGCGCTGGGTGAGCGTTATCTGTCCTACGCGCTGTCGACGATCATGGCGCGGTCGTTGCCCGACGTTCGCGACGGGTTGAAACCGGTACACCGGCGCCTGCTGTTCGCCATGAGCCAGCTGAATCTGGGGCCGGACACGCCGCCGAAAAAGTCGGCGCGCGTCGTCGGCGATGTCATCGGCAAGTTCCACCCCCATGGCGATGTCGCGGTCTATGACGCGCTGGTGCGCCTGGCCCAGGGCTTCGCCGTGCGCTATCCGCTGATCGACGGCCAGGGAAATTTTGGCAATATCGACGGCGATAACGCCGCGGCGATGCGATACACCGAGGCGCGATTGACCGCGGTCGCCAAGGCGATCCTCGATGGCATCGAGGAGGACGCCGTCGATCTCCGCCCGACCTATGACGGTGACGGCGATGAGCCGGCGGTGATGCCGGGGGCCTTTCCCAATCTTTTGGCCAATGGTTCCACCGGGATCGCGGTGGGCATGGCGACCAGCATCCCGCCGCACAATGCCGGAGAATTGTGCGCGGCGTTGCAACGACTGATCGATCACGATCTGACGGCGCTGGAGACGGGCAACACCGCGGCGCCGGACGTTTCGATCGAGGAACTGGTCACTCTGATCCCGGGGCCCGATATGCCGACCGGGGGCTCCCTGGTCGAGCCCCGTGACGCCATCGTTGAAGCGTACCGGACCGGCCGCGGCAGCTTCCGGATCCGCGCCCGGTGGGAGGTCGAGAAGCTGGCCCAGGGGACCTGGCAGATCATCGTCACCGAGATCCCCTATCAGGTGCAGAAATCGCGCCTGATCGAGAAGATCGCCGAATTGCTGGCGGCCCGGAAACTGATCCTGCTCGACGACATCCGCGACGAGTCGGCTGAGGACATTCGCCTGGTGCTGGTGCCCAAAAGCCGGAATGTCGATCCGGCGGTGCTGATGGAATCGCTGTTCCGGGCCTCCGAACTGGAGACGCGGTTTTCCCTGAACATGAATGTGCTCGACCGCAATCAGGTGCCGCAGGTGATGAATCTGCGTCAGGTGTTGCGGGCCTTTCTGGATCATCGCCGCGAGGTGCTGGGGCGGCGTTGCCGTCACCGTCTCGGCAAAATCGACCACCGCCTGGAGGTTCTGGGCGGCTATCTGATCGTCTTCCTCAATATCGACACGGTGATCCGCATCATCCGTGAGGAGGACGAGCCGCGACCGGCGCTGATGGCGCAGTTCGGGCTGACCGAGGTCCAGGCGGAGGCGATCTTGAATATGCGGTTGCGCTCGCTGCGCCGCCTCGAAGAATTCGAGATCCGCAAGGAATATGATGGCCTGACGGCCGAGCGTTCCGGTCTGCAGGCGCTGTTGGACAGCCCGCCGCTGCAATGGCGCCGGATCCGTCAGGAGATCGCGGACATCGATGCCCGGTTTGGCGGCACCACGGCGTTGGGACGGCGGCGCACGGCGATCGCCGATGCGCCGCCGCTGATTGACGTGCCGTTGGAGGCCACGGTCGAACGGGAGGCGGTGACCGTGGTCTGCTCCGAGAAGGGCTGGATCCGCTGCGTGTCGGGCCACAAGGCGGATAGTGCGGAGCTGCGCTACAAGGAGGGCGATGCCGAACGCTTCGTCCTTCTGGTCGAAACCACCGACAAATTGCTGGCATTTGCCAGCGATGGTCGTTTCTACACCCTGGGCGTCGATAAATTGCCGCGGGGGCGCGGGTTCGGTGAACCGATCCGGCTGATCATCGACCTGGGCAATGACGTCGAGATCGTCAGCCTGTTCAAGCATGTGCCGGGGCAGATGCTGATCGTTGCCGCCAGCGACGGCCGCGGTTTCCAGGTTCCGGCCGACGATGTGCTGGCCCAGACCCGATCGGGCAAGCAGGTGCTGAATCTGGCCGAGGGGGCGATCGGGCGATTGTGCGTCGCGGTCGAGGGCGACACCGTCGCCGTGATTGGCAATAATCGGCGCTTGCTGGTGTTCGGGCTCGACGAATTGCCGGTCATGGCCCGGGGCCGCGGTGTCACGCTGCAGCGCTACAAGGACGGCAGCCTGTCTGATCTGACGACCTTCCTGGCGGACAAGGGGCTATCGTGGAAGAGCGGCGAGCGCACCCGGGTTGAAACCGACCTGACGCCGTGGCGGGCGCTCCGGGGCACCTCGGGCCGGATACCGCCCAACGGCTTCCCGCGCGGCAATCGGTTCACCTGATCGCAACCACGCCACCACCGACGCGCGACCGCCACGGTCGCGACGGCCCCTGAGGTTTCGCTTTGATCGGTCACGATCCAAGCGGATCGGTATAAGGCCAGTTTATTCCGCGGTGGCGATCCCTTCGCCACGGCCTGTCTGGTTGGCTGCCGGTTGCCTGACTGTCTGTTGGCTGATTGTCTGTTCGGGGCGCTGTGTCGCCGCCAGCCGTCAACAATCGCAGCGATGCGGCAAGGCGCGCACAAAGCAATTCCGGGGCGCCGCTACCGCTTATCAAAAGCGGCAAGCGCCACCGGAAAGGGGGCGTTTACTCTCCCTATGATCGACAGCGCCGCCAACACTGACTTCTTTTTCTTTTGTGCGGCGCAGCAATCATTATTTTTGTTTGATTGGTCTTGGTTGGTCCCGGTTTGCCATCTCGATCGTGGCGTTTCCTCCCTGAACTCGGGCCTGCTGTTTATTACCGGGGTTTTACCGCTTCGCCTATCCTACCATAGTGTCATGCCACAGTTGGTCGCGGCACTGGGGGTTGACGCCGGTGGCGGGGCGCTCGCGAAACGGGGGGCGTCGCGGCGCGTTGAAATTCATCATCATTTTCGACGTTGGGGGCTTGGCCGCGCCGGGCGCGGTGCGGTATTGATAAGTCCATGATGGCAACGATCCCCCCTATGACGCCCCCAGCGACGCCCCCCGTGACGCCCCCTGTGACAGAGGCCGTCGACACCGCCTGCCCCTGTGGTTCCGGCCGGCCGATCCGTGCGTGCTGTGGTCCGTACCTGTCCGGTGCCGCGATCGCCCCGACGCCCGAGGCGTTGATGCGTGCGCGCTATTCGGCCTTTGCTACTCAAAATATCGACTATATCGAGCAGACGGTTCTGATCGAAAAGCGCGAGGATTTTGATCGCGAGAAAGTGGCCGATTGGGCGGTCCGCAGCCAATGGAACGGTCTTGAGATCCGCTCGGCACCCCCGCCCGACGAGACCGAGGGCTGGGTGGAGTTCGTGGCGCGCTTCAGCCTGGACGGCAAGGAGTATCTGCATCACGAATCCAGCCGGTTTCTGTATCGTCTTGACCGGTGGTGGTATAGCGACGGAATCATGGGGCCGCGTCCCCGCGCTGTCACCAAGGTCGGGCGCAACGACCTTTGTCCCTGCGGCAGCGGCAAGAAATACAAGAAGTGCTGTGGTGCCGCGGCCTGAGGCCCGATAGCAGCATACGGCGCGGCTCCGGATGACACAGGATCATCAAAAGCACGGTGCGCTGTCACAGCCCGGGAACCCGGAGAAGGCCCGGGACCGGTCCCCGGCGGAGGGCGCGGCCCGGGTTCCCAAGCGGCAGCGGGGCAAGGAGCGTGTCGCCACCCTGCTGGCCGCCGCGGCGGCGGTCTTCGTCGACAAGGGCTTCGAGGCCGCGACCATGACCGAAGTTGCGTTTGTCGCCGGCGCCGCCATCGGCTCGCTCTACCAGTTCTTTCCCAGCAAGGAGCACCTGGCCGAGGCTTTGCGCCGTCAGTGCGTCGACGCGCTGTGTGAAACGCTTCATGAATTTGCCGGACGGGTTGCCCTCTGGGACGCGCCGGAAATTGCGACGCGGCTGTTCCAAACCTTGCTGGATTTTCATGCCGGCCATCCGGTCCTGGCGGTCCTGGCCGAAATTCGCAGGCCGCCACCGGCGGTGGTTCACGACATTCGCATCCGGCTGCGCACGGCCATCGCCGATATTCTGTCGTTGAAACGGCCGGACCTGTCGCGGCCGCAGGCCCAGGCGATCGCCGGGGCGATCCTGCTGGTCATGAAAACGGCCGGAACACTCCGCGCTGAACCCGATCCGCAGATGCGTCACGCCATGCTCGATGAGTTGCGCATGATGTTTCGGTGCTACCTTGAGACCCGAATCGATTGTTCGGCCCTGAATGATCTGCGGCAATCCGACGCTGGTATCGACAACAGGGTGTGATCGGTTCTGGAGAAACACCGGTGCCGGCGTTGGGACGGGGTGCCGAACTCATGAATCCTCGAGGTGGGTTCATTCCAAAATCGATTCAGATGTGCGTTTTTCTACTATTCGGTTCGCCCGGTGCGATCGGGTGCCCCGCCACGCCGCACGGGAAACAGAATGATTGAGCGGCGGGTGATGCAGTCTAATCATTCTCAAAATTTGTAATAAAATATGGGATTGTTTATTTCAATATTCCGGACTTGTTTCGCGCTGTCTTCACCTTTTTTTCATGAACCTACCCCTAAGTTTGTTGCAGGCAGCGAAAGCGATTCCCTTGGCGTCTGTCGGAACCGGGCGAGTCCCGGGCCTTCCGCGGGCCGGGTCCCCATTGCGACGGCTCCTATTTCGACAGGATGAGGGAAGGTGAAACCATGACGGCACTGAGTGCTTCGACGGCCCGCCTGGTGTTCGATGGCGATCAGACCATCCGGGATGTTGAAACGGCGCGTGCCCGGCTGCTTGATGCGTTGGCCGCACATGCGGTGGTTGAAATTAACTTCGACGACGCAACGACGATTGACGTCAGCATGATCCAACTGATCCTGGCCGCCCGCAACAGTGCGCAGCGGCGGGGCCGGACCCTGATCCTGAGCCACCCTGCCCATGGCGTGCTGCGCGATAGCCTGACGCGCGGCGGGTTTATTCCTGCGGCTACCGACCGCCCGGTTCCGGGTGCGGTCGCGGCGCCGCCCAATGACGTTTTCTGGTCCAAAGGAGCGACCGCGTGATGAGCAAGACAGTCCTTACCGTCGATGACTCGGCAAGCATGCGCCAAATGGTCAAGTTCACACTCGCGAGCGCCGGCTATCTGGTGATCGAGGCCGGGAACGGTGTCGAGGGCCTGAGCCGCGCACGCGAAAAAGCCGTCGACGTCGTCGTGACCGACCTGAATATGCCGGTGATGAACGGCCTCGACATGATCCGCGAGCTGCGCAAGCTGCCGGCTTACAAAGGCGTGCCGATCATCTTCCTGACCACGGAATCGGATGCGGCGATCAAACAGCAGGCCCGTGCGGCCGGTGCGACCGGCTGGATCACCAAGCCGTTCCAGCAGGAGCAGATCGTGGCCGTCGTCAAAAAGGTCCTGGGTGCATGAGCGGCGTGGATCCTGCCGAGACCTTTCGCCAGGAGGCGCAGGAACTTCTCGATCAGCTGGAACACGCCCTGCTCGATCTCGAGCACAGTCCCGGCGATGCCGAACTGATCGATAGCGCGTTTCGGGCCCTGCACACCATCAAGGGGTCGGGCGCGATGTTCGGCTACGAGCGCGCGGCCGGCTTTACCCACCATGTCGAAAACGCCTTCGACCGGGTGCGCAAGGGCGACGTCGCCCCGACTCGGGAGCTGATCAGCCTGGCCCTGATCGCCAAGGACCATATTCGGCTTTTGATTGAAACCCCGGAAAACGTGGCGTCCGATGACGAAACCGAGGCGACGATTCTGCGTGACCTCGATGTGGTGATGCGTCCCGGGGCGGCGCCGGCCCCTGGAGCGGCGGGGCTGGAGCCCGAGCCCCGGTCCTGGCGCATCCAGTTCCGGCTGCCGGCCGGGGCGATGGCCTCCGGGACCAATCCGCTGTTGCTGCTGGACGAATTGCGCGGTCTCGGCAACGCCACCATCGTCGCGCAAACGGGCGCGATCCCCGAGTTGGAGGAGCTCGATCCCGCGGAATGCTATATCGGCTGGGATGTTGTGCTGTCGACCACCGAGTCGCGCGACATGATCGAACAGGTGTTCATGTTCATCATGGACGATATGGACCTGTCGATCATGCCGATCGCGTCGGGCGCCGGGACCGATCGTCTTGGTGAAATCCTGGTTGATCGGGGCGATGTTGCCCGCGAGGCGGTCGATGCCGCGCTGATGGCGCAGCAGCAGGAGAGCCGCACCGATCGGGTTGGCCTGACGGTAAAGCCTGAGCGGCTCGGTGCGTTGCTGGTCAAATCCGGGGCTGTCACCGAGGAGGGTGTTGCTTCGGCCCTGGCCGAGCAGCAGCACGTTCGCACGGAGGCGCGTGCGACCCGGACCGTTGACAGCATCCGTGTTCCGGCGGAGCGGTTGGATGAGCTGATGGAACGCGTCGGCGAGTTGGTGATCGCCCAATCGCGTCTCAAGGAGATTGTGGCGCGCAGCACCGACCCGCTGGTTCAGTCGGTTGCCGAGGAAATCGAGCGCTTGGCTCTGGAGCTGCGCGACACCACGATGAATGTCCGCATGGTGCCGATCGGTTCGCTGTTCAGCCGGTTCCGCCGTCTGATCCATGACCTGTCCCGGGATCTCGGCAAGGAAGTTGCCCTGAAGACGGTCGGTGAAGAGACCGAACTCGACAAGACCGTGATCGAGCGTCTGAATGATCCGCTGGTCCATCTGATCCGCAATTCGATCGACCATGGCCTCGAACAACCCGACGACCGGGCCGCCGCCGGCAAGTCGCGGCAAGGGCAGATCACGCTGACGGCGCAACATGCCGGGGGCGAGGTTCTGGTCATGATCGACGATGATGGACGCGGGCTCGATCGCGAGCGCATTCGGGCGCGGGCCGAGGAGCAGGGCCTGGTCGTGGCCGGCGCCAAGCTCTCGGACAGTGATCTGTTCGGCGTGCTGTTTGAACCCGGTTTTTCCACGGCGCGGGAGGTGACCAGCGTTTCGGGTCGTGGCGTCGGCATGGATGTGGTCAAGCGCACGATCCAGGCGTTGCGCGGCACCATCGATATCGCCAGCACGCCCGGCGCGGGCACCCGGATCACGCTGCGTCTGCCTTTGACCCTCGCGATCATTGATGGGTTGCTGGTGCGGATCGGGCAGGGGCGCTACGTCATCCCGCTCTCCGCCGTCGAGGAATGTGTCGAGCTGGGGGCCGATGACGACAAGCGGTCGCGCGGTCGCAGCTTCCTCAACATTCGCGGTGAGCTGGTGCCGTTCCTGCGCCTGCGTGAAATGTTCAAGGTGACGACACCGCCCGATCGCTTCCAGAAGGTCGTGATCGTGTCCTCGGGTGACATGCGGGTGGGCATGGTTGTGGACCAGGTGATTGGCGACCATCAGACGGTCATCAAGTCGCTGTCCAAGCTCCATGCCGACGTCAGGACCTTTTCCGGCGCCACAATCCTCGGCGATGGCACGGTGGCCCTGATTCTCGACGTGATGCATCTCGTCAGTTTCGGGCAGGAACTCGAAAAGCAACTAAAGATAGCTGGATAGGGTCTGCGTCGCCTCAAGGCGGCAAAACTGTCTGGAACAGCACAATGCGCGGCGGGACTGCCCCCGCATCGGATAAGAACGGTCGAAGGCCACAGGGAGTTATGGCGATGCGCCTTACCATCAAGTTGAAGCTGGGCGTCGTGTTCTTTGTCATTATCGTGATGTCGATGATCTCTGCGTTCATTGCGATCAATGGTTTGGGCCAGCTCAATCAGGTGATCGCCGAATTCGTCGGTGTTTCGACACAACGGGTCTCGTCCGCTCTGAAATTGCCGACGACGATCTATCTGTTGCAGCGCGAGGAAAAGAACTTCCTGCTCGCCAGTACGCCCGAGGATATCGATCGTTTCGACAAGGCCATTCTGGCCCGGCGGGATGATTTCCGTAACGAGTTGGCGCAGTACCGCAAGGTTGCGGATGAGGATGGCCAGAAACTTCTGGCCCAGGTGGAGGCCAAGTTCACCGAATTCGTGACGGCGCAGGACAAGGTTCGCGAGCTTGGCCGGGTTCACTCGAACGAGCGTGGTACTGATCTGCTCATGGGTCCCGGCGTCGTTGTGACCAATGCCGCGATGGATGCGCTGAAACCATTGCTGGACCGGGTGGAAAACAGCCGCGGTGCGAGCGAAGCACAGGTGATGATCGCCGAACAGATCCGTCAGATGACCTCGCAATGGGGGCTGATGCGCGTGGCCCTTTTCAGGTCGTTTCTGACGGCGGACGATGCGGCCACCGAGGCGGCGCTGGCGCCGATTCCTGCCCTGTTCGATGATATTCACCGCTTGCAGGATACGGTCCGATCGCTGCTGACGACGGATGAGGATCAGCGCGCCTTCGCTCTGTTCCTGGACAAATTCACCCAATACACCAAGGTCTTCGAGGAGGCCGAGGCGTGGAGCCGCAAGAATACCGAAGCCAAGGCGCTGGCCCTGTCGGTGGGCGAGGTGCGGACCATCGCGGGCCAGTTGAGCCAGTTGGCCGGCGACATGGTGGCCCATGCCGAGAAATCGATGGCGGATGCCAGTGTCGAGGCCGATCACACCTATGGCTCCTTGCGGACACTGCTGATTGCGGCGGTCGCGGCCTCGCTGCTGATTGCGCTCGCCGCCGGCACCTGGATTTCGCTGAATATCGCCCGGGGATTGGCCCGCGCGGTTGGTCTTGCCGATGCCGTCGCCTTGGGTGATTTGAGCCAGACGGTGGCAATGAAGACCAATGATGAAATCAAGGATGTCATCACCGCCCTCAACCAGATGACGGCCAATCTGCGGGCGACCGCCGCCGTCGCCGATGCGATCGCTGCGGGTGACCTGACCGTCGATGTTCAGCGTCTGTCCGACAAGGACACGCTGGGGATGGCGTTGGAGCGGATGAGCGAAAAGCTGCGGACCATTGTTGCCGAAGCGATGGCCGCTGCGGAAAATGTCTCCGCCGGCAGCCAGGAACTCTCGGCGAGCGCCCAGCAGCTGTCGCAGGGCGCCACCGAACAGGCGTCGTCGACCGAGGAGGCCTCGGCCTCGATGGAGCAGATGGCCGCCAATATCAAGCAGAACGCCGACAATGCCGCGCAGACCGAGCGGATTTCACGCCAGTCCTCGATCGACGCCCAGGCCAGCGGTGAGGCCGTCGGCCGGTCGGTCGAAGCGATGCGGATCATTGCCGACAAAATCCTGATCGTGCAGGAGATCGCCCGCCAGACCGACCTGCTGGCCCTGAACGCCGCGATCGAGGCGGCGCGGGCCGGGGAGCATGGCAAAGGCTTCGCCGTTGTCGCCTCCGAGGTGCGCAAGCTGGCGGAACGCAGCCAGACCGCGGCCACCGAAATCAGCGCGCTGTCGACCCAGACGGTCGGTGTCGCGCAGGAAGCCGGGGCGATGCTGGTCAAGCTGGTCCCTGACATCAAGAAGACGGCCTCGCTGATTTCCGAGATCAGCGCCGCCTGCCGCGAGCAGGATATCGGCGCCGATCAGATCAATCAGGCGATCCAGCAACTCGACAAGGTGACCCAGCAGAACGCCAGCGCCTCGGAGCAGATGTCGGCGACCTCGGAGGAGCTGGCGGCCCAGTCCGAACAGTTGCAGGCCGGGATCTCGTATTTCCGGATCGCTCAGCCGGCGCATGGGACGGTGCGGCCGGGGCACGGGGGCGCCGCCAAGGCGGTCGAACCAGCCAAGGCCCGTGCGCGCGCCGTCACCCGACCCGTCGCGGCGAAAAGGGCGGGGCTCAATGGCAGCGCCCCGCGCACCAACGGTTTTGCCCTGAACCTCACCAACTCCGGCGCCGATGCCCATGACGATGATTTCGAGAGGCTATAAGAGATAGGTTGCCGCTTTTGCGGCCTGCGATCGTGTTCGAGACCGGGACTTTCACAGGCCGTTCCGGCATACCGTGTAAGGATACGAGTGATGTCGATGACACAAATAATTGAACGTCAGAGCAACGGGATCACCCGGATCGGCGTGCCCGAGGCCGGGGCGCCGGCGATCGAGGTCCTGACGGTGCGGTCTCATGACGAGATCTTTGCCCTGGAAATCAAATATGTCCGCGAGATTCTGGATTTGATCCCGATTACCGAGGTTCCGGGCAGCCAACCCTTTGTCAACGGGCTGATCAATGTCCGGGGCAAGGTTGTGCCCCTGGCCGATCTTCGGCTCAAATTCGGCATGGAACAGACGCCGCCATCGATCGACGCCCGGATTGTCGTCGTCGAGATCGATCGCGACGGGGTGCCGACGACGATCGGAATCCGGGCCGACAAGGTCTATGAGGTCACCGAGCTGGCGGCGGCGACGCTGGAGGAAACCCCGCGCATTGGCATGCGTTGGCGTCGCGAATTCATTCGCTGCATCGGCAAGCGCGGCAGCGATTTCATCATTGTGCTTGATCTTGAGCGGATTTTCCTCGGCGATGCCGAGGCCGAACATGAGAGGGTTTGAACCATGGCTGGTTCCGTCACGACGATCGAGGATGGCACGCCTTTCGTCACCCTGGGCATCGATCGCGAGGTCTTTGCCGTGCCGGTGGCCGCGGTGCTGGAAATCCTGGACATGCAATCGGTGTGTCGCATTCCTGATGCCCCAGCCTATCTGATCGGTCTGATCTCGGTCCGGGAACGTGGGGTTCCGGTGATCGATCTGAGGGTCCGGTTGGGCCTGCCGGCGGTGCCGGCCACCGGGCACACCCGGATCCTGGTGCTCGATATGCCTTTGGCCGAGCGGAAATTGACCCTGGGTCTGGTCGTCGACCGGGTGTTCGAGGTCACGCCGCTTGACAGCCGCTCGATCGAACCACCGCCGGATATCGGCATTCGTTGGCGTTCCGACTACATCGATGGCGTCGGGCGTCGCGGCGACAAGTTCGTCATTATTTTGAATCTGGCACGGTTGTTTTCGTCGAGCGATGTTCCGCTGGCTGGCACCGGTGTCGACGGTGAGAAGGGTGCGGCACTGTTTTCGGCTGCCGCTGTTTCGAGCCGTACCACGGAGGCCGTGTCATGCGCGTGACGATCAAAGCCAAACTGACGCTGGCCTTCGGTGTCATCATCCTGCTGTCCGGGCTGACCGCGGCACTGGGCATCGCCAATCTGGCGTCGCTGAATGGCGCGATGGGCGACATGGTCCAGGGCCCGGTTCAGCGCTCCGAGATGGCCCAGGAAATGTTCAGCGACCTGCTGACGGCGATCCGTGCCGAGAAGAACATGTTGCTGTCGGACACGCCCGAACAGCTGGCGCGCTATGACGGCGAGCTGCTGGCGGCGCGCCGGGCGCTGGAAACGCTGCACGACCAGTACCAACCGATGGCGACGGCCGAGGGCAAGGTAAAACTGGCCGCGTTTTTCGCCAGCTGGCAGGAGGCGATCGCGGCGCAGGAGCGGGAACGCGAGCTGCTGAAGCACGGCGACAATGCCACAGCCAAGGGGATCTCGCTGGGCGACGTTCGTCAGCATGTCAATGAGGCGCAAAAGCCGCTGCTGGAGATGGTCGCCTTGAACAAGACGATCGTCGGCCAGGCGATCAATGACGCGAACGCGCAATACCGCAGCGCCCGCTGGCTGCTGATCGCCGCGGTCGCGGCGTCGCTGCTGATCGCGCTGGGCGCTGGAATCTGGATTCTGACGACGATCAGCCGCGGGCTGCGCAAGGCGGTCACGCTGGCCGATGCTGTCGCCCTGGGTGACCTCGATCAACAGGTCGCGGTGACAACCAATGATGAAATCAAGGACATGGTCGACGCCCTCAACCGGATGACGACCAATCTACGGGCTACGGCGGCGATCGCCGATACCATCGCCGATGGCGATTTGTCGGTCGAGACCCGGCGTTTGTCCGATCGGGATACGCTGGGGATTTCGTTGGAGCGGATGACCGGCAATCTGCGGGAAACCGCGGCCGTCGCCAACGCGATCGCGAATGGTGATCTGACCGTTGAGGCCCGGCGCCGCAGCGACAAGGACACGCTGGGCGTTGCCCTGGAACAGATGAGCCACAAGTTGCGGACGATCGTCGCCGATGCCATGGCGGCGGCGGACAATGTCTCTGCCGGCAGCCAGGAACTTTCGGCCAGCGCCCAGCAACTGTCGCAGGGTGCCACCGAACAGGCGTCGTCGACCGAGGAGGCCTCGGCCTCGATGGAGGAGATGGCCGCCAACATCAAGCAGAACGCCGACAACGCCGCCCAGACCGAGCGGATTTCGCGTCAGTCCTCGATCGATGCCCAGGCCAGTGGTGAGGCTGTCGTTCGGGCCGTCGATGCGATGCGAATCATCGCCGACAAGATCACGATCGTCCAGGAAATCGCCCGCCAGACCGACCTGCTGGCCCTGAATGCCGCGATCGAGGCGGCGCGGGCCGGGGAGCATGGCAAAGGCTTCGCGGTTGTCGCCTCCGAGGTGCGTAAGCTGGCGGAGCGCAGCCAGGTTGCGGCCGCCGAGATCGGCACGCTGTCGTCGCAAACGGTGGGCGTGGCGCAGGAAGCCGGGGCGATGCTGGTCAAGCTGGTCCCTGACATCAAGAAGACGGCCTCGCTGATTGCCGAGATCAGCGCCGCCTGCCGGGAGCAGGATATCGGCGCCGATCAGATCAATCAGGCGATCCAGCAGCTTGACAAGGTGACCCAGCAGAACGCCAGCGCCTCGGAACAGATGTCGGCGACCTCGGAGGAGCTGGCGGCCCAGGCCGAGCAGTTGCAGGCCGGGATCTCTTATTTCCGGATCGATGCCGCGACGGTCGGACCGGACCGCGATGAGGGGCGGGCGCGCAAACCGGCGGCCGGGGTCGCGGCCGGACTAGCGGCCGGACTCGCGGCCGGACTCGCGATTGTTCCGCGCCGCGGCGCCGTCGCGGCGACACCGTCGGCGGGCCGGCAAAAGCCCGCAGCCGCGCCCCGGGCGATCCCCGCCAAACGGGCGGCAGCCGCGACGGGCAAGGGCTTCGCCCTGGACCTGCACGGCAATCCTGGTGATGACGGCGACGCCGATTTCGAAAGGTTTTAGCCCGTGCCCGACGGATCGATGACAAGTGCGGCAATGCCGACGCTCAGCAGTGGTTTCGACCATCTTCGCCCGCGCGATTTCGACCGCCTGTCGAAATTCATCCATGGTTACTGTGGCATCAAATTGCCGCCGTCCAAGCGGACGATGCTCGAGGGCCGGCTGCGCCGTCGCTTGCGCGAAACCGGCCTGCCGGATCTTGCGACATATTGCAATTTCCTGTTCGAGAAGGGTGGCCTTGACGAGGAGTTGGTTCACCTCATCGATGTCGTGACCACCAACAAGACCGAGTTCTTTCGCGAGCCGAGCCATTTTCAGTTCCTGGCCCAGACGGCGGTGCCGCGTCTGCTGGCCGCGCGCCGGACCGGCAGCGTGCGTCCGCTCAAGCTGTGGAGCGCCGCGTGCTCCAACGGCGCCGAGCCCTACACGCTGGCGATGGTGATGGCCGAGTTGGGGCTGCAACGGCCGGAGCTTCAGTCCACGATCATCGCGACCGATATCTGCACCGAGGTTCTGGAAGCCGCGATCCTGGGCATCTACCCGGCGGCAATGGCCGAGTCGATCCCGTTGGCGCTGCGCCAGCGCTATATGATGAAATCAAAGATTTCGGCTCGTGCGCAGGTGCGCGTCGTTCCGGGCCTGCGTAGACAGGTACAGTTCGGCCGTCTCAACTTGATGGATGAAGTCTATCCGGTTGGGCGGGATATCGACGTCATCTTTTGCCGTAACATCCTGATTTATTTTGATCGGCCGACCCAGGAATTGGTGTTGCAGAATCTTTGCAATTGCCTCAATCCTGGGGGCTATCTGTTCCTCGGGCATTCCGAGTCTCTGGCGGATTTCGTTTTGCCCCTGGCCCCGGTTGGCAACACGATCTTTCGACGGCTTTGAGCTTGCGGCGGTATTGGGATTATTATGGTGGAAAAAATCCAAGTCCTGATCGTCGATGATTCCGCGTCGGTTCGTCAGACGATGTCGGACATTCTGGGGGCGGATCCGGAGATCACGGTGATGGGGACGGCGTCGGACCCGTTCGTGGCCGCGCGCCGCATCCAGAAACAGATTCCCGACGTCATTACCCTTGATGTTGAAATGCCGCGGATGGACGGCATCACCTTCCTGCGCAAGCTGATGGCGCAAAAGCCGATCCCTGTCGTGATCTGTTCGTCCCTGACCGAGGCCGGCAGCGAAACCCTGATGCAGGCGCTGGAAAGTGGCGCCGTCGACGTCATCGTCAAGCCAAGGATCGATTGTGCCCAGTTCCTGATGGAATCCAAGGTTCAGATTTGTGACACCGTCAAGGCGGCGGCGCGGGCGCGGCTGTCGCGTCGCCCGATCATGAAGGTGGACAGCGGACGGCACGGTTTGTCCACCGGGCCAGCCCTGAAACTGAGTGCCGATGCGATGCTGCCGCGACCGACCGGCGCCGCGGCCATGGCCCGGACCACCGAAACCGTGATCTGCGTCGGCGCCTCGACCGGCGGTACCGAGTCGCTGCGCGTGGTCCTGGAAGCGCTGCCGCCCGATTGTCCCGGCATCGTCATCGTGCAGCACATGCCCGAGAAATTCACCGAGGCCTTCGCGCGCCGGCTCGACGGCTTGTGCCAGGTCAGCGTCAAGGAGGCGGCCGATGGTGACACCGTGTTGCGCGGTCATGTCCTGATTGCCCCGGGCAACAAGCATACTTTGCTGCAACGAAGTGGCGCCCGCTACTATGTTTCGGTCAAGGACGGCCCGCTGGTGACCCGCCATCGCCCCTCGGTTGACGTGTTGTTCCGCTCGGCCGCGCAATATGCCGGGGCCAATGCCGTCGGGATCATCATGACCGGGATGGGAGACGATGGCGCCAACGGCCTGTTCGAGATGAAACAGGCCGGGGCGTTCACCATCGCCCAGGACGAAACCTCCTGCGTCGTGTTCGGGATGCCCAAGGAGGCGATTGCCCGCGGCGCGGTTGACAAGGTGGTGTCGCTCGACGCCCTTTCCGCCGAAATTATCCGGGCCGGGCGTCGATGACGGATGTGTCCGTCCCGCCCTCGTTGCCACGGATCTTCTTGAGGCCGGAATCCATCTTTTGTTCGTCGACGCCGACGGTCGTCACGACGGTCCTCGGGTCCTGCGTCTCGATCTGCCTTTGGGACCGGGTGCTGCGCGTCGGCGGGATCAATCATTTCCTGTTGCCGCAAACGCTCCAGGAGGGCAGTCCGTTGCGCTATGGCGAGAGCTCGTGCGATCAACTGGTGCGGGACATGGTCGCGCTGGGATGCCGGGTCGACAGTTTGGAAGCCAAAGTGTTCGGTGGCGCTGCCGTGCTGTTCGGCCTGACCCCGGAGACCAGCGTCGGCACTCGCAATGTCGAGATCGCGTTGGCGCGCCTGCAATTTCACCGGATCCCGGTCCGGGCCCGTCGCACCGGCGGCGAGCGGGGCTTGTGGGTTCAACTGATCACCGACAGCTTTGACGTGCTGGTCCGCCCGGTCCAGACCCAGGTTCAGCCCCCTGCAATCTTGTAGAGACGTGCCGTTGAGGCCCGTCTTCGGGGGGGGGCGGGGCGAGATCCCCGATCATGGGTGTCGCAACCCACCCGTCCGCGAGTTCGGACCAGACCAGCGAGAGAACACGGATTTCACGGATCGGACACGGATTTCACGGATTCCCCCGAGACGCCCCGCATTCCATGCCCCCCTGTCCCTTTGCGAGAGGCGCTTCCCCCGGTCCGTTGGTCAGCACGCCAAAAAACCGTGAAATCCGCGTTCTTTGGGTTGGGCGGCATGACCGGGGCACCGGCGGACAACAAGGCCCGCCGGCCCTCCCTTGAGCGACAGGGTCGTCCTTCAGGAACGCGCGATGGCTCGATTCATCGTCGGGTGCTATTCAACATCGTGCCAACCGATCGTATATCAGGGAGCCCGGCGCAATAACGGGTGGGCACCGCCGGTTGTCGGAAACAGGGAACGGGAGATCAGGATCATGGCGCAAGCGACCCTGGGCGGGGGCTGTTTCTGGTGTCTCGAGGCGGTTTATCAGGGGATTGTCGGCGTCACCGCGGTGAAGTCCGGTTATGCCGGCGGCACACTGGCCCATCCGAGCTATGAGCAGGTTTGCGGAAAAAAGACCGGCCACGCCGAGGTCGTGCAAGTCACTTTTGATCCCTCGCTGATCAGCTTTGCCGATCTGCTGCGGATCTTTTTCACGATCCATGATCCGACGACCCGGGATCGTCAGGGCGCCGATGTCGGTCCGCAATACCGGTCGATCATTCTGACCCATGATGACGCCCAGCGCGAAACCGCACAGGCGGTGATGGCGGAGATCAGCACGGCGCGCCTCTGGCCCGACCCGCTGGTGACCGAAATCGAGCCGCTGACGGTCTTCTGGCCGGCCGAGGCCGAGCATGACGACTATTTCAACCGCAACCCCTGGAGCGGCTATTGCCGGGCCGTGATTGCCCCGAAAGTGTTGAAGTTCCGCAAGCAATTCGCCGATCGGCTCAAGCCGGCCTGAAGCGCCTTCATCCGGGGATCCTTTCCTGCCACCACCTTGTATTGTGCGTGGCGGAAGCATAGGCAACAAGGATTGGCCAGCGCCTGGACCCGGTCCTGCGCGCCGTGCAATCCTGAGCGTGTCGGGACGAAGGGCGTTCCGGCTTATCGACCACGCCTCGGGCTGGTCGAACAAAGGGCTGAACCATGGTGGAGTCAAATCTTTACGAGCGTGATTTCTTCGCCTGGGCCAATCAGCAGGCGGCCTTGCTGCGCTCTGGAAACCTGTCACAAGCCGATATCCGGAATATTGCCGAGGAAATCGAAAGCATGGGCCGGACCGAGAAGCGCGAACTCGTGAGCCGTTTGACGGTTCTGCTCATGCACCTGCTGAAATGGCAATTCCAGCCAGAGCGGCGCGGCCGAAGCTGGCTGTCGACGATCACCATTCAGCGCCATGCGCTCGCCGACCACCTCGCCGACAATCCGAGCCTCAAATCGACGCTCGATCAGGCGCTGGTGCGCGCGTATGAGGATGGGCGTCTTGGCGCAATCGGTGAGACGGATCTTCCAGAATCCCTCTTCCCGGCGGAATGCCCGTGGTCGTTCGAGAAAATCACGAATACCGGTTTTTGGCCCGAATAAGGATCTGGAACGCGACAACGGAGCGCGATCCGCCCGCACGGCGGGCCCCGTCCTGAACAGGGCTATGATCCTGGCTTGCCTTCCGGTTCTTCGTGAGTATAATACCACAATCACTAAGTTACTATTTTGAGACAGTAATATAAAGGTAATTATTGTGGAATGCAGAGTCGTGGTGCTGTCAACGAATGTTCACGTTCGTCCAGGCCGATTCATCGAAGAGTTTGAGTATCCGCGATGACCGGGCGGGGGCTGCCTTTGAGGGCGTGGTTCGCCTGTGTTGGACGCTTTTGGCGCGCCACCGGGGCGGTATCGATCCTCGAGTTTAGCCTGATCGGGGTCCCGTTCCTGATGCTGCTGCTGGGTGTCGTTGAAATGAGCTATATGCTGAAGACACAGGCAGATCTGGATTATGCGACGCAGACTGCGGCGCGGCAGATTATGACCGGGACGGTCCAAGCCAATTCGCCCACAGTCACCCCGGCTCAGTTCGCTACTCAATATATTTGCCCGAATCTTCCGTCAACCTTTACCTGTGGAAATGTGATTGTTGTGATGTCGACGATCGTCAACGCGACGGGCAAAGATTTTTCATCCCTTATCAATGCGAGCCATTCCGGCGTGACGAACAATTCAAATTCGACAACGATCTGTCTAGGAACAAGCACGGCGTATGTTTTCATTCAAGTATACTATAAGATACAGGGAACAATTTTTGCGTTTACTGGGATTGCTGATCTAACATTGGGTTCATCTCTGGCGTTCAGGAACGAGCCATTTCATTCTACGAAGTATTCACCGCCAAGCGTGTGCTCATGATTATGCTGTTTTCCCCTCGCTTTCGCCGCTTGATTCGCGACAGAAACGGCAATGTCTCCATCGAGGTCGCATTCGTCTTTCCAATTCTGGTTCTGATGCTGGGCGGCGTGTATCAGCTTTGGCAGGCGCTCAACACAAGCCGACAGGTGCAAATCGTGGCCGACTCGATTGGCCAGATGTTGAGCCAGAATCTGACCAATACACTCGCGTCGAACGATCTCCTCTTCGCCGCTCGGGCGACGCCGGTGCTGTTTCCCCGGGTGCTGGCCGACACGGCCAGCAAGACGGGGACGGATCCCTGGATGCAGGGAATCAAATTGACGATCAGCAGTGTCGTATTTTCGCAGAGCGTGACACCGACCAAAGCCAATCCATCCCCGCCCTACGACATCGCCCAGGTTGTGTGGAGTTTCGGCTCCGTCCCGCGTCCCTGCGCCACAGCCCCGGTTACAACGGTTGGCGGGGCGGTGATCAAGAAAGTCAGCGATACCGCGACGCCATCGTCGACTACTCTCCCTACGGACGTGTATCAGGCCGGTTCGGCGATCGTAACCGATGTCGAATACGAATTTAAACCATCGCTTTGGGGCAATGTCTTGCCTTTGGATATCACATTCAAAAGGTCAAGTTATTTTCAGCCGCGCTACCTTGTCTCGACGGACTGGATGCGTTATTCGCCCGACACAAGCGACGCCTATACCAAAGTCTGCACGCAAGGCGGATTCTGATCCCATGATGAAACGACATTGCCGCTTTGGTCGTCTGCGTTTCTTCGCTCAGGATCGGTCCGGTGCCGTTGTGCTGATCGTGGCTCTTTTGCTGCTTCCGCTGATGGGCTGCATCGGTCTTGCCCTCGATTATGAGAATGCGATGGTCTACAAGGGCAAACTTGATCGCGCGGCCGATGCTGCGGCGCTTCAGACCCTGGTGACGGCACAATCTTACGTTCTTGCCAATCAGAATCAGCCGTTCTCCCAGGCCACACAAACCGCAACAGACGCCGGCAAAGCCGCGTTCAACGCCAATGCCGGGTCGCTCCTCCCGGCGGTGCAGGGCGCACCCACGATCGCACTCACGATGACCGGCCAGACACTGACGACGCTGTCGATGACGGCGACAGCGAGCTATTGGGCTCAGATGCCGACCACTCTCGGGCGGCTGTTCCATGTCAATTTGTTCAACCTGTCCGGTTCCGCGTCGTCGTCGATGAACATGGCCACCTATGTCAACTATTATGTCCTGGTCGATGTTTCGGGGTCGATGGGCCTGCCGATTTCGGCGGACGGTCAAAGCCGGCTCGCTGCGATCAATCCTGACGATTTAAGTTCGTACCCGAGCGGCTGCGTGTTTGCCTGCCATTTTAGTGGCAACTCGGGTTATAGCCTGTCGCGAACCAATAAGGGCAAGACCGCGATCAGCGGTGTTTGCCCGGCACCGGATGCCTTGGCAGCGCCGAGCCAATGGAAGTGCATCCAGTTGCGCCTCGACGCCGTTGCAAGTGCCCTGAAGAATTTCATGACGAGCGCCATCGCGGTCAACAATGCGGCTGGCCACGACCAGATTGGCGTCGGTCTGTTTCCCTTCATCGTGCATATGCAGAATTATCAGGCGATTACGACGGATCTTGTGAGCGCGCAAACTGCCGCTGACGGGATTCCAAATCTCCTCGACACCGGAGTTGGGAGTGGGGCGCTGGGCTCGGGCGGGACGCATTTCGACAATGCCTTCAGTGAGCTCAGCAAAATCATCCCGAACGATCCAGCAACCGGTAAAATCGGAACGGGTCTCAGTGCCCAGACGCCGGTTCCGATCGTATTTTTTATTACCGATGGCGCACAGGACAATCAAACCCAGAACAACGGCAGTTGGTCTGGAAGCAATCATGCCACAACAATATCCGCCTCGACCTGCAAAATACTAAGTAATAGAAATATTACCCTCTACATTCTCTATATTCCCTATGCGACGATCCAGAATCCGAACAGCAGCTTTGCTGGCAACGAGGATGGCTATGCGAATGATAACATCAAAAATATTTACGGTGCCCTTCAGTCCTGTGCCAGCCCCGGTGACTTGTTTTCAGCCGACAGCTCGACGGATGTCAATGCCAAGATCCAGGCGATGTTTGCGCAGTCGCTGCAATCGATTCGCCTGGTGCAATGAGAGATCCGGGGGATCCAGGTCTCACGTCGTGACACCGTGACGGGCTTGGCCTGCCTGTTCAGCTCCGGTGCGCAGGCCGTTTCGGCAGTGACAGAAGACGAATGTTCCAATCAATAGCCCGATCATCAGACATCCCGGGGGCGTGCTCCGGATCAGGGGCGCGTGAGGCAAATCAATGCCGGTCCTTCGGATCGGCGCTAGCCTGACCCTGTTCGTTTCTGTTCCGCCGGTTGCTGAGCCTCCGACGGAGACCAGCCTCAGAACAGGGAGAGCAGCGTGGCCTATCGAATTGACCCTGAGCTGTGTAACGCCTGCGGCGCTTGCGAACCCGAATGCCCCCATCAAGCGATCAGCATGAGGGGCGATCATTTCGTCATCAATCCGGCGCGCTGCACCGGGTGCCAGGGCGAATTCGACGTTCCGCAATGTGTCCTGGTCTGCCCCAATGGCGGACCGCGGCCATCGGTCCGCCCTAACACCGGCGCGTGAACGCCGGCTGCGGCCCTTCCGGGCTGATGGTGCCGGGGTTCCCGCCGGCCGGGATCAGGCGCCGGTGCCCTCGACCGCGACCCAGTCACCGGCCGCGCCCGCCTGGAAGATCGCGTCGATCGCCCGCTGGTTGCCCAGTGAATTCTCTAGCGTGAACACCGGGGTTTCTTCGCCGCGCGCGGCCCGAACGAAATGCTCGCATTCCAGGCGATATTGCCGGACGTCCGGAAAGCGCAGGATCTGCGCCTGGCTGTGATCGCGATTGTTCAGGGTGATCCGGGCATGGTCGTAGTCGCCCGCATTGAAGGGGGCTGCCACCTCGATGAACCCGGTGTCGCCATGGAACACCATGTGCTGGCGCAACGCCATCTGGGTGGCACAGTAAAAGCTCAACTCGAAATCACCGAAATCCGCGGTGACGCTGGCATAGCTGTCGGTGCCGAACACCGGGTCGATATCGATGCGGGCCTGAACGCGGCGGGGTTCGGCGCCGGTGGCGATGCGGGTCGTCACCAGCGGATAGACGCCGATATCCCGGATCCCGCCGCCGCCTAGCGCCGGTTGATTGCGCATGTTCGCGGGGTCATCATTGAAATAGCAGAACGCACCCTGGACCTGGCGCAGTCGTCCGATCGTGCCTTCGGCAATCAGGCTGCGGATGGTGTGCCATTGCGGGTGATAGAACACCATGAAGGCCTCGGAGATCAGCACGCCATGGCGCTCGCGGGCTTCGATCAGCCGGGTGATCTCGCCGGCGTCGAGCGCGATCGGCTTCTCGCACAGGACATGCTTGCCGGCCTCGGCCGCCTTCAGCGTCCAGGCGACATGCTCGGAGGTCGGCAGCGGGATATAGACGCCGTCGATCAGGTCCGACTCCAGCAACGCTTCATAGGAACCGAAGGCATGCGGAATCCCGAACCGTGCCGCGACCTGCCTCGCCTTGGTTTCGTCGCGGCTGGCCAGGGCGGTGACGACGCCGTTGATCGAATCCTGGATCTGCGGGATGACGCATCGGATCCCGATCGCCGCCGTGGATAAGACGCCCCAACGAAACATGATTTCGCTCCTTCGATCCTGCGCCCTCCGGCGCGCCCGCATGATCTTATACCAAATCGCGATCAAGCCAAACCTTCCGGGCTCTTGACGGGCGGGCAGGGACGCCCGCCCCACCGGCGGTCGCATCCGTCAATGACCGCGCCCCAGATAGGCAGCCTGGACCGCCGGGTCGTTGCGCAATTGCCGCGCCGGCCCCTCGATGCGGATATGACCATTTTCGATGACATAGGCGTAGTCGGCGACCCAAAGCGCGGCGGCGGCGAACTGCTCGACCAGCAATATCGTGACCTGGTCCTCGCGCAGTTGACGGATGATGCGGAACACCTCTTCGACCAGCAGCGGCGCCAGCCCCATGCTGGGTTCGTCGAGCAGCAGCACCTCGGGGTTCAGCATCAGGGCGCGGGCCATCGCCAGCATCTGCTGTTCGCCACCGGAGAGGGTTCCGGCCAGTTGGTGGCGGCGTTCGCGCAGCCGGGGGAACAGCACGGCCATGCGCTCCAGGTCGGCCGTGACATCGCCGCGGGTGCGCTGGCCCGTCAGCCTTGTGTAGGCGCCGAGCCGCAAATTATCGAGCACCGAGAGGGTCGGGAACACCCGTCTGCCTTCCGGGCTGTGGGCGATGCCGCGGCGGGTGACGGCGTGGCTGTCGAGGCCGGTGAGGTCGCGGCCGTTCAGCGTGATCCGCCCCGCCGTGGGTTTCAGCATCCCCGACAGCGTTCGCATCGTTGTGCTTTTGCCGGCGCCGTTGGAACCGATCAGGGTGACGAGCTGCCCCGTGGGCACGCTAAAGGTCAAGCCGTGCAGGACTTCAACCTTGCCGTAGCCGGCGACCAGCCGGGTGACTTCGAGCATGCGGCGGCTCCCGATCAGGCGGCGGTTTCGGCGATGGTGCCGCCAAGATAGGCTTCAATCACCTTGGGATCGGCCTGGACCTGGGCCGGCCGCCCTTCGGCGATCTTGTGGCCGAAATCGAGCACGGTGACGGTGTCGCTGATCGTCATCACGACATCCATGTGGTGTTCGATCAGGATCACGGTGACGCCGTGGTCACGGATCTTGGTGATGATCGCGATCAGGGTGGTGATGTCGGGGGCGGTCAGACCCGCGGCCGGTTCATCGAGCAGCAGCACACTCGGGCTCAAACCCAGGGCCCGGCCGATTTCGAGCAGGCGCTGTTTGCCATAGGGCAGGTTGCGCGCCTCTTCGGCGGCCAGGTCGGCCAGGCCGACAAAATCGAGGAGCGCCAGGGCCCGGGCCCGGGCCTGGGCCTCGTCGTGGCGCTGGCGCGGGGTCGACAGCAGGGCATCAAGGACCATGCCGCGAAAGCTGTGATGCAGCGCGACCAGAACATTCTCGAGGGCCGACATCTCCCCGAACAGCTGCACATTCTGGAAGGTCCGGGCGATGCCCTTGCGGGCGATCGCGGCCGGTGTCAGGCCGGTCACGGTTGTTCCGGCCAGCACAACCCGCCCGTCGCCGGGTTGATAGATGCCGGTCAGGACATTCATCATCGTGCTTTTGCCCGAACCGTTGGGGCCGATCAGGCCATGAATGCTGCCGCGGGCGACCGTCAGGTCGACCTGGTTGAGCGCGGTCAGGCCGCCGAACTGCATGCGGATCCGCTCGGCCAGCAGCAGGGGCTCGCCCAGGGCGGCCGGGAGGCCCGTCGGGGCAAAGGCGCTGACCGCGTCGCGTTCGATCGCGATCGGCGGCATCTCCGGTCGCCCGGTGCGCGGGGCCAGCGTGCGCAACCAGCCGACCAGGCCGTCGGGCAGGTAATAGACGACGAACAGGATCATCAGGCCAAAAACGGTCAGGCGATAGTCGGTGATGCTGGTCAGGGCCAGGGAAGCCGGGAAGGTCGCGAGACACAGCGCGGCGGGGATCAGAATTCGGCGTCGGTTGTCGGTTCGCCGCAGCCAGGCGCGGGCGACGACGACCAGGGCGACGCCCGCGATCAGCGCGGCGATATCGCGGGCCAGAGCCATGTCCGACAGCAGGTTGGGCAGCAGCACGACAATCGTCGCCCCCAGCAGCGGTCCGCTGCGGGATTTGCGCCCGCCCAGGGTCAGGGCCAGCAGGAACTGGACCGTGAGTTCGAAGCCATAGCTGTTGGGCGAGATATATTGTTCGGAATAGCAGAACAGGCTGCCGGCCAGGCCGGCCAATCCGGCGCTGATGACGAAGGCGTAGACCTTGTTGGCATAGACGCTGACGCCCATGCAATCGCAGGCGATCGGGGCATCACGCAACGCCTCGAAGGCGCGGCCGAACTGCGAACGCATCAGCCGGTTCAGCGCGATGATGGTGGCGACCAGCAGAATCGCGACGACCTCGTAGAATTCACTGGCGCGGGGCAGCACCCCGACAAGGCGGGGTTGGCGGATGGTGATGCCCATCGGACCATTGGTCAGAAAGTCCATTTCGTTGATCAGGATCTGGACGATGGTGCCGAAGGCCAGGGTGACCATTGCCAGATAGGGTCCGGTGACCCGCAGCGCCGGCAAGGCCAGCACGAACCCGAACAGAGCGGCGACGACGATCCCGGCCGGTACCGCCGCCAGCAGGCCGAGGCCGAGTTGAAACTTCAGCACGCCCGCGGTATAGGCCCCGATGCCGAACAGGCCGGCATGCCCCAGCGAGACTTCGCCGGTATAGCCGACAACGATGTCGAGGCCCAGGACCAGGATCGCGTAGACGGCGATCAGCGTCGCGAGGTGGATGTAATAGGGGCTGGTGATCACCAGGGGAAAAGCGGCCAGCGCGGCGATTGCGGTTATCGCGCCCAGGCCGGAGAAACTCAGGCCAGGCCGCAGGGTGGAACGGGCCATCGCGGTCATACCTTGCGTATCGCGGTCTTGCCAAACAGGCCGGCGGGTTTGAAGCTCAGGACCAGCAGCAGCAGAACCAGGCCGGGCACGTCCTTGTAACCGGTGGCAAGGTAATAGCCGGTGGTGGTCTCGGCGATCCCGAGGATGAGGCCGCCGACGATGGCGCCGATCCCGGAGTTGAGCCCGCCGATGATGGCCACGGCAAAGGCTTTCAGCCCGAGCACCGCGCCCATGGTGGCCCCGGTCAGCGTCACCGGCGCGACCAGGACGCCGGCAAAGGCGGCGGTCATGGAACTCAAGGCATAGGAGAGGGTGATGACCCGGCTGGTGTCGATGCCCATCAGGCCGGCGGCATCACGGTCATTGGCGGTGGCGACGATCGCCTTGCCATAGATGCTGTAGCGGTTGAACAGTTCGATCGCGACCATCATCAGCAAGGCGCCGGCCACGACCAGCAATTCCATCGGCAACATCCGGACACCCGAGAACACCAAGGGCGCTTCGGACAGCGGCGAGGGGAATTTCAGATCGTCGCGGCCCCAGATATTCTCGGCCATATTGCGGAAGATGATACCCAACGCGATCGTTGACATGATCCAGCCGGCTTCCGAGCGGGCGCGGATCGCCGGCCGGATACCCAGGCGCTCGACGACGGCGCCCTGGGCGGCACCGAACACCAGGACGCAGGGCAGCATCAGCCAATAGCCGGTCCAGCCGACCAGGCTGAGTCCGACCAGGGCCCCGAGCATCAAGGCCTCGCCCTGGCCGAAATTCAGGGTTTTGGATGTCGCGAAGGTCAGCTGGTACCCAAAGGCGATCGCGGCGTAAATGGCGCCGACGGCGATGCCACTGGCCGCGAGTTGAGCGAGGATGACCATGGACGCTCCCGTCCTTATTGGTTTGGCGTTTTCCGTCCTGGGGGTGATGCGCGCTCCCGGATCCGGCAATGACGCCGACGGGGCGTCAGTTCGAAGCGGTCTCGGCGGCTTTGCGGTCCTGCTCGTAGGCGAACCCGACCCGGCCGCCGCGCACCTCGCCGAAGACCACGAGTTCGGGGGTGATCGCCTCGTGATTGGTGGCGGAGAACGGGGTGTGGTAGGTCGTGATCACGCCGTCCACCGGATCCTTCAGCGACTCCAGGGCTTCGCGAATTTTCTTGCCGTCGGTCGATCCCGCCTGCTTGATCGCGGCGACCAGAAGCAGGACCGAATCATAGCCCTGCGCGGCGGACACCGGCGACGGCATCCGGTCGATCGCGTAGGCCTTCTGATAGGCTTCGATGAAGGCCTTGCGCTTGGGGGTCGTCGGCTCCTGGATGAAGGTTTCAGGCATCCGCGCGCCCTCGCCATTGGGGCCGGCATTGTCGATGAAGCTCGACATCGACAGGGTCCAGCTGCCGACCAGCGGAACCTTGTAGCCCAGCTTGCTCATGCCATTGGCGATCTGCGCCAATTCCGGCCCGATGCCGTAGGTTAGGATGGCATCGGCGCCGGCCTGCTGGGCGCGCAGGAGCTGGGCCGTCATGTCGACATCCTTGATGTTGAATTTCTCGATCGCGACCGGCTTCATCCCTTTGCGGGCCAGGGCCGCCTCCAGGTCCTGACGGCCGAGCTGGCCGTAATTTGTTGAGTCGGCCATGATCGCCACCTTTTGGAAGTGCCGGTGGTCGATCGCTTCATCAACGATCATCGACGCCTGGATCGTGTCGTTGGCCGAGGTGCGAAAGATGTAGTTGTTGTCATAATCCGGCGGCAGAAACTGCTTGGTGATCGCGCTGCCCGTCGCGACATTGTTGATGACGGGGATTTCGGCATCTTCATAGAAGCGCTGCGCCGAAAGCGCGACGCCGGTATTGATGAAACCAAGGGTGGCGACAACCTTTTCCTTGTTGACCAGTTCCTGGGCGATCTGAACGCCCACCTCATTTTGTGCCTGGTCGTCGCGTTCAATCAGCGCGATCGGCCGGCCCAGAACGCCACCGGCCCTGTTGACCTCGTCAACCGCCAATTTGACCCCGTCGCGCATGCTGACGCCCATCGACGAGGAGCCCCCGGTAAACGGACCCGACAGCCCGATCTTGACCGGATCGGCCGCCCGGGTCGGTGTGGCCGCGGCCAGGGCCGCCAGGATGATCGTGGAAACGACGAGGCGCTTCATCTCTCCCCTCCCTCTTGCCGCCCTTGATGGGCATTTTCACCGGTTCGGCTGCGATGCGGCCTCCCGTCCGCGCCCGGCGCTGCCGGCATCCGGAGTCGCCGCCCGCTCGCCAAAACGCATGGCGGCTGGAGTAAAGCGGAATTTCATACGGGAATATATGAGCCTAATTGCCGAGGGGCGCAGCGGGATGATCCGTTGACGCGGCCCAGGACAAGGGGCGGCCGTGCGGCACGCCGCTTGGCTCAGGCGGTCAGCGCAGGACCCGGCGTCACCAGGGTGCCCGGCGTCACCAGGCTGATTGGCTGACAGTCCGCCATCGCTGCCGGAAAGGCCTGCTGGTCCTCGGCGGGGGCCTCCAGCTTGTAACCGCGACCGTAAATGGTCTCAATGTAACGGGCACAGCCCGTGGTTGCGGCGATCTTTTTGCGCAGCTTGCAGATATAGACATCGATGACTTTTTCCATCGGATCGGAATCCGACAGGCCATAGACGGTCCCGTAAATGTGTTCCTTCGAGACAACCCGGCCGGCGTTCAGAGCCAGAACCTGGAAAATCGCATGCTCGCGATGACTGAGGCGCAGGCGGGCGCCGTCGATTTCCGGATCGCGGCCGTCGAGATAGACGGTCAGGCGGCCGATTTGCAATTGCGACGTGGCATGGCCGTGGACGCGCCGCCGCGCGGCGTGCAGGCGGGCGGCGGTCTCGCCGCCATTGATCGGTTTGGCGAGAACGTCATCGGCGCCGGCCTCGAGATGGTCGATCGTCTCGGCAACCGAACGGCACTCCAGCAACGATATGATGATGACGTTGACCTGTCGACGACGCAGATGGGAAATCCAGGTTGCCGGCTCGTCGATCCCGCCGACCAGCACCGCGACATAGTCATTTGCCAATCCGCCTTCGTCAAGATCGCGGAGTTGCTGAGCGCTGGCATGATCACAAGTAATTTCGCCTTTGCGAAGTTCCCGTGCGATGGCACCGGCGATTGCCATATTGGGTTCGATCAGCAGGCACCGCATCGCCGCTTCCCTTAATCTGAAATTCCTGCGTCCAAAACCCTATTCCGAGGTCGTCTGAATACTTCTCAGACAGCACAGCCCCGTTGCTTTATGATTTAAGCCATTCCATTTGGCGCCGTCAAGGTCGATATGTTACCAGTTTTTAACCATGTTTTGCTAAAATACGCTGTTTCGTCGGAATCGTTGAGACTTCGTCAATCTTCCGCGGCTATAGTGGCTCCGTGAAACCTTCGTGACGAGGGAGTGATCGCGATGACGACCCGAACAGACCTGGGACCCGAACTGCGCGGGCTGCTGGATAAGGCCCTGGACTATGCGGATGACGCGTGTCTGGCGCAGCTTCACGGGTTGCTGGTTTGCCTCAGCGAGGGGGCCGATCTCGTCGACTATTCCTGCGACGTCCCGGATGGCTTGCAGGAAAAACCGGTTTTCAAGCGCATGCTGCTGTCGCGCAATCTGCTCAATGAGGTGCCGCGCGGCTGTGCCTGAGCCGTCGCCCGCGGCGCACAGGTCCTTTCGGCTGGTTTTCCAGCCTGACCGCGGCGGGTCTGCGGTGATGACGGTGGATCGCGGATCGGCGCTTCCGGTGATGACCCTGCGCATTCGGCGCAAGACTGTATAAGGCGTCGATGCCACAGTTGCCGATGGCCAAGGGCAATGCGATCTTGAACCGACACAGCGACGATCCGGGAAGAGGAACCGAACGCGGGATCGGCGTTGCCTTGGCGGGATCGCGGTTCGTGCCGGAATCGCCGTACGGGAAGGAAAAGGTCAAAGCGATGGTGTCTGTGATCTGCTGCGGTGCCGATGCGGGCGCGTCGCAATCAAATTCAGCAAAACCGGCCCCTGTTGGAGTGGCATGTCGTTGCGCGGATCGACGGTAAAATTGCACGCCGCCGACCTGGAAAGCTGGGCGGCGCCAGCGTTTGTTGTCGATGTCGCCATGGCGCGGCATTTTTCGCTGGCCGCGGCCAACGCTCGTTTCCACACATTGGCCGGCTCTGGTGATGCGGCGCCGCCGGGGTGGTCCGAAGCCAGTGCCCGATGCGTTGCCGGGGGGCACGCGGTCGAGGCCCTGCTGCGGTTGGGGGAGCAGGCGTGGCGCACCGTGCTGGTTCCGCTGCTCGATGAGGCCGGCCGCGTTGTTCAGATCCAGGGGACGTGTATCGCGCCGGATTGCCGCGAACCCCCGTGCGGCGAGCCCCCGTGCGGCGAGGCGCCGCCGGTGCCGGGCGCCGGGGACGCGCCGATCGCGGATCCCTGGGCTTTCGCCGATGACATTGCTGCGGCGCTTGTCGTCGTCGATATCGGCGGCCGTGTGGTGAAGGTCAATGCCCCATGGACGGCACTGTTCGGCCACACGGCGGGCGAGGCCCGGTCGCTGCGGGCCGAGGACCTGGTCCCCACGCCGCACCAGCTCCGGTTCAAGCGGATCTTTGATCGTTTTGTCGCCGGGCGGCGTGACCGCGGCCGGTTTCATGCCATGGTCGTCATCCCGACCGGGTCGCGGATCGTCCGGATCACGGCCAAGCGCCAGGGCACGGTCGCGGAGCCGATCGCCGTCGTTGCGATTATCGAGGACGTCACCGCGGCCTGGCATGCTCATCATCGGGCGCGCGCGGAGTTGCGCGATCAGCGCGATATGATCATTCGGCTGGGGCCGGACACGACGGTGAGCGATATCAACGGGCCGGCCGCCCGTAATCTTGGTTGTGAGCCCGCTGCGGTGATCGGCCGGCCCCTGGCGGAATTCCTGCAGCCCGCGATGCGTGAGATGTTGGTCGCCGATATCGCCAGCATGACGCCGGCGACCCCGGAATGCCGGTTCGAACTTCCGATCGTCGGTGCGGATGGTGAGTTCCGCTGGTTCCTCTGGACCAATCACGGCTATTTCGAGGCCAATGGCCGCCTGTTCGAATGTCATCTGGTGGGAATCGAGATCACCGCGCAGAAGCGCCTGGAGACGGATCTGCGCGCGAGCAACGACCGGTTCCGCCTGGCGGTCGCCGGGACTCGGGACGGGATCTGGGACTGGGATGTCACGACCGGCGCTGTCTGGTTCTCATCGCGCTGGAAGGAGATGCTGGGATACAGCGACTCCGATCTCGCCAATGACCGCGCCACCTGGACGGTGGTTTTGCATCCGGACGACCGCCAGCGGGCGATGCGCCTGTTCGAGGAACATTGGTACGACGATACGCCGTTGGATACGACGTTGCGCTTTTGCCACCGTGACGGCACGGTGCGCTCGATTCTCTGTCGGGGCACGACGGTGCGCGACGCCGCGGGTCGGCCGCTGCGGACCATTGGCGCCCATACCGACGTCACGGCGCTGACCGAGGCGCGCGAGGCCCTGCGCATCGCCCGCGCCGAGGCTGACCAGGCCAATCGGGCGAAAACCGAATTTCTGGCGATGATGAGCCACGAATTGCGCACGCCGCTCAACGCCGTGATCGGCTTTGCCGAGATCTTGCGCGATCAGTTGTTCGGTCCGTTGGGCAGCGAGCGCTATGACGAATATGTCGAGCTGATTCTCCAGAGCGGCCGGCATCTGTTTTCGATCATCAACGACATTCTCGATATCGCCAACGTTGATGCCGGCCAGGTCACGCTGCGCGAAACGGTGGTCCGGTTCGGGCCCCTGGCGCAGGGGCTGGTCGTCCAATTCCGGGCCCAGGCGCTAGCGTCCGGGATTTCAATCGATCTCGCCTTTGATGAGCCGGGGCCGATGGTCCGCGGTGACGACGTCCGGATTCGCCAGATCCTGTCGAACCTGTTGTCCAATGCCATCAAGTTCAGCCATCGCGGGGACCGGGTCCGCGTCAGCACCGGCCAACGCAACGACGGCATGGTCTTTCTTGCGGTCGCGGATACCGGGATCGGTATGGCCGAAGAGGATGTGCCCCGGGCCTTGATGCCATTCAGCCAGCTCGATAGCAGTCTGGCACGCCGTCATGAGGGCACCGGACTGGGGTTGGCGACCGTGAAACGCCTGGTGGATCTGCACGGCGCCACGCTGGATATCCGAACCCGACTGGGGGAAGGGACCGTCGTTTCGGTGCTGTTTCCGCCCAACCGCAATGTTGCCGTGGCGACCCGACCGGGTGTCGCGCCGCCGCGGCCCTTCCCGGTCGGCGAGCCCGTGGCGAAGCTCGATTACAGCGGCACGGCGGGAGGGAGCGCGGCGCTCGCGGAGACTTTGCTTGAGGCGATCCCGCTCGGCGCCGCGGTGGTCACCGAAGACGGCATCTGCCTGCGCTTCAATCACGTTCTGACCCGCATGGTGGGGCTGCCCGAAGGCCGTTTCATCGATCGGCCGTTCGTTGACATGTTTCCCAACGAACAGGGTGACATTCGTCTGGTGACCGAAACCCGGCCGCGGGAATGTCAGCTGATGACGGCCGATCAGCGCGTGCTGCGGGTTGAATTGACCAGCATGCCCTTCAAGGGTGCCGACGATCGGCGTTATCGTCTGGTTCTCGTCGTCGATGTCACCGAGCAACGCAACATCACGCTGGCGCTGAAGGCCAGCGAGGAGAGGTTCAGACTGGCGGTCCGGGCTGCGCGTTGGGGCAGCTGGGACATGAACATGCTGACCGGTCAGTTCTGGCTCAGCGCCGGCTTCGTCGCGATGCTGGGGTGCGATGCCGACAAGATTGTCGATTATCACCGTTTCTGGCGTGATCGGGTCTATCCGGGCGAGCTTCCGGCCGTCGAGGCCGGGATCGCCGACCACCTCAATGGCAAGACGCCGGCGGTCGAGGCGACATTCCGGATCCGCCATCAGGACGGTCACTATCTTTCAATTGCGATCAGGGGCGTGTCCTCCTTTGACGAGGCCGGGCGACCGGTGCGTTTCACCGGAATTGTCGCCGACGTCACACCGCTGAGGACGGCTGAGGCCGCGCTCCAGGATGCGTTGGACCTGCTGGGGATCGTCCGCGAGTCGCTGACGCAAGGGCTCGTCGTGGTTGGCGCGGATCGCCGGGTGCGTTTGGCCAATCCCCTGATCGGCTCAATGTATGATCTTCCCGCCTGGGCGCTCGAGCCCGGAACGCGGATCGAGGATGTCTGTCGCTACCGAGCCGCGCGGGGCGATTTTGGCGTGTTTGCCGATGATGAAGCGCGGGAACAGGAGGTCGAGGTGCGATGCCGGCACCTGTTGGCCGAACGGCCGGCGCCGCTTGTCGACCGGCCGCCAAACGGGCAAATCATCGAGGTGACCAGCCGCCGGTTATCAGACAATCGCGGTTTCGCGTTGATCTGCAACAATGTCACGGAACGGCGCTCCGTCGAGGCGGCGTTGCGGCTGAACGAGCAACGGCTGCGCCAATGCCATGACATTGCCAAGCTGGGCTATTGGCAACGCCAACGTGATGTTCCCGATGCCGACCCCATCTGGTCGGATTCGCTGTACGACCTCTGTGGTGTCGATCCGGCGACCTTCAAACCGACGGGTCCCGCGTGTGATGCGCTTGTCCACCCCGATGATCTGAGCCTGTTTCACGCGCCGGTGGAAGGCCGCGAAGGACGGTTTGTCCGCGAATTCCGGATCCGGCGCCCCGATGGCGAGTGCCGCTATGTTCGCGACGAATTCCGCATCGACAGCGACCCCCATGACGGGACGCGGCGCGCCTTCGGCGTGATCCAGGACATCACCGAACGCAAGCTGCAGGAAATCGCCCTGGCCGAAGGGAGTGCTCATCTGCGGGCGATTCTGGATGTCGCAATCACGGGCATCATCTCGATCGACCAGGAGGGGCGGATCGATGTTTTCAATCGCATGGCGGAACGGATGTTCGGCTGGACCAGCGAGGCCATTCAAGGTCAGTCCATTCTGCGGTTGTTCCCGGATCCCGACGGGATTGAAGGGCGTTCATTGCTGGCGACGGTCACCGTCGGTGCCGGTGTCGATGGTGCCGGCAGCGAGCGGATGGCGCGGCGCTGTGACGGCTCGCTCGTCCCGGTCCAGATCGCGGTCGAGCGCTTTGTGACGGGCGGGCGGAACCTGTATGTCTGCGTTGTTGTCGATGTCTCGCAGCAAAAAACGCGGGAGCGCGAGTTGCGCGAGACCCGCGATCGTCTGTTGCTGCAGACACGGGCGCTTGAGGACGCACGATTGCGGGCCGAGAGCGCCAATCAAGCCAAGAGCGAATTCCTTGCGCAAATGAGCCATGAGCTTCGCACGCCGCTCAATGCCATCATTGGTTTCTCCGAGATCATGCAGGGTGAATATTTCGGACCGATGGGGTCGCCGAAATATCGGGAATACGCGGATGACCTGCACGCCAGTGGCATTCATCTGTTATCGTTGATCAATGACATTCTTGATCTGAGCAAGGTGGAGGCTGGCCGCTATGTCCTCGAGGAAAGCAAGGTCGAAATCGATCGCCTGGTCGAAGAATCGGCTCGATTGCTGCGACAGCGCGCCGCCAATAAAGGGGTCGCGCTGGTGATGAAACTGGATCCGACGCCGGTCGTGATGGCGGATCCTCGCGCGTTGAAGCAGATCCTGGTCAATCTGCTGACCAATGCGATCAAGTTTACCATCCGGGGCGGGACCGTCGAGGTCCGCGCCGCGCAGGAGGCCGGGGGCGGTATTCGCCTGACGGTTGAGGATTCGGGGATCGGGATCCCGGCGGCGGAATTGAACATGATCATCGAACCTTTTCGTCAGGCCAGCAATGCCCGTCGCAGTGGCGAGCGGGGCACCGGCCTGGGCCTTGCGATCGTCCGTTCCCTGGTCGAGTTGCACCATGGTGAATTCGAAATCCGGAGCGAGGTCGGGGTTGGCACCGCGGCTGTGGTCCGGCTGCCCGCCGCGCGCGTCGTTCGCAGCCAATCGAACTTCCAGCCATGGGATGTCGTGGCCGATGACGCATAATCCGCCGGAGACCTGGGTCAAGGTGACCCAGGCTGACTTGAATGATATCGCGGCACGGCATGGGCGCTTTCGTCGGGGTATCGAGGGCGGGATCAAGGCGGTTCTGGCGTTCCATGATCTGTCCAATCTCGACCTGAGCGGGCTCGACCTCAATGGTGCCGACCTGACCGGCGCGCTGCTGCGCGGCGCCCAGGCGATTGGCGTTCAGTTGCGCGAGGCCGTGCTCTATGGCGCCGATCTTCGGCTGGCCTCGCTGCAATATGCGGATCTCAGCCACGCCGATCTTCGCGGCTGCTGTTTCCGTGGCAGTGACTTGACCGGCGCCTGCCTCAGCGAGGCCAATTTCCGCGAGGGATCATTGGCACGCCGCGACCGCAGCAATGGCATCGCGATGGTGGTTTCCCCGGTGGAGCTGGTTGGCGCCAAACTGCGCGGGGCTAATCTGGCCGCGACCCGGATGGCGGGAACCTTGGCGATGCAGGTCGATCTGACCGATGCGGTATTGACGGGGGCCCGCCTGGTGCGGAGCGATTTTCGCAATGCCAACCTGACCGGTGCCGTCCTGGAACGGGCGGAACTGGACGACGTCAATCTGTCGGGGGCGCTGATGCACGGTGCAGTGCTGCGCGGCGCCCATCTCCGCGCGGTGCGGCTTGAGGGGGCGGATCTGCTGGGTGCGGTGTTCGATGGTGAGACGCTGGCGTTGGCGCAGGGGGCCAAGAACTTACCACGCTCGCTGGCAACTCTGCCCATTCCCCTCGACGCGCTCCTGGCGGAGCATCGCGTTTGGCTGGAGAGCCGCGGCGTTGAGGGCAAGCGGCTCGAACTCGCCGGCTATGATCTGACGGCGACCGATATGGCCGGTCTTGATTTGAGCGGTGCGGTCCTGCTCAATTGCGTGCTGTCGCGGGCACGGTTCGACGATGCGATCCTGACCCTGGTCGATCTGTCGATGTCGGACCTGGAGGGGGCCAGCCTGCGCGGTTGTGATCTGAGGGCGGCCACGTTGCGCCGCACTTTTCTGGCCGGGGCCGACCTGACGCAGGCCAATCTGGAATCGGTACGCCTTTCCGGCGCGGCCGGCGGCCAGCTTATGACGAGCGATCTTGAACGGGCGCGCCTTTGGGGGGCCACGCTTTGTGGCGCGCGGATGCGGCGTGCCCGACTGATCGGCGCCGAATTGATGGGGGCCGATCTGAGCCATGCCGATTTGCGCGACACCGACCTGCAGGACGCAAATTTCACCGATGCGGTAATGACCGGTCTCGATCTGACCGACGCGAAGACGGCGGCGGCCCGCGGTCTGGTCCGCTCGAACCCGGTGCCGGCCCCCTGAGGCGGCGGCACCTACCGGCTGGCGCGGCGATCAGGCGGCGTTGGCGCGTGTCGACGGCTGGGGCGTCGCCGATTGCAGGATCAGACGCGTCGCCCACGCGCCGGATCGGGCCGCATCGGTGGTCCCGCTGACCACGGCATTGATGATGGCCCCGTCGACCAACAGGCCGATGGCGTGGCTGACGCCTTCGACATCAGCGCAGCCCGCCGCTTCGACCAGGGCGCGGATCATCGCCAGCACCTGCATCTTGTGTCCAAGCGCCAGATCCCGGATCCGAAGATCATCCTTGTGATGTTCCGCGACGGCATTGATCAGGGCGCAGCCATAAAAATTGTCGTTGCCGAACCATTCCTCAAGAATGGCGAAGATCGCAATCAGGCGTTCGGCTGCCGTACCGCCATGGCGCTGCAGCGCGTCGGCAAACCAGGAGCGCCACAGCGCCCCTTCGCGGTCCAGAACCGCGAATACCAGACCTTCCTTCGAGCCGAACTGATTGTACAAGGTCATTTTCGCGACGCCGGCTTCGGCCAGGATCTTGTCGATCCCGGTCGCCCTGATGCCTTCGCGGCAAAACAGCCGGGTGGCGGTTTGCAAGAGACGCTCACCGGGCTTCATGTTTTGCGGCCTTGCATCCATGGACCCAATCCTTCCAGAGCATTTCCGGCGAAGCGGCAACCGGTTCGCCACAGGGCACGCGACAAGATCTGCTGTCTCGAACGGTCTGCGATCCAAGGGGGCCCGCCGATACACAGGTCGTCGGATCCCGGTCCGCGGCACGAAACCGCCGCCGGTTAACGGCCATAAGACGACGACCGCCACGGGCAGGACCCGAATAGCCATGATTGATAAATGGATTACGGCGCAAATTCCAGGTTCGATTCGGGGCACCGGGGCCAGAATCGGTGCGGGAAATCGTCTCATACCAGCGGTCATAGGAAATGACCGTTGCGTTCAGACGACACGCAGGCTTCCGGCCGTTACGGGCCGCGGCGGCGGTCGCCGCCGACACCAGCCCGCGATGAGTCAAGCTCACCGCGGGCTGGTATCATACCAATGCTCACTCGAAATGACGGTTGCGTTCCGACGCTATGCGGTATCCTCCGCTCGTTGCCACCGGGACTTGGCCTGTGGTTGCGCCACGGGGACGGTCCAACAGCAGTCGAGACGATGTCACCAAGAGCAGGGCGTGCAAGCGCAGCGCCGGTCCGGCCGCGGGCTTCGCCGGCGCGGCGGGTTCGCCAATGCATCTTGCTCGAGGATTGGAGTGGCGGGATGCGACAGCACCGTCACGTCGGTATTGCCGATTTTCCTGACGGTTGAAGTGCTTCAAAACCGCATGAAGCCGCGAACAGGATGGGGTCTTTGGGGGTGAAGGTTGCGTTTGCAATCCCTGGGATACATTGTTTTTGTCCTGAGGGTCATGGATGGTGATCGCTATGCCCATGACGGTGTTTCGAAAACTGTGCTATGCTCGCGTATCATTTCGGGTGGCGATGGTTCGCAGTGTGAGGTTGGACCGAAAGCGCAACCGGCTGTGTCGGAAGCCTCGGAAGAATAGGATGACAGTGAGATGAGCCAACACGGGGCACTGCCGGACGAAGAGTATAATCAGCTCGAGGAATTCATCTCCCGGACCCCGCGGGGGCGGGCGTTCCTGCGCGATCATTGGCATCGCGCGCGCGCGGTCGCGGTCGATGAAGTCCAGGTGCTGTTTGCCGAGGTCAGGGAACAATGGCAACAGCAGTCCGGCTCGATTGAGCACGCGCAGCGCATCGCCGTGTTGCGGCGCGAGTTGCAGGATATGAGTGCGTCGATCAGCGAGGCGCGGCGGGAAATCGCCGCGATCAAACCATCGGCGAATGGCAAGGATCGCATTCTCACGGCGACCAATGAACTCGATGCCATTGTCCTGTCGACGGAACGCGCCAGTCTTGAGATCCTCAACGCCGCCGAGGCGATCATGGATCTGTTGTCCAAACTGCCTGGCGGCGACATTGCCGCTTTGACCGGGCAAATCGAAAACCATGTCATTTCGATCTTCACGGCCTGTTCATTCCAGGATCTGACCGGACAGCGCACCACCAAGGTGGTCAATGTGCTGCGCTACATTGAACAGCGCATCAACCGGATGATCGAGATCTGGGGCGTCGAGGGGGTCGACCTGACCGGGATGCCGTCCGATGTTCACGACAGTCGGCCCGATGCCCATCTGTTGCATGGCCCCAGCCTGCACGGCATCTCGCAGCATCATGCCGATCGCGTCCTGGCCGGCGAAACCAAAGAAAAAGATCCGGCGGAGCTGGAGGATGACGCGGCCCGTGCGCCCGCATCCGCCGCCGGCGCGGATGAAGTGGTGGAGGAAGCCGAAGCCGCCGGTTTCGGCGCGACGCCGACGCCGCTCGATCAGTCGGCCATTGATGCGCTGTTTGGCTGAGGAGACCGGTTGGTCGGTGGCGCTGACGGGGATTTGGCTGGCCGGTCGTCTGGCGCCTTGATCGTGCGCCGGGACAGGTTCGGGGAGAGACAACGGGACAGGAGCCGCGAGCATAGGTCTGTCTGTGCCGGGATCGTCGCACGTCAAAGGGTAGGGGGAAAGAGGTGGTGACCCGTCTGGAAAACATGTGCGTTGAAAAGGGTCTCAAAATGACCGATCAGCGCCGGACGATCTCGCGCGTGTTGTCGGAGGCGACCGACCATCCCGATGTCGAGGAAGTGTATCGGCGCGCCGCGGCCCTTGACAGCCGAATTAGCATCGCCACGGTTTATCGAACGGTCCGCCTGCTGGAAGATGCCGGTGTGATCGAACGCCTGGATTTTGGCGATGGCCGCTCGCGCTACGAGGAAACCCGCGACGATCATCATCATCATTTGATCGACGTGCAGACGGGACGTGTCATCGAGTTCCAAAGCGATGAGATCGAGGCGCTGAAGCGGCGCGTCGCCCGGGAACTGGGATACGAATTGCTGGGACATCGCCTCGAACTCTATGGTGTGCCGATTCGCCGCGACACTGACGGTTCCGGGTCGGGGTCCGAAGGGTGAGGCGGGGCACCGAGAAATCCGGGCAACGGCGCCTTCAGGCTGACATCGCCTGTGCACCGGACAGCTCTTGTTGCCGGCCGGCGGTGGCCCGGGCCTACCGCGAAATGCGCGATCGCGGTGAGCCCGACAGCTACGCGTTCGATGCGGCATTGGTGGTGTTCCAGTGGCATCATCCCGAGACCGACATCGATCATGCCCGGGCGATCGTCGGCGCCTGGGTATCGCCCGATATTCGTCATTGAAGGAGGCGTCATTGATTGGGGCGTCACTGAAGGGGCCGTCATTGATCAAGGGTCATTGATCGCAGTGCGGCCCGGTTACACCCGTCGCAGGGGGGACCGGCGCAGGGTCTCGCTGAGATGATCCAGAACGACCCGAACCCGCGGGATCTGGCTGGTGTCGCGGTGAACGCCAAGCCAGATGTCGCGCATCGGTGCGGCCGTTGGTGGCGATAGCCGGGCCAGCGTGTCGTCGCTTCCCAGGTGAATGGCCAGACCGCAGAGCCCCAGCCCGGCCATGGTGGCGCGCAGATGGGCGTCCCGGCTGTTGGTGCGCAGCACGATGGCTGCCGCATGGGTCATTTCGCCGAGCCAGCGCGCTTCAGGCAGGCTGCTCTGATCTTCCTGGACGGTGATGATCTGATGGCCTGGGCACCCCAGCGTGAAATCGGGCGTTCCCCGGCGCGCCAGGTAGGTGGAACTGGCGAAGATCCCGAATTGCAGACAGCCGATCTTGCGAACGACAATATCCTGCTGATCGAAATTGGCCATACGGACGGCGATATCCGCTTCGCGGCGTGACAGGTTGAGTGACCGGCTATCGATCGTCAGTTCGATAGCGATGCCGGGGTAGCGGCGCTGCAGCTCGACCAGGCTGGGCGCGATGATGCGTGAGCCGAAGATATCGACCGTGGTGACACGAACGATGCCTTCCAGGCGTTCATCCTCGCCGGCAATGGCGCGTTCGGCGGTCAAGGCCTCAGCCTCCATCCGTTCGACATTGGCCAGAATGCGCTCGCCGGCCGAGGTCAGGATGAATCCGCTCGGGGTCCGCTGCAGCAAGGTGACACCGGCCCGGCTGTGCATCCCTTCGAGCCGGCGCCCCACCGTGGTCTGGGTGATGCCCAGGGTGCGAGCCGCGGCGGAAAGACTTCCGCTGCGGCTGACCGCCAAGAAAGTCCGCAAATCGTCCCATTCCATCGAGAGGTCGCAGTCCCATCATTACGCCTCTCTATGTTGCGGGAATGGGGCGGCAACGCAAGCCGATTGCGCGGATGCGGCCGTCAGTGGAAAGCGTAGGCGTCCAGGCGCAACACCCCATAGGTCACGCTGTCGTGCAGATGTTCGATCGGTTGATCGACGCGACCGGCGCCCAGCGCGACATAAAGCGGCAAGAGATGCTCATCGGTCGGGTGGTTGCGGACGGCATTCGGGGCCAGACGCCGGTAATCGACAAGATCATCGACGCGGCGCTCTTGGATCGCCGCGTCCATCCAGTCGGTGAAATCGGTCACCCAGGCCGGCGCGGGGTCGAACAGGTCGTGGCCGTGGAATTCGCGCAGATTGTGGGTGAAACTGCCACTGGCAAGGATCAGCACATCCTGGTCCCGCAGCGCTTGCAGGGCGGTGCCGAGGCGCAAGTGATGCGCGGGGCCCCGCTGGGTTTGCAGCGACAGCTGGACGACCGGAATATCCGCCTCCGGGTACATCAGGGCCAGGGGCGCCCAGGCGCCGTGGTCGAGGCCACGCTGCGGGTCGGTTGTCGTGGGCAAACCTGCCGCATCGAGCAGGCTCGTGACGGCGGCGGCCAGTTCGCGACTTCCCGGGGCCGGATAGGTTATTCGATAAAGCACCGGGGGAAAGCCATAGAAATCATGAATCGTGGCGTTGCGTTCCGGTGCGTTGACGGACGGCGCGGCGGTGTCCCAATGCGCGGAAATCGCCAGGATCGCGCGGGGGCGGCCCAGGCTGGTACCGAGGCCGGCCAGAAAATCCCGGGCCGGGCAATCGGTGATGATCATCGCCGGTGATCCATGTGATATGTAGAGGGCGGGAAACATTGTTATTCTCCCTACGGGCCGCGGCATTGCCAAAGAGGGGGCGGCGTGCACTGATGCCCCTGTGTTCGATCGGGCCCGCCCTTATTGCCAGGGCTGACGCTAACCCGGATGTAACGCCGTTGCACCGATCGAATTCGCCGTCTCGATGTGCGAAAATGAAGAGCTGAACGGCAAATTCCGGGCAATGAATGTGTCACACTGCCGCCGCATCTCTGCAAAAACGCAGGGGGAGAACGCGATATCTCGGGTTCCCGTCTGTGCTGCGGCGCGATACGGTCTGCGCAGTTCGCCCCATTCTGATCGCAGCGGCGTCCGACCGACCGTTGCATCCTTGCAGGAGAGACAGAAATGAAATCCGCTGTTGCCGCCTTTTTGATCGCCGCGTCGCTCGCCGTCCCCGCCTGGGCTCAGACCGGGCCGACCAATGACGTCGCCAAGGTCGAGGGCGGACAGTTTGCGCTCGACAAGAGCCACGCCAAGATCCTGTTCTCGGTCAACCATTTTGGTTTCTCCGTTTATTACGGCATGTTTACGGATTTCGATGCCAAGTTGCAGTTTGATCCGAAGCAGCTGACCAAAAGTAACGTTGACGTCACGGTTCAGTTGGCCGGGATCGACACGACCAACCCCAAGCTGGATGCCCATCTGAAGTCCGCCGATTTCTTCGATGCGGAAAAGTTCCCGACCGCGACCTTCAAGAGCACGGCGATTGAGGTCACCGGGCCGACCACGGGCAAGATCACCGGTGATCTGACGCTGCACGGCGTCACCAAGCCGGTGGTGCTGGACGCGACCTTCATCGGTGGTGGCGTCAACGGCATGACCAAGGCGTATGTCGTTGGCTTCAGCGCGACCGCGACGCTGAAGCGTTCTGAATTCGGGATCAAGACCTATGTTCCCGCCGTCAGCGATGAGGTCAACCTGATCATCAGCGGCGAATTCGACCGTCAGAAGTGATCGCATTCGACGCCATCTTGTAGAACAGAGGGAAGCCGGCCATGTCGCGAAGTCGCCGTTACGATGCGGGAGCCATTGCCATTCATTGGTTGACGGCTCTGGCGGTCATAGCCTTGTTGGCGATGGGGTTGACGATGACGTCGCTGCGGCCGGGTTCCGCTTTGCAGTTTTCTTTGTATCAGTGGCATAAATCCGTCGGCATCACCGTCCTGGCGCTCAGCCTGATCCGGCTGCTGTGGCGGTTGGCCCATCGGGCGCCGGCGTTGCCGGCCTCGATGGCGCCCTGGGAACAATGGGCGGCCCATGCCGGGCATTTGGCTCTGTATGGCCTGTTGTTTGCGATGCCATTGACGGGGTGGGCCGTGGTGTCGGCATCGCCCTACAACATTCCGACCGTTCTTTACGGCCTGATCCCCTTCCCCCATCTGCCCATCCTGGCGACGTTGCAGGATAAGAAGCCGGTGCTCGCGGTGCTCGAGCAGATCCATAGTGCCGGGGCCTGGATCATGATCGCGACCCTGGTCGGCCACATCGCCGCGGCACTACGCCACCAGTTCCTGTTGCGCGATGGCGTTATGGAGCGGATGCTGCCGCGTTTTGGCCGGCGATCGGGTACGGGCATTTCGGCGCAGGAACTTTGAAGCCGGGAGTCCCGGTCACCTTCAATCGGGAGACAGCGATGAAATTTTTGCGCTTTTGGGCGTTCGGACTGGCGCTGGCGGCATCGGCTTCCGCCGCCCACGCGGCCAGCTGGCAGGTTGACAGTGCCAAGAGCCGACTCGGCTTCACCGGGATCCAGACCGGAACCCCGTTCGAAGGCCATTTTGGCAAATGGTCGGCCACGATTGATTTCGACCCGGCCAATCCGGCTGCCGGCCACGCCGTCGTCACCATCGACATGGCCAGTGCCACGACGGCGGATGCCCAGCGTGACGAGGCCCTGCCGCAAAGCGACTGGTTTGATGTCACTCATTTCGCCGATGCCCGGTTTGAGGCCACGACCTTCCGCGCCCTCGGGGGCAACAAGTTCGAGGCCCCGGGGACCCTGACCATTCGCGGCGTCAAGAAGGATGTCGTGTTGCCCTTCACCCTTGATGTTACCGGTGACGCGGCGCACGCCCAGGGCAAGCTCAATCTGATTCGCACCGAATACGGCGTCGGCCAGGGCGACTGGACCAGCGGCGACTATGTTGCACTCGACGTCAGTGTCGTCGTCGATCTTCAGGCCAAGCGCGCTCCCTGATCGCGGAGCGCGCCGCTGCCTGGGCCCGGCTTCAGGCCGGTGGGTTGATCAGGGCCGGGCCGGCGGCGATCATGCCGCGGATCTCAACCCGGCCCTCGACAACTTGCAGCCGGTCTTCGGCAAACAGCCGTAAGGCCAGGGGATAGAGGCGGTGCTCCGACTCCAGGATCCGCGCGGCGAGGGCGGTTTCGTCGTCGCCCGGTAGCACCGGGACCGCGGCCTGGGCGATAATCGGGCCCTCGTCGACGGCGCTACGAACCAGATGCACGGTGCAGCCGGCGATGCGAACGCCGGCGGCCAGGGCGCGGGCGTGGGTATCGAGCCCCTTGAAGGCCGGCAGCAGCGACGGGTGAATGTTGATCAACCGATCATACCAGCGATCGACGAACCACGGACTCAGCAATCGCATGAAGCCGGCGAGGCAGACCAGCCCAACCCCGGCATCGCGAAACGCGGCGTCGATCGCCTGCTCGAAGCGCTGCTTGTCCGGATAATCGCGGTGGCTGATCACCGCGCTTGGGATATTGGCCTGTTGCGCCCGCTGCAAACCGTAGGCATCAGCCTTGTTGGCGATCACCAGCGCGATTTCCGCGGGAAATCCCGGGACGGCACAGGCATCGATCAGGGCCTGGAGGTTGCTGCCGCGTCCGGAAATCAGGACGCCCGCCTTCAACCGGGCCACGTCTCGGTCCCCGACAGCGCGACGCGAGGGCCATCGCCCGATGCCACCACGGTGCCGATACGGGATACGGTCTCACCCTCGTTTTGCAGGATCGCCACCGCTTCGGCGGCGCGGTCGGGGGCGCACACCACGACCATGCCGATCCCGCAATTGAAGGTTCTAGCCAGCTCGGTGGCGCTCAGGGCGCCGGTGCGGGCCAGCCAGCCGAACACCGGCGGCAGCGGCCAGCGCGTGACATCCAGCGCGACGCCGAGGCCGGCAGGCAGCACCCGGGGGATGTTTTCCAGCAATCCGCCACCGGTGATGTGGGCCAATGCCCGAATAGTGCCGGCGCGAACCGCAGCCAGTACTGGCCTGACATAGATCCGGGTCGGTGTCAGCAGGGCGTCGCCCAGGCTGCGGCCCGAGTCGAAGGGAGCGGGGTCGCCATAGCCCAGACCGGCCTGTTCAACGATCCGGCGCACCAGCGAATAGCCGTTGGAATGCACGCCGCTGCTGGCCAGACCCAGCACGATGTCGCCCGCGGCGACGGTGTCACCGGTCAGGAGCTGATCCCGTTCGACGGCCCCCACCGCGAAGCCCGCAAGGTCATAGTCACCCTTGGCGTAAAGGCCTGGCATCTCGGCGGTTTCCCCGCCGATCAGCGCGCAGCCAGCCTGGCGGCAACCGTCGGCGATCCCGGCCACGACACCGCTGCCGACCGCGACGTCAAGCCGACCGGTCGCAAAATAATCCAGGAAGAACAAGGGTTCAGCGCCCTGGACCAGAAGATCGTTGACGCTCATGGCGACCAGATCGATGCCGATGGTGTGGTGACACCCGGCGGCGATCGCGATCTTCAGCTTGGTGCCGACGCCGTCGGTCCCGGCAACCAGAATCGGATCCCGATATCCCGCCGCTTTGAGATCGAACAGGGCCCCGAATCCACCAAGTCCGGCGTCCGCGCCGCGGCGTGCCGTGGCCTTGGCCAGGGGTTTGATCGCATCGACCAGAGCGTTGCCGGCGTCGATATCAACGCCGGCGCGGCGATAGGCGTCACCGGTCGTCATGGTCGCGCCTTCGGTATGGCTGTTTCCTGCACCGGGGTTTTGGCCCTGGGGCAGGATTGGTGTATCGCTGTCGGTGTGAATGGCGTCCTCGCGCGCGCTGGGCTATAAACCGGCGATCCGTGAAGGCCGAACATACTCGAATCGGAAGGCTTTGCAATGTTAGACCGACGCCGGCCCGCTGGCCGTTCGCTTGCAGCCCTTGTGCTCAGCTTGGGATCGCTTGCACCGGGGCTGGCGTTGACGCCGTTCCTGACCCAGGGCGCCCGCGCACAGGCGGTGGCATCCCCGACCGTTACAGAAGACGCCTATACGGTGCGCAATGTCGCGGTCGACGTGACGGCCGCGAGCGCTGTGGCTGCGCGCGATCAGGCGATCCTCCAGGCCGAGCACAAAGGCTTTGCTGAACTCGCGACGCGCTATGGCGAGACCCCGGCACAGATCGCCCGGGTCGGGGATCGTGAGATCGCGCTGATGGTTCAGGGCTTTGAGGTGCAGAGCGAACAGACCTCGGCGGTGCGCTATGTCGGCACGCTGACCATCCGCTTCAAACTGGCGGCGGTCCGGGCGCGGTTCGGCACCACCGCGATGACCCATCTGCGTCCGGCGCAGCCCCCGGTGGAAACCGCGAGTGCCGCGACCCCGATCGCGGCCGAGCCGGCCCCGACGGCGCCGGGCGGTGCCTCGTCGCTGGACACGCCCACGCCCATGACCGGGGCCGCGGCGCCCCCCGGTCCCGGCGGCGCCTCGGCGCTGTCGCCGTCGACGGCGACGGCGGCGACCGCGATATCGGCCGCGGCAACCCCAACCGCACCCGTGACCAAGAGCAAACCGGTTCTGGTGCTACCGGTGTTGCAGACCGGATCGAGCGACCCGGTGTTGTGGGAGGATCGGACCTCATGGCGCAGCGCGTGGGAGAACCTGGCCTCGACCAAAGGGCTGGTGCCGATCCTGGTTCCCGCGGGTGAACTCGACGATATTGCCGACATCTCGGCGAAGGAGGCGGTGAGCGGTGCCGCGGCACCCCTGACCAAGATCGGCACCCGCTATGGCGCCGCCGAGGTTGTGGTCGCTTTCGTTCAGGTCAGCGGCAGGACTGTCGACCCGGCAACCGGATTCACCGTGACCCTGGTGCATCAGGCGATCGACCCGTCCTATCAGGGGTTGACGTCACCGACACCTTCGGTGGTGGTTCCGCCGGTCGAGCATGAGACCGGCAGCCGGTTGCTGACCCGATCGGTCAAGGCGGTGATCACGACGCTTGAGGATGAATGGCGCCGTGCCGACACGGGGGGCACGGCACCGGCGCCGATGGCACCGGCCGTCGCCGCGGCGGCCGCCCCTCCGGGCGCGGCCCAGAATCGGATTGTGGTGACGATCCCGTTGCAGAGCTTGGGCGATTGGCTTGAGACGCGCCGGCGCCTGGGCCAGGTCGGGGCGGTGGTCCGTGCCGATGTCCTGGGATTGAGCAAGGAACAGGCGCGGGTCGCTCTGTCCTTTGCCGGTGATGCCGATGGCTTGCGCAATGCCCTGGCGGGCCAGGATCTGGCCCTGTCGCCGGCTGGCGGTGCCGATGACACCAGCCGGGCCATGGCGCAGAGCCCCGGTTTTGGCGGTAGCGGGGTCTTGGTCACCCCCCTGGTCGGTTCCGGCGCGGCCGCGGCCCCACAGGCGGATTATGAGCTGCGTTGGATGCGGGGTGCGGAACTCGCGGCTCCGACCCGGCCCTAGGGCATGAGCTTGCGTCCGGTCGTCTATCTGCCCAATCTGATCACCCTGGCCCGGCTGGCCGCGGTCCCGCTGGCGGTATGGTCGATCCTGGCCGGCCGGCCGTCCTGGGCCTTCTGGCTGTTTGTGGCGGCCGGCGTTTCGGACGGCGTCGATGGTTTCATCGCCCGGGCGTTTCGCGCCCGGACCGCTCTGGGGGCGATCCTCGACCCGATCGCCGACAAGGCGCTGCTGGTATCGGTGTTTCTGGCGCTGGGCTATCGCGACGCGGTGCCGGTATGGCTGGTCAGTCTGGTTTTCAGCCGTGATGCGATGATCGTGACCGGCGTGGTCCTGCTTCAGGCGCGCCGGGTTTTGTTCGCGATCGAACCGATTTTTGTCAGCAAGCTGAACACCGCGCTCCAGATTCTGCTGGTGGCGGTCGTTCTGGCGGTCAATGGTGACATCATCGGCGATCCGGTGGTGTTTGGTACCGGCCTGAGCCGGCTGTTGGTCTGGCTGGTGTCGGGGACGGTGATTGTTTCGGGCGCCTGCTACATCGTTCGCGGGATACAGCTCTATTGGCATCGGGATCCGGCATGACGCGCGACGATCGGCACCTGCGTTTCTGGTTTGCGGGCACAATCCTGTGCTGCGCCCTGCTGTGGCTGCTGTCAGCCATGTTGCTGCCGTTCGTCGCCGGATTGGCGATCGCCTATCTGCTCGATCCTCTGGTGCATCGCCTGCAAAGCCATGGCGTCCCGCGATGGCTTTCGGCCGGCATCGTTCTGTTGTCGTTTTTCGTGCTGTTGACCCTGGTGGTCATTCTTTTGGTTCCGGTGGTGCAAACCCAGGTCGTCGGCTTGATCGACACACTGCCCCATCTGGTCGATTGGGTCCGGGAAACGGTGGTGCCGGCGGCCAATCGGATCCTGACCCGGTTTTCGGCCGAGGATGTCGACCGGTTGAGGACCGGGATCAGCCAGTTCGCCGGCGACGTTGTCGGCTGGGTGGTCCGGGTGTTGCGCGGGCTTGTCACCAGCGGCATCGCCTTCTTCGATGTGCTGTCGATCATCTTCATCACCCCCGTCGTGGCGTTCTATCTGCTGCGCGATTGGGAAGACATGATCGGAACCATCGACCGGGTGCTGCCGCGGCGCTATCTCGACGTAATTCGCGCCGAAGCTCACGAGGTCGATCGCACATTGGCCGGGTTCGTCCGCGGCCAGGCCACCGTCTGTGCCAGTCTCGGGCTCTATTACGGCGTGGCCCTCAGCGCGGTCGGCTTGAATTTCGGTGTGACCATCGGCCTGCTGATCGGATTGCTCGCCTTCATTCCCTATGTCGGATCGGCAACCGGGTTCGCCGTCAGCGTGGCCGTGGCGCTGGGCCAGTTTTCGTCCTATCTCGATGTCGGGATCGTCGTCACGATCTTCGTCATCGGACAACTGATCGAAGGCAATGTTCTCACGCCCAAGCTGGTCGGCGACCGTGTCGGTCTGCATCCGGTGTGGGTGATCTTTGCCCTGTTGGCCGGGGGAAATTTGTTTGGCTTTGCCGGCGTGCTGCTGGCGGTGCCCATGGCCGCGGTGCTGGGGGTGCTGATCCGTTTCGCGGTGCGTCAGTACAAGCACAGCCGCTATTATCAGGATCCGGAACCGGCAGCCGCCGGGGCCGCGCCCTTCGACGACGAAACGGCGCGGCCGTGACCCACCATCAATTGGCCCTTGATCTGCGTTTGCGCCCGGCGATGTCCGCAGGCGATTTCCTGGTGGCACCCAGCAACGAGGCTGCCGTCGCCTGGATCGATGCCTGGCCGAACTGGCCGGCACCGGCCCTGGTGATCCATGGCGCCGCCGGTTGCGGCAAGAGCCATCTGGCCCAGGTGTGGCGGGTGCGCAGCGGGGCGGCGTTGGCGGCGCCGGCCGATCTGGACCCGGCAACCGTGCCCGAACTGGTCGGTCACAGCCGGGCGATCGTGATCGAACGCGCCCACGAGGTCGCCGGCGTGCCGGCGCAGGAGCGGGCCTTGCTGCATCTTTATAACATCATGGCCGAGACGTCAGGGCACCTGCTGTTGACGGCGGCCTATGGTCCGGCCCATTGGCTGTTGAAGCTGGCCGATTTGCGGTCGCGGCTGTGCGCGGCGCCGGCAGCGGCGGTCGAGGCCCCGGACGATGCCCTGTTGGCGGCGATCATCGTCAAGCTGTTTGCCGATCGTCAGGTGCGGGTTCCGATCGAGGTCGTGGATTTCCTGATTACCCGCACCGAACGTTCGGTGGATGCCGTACGGGTGCTGGTTGCGGAACTCGATGCCGCGGCCCTGGCGGCCAAACGCCGGATTACCGTGCCGTTCGTCCGCGATCTGTTGGCCCGTCGCGCCGTCGTCAGCGATCCCGATCCGGGCCGCGCCTGAGGTCCCGCCTCGCGGCGTGCCCCGGAACCCGCCCGGCACGGCGGCGCGCTCAGTGAACGCTGAGCACGTGGCCCTTGACCCCGGTTTTGCTTTGCAGGCTGGCCGCGAAGGCCCGGGCCTGGGCTTCGGTGTCGAAATCCCCGACGCGCACGATACGCCACTTGTGCTGCTGGGGATCGGTCCAGTCGCTTTCCTCCGGCTGGTAACCCTGGTGGGTCAACTCGCGTGCCGCCTTGTCGGCGTTGTCGGGCTGGCTGTAGCTGCCGACCTGGACCGTGAAATGGAGCTGTTTGCCATTCCGCGGTGCGCGGGGGGGCGCCGCTGCCGCAGCCACCAGTGTGGGGGCGTGAGCCGGTGCCGCGGCGGGCGGCACCGGCGCGGCCTGGGCGACAGGCTCGGGTTGCGGTGCCGCTGGCGCCGGGGCCTGAGGGGCCGGCGCGGCGGGTGCCACGGGGGGCACCGGTTTGTGGACCGATGCCGTTGCGTTCACGGCCACGGTGGGTGGCGCGGCTGGTGGCGGGCTGGCCGGTTTCGGTGGGGTGATCGCCTCATGGGGGATGGTTGCCACGGCCGGGAGCGGGGCGGCGGCCGGGGGCGGTATGATCGTGTCGGGTTTTACCGTGGTGATGTCGAAGGGAACGCCGGCGCCGGGTGGTTTCGGCGGGGTGTCGAAGGGCGGCGCCGGTGCGGTCGGGGCTGCGGGCTGGGGAATGGCCGGTGCCGATACGGCCGGTGCCGGTGGCGGTGGGGCCGCCACCGGTGCTGGTGCCGGCGGGGGCGGCGCGGCCTCGCCCGGGCTGGGGGATGATCCGGTCGTGGTCGGCGGTGGCGTCACGGGATCGGCCACCGGGGCCGGGGCGGGTTTCACCGCTGCGGCCGCCGGCGCCGGGGCGGCCATCCGCGGCGGCGCTTTGGCGTCGGGTTGGGGCGCGGTCGGCGTCTGCGCGACCACCAGGCGGGCGGCCGGGGGCGCCGACCCACCGAATTGGGTGCTGACATAGGCGCCGGCAGCGAAGACCCCGAGCAGCGCCACCGCTTTCAGCAAGGTGGTCAGGATGGCGGTGCTCCGGGGCGGTCGGGTCTTGCCGCTACCGGCTCGATCCCGTGCCATGGCCAAATCCGGCTGCGACTTGACCGGTCGATCCAAAGTCATGCTGCTGGGGTATCCACTCTCATGATCGGGGGGGCTGGCATGCTTGATCCCGTATCAGCCCTCAATCTTGTGCGGATCGGACTCGCGGACGGTTTGCGCGGTGGCGTCGGCCGACGTCGACCCGGCCGCCGGCGCGATCGGCGCCTGGGCTGCCGTTGCCGGCGGCGTTTCGTCCTTCATGCCATTGCGGAACGCCTTGACGCCTTTGGCAACGTCGCCCATCACCGTGGGCAGGCGACCGGCACCAAAAATGATCAGGACGATCAGCAGAACGATGATCCAATGCCAGGCGCTGAACGAGCCCATGGCGGCTCTCCCTCTTGTTGGTCGGCGGTCCGGCAGCGTCGGCGACGCGGCTCAAGCCTGTTTCACCGCCGTTATATAACAACCGCGTTCGCGGCGGTACCGTGGCGACCGCTCCCCGGCACCAACACAGGCACCAACACAGGCTGGTCCGCAGTCGCCTGTTGCGCTACCATGCCGTCATGCCTCATCGCAACACGCTGATCCTTACCGGTGCCAGCCGTGGCATCGGCCATGCGACCGTCAAGCGCTTCTCGGAAGCCGGCTGGCGCGTCGTGACCTGTTCGCGCGACGGCATTCCCCCGGAATGCCGCTATGACCCGAACTGGACCCATCACATCGTTGCCGATCTGGGTGATCCCGATAGCCGCCAGAGCTTCATCACCGAGGCCAATCGGATTCTGGGCTCCGATCCGTTGCACGCGCTGGTCAACAATGCGGGGGTTTCGCCCAAGACGCCGATCAAGGAGCGGCTGGGCGTCCTTAACGGCGATCTGAACGCCTGGCGCGGTGTGTTCGAGCTCAACTTTTTCACGCCGCTGATTTTGGCCCGCGGTTTCGCCGCGGCCTTGGCCAAAGGCAAAGGGGCGATCGTCAATATCACCTCGATCGCCGGGCATGCCGTTCATCCGTTTGCGGGCTCGGCCTACAGCACCTCAAAGGCCGCCTTGTCGGGGCTGACCCGTGAGATGGCGGTGGAATTCGCCGAGTTGGGGGTCCGGGTCAACGCCGTGGCGCCGGGTGAGATTGAAACCGCGATGCTGTCGCCGGAAACCGACATGCTGATCCCACGGATTCCACTGCACCGGCTGGGCCAGCCCGACGACGTTGCCGGCGCGATCTATTACCTGTGCTCCCCGGAATCGGGCTATGTCACCGGGACCGAGTTGTTCGTCACCGGTGGCCAGCACCTCTATTGAGCAGCCGGCGTCGCCCTGGTAACGCCCGACGGCCCGCGGTAATTGTCGCAGGTCATGGGTGCCGCTTGCCCTGTTCCTCCGGCGAATTCTAGTCTATCTGGGCTTCAATAGGGCGTCGCACGGTCAAGGGAGCGGCCAAAAGAACGAAATGAGACCAAACATTCAATTGCTTCAGTCCTTTGTCGCGGTCGCCGAGACAAAGAGCTTTACGCTTGCTGCGAAAAAACTCGATGTCAGTCAATCAACCATCAGCAGCCAAATTCAGCGTCTGGAGGAAAGCCTGGGGCGGCATTTGTTTGCTCGCAATACGCATTTCGTCGTGCCCACGCCGGACGGCGACGCGTTGTTGGGTTTTGCCCGAGATGTGCTTGAGGCCACGGCTCGGCTGGATCAGTTCCTGAGCGGCAGCGAACTGAGGGGGCGCGTCCGACTCGGCGCCTGCGAAGATTTTGCTTTGTTCGGACTGGCCGCTGTGCTGGCGGATTTTGCACGCAGACACAACTCGGTCGATGTCGAGTTGACGATCGGCCTGAGCCAGGTTCTCTACAGCCGCTTCGACGCCGGGGAACTGGACGTCATTTTTACCAAACGTCGCCCGGGTGATGGCCGAGGGGTGGTGGCGTGGCGCGAACAACTGGTTTGGATTGGCCGGCCCGGCTTCGAGGTCGACGATATGGCCCCGTTGCCCCTGGTGATGCTGCCGCCGCCCAGCCTGACCCGGATGCAGACCCTGGGGGCCCTGGAGAAGGCCGGCCGGTCCTGGCGCATCGCCTGTACCAGCGCCAGCCTGATTGGATTGCGCGCGGCGGCGATGGCAGGTCTGGGCGTTGCGGCTCATTCGACACGCCTGATTTCGCCGGGCTTGGTTGCATTACCCTTTTCCGGCGCCTTGCCCGAGATTGGCGAGATCGAATATGTCGCGATCGGCCCCAGTGGGCATCAGATTGCCTCAGCCTTGATTGCCGCCATCGTCTCCGACACCGAGCGCCTGCAGGCGCTGCCAAAGAGCGAGGAACTTCTTAGCTTCAACAATTTGGGTTGAACGAATGGCTTGATGGGGAACCTGCGCTTTTGCCGGGACCGATACCACATCGCCATCGCCGTGGGTTGGCGCTTATGCGGCCGGTGCGTATCTGTTGTGTTGTCCCGTGCGCGGACAAAACATCGGGTCCCTCTTCTAAAACGACCGCTGCGGGCCAATCTGTTGGGCAGAGACATCCGATCTGTCGACAGATCGCACCGGCGGCCTTTGCAAGGGGAAGACGATGACAGCAACCGTGATCTACCTCCACCCACCCCGGACCATCGAAAACCGCAGCGGCAATCTCTGGGTGCGGGTTGTCAGCCTATGGACGCGGTGCTTCGACAGGTGGGTCACGATGGCTGAGCACAATTCCGGGACCGAACATCTGAGCTATTAACCGGTTCGCGGAATGCCGGATCGCGGGATCGGGGCCATCCGGTCTCGGCGGGGGCATCATCAGCGCCGGGAATATCCGGGCCGGAGTGGTCGCTTTTTTGGCACCACCATCCCAGCCCGGGCCGTTCGACGACAATAATGGAATCGACGTTGGGTCGCGTCGGGCGGTTAAGCGGCGAGGACGCTCCCACTTGCCGGGATCGTGGATGACTGGGCATTTTCCGCCGCAGCGGCCGCTCGGTGGGTCGCGGCGATGAAATTGCGCCGTGCCGGACGCAGTATCGTGACGGCGTAGACGGCGCCGAGCAAATTCATCGTCATCGAGATATCGAACACCATGGCCCAGCCCCAATGCGCGGCCACGACGGCAAAGATCGGCACGAAGATCGCCGCACAGCCTTTGGCCGTATAGAGCATCCCCGAATTTGACGCGGCGAAGCCGCCCCCGAAGGTATCACCGGCCGTTGCCGGGAAATTCGAATAGATTTCGCCGAAACAGCCGAAATAGAGGCCGCTGATCACGACGAAGACGACGGGATTCTGGCCATAGTGGCCGACGGTAAAGAGGAAGACGGCCCCCAAGGTGAAGCAGATGAACATATCCCATTCGCGACCGATGTGATCGGCGATGAAGCCGAAGAAGGGCCGGCCGCAGCCGTCAAGGATACGGTTGATGGCGATGGCGAAGGTCAAGGCCGGTAATGTAATGCCACCCAGGGTTACCGGTGTGACGTCGATGCCGAAATCCTTGGCAATCGGGCCAATTTGTGCGGCAAAGCTGATGCCACTGGCGGCAACACAGACGAACAGGGGATAGATCATCCAGAACATCCCCGAGCGCAGCACCTCGGCCGGCTTGAAGTCACGGGCCGAACGTTTCGCGTTGCGGACCACGACCTTGACCTTGGGCGCCTGGCGCAGGAGGAAGGAGAACGCGAAAATGATCAGGCCCTGGCCGATGCCGAAATACAAAAAGGCATTTTCGTAGCCACCTGCGGCGATCATCCGCGAAATTGGCACGACGGTGATCGCAGCGCCGGCGCCAAAGCCCGCCGCGGTGATACCGGCCGCAAGGCCACGACGATAGGGGAACCATTTCAACGCGTTGCCAACGCTGGTGCCATACACCGCGGCCGCACCACAGGCCGCCATCACCGATGAAATGTAAAAGACGATCAGCGATGACGCGAAGGCGTTGATCACCCAGGAACCGCCAACAAGAAAAGAACCACACAACACGACGGTGCGCGGGCCATATTTGTCTACGAAGTACGCTTCGATCGGCGTCATCCAGGTTTCCAGGAAGATAAAGATCGTAAAGGCGACCTGAATCGATGCCCGTTCCCATCCGAATTTGGCACTGATCGGATTGACGAAGAGCGTCCAGCCATACTGAAGGTTGGCGATCATCATCATGCACATCACACCAGAAAACAATTGTATCCAGGGGTTGTAGATTATCCCTTGCTGTTTTGCCGACTTTTCCTCACCAGGCATTTGTTTCTTCCTTATCTTGAACGACTTCCGCGCCTTTTGCTCTTCTTGGAGGGGCCGATGTCGATCGGCGGCTTCTATGACAGGTTGCGCGCCGATGTCGGATCATAGGTCATTCTCAGTGCAATTTCTCGCTCTTCAACGGGGCTCGCTTGCGGTATCAGTGTCGCCAACAGATCGCGGCACGGAAGACAGCTCAATCTGTGACAAATGGGATTGCAACAAGTCGTGATGGCGAAATAGGAGGTAGAAACAAGTGATTCCTCTACCTCCTATTCTCTTGTGCGGCGGCATCATCATCCCGATATCGGGATCATCGGCCAGGATTTCGCCATCATGGAGGGGTGGTGCTGAAGAGCGAGATCTCTACTGTGGCGCCGTGAAGATGGTTCCTACGATCGCGGTATCAGATGACATGATTGGTGTGTAATTCCGAGATATAGTGGTCGGAATACCCCATCTCCGTCAGAACCTGATCAGAATGCTCGCCAAGGAGTGGTGATTCCGTGACCTCGATTTTAAGATCGGAGAATTTAATCGGACTGCCGACCGTCAGATATTTTCCGCGAACCTTGTGATCGACTTCAACGATCGTGCCGCTGGCACGCAGCGAGGGATCGTTGGCAACCTCTTTCATCGTCAGCACCGGCGCGCACGGAATGTTGAATTTTCGCAGAATATCAACGGCTTCGAACTTGCTCTTGTCCGCGAGCCAGGTTTCGATATAGGCGAAGATGTCGAAAATCTTGTCCTGACGGGCCTTGGCGGTGCAGTAAGCGGGATCCTTGGCCCATTCCGGCTTGCCAATCGCCTGGCAGGTTGCCTCCCAGGCCTGCTCCTGGATCGTGAAATAGATGTACGCGTTTTGATCGGCCGGGGCGCCCTTGCACTTCAGCACCCAGCCAGGCTGACCGCCACCGCCGGCATTGCCGCCGCGCGGAACGACATCGCTGAACTTGCCGTGGGGGTACTGCGGATATTCCTCGAGAACGCCGGTGCGGTCGAGGCGCTGTTGATCGCGCAACTTGACCCGGCACAGATTGACAACGCAATCTTGCATTGCCGCGGAGACCTTTTGGCCCTTGCCCGTCTTGTTACGCTGATGCAGGGCGGCCAGAATGCCAATCGCCAGGTGCATGCCGGTGTTGCTGTCGCCCAGGGCTGCAGCACTGACCAGAGGCGGGCCTTCCTCAAAACCGGTCGTGGATGCCGCACCGCCGGCGCATTGGGCGACATTTTCATAAACCTTGAGGTCTTCGTAATGGTGGCCATCGCTGAAGCCTTTGACCGAGGCCAGGATCATCCGTGGATTGAGTTCCTGGATGTGTTCCCAGGTGAAGCCCATCCGGTCGAGCGCGCCCGGACCAAAATTCTCGACCATGACGTCGGACATTTTGATCAGCTTCTCGAGGATGTCTTTGCCTTGTGGTTTCTTGGTGTCCAGGGTCAACGAGCGCTTGTTGCCGTTCAGCATCGTGAAATACAGGGCGTCGGCACCCGGAATGTCACGCAGTTGATTGCGGGTGACGTCACCGCTGCCGGGACGTTCCACCTTGATGACGTCGGCGCCGAACCAGGCCAACAATTGCGTGCAGGCAGGGCCTGCCTGGACGTGGGTGAAGTCGATGATGCGAATGCCGTCAAGTGGTTTTGTCATGATCATTGTGCCATCGTTAGAAGTGTGACGTGTCATCGTTGAGGAGGGAGCGCGTTTCCGAGAACAGGAGACCATCATGAAATATTGTTCTCAGAAAACGCGTTAATTTGCGCTATTTGTACATAGTTTGGCGCGATGTTCCCGGAGAGAAGACTTCCGGATCGACCCAGACGTTAATCAGGGCGCATTTCCCGGAGTCGCGAGCGCGTCGTAGTGCCGGCTGGATCTGATCGGGATCGCGGACATCTTCGCCGTAACCACCCAGCATCTTGGCAAACTCGCCATAGGGGATGTCGCCGAGCTTGGTGGCGACGTCGCCATATTCGGCACCCAGATGTGATTTGGTACCGAACCGCGGCTGGTTCATGTAGGAGTTGTTGCCGATGATCCCGATGAAGGGAAGATTGAACCGGACGCAGGTTTCGAAATCAAAGCCGGTCATCGCGAAGGAGCCATCACCGAACAGGCCAACAACCTCCTGATCCGGGTGGGCCACCTTGGCGGCCATCGCAAACGGCGTACCCACGCCAAGCGTGCCCATCGGCCCTGTGTCGAACCATTTCCCCGCGGCTTTGGGCAGAATAACCGGGCCGGCAAAGGTCAACACGTCGCCGGCATCGCCGATGAAAATGCTGTCCTTGGTCAGGAACTCGTTGATTTCATAGGCCAGACGCAGCGGGTGGATGGGACGGGAATTGCTGTGCAGTTTCGTGGCCAGGACCTCGCCGGCCTTGCGCTCCAGGACGCGCAAATGCTCAAGCCAGGGTTCACGCCGACGGGCGCCGTTGTCTTTGGACGAGCCCAGGATCTCCAGAACCTTCTTCATCACCTCGCCGGTATCGCCGACGATGCCGACGGTGACGTCATGGTTCTTGCCCACCATGCGATAGTCGAGATCGATCTGGACGATCGGGGTGTTGGCGGGCAGGCTCTTGCCATACCCCATGCGAAAGTCGAAGGGCAGGCCGAACACCACGATCAGATCAGCCTTTTCAAAGGCATTTCGTCGGGTGTGCTGGAAGCCGTGCGGGTTTTCGGCGGTGAAGGTGCCGCGGGCCGAGCCGCTGGCGAACGCCGGCAAGTTCAACTGGCGGCAGAACTCAACGGCGACGTCGCTTGCCTTGCACGTCCACAACTGGGATCCGAACAGGACGCAGGGCCGTTCGGAAGCCGCCAACATCGTGGCCAGCCGTTCGACATCGTTGGCATTGCCATAGGTCTTGGTCGAGGCCTTGTAATGCCCGGCGACCGGGACGCGGGCCTTCGAGACGTCGATCGAACTGCGCAGGACGTCGACGGGCATCTCAAGATAGGACGGGCCTGGCGCGCCGTTGTAACATTCGCGGAATGCCATGCTGGTCATTTCGGCGACCTGGGCGGTGCTCGGGACGACCTCGGCAAATTTGGTGATTGGCCGCAGGATCGCGGTATGCGGCAGATCGCCGAGACAGTTCCTGCGGCGTTGGTCGGACTGCATGAAGCCGCCAATCAGCAGCATCGCGCTTTCCGACCCGAACGCGTTGGCAACGCCGGAGATCGCGTTGGTGGTGCCGATCCCGGCCGTGACCACGGCGACGCCAGTCTTCCCGGTGATCCGCGAATAGCCTTCCGCGGCATGCGCGGCGACCTGCTCGTGGCGGACATCAATGATCTTGATGCCTTCGTTGATGCAACCATCATAGACGTCGACGATCTCGCCGCCGGTCAGGGTAAAGATGACGTCGACGCCTTCGGCTTTGAGGGCTTTGCCCAGCAACCGTCCGCCGGTGATCGTTTCATTGCCGCCGGATGCAGGCGTGGTGCCGCCGGCACCAGCCGTTACGGTTTGGTCCATCTTGTGCTTCTCCCGAAGTAGAGTGAGGATATCGAAACGTTCGTTTCGATATTATTGTCGATGAATGGTGCGTATTATTGTCAAGAATCTGACAATAGAGACGACAAAAGGAATGAGAATGACGATTCCGTCGTTATTTCTTGAGTACGCGACGTTTTGGCATTTGTATTACGCTGCGGCTCTTTGGGGTGTCGCGGCAAATTCCTGGCGTAGTGCGGGGCCGTGTTCATCGAGGGTCGCCGCGCCGACCCGGACCGCCGGGTCCTCGTAACCACTGATCTTGATGGGATTGCCGGGCATCCGGATCCCGCCGGCCTCGATAAACATGTTGCGGGCCCTGGTCTGCGGATGGTTGGCGACATCCTCGATTGACATCAACAGGCCGACCGGCACCCCGGCGGCGCGCATCGCCTGAAGCCAATAGTCGGCATTGTTCTGTTGGAGGATGGTCTCCAGCGCGCTCTTCAGAGCCTCGTGATGGGTTCGCCGATCCGCATTCGACAGGAACCTGCTGTCCGTCGTCAGCTCTGGATGTTCGAGCGCTCCAGCCAGCTTGGCAAACAGGCTGTCATTGCCGGCGCAGATCGCGATATAGCGGTCCTTTGCCTGAAAAATATCAAAAGGCGTCATATAGGGGTGGCGATTGCCGAGGCGAGACGTCTCTCCTGTTGCGACATATTCCATCCAGCCATGCTCAAGCATCGCAATCGTGGCATCAAACATAGCCACATCGACCATCGCCCCTTTTCCTGTACGTTCACGGGCATAGAGGGCGCTGGCGATGCCGCCGAACATGAAGGTTCCCGCAAGAAGGTCGGAAATCGAGGTGCCGACGCGAATGGGTGGGCCATTGGTCTCACCGGTCAGACTCATCATGCCGCTCATCGCCTGGATGATCGTGTCATAGGCCGGATATTTCGTCAGAGGGCCGGTTTGCCCGAAGCCCGATGATGCGGCATAGACCAGCCGGGGATTGATCCGGTTGAGCTCTTCGTAGGAAAATCCCAATTTCGCCATCGTTCCCGGGCGATAATTTTCAGTCAGAACATCGGCTTTCTTGACGATTTCGAGGAAGACGGCGCGATCATCATCGTTCTTGAGATCGAGAACGATGCTCTCTTTGCCGCGATTAACAAAACTGTAATAAAGAGACTGATTCTTGACAAAAGGCCCGTATAACCTCGTGTCATCGCCATGTCCAGGCGGTTCAACCTTAATAACACGCGCGCCAAGATCGCTTAAAATGGTCGTTCCAAAGGGACCATTCAGGACATGGGTCAGATCAACAACAAGAATTCCTGAAAATGGTCCATTTGTCTTGGTAACGTCAGATATTGTCATTTTTGTTGTTCCTGGGCTGGTGGTTACCGTTGTTGATAGAAACCAAGAGAACAAGTGGACATGGAATCGCAGCCTAAGGCCTGTGATGTCAAAGGGTGCGCTTTCATCTTGTCGAAACGAGACCCGTCGTCCTCTTGACACCCTCGATCGAGATCTTATCGCGGAATATCCGCGCCTTGATTAAGGTTATTATAGCCAAGGAGCGGCACCGGCAAAGTCAGAAACGCATGTGCGCATCCGATAACAGTTATTGGCGTTAACGCTTTGGGGGGGGGCTCCGGGCCGAGGGGATGGGCCGCGGGAACCAGCGATCGCGCAGGCCTTTGGCAACGGCGCCATGGGGTCGGCCGCTTCGGTTTCGCTCCGGCAGACACGATTGCAAGCCGCACGGAGCCGGCGACGCGCGGCAAAAGCGAGGGGGATGGATTTGGGGGCGGTGGGCGAGACTCGCCAATTATTGCTGTCGAATCCCGCCATTCACCGGGGTGGGACCGGGCCCGTCGGGCCCGACAGCTTCACCGCAACGCCGCGCCCGCCCTCCGGGCGCTGCCGCGAGTCCCGATGCCCCGCGACCGGCCTCAACTCACCCGAGATTGAAGCGCGTGATCGCCGCGGCAAAATCGTCGCTGAAATGGCTGCCATTGCGGATCACGGCGATTTCCGGCGGCAGCTCATGGGCCGCAACATGGTCCAGGCTGGTCAACAGCGCCATCGGCACATGGCGGGTCGGTGTCATCGCCGAAAGACCGCGCAGCAGGTCGATACCGCCCAGGTGATCCATCACCGCCGAGGCGATGATCATGTCCGGCGGCAGCCGAACCGCCAGCGCGATCGATTCGATGGGATCATGGACCACGATCGAGCGGAAACCACAGGCCGCCAGTTCGGCCGAGACCAGCTTGCTGACCACTTTGGAGGGGGTCACCAGCATGATTTCGACATTGCGCACTTCGACATCGGTGATGTCGAATTCATAGCGCACCGGCAGGGCACGGATCAGCTGGTTGGTGTCGGTGACGTCGGGGGTATCATCGCGATCGACCCATTCGGCAATCCGATCCGCGAAGGTCACGACGTCGGCGCGCTGACGCTCGGGCAGGGTTTTCAGCCCGCTGACATAGGCTTCGAAGCGGTGGGCGATCAGGGTCACCAGTGGAACGCCGAACGAGGTGCCGATCCCGCGCAGCTTGCTGGCCTCGCGCATCAACACGACGATCGCGTCGGTCTCGGCCAGCCGCCCTTCGGACACCGCTTCGATGGTGTCGTAGATCACGCTCAGCCGATCCTGGGCGTCATCGCGGAACTCAATGCGCAAACGGGCGGAAAGTTCATCCAGATCAGGGGATTTGGGCATGATCAGCGCGGTGCTCCGGGGACCAGATAACGGATGGCGAACAAGATCTTGAGATGAAAGGACTATATCGCAAGTCCAGGCCCAATGCACGTCTACCGAAGTGCCACTTGCTGTTGAGCCCGGCCAGAACTCCGGGCCAATTTCTCATTGGGGGCGAAGTGTCTGTCGCAGGCTGGCGAACCACTCGAGTCGGGCTTCGATCTGGGCCAGGTCGTGATCGAGCCACGCGACCAGGTGACCCGGTTCATCGGCGTAGCCCTGGCGCAGGTCGCGCAACCGCGCCCGTTCGGTTTCCGCCAGACCGGTCAGGGCGTCGATCTGATCGTGCTGTTCCGCCGGGTCCAGGTGATGCAGGAAGCGCAGCTTCAGCGTGATCACCAGCTTGTTGAGATCATCCGATGATGGGGATCGGATATTGGCCCGCATCAGGCTCAGGAACACCGCGTATCCGGTCCCGGTGAGGCGGATCAGGGCGTTATCTTCCATGCCGGTGCCCTCAAGCGCCTCGGTCAGCCCCTCGTAGCGCAACATCTCAAGCGAGGTTCCCATCAGGTCCAGCGAGGGCCCGACGATCCGCCCGGTGAAACGGCGGATCGAGGTCGCGAGATCGGCATAACGCATTGGGCCGGATTGGTGCAGCGTTCCCAGCGCTGCCAACCGGATCGCTTCCTTGGGCATCAGGCTGTTGTCGCGATACATGATGGCGTTCCCGGGGCCATGATTGACGCTCGCATCATAGGCGATCGCGGCCCTGGCCGCCACCGCGCCGATGCGCGGCTGCCCATGACCCCGGTTTTGCACCCGAGGGGAACCCCGACGGTCAGGCGGCCTTGCGGATCGCCAGCCGGCTCCAGACGTCGCACAGCGCCGCGATCAGATGGGTCATCGCCGCGTCGTCATGCAACGGGGTCGGGGTCAGGCGCAGCCGTTCGGTGCCGCGGGGCACGGTCGGGTAATTGATCGGCTGAACATAGATGCGGTGCCGTTCCATCAGATCGTCGCTGGCCTGCTTGCACAGCCGGGCATCGCCGACCAGCAGGGGCACGATATGGCTGACCGACGGCATCACCGGCAGCCCGGCGTCGCGCAGCCGCTTCTTGAGGGTCGCGGCGCGTTCCTGGTGCCGATCGCGCTCCACCTGGCTGTTCTTGAGATGGCGAATGCTGGCGAGGGCGCCGGCGGCGACACTGGGGGTCAGCGACGAGGTGAAGATGAAGCCCGAGGCGAAGCTGCGCACGAAATCGACGATCGCGGTCGATCCGGTGATGTATCCCCCCATGACGCCGAAGGCCTTGGCCAGCGTGCCCTCGATGATGGTCAGCCGGTCCATCAGACCTTCGCGTTCGGCGACGCCGGCGCCGCGCTGACCATACATGCCGACGGCGTGAACCTCGTCGAGATAGGTCATGGCATTGTGGCGCTCGGCAACATTGCAGATCTCGGCGATCGGCGCGATATCGCCATCCATCGAATAGACCGACTCGAACACGACCAGCTTGGGCCGGGCCGGATCGACCTGTTTCAGCAGCCGGTCGAGGTCGGCGGGGTCATTGTGGCGAAAAATGTGCTTTTCCGCCTGCGAATGGCGGATGCCCTGGATGATCGAGGCGTGATTGAGCGCGTCGGAGAAGATGGCGCATTGCGGCAACTGCGCGCCCAGCGTCGTCAGCGTCGCCTCGTTGGAAACATAGCCCGAGGTGAACAGAAGGGCTGCCTCCTTGGCATGCAGGTCGGCGAGTTCGCGTTCCAGCAGCACATGGTAATGGTTGGTGCCCGAGATGTTGCGGGTGCCGCCGGCGCCGGCACCACAACGGCGCAGCGCGGTCACCATGGCCTCGATGACATCGGGGTGCTGGCCCATGCCGAGATAGTCGTTGCTGCACCACACGACGACATCTTCGGGCACGACATCGGGCGCCCGGTAATGGTGGGCCCGGGGAAATTCGCCGGCCTGTCGTTCGAGATCGGCAAACATCCGATACCGGCCTTCGGTCTTCAGACCGCCGAGCTTGTCCCGAAAGAAACGTTCGTAATCCATGGGCGAATACCCGTCCCTTGCATAGCGGCGCCTGGCACCGGAATTGTCTGCCAGCCGGCACGATACCATTCGATGCCTTAGTGTTCGGCGCGGACACGGCCCGAATGGCGCCGCCCGCCCAAGCCTCATCGCCGGATCGTGACGGCCGATCAAAGCGCAAACATTGATCCTGATCAAGAGGCGAACGGTTGTGCCCGGCTCGGTTTGTGCGAGTTCATGGGACCGCGCGCCGCGCGACGATCATTGGGGTCGGTTTTTTTGGTTGTTGGGGTATTGGGGTGGGGTGGGCCTCCATGCCCGCCCGTCAAGGGTCTGGAAGGGTCGAGGGCGCTTCCGGCGGCGGCACAATCCACCCAGAGTTCATTCCCTCCTGGCCGATCCGAACCCATTCCGTCCCCCCGTGGCCGATACACTCAATGTGACACAGGCCGTCACGCGCTGCCAGCGACCGTTGCGCGACCTGGTGTCGCTTCGCAGGCCATCGCGAGGTCGGCGAAAGTCACTTGCGAATTCTGTTGAGGTTTGCGGATCAACGGCGCGCCGGTCATCAAGCCCGCCTTCACAATTGCCGGGCCCAGGCGCACATTCACCGGAACGCAATGATCTGGTGAGGGCGCGATGTCCCGGTTGATTTTATGGCTTTGGTGATGATGCGAGACCGGCTTCGTGCGGCGGTGGCCCGCTATGCGCCCGATGGCTATTCGGTGGCTCTGGTCGGGATGGTGGCGTTGGCTTCGGTGCTGCCGCTCCGCGGCGGGATTGCCGCTGGATTCGGTGTTGCGACCAATGTGGCGATCGCGTTGCTGTTTTTTCTGCACGGCGCCCGGTTGCCGCGCGAAGCGGTGATCGCCGGTGTGACGCACTGGCGGTTGCACCTCGTCGTGTTGTGCGCCACCTTCGTGCTGTTCCCGGTCCTGGGCGTTGTGACCCAGCCGATTGTTGCGCTGATTCTGGCGCCGCCCTTGGCACTCGGGGTGCTGTTCGTGTGCCTGCTGTCGTCAACGGTGCAGTCCTCGATCGCCTTCACCTCGATTGCCGGCGGCAATGTCGCCGCCGCGGTGTGCAGCGCGTCGGCATCGAACCTGCTGGGGATCGTGCTCACGCCGCTGTTGGCCAGCCTTCTGATTTCCGGTCAGGGGGTCGTCGTCTCGGTCGATGAGATCGGTGCGATCGTGGTCCAGCTGCTGTTGCCGTTCCTGGCCGGCCAGGTGATGCGGCGTTGGATCGGCGACTGGCTGGCCCGTCACAAGAAACTGATTGGTTTTGTCGATCGCGGGTCGATCCTGATGGTGGTCTATGGCGCCTTCAGCGCCGCGGTCAGCCACGGGCTGTGGCGCCAATTGTCGATCACGACACTTGTCGAGTTGCTGCTGATCGAGGCCGTCATGCTGGGAATTGTGCTGGCGGCGACGACCTGGGGCAGCCGGTGGCTCGGCTTTGGCCATGAAGATGAGATCGCGATCGTGTTTTGCGGGTCCAAGAAAAGCCTCGCCAGCGGCGTTCCGATCGCCAGCGTTCTGTTTCCGGCGGCATCGGTGGGGCTGATCGTGTTGCCCCTGATGTTGTTTCATCAGATTCAACTGATGGCTTGTGCCGCGTTGGCGCGTCGCTACGCTTGGCGCAAATCGCGCGCTGCGCCGGTGATGACGAGCGGCACTTCGGGATCGGTCGAGGTTGTGTCGTAAAAAAGCAATAAAAACATTGCCGTTTCAACACAGCCGCGTGTCACCATCACTCGCCGCCGGCGTAACGCCGGCATTGTGGGGGCGGCCGGCGCAAGGCCGGCTTTGTAGGGGAACTGCCATGCAGGACGACGGAAACGCCGAATCGAATGCCAGGCTTGCCGGGATTGGTTCGGGCGCCGAAACGGTCGCAGGCGTTGGCGTGCGCTCGACGGTGGCGGCATTCGATCGGGGCGCGCATCAGGCCCTCGTCGCCGGGGGCGATGACGATGATGATGATGATGATGATGATGATAACGACGATCATCATCCGTCTGATGACGACGACGATGATGATGACGAGGATGACGACGAAGATTTCGACGATGACGAGGCGGAGGACGAGGGGCTGCTCGTCCGCGCCCGGGCGCGAATGATCGCCGCTGTGGTGCTCCCGGCCGGGGCGGCAATCTGATCCGCGATCGGCGCGGCGTGACCGTGGCGAGACCGCGCCGGATCGTTCGAAACCGGATCGTTTGAAACCATCCTTGTTGTACGGCCCGGACGAAAAAAGAATTGATCGGCGTCAATACCGGAAAGAATTGCGACTCGGTACTGGTATGACCAGAGATCAGAGCGTCCAGGCACCGGGTCGTGGTTAGATCATCGTGAGGTCCGCGTTCCTGGGGCCGGCCGTTGCCGAGAAGCGCTCGCGCCGTTGGCGCGACAGAGGAGGGGAACAATGCCGATTACGAATGCTGCCGAACTGGACAGCCTGGTTGCGCGGGTCAAGGCTGCGCAGAAGAAATACGCGGAATACAGC
>JARLIO010000031.1 GCA_031291675.1 Azospirillaceae bacterium
AGGGTTCCGGGTCCGACTAACGAACGGGCTCGAACGCACCAAGAATGAACCGACCTCTGTGCCGACGACGCTCAGCCAAAATACACCAAACCCCCGCCCGTTTCATTCTTCGCGGGTCGGAAGCCCCGGTGGGGGACTAACGGGACGCCTGCGGTCCTTCCGATGTTTCTCATCGGCGTGGGGACCGGCTTGCCGTGGGGGCTTATGGACGGGCTCTCCGTCAGCGTGGTTCCCAAGGAACGCGCCGGTATGGCGACCGGCATTTTCGGCACGACACGGGTGGCGGGAGAAGGCGTCGCGCTGGCAATCGTCAACGCCGTCCTTGCCGGCCTTGCCAAAAACCGTTTGACCGTTTTCGCCCCGCAAGGCGGCTTAGACGTCGGGCCGGTGGCCCAGAAGCTCGCGATGGGCGACGTCCACGGAGCGGCGGCGCTGCTGCCCAACCTGGCGCTATACGAAATCCAAGAGAGCTATTCTGCGGCCTTTCAGCATTTGTGCGATGTGCTCATCGCGATAACGCTCGTCGCTGCGTTCATCATCTTCGCGTTGCTCCGAAGCGACGGAGCCACCGGCCGCCGCTCTGGCATCATGGCCTGAGGTGCGGACGATGCGTCGATCGCGCCGTGCGTCCGGCCGGCGCAGTGCTGGACGGGACAGAAGGAAGGCTTGCGATCGGTTTGCACCGTCCGATCGCAACCGGATTACTCGCCGAATTGCGCCGCCGGTCTCGCATCAGCGATCCGCTGATCGAGCAATCGGTCGTGGCGGGGCGATCTTCCGAGACCGTCGCAATGGTCCGCGAAGGCAGGCTCCGCATTTGAACCCAGATGGTCTGCAAGCTGTCGCGCCAGCGGCGTCAGACTTTCCCGGTCGCGCGTGCAGAGGTGGAGATGACGGGTCGCCCAGGCATCGGTCAGGGGGGTGATCCGGATCGGCAGGGTTCGGCGACAGCGCCGCGCCGCGTTTTCGGGCACGATGCCAAGGGCGACGCCGTGCGCGACCATACGGCAAATCCCCTCGAAGGTGCGCACCCGTACCCGCAACCGCAGCGCCGTGCCGCTCTGTGCGGCGTACCCATCGATATGATCCTGTAACGCGCTGCCAGGGGACAGGCCGACAAAATCCCGGCGCAGGATGTCGGCGAGAGCGATGCGCCGGCGCGTCGCCAGTTCGTCGTTGCGCGACATCACCACGACGAGCCGGTCAATGGCGAAGGGGCGCAGTGTCAGCCCGGCTGCGTCGACCGCGTCGGAGATGATCCCGATCTCGGCCCGGTCGCGCGACACGGCCTTCACGATTTCGCTGCTGAGGCGTTCCTTCAGATCGATATCGACCTGGGGATGGGCCGCGAGAAAAGGGGCGAGCCGTTCGGGTAGGAACTCGGTCATGGCCGCGGTATTGGCCAGCAGCCGGATCGTGCCCCGGAGCCCTTTGGCATAACCCCCGAGTTCACCGTTCAACTGATCGACCTGACGCAGGATCAGCCGGGCATGGTGGGCCAGCGCGTCGCCGGCGGCGGTCGGGGCGACGCCCCGGCGATTGCGTGCCAGCAGGCGAACGCCGCACGCGGCCTCCATACCCCGCAGGCGCTCGCTCGCCGCGGCCAGCGACAGGCAGGCCGACGCGGCGCCGTGCGTGATGCTTCCGGCCTCAATGACGCACAGAAACAGACGGAAGTCGGTGAGATCAAAGCGCATGTCTCGGAGAATAGCACGAATTGAGCCTTCGGTTTGCACGAAGTCTGTCATTGGATCATCCGGCTTGTGGCGCGACGCCGGATCCCGGCAGATGCCGTGTGACGATTGCAAAGGGATGTTGCCATGAGCGTGTTCGCGTCATCATTTCCCGCCGGGTCCCTCGCCTGGGGTGCATCAATCTTCTTTCTGGCCGGCCTCGTCAAAGGCGTGACGGGCATGGGCCTGCCGACGGTTGCCATGGGGCTGCTCAGTACCATCGTGGCGCCCGTGGTCGCTGCGGGACTGATGCTGGTGCCGTCTTTTGTCACCAATGTCTGGCAACTGCTGGCAGGTCCGGGACTGGCGGTTCTGGCGCGTCGTTTGCGGCTGATGCTGGCGGGCATCGCCGTCGGCACGTTCGCGGGGGCGGCGATCCTGGCCAGGGGTCCCGCGCGCGGCGCCACCATGGCACTGGGAGGCGCGCTCATCCTTTATGCCGGCAGCACGCTGCTGGCGCGTCGCCCCGCGGTTCCGGTGAGGTCTGAACGCTGGTTGTCGCTCATCGTCGGGCTTGCGACCGGCGTCATCACCGGGGCGACCGGCGTTTTCGTGATCCCGGCGGTGCCGTATCTGCAGGCGTTGAACCTCGACCGCGACGGTTTGGTTCAGGCGTTGGGACTGTCGTTTACGGTTTCGACGGTGACGCTGGCTGCCGGGTTGTGGTGGCAGGGCGCATTCGTTGCCCATGATCTGGGGTGGTCGCTGCTTGCCGTGGCGCCGGCGCTTTTGGGCATGCGCGTCGGTCAGACGATCCGCCAGCGGGTCAGTCCCGCGACATTCCGGCGCTGGTTTCTGATTCTGTTGATGGGCCTTGGTGTCGAATTGGTGCTGCGGTCGCTCTCGGCGGCATGACCGCTTATGGTGCGGACTCTGCGGCGCCGAAATCCGGTCATGATTGACCCGGCGGGCGCAGCGCCTCCAGGATTTGTTTCAGCGTGGTGATGGCCGCTTCGATTTCGGCTTCCGGGGTTCCGGCATAGCCCAGGATCAGGCCCTGTGCCCCGTCCGGGCCGCGATAGCAGCGGGACAGCGGCGCGGTCCGGAGGCCTGCTCTGGCGGCGGCGGCGGCGACCACGACGTCGTCGAAGGCGGGTTCAAAATCCGGGGACGGTCGCGCGATCAGATGCATGCCGCCGGGATCGGGGGCGATGTCGAGCAGGCCGTGCAGGTGGCGGGCCGCCGCAGCGACCAGGGCCTGCTGCCGGCCAGCATAGAGCAGCCGGGTGCGGCGCAGATGCGCCGTCAGATGGCCATCGGCAATGAAGCGCGCCAGTGCGCCCTGGCCCAGCAGCGACGCGCCGGCCGGACTGCGGGCCCTCATGGCGTGGGCGGCGTCAACCAGGCTGGCGGGCAGGACCAGGAAACTCAGGCGGAGCGAGGGGAACAGCAGCTTGGAGAAATTGCCCAGATAGCCGACGCGGCCGGAGCGATCCAGGGCGCGCAGCGGCGCCAGGGGGCGGCCCGAATAGCGATATTCGCCGTCGAAATCATCCTCGATGATCCAGCCCCCGGTTCTTTCGGCCCAGTCCAGCAGGGCGAGCCGTCGCGGCAGGCTCAACACCGTCCCCAGCGGGAACTGATGCGACGGGGTCACGATGGCCAGACGGGCATCCGGCGCCATCGCCAGGGCGGTTTCCATTGAGAAGCCGGACTCGTCGATCGCGATCGGAACCGCTCGGACGCCGGCATCGGTCAGGGCCTGATCGATCCCGGCATAACCGGGCTCCTCGACCCACGCCGGCTCCCCGTCCGCGAGAACGATCCGGGCAAACAGCGAAACGCTTTCCCGCACACCCGCGGTAATGACGACGGTCTCGGGATCACAGACGAAGCCGCGCGCGGCGCCCAGGTAGGCGGCGATCGCCTGGCGCAGCCCCCCATGGCCGAAGGGAGGCGGTGCGCCCGCGTCCCGCCAGGAGGGATTGCGCCATTCCCGTTCCAGCAGCCGGGCCCACAGCGCGAAAGGAAACGCACGCCTGTCAGGCTGTCCCAGGGGAAACGCAATCGACCCCGCGTCGTCCGGGCCGGGCTCCGGGGCGTGGTCGCTCAGCACCGCCTGGGTTCGCGGCGGCAGCAACGGCGTCGTCACAAGTGTCGCTTGCCGGCGCTCCCGGATCATGCCCGGTGCCCGCAGCAGCGCGTCGGGTAGGTCCGGTGCGACGAAGACCCCGGAACCGGGCCGGGAAACCAGATAGCCCTCGGCGATCAAATGGTCGAGGGCTGTGAGCACCGTGCCCCGGGCACAGTCCAGCTCTTCGGCCAACAGCCGGGACGAGGGCAGCCTGGTGCCCGCACCCAGTCTTTGTTCCAGAACCGCGCGACGCAGTTGCCCGACGATCTGCGCCTGCAGCGACGACGGCTGTGCCGCGTCGAGGACGATCCCCAACCTTGGTGTCTTGCGATGCCGTTGCGCCATAACTGGTCCATACATCTTTTGCCGAACTGGATCTTTATCCCGGGCCAGTTTACCGCGAACCTGTCGTCCCAACCCCCTCATTCAGGACAATGGCAGCAATGACGAGCGCAGACGGACGCGGTGCCGACACCTTTCCCAAGACACCGGTCAATCAGGTGAAGCGGGCCCCGGAGCGCGGGCACTATGACCGGGCGACGATCTACGCGATCCTGGACGCGGCGCTGGTGTGCCACATCGCCTATGTCATCGACGGACGCCCCTATTGCACGCCCACGGCCTTCTGGCGGGAAGGTGATCATCTTTACTGGCATGGCTCCTCGGCCAGCCGGATGATCCGCGCGCAGGGCCAGGGTCTTGATGTCTGCCTGACGGTGACGCATCTCGACGCCCTGGTGATGGCGCGTTCGGGCTTCCACCACTCGGTCAACTACCGGTCGGTGATGGCATTTGGCTGCGCCCACGTCGTCGAGGACACCGCGGAGAAGCTGCGGCTGATGGACCATTTCATCGACCGCCTTTATCCAGGCCGTTCGTCCCTGATCCGGCCGCCAAACCCGCCGGAAATCAAGGGGACAACCATGATCGGAATGGCAATCGAGACGGCCTCCGCGAAGATCCGCGACAAGCATGTTGCGGATGACGAGGAAGACTATGCCGCCATCGCGGCCTGGACGGCGCTGTACCCGGTGACCCAGATCGTCGGCGCCGCCTCACCTTGTCCGCGCCAGGGTCCCGGTGTCACCCTGCCCGATGACATGGCCGATTTCGTGCCCGGCGCCCGCCTTGATGCGGTGATGGCCAAGACCTACCGGCGAACCTTCGGGTTGTCCGACGAGGCGGATGACGTACCGGACACGCGGGGATGACGCCGGGTCCCGACTGCACAGCGCGGCGCGCATGATCATCGAGACACAGGTCCCACCCGCCCGCTGACCGCCACGCCGCGTTCGCGCCGGTACGTTCATATCCTCGTGATGCCAAGCGACTTTCTTATTCTTGAGCCGGCGGCACGATCGCGGACGTTGTTTTCCCGGCCATGCTGAGGCCGCACACATACCCCATGGTCATGTGTGGGCCGATCGTGGTGCCGGCGCCAACTACCCGTGTGCCGATGGAATTGGCCATTGCGTTGCCGGCGGCGTAGAGGCCGGGGATCCGCTCTCCCGCGGTATCCAGAACTTGTCCCTCTGCGTCGGTTATCGGCCCGCCCTTGGTGCCGAGGATCGAGCGGTTGACGGGGATGGCGTAGAACGGCGCCCGTTCGATGGTGCCCAGCGCCGGATTGGCGGTAGCGCGGTCCGATCCGGCCCGGAACCGCTCCCACGGGGCTTCACCCCGGTGGAAATCGTCGTCACGTCCATTCTGAACGAATCCATTGTAGCGGGTCACTGTCGCCTCCAGGGCCTCGGGCGCAAGACCGATCGTCCGGGCGAGTTCCGTCAAGCTCCGCGCCCTGCGAACCCAATTGCGCGCCTTCAGGGCGTAGAAGGCAAACGGCAGCGAGCCCCACAGAAAGCGGCGGTCGCAGACAAGCCAAGCGGGCAGGTTGACCGGCTGGCCAGCGTCATCGCGCCGGTCGAGTGCGGCGCCGAGGTTGTAGTCGTACTCGCTGCAAAACCGTTCCGCCTGGCCGTTGACGACAATCGCGTTGGGCCCGACGTGCCAGGCGACCGGCATGCCATGGGCCCGCCCCTCGTATCGGACGGGTAGCGCCGGATGGATGTTGGCCTGGTCCATTTGATCGATCGCCGCCCCCACCGTCTCGGCAAGATCAAGCCCGCCGCCGGTGTTGGTGTCGGGCGTTGTCAGCCAGTCGGTGGGGCCCGGAAAATGGCGTTCGTAGCGTTGCCGGTTCCACTCGAAGCCGCCCGTGGCAATCAGCACGCCGCGTCGGGCCGTGATCGCGCGTCCATTCGCCAGCCGGACGCCGTCGACGCGTCCGCCCCGCCGGACCAATGCCGCGACGGTTTGTTCGGTACGCACCTCCACGCCATGTTCGAGACATCCGGCGATCAGCCCGGCCATCAGCGCCGAACCCTGGCCCCGTTCGCCGGTCAGCAGTCGTTTCAAAAGGGTCGGCCCGATCGCGAACGCTGAATAGAGGGGCCGTTTCCAGGGATTCGGCCAGAACATGTCATGATAGGTGAAGAGGTGGGGCAGCGTCGATGGTCGCAACCGACGGGCGAAGCGACCGGCAACCCGTTTCGCCAGCGCCAAGGGGGAGACCATGCGCCCGCGGGCCTTGGCGCCCGCAGCATCGACCGGATCGGGTTCCGGCGTCAGGGCGAAACGCAGCGGTGTCGTCCGCTCGACCAGACGCAACATGGGCCCGGCGTTGTCGGCCAGCGCCTTCCACAAGGGACGATGGCGGTTCGCCTTGGCCGGGCCGAGCGCCGCCTCGATATAAGCCAGCGCCTCCGCGGCGCTGTCATTGATACCGGCTTCAGCGGCCAGGTGATTGGCGGGCACCCACATGCCGGCCCCCGACATGGCACTGGTACCCCCGAGCAGATGGCTTTTCTCGAGCACCAGCACCGAAAGCCCCGCGTCGGCAGCGGTGAGGGCGCAGGTCATTCCGGCGGCTCCGGAGCCGATCACGATCGCGTCGAACACGTCCGCCGATGTCTTGTCCTCAGTCATTTTCAGGACCTGCTCATTGTCGGATCGCAAACAGCGGCGCGCCGAGCGCCGCCTGATCGACGGTAATGCCGAGCCCCGGCGTCAACGATGGCAATCCGCCCCGCGCCCCGTACGGCCAGTCACCCTCAATGTAGGTTTCCTCGACATAGGCGGTGACGAACGAACCGGCGACAAGGAAACGCGCCGGGGTGCTCGCGGCAAGATGGGCGGAGGCGGCGGCGATGATTCCGCCACCCGACATATCCTCGATCGTCACGGGCCGGCCCCAGGCGACACAGCAGTCACGCGCCAGCGCCAGCGGCGCGATTCCGCCGAACCGGCTGAGTTTCAACATTGCGAGGTCAAAACCGTCGGCCGCGTGGGCACGGAAGACACTGGTGAGGCCGTCGAGGGACTCGTCGAGCACGAACGGTCGCTCGGTGCGGCGGCGGACGGTCAGGTTATCCTCCAGTTCGCGGCACGGCTGCTCGATGATGAAGTTCAGATCGCGCGTGGCGTTGAGGAGATGCAACGCCTCGTGCGGATGATAGTTGGCGTTGGCGTCGACGATGATGCGGTCGAACAGTGGGGCGGTTTCCAGGCAGGCCTCGATCCGCCGCACGTCCTCCCGCCAATCGTTGCCGATCTTGACCTGGACCGTACGGAACCCGGCCTCGGCAAGCGCCCGGCACTGGTCGCGCATCGCCTCCGGCTCGTCCATCACCGCCATTTTCAGCATGGGGAACTCGGCCTGATGGATGCCGCCGAGCAGCGTCGCCACCGGGACACCGGCGGCTTTGCCCGCGATGTCCCAGCAGGCAATGTCGATCGCGGTCTTGGCGTATTGATGCCCCTTCAACGCCCGGTTCATCGCCTCGTGAACCACGGCGATCTGGCGCGGATCGACGCCGATCAGGCCGGGACCGATCTGGCGCAGGGACGCGAGCGCGCCCTCATGCAGGGCCACCATGTATTGCGGCGACGACGCGTGCTCGCCCCAGCCTTCGATCCCCTCGTCGGTATCGATCCGCACGACGGCACTGCGGAATTCGGTGAAGCGGCGTCCGCCGGCCAACTTGAAGCCGCCGTTGCGGACGGTGTAGGTGACGCCGAAAACCTCAAGTCCGATGATCTTCATTCTGGTACCTTCCGATCACTTCGCCGGTTCCGCGGCGCGATAGTCGTAGAGCTGGTCATCCAGCTCAACCTCAACGATGTCGTTGAACAGGTTGTTGGCAACCATCTGGCCGCCGAGGCCGACGATATCCACGAGCTGCTCGTTGGTGTAACGGGCTTTCAATGCTGTCCACAGCGCCGGATCGGGTTTCGCGCCGCCATGGGCGCGCGAAACCTGGTGTCCGAAATCGATCAGCTCCTGCTCTTCCGCGGTTGGCGCGTAGGTCTCTGGCCGCAGTCCCTCGTCGATCAGCAGGCGACGGAAATAGGTCGTGCAGATCAGGCACGCGTTGCCGCTGGAAATCGCGTGGCAGAACAGCCAGACGCCCCGCTTGCCGATCACCGGGATCAGCTTATTGTACAGGGTGTAGAATTCCATGTAGGTGTGGAAGACCGGTAGCGATTGGAGCAGGGTCTTCTTCATGTTGGTGATGCGGCCACGGGTTGCGATCTCGCCGTCATAGGCGGCGCGAACCGCTGGCGAAGCCGTCGCCGGGTCGATCATCGGGATGTGGGTGGTCATAGCGTTTCTCCAAATCAGGGGTGTGACGGTCGGGGCCGGAGGCGTCCCATGACGCTGTGCGCCACCTGGGCGCCGGTTTCGTAATAAGCTTCCTTGAAGCCCCGGAGGGCGATCGGCGCCGGAGCGGTAGGTTCGAGCGGCAACGCCGTGAAGGGTCGGCGACCAAGGATGTGTTCGGCCAGCGTACGGCCGTAAACGGTGCCGGGGGCGATGCCTCGGCCATTGCAACCACTGATCGACAGTCCGTTGGGACCGAGCCGGCGCAGTTTTGGGAGATCGTCACGGGTCATACCGATCACCCCGTGCCAGCCGCTCTCGAAGCCGGTTCTCGGGAGTTGCGGGAAGATCCGTTGGAGCTCCCGCTCGGCCCAGGCCCGGTGGACCGCCTGTCCCCCGAAACGGCCGGCGCCGACGCTGCCCAGCAGCAGACGCCCCGCCCGGTCGCGGCGGATCGACGTTGGCACCAGCAGCGTATTCCAGGTCCCCTGCCGCTCCGGCAGGATCTCTTTCAGAAGCTCCGGCGCGAGCGGCGCGGTGGCGAGGTTGAAGTAAGGCAGCATCACCATCTCCCGCCTGATCTCCGGCGCCAGCCTGTTGGTGTAACCGTTGGTGGCGAGGATCAACCACGACGCCCGGACCGTGCCGACGGCCGTCCGGACGGTCCAGCCATCCCGTTCCGCGGTGAAGCCGGTGACCCGGCTCTTCGTGTGGATTTTGGCGCCGGCACCGAGCGCCGCGCCGGCCAGACCGCGCGCGTAGGCCAGGGGCTGGATCGTTCCGGCGCGATGGTCCCAGAGCGAGCCGGCATAGGTCGTGGTGCCGATCTTGGCGGCGGTGGCGGTGGCGTCGAGAAATTCGACCGGCGCGCCAATCGCCGCCCACTGGTCGGTGCGTTCGCGGACCGCGGCGAGCCCCGCGCGACCAACCGCGCAATGAAGGGTGCCGTTGGTTTCGAGTTCACAGTCGATCCCAAAGCGGTGGATCAACGCGAAGACCTCGCGTGGACCATTCCCCAGCAGTTCAAGCAACGAGCCGCCCCGTTCATGGCCCAACCGGGCGACGGTCTCGCTCGGCGTCAACCACAGGCCGGCGTTGACCAGCCCGGTGTTGCGGCCCGAGCCGCCGAACCCGATCTCCTCCGCCTCCAGCAGGACGACCGACGTTCCCGCCTCAGCGAGGTGCAGCGCGGCGGACAGGCCGGTGTAACCGGCGCCGATGATCACCACGTCGGCGGACCGATCACCCGCGAGCGGAATGGTCTCCGGTGCGGCGGGTGCGGTTCCGGCCCACAGCCCGTGTGTTCCCCATTCGGTCATGACGTTTTCTCCTCAAGCCGGACCATCACCGTTCCTCACAGCGCCAGTTTTCGCAGAAGCCGCTTTTCCAGCAGCGTCACGATACGGGTGAAGGGAAAGGCGATGACGAAGTAGACGACGGCTACGGTGGTCAAAATCTCGACCGGGCGGCCGATGCTATTTGAAATATTCTCGCCAACCGACATCAGGTCGGAGATGCCGACGGCAGCGACCAGGGCCGTTTCCTTGAACAGGGTGATGCTGTTCGACAGCAGAACCGGGGTTGCCCGCAACGCCATCTGCGGCAGAATCACGTAGCGCATCCGCGTCCAGCGTGACAGGCCGAGCGCCACGCTGGCGTCGCGTTGCTCGGAACCGATCGATCGCAGGGCCGCGCGGAAGGTTTCGGACGTGACCGCGCCGGTGAAGAGCGACAACGCAACCACGCCCGAGGTGAAGCTCGCCGGCTCGAAGCCGAGGACCAGCGGCAGGCAGAAAAATACCCAGAACAGCTGGATCAGGACCGGCGTGCCCCGGAACAGTTCGACAAAGGCCACGGCCGGCAGGCGCAGCAGCCGCGATGGCGAGGATCGCGCCAACGCCAGCGCGAGCCCGAGCAGCGATCCCAGAGCCATGCAGATCAGGCTCAGCAGGATCGACGTACCGAGCCCCTGTGCCAGGGGGACGGCGAATTTCCAGATCAGGCCGAAGTTGAAGTCCATGTCCGCTCACCTCTCGGCTCTGACGCGGCGGCGTTCGAGCCAGCCGACCCATTGGCTGACCGGCAACGACACCACGAGGTAGATCAGCGCCACCACCGTGAAAGTTTCGATCGGCCGGTAGATCTTCGCGGACAACATCTTGCCGCTGAACATCAATTCCTCGACGGCGACGAGCGACAGCAGCGAGCTGGTCTGGAACGCCAGAATGCCGTTGGTCAACAGGACGGGAATCACGAGGCGCAAGGCGGTCGGAAAAATGATGTGAGCCACCCGCTGAAAGGGTGAGAGACCGAGCGCGATGCCGGCATCGATTTGGTCACGGGGCACAGCCTGGACGGCGCCGCGAAAGGCTTCGGCGTTGAAGGTGCTGAGGATCAGGCTAAGCGCCAGGATGCCAAGCGCCCGTGACGACAGATAGACGTCCAACAGCATCGGCACGCAGTAGAAGAACCAGAAAATCTGGACCAGGAACGGCGTGCAGCGGAAGAACTCGACAAACAAAGTTGCCGGCAGTCGTATCAGCCGCGACGGACTGAGCAGCAGCAGCGCGATGACGAATCCGCCGAACACCGCGATCAGATTGGCCGCCGCGGCGATCTCCAACGACAGGCTGAGCCCGTCGATCAGAGTGTCGGCATTCCGGAAAACGGATGCGAAGTCGTAGACGTAGTTCATCGCGTCAGCCGCCAATATGGAACACGCGATGAACGAAATCGCGTGCCCGCTCTGTCCGCGGCGATCCGAGGACCTGTTCGGGCGGCCCGTCCTCGATGATCCGGCCCTCTGCGCAGAACAGAACACGCGAGGCGATCCGACGGGCAAACCACATGTCATGGGTGACGATGATCATCGGCAGGTTCTGTCCGGCGAGTTGCAGGATGACCTGCTCGACCTCGGCCACCAGTTCGGGGTCGAGCGCCGAAGTCACCTCGTCGAACAGCATCAGGGCGGGGTCGAGCATCAAGGCCCGGACGATGGCGACACGCTGCTTTTGTCCTCCCGACAGTTGGGAGGGATAGGCGTCGGCTTTCTCCGCCAGACCGAACCGGTCGAGCAGCGTTAACGCCCGCGCGGTCGCGGTCTTCCGGCTTTCCCCGTTGACCTTGCAAGGCGCCAGAATGAGGTTGCCCACGACATTGAGGTGGAGAAACAACGTGTAGTTCTGAAACACCATGCCAATCGAACGGCGCACCCTGGCGTCGATCCGCGTCCGTCGCCCGGTAACCGTGACATAGGAGGCGCCCGCGAAGGTGATGGCGCCGTCATCAATCTGCTCCAGCCCCATGACGACGCGCAACAACGTGCTCTTGCCGCCGCCGCTGGGGCCGATCACCACCACCCGTTCGCCGGCGGCCATTTCGAGATCGATGCCCCGCAATACGGGGGCGCCTTTGGCGTAAGACTTGTAGACGGCGTCAATCCGCAGGAGCGGATCAGGACGCGCGGATTTGAAACTGTTCGACATGATCAACTCAAAGAAACAGGCAGGAGGGTTTTCGTTCCCTCCCGCCCCGGGGCCTTATTTGCTGGCGGAAAGAACTTGATCGATGGCCTCATTGATCAGGCGATCGACCTCGCCGGTCGCCTTCTGATCCTCAATGAAGATGTTGATGACCTGGACATCCGCGGCAGACAGGCTCCGCGGCAAGCCAAAGCCAACGCCGCGGTGCGCGAGCGCGGGCACCGGCTCGAATACATTCGCCCATGGCTGATGGCCTTTGACAAAAAGCAGGTTCATCGCTGACTCGTTGGCAACGATGTCCGCGCGCTTGGACTCCACAGCGAGGTTAACTTCCTCGTTGGTCGGCAGGCGCAGGATCTTCGCATGCTTGATCGCGCCCGTGATCGTCTTGTCCTGGGCCGAACCGGCGATCACCGAAATCGTGACATCTTCTTTGTCGATGTCGGCCGCCCCCTTTGGATTCGGCGGGATCTTCGGGTTGTCCTTGCGGTAGGCGAGCGAATAGGTCGCGTCGTTGACCGGGATTGAGAAGTTGACGGCGATCGCCCGTTCGGGCGTCCGATCAAGCGCCGGCGCGAGATCCCATTTCCCGGCCTGCACGCCCGCCACCATGTTGTCCCATGTGGTGTCGACGAATTCGGCTTTGACACCGAGTTCAGCGGCGAAACGCCGTGACAGCTCGGCAAAGAAGCCGGTGTAGTTTCCAGAAACCGGATCGCGGATCAGGAACGGCGGTGCCGACGCGGCACCGATGCGGAGAACGCCCGCCTGACGAATGCCCAGCCAATAGCTTTTCGTCTCTTGAGCCCGCGCCGCGCCACTGAACAGGGCGGTCGCTACGAACGCCGTCACCACGCCGGCGGACAACCACTTCAGATTCATGTTGAGCCCCAAAACAAGTTTATTTTCAAAGACATAAGGCATAACAACACGTTATCAGTGTTGTATGTCGGGGTTATGCGGCTTCATATCCCGCTTGAAACTGGCTATATCATATGATTGATGATGGAAGTAGACAATTTTCGCATAGGTTTGTGTTTTGTGAATTTATTAACATAACAACAATGTTAATAATGACCCGAACGTCGTGCCGCTTGGCGTGGAATTTCCGTCAGCGGATACTCAAGAGTATCGACCCCAGGGTCGGGCCGATCGGGTGCGCCGGCGGTGTGGCCGATCGGGGTTCCAACGATCGGCGGGCGATCATGGGGCTATTGGTCGAATCCGGGCGCGACCTGCTGTGCCAGCCGCCGATAGGCGGCCCACTCCGGATCGACCAGCCCGGAAGCGGCGTGGGCCTGGTCCCAATCCTCATACTGGCGGGCGGTGCGTTCGCAGACCGCGGCGGTGGGCAGCCGCAGTTTCGCCCCGCTGCTCAGCGCAGCGACCTGGGCGCGGCAGGCCTGTTCCAGATTGAACATCAGAACAAAGGCTTCGCCGACGCTGCGCCCGCAGGTCAACAGACCATGGTTGCGCAGAATCATCGCCGGCGCGCTGCCAAGGTCGGCGATCAGGCGATCGCGTTCGCCGAGATCCAGCGCAATGCCTTCATAGTCGTGATAGGCGATGCGATCATAGAACAGCAGGGCCCATTGGTTGAGCGGCAGCAACCCGTCTTCAAGGCAGGACACGGCGACGCCGGCGACCGTGTGGCCGTGAAGCACACAACCGACGTCGGGGCGCGCGCCGTGGATCGCCGAATGGATTGTGAAGCCCGCCGCATTGATGCCATGTCCGATCGGGTCGTCGAGCACAGAACCGTCCGGTGCGACCGTAACCAGTTCCGAAGCCGTCACTTCGGTGAAGCGCTGGCCGTAGGAATTGAGCAGGAACCGTTCCGGTTCCCCCGGTAATTTGGCGGAGATATGGGTATAGATGCTGTCGTCCATGCCGAAATGGGCGATCAACCGATAGGCCGCGGCCAGGTCGGCGCGCACCGGCGACTGATTGTGCCCCGGTCCGACCGGGGCGAGGTCCGTCTCCATTATCCCGCTTTCCTTCCAATCGAGGGGCTGAACACCATCAGGGCCAGGATCTCGAACAACAGCTGGGCGGCGGCGTGGGCGGTATTGGTCGTCGCGTCATATTGCGGCGCGACCTCGACAACGTCACCGGCAATGATGTCGAGGCCGGCAAGTCCGCGCAGCAGTTCCAGAGCCTCGCGGGTGGTCACGCCGCCGATCTCCGGGGTCCCGGTCCCGGGCGCGAACACCGGATCGAGGCAGTCGACATCGAAGGATACATAGACGGGTGCATCGCCGACAACCGCCCGGGCCTTGGCGATGATTGCCGGGATCCCCAGGGTCGATATCTCCTCGGCATGAACCACGGTCATGCCGCTGTCATAGGAAAACTCCCAGAAGAACTCCGATGAGCCCCGGATGCCGATCTGAATCGTCCGGGTCGGGTCAAGGACACCCTCCAGCACCGCCTGGCGGAACGGGCCGCCATGGTGGAATTTGCTGAAATCGAACGGGCCGCCGGTGTCGCAATGGGCGTCGAAATGGATCAGCGCCACCGGCCGGTCCTTGCCGATGGCCTTGAGGATCGGCAGCGTCACCGAATGATCGCCGCCAACCCCGAGCGGGGTGACGCCCGCCGCGACCATCGCCGTGACGTAGTGCTCGATATCGGCATGGCACATGTCCAGGCTGTAGCGCGAGCGGAACGGGATGTCCCCAATATCGGCGACGCGCAGGTCGCGGGTCGGCAGGCATTTCAGCACATGTTCATAGGGGCCGACACGCTCGATGGTGCGGACCGCGCGCGGACCAAAGCGGGATCCGCTGCGGTTGGTGACGCCGAGATCCATCGGGATGCCATAGAGCGCGACCTGAAGATCACCGAAGTCGGGTGCCGCGGGATCCAGCGGGCGGTAAACGGTGTCCAGCAAGGTCGGCAGGCCGATAAAGGGCGCGCTCCGGGTGCCGGTGGGACCGATCACCGATGCGGCGACGCGGGCGAAGGCGGGGTCGTGGGTCATGCTGCCCACGGCATCGCCATATTTGGCGCGCAGCCGCGCGAGTTCGTTGCCATCGATCATGGTGGTTCTCTGCTTTGCGGGGTTATTGCTCGTGAAGCGGCGCCGGCGCGGTTTCCCGCCACAAGGTTCGGGCGATGTCCCGCAGGCTCAGCGCCTCCTGCCGCCGATCCGATAATTCCAGGCCGTCGGCATCGGTTATGGCGTATTCGGTCGGTCCCAGCTCGCTCAGGAACACCAGCCGGTCGTCGGCGTCGGCCTGTGCGCGCCAGCGTGTGAAACCTTCACGCCACCAGCCCTCGAACAGCTGCAGCCATTTGGCATGCTGCGGGAAAGCCAGCGGCACCTGGATCTGATTGCGCGTCGCGATCCGGCCCTGGAAGCTGTCGGACCGCGCCAGGATCCGCGAGATCATCAGCGACATCTCCGCGCTCAGCGGCGGGATCATCTCGCGATCGACGACATAGTGCGACAGGTCGGCGGCCAGCCGCATCTCCGGCACCGCATCGAGCAGTTGCAGGGTGGCGAACAGGTCGTTGGTGATCGAGGCCCGGTGGGTTTCGAACTGCAACGGCATGCCTTCCTCGCGGCCGATCCGCAGCCATTCCCGCACCACCGCGACCATGCCGTCGATCGACACCGGCATGACCTGGCCGACGATCACGACGAACGGTGCGCCGATGTCCTTGGCCAGGGCGATCGCCGGGCGCAGCGCGTCGATGGTGCGGGGAAACGCGGTCAGGCCCCCGTCGAGGCCGTATCGGGCGAACAAGGGCACGGTGCGGCGTGCCGCCTCGATATCCATCGCGCCCAGGTCGATGGTCATGCCGTCCCAGCCGTCCGCGGCGACCGCGGCAAAGCGCTCTTCGACTGGTTGCTCCGGCGTCCCGGGACGGCGCTGCTCGGTGGCCCACAGGGATTGGTGCAGTCGCAGCTCAGGCATGTTTGACCTCGGGGACCGGCGTCCGGTCGTCATCGATCCAGACCTGGTCGGCCGGGAAGGCGGTTTCGCTGCCGCTGCGCCACAGCGCCGCCAGGACCCGGCGTTGGAAGCCGAGATAGCTCATGCTGCGGGCCGGAACGCCGCGTCCCGCAGCGATCGCCTGGTCCAGCTCGTGAAGTCGGAAGAACGGGACCCCGGGAAAAGCGTGGTGTGCGGTGTGGTAGGGCATGTTCCAGGCCATCCGCCGCACCAGCAGGTTGGTTCGGGTCGACCGGGTATTTTCGAAGATGTTGGTGGTATGGCTCAGGCCGAGATGCTCGATCGTATTCTGCAACTGCTGGGTGATCTTGGTGACCAGCATCGGCGCCAGCCAATAGAGCAGGGCCGCCCAGGACTGAAAGGCCAGTGACAACGCCAGGATCACGAGATAGCCGGCGAGATGCAACCGCCCTTCGCGAATGACCCCGGCCTTGCGGTTGTCCGGGATATAGGGTTCGCGGACAATGCCGCGGCTGAAGCGCAGAATCCGGGTGACCCGGCTGGTCCAATAGCTGATCCCGGACAGCCACAGCAGGTAGCTGCCGAAGGTATAGGGCGGGCGTCCCGCCAGCTCACCGTCGCGATCGGGGTCCTGGGTGAAGCGATGGTGCGCGAAATGCTGGATCTGATCGAAATCACGCGGATAGATCAGGATGAAGCCGAGGATCCGGCCGAACAGCTCGTTATAGCGCCGGGTTGCGAACACGGTGAAATGGCTCATCTCGTGCTGGCCGGCATAGAGGAAATTGATCAGGGTGCCATGGACCAGGAACACCGGGATCGCCCACCAGTGTCCCCCGCTCAGATGCAGGGTGACGCCGGTGACCAGGATCGCGGCGGCATGACCGCCGAGCTGGGCAAAGCCCTGGCGGTCAGACTTGGCCGACAGCGCTTTGAGGCGGTCGGCGCTGATCAGGTCGCGGCGCGCGAAGACTTCATCCATCAAAGGGATCTCCGGGTTGATCAGTCGGCGGCGGACCGGCGGCGCCACAGTATGCGCCCGACCAGTACCGCCGTGGTGAGAAGGGTCAGTACGACGGACGCCGCGGCGACCGCCGGATCGATATTGTCCCGCAGGCCCATCCACATCAGGCGGGGCAGGGTTACCGCGTGGATCGAGGTGATGAACAATGTCACCGCCGTCTCGTCCCAGGACTGGACGAAGCACATCACCCAGATACCGCCGAGCGCGAAGCGGATGTTGGGCAGGATCACCAGAAAAGCGCGTTGGCCCAGGCTGGCACCGAAGCTGCGCGCCGCCAGATCGATCCGGCGATCGATGCCGGCCAGTGCCACCAGCACCATGACCACCGCGGCGGGGACGTTCAGCACGGTATGGGCCAGCACCACCCCGGCCTCGGTATCAAAGCCGATCATGGTCTGGAACTGGGACATCCCGGTCAGCAGGAAATAGAGCACCATCGCCGAGACCACGGGCGGCACCACCATCGGCAACAGCACAAAGCCGATCAGAACCGGCGCGCCGCGCGGCCGCAGCAGCCACAGCCCGAGGCCGAACAGCGTCGCCAGCGCCACCGCCAGCGTGCTCGACGCCAGGGCGATGCGCAGGCTGACCAGGGTCGCGTCGCGCCACGCCGGATCCGTGACCAGGGTCGCATAATGGCGCAGGCTGAGATGGCCGTTCGGCATCGACAGGAAGCGGTTGGGCGTCAGCGAGATCGGCACCACGGCGATCAGCGGGGCCAGCAGGAAGGCGGCGGTCAGGACGGCCAGGGTGACCGCGACCGGGCCGGGGCGGTAGGAGCGGATCGGCGGCGAGGGCTCGGACGTCATCGTCTTATCCCACCAGATCTTTGGGCTTGGCGAAGCGGACGAACAGGGCCAGCAGTCCGCCGACGACGACAACCATCGCGACGCTGATCGCGGCGGCCAGCCCCCAGTCCGGGCTCTGGAAAATCCGGACATAGACCAGTTCGGCGACCATCACCGCGCGGCCACCGCCCAGGACGGCCGGGGTGATGAAAAAACCCAACGCGAACACCAGGACCAGCAGTGTGGCGCCGATGATGCCGGCCTGGGTCATGGGCAGGAACACACTCCAGAAGGTCCGCAAGCGCGACGCGCCCAGGCCGCGGGCCGCCATCAGCACCCGGTCATCGACCCGGCGCATCGACGATGCCAGCGGCAGCACCGCGACCGAGACCAGATAATGGGTCATGCCGACAATGACGCCGAATTCGTTATGCACCAGTGCCAGGGGCTGATCGAACAGCCCGAGGCTCTGGCCCCAACTGTTGATCAGGCCGCGATTGGCCAGCAGCGCCACCCAACCGAAGGCGCGGGTCAGGACCGAGATCCAGAACGGTACCAGCACGCAGAATTCCATCGCCAGCCGCTGGCGTGGCGTGCCGCGGACCCAGACATAGGCCATGATATAGGCCAGGGTGACCGCGATGGCCGTGACCACCAGGCAGATGCGGGTGGTGCGGACAAACACCGAGATCACCAGCGCGTCGCTGACCAGCGCGCCATAGTGATCGAAGCCGAACCGCGGCAGCGTGACGCTCCAGCGGGCAACGCCCAGGAACGGGATGACATAGGCCAGGACCAGGAGGAGGGGCAGCGGTGCGATCAACAACGCGCGCTGCAGGCGGCCCGGGGCGGCCTTCAGGGCTGTGGACATGATGCTCCCTCCTCCGGTCGGGCGATCAGGCGGAGATCAGCCGGGTGTAGGCGTCGAGCGCCTCGGAGTAGTGGGCGGCGTACCAGCCCATATCCATCGCGATCTGTTTGGCGGCGTTGGCCGGGTCGGCACAGTTGAGCCGGCGCTTGTCGGCGGGAATCAGCGCGTCGGCGGCGGGATTGGCCGGGCCCTGGCCCAGCATGTCGAACATCACCAGTTGCTGTTTCGGGTCCTGGGCGGAGGCGATGAATTTCATCGCGGCATCCTTGCCCACGGGATTGTTCTTGATCACGGCCATGCCGCCCGGGGTCAGGATGCCCTGGTCCCAGATATATTTGACGCTGCCGTCGGAATCCTTTTCGATCAGACCGGCGCGGGTCGACCAGACCAGAGCCATCGAGGCCTCGCCGGACAGCAGGACGTTCTGGCTTTCCGCGCCGCCCCCCCAGAACGAGACGATATTGTCCTTGAACGCCTTGATCTTGGCATGGGCCCGGTCGAGATCGAGGGGATAGAGCTTGTCCGGCGCGACGCCATCGGCCAACAGCGCCGCTTCCCACATCCCGGCGCCCCATTTGTACAGGGACCGCTTGCCCGGGAACTTCTTGACGTCGAAGAAGTCGGCCATGCTGGTCGGCGCCTTGTCGCCGAACTTGGTCGAATCATAGGCGATGACATAGCTGTAGAAATAGGTCGCGACCTCATAGTCCCAGACAAAACCGGGGCGCACTTTGGTCTTGTCGACGACCGCATAGTCGATCGGTTCGAGCATGCCCTGCTTGCCCAGCGTGATGGCCGAGTAGGGATCGGCATCAACGACGTCCCAGGTCGGCTTGCCGCTCTTGAACTGGGCGATCAGGGCGCCTTCGGTCGGGCCGGTGCCGTCCTGCTTGACGGTGATCCCCGTGGCGTTGGCAAAGGGCACGCCAAAGGCCGTATCATAGGCCTTGGACGCGTCGCCGCCCCAATTGACGAACACCATCTCGCTGCCGGCGGCCTCGGCCGTGGGCATGCGCAGGGCCAGCGGGGCTCCGGCCGCGACAAGGCCGGCGATCCGCAGGAAATCGCGCCGGGGCAGGGTCCCGGCTTTGACCTGGGTGACCAGACGTCCCAGGCAGTCTTCGAGGAATTTCGCGTCCATGAGGTTCTCCGTCGGCAAGAGCGGTCGTCAAAGGGCGGGCGTCACAAAACGGTCAGCGGATCGGCGAAGGGCGGTCAGCCTGTCGCCGCGGGAAGCACAAAGCCGTCGGCGGCATTCCAGGTGAACAGCAGCGGCGCGCCGGCGGCGCTGGAGGCCAGGGGCAGCAATGTCGAGACCGGGATGCTGAGCCGGATGCCGCCCGTGGTTTCCAGGGCCAGCACGGTTGTCGAGCCGAGATAGGTGCGTTCCACCACCCGGACCGCGACCGCGTTGTCGCCGGGCTCCAGGGCCGCATCCGGGGCCAGCAATCGCACATGTTCCGGCCGGACCGCGACCGAGGCGGGACGCCCGGGCGCCCCGTCGACGTGGGGAGCGGCCAGCCGCCGGCCCTCGCAGCAACCGACGACGAAGGCGCCGTCGACGACCGCCTGATCAAGCGGCAGGATATGGATTTCGCCCAGGAATTCGGCGGTGAACCGGTCGACTGGCCGTTCCCAGATTTCGCGGGGTGTGCCGGCCTGAAGCAGGCGGCCGTGATCAAAGATCGCCATTCGGGTCGACAGCCGCAACGCCTCGGACTGATCATGGGTGACGAACACGAAGGTCGTGCCGAAATCACGGTGGAGGCGCTTGACCTCGTCCTGCATCGCCTCCCGCAGATTCTTGTCGAGCGCCGAAAAAGGCTCGTCGAGCAGGACGACCTCGGGTTCGAACACCAGGGCCCGGGCCAGGGCAACGCGCTGCTGCTGTCCGCCGGACAGCCGGGCCGGGCGCTTGCTCTCATGGCCGCTCAGGCCGACCAGGTCGATCATGTCGCCGACGCGCCGGCGGATCTCGGCCGCGGGACGGCGCCGCACCCGCAGCGGGAAGGCAATATTGTCGGCGACGCTCATATGCGGGAACAGGGCATAGCCCTGGAACAGCATGCCGAATGACCGCTGCTCGGCGGGGCGCCGGGTGATGTCGCGCCCGTCCATCAGGATCTGGCCCCGGGTCGCCTGCTCGAACCCGGCCAGGATCATCAGAAAGGTCGTCTTGCCGGATCCCGATGGCCCCAGCAGCGTGACGAACTCACCGCGGCCGATCTCCAGCGAGACGTCCTTCAGCGCCGGGAACGGGCCATAATTCTTGGCGATCCCGATGGCTTTGATCTCTCCCGCGTGGCCGTGCTGCGACATCCTGTCTCGATTCCCCTGCCTCTGGGAAGCGACGATAAGTGCGCCGTTTTCTCACGACAAATGATTTATTTTCCCGTTTTAACAAATGGATTTCACCACAAAAGATTTGCCTACGGTTTCAGCAAGAGAAGTTCAAGGCCTAGGCACGGGTTGGCGCCGAATTCATCGAACCGAAGTCACGCCGCAGCCAGTCCATGAAGGCAATGACGAGAGGAGCGGCCACTTTCTTGGGCGAAGTGACAAGATAGTAGGCGCGGACCGAACGAACGGAAATATCGAAGGGCCGCACCAGCAGGCCCTCGGCCAGCGCCCGGCCGCAGGTCAGTTCGTCGCCGATCGCGATGCCCTGGCCGGTGCTGGCGGCGGCCAGCACCAGATTGAGGTCGGCAAACACGATACCGCGTTCGACCCGGGGCGCCTTGATCCGCGCGGCGGCCGACCAGCGCTGCCAGTCATCGAAATCGACGAGATGGAGCAGCGGGTGCGCCAGCAATTCCGACGGATCGGTAAAGCCGCCGACCCGGTTGAGAAAAGCGGGACTGCACAGGGGCGTCAGCTCGACGGTACCTGCCAGCTCCACGGTGTAATCCGGCCATTGGCCGGTGCCGAAGGCGATGAACAGGTCGACATCGTCGCCTTCGACCTCGTCGGGGCGCCGTGGTGTGACGATGCGCAACACCGCGTCGGGATAAAGGTCACGGAAGGCGCCGATCTTGGGGCACAACCATAATGATCCCAGGCCCGCGGTGCAACTGACCGTCAAGGTGCCGCCGAGATGGCCTTCGCGGTGCCCGGTCGCGGCCTGATCCAGCAGGTCGAGCGCCTTGCGGACATCGTCGGCGTAACGCCGCCCGCGCACCGTCAGCCGGGCCCCTTTGCCGGCCCGCTCGACCAGGGCGAAGCCGACTTCCGCCTCCAGGGCGCGCAACTGGTGACTGACGGCGCTGCGGGTCAGGTTGAGTTCGTCGGCCGCCTGCCACACCGTGCCATAGCGGGCGAAGGCATCAAGGGCGCGCAGCGCCTGCGTCGACGGAATTCGCATTGTCACCATCCCTGAACCAAGGGGCTTCGGATAAAGGGGCCTCGGACAACAGCGGCCGGCCGGCCTCAGTAACCATGGTCGCGGAAAATCGGGTCGAGCACCGGTTCGCCGGCCGCGATGCGGCGGACCTGGTCGGTGATCTGCGCGACGATGGTATCGGTCGGGGCGTCGGCGGCATCATGCGGTGACACCAGAATGCGCTCATGCGCCCAGAAGGGATGGTCTGCCGGCAGGGGTTCCTGCGCGAAGACGTCGATGGCCGCGCCGCCGAGATGGTCCCGGTCCAGGGCCGCCAGCAGTGCGCCCTCGTCGAGTTGCTCGCCACGGCCGGCGTGGATCAGGATCGCTCCTTGCGGCATGGCGGCAAACAGCGCGTCGCCCAGGATCCCGCGTGTCTCCCGGGTCAAGGGCAACAGATTGATCAGCACGTCGCTGGCCGCGGCGACCCGTGTCAGCGCGCCGGGCCCGCATTCCACGGTGACGCCCGGGATGGCTTCGGCCCGGCGCGAACTGCGGGCAACGGCGCGGATCGGAAAACCCAAGGTGTGCAAAGTCCGTGCTGTCGCCTGGCCCATCAGGCCGAAGCCCAGGATCCCGACGCGGATGTGCGACGGCGCATTGACCGGCAATCGTTGCCACAGTGCCAGCCGCTGGTTTTGCCGGTGCTCGCCAAAGCGCCGGGTCCACCATAACAGGGTCCAGGCGACAAATCCGGCCATCAGGCGGGCCTGTTCGGGATCGCGGACGCGCACCACCGGGATGTCGGGCAGGCTGGGGCAGGCCAGGATGCTGTCAACGCCGGCGCCAAGCGACGACACGAATTGCAGGCCCGGATAGGCGGTGAAGGCGTCGGCCGCCGGCTCCCAGGCGATGGCAAAGCGGATGGCGGCGGGATCGTCGATCGCTTCGGGGGTCCGGATGTCGAGATCGCGAAACCGGTCACCGAAAAAAGCGGCCAGATCCAGGGAAGTCGACAAATAGACGCCGCGGGGCAGGGGCATGGGGCTCTCCGGATCGGGATGGTTGATGGCGCGGTGCGCGCGGTGCCATCTCTACCGATCCTCTGACGATCTGGCCACACCACAACACCGCTTGCTACGGACCATATCGTTGGACCAATATGGGTAGAAGCGAAAAATGGACCAAAGGAGCGGACCCATGCGGATCAGCGTCAGCGAGGCCAAGGGCCAATTGCTTGATCTTGTGCGGCGGGCCGAAGCCGGGGAAGAGGTGATCCTGACACGGCACGGCGCTGAAGTGGTACGCCTTGTCCCCGCCGTAACCCGGCCGAGTGCCGCCCAAAGACGGCTCTTGCTAGAGGAGATGTTTGGGAAGGCTGGCGATCCCGATGGGTTGTCCGCGGCGCGAAGTCAGGATTTTTTGTATGATGATGAAGGAATTCCGCAGTGACCGTGGTGGTCGACACCTCCGCATTGTTTGCGATCCTGTTTGGCGAATCCGAGGGGCGGCGGTGCATCACTGTGCTGGCCGAAGCCGAGCGGCCGCTGATATCGGCTGCAACCGTGGCCGAAGCCCTGATTGTCGCTGGCCGCCGCGGGCAAAGAACCGAAATGGAGCGGTTGATCGCCCGCCTGGGCGCGGAAATCATCCCAATGACCGATGGGGCCGCGGTGGCGGATGCCTATGATCGGTGGGGCAAGGGCGTCCATCGGGCCGGCCTCAATTTTGGTGATTGCTTCGCCTATGCCTTGGCGAAGGATCGGGGCTGCCGGATTCTTTTTGTCGGTGAAGATTTCGCGCAGACAGACCTGCCCGCCGCATAGCGCTGCTCGCTCTTGGCCCGGGCGTGGCGCCCCGGCATGAGGCGGCAACGATGCCGCGCCAGGACCGGGACGCCGCGGCGATGGGGGACAGCGGCGCCCGCTCCTTTCGTCCGTCGGGTCAGGTCCGATCAGAAATCATAGTCGCCGGCTCCAGCCCCCGGTCCCGCCGGCGGCGCCTTCTTTTCTGGCTTCTCGACGACCAGGGCCTCGGTCGTGATCAGCAGGCCGGCAACCGAGGCGGCGTCCTGCAGTGCGATCCGCACGACCTTGGTCGGATCGATGATGCCAGCCTTGAGAAGGTCGGTGAATTCACCCTTCTGGGCATCGTAGCCATAGTTGGTGTCGTTCGATTCCAGCAGCTTGCCGACGATGATCGAACCGTCGGTGCCGGAATTCTCCGCGATCTGCCGGGCCGGTGCCTGCAAGGCCCGACGGACGATGTCAATACCGACCCGTTCGTCGTTATTGAGCGGTGTCAGGGCGCCGATGGCACGGATGGCATAAAGCAGGGTGACGCCACCGCCGGGGACGATGCCCTCTTCGATCGCGGCCCGGGTCGCATGGACGGCGTCGTCGACCCGGTCCTTGCGCTCCTTGACTTCGACTTCCGTGGCACCGCCGACGCGGATCACCGCGACGCCGCCAGCCAGCTTGGCCAACCGTTCCTGCAGCTTCTCGCGATCGTAGTCGCTGGTGGTTTCTTCGATCTGGGCCTTGATCTGGGCGATGCGGGAATCGATCGCCTCCTTGCCGCCGGCACCATCGACGACCGTGGTGTCATCCTTGGTGATGACCACTTTCTTGGCGGTGCCAAGATAATCGAGCGTGACGTTTTCGAGCTTGATGCCGAGATCGTCGCTGATCAACTGGCCGTTGGTCAGGATCGCGATATCCTCGAGGATCGCCTTGCGGCGATCACCGAAGCCCGGGGCTTTGACCGCCGCGATCTTGAGACCACCGCGCAACTTGTTGACGACCAACGTGGCCAAGGCCTCGCCTTCGACGTCTTCCGCGATGATCAGCAGCGGCCGCGACGACTGGACCGTGGCTTCGAGCACCGGCAGCAGCGGCTGGAGGCTCGACAACTTCTTCTCGTGGATCAGGATGTAGGGGTTTTCCAGATCGACGACCAGCTTTTCGGCGTTGGTCACGAAATAGGGTGACAGATAGCCCCGGTCGAATTGGAGACCCTCGACGACGTCGAGTTCGGTTTCGAGGCTTTTGGCCTCTTCGACGGTGATCACCCCCTCGTTGCCGACCCGCTGGACCGCCTCGGCGATGATCCTGCCGATTTCGCTGTCGCCATTGGCGGAAATCGTGCCGATTTGCGCGACCTCTTCGTTGGTCGAGATCTTTTTGGACCGGGCCTTGACGTCGGCGATCACGGCGGCGACGGCCCGATCGATACCGCGCTTCAGGTCGAGCGGATTGAGCCCGGCGGCAACCGCCTTGGCACCTTCCTTGGCGATGGCCTGGGCCAGCACCGTCGCCGTCGTCGTCCCGTCGCCAGCCAGATCGTTGGTCTTGGTCGCAACCTCGCGCACCAGTTGGGCGCCGAGATTCTCGAACTTGTCGGCCAGTTCGATTTCCTTGGCGACGGTCACGCCGTCCTTGGTGATCCGTGGTGCTCCGAAGCTTTTTTCCAGAACCACGTTGCGGCCCTTCGGTCCCAGGGTCACTTTGACCGCGTCGGCGAGAATGTCGACGCCGCGCAACAGGCGGGTCCGTGCGTCACCGGCAAATTTAACGTCTTTGGCTGCCATGATTATCGATCTCCCGTTCTCAATGCTGTCGTGGTCAGGCGGCGTTTTCAACGATGCCGATAATATCGGATTCCTTGAGAACCAGCAGGTCGGCACCGTCGATCTTGATTTCGGTGCCCGACCATTTGCCGAATACAATACGGTCGCCGACTTTGACGTCCAGGGGATGAAGAACCCCCTGATCGTCGCGCGACCCTGGGCCGACCGCGATGACGGCGCCTTCCTGCGGCTTTTCCTTGGCGGTATCGGGGATGATGATACCCCCCTTCGACTTCTCCTCCTGTTCGATCCGCCGGATCACGACACGATCATGCAAAGGCCGGAAAGACATTCCTGACTCCGTATTCAGTGACGAGTTGATGGGCGCGCGGCCCCAGCACTGCTAGCGCTCTCACCCATCGGCTGCTAATGCGAGATGAAATGTAATAGAGGTTATAATTCACGTCAACTAAGGTGAAACGGAAAAATTTATACATAAATACTATGTTAAATTGTGACCTGCTGCAAATGAGCCAATCCCGGCGACCCTTTTTTCGTCTCCCTGATTTCAATCCCCGTGACGTTCCAGGCTTTCGGTTTCGTCGGTCAGGGGGCTTCGACGATGTCCAGTCGATGTTCGATGCGTTCAACACGATCGGCGAGGCGGTCAAGACCGACTTGAAGCCGGGCATCAGTTTCTATCAGAGCGCCGGTTTGACGAATAATGGTCGCTTGTCCTTGTTCCAGGGACGTCAGCCGCAGTCGCATGTCCCTCATGTCTTCGCGTATGAGCGATACATCGGCCCGAAGGGCTCGGAGGTGCTCCAGGAGCAGGTTTTCAATTTCAGCCATCGGTTCGGCTCCATCATCATCAGGGGATGATAGCCCATTGCCGCGGGGGCGTCTAATCGGACGGCCCAGCAGCCGAAGCCGCTCGTGCCCGAAGTTCGTCGATGGAAATATCGGGGCCAACCCCTTGGGAAGAATGGTGCTGCGAGAGAGGATTGAACTCTCGGCCTCTCCCTTACCAAGGGAGTGCTCTACCACTGAGCTACCGCAGCCTAACCAATATCGACCCCTCGACCACCGCGGAGACCTCCACAGCCAGTCGGCGGCGCCGCTTGTGCCATTTTGCCGTGACGCCGTCAATATCTTTGTGACAGTCATTCGACATTGGCGATCCCGGCGGTTTGACGTGGCCCGTGTGCCGGGCCAGGTTCCGTTTCCAGGGGCACGATTTGTGCCACAACGCCGCCAGGGATGCAAGCCCCGTTAAGCAATTTGGCGCGCCGCGAAATCCGGGTGTCGCACCCCGGTCACGAAAGGCCCGATCCGTCAAAAAAGGTGGCAAGAGACTGCGGCGCCTCGCCGCGTCGCGCCTTGGCCAAACAGGATCGCGACCCTACATCATGACGACCGGCACGGGAAACGGGACCGTTCGTTGCGGTGCCGGGCCCCCGCGCCTCGTCTGTCCGCCCTGTTGCCTGCCGTTCCCGGTCCGCCTCAAGATCAAGTTTGTTGCCACCATGAGCCGTCAGCCCGATTGCCGTTCCGATGATCCCGCCGGTGACGAGCCAACCACCCCGGACGGTGCGCCATCGGGTGCCACGACCCCGCGGTCAGCCGCGGCGCAGCGCCGGGAACGTCAGGCGGCGGCGCTGCGCGACAATCTGCGCAAGCGCAAGCAGCAGGCACGGGCGCGCGCCACACCGTCGGGCGGGTCGGCGGACGCGCCACAGGGTCTTCCCGATGTCGACGATAAGGGCTTGACGTGAGCCGGGCGGGCCTTGAGCCGTTCGGGCGAACAGTCTACAAAACCGTTTGCCCGTGTTGTGCCCATCGCGGTTCGGGACCGCACCCTACGCCCTTGCAGGAGTATCGATAATGGCGATCATGCCGGACCACTGGATTCGGGACATGGCCCAGAGCCGGGGAATGATCGAGCCCTTCGTCGAAAAGCAGAACCGCGACGGCGTGATTTCCTTTGGACTATCGTCCTATGGCTATGATGCCCGCGTTGCCGATGAATTCAAGATCTTCACCAATGTCGACAATGCCATCGTCGACCCCAAGGCGTTTTCCGACCAGGGCTTCGTTGACCGCAAGACCGCGGTCTGCGTCATTCCGCCCAACAGCTTTGCCCTGGCCCGCACCGTGGAGTATTTCCGGGTTCCCCGCGATATCCTGGTGATCTGCCTGGGCAAGAGCACCTATGCCCGGTGCGGCCTGATCGTCAATGTCACGCCGCTGGAGCCGGAATGGGAAGGCCATGTGACGCTCGAGATCTCGAACACGACGCCGCTGCCGGCCAAGGTCTACGCCAATGAAGGGCTGTGCCAGTTCCTGTTCCTCAAGGGCGACGGTCCCTGTGAGACCTCGTACCGCGACCGTGCCGGCAAATATATGGGCCAGCTCGGCGTCACGCTGCCGCGGCTTTGATCCAGGATTAGTGAACAATGGATAAGATCAGGATAAGAGGCACGCGTCCCCTCCACGGGGCCATCACGATCGGTGGCGCCAAGAATGCGGCGTTGCCGCTGATGGTCGCGAGTTTGCTGACCGAGAAAGCGTTGATCCTCGACGATGTGCCGCGTTTGGCCGATATCGCGACGCTGTCCAATCTTCTGGCCCAGCATGGCGTCGAGATCGGCGTCGAGGGCAAAGGGTCGGGCTCGCGGGTCATGACCCTGACGGCCCGTGACATCACCAACATGGTTGCGCCTTATGATCTGGTCCGCAAGATGCGGGCCAGCTTCCTGGTGCTGGGACCGCTGGTGGCGCGCTTTGGTCACGCCCGCGTGTCGCTGCCCGGTGGTTGTGCCATTGGCACGCGTCCGGTTGACCTCCACATCAACGGCCTGACCGAGATGGGAGCCGAGATCGAGATCGACAGCGGTTATGTCGTCGCCCGTGCGCCAAACGGGTTGCATGGGGCCTCGGTCGTGTTTCCCACGGTTTCGGTCGGTGCGACCGAAAATCTGATGATGGCGGCGGCCCTGGCCGATGGTGAGACGCGGCTGATCAATGCGGCCCGCGAGCCGGAGATCGTCGATCTCGGGACCTGCCTGATCGCAATGGGGGCGGAGATCGACGGCCTGGGCAGCGATACCATCCGCGTCCAGGGGCGTTCGACGTTGCACGGGACGCGACATAGTGTCGTGCCCGACCGGATTGAGGCCGGCACCTACGCCATGGCCGCGGCAATCACCGGCGGCACGGTGGAACTCGTCAATGCCCACCTTGAACATTTGACAGCCGTTGCCAAGGTTCTGTCAGGGGCCGGTGTCTCGGTCAGTCCGACCGAACGGGGGGTTCTGGTGTCGCGGGCCAACGGGGCCTTGCGCGGGGTTGACGTGATGACCGAACCGTTCCCGGGTTTCCCGACCGATCTTCAGGCCCAGATGATGGCCTTGATGGCGACGGCGACCGGTGCGGCGATGATCACCGAAACGATTTTTGAGAATCGCTATATGCATGTTCCGGAGCTGATGCGGATGGGTGCCAACATCACCATCCATCGGTCTTCGGCGCTGGTACGTGGGGTGCCGAAGCTGACGGGAGCCCCGGTGATGGCGACGGATCTGCGGGCGTCGGTATCACTGGTGCTGGCCGGGCTGGCTGCCGAGGGTCTGACCGAGATCAATCGGGTCTATCATCTTGATCGGGGATACGAGCGGCTGGAGGAAAAGCTGGCTGCCTGTGGGGCCGACATTGAACGGGTCAAAGGAGACTGAACGGTATGACCAAGGCGCGTCCGCTGAAACTGCGTGCCATCGATGCTGAAGATCTCAAGGTCATCTCGGCAGCGCTGCAGGATGCCATCATCCCGATCGGGGACATGACCTATTTGAGCGATGAGCAATGCTTTGCCCTGGTCGCCAACCGCTTCAAATGGGAGGACTGCGACGACATCCCGCTGGTTCCGCGTGACCCGGCTGCGGGGCCGTTGAGTGATGGTGATGTCCGCTTCGCGGAGGACGCGCCTTTCGAGCGCACCAATTGCGGCGTTTGCTTCAGTGGCATCACCGGTGTCAAATGCCGGGGCATCGATTTGCACGATCGGCGCCAGTTTCTGCTGCTGCTCGCCGTCGTTGAAGAAAACGGCCGGCTGTTCCTGCATTTCGCTGGCGATGGCTGCATCCGGTTGGAGACTGGAAACTGGAGCTGCCGGCTTGAGGATATCGGCGATCCCTGGCCGACCGGCCTGTGTCCGTGCCATGTCACGACGGACGAACCGGAACCGAGCCAGCGTGCCCAGACGGCCTGATCCGCAACGCGGATGGGGGCCGCCTCTTTGTCAGAGAGGCGGCGTCTTTCTGTGGGCGGGCGACAGGGCTATCAAGCCGACCCGCCAGCTCCTCACGAATAGAAGTCCGGCTGCGGCACCGTACCGTTGAGCGCCCAGGCCCCGAGCTCCTTCAGCTTGTAGTCGACGGGATCGTGGAGCGAGTGGGTGCGAAGGTTGCGCCAGAAACGGTCCAGACCATAGCGCGCGCCGGTGGCCCGGGCGCCGGTGACGTCGAACAGCCGGTTGGTGGCGTCGAGCCCGGCCCGGGTCGCCGCGACCTTGGCGGTGGCAATCGCGACCGCGACCTGACCCCGTTCTGCCGGGCTCAGCTCATCACGCTTCTCCCAGGCCGCCTGGAGCCGCGCTGTCGCCTGATCGCCCAGGGCCGCCGCGCCCGCGAGCCCGACATGCAACTCGCCATAGTGATGCAGGACATAAGGATCCTCGGCCGCCGCGGTGACGCCAGAACTCCGCCATGGCCGCGCTGAACCGAGCGTGAATTCGCGCGCGGCGGCCAGCGCGCCCTCGCCGATGCCCAGATAGATCGCGGCGAGGATTGCCTGGGCGATCAGCGGCCGCAGGGTGCACGCGACCCCGCCAAAAGGACCGGGCGGTCCCAGGATCTCGTCGTGGTCCACCGGGACGCCGGAAAATGTGACGGTGCCGCTGTCGGTCTGACGCTGCCCCATATTGTCCCAGTCATCGAGTATCGCAACGCCCGGTCGCCGGGTGGGGATCACGAAGACACGGAGCCGTCCGTCGGGATCGTCGGCCGAGACCAGCAGCATGTCGGAATCCGAAGCGCCCGAGCAGAAACTTTTGGTGCCGTCGAGTGTCCAGCCCTGAGGGGCCGGGGTCAGCGTCGTCCGGCGGTCAAGCGGGTTGAGTGCGTTACCCCAGAACAGCGGCTTTCGGACCGTCTCGGTCAGCAGCGCGTCGCGCTGCGCGGCCGAACCGTAGAGCAGGACCGAGGCGACCATCAGATGCTGGAAGGCGAACAGATGGGCCAGCGAGGAATCGACCTGCGCCAGCGCGCGTACCGCACCAAGGATTGCCGGCCAGGTTTCGCCGGCGCCGCCGAAGCCGGGAGGAACCGCGAGCGTCAGCAGGCCGGACCGCCGGATCGCGTCGCGTTCGGTCTTGGCGGTGCCGCCGGCACGGTCGCGTTCCACGGCCGTGGCGGCGAGAAGATGTTTCAGCTCCGCAAGTGCCGCGCGGTGGGTCGGATCGGATAGGGTGACTGTCATTAGAACGCGCTCCGCGTCGGTTGCAGGTTGCCGAAGGCCACCCCGGGCCGGTTTGGTGGCCAGACCCCGAGGATGTCGCTCCTAAAGGTCGAGCCCCAGCAGGCGGCGGGCGTTGTCGAAGAACAGCCGGTCCAGCACGGTCTCGGCAAAGCCGAGCGCCCGATAGTCGTCGACGGTCTGTCGCATCGCGCGGAAAGGATAGGAACTGCCGAACAGGATCTGGTCGGCCAGCGCGCCGTTGGCCGCCTCGACATAGAGCCGGCCGCCGGGCTGGAAGATGTACATGTCGGGGATGATGTGGACGTTGGGATGACGGAAGGCGATCCCGATGATCGCCGCGGCGTTGGGCCAGAAGCCGTGATGACAGACGATGTTCAATTTGGGGAAGGCTGCGGCGATCCGCGCGACCGGCGCCGGGTCGTTGAAGCGGGGATCGGGCGTGGTTGGCCCGCTCATCAGGAACACCGGCACCTTGAGCTGGTCGCATCGCGCGTAGATCGGCAGCAGCAGCGGATCGTCGAAGGGGATCGCCGGGTCGAGGAACCCGGGTTCGACATTGATGCCCTTGAGCCCCAGCCGGACGATCGCCCGTTCGATTTCAGCGATCGCGGCGGCAAGACCCTGGCGTTGCGGATCGACCGAGCCGACACCGATCAGCGATGGGCGGCCGGTCACCAGCGCGTGCACCTGGTCGTTTGAGGTGGCGACGGCCGGCGTGTCGCGGCCGATGATCGCGGCCGCCAGGATGCCGGCCTCAGAAATCTCGGTGAGATAGTCCTCCAACCGGAGAGAGCGGGTGAAATGCTCGGGATCGCGCGAGCCGACCCGCCGGTTGAGCCACACCGCTCCGTCATAGGCCGGGGTTCCCGGTGTGGCACCATAGAAATCGTGGAGGAAGGCCGGGCGGCTGCGCAGATCGATAATTTTACGAGACACGTTTGTTGTGCTCCCTTGACTTGAACCGGCTTTCGCCGGAAGAGCGGGTGTCAGCAAATCCGGTGCCAGTGGGAGTTGTCTTTGATTCCCGGCGGCCACGCCCGATGCCGGGGTCCTGGTGCCGTTGCCATGGCAACACCGGCGGGGTTGGCTGCTGCATTGGCAACGGCGGCGCCGCGATCAGGCGCGGGCCCACACGGCATCCTCGACGCGGATGCTGGCGCGCAGCAGGCCGAGGCCGTGGAAGCTGTCGGCGACGGCCTGCTGCTGACGCACGGCGTCGTCGTCGAGGGGCCTGGCACCGTAGGTCAGCCGGCTGAACGCGAGCTCCAGCGCGTCGGTGCCGATCCCCAGCGCCCCGCTCATCGTCCGGGCGGCCTCCGCTCCGTGGCGCGCCGCATATTCGCCGGCCTTGCTCAACTCGTCGAGCAGGATGAGGATCGCCTCGGGATTGCGCTCAGCGAATGGCGGTGTCGTCAGGTAGAACTGATGGTTGGGAACCAGACCGTTGCCATCGGTCAGGACCCGGGTGTCGCCCCGGAGCTGCGCCGAGGACAGCAGGGGGTCCCAGATCGCCCAGCCGTCGATGGTGCCCTCCAGCAGCGCCTCCAGCGCCTCGGGTGGTCGCATGTGAATGGCGCGAATGTCGTCGAGCGACAGGCCCTGGGCCTGCAACGCCCGCAGCAGGAAGTAATGGACGTTGGACCCGGTGTGCAATGCCACCTTGCAGCCCCGCAGGTCGGCGGTGCTCCAGAACGGGCTGTTGCGGCGGACCATCAGGGCCTCGGCGCCGGGAGCGGGCGGATCGAAGCCGACATAGAGCAGCGGAACGCCGGCAGCCTGGGCAAACACCGGCGGCGTCTCGCCGGTCGCGACGAAGGCGACGCGGCTGTTCTCCAACGCGTCCATCAGTTGCGGCCCGGACACGAACTCCGTCCAGGTGACGCGATAGCGGTGCTCGGCCAGTCTTTGTTCGACGGCGCCCCGCATCTTGAGGATCGCGGAGGTGCCGTATTTCTGATAGCCGATCGGCAAATCGATGGTTGTTCGCGCGGCACGGCCGGCCGGCACGGCCCGGCGCCGCGGCGGGATCGTGCCGAGATGGGCGAGCTGGGTCCGGAAGGCGTTGCGGGTCATGCCCAGGCTGTCGGCCGCCTTGATCTGGTTGCCGGCGACCAGATCAAAGGCGGTGCGGATTGCGGTGCGGACCAGTCGCTCATGGATGTCGGGCTCGCCGGCCGCGACCGCGCGCTCAATCAGCTCGCGAACGCCGCTCTCCAGATCCGTGCGACGGGACTCCTCAGCCATGGCCGAACCCTGCCCGTGGCAGCGCAGGCGAACCTCGTCAGGACCGATCACCGGGCCGGCCGCCAGCAGCACCGCATTGTGGATGAGGTTCTCCAGTTGGCGGATGTTGCCGGGCCAGGGGCACCGGGTCATCTGGCGGAGCGCCTCGACCCCCAAGGTCAAGTCCGGTCGGCCGAGCCGCTCCCGGTAGATCGCCAGGAAATGCCCGGCCAGTGTCGCGATGTCACCGGGCCGCTCGCGGAGTGGCAGCAGCCGGACCGAGGCGACGTTGAGGCGGAAATACAGATCCTCACGAAAGCGCCGGGCCCGGACTGCCGCTTCCAGATCGACATTGGTCGCGGCGATGACCCGGACATCGACCGGGATCGGTTTGCGGGACCCGACCCGGACCACCTCGCGTTCCTGCAACACCCGCAACAGCTTGACCTGAAGCGCCGGCGGCATGTCGCCGATCTCATCCAGCAGCAGGGTTCCGTTATTGGCGGCCTCGAACCAACCGGCCTGGGTCTTGAGCGCGCCGGTGAAGGCACCCTTCTCGAAGCCGAACAGTTCGGCCTCGGCCAGGGTATCGCTGAACGCACCGCAGTTGACCGCCACGAAGGGCCCCGAGGCCCGCCGGCTGTTGGCGTGCATGTAGCGGGACACCAGCTCCTTGCCGGTCCCGGTCTCGCCGATCACCAGCACCGTGGTATCGCTGGGGGCGATCCGGTCGAGCTCGGTCCGCAGGCGCTGTGAGGCCGGATCCTCGAAGACCATGGCGCTGGCGCGCTCCGGCGTTGTGTGTCCGCGCCGCGCCTCGGGCGGAAGGGCAACAATCTGCGGCTGGTCGAAACCGGCGGGCCGGATGCCTGGTGCGGGGGCCTCAGAGGGCTGGCCGGAAAGCGTGGTCCTGATCATGGCGGCACCGTCGGATGATGAGGCTCCTCGATCCAACAATCTTGGTCCGAAATTTGGTCATCATACAACACAATAATTCATGGCAATCTATTTATAATAACGTAGCGGGTTGGTCGCGATGGCGGTTTCGGGCTGTTGCCATTGCAGCAGAAGGGATCGGGCGGCTGTTGCCGATGAAGCGGTCAGTCAATGCATTGTGTGAAATTATTTGTCAATAAATCAATATATTAAGCCAATGGCACGGCGCTTGCGATGTCGATCTGAATTGTGATCAACCGGAGCCCGTGTAAAATGAGCGCCCTCAAGCTCACCGCCCTTTCCGGCAACCTCAAGGGGCCGTCCCGGACCCATTCGCTGGTCGCCGCGGTGGTCGCCGCGATTGCCGAGCGCATCCCCGTCGACCGGACTGACATCGTGGTCGGCGATCTCGCCCCGGAACTGGGGGGCTTGGTCGATCCCGCCCACATACCACCCCGGGTCCAGGCGGCGATCGACGCCATCGTCGGCGCCGATCTGCTGGTCGTCGGCTCCCCGGTCTACAAGGGATCCTACACCGGCCTTTTCAAGCATCTGATCGATTTCATCGATCCCAACGCGCTGATCGGTCTGCCGGTGGTGCTGACCGCGACCGGCGGCAGCCTGCGCCACGCTCTGGTGATCGAACATCAACTCCGCCCGCTGTTCGGCTTTTTTCTGGCGCAGACCGTACCGACGGGCGTGTTCGCGCTCGACAGCGATTTCACGGCCTACCAGCTGACCAGCCCGGACATTCAAAGCCGCGTCCACACGACCGCCGAGGAGGCGGTGCGGATCGCAGTCCCCGGTCGCGCCCGGCGCGCGACCGCCGTCGCCGCCTGACCCCCCGCCTTCAGGAGAGATCCCCGATGACCAACGCTCCGCTTCCCGTCAAGTTCGCCTACTGGGTTCCCAACGTGTCCGGCGGCCTCGTGATTTCAAAGATCGAGCAGCGGACCCATTGGGATATCGACTATAACCGGCAGTTGGCCCGGATCGCCGAGAAGGCCGGGTTCGAGTATGCGCTGAGCCAGATCCGCTTCACGGCCGGTTACGGTGCCGACAACCAGCATGAATCGGTGGCCTTCACCCATGCCCTGCTGGCCGCGACCGAGACGCTCAACGTCATCGCCGCGGTCCTGCCGGGGCCTTGGCACCCGGCGCTGCTGGCCAAGCAGGTCGCGACCATCAGCCACCTGACCAAAGGCCGGATCGCGGTCAACGTCGTCAGCGGTTGGTTCCGGGGCGAGTTCCACGCCATCGGCGAGCCCTGGCTCGATCACGACGAGCGTTACCGCCGGTCGGAGGAGTTCATTCGGGTCATCCGCGGGATCTGGACCGAGGATGCCTTCTCGTTCAACGGCGACTTCTATCGCTTCCACGACTACAGCCTGAAGCCGAAGCCGCTGCAACCGCTGCCGGAGATCTTCCAGGGCGGCAGCTCGCGGGCGGCCCGCGACATGGCCGCCCGGGTGTCCGATTGGTACTTCACCAATGGCAACACCCCGGACGGGGTCAAGGCGCAGATCGACGATATCCGCGCCAAGGAGGCCGGCACGGGCCACCATGCCAGGATCGGTGTCAACGCCTTTGCGATCGTCCGCGAAACCGAGGCGGAAGCCCGCGCGGTCCTGGCGGAGATCCTGGCGAAGGCCGATCCCGAAGCCGTCCGGGGTTTCCACCACGAGGTCCAGAACGCCGGCAATGCCTCGCCGGAGCGCGAGGGCAACTGGGCAAAATCGTCCTTTGAGGATCTGGTCCAGTATAATGATGGTTTCCGGACCAACCTGATCGGCACCCCGCGTCAGGTCGCCGAGCGGATCGTCGCTTTGAAGGGGATCGGCGTCGATCTGGTGCTGCTGGGCTTCCTGCACTTTCAGGAGGAGGTGGAGTATTTCGGCAAGCAGGTGATCCCCTTGGTCCGCGAACTGGAGGAAGCCGCCGCCAACACTGCCAGGGCGGCTTGAGGGGCAAGCCCGGGTTGACAGCCCCTCGCCCCCGGGTGGGGCCCGGGGTTCTGTGGTGAGTTTCGCACCTGAAGGAACGCGTTCATGTCCGCCACCCTTGTCGTTGCCGCCGTAGAGGATCGGGCTGCGCTCGCCATCGAATCCCTGTCGCTGTCGTTCGGCGGTGTCATGGCGCTGAGCGGCATCGACCTGACGGTCGCGCCCGGTGAGATCCGGGCCGTGATCGGCCCGAACGGTGCCGGCAAGAGCTCGCTGATCAATGTTGTCAGCGGTCTCTACCGGCCCGATCACGGCCGCGTCTGGCTCGGTGGGCGGAGCTTCGCGGCGGTGCCGACCGACCGGCTGGCCGCTCTTGGCGTCGCCCGCACGTTCCAGAATCTGGCCCTGTTCAAGGGGTTGTCGGTGCTGGATAACGTCGCCGTCGGCCTTAACCACGGTTTCCGGGCCGGGGTTTTCGCCCAGATCGCGGGGCTCCCCGGCGCCCGCCGCGAACGCGCCGCGGCGCAGGAACGGGCTGCGGCGGTGCTGGATTTCTTCCATCTCACCGACATGCGCGACCGGCTGGTCGGGACGTTGTCCTATGGCGTCCAGAAGCGGGTCGAATTGGCCCGCGCGGTGGTCGCGCGACCGCGCCTGTTGTTGCTCGATGAGCCGATGGCCGGGATGACGCTGACCGAGAAGCGCGAACTGACCGGCTTCATCCGCGCCATTCGCGATGAGCTCCAGGCGACCATCGTGCTGATCGAACATGATATCGGGGTCGTGATGGGCCTGTCCGACCGGGTGGCGGTCCTCGACTACGGCCGGCTGATCGGCGACGGCACACCCGAGGCGATCCGTGCCAATCAGGCGGTCATTGACGCCTATCTCGGCGTTGCCCACGACCTGGAAGCCGGGGAGGGGATCTGAGGCATGGATCTGTCCTTCTTCACCGAAGTGCTGGTGGGCGGCCTGTTGTCAGGTGTGATGTACTCGCTGGTCGCGATCGGCTTTGTGCTGATCTACAAGACCTCGGGCGTGCTGAATTTCGCGCAGGGTTCGCTGCTGCTGTTCTCGGCGCTGACCTTCGTCAGCCTGATCGAGCGGGGGCTGCCGTTCTGGGCCGGCATCCTGATCACGCTGGCGGCGATGACCGCGATCGGCGCGCTGATCGAGCGTGTGGTGCTGCGCCCGCTGGTCAACCAGCCGCCGATCACCCTGTTCATGGCGACGCTGGGCGTCTCCTACGTGATCGAGGGCGCGGCCCAGCTGCTGTGGGGCACCCAGGTTCACGGCCTCGACCTTGGCATCGACGACAGGCCGCTGGAGATCAGCGGCGTGTTCGTCAGCACCTTTGACCTGTTCGCGGCGGGTGTCGCCGGGGCGATGGTGGCGGTGCTGATCCTGTTCTTCCGCTACACCGGCATCGGCCTGGGTTTCCGGGCGGTTGCCGATGATCCGCTGGCGGCGCTGTCGCTGGGCTTGCGTCTCGACCGCATCGGAACCGCGGTGTGGACCGCCGCCGGCATGGTGGCGCTGGTCGCCGGGCTGTTGTGGGGTGCCCGGCTCGGCGTGCAGTTCTCGCTGTCCCTGGTGGTGCTGAAAGCGTTGCCAGTGCTGGTGCTCGGCGGTTTCGATTCGATCGCCGGGGCGATCGTCGGCGGGCTGATCATCGGTGCGGTCGAGAAGCTGGCCGAGGTCTATATCGGCCCGTTCTTTGGGGGTGGCATCGAGGGCTGGATCGCCTATGTCGCGGCGCTGGGGTTCCTGTTGGTACGGCCGGCCGGGCTGTTCGGCCAGAAGCTGGTGGAGAGGGTCTGACGGGCATGAGCGACATCGCGATCAAGACGGGCCGTCGGTCGCTTCCGGGTCTGTCTCCCCAGGCGTTCGGCGTTGCGGCCTTGCTGGCCATTGCCTTCGGTGTCGTGCCGCTGGTCGGCAGCGAGTATCTGTTCGACGCCCTGCTGACGCCGTTCCTGGTGCTGTCGCTGGCCGGGCTTGGGCTCAACCTGCTGACCGGATATACCGGGCAGGTGTCGCTGGGCTCTTCGGCATTCATGGCGGTCGGGGCCTACGCGGCCTGCAATCTCGCGTTCCGGCTGCCGGGGCTGCCGTTCCTGGTCGATCTGGTGGCGGCCGGCGTGATCGCGGCGGCGGTCGGACTGGTCTTCGGGCTGCCGAGCCTGCGCCTGCGCGGCTTTTATCTCGCGGTCTCGACGCTCGCCGCCCAGTTCTTCGTGCAGTGGGTGTTCAACAAGATCGGCTGGTTCTCCAACGACAGCGCGTCCGGCATCGTCACCCCGCCGCCGCTGTCGATCGCCGGAATTGCCGTGACCAGTCCGGTCGGCCGCTATCTGTTCACGCTGTCGGTGGTCGTCGCGGTGACGGCGCTGGTGTGGCGCCTGGTCCGCTCGCCCACCGGATCGGCTCTGATCGCGGTGCGTGACCACGAGACCGCGGCGCGGGTGATTGGCATCCCGGTGCTGCGGACCAAGCTGCTGGCCTTTGCGGTTTCGTCTTTCGTGATCGGCATCGCCGGCGTGCTATGGGCCTTCGCCTATCTGCGCAATGTCGAACCAGCGGGCTTCAATCTCGACCGTTCGTTCCAGATTCTGTTCATCGTCATCATCGGCGGCCTTGCCTCGCTCCGGGGCGCGTTCCTGGGCGCTGCGCTGATCGTCATCTTCCCGCTGGGACTGGCCCGCCTCGGCGACGCGTTGCTGGGCGGTCTGTTCGACAGCGGCGTGCTGGAGATGAGCCAGCGCGTCGTTCTGGGTCTGCTGATCATCGTCTTCCTGATCGCCGAGCCGGCCGGGCTTTCGGCCCTGGTCGACCGGATGACCCGCCGGATCACCCCCTGGATCACCCCCTGGATCACCGCCGGCCGCGCCTGAAAATGCGGCCCGTTCCCCGGGCCATCCCTGCCTTTCAAGTCAACGGAGACAAGCTCGATGTCGCTTCCGAATATCCTCAGACGTGCCTTTTTCGGCGCGGTTCTCGGCTCCCTGGCGCTGCTGCCGGCCGTCGCTGCCCCGGCTGACGAGCAGTATTTCCCGCTGCAGAGCTACCGCGTCGGCCCCTACGCCGCCGGTGGCACCGGCTTCTTCGGCGGGTTCATCGACTATCTCAACCTGATCGACATCCGCGACGGTGGCGTCAACGGGGTCAAGCTGACGTGGGACGAGTGCGAGACCCAATACGAGGTCGAGCGCGGCGTCGAGTGCTACAAGCGGCAGAAGAGCCACGCTGGTATTGCCGCCTGGAATCCGCTGTCCGTTGGCATCGCCTATGCGATGATAGACGACGTCACCGCGGACAAGGCACCGTTGATCACAATCAACCATGGCCGCACGGATTCGACCGATGGCCGGGTGTTCAAATATGTCTTCCCGCTGCTGCTCAATCCCTACAGCGAGACCTCCGGCATCGTGAATTACATCGCGGCCAGGGAGGGCGGACAGGACAAGCTCAAGGGCAAGAAGCTGGTGGTGCTCTATCACGGCTCGCCCTACGGCAAGGAGACGATTCCCATCTACCAGCTTCTGGCCGAGAAGTACGGCTTCTCGCTGGAGCAGATCGAGGTGCCGCATCCCGGCAACGAGCAGCAGTCGCAGTGGCTGACCATCCGCCGCGCCAAGCCTGACTATGTGATCCTGCGTGGCTGGGGGGTGATGAACCCGGTTGCCCTCAAGACCGCCCAGAAGGTCGGTTTCCCGGTGGATCACATCATCGGCAATGTCTGGTCCAATTCCGAGGAGGACGTGATCCCGGCCGGCGACGCCGCCAAGGGCTACACCGCGATCACCACCCAGGCCTCGGGCGCCGAGTACCCGGTGCTCCAGGAGATCGTCAAGACGGTCTATGGCGCTGGCAAGGGTAATCTGGAGGACAAGAAGAGAATTGGCTCCGTCTATCACAACCTCGGCATCGTCAACGGCATTCTCAATGTCGAGGCGGTGCGGATCGCCCAGGAGAAATTTGGCCACCGGACGCTTACCGGCGACGAGGTGCGCTGGGGTTTTGAGCATTTGAAGCTTGATCCGGCGCGGGTCGAGGCTCTCGGCGCCAAGGGCCTGTTCCATTCGATCAATGTCAGCCTCGCCAACCACGAGGGCGAAGGGCGCGTCACGTTTCAGCAATGGGACGGCGCCAAATGGAAGGTTGTCTCCGACTGGATCGCGCCGGATTGGGCGCTGCTGCGGCCGATCATCGAGAAATCGTCGCTTGCCTACGCCAAAGAACACAGCCTCCCGGTTCGCGATCCGGCCGTTGAAGAGGCGACCAACTGACCTGCCCGGAGGGAGCCGCCATGACGATCCGTGAAATCCTGCTGTCCCTGGACGGGGTGGAGGCCACCTACAACCACGCAATCCGGGCCCTGTCGGGCGTCCATCTGACGGTGCGGACCGGGGAAATTGTGGCACTCCTGGGGGCCAATGGCGCCGGAAAGACGACGACGCTGAAAGCGCTGTCGGCCCTGTTGGGCGCGGAACGGGGGCAGGTGACCGGCGGATCGATCACCTATGACGGATCCGATGCCGTCCGCCGGTGGCCGTACGAACTGGTCCGTCAGGGGCTGGTCCAGGTGCTGGAAGGGCGGCATTGCTTTCGCTCGCTGACGGTCGAAGACAATCTGGTCGTCGGCGGGCTCGCCCGGCGGCGATCGCGAACTGAACATCGTCGCGATCTTGACCAGATCTACGCGCTGTTTCCGCGGCTGCGCGACAAGCGGCGCACGCTCGCGGGCCTGGCCTCCGGCGGTGAACAGCAGATGACGGCGATCGGCCGGGCCCTGATGGCCGGTCCCCGGCTGCTGGTGCTCGATGAACCGTCGATGGGGCTGGCCCCGTTGCTCGTCGAGGCGATCTTCGATGCCCTCAAGGCTCTTAACCGGGAGGAGGGGCTATCGATCCTGGTCGCCGAGCAGAACTCGGCCGTGGCGCTCCGTCACGCCGACCGCGCGGTGGTGCTGGAAAATGGCCGAACCGTGCTCGAAGGAACGGCGGCCGAACTGCGGGAGCGGGACGACATCAAAGCATTCTATCTCGGCTTCGGTGTCGTCGATGGTGCCGCCCGTTCGCACTGACTCTGAATTCGGTATACCTCACAGATAAGGACATGAGCATGAGTCTGGCCCTGGTTACCGACCAAATCGCGCCGCAGGGCGTGCCTGGTCTGCCGCGTCCGGCGAGCCCGGCCGCGATCATCGCAAACGATGCCGAGGCGATTGCCGCCGCCCAGGCGCTGGCCCAGGCGGTCGCGCCGACCGCCGCGGCGCGCGACCGCGAACGTCGGCTGCCGATCGCTGAACTCGACGCCTTCTCGCAGAGCGGGCTGTGGTCGATCAATGTGCCGAAAGCTTTCGGTGGGCCGGAACTGTCCTACGCGACGGTGGCCAAGGTGGTACAGATCGTCTCCGCCGCCGACCCCTCGCTGGCGCAGATCTCACAAAACCATCTGGGCGTGATCGCCGCCATTCGCACCGTCTCGGACGAGGCCCAGCAGCGGCTGCTGTTCGGCGAGGTGCTGAAGGGCGTGCGCTTTGGCAACGCCTTTTCCGAGTTTGGCACCAAGCGTGCGGCGGAATTCGCGACCCGCTTCACCGACGCGGGTGACGCCGTGATCGTGACCGGCCGCAAATTCTATTCGACCGGCGCGCTGTTGGCCCATCTGGTGCCGATCGTCGCCGTCGATGACCAGAACCGTGCCTGGTACGCCATCGCCGAGCGCGACGCCGAAGGGCTGAGCGTGATCGACGACTGGTCGGGCTTCGGCCAGCGCACCACCGCCAGCGGCACCGTGATTCTCAATAATGTAAAGGTGCCGAAGAGCCATCTGGTGCCGGGCTACAAGGGCTATGACAAGCCGACGGCGGATGGCGCCATCTTTCAGATCATCCAGGTCGCGGTGGATGTTGGCATCGCCGAGGCGGCGATCCACGACACCATTTCCTTCGTCCGGAATCACAGCCGGCCCTGGGTCGATGCCGGGGTCGACCGCGCATCCGACGATCCCTACACAATCCAGGCCGTCGGGCGGCTTACTCTCCGGCTGCACGCCGCCGAGGCGTTGCAGGACAAGGCCGGTCTCGCGGTTGACGCGGCCGTCGCCAAACCCGATGCCGACACCGTCGCCAAAGCCCAGATCGCGGTCGCTGAGGCCAAGATCCTCAGCACCGAGATCGCGATCGAGGCGACCAACACCCTGTTCGAGCTGGCTGGCACCCGCTCGGTGCTGGCCGAACACGGGTTCGACCGGCATTGGCGCAACGCCCGCGTCCATACCCTGCACGACCCGGTACGCTGGAAATACGCGATTGTCGGCAATCATGCCCTCAACGGCGTCAACCCACCGCTGCACGCCTGGAGCTGAGGCGATCGACGTCACGTCCGGGGCCGTGACGTCTGCCGCGTTGTTTCAGGACTGCGTCGCCCTCGTGTAGGCGGCGTGGAGCAGGCGTTTGAGGGCCTGATTGTGCCCGTCGAATTGAACCGAAAAGGTGCCTTTCCGCGGATTGGCGTCGATGACGATGAGCTCGACGTCGTCCGCGGCACAAGGTGGGTCATTCAGCATCAGCGTGCCCTGGATCCGTGCGCCTGCCTGTAAGTGGCCGCCGCCGCGCAAGCGCATCCCGCCGATCGACCAGTCGAGCGAACGGAAATCCTCGCCCTCTGCCAACAGGCTCAGACCCGATGAGCGGTAGCGCCGATGCCGCCGCCGTTCCTGGTCGGCGCTTCGCGCCGTCGTTGGTGTCGGGGTGGGTTCGGTGATCGCGATCGACAAAATGCTGTCATCAAGCGTGGCATCTGTCAGATCGATCCCGCGCAAATCGGCAGCATCGAAATTCGTGGGCCAGCTCCGCCCGTCGGCCAGCGGGAATGCACCGGCATTGACCCCGGCGAGGTTGGCCGAGGCCAGATTGGCGCGCCGGAAACTGGTTCCGCGTAAATCCGCCCCGCTGAGATCGATGCCTTGCAGGTCGCTATAGGACAGGTCCGCCATCTGCAAGGTGACGCGACGCCAGGAGCCGCCGACGAAGCGGCATCGGCGCAGGCGCGAACCCGACAGGGTGCGGCCGCTCATCGCGATCGGGGGTACGACGACGAGATCAAGGTCGAGACGCCGGCCGACCTTCCCGCCGGTCGCGGCCCATTGCTCATGGCTGGTCACCGCGGCCAGGAAGGCGCCCGGGGTCATCGGGATGTAGTCGGGCTCGGCGATTGCCCCCGCGGTCAGCGCACAGCCCTTCGTGGTTTCCAGCGCTGAGGCCATGACCACCGTTTTGGCCAGGATCGCGCCTTTCAGCACCGCCCCGCTGAGGTCGGCCCCCAGCAGCACCGTCCTGGTCAGTTCGGCGCCCGACAAATCGGCGTCGCTGAGATCGGCACCGGTGAGATCGGCTCCATTGAGATGGGCGTCAATCAGAATGGATTGGTTGAGCTGGGCTTCGACCAGCGTCGTGGCGCCACCCCGCTGGGAATTGCTGCCATCGGCGGTCTGCAATTGGCCGGCGCGCAGATCGGCGCCCCGCATGTTGGCATTGGTCAACAGACAGCGATTGAGATTGGCGCCGCGCAGGTCGGCGCCGACCAGGTTGGCGTCGGTCAGATCACAAGCTTCGAGATCGGCGCCGAAAAGATCGGCGTTTGACAGGTTGGTGCCGCGCAGATTGGCTTTGGCCAGGTTGGCACCGGAGAATTTGGCGCTCGACAGGTTGACACCGGCGAGCGCGAAGGACGACAGGTCGCAAAAACTGAGATCCGCCTTGCGACCGCCGCGCGATCGCAGCCACCGTTGATGGTCGAGGATCGCCTCGCGGATCTGCTGGTCGTTCAGCCGTGGGGATTTCTCGATCACGGTCATCGCGTCAAAGCCTTCCGCATTGTCGTTGTGACAGCGTTTTTCAAAAGCATGATCCCCAACGCGGCGCACCGGCAAATGACCACGGTCATGGCCCTGGGCCATCGCAACATCGCCGCTAATAGTCAATTTTCATGATGATAATTTCAACATGATAAATGACTCGCCTAATATTCGCAATGGTTGTCCCGGGCGGTTGTCCCGGGCGGGTTGTCTCCGGGCGCGATCCGCGACCGGGGCCGGGGCCCGTTTCATCACGCCGGCCGCGAACCGGGGCCAGGACTCTGGACGCGTCAGGGGCAAGCCGCTTACACTCCGCAGCCGTGCGCTGAACCCTGAGACCCGAGTGTCGGAGTAGCCCTTGTCTTTGTCTTTGTCGTCGGCCGATGCGTTGGTGCTGGCCTTGCCGAAGGGACGCATCCTGTCGGAAGTGCGCCCGTTGCTCGGCCTTGCCGGGATCGAGCCCGAGGCCGCTTTCGACGATCCGGAAAGTCGCTTGCTGCGCTTTGCCACCAATATCCCCAATCTGAGCCTGATCCGGGTCCGGTCGTTTGACGTCGCGACCTTCGTGGCCTTCGGCGCGGCCCATCTGGGGGTGGCAGGCAACGACGTCCTGATGGAATTCGATTATCCCGAGATCTATGCGCCGCTCGACCTTCGCATCGGCCGCTGCCGCCTCGCGGTTGCCGAGCCCGAGGATATGGTCGAGGGCGACGATCCGGCCCGCTGGAGCCATGTCCGGGTTGCCACCAAATATCCCGAGATCACCCGCCGCCATTTTGCCGCCCGGGGTGTGCAGGCCGAGTGCATCAAATTGAACGGTGCCATGGAATTGGCGCCGACGCTGGGCCTGTGCCGGCGAATCGTCGACCTGGTGTCCAGCGGGGCCACACTGAAGGCCAACGGGCTGGTGGAGATCGAGCATATCGCCGATATCAGCTCGCGGTTGATTGTCAATCGTGCGGCCCTGAAGACGCGGCCCGACGATCTGACGGGATGGATTGAACGGTTCAGGATGGCAACCGATGCCCTGTGAGTTGAACAGCCGCGCCGCCGATTTCGCGGCGCGCTTTGAGGCCCTGCTGGCCGGCAAGCGCGAAGCCCAGGCCGATGTCCAGAGCGTGGTCGCCGCGATCGTCGAATCGGTGCGTCGCGATGGCGATGCCGCGGTGATCGATTACACCGCCCGGTTCGACCGGATGACCATTACCGCGCAGGGGCTGGCGATCGGCCGCGACGAGGTCGATGCCGCCATCGCCCGCTGTGCCCCGGAAACCCTCGCGGCGCTGCAGGTGGCGGCGGAACGGATCGAGGCATTCCACCGGTGCCAGACCCCCGAACCCTTGCAATTCACCGATAGTGCCGGGGTCCGGCTGGGCGCCCGTTGGACGGCGATCGGTGCCGTCGGGCTCTATGTGCCCGGCGGCACTGCTGCCTATCCCAGCTCGGTGCTGATGAACGCGATCCCGGCCAAGGTCGCCGGAGTGTCGCGGCTCGTCATGGTGGTCCCGACCCCTGACGGCCGGCTCAATCCGCTGGTGCTGGCGGCGGCGCGGCTCGCCGGGGTGGATGAGATCTATCGGATTGGCGGCGCCCAGGCCATCGCCGCCCTGGCCTATGGCACCGCGACGATTCGGCCGGTCGACAAGATCGTCGGTCCCGGCAACGCCTATGTCGCCGCGGCCAAGCGCCAGGTGTTTGGCACCGTCGGCATCGACATGATCGCCGGTCCTTCGGAAATCCTGGTCGTTGCCGACGCCGTCAATGACCCGGCCTGGATCGCCGCCGATCTTTTGTCGCAGGCCGAACATGATGCCAGCGCCCAGTCGATTCTGATCACCGACGATGCGGGCTTCGCCCAGTCGGTGCAGGCGGCGATCGAGCGCCAGTTGGCGGCGCTGCCGCGCCACGAGATTGCCGGCGCCAGTTGGCGTGACCATGGCGCGGTGATCCTGGTGCCCGACTGGGCGGCCGCGGTGCCGTTGATCGATCGTCTGGCGCCGGAACATCTGGAACTGGCGGTCGCCGACCCCGAAGGGTTGGCCGGGAAAATCCGCAACGCCGGGGCGATCTTCCTCGGCCGGCATACACCCGAAGCGATCGGCGATTATGTTGCCGGGCCCAACCATGTGCTGCCGACCGCGCGCAGTGCCCGGTTCTCGTCGGGGCTCAATCTGCTCGATTTCATGAAGCGGACGACACTGGTCGGTTGCACGGCGGCGAGCCTCGCGGTGATCGGTCCCGCCGCGGTGACATTGGCCCGGGCCGAGGGGCTCGAGGCGCATGCCCGGTCGGTGGCGCTGCGCCTGGGCGAGCCCGTTCCGTGACGGCCGAATCGGATCGTCAACGCATTATCGATGTCGAGCTGGTGGAGCGCAACGAGGTGCACCGCCGGCCCGAGGTCGAGCATGAGCGGGCGGTCGCGATTTTTGACCTGATCGAAGACAATCAATTCATGCCGTGTGAGCATCCCGACGCCGGGCCATTTGCCTTGCGGCTGAGAATCGAGGACAATCGACTGATCTTCGATGTGCGGACGGCGGAGGGCGAGCCTCTGACCGAGATCGCCGTATCGTTGCTGTCGTTTCGTGCCATTGTTCGCGATTATTTCCTGGTTTGCGACAGTTATTATCAAGCCATTCGCAAAGCGACACCGTCGCAGATCGAGGCCATCGACATGGGACGGCGCGGCCTGCATAACGAAGGTTCCGAATTGTTGCGTGAACGGCTGGCTGACAAGGTGACGATGGACCTCAAGACCGCACGGCGGCTGTTTACCCTGATCTGCGTGCTCCATATTCGGGGCTGATGGTGAACGCAGCATTGCCCTCCAGCGTCCTGTTTGCTTGCACCTACAATGCGATCCGGTCGCCGATGGCGGAGGCCCTGCTGAAACGCTATCACGGCACCCGGATCTTCGTGGACTCCGTCGGGGTGCGCGACGGGGAAATCGATCCGTTCGTCATCGTGGTGATGAACGAAATCGGCATCGACCTGTCACGGCACCACTCGAAATGCTTCGAGGATCTGGAGGACACCAGCTTCGATCTCGTGGTGTCCCTGTCGCCGGAGGCCCAGCACAGCGCTGTCGAGATGACCCGGACCATGGCCTGTGACGTCGAGTTCTGGCACACCTTCGATCCGACCGCGCTGGAAGGTTCGCGCGACGTGATGCTCAGTGGCTTTCGCACGGTGCGCGATTGGCTTGACCGCCGCATCCGCGACCGATTTCCGGTGATCGGCAGCCCGGCGGTGTGACGGCCGCGCGCGCCGGGTCACCGTGGTGCGGCGGATACGCTGCGCGGGGATGTTGCCGATTTTCCGGTTGAACCTGGGATCGAAGCGGCCCTAACTGGCGTCTATCCGGGGGCCGACGACAGGGGACGAGATGATGCGGCGGCTATTGTGCCTCTTGCCGATGCTGGGGTTGATCCTGGGCCTGTGCCGGTGCAGCGCCGTTCCGGTGGCGACGCCGTTTACTGTCGACACGCAGCCGCGGGTGCAATCGGCGGCGCATTGGCAGGTGATTGCCGATCACGTGGCCGCGGCGGTGTCCGACTATCTCGTAGAAAAATCCGGCCGCAAACCGGACGAACCGCGGGATCCGGTCGTGCTGATGGCAAACCGGGTGGGCAAGACCTTGTTTGCCGAGGTGTTTCAGCAGGACTTGACGACGGCGTTCGTCCAGCGCGGCCATGCCGTGGCCACCCAGCCGCGCACCGATCTCGCCGAGATCCGCTATGACGTGATCCTGGTGGCGCATCGGACGCCGCGCGACAATGCTACGCTGCCGGGCCCCTACACCGCGCTGGGGTCGGGGGTGTATGTCGGTTCGGCGCTGGCCCGGGCCGGCGCGCAGACGAGCCTGGGGCTGTTGGGCGGCACCCTCGTCGACGCTGTCCGGGTTTTGCCCGATGAAACCCAGACCGAACTGGTGCTGACGATCTCGATCGAGAAAAATGGTTTCTTTGCCTATCGCGACAGCGCCGTCTTTTACATCAATGATCCCGACACCTGGCAATATTATGCCTTGACCCCGGACAGCGTGCCGCCGGTCAACGCGCCGGCGGCCCGCCTGACCGGGCAGATGTTTGGCACCGACATGGTGGAATGCGCGCTGCGCGACGGCAGCCGCCTGTCGATGCCCTGGACGCGGTGCCGCGCCATGGGGGGCCAGCTGTACCGCAGCCTGGAGCCCGGTGCGTTGTATCCGGACAGCGCCAGCCCTTGATCAAGGGCTGGGGACGACGCGGATTTGAGCCGCGACGCCGCAAGAGGGGTAACGGCGGGGATGGGACCTCTCACGTCTCGACCTCGTTGCCGGGAAGGGTGGCGTAGATCACGAGACGCAGGTGGTGATCCTCGTCGATAACAAAGCTCGCATGCTCGTAGCGGACCAGACCGGCGCTATCGGTGATGAAGCTTCGCTTGCCCTGGCAGCACCCATGAACATCGTGGCGATGCCAGAGGTCATGGAAAGGTCGTGATGTGGCGCACAGCGTCCCGACCAGCGCGAGCATGTCCGGGTCGTCGGGGGCTTGCGCGAAATCGCGGCGAAAGCTTGCCACGATCTGCGCCGCATGGCGATCCCATGCCACGATCCTGCTGGATAGCGTGTCGTCGCGAAACAGCATCCAGAGCATGTTGCGCTCGGCTTCTGTTTGCTCGGAAAAACCGAACAGGCGATCGGAGCTGGTGTTCCAGCCGATCACATCCCAGCGCAGATTCAGGACATGGGCGGGCCGTGTCGGCAGATCATCGATCAGGCGGCGCACGAACGGGGGAAGGCGGCACCAGCGTTTGGCGAGCGTCGAGGGCGGGCGATGGTGGGCCAGCAGGAAGAGATGGCGCCGCTCCGTCTCGTCGAGACGCAGCACGCCGGCCACATGGTCGAGAAAGGCGGTCGAAACGCTGATGTCACGCCCCTGTTCCAGCCATGTGTACCAGGTCAGGCCGACGCCGGCGAGCGCCGCCACCTCTTCCCGGCGCAGGCCCGGTGTGCGTCGTCTTTGGCCTGCGGGCAGGCCGACATCGAGCGGTGACAGGCTCTCCCGTCGGCGACGCAGGAAATCGGCAAGTTCGGATCGTGTGTGCGCAAGCCGACTGTTCATCTTATTACTTTTAGTAACAGCATAATTTCTTACATAGTACCATGATCCTGGGGGGTCTATCGATCGGCTTCAACCTTGGAGCCGCCATGTCCACCACCCTTGTTAATGCTGCCCCACGCCGTTGCCTCCCGTCCTCTGCTCCCTCGCTCTCGTTCCTTGGACTTGGGGTCTTGCTGTTGGGTGGGTTCGTCGTGACCTTCGATGTCTTCGTGGTCAATGTGGCGATCCCGGGCCTGAAAACCGACATCCATGCCGACTTTTCGCAGATTGGTTTCATCGTTGCCGGCTATGCCCTGGCCTTTGGTACGGTGCTGATCACCGGTGGGCGGCTTGGTGATATTTACGGCCGGCGCCGGATGTTTGTCCTCGGCATGGCCGGCTTTTCGTTGAGCTCCGTCCTGTGCGGCCTTGCCTTCGATCCGGAAAGCCTCATCGCTGCGCGCCTTCTTCAAGGCACCTGCGGCGCCATCCTGTTGCCACAGGTTTATGCCTTGTTGCGCGTTCTGTACGACGATGCCGGCCGTCGTCGCGCGTTCGGCCTTTTCGGAATGGTGCTCGGCCTTGCGGCCATCGCTGGTCAGATCCTCGGCGGTCTGATCGTCTGGAGCGATCTGTTCGGGCTGGGCTGGCGTATTATCTTCTTCCTCAATCTTCCGATCGGCCTTGTGGCCATAAGGCTTGCCGGCACCATCCCGGAATCGAAGGCAGCGGAAGCCGCCAGGCTCGACGGACCGGGTCTCGCCCTGGTGACAATCGGCCTGATATTGCTGCTGGTGCCCTTGCTGGAAGGCGAGGCGGCTGGCTGGCCGACCTGGACCGCGGCGAGCGGCAGCGCCGGATTTTTCTTGTTGGTGGTTTTCGTTCTCTGGGAGCGGTGGCTGGCGCGTGCCGGCGGCTCGCCGACGATTGATTTCGCCCTTTTCGGCAATCGTGGATTCGCCGGCGCCGCGAGCGTCGTGCTGCTGATCTACTCGACTCCCGCCTCATTTTTTCTGTGTTTTTCCTTGATGATGCAGTCGGGCTTCGGGGTGACGCCGCTCAGGGCCGGTAGCCTGCTGACGCCGATGAGCATCGGTTTCATCGGTGCTTCGTTGATCGCCAATCGGCTGGTCACCCGGTTTGGATACAAGGCCGTTGCGGGCGGAATGGTGGTCTATGCCGCTGGCTTTTTCTGGCTGTGCCAGATCGCGCCCGCTCTGGGCAGCATGATTTCGGGTGGCGTGGGGCATCGCTTCGTTTTCATCATGGGAATGGTCCTGTTCGGCATCGGCCAGGGACTATCGGGCCCGCCGCTGCTCAGCTTTGCGATTGGATTCGTCGAAGCGCATTATGCCGGTATGGCCGCCGGCATCATCTCCACAATGCAGCAGATCGGCGGTGCCTTCGGCATTGCGATCGTGAGCATGTTGTTCATGCGCCTTCTTGCGGCGCATCCGGTGGTCGGTCATCACGATGTGACCCCTTATGCCGCCGCGTTTGCGGGCGCGATGCTCTATAACGTCGCCGCCACACTCGCTGGGGCCGTTTTGATCCTGTGGATCACGCGAACGAGGATGAGAAGGGTTCAGTCCCTCACTCGGTGACCGGTGCTTTCGGGCCCGCGCCACTGTCTCTTTCTAGCCGCGGTTTTTGCCAGCACGACGCTTCCATGGCCATCGGCGCGTGGTTGCCACGGCAAAGCGGGACAGGTGCGCCAGGGGTTGCTCGAACAATGGCAGACGTGCCGAGGTCTTCCGGTCGGGTTGGAGGCTGAGGCCGACTTTGACGATGCGGCCATTTTCCATATCGCGAATGATGAGTTCTACCGTGCCCAGGCGCAGCCGGTCGCCGATTTCGCCGGCATGCTGGAATTCGGCATCGAACAGGTCGGCCAGGGTGCGGTTCGCATTCTCGACCGTCAGGGGCAGGCCATAGAGTTCGGCCAGCGTCCCGAGCGTCACCCCCGGGTGAAAGGCCAGATCGCCGAAAAAGTCGCGATCATCCTCGGACAGCGGCCGGCTGCCGGCATAAAGCCGGTCCAGCAGCGGGATCCGTGTCGGGGCGGCAAACAGATAGACATGATCGCCGACGGTCCAGGGGCGGGCGGCGTGGACCGGGATGACGCGGCCGCCGCGGATCACCAGAGCCGGCCGGGCCCAGCGGGGCAGGCGCTGGCCCCGGGCCACCGGGCTGCCCTCCAGGATCGAATAGGCGACCAGTTCCTGGTCGGCATTACCGGGAAGGTCGAGCTCGATCCGGTCGACCGGGCCCAGGCGGCGCGGGACGATCAGACGCAGCCAGCGCGCCATCGGACGGATCATCCAGCCCTGAACCAGCAGTGACACCGTCACGATGATAAAGGCGACCGCAAAGAACAGCGAGCCCTGGGGCAACGCCATCAGGTTGGGCACGATCGCCAGCAGGATCGAGACCGCGCCCCGCAAGCCAACCCAGGCGATGAAGGTCGTTTCGGCGACACCGATGCGAAACGGGATCAGACAGAGCGAGACCGCCAGGGGCCGTGCCACCAGGATCAGAAACAGGGACAGGGCGATCGCCGGTCCCAGGACCGGGCCAAAACTCGACGGGGTTGCCAGCACGCCCAGCATCACGAACATCACGATCTGGCTGAGCCAGGTCAGGCCGCTGAGGAAGCGACGCAAGCCGAGACGGCCGCGCAGCGGCAGATTGCCGACGATCAGGCCGGCAACATAGACCGCGAGAAAACCGGAGCCGCCGGCGTCCGTCGTTGCCGCAAAGGTCAGCAGCGCCAGCCCCAGGGCGGCGATCGGCAACAGGCCGGGATCGAGGCGCAAACGATTGAGTGCCAGTGCGATGACGCCGCCACCGACCGCGCCCAGCGCCATCCCGATCCCGGCCTGGCGCAGCAGGTCGATCAGCAGGGACCAGCCCGGCGCCGTGGATCCGGCCGCGATCGCCCCGGACAGGCTCAGGGTCAGAAAGATCGCGACCGGATCGTTGGTCCCCGATTCGATTTCCAGGATCGAGCGGGCCCGGCCGCGGATCGTGACCCCGCCGACGCGTAGCAACAGAAAAACCGCGGCGGCGTCGGTCGAGGCCACAACCGCGCCCAGCAGCAGGGCCTCAAGCCGGCTCAGGTCGAACAGGAACTGTGCGGCGATACCAACCAGGCCGGCGGTGATCAGGACGCCGACGGTCGCCAGCGTCAAGGCCGGCGCCGCGGCGCGGCGATAGCTGAGGATCGGGGTATCGAGCCCGCTTTCAAACAAGATGATTGCCAGCGCGATGCTGCCGATCAGATAGGCGGCCTCGACACTCTCGAAATGCACCACGGCCAGGCCGTCCGGGCCGGCGACAACGCCGATGGCCAGGAAAAACAGCAGCAGCGGCGCACCGATGCGCAGCGCGATTACGCTGGTGACGATACTGAGCACCAGGAGTATCGCGCTGACGAGGATGATGGAGTTGATCAGTTCCATCGGCGGGCATCCTCAGCGGGCGGAAACGAAACACCGCCTGATCATGGCCCAAGGGTTCGTCCAACCGCAAGGTTGGGGGCAACCGGGGCTGCCGGAGCCTTTAACAATGTTTCAACTGCAACCCGACGATCGCTCCGGAAGCCGGCTCGCAGGAGGTTCCGCGAGTCTGGATCCATGCCACGTCGCCGTCGCCGTCGCGCTGCGACCTGCCCGATTGCCGGGTCGGGCCGGTGGCGGGTCCGATAGGGCGACGATCGCCCAATCAGTCAGCTTATGTGCGATGCGGTGTCAGGGGACACGACCCTATTCGGCGTCGTCTCCCAACAGGGCCTCCAGCGGCGCGTGCCGTGGCGATGAAGCAAGCGTTCCAGAACGGGAGCGCTCCGCTCCCCATCGCCGGCGGCGTCCCAAATTTGTCGCAACACGCGGCGCCGGCGTTGCGGTTTCCTGCGGGAGGTGGCCGCCGCGGCGTTCGGGTCCATTTCCGGGAGCTTTCGCGGCCGAACTGAAAGAGGTGAGGTATGAACAGGATTGCAGCGGGTCTTTGTGCGCTTCTGCTGCTGGGGACGGGGGGGGTGCAGTAACTTGTCGCATCGTGAGAACCGCGCCCTGATCGGTGGCGGCCTCGGCGTCGCCGGTGGTGCGTTGATTGCAGCGACCGCCGGTGGCAGTGTGGTTGCCGGGGCCTTGATCGGGGGCGCCGGGGGCGCTGCGATCGGCGCGGTCACGGCCAATAAATGATTCCCGGCCGATCCGATGGGTGTGCGTTGGCGGAGCGGAAATGCGGATTCTGGTCGTCGAGAATCATCGTGAAACGCCGGTGGGCGCGGTCGGCAGCGAACTCGAACGCGCCGGCGCGATTCTCGACATCGTGCGGCCGCTCGAAGGTGATCCCCTGCCTCGCGGCGCCGACGCCCATGCCGGGCTGATGATCCTGGGTGGACCGCAGAGTGCCACCGATGATGCCGGTCATCCCTATTATCCGGCCCTGCTCGATCTGATCCGGGCTTACGCGGCCGCCGGAAAGCCGGTGTTCGGGATCTGTCTCGGCAGTCAACTGGTCGCCCGGGCCTTCGGCGCCACGGTGCGGTCGCAGGGCTGGCTGGAGGTCGGATTCGGCACCGTCACGCTGACCACAGATGCCCGGGATGACCCGGTGTTTGGTGTTCTGGGTGCCGTCGAACCGGTGCTGCACTGGCATTACGACACATTCGATCTGCCGCCGGGGGCGCGGTTGCTGGCCCGCGGTGCCGCCTGCGAGAACCAGGCGTTCCGCATCGGCGGCAATATCTACGGCGTGCAGTTTCATCCCGAGGTCGATGCCGACCTTGTCGCCGCGTGGCTCGCGCCCTTGCCACGGCCGCTGACCACCGACTTCGCCGCACTGGCCACGGCGCTGGGCGGGGCCCCCTGGCCGCGCATTGAGCAACTGGCCGTGACGCTGGCGTCGCGCTGGCTGGCCCTGGCCGGCGCTGCTTGACCGCGCCTGGCGTCCTGCCCTCAGTGTCGGCTCAGGACGTCGGCGTAGCTCTCCGGGGTGTCGATGTCGAACAGGATCTGGTTGTCGTCGACGCTGACCTCGCAGACCTGATCGCGATAGGCGTCGATCAGGTGTCTGGCGCCAGAGTCGCCCCGAAGCTCCTGCATCGCCGCGAAAAATCGTCGGTCCCAGAGCACCGGATTGCCGCGTTGCCCGTCGAAGGTCGGGACGCAGATCGTCCGGCCTTCGACGGGATTGTAGGCTGCGATCAGCCGGCTTAGCACGACAGCCGGCACGGTCGGCATGTCGCCGAGGCAGATGCAAACCCCGTCGATATCCTCGGGCAGCGCCGCGACGCCGGCTCCGAGGCTGGTGCTGAGGCCGTCGGCAAAGGCGGGGTTGTGGACCAGGGTTACCGCCCGACCGGCGAGCGCCGCCGTCACCGCGCTCTGTTGATGACCGGTGACAACGATCACCGGTGCGGCCTGCGAGGCCAGGGCGGCCTCGACCACCCGGGCCACCATCGGTGTGCCGCCGACATCGATCAGCAATTTGTTGGGGCCGCGCATGCGCCGGGATTGTCCCGCGGCCAGGACGATGGCGGCGATCCGCGGTGCGGACGGGACTTTCGGCGTCGCCTCGGCGCGCGGCAGTGGCCGGCTCTGACTCTCGCTCAGCAATCCCCCCAACCCCATCAGGCAGATGTCGTGGCTGGTCACGGTCAGCCCGGCGGCAAGGCGTTCCAGCACCCAGTCGAGGCCATTGGTCGTCGGCGACCGGGCGCAACCCGGAAGTCCCAACACCGGGATCCATGCGCGGGCGGCGCGCGGTTCCGGCACCGGCAGATCGGCCAACAGCAGCAAATTGCCGGGATCCACCGGCATGCCGAAATGACGAACCTGGCCACCGGCCTGTTCGATCGCGGCAGGCACGACGTCGCGGCGGTCGGTGATCGCCGAGGCGCCGGCGATCAACACCAGATCACTGCCGGTGAGCCGGACATCGGCAATGACCCGGGCCAGGGCGTCCCGCTCGTGGGCGACCCGGAACTCCTGATCGAGGCGACAACCCAAGGCCGCCAGACGGTTCCGGGTCACGGCCGTGGTTTTGTCGAGCATCGCGCTTTTGGTGCCGTCGAGCCGCGTCTGAACCAGGGAGCAGGACAGGGATTGAAACGGCGCGATCCGGATCAGCGGTGGGCCCGCCGCCGCCTCTGCGGCGCAGCGATCGACTACGGTCCGGGGCACGGCGAAGGGGATCACCTTGATTGTCGCCACCATCTGGCGCGGTTCGACGACGGCGAACGCCGGCAGCGTGGCGATGGTCACGGCCTCGTTGACCAGGTTGAGCGCATGCAGGCGGGACACGTCGATCAAGACCAGACCGGGAACCGTCGCAAACAGATTGACCCGGCCGGTGAAGGCGGCGCTGGCGACCAGATGGGCCCCGGTCGCCGCGGTCGCGACCCGGGCCGCCGCCCAGTCCTCGCCGTCATCGTCGGCACCCGGGCGGGCGACAACGACATCGTGGATGCCCGCGTCGCGCAGCGCGGTGATATCGGCGGCGCTGAGGACGCGGCCCTTCCGGAACGGCCCCTGCGGCAGCTTCACGGCATGGGCCAGCAACGCGCCTTCGGCGTCATCGAGCGGTATCCGGCCGAATTCCATCCCCTGGTCCTTTTTTGCTTCTGATTTTTACGTGATTTCTGCGGGCGTAAGCCGTCAGGTTCTGGCGCCCCCGCTGTCGTCCGTGCGCCGCACCTGGATGATCTGGGCCAGGATCGCGGTGGCGATCTCGGCGGGGGTCGCCGCCTTGATCGCCAGCCCGACCGGTGCGTGGATACGTTTGATGTCGGCCTCGCCAAAGCCGGCCTCGCGCAGCCGGTCGATCCGTGCCGCATGGGTCGACCGGCTGCCCAGCGAGCCGATATAGAATGCCGGCGAGCGCAAGGCGGCATGCAAGGCCGGATCATCCAGCTTGGGGTCGTGGGTCAGGGTGACGATCGCGCTGCGGCGATCCGGCCGCAACTGTTGCAGGGCGTCATCGGGCCATTCGCTGACGATCGTGACCCCGGGGAACCGGGCATCGGTGGCAAAGGCGCCACGCGGATCAATGACGACGACATCGAAGCCGTCGACCACCGCCATCGGTGCCAGGGCCTGGGCGATATGGACGGCACCGACCAGCAGCAGGCGCGGCGGCGCATTGAAGGATTGGACGAACCATCGCCGTTCGTCGTCTTCGATGACCCCGCTGCGATCCGCGTCGAGCCACTGGCGGATCACGGTCAGGTCGGTGGCGTCGAACCCGAGACCACCATGGGCGACGGTATCGGTGACCAGCGTCTGCAACCCGGTGCCCAGGTCAGTGACCAGGGCGACCGGGTGTTTGTCGGCGCGGGCGCTGACCAGGCGGTCGAGAAGATCGCGCTTCATACGACGGCCTCGACATAGATCTCGATCTTGCCGCCACAGGCCAGGCCGACCGCCCAGGCCTGTTCGTTGCTGATGCCAAAGCGCAGGATCCGCGGTTCGCCATCGCGCATGGCCTGTTGGGCCTCATGCACGACCGCGCTTTCGATGCAGCCGCCCGAGACCGACCCGACCATGGTTCCGGCTTCGTCGACCGCCAACTGGCTGCCGACCGGGCGCGGTGACGACCCCCAGGTCTGGACCACGGTCGCCAGCGCGACCTTTCGGCCTGCGGCATGCCAGGCTGCCGCCTGCTCCAGGATCTGATCCGGTGTGGCAAATGCGCTCATCGCGCTTTCCCTCCTGTTGTCGGTGTTGGCAGGGCGGCGAGCCACCGCGCCATCGTATCGTCCCGTCGGCGCTTCGGTCGGTTGAGCGCCTGTGCCAGGGCCGCCAGACTCTCGAGATTGTGCACCGGGAGAAAGGCGTCGACATGAGGCAGGATCGCCTTGATGCCGCTCGATTTGGGTTCGAAACCATCAAAACGCAACAGCGGATTCAACCAAATCAGCTGACGGCAGCTTCGGTGAAGACGCCGCATTTCCACCGACAGGCTTTCGCCGCCCTCGCGGTCGAGGCCGTCGGTGATCAGCAGCAACAAGGCGCCCTGGCCCAGGACGCGGCGTGCCCATAGCCGATTGAAATCATGAAGGCAGGCGCCGATCCGGGTTCCCCCGGACCAGTCCGGGACCTGGGCGGTGACTTGCGCCAGCGCGAGATCGACGTCGCGGTGACGCAGATGGCGGGTGATATTGGTCAGACGGGTGCCGAACAGAAAGGTCTGGACCCGCTGGCGGTCATTGGTGATGGCGTGCATGAAATGCAGCAGCATCCGCGAATAGCGGCCCATCGATCCGGAGATGTCACACAGGATCACCAGGGGCGGGGGCTGCTGGCGCCGGCGCTTGCGAGCCAGATCGATCAGATTGCCGCCCTGGCGCAGGCTTCGGCGCAAGGTCGCACGAAGATCGATGCGCGGACCGCCGGCATCGGGTCGGAAGCGTCGCGTCATGACCTGACGCAGCGGCAGGGTCAGCCGGGCCATTGCCGCCTTGGCCGCCGCGGCTTCCGCCGTGCTCATCTTGTCGAAATCCATCCGCTGCAACCGCTCCTGGTCCGACCAGGTCAGGGTGGCATCGATCTCAAGATCGGGCGGCGGCTCGGGAGCGCTGGCAGCGGCGTTCGGGCTGGCGGCGGGTGTCATCGCCTCGGCGACCCGGCGGGCCAGTTCCGGCGGTGGTGTCTTCAGCGCGGTCCGGAGTTCGGGCAACAACAGTGCCATCATCCGCTTGAGCAGATCCGGGTTGCGCCAGAACAGATGAAAGACCTGGTCGAACAGCAGCTCCTGGTCACGCCGGTTGACGAAGACGGCGTGCAAAGCCCAGTAGAAATCGCGTCGGTGGTCCAGCCCGACCGCCTCGGCCGCCTCGATCGCCCGCAAAATGTGGCCCGGGCCGACCGGCAGGCCGGCGGCACGCAGGGCGCGGGCGAAATGGGCCAGATTGACCGCCAGCCGCCCGTCGTTGCGATCGGTCCCCGGGGACGGTGTGTCGTCGGCCATCCGCCGGCCTCAGGAGGCGATCGCCGCGGCGGACAGTTCGGCCCGAACCTGGGTCAGGATGCGGTTGGCCTCGCTGCCCTGGATCCGCGCGATGTCATCCTGGTATTTCAACAGGGTCCCCAGCGTGTCGTCGATCACCGCCGGATCCAGTTCCAGCCGGTCGAGCTGCGTCAAGGCCTGGGCCCAATCCAGGGTTTCGGCGACGCCGGGCAGCTTGAACAGGTCCATCCGGCGCAGGCGCTGGACGAAGCCGACCACTTCGGCCGCCAACCGCTCGCCGGCACCCGGTGCCTTGAGGCGGATGATGGCGAGTTCCCGCGCCGCATCGGGATAATCAACCCAATGATAGAAGCAGCGCCGTTTCAGTGCATCATGGATTTCCCGGGTGCGGTTCGAGGTCACGATCACGATCGGGGGTTCCTCGGCGCGGATCGTCCCCATTTCCGGGATCGTGATCTGGAAGTCCGACAGGACCTCAAGCAGATAGGCCTCGAACGGTTCGTCGGTACGGTCGATTTCGTCGATCAGCAGGACGGGTGGGCCGTTCGGCGTCGGTTCCAGCGCCTGCAGCAACGGGCGTTTGATCAGGAAACGCTCATCGAAAATGTCGGCCGCCAGCCGGTCGCGGTTTTGCACGCCTTCGGCTTCGGCAAGCCGGATCTCGATCATCTGGCGCGAATAATTCCACTCATAGACCGCAGCCGCGAGATCCAGCCCTTCGTAGCATTGCAGGCGCAGCAGGCGACGATCGAGTGTCTGGCTCAGAACCTTGGCGATTTCGGTCTTGCCGGTCCCGGCTTCGCCTTCCAGGAACAGCGGACGATGAAGTTTTAGCGCAAGAAACAACGCCGTCGCCAACGAGCAGTCGGCAACGTAATGACCCTGGTGCAGCAGGGCGTGGGTCGCGTCAACGGAAGTCGGCAGCGCATGAACCATGATGATGAATTATAGACCAGAGGATGTTTTCGCGCTGCCAAAAAGAGAGCATCGCGCGCCCGCCATGGCAGCATCGGGTCAGGCTGGCTCCGCCGTGCTGAGTGTGGACGGGGCCGTTGATTGATGCGCGCCTATTCGGCTGCTGCCGCCATCACCGCCGGAGCGGTCAGCGAGCGCACGATAGCCGTCATCACTGGCGGGCACACGCCGTTTCCCAGGAGCATGATGCGATCCCGGCGGCAGCCGTGATCCAGCTTTCCGCAAAAACCCATGGCCCGCTTCAACTCCGGCACCTGGAGCATTCGCAGCATCGGCGTGTCGGCATTCCAGGTGACCAGCCCGAACCGGTCCAGGGTGGTCAAAGTGCGGATTGGCTTGTCCAACGCCTGCCAGCCCCCGCTGCCGTCCGAGCCGTAGTAGACGATGAGAAAGTCCTTTCCTCGCCCCAGATCCTGCATCGCCCTCTCTGCACGAGCGATGGTGTTTACGGCACGCCCATCCCTGTAAAGCGGACGTGATGACCACGTTCCCGGTGGATCCAGGATGTCCCTCGCGGTCTTCGTAACACTGCCGAAAGGCAGCGGTACCTCGTCGGGCATCCGCTCACGGTCGCACAACAGGAACAGGCGCCGCCGGGTCTGGGGGACGCCGAAGCTTCCGGCATCCAGCACTTGGCGGCGAACATAGTAGCCCAGAGCACCGAGTTCGGCCACGAGCGGGTCATAACCGTCCCACTTCCTCATGTGGACGACGTTTTCCAGAACCATCCACCGGGGCGACAACACACGGGCGAAATTCAGAAGATAGCGGGCCGTCCGCTTGCTGTTCTCGTTACGCGGAGCATTGCCCTTGGCGCAGGTGTGGTTGGTGCATTCCGGGGAAGCCAGGATCAGGTTGATGTCGCCGAGGTCCAGGCCGAGGTCGACCGGAGAGGACTTTTCGCCGAGCGTGACGTTCGGTGCCGCAGCATTGGGAAAGTTCGCCTTGTAGGTTTGGCTGGCGATGTCCCAGGCATCAATGCCGCAAACAATCTCCGCCCCCGCGACCTGGGCACCCAGGCTGCTGCCACCGCCACCACAGAAAAGGTCAAGGGTTCTCAATCTCATGGTGTCAGTTTCTATCAAGTCAGACGAACCAAAGCCAGATCGGAAACACCGGTTCACAGTGCGACATCAAAAAGAACGGAATGCCGAGAGTACTTTCCCGTGGCAGCAACCCATTCACGTAGATCTCGTGACGTTCCGGTGTTCGGGTAGGTCTGGTGTGCTCAATCCGTATTTTGCTTGACAGCTTCAACCACTCGGGCAAGGCAGCATTGAAGATCCGATTCAATCTGGTGTTCCCAGAGCCGCACTACCTTCCATCCCATTCGCCGGAGTTCCCGGTGATTGCGGGCGTCGCGTCGGCGGGTCGCCTCTATCTTCGCCTCCCATTTCTCGGACAGCTTGTCTCGCCACAGCGGGAACCGCCAGCCGTGCCAGAAGTCACCATCGACGAAGAGCGCCACCCGGGCCGCCGCAAAGACGAAATCCGGTCGCCCCGGCAACGTCCGAACGTGACTTTCCCATTCCAGGCCGAGCGAGGACAGACCGGCGGCCACCGCCTTCTCCGGTCCTGTGTCCTTTCCTCGGATGCGGGACATCACCGCGCTTCGTGTCTCGGGAGACATGATGTCGCCACGGTGGCGCCTGGGCCGCTTGGGATCGGTCGTCTCCACCTCTGCGGGCTCTCGGTCTATCGCATTTCTGGCGAACCGCCGATGGGGTGGCTGTAGCTCGCCGCCAGTACGGCCTGCCAGCACTCGGCTTTTTTGGCCCATTCCGAGACCATCCGTCCGTCTGCTGACGAGAGTAGCACCCGGTTGATCTCTTCCGCCCAGGTGCGGATCAGCTGCTTCATCTCGCCGGAAATAGCTTGGCTGTTCCAGATGCGATCGAGGTCGATGCGGCTGCCCAGACGGTTGGCGATCAGAGCCACCGTGTAGACGGTGACGTTGGCTTGGAACGCTGGAACCAGAGGGCGGACGATCTTCTGGGTTTCCTTGAACAGGATCGCCTTGGCGACCATCCGCTTCCAGGTCGCCACGTCCGGCAGCGGTGGCGCGTCCTGCCCCTCGGGCGGGGTCAAAGCCTCCATGAACCGTTCGAAGTTCTTCTGGGAACCGAAGCTGACGTCGTGGGGCTTCTGGTCCCAGGTATTCATGTACTTGGCGAGGTCAGTCTTCGTGATCTTTCTCGACGTCGGGATGGCGTCCTTGAGCTGCTTCAACTTCGCGGGCGTCGACCCATCCCTGGCGAGCATGGTGTTGTAGCTTCCTGCGGCGCGCTCGTAGAACCAGCGCCCGACGCCATCGGGGCAGTAGGTGGTCAGCGCGAGCTTCTCCAACTCGACGTGGAAGGGCTTATTGGCCGACAGGTCGGAGAGCTTCACCGCATTCTGGCTGTTGGCGAAGCGGGAGATGTCGGAGATCAGCGCCTCCTCCTGGACCGAATCGGCCGACCGCAGGACGATGATCTTGGCCGGAACCCGGACCTGTGACAGGTCGATGGACGAATCCTTCTTCTTCGAGAAATACAGGGAGGCCGTCGTCTGCCCGCCGTTGACGATCTGCATTCCCCGCATCCACTGGATGCCGGGACTGCCGTCCGCAGTTCTGCCGAGAAATAGCTCGTCCGCGACCAGCACAATGCCATTGTTGTAGGCCATGAAGCGATCGGGTGCCGTCCTCAAGGTATCTCTGATGCCGCGATTGACCTTGCCGGTCACGCTGAGAAACGACCGGACGTTTGCTTCCAGAAGACGGGCGCCGTACTTCTCGTAGATGAACCGCAATGCCTCACCCGGGATGACCGTCAGGGCGTAGTCGTAGTCGCTCGTCTCGCCAGGCACGTACACGCACGGCAAAGCCCCGCCGGACACCTGAGTGAAGTCGACGGTCAGTTCGTCACGCGGTTTCCCTTCGGACCAATGGCGGTGCAGACGTTCGATGTCCATCACCTCCAGCTTGATGGTCTTGCCCTGGACCAAGCGGACGGCGAAATTTTTTGATTTTGCCCTGCAATCAGTGAGTACATAGATACGAATCTGGTCGATTAGATTGTACCCATCTTGAATGTTTATTACCAAAGGATAGACATCGTTAGAAAGATCTATTTTCTTACTCAACTGACCTCCAGCGCAGCCATTAACAAAAGCTACGCATTGGGAGGCAGCTGTCTTGGTTTCCGAGTCCGGGACCGGCGTGATTTCGTCCACGCCCTCGTACAGGCTGACGAACAGATCGACCTGGTCGCAGTCTTCCGAAATCGCGTATCCGCTGAGCCGCAGCTTGGCCCGCCCGACCGTGGCCTCGAAGTGGCAAACTTTCGGCTCGAACGTCATGCCGATCTCCGCCATGTGCTGCATGACGATCTCGGCGAAGACTGACTCGGGGTAGGGGTAAGCGTCACCCGTATCGCCCATGCGGTCAGCGATTTCCGTCCGCACCTCTGTCTGGGTTTGCCGAAGAAAATCCACGAGTTCCATGTCACAAAACTCCCAATTGCTTCAGCACCGTCACCAGATCGGCGTCCACCGAGTTTACAAGGTCCAGATCGACCACATAACGGGCCTTGGTCACAGCCGGTGGTACGGCACCCCGGATCAGTCTCGGAAAGCCCGCGTCGATCGGCAGAAGCCTCGTGCGAACATGGAGGAACTTTCGAACATACCGTTCCGAGAAGGCGTCGAAAAAGCCGACCCGGAGAAGACGACTGTCCAACAGCGCTGTGCTGTCAATCTGCTCACGCACCTTCTCCCGAACTGCAGCCACCAAACCAGGAAGATTAAGGCCAGTCTCGTCGAGAGTAAGCCGGACACCGGCCACGAAAAGCGGCTGCCTCACGGCGTCGTCGAGCTGTTCCAGAGATCCGATGGTCGCAGGGAAGCCCACGGCCGCGATGGTTGCCTTGACCTCGATGGCACCGGGGCCGATCTCGAAATCCTGGATGGCGTCCATCGGCCCCTGCCAGCAGTCGAGGGCGGCCGCAGCGGGGACGCCGACGTCGAGGAGGCGGTTCAGGATCGTGAGTTCGCCGAAAAGCCCGACTTCGGATTCGGCACTCAGCACGCCGTCGCGGCCCTTTTCCATGAACTCCTGCCAGGCCCTGATCCGACCGACGAAAAGCGGGAAGAGCCGATCATCGCCAACGTGCCCGGACGCCTCAAGCAGGCCGAGCACGTCCGCCGCCATCGTGGCGAACATCTCAAGACTGCCGGTCACTTGTCGGGACAGGGAGAACCATTCGTGTGTCCCGCCCAGGAACTGCCCCTCCGGCCGTTCGACCCGGAATCCTCTGCCCTCGGGGAGAGCGCCGAACGAACGCGAGGAAGGAAGACGGAATCCCACGAGAACCGCTTCTTCGTCCCCAGGGAATCGCCTCCCGACGAGAACCTGGCAGGGGGCTGCGACGTCCACTGGGATCGTCCGCCAGCCATCGCCGTGTGTTCCCCCGCCGAGTGCCCGCCAGGCGGAATGCAACCGCTCAATCAACGCCGCCATATTCCAACTCCCAAAGAACGGCGTTGACCTTGTATTCAACCTTGACGTTGGCCTCCAGGCGGCTGGACGGGAAACTCATGGCGAACGCCGCCACGCCGCATTGAACAAGGGGACGTCCGGCTGCATCGACAGGAGACTCGAGAACGTAGATGAAAAGAACGCCACGCTCAGGATGGGCTGGTACGCCCTCGGCTCCCAAGCCCCGTACGCACCGGATGGACGGTCCGTTTGGCGCGTACGGCAACTCCTTGTCCTGGTTGCGACCGGTATCCCTTTTCCAGGTCTGTCGCGTGATTTCCAGAGCGGCCTTCCACGCAGGCTCATCCAGGTCGATGGTTTCGTCGCGTGGGGACATCAGGCGGCCGATCGAATACCGGTCCGGTTCCGAGCTCTTATCGTTTCGCTCGAGTCTCTGCACCTTGACGCCGTCGCAAAGCGTCTCTTCGCCGCCTTTGCCGCCGCCGATAAGCGCAACAGTCCAGCTTGTCAGCTCCCCTGCGGCGGACATGGATTGGATGAATTCGGTAAGAAGATGACTGTCCACCTTGTGGGCGTCCGGATGCGTCCGATAGGTGGCCAGGAATTCCAGCACCGGTTCCACCGGCACCCCTTCCCACAGGGATCCCTGCCATTCGTTAACAGTGCCGCCGCGTTCCCGCTTGGGGTTCGGCATCCCAGGCCCCAGGGCGGACAGGAGGCGACGCGCCGCGGCCAAGTTGGCGTTGAGAATGGCCTTGTCCCGGAAGAAAGCCACGGTTTCGATGAGTCGCCCGCTGAAAGACAGCCACAAGTTCCTCGCCGAGCGCATCTTCACGCGCGACGTCACCATCAGGACAGGATGTGATGCGACCTTCAGACCGTACTGCATGGGCGTGGCCCCAACGGCTTCCATCATGTCAAATTCTTCGCGAAGTTCCTCGGCTGCGTCCGCGATGTGACCGAACCATTGGACGAGTTCCGTACTGGTGTATAGACGGCAGACGTCGAGATAACCGGGGCGGTAGCCGAACCAGCGGCCCATCTGCATGAGGGTGTCATACATCTTCGACGCCCTCAGGAAGTAGCTGACGCAAAGTCCTTCGAGGGTCAGGCCGCGGGCCAGCTTGTCGCCGCCGATGGCGATGACCTTCAAGCCGATCCCCTGGTGCTCGGCATAGTCCAGGGCGTCCTTGGCTGTACCGTTGATCATCCGCACCTGGATGTCATCGACGACATCGGCCAGTACATCAGAAACCGCCTGCCAGCCCAACATCTCGCCCGGCACCAGGGACGCATCGATCGCCCGGATCGAATCGCTGGTGGCAACGAAGTCTCGCTCCCAGAATGCCTTCATCTCAGCCACAATGCCTTCATGGCCGATCCGCCGGTGAAGCCGCTGTTTGACCTGCCGGAGCCGTTCGCTCACTTGATGGTGGACATGGCGCTGGACGAGGTTGAACCGGGTGACGTGGATCAGCATCGAGGAGTGTTCGTGCGCCTGGCCGCGAAGACGGCGGATGGCACAGGCGAGGATGAAAGCGTTGATCGCCTCGTTCACCGACGGCGGAAGCTCCTCCCTGCCGTTGTGAAGCGGATGGTGCTCCTTCTTGTGCTTCGGAGGCATCCAACCACCCACGGCATCGGCGGTGCCGTAGTCATCCACCTCCCTGACGAGGGACAGCCCGCCGTTCCTGGCCCCGTCCACCGACAGCCCGAACACGCGGGCCGGGCCGACGTAGCTGGACGGCGCCGCCAGGTTGATGATGAAGGCCGCCGGGAAGAGATCCGGCCCCTCCTCTGTGGTCACGCCCCGATCGTGGATGAAAATGTTGGCGAACGGCGTGGCAGTGTAGCCGACGTAGGCTGACTTGGTGAACGCTTTCAGGATGCGGCGGATGAGACGGTTGATGGCTGTCGGCTGATGCTTCTCGTCCGGCACTCCATTCTCATCGACGACCTGCTCCCCGGTGTCGACGCTGGCGTGGTCGGCTTCGTCATCGATCACCAGCAGCGGCAGGTTGGTGACAATTCCCTTTTCCGTCTCGGGGTCACGGGAATCGGCGACGTGGTGGGTGATCCAGGCCAGCAGTTGCTCGAGGACAGGCTTGTTCTTCTTCACCACGAACAGCCAGGGCCGGTGCTCCGGCGTGATGGCCAGGTGGTTGGCTGCCGCCCGTTTGAAGTCGCCCTTGTTCGTGCGGTTGGTCGCACTGTTGGGCTTAATGGCCGGGTCGGGATCGAACTGGCCGGCACCGATTATCGACAGATGGTCGTCGATGGGTGTCTCGTAGCCCAGGAACCCTTCGTCGAGGCGCATCTGGGTCTGGGAACGCAGATTGTTGTGCAAGCCCGCCAGGACGATGATCACCTTGTACCCGGCGTCGGCCGCCTTGGTCACCAGCCCCGTGTAGTGCCCTGTCTTGCCGGACTGAACGTGCCCGACCACAAGACCACGACGGTCCCAACTCCCCTCCCGCGTGGGATCCTCAATGAGGCCGAGCACGGTATTGGTCGATTTGTCCAGGGCGTCCACCGCCTTGTCCGACAGCTTCCGGTCAAGCCAAAGCCGGTATCTCTGCCAGTACCGCCAGTCGCGCTTTCGGGATGAATCGAGCCAACTGACATGTCCCACCGTGTCGGTCAGTTTGGTGTCCTGTCCGATCCAGATGCTGAAACGCCGGATCAGTTCCTCGGTCACCGCCGCAAGATCGAGTCCGACACCCCACTTCGGATTCATGCGGACGACAAGGTCAATCTTCTCAGCAATTAAATCTGCCGTGATGGCCGTGCGGTCCTCCTCGTCCAGGAGGAGTTCCTGGGCCACCTTAATGACCTTTTGGCGGGTTTCTTCATCAACTGGCTGCATGTCCGGCTCACTCCTCGCCATTGAGGTCATCGGGCAATCCGGCGACGAGGGCCGGATACAGGTTGAACGGTTCCGTCCGCAAAAGCTGCTCGCGGGCCATCAAGGGCGACATGCCCTTCCGTCGCACGAAGGAGCGGTACATCACCTTCAGGACCGACAGCACCTCGTCAGGTGGCTGTTCGGCAAAGTTCACGCGCGGCGTTTCGTGATTCTCGGTGGTGTCGAGCCAGATGCGCTGGACCGGAACGGTCTCCTCGATCACTCTCAGCATCGCCTTGACCTGGGGGAGCAGTCCACCGACCTCATCGAGAACCGCCTTGACGGCAGGGTGGGATTCGTCGATGCGGTAGCGCATCCCACCCTGGAAGCGCTCCGGACGCCACGCCTGAACGACCGGCCCCGCGCTTGCGGTCCGAGTCACCTGTCCCCGATGGGCGAAGACGTCGCGCGCCCGTCGGCGGGTATCCTCGGCGAGCCTCGTCAGCCGTGGCCTGATCGCCGCCGGTGGCCTTGCCGCTGACTTGCGGATATCGATCTTCCACTCGTCGTCGAGTGTGTTGGGAAGGTCCAGGCGGATCCGCGCCAGCCGGTGGGCTTCCTCCTTTGTCCAGGAGCGCCGCTGACCCAGCCCCAGCCAGCTTCCCGCCACCAGGAGGCGCGAGTTCCGGTAGACGTAGAACCCCTGCTGGGCCGTCCAGCCGTCGGGCCCGCCCGCGGACACCGCCGTGTCGGCGTCCAGGTGATCCTTGTGGGGAAGGACATGGCACTGCACCTCGATCATCTTCGGCGCTGCCCCCAGCCGTTCGACCGGTGACGTCCATGTGGCCGAATGCGACAGAAGGAACGGATCCCAGGGCCTGACCTGCCGACAATTGATGAATATCCGCAGCTTTGGATGCGAGCCGTCGAGGAAGCGGTGGAACACCATGGCGAGGTGGCGTTCAACGCCGTCGACGAGGTCGAGGAAGTCCTGCTCAACGAACCCCGTAGTCACGATGCGGTCGAGCCGCTCCCAAAGGACGAGCGTTTTGGCCCCGAACGACGCAAGTGGGGCCAAGTGCTCCTCAGAACCCGGTGCTGGCCCCTCCAGAAGGTGCCAGCCATTGTCAATGCTGTTGGCCAACACATCCAAGTCCCACCGCAGGCAGGAGGTGACACCGTTCTTCCGGCTTGATACGGTCAGGCATCGGCACTGCGAGAACGAGGCCGTCTTCAGACCCAGACCAAAACGTCCGAGGTCATGGCTCGCCCGTCCTTCCAACGGACTGCGCTCGCCAAGGCGCATGGCGCTGTCGAGTTCGCCATCGTCCATGCCAGACCCGTCATCGAGAACAGTGATGCGGCTATCAACTCCGCCCCAATGGAACCCCAGGTCCACGCGGGTTGCCCCCGCCGCGATGCTGTTGTCGATGATGTCCGCCAGAGCGGTCGCCGTCGAATAGCCCAGCCCGCGAAGGGCCTCGATCATCGCGCTGGCTTTCGGCGGGGCGGGGCGGGAATTCAGGATGGCGGTCATCGGTTCGTGGTCTCGCATGGTCATCACAGAAGCGGCCGGAATTTCTTAAGGCGCAGGGGATGGGAGAGATGGGCGAGCGCCTTGGATTCGATCTGGCGAATGCGTTCGCGCGTCACCCCGTATCGCTGCCCGACCTCCTCCAGCGTGTGTTCGCTGTCCTCCCCGATGCCGAAGCGCAGACAAATTACGTCCTGGTCGCGGCTGTCCATGCCCGACAGTTCCTCGCAGATGATGGCCTCGCGCTCCTTCTGAAGAATTCCGTCCTCGGGTGACGGCGCGGAATCGACCAGCACGTCGGAAAGCCTGTTTTCGTTGGCGTCCCCCTCGTCGAGGGACGCGACGTCGTGCAAGAGAACCAGTGCCTTCGCGGCCTTCGCTTCGCTGATTTCCAGCTTTGCCGCCAGTTCCTGGGCAGTGGGTTCACGACCTCGCAGGATTTCATGTTCCTGTCTGGCCCGCCGAACCTTGTTGATGAACTCCACCATATGCACCGGCACACGGATGAGCCGCGACTGGTCTGCAATGGCCCGGGAAATCCCCTGCCGAATCCACCAAGTGGCGTACGTTGAGAACTTGTTGCCCCTGGAGTAGTCGAACTTCTCGACCGCCTTCATCAGCCCCAGGCTTCCTTCCTGCACGATGTCCATGAGCGGAAGGCCGCGCCTCTGGTATTTCCTGGCGATCCAGAACACCATTTTCTGGTTGCTGTGAAACAGCCTGTCTTTGGCCTTCCTGGTCTTCTCCAACCCGGCGGACAGCCTTTCACGGATCGCCTGGTCGGCCTCCTTGTCCTCGACGACGCTCCGCAGGCGTTCGACGAACTTCTCGCGCAGACCAAGCGCCTGGATACGGCGGCCGAGTTCCTGTGTCAGTGCTGGGCGGTACTCAGGTGCTGCAACTCCAAGCGCGGCATAGCCTTCCCGTAAGGAGGTGATGCGGGCGGACAAAGCCGCAGGGAGCAGGATGTCGGCGGCAGCTTCATCCTCCCCGACTTCGTCCGGCATGTCGTCTGGGTCATCGTCGAGAGGCGCGTCCGCATCCATGTACGCCGGATCGTCGGCGATCACGCTGTCCCACTCGATCTCATGCCGCTCGGCTTGGTCCACGGTTTCAAGGATGACGTTCATTGCCACGCTGGACGACGCGACCGCCGTCAACGCCATGGACATCCCGTCCTCCATGGCTCGTCCGATGGCCTGTTCGTCCTCCCTGGACAGCACCTTGATGTTCGACAGGGCGTTCAGATACTGGGTGAGCGGCTCCTCCCTCCTTTCCAGGCAGGTCCTCAGGAACTGCATCGCTTCGCTGATTTCCAGACTGTACCGCTCTTCGGTCTCGCCGTCTGGGCCGTCGAAGATGATCCTGGCGTCCTCGTCGTCCCCAACCCTGACGCCGAGGTCCCCGAGCGTCATGCGCAACATGGCGTCGTAGTCCACCACGCCTTCGTCATCGCCATCGACACCCATGGCAGGGGTGATGCTTTCGATGAGGCTCTCCGGCACCTCGCCGTCCCGAAGAGCGGCCAGGACCAGGGTGGAGGCGTCACCCAGCCACCGCGTCTCCTCCTCGTTGTCTCGACGTCGACGCCGTCTTGCGATCAACTCCGGCAGTGTGATTTCGACATCCGACCAGTCCTCGTCGAGGTCGATCGGAATATGCTCCCCGAGTCCCCGCTGAGTGCTCCTGACGTCCGGCAGAACCAGTGGATCCTCGGGCGGCGGAGGCAGGTTGACTTCCGGCTGCCATCCCGAAAGATCAAGTTCACCTTCCTCCTCGTTGAGAGGTATGACGTCGATCGATACGGTCTCCGGTAGGGGCGGGCTTGGGCCCCAGGGATCTGGTTCCGGCGCAGCGGGCGATTCAACCTTCAGGACCCGCTGAAGCAGCTCCCAGACGTCAGACCGCTTGTTCTGGATCGCCACGTCCAGCGCGGTGACCCCGGCGCAATCCTTGGCTGCGACATCCGCTCCGGCCTCCAGAAGGATTGCGCAGATGTTCGCGTACCCCTTGGCTGCCGCGATGAAAAGGGGTGTCTGTCCCTTTGCGTCCTGTGAGTTGACGTTATGCCCGATCCCCAAGTGATGCCGCACGGCGGCTTCGATCCCCAGCGCGACAGCCTGCTTGAACGTGCCTGACAGACGGGGAACGGCGTCAGGATGAGGATAGCCCAGGGTTTTCATCAATCAATACATCTGCCTTTCTCAGGCGCCGGCCGTCATATGATTGTCCTTTTTCCGGGGCATGCCGTTTCCTCACCGGGCGACGTCGATTCAACCTTCACGGATGGCCTGTGCTCCCATATGGCGCGCGGGTATGCAAGAGAAAGTGGGAAAGGTGCGCCATCCGCGCGGTGGCGGGACCTCTGACGGCGTCGAGCATTGCCAAAAGATCAATGTTCTCGGCGCCGGGGTGGCCAGGATCGCGCCCCGCGACGATCCTGCCGGCCGGGGAGCGAGGCTTCGATTGATCCGGGCGATAGGCTGGAAACCGACGCTCAACATAAGCAGGGCACGGCTCGGCGGGAGGGTGCCGTAGGCGCCTGCCGTGCCCCCGTCATGTGCCGGGGCGCGGGCGCACATCGCTTGGTCTTCGCGCAACGAGAACCGACTCGCTACGAGATTCTAGCTGATCGCCGCGACCGCACGCCGTGCCAGCACCATGATCAGATGGGCGCGATAGGCCGCACTGGCATGGATGTCGCTATTGAGGCCGTCGTCGTCGACCGTGATCCCGGTCAGGGCCGCGGGCGAAAAATCGGCGGCCAGGGCGTCCTCGATCGCCGGGACCCGAAACACGGTGGCGCCGGCACCGGTCACCGCGACCCGGACCCCGTCCACGGTCCGGGCCACGAAGACGCCGGCCGTGGCATAGCGGCTGGCCGGGTTCGGGAATTTGCGGTAGGCCGCGCGCTGCGGTACCGGGAACCGCACCGATGTGACGATTTCGCCCGGGTCGAGTGCGGTTTCGAACATGCCGGTAAAGAAATCATCCGCGGCGATGCTTCGGCGATCGGTTTCGATCGTGGCCCCCAGGCCCAGCACCGCGCCGGGATAGTCGGCGGCCGGATCATTGTTGCTGATCGAACCGCCCAGGGTGCCGCGGTTGCGCACCTGGCGATCGCCGATTTCCCCGGCCAAGGCCGCCAGCGCCGGGATCACCCGCAGGACCAGGGCCGAGGCCGCGACGTCGGCATGCAGCGTCATGGCGCCGATCACCAGCGCGTCGCCGTCTTCGCGGATGCCCTGCAACGCCGCGATCCGCGACAGGTCAATGACCGCCTCGGGTTGGGCCAGACGCTGTTTGAGCGTCGGCAGCAGGGTTTGCCCGCCCGCCAGAAATTTGGCCTCGCTCCGTTGCGCCAGTAGGGCAACCGCGTCGGCCACAGTCGTCGGACGAAGATAATCGAAGTCATACATGGCTCGAACTCCCCCGTTTCATTCAGCGGCTTGGGCCGGCATGGCGTCGCGCAGCGCGCGCCAGACCCGCTCCGGCGTCGCCGGCATGTCGAGATGGGTGATGCCCCGGTCGGCCAGGGCGTCAACGACGGCATTCATCACCGCGGCCGATCCGCCGATCGTTCCGGCCTCGCCGCAGCCTTTGACACCAAGCGGATTGTGGGTGCAGGGCGCTTCCTCGTGATAGGCGACCTGAAAGGACGGCAGGTCGTCGGCGCGCGGCATGCAATAGTCCATGTAGGAACCGGTCAGCAATTGCCCCGACTGGCTGTCATAGACGCAGTTTTCCATCAGCGCCTGGCCGATGCCCTGGGCGATGCCGCCATGGACCTGGCCTTCGACGATCATCGGGTTGATGACCTTGCCGAAATCGTCGGCCGCGACAAAGGCCAGGATTTTGGTCACGCCGGTGTCGGGATCGATTTCCAGTTCGCAGATCTGGCAGCCATTGGGGAAGGTGAAGTTCTTGGGGTCGTAGAATGACTGTTCGTCCAGCCCGGGTTCGAGTTCGTCGAGCGGGTAATTGTGCGGAACATAGGCCGACAGGGCGATGTCGGCGATCCCCAGCGCGCGGTCGGTTCCGGCCACGGAAAACCGGCCGGCGTTGAATTCGATGTCGGTCTCGGCGGCTTCCAGCATATGGGCCGCGATCTTCCGGCCTTTGGCGACAATCTTGTCCATGGCCTTGGCAATCGCCGAGCCCCCGACGGCCAGCGAGCGCGAGCCATAGGTCCCCATGCCGAAGGGCACCTTGCTGGTGTCGCCATGGACGATCTCGATCTTGTCGATCGGGATGCCGAAGCGATCGGATACCAGTTGCGAGAACGTGGTTTCGTGGCCCTGGCCGTGGCTGTGCGAACCGGTGAACACCGTGACCGACCCGGTGGGATGGAACCGGACCTCGGCGGACTCGTAGAGACCGGCGCGGGCGCCCAGGGCCCCGGCGATGTTCGACGGTGCGATGCCGCAGGCCTCGATGTAATTGGCAAAGCCGATGCCGCGCAACTTGCCGCGGCGCGCGGAGTCGGCTTTGCGCGCCGGGAAGCCGGCATAGTCGATCAGCGTCAAGGCCTCGTCGAGATCCCGGTGGAACAGGCCACAGTCATATTCCAGCGCGACCGGCGTCGCATAGGGCATCGCCGACGGTGGAATGAAGTTGCGCCGGCGCAATTCCGCCCTGTCGATCCCGAGTTCGCGCGCCGCGTTTTCGACCAGTCGTTCGATGACATAGCAGGCTTCGGGCCGCCCGGCGCCGCGATAGGCGTCGACCGGCACGGTATGGGTGAACACCGCCCTGACTTCGGCATAGATCGCCGGGGTGGCGTATTGGCCGGCCAGCAGCGTGGCATAGAGATAGGTCGGCACCGAGGGGGCGAAGGTCGAAAGATAGGCCCCCATATTGGCAATGGTATTGACCCGCAATCCGAGGAATTTGCCGTTCGCGTCGAGCGCCAGCTCGGCATGGGTGACATGGTCGCGGCCATGGGCGTCGGACATGAAGCTTTCCGAGCGGTCCGCCGTCCATTTGACCGGCCGATGGATCTTCCTTGCCGCCCAGGTCACCAGGGCCTCTTCGGCATAATGGAAGATCTTGGAGCCGAAACCGCCGCCGACGTCAGGCGCGATCACCCGCAATTTGTGCTCCGGAATGCCGAGTACGAAGCCGCCCATCAGCAGGCGGATGACGTGGGGATTCTGGCTCGTGGTCCACAGGGTATAATCGTCGGTCGCGCGGTCGTACTCACCGATCGCGGCGCGCGGTTCCATCGCGTTGGCGATCAGCCGGTTGTTGATCAGATCGATCCGCGTGACGTGGTGGGCGCGGGCGAAGGCGGCGTCGACCGCGGCGGGGTCACCCAGGTGCCAGTCAAAGCACAGATTGCTGGCGGCCTGGTCATGGACCAGCGGGGCGCCCGGGGCCAGCGCATCCCGGGTGCCGGTCACGGCCGGCAGCTCCTGATAATCCACCACGATCAACTCGGCGGCGTCACGGGCCTGTGCCTTGGTTTCAGCCAGAACCAGCGCCACCTGATCGCCGACATGGCGCACCCGGTCGGTGACCAGGGGCGGGTGGGGCGGTTCGATCATCGGCGAGCCGTCCTTGGAATGGATCTGCCAGCCGCACGGCAGGCTGCCGACCTTGTCGGCGACCAGGTCGGCGCCGGTGAAGATCGCGACCACGCCCGGAGCCGCCCGCGCCGCCGTCAGATCGAAACCACCGATCCGGGCGTGGGCGTAGGGGGAGCGCAGGATAAAGGCGTGGACCTGATGAGGCCGGTTGATGTCGTCGGTGTAGGTGCCGCGGCCGGTCAGGAACCGCTGATCTTCCCGGCGCCGGATCGAGGCGCCGATGCCGCTTGGGTTTGCCCCCGCTGGATGGGTCCCCGCTGGATTGGTCATCGTCTCAACTCCCTGGGATCTGTTGTTGATCTTGTTGGTTTGTTGATGGTGCCAGTCGGTGGGCCGTTCACTCGGCCGCTTGTGCCACCGGTTCGACCTGCATGGCTTCGGCGCCAGCCAGGATCGCCTTGACGATGTTATGATAGCCGGTACAGCGGCAGATATTGCCTTCCAGCCCGTCGCGGACCGCCTGTTCGGTGAGGTGTGGCGTGGTGCGCGCCAATTCGACGGCGCTCATGACCATGCCGGGGGTACAGAAACCATATTGCAGGCCATGATGTTGGCGGAACGCCGCCTGCATCGGGTGCAAGGTGCCGTCGGCGGCGGCCAGGCCCTCGATGGTGGTGACCTCGCGGCCGTCGGCCTGGGCCGCCAGCATGGTGCAGCTCTTGATCGAGCGGCCGTCGACCAGGACGACGCAGGCCCCGCACTGGCTGGTGTCGCAGCCGACATGGGTTCCGGTCAGGCCCAGTTGTTCGCGCAGGAAGTGGACCAGCAGTGTCCGGCCTTCGACGGCACGGCTGACCGTGTTGCCATTGACCGTGATTGTGACCGTCGGCATCAAGAAATTCCTCCTCCGTTAGGGGTCAGGCGATCGGGATTTCGGCGTCTATTGAAACAGCCAGAGCAGGGCGGCGACCAGGATGATCACGCCGCCGACCCAGACCACGGGCGCCAACCCGCGGCCTGCGGTGTCGGGGACCGCGGCTGCGGGGGCGGCGTCTGCCGGTCCCGTCGGCGTGACAGGCAAGGCGTCGGGGCCACCCGCCTCCCCGCTGTCGGCGAGCGTCTCAAGCTCGGCAACGTCGTCGGTTTCGCCACCGACGATTTCGGTGAAGCGGACGAAGAAGTCCTCGGCCATCTTGCGCGCGGTGGCATCGACCAGGCGGGAGCCGATCTGTGCCAGTTTGCCACCGACCTGGGCGTGGGCGGCAAAGGTCAAAACCGTGGCGCTACCGTCCTCGGCCAGCGTGACCGTGGCCCCGCCCTTGCCAAAGCCGGCGACGCCGCCATTGCCTTCACCCTGGATGGTATAGCTGTTGGGCGGGTCGATGTCGGACAGGGTGACCTTGCCGCTGAAGCGGGCTTTGACCGGGCCGACCTTGGCCACGACCTTGGCGGTCATCTCGTGGTCCGACAGCTTCGCGATCTCTTCGCATCCGGGGATGCATTGGCGCAGGATCTCCGGGTCATTCAGCGCAGCCCAGACCTGGGCTTTGACTGCCGGAATCCGATGCTCACCCGTCATTTCCATTGTTGAGCGGTCCCTCTGATGCGGCTGGCCGTGGGTTCCGCCGGGACGCACGGTGATCCTGTGACGGCCGCCATTCCCGAACCGACCCTACGATACGAACAAGTCTGTCTTGTTGCATTGGTACCTTGGTCTACTGGTGCGTCAACGACAACGGGCCGTGTGTTGGCGGGCCGTGTGTTGCCAGGATGACCGCAACCCGAAGCGGCGACCCCATTGTAGATGCTTAGATTGCTTCTCTTCGGACGCCAGCCGCGGCAAAAACGATGAAACAAACGTTAAACATTTCATAGCAATCCTGTGTCATAGTTGAGATGACGGTTTCAACGTGGGGTCGAAGGCCGCGGCCCAGAACCTTGCCCCAACACCTCGGCCCAACAATTCGAAGGTGACTATGCTCAATGTTCGTTCGATTTCCTCCCGTCTGGTCTTCGTGATCTCGCTGATCGTTGCGGTGACCTGTGGTGTCCTTGGGACTTTTGCGGCGATGCAGCAGCGTGCTTTGACAAGCCTCGCGCTCGATCAGCAGCTCAAATCCGAATATGACGGCGTCATGGCGTCGATCGATTATGAGGGGCGCGCCGCACTCGCGGTCAGCAGTGTCTTCGCGGCCCTGCCGCCGGTTGAGGAGGCGGTGGTCAAGGGGGATCGCGAGGCCCTGATGGCGCTGCTGGGCAAGGCGCAGGCGGGTTTGAAGGCTCAGGGCATGCCCTTCTTCGAGTTGATCCTGCCGCCGGCCCTGGTTCTGTTGCGGATCCACGATCCCAAGAACTATGGCGACGACGCGTCGGGGCGGCGGGCGTCGCTGGTCGAAGCCAACAAGACCGGGACGGCGATCGTGGGGGTCGAGCCGGGGCGCGATTCGCTCAACATTTTTGGCATGACGCCGATCCTGCGCGACGGCAAGAGCCTCGCGGTGTCCGACGTTGGCATCACCTTCGGCCAAGCCTTCGTCGACCGGGTCAAACAGCGCTTCGGCGTCGATATCGCCGTGCATCGTTTTGATGGCAAGGGTTTTGTGACGCTGGCCTCAAGCTATTCGGGCGATGCGGTCGCGACGCCGGCGGAGATGACCCGCGCCCTGGACGGGCAGCCGTCACGCCGTGATGCCCGTGTCGACGGGCATGCGGCCGCGTTCTATCTCGGGCCGATCCGCAATTACAGCGGCCAGGCCGTCGCGGTGCTCGAGGTGATCAAGGACACCACGGCCTATGACGCTGCGACGACGCGCGCGCAACACCATCTGATTCTGGGAACGGCGGGCATCCTCGCGGTCGCCATCATCCTGGCCATTATCCTGGGCCGCAGCCTGTCGCGCCCGGTGTCTGCGATCACCGCCACGATGCACCGGCTCTCCAGCGGCGACACCGACGTCGCGATTCCCGGCAGGGCCCGCAAGGACGAGTTCGGCACGATGGCGATGGCGGTCGATGTGTTTCGCAAGGCCATGATCGAGACGCGCGCGATGCAGGAGGCACAAGAGGCGCTGAAACGCGAGGCGGAACGCGAAAAGCGCGAGATGTTGCACGCCATGGCCGATCGTTTCGAGACGGACGTGAAGGGTCTGGTTGGCGCGGTGTCGCACGCGACCACGGAGATGCAGCAGGTCGCGGGTGCGATCACCAGCAGTGCCGGCCAGACCTCGGAGCGCACCTGCGCCGCCGCTGCAGCGTCCGAACAGGCTTCGAGCAATGTCCATACCGTCGCGGCCGCCGCCGAGGAACTCGCGACATCGGTCGCCGAAATCGGCCGTCAGGTCGCCCATTCCGCGGATGTCGCCGACGATGCCGTCGTCAAAGCCCGATATGTCACCGAGACGGTCGGGAATCTCGCGTCCGCCGGCGAGAGGATCGGCGAGGTGGTGCGCCTGATCAGTGCCATTGCCAGCCAGACCAACCTGCTGGCGCTCAATGCCACGATCGAGGCGGCGCGCGCCGGCGATGCCGGCAAGGGCTTCGCCGTTGTCGCGTCCGAGGTTAAGAACCTGGCCAATGAAACGGCCAAGGCGACCGAGGAGATCACCAATCAGGTCGCGTCGATCCAATCCGCGACGGGGGTTTGCGTCAGCGCGATCGGCGGTATCAGCGGTACCATCGAGGAGATCAGCGGGATCGCGACCACGATCGCCGCCGCGGTCGAGCAACAGGACGCGGCGACCCGGGAGATCGCGCGCAACGTTCAACAGGCGGCATCGGGAACCAGCGAGGTCTCGCGCAATGTTGCCGGGGCCAGCAGCGCCGCGGAGCAGTCGAGCGCGTTGGCCAACACGGTTCTGAACTCATCCGGCACGCTATTTGAACATGCCGCGACGTTGGCCCAGCATGTTGATCAATTCCTGGTCGGGTTGCGCAACGCGGCATAGTGTGATGCCGATCCGCGATGAGCCTCACTCATCGCGGATCGGGGATCGCAAGGGCGGAAGCCTCGGGCTCGTGTCCGCCTTCCCAGGGATGGCAGAAAGCGGGCCGCGACCAGGGCCGATCGTTCCAACAAATATCTGATCAACCCAATAACTGAAGATGGATGTGAATGCGATGTTGTCACGAGATCTTGCGCGGGCCTTGGCGATTTCCCTGGCCATTGGGATGGCGCCATCGATCGCCTTTGCCGATGGTGGCTACACGAGCCAGCCGCTGATTGCGACGGGCAAGACGATCATGGGTGAGCCGATCATCTACCCGACGACGGGGCCAGCCCTGATCACGGCGCGCACCTCGACCTTTGCGCCGGGAGCCACGACCATCCTGCATCAGCATGGCGTACCGCTGTTCACCTATATTCTCGAAGGCGAACTGACCATCGATTATGGGTCCTCCGGGGTCAAGACCTACAAGAAGGGTGAGGCCTATGTCGAAGCGATGCATGTGACGCACATGGGCAAGAATCTGGGGACGGTGCCCGTGGTGATTCTGGCCGTCTATATCGGTGCCGAGGGTGCGGAGAATACCATCCCGGTGCAATAGACCATCCCGGTGCAATAGACCGGGCCGGCCCGCCCCGTTGCAATCGCCCCGCCGCAATCGCCCCGCCTTTCAACCCGGATTGCCGGGCGCCCCGTCGACGCGGCGCCCGGCCATCATGCTTGGGAAAGGCCGTCGGAACGCGGACCCGCAGAGCGGGCCGGTGCGTGCCACGAGCACGCAAAAAACTGGAATCAGCCCAAACGCATGATTGATATTAACGATATTTAAAAAGATTTCATGAAACTGGGTGTGAAACCACCGTCTGTTTCGACTGGAACGCTGAGTGTAAACCCCCGAGACCAACGCCGGCATCGACGCCACCATGTCGATGGATCCGGTGATAGGGCGGAGGGTTACCTTGAGTTGCCAGAGGTCGACGGTTTTATTGGTTGATGACGACCATGACATGCGGTGGGTCATGCGGAGTGTCATGAACGATGCGGGTTTCGATGTCGTGGAAGCTGACGAAGGCGGAAGCGGACTGGAATTGGCGGCCCAGCGAACGCCGGATGTCGTGCTTCTCGACATCCGGATGCCGGGCCTGGGCGGTGTGGAGGTGCTGCGCCGCCTCCAGCGTCTCGACGCAGGTCTGCCGGTTATCGTCGTGACCGCCCATGGCACCATCTCGGGCGCCGTCAGCGCCATTCGGGACGGGGCCTTCGAATATGTCACCAAACCGTTCCGCAATGAGCATCTCGTAGAAACCGTGCAGCAGGCCATGGCGCGGCGATCGGCGGTACGATGCCCAAGCGCCGGCGGAATTCGCGATGCGCTCACCGCCAGCATGGGACAGAGTCCCGCCATCCAAGCTCTGGTTGCCGAGGTCGAAGCCGTCGCCTCGACCGATTATTCGGTCGTCATCAGCGGCGAGACCGGCGCGGGCAAAGAGGTTGTCGCCCGTTGTCTGCATGTGCACGGCCCGCGGGCCAATCATCCGCTGGTCATCATCGATTGCGGTGCCATCGCCGAAAGCCTCACCGACAATGAGTTCTTCGGTCATGAAAAAGGGGCGTTCACCGGAGCCGGCGATCGCCGCCGCGGCTCGTTCGAGGCCGCCGGCAACGGCGGGACGATCTTTCTCGACGAGGTCGGAAACCTTGCCCCCACCGGCCAGAAAGCCCTGCTGCGGACGCTTGAGGATCACACCATTCATCGCGTTGGCGGCACCGAGATGATCGAACTCGACATGCGCGTCATCGCGGCGACCAACGACGATCTCCGGGACCGCGCCAAAAGCGGCAGCTTTCGCGAGGATCTCTTTTTCCGTCTCGCCGAATATGTGATCACGGTTCCGCCGTTGCGCGCCCGGACGGAAGACATTCCCTTCCTGGCGCGGCGTTTTCTGGAGAGTGCGCGCGCCAGTCTGGGACGGCCATCGATCGACATCCATCCGGCCGCTTTCGATCTGCTCCGCGCCCATCGATGGCCCGGGAATGTTCGAGAGTTGCGCAATGTCATGCGGCGAGCGGCACTCACGACGTCGGACATCATCACGCCCGACCTGCTCCGCGTTGGCGGTTTCGGCACCAATGCACCGGCGGTTCCACCGGAGCCGGTGTCGGCCGGCGCCGCGTCGCTCGGTCATCGGGTCCGCGACCAGGTCCGCGCGGTCGAGCGTGATGCCGTCGTTGGGGCGCTCGAACAGGCCAAAGGCAACAAGGCCGAGGCCGCCCGTCTTCTGGGCATTGACTACAAGACTTATCGCACGAAACTGAAAATGCTGACCTGAGCGTTCGGCCAGAGAACGCCGCCACCGGATCCATCGCTGAAATTTCAGTGCTTTCAAAGGTCTCTCCCCGACAAACGGGAGGTGGCGAACGAGAGGCATTGTCAGATGCCGGGCGCAAGAGGCTTCCCCATCCATGAGAGATCCAATGAGAGATGTTGCGTCGCTGTCGTGTTGCGCGCCGGCCCCTGTCCTGGAAAGCGGGGAGGCGGTTTGCCTCTTCGCCTTCGCGCTGTCGGCAGAGCCACACCATGGCCCTTCCGGGGGAGGCGATCCGGGCGGGGACGATTTAGCGGGAGGCGATCCAGCGGGGCGTGGACTCCTGCTGCATCGCATTGGATCGGTCACTGCTCTGGTCGGCATCGTTTCGCTTGCGGATTATTGCGGCGCCGGCGCCGAGCGTCGCCTGGCTGACCTCGCGTGGCTTGCCCCCCGCGCCCGGCGCCATGCCGAGATCGTGGCGCAGACGATGCAATGGTCGCCGGTTTTTCCGGCCCCCTTTGGTACGCTCTACAAGAGTTTCGACAATCTCACCGCGTTCATCCAGCGGCATCACGCGACGATCGTCGGGTTTCTGCGAACCGTCGTCGATAAGGAGGAATGGGAGCTGCGGGCCGACGGCCAATTCGATAGTCCCGAAACCCTCGATCAACTGGCATGCGCCGCGCGGCCGGAATGGCGGGATTTGCCAAAGGGCGTCCGATACATGCGGCTGTGTCGCGATCGGAGCGCGTTGCTTGATTTCGGCCGTGTCGAGGCCACCGCGCTGGTCAGCGATCTTATCAAGGAACTTCAACCTTTGACGGACGCATTTCGCCAGCATGACAACGGACAGCGGATGGAATCGAGCGCGACCGAATCGATCGCGCGTTACGCCCTCCTCGTGGCGAAGACGAACGCCGCTACCCTGTGCGAGAGCGTGCGGGAGGTCGCGCTTGTCGCCTCGCGCCGCCATGTTGCGATCACTTTGTCGGGCCCCTGGGCCCCGTTCAGCTTCCGGCCGGATCTGAATGCACCGACCTGAGGCTTGGCTTTGATCGGTCACGATCAAGCGGATTGGTATCAGCCGCCCACCGGCCTGGGGCCGATCCGCGGTGAATGAAACTTCGCAGTGGGGGGGGGGGGGGGGGGGGGGGGGGGGGGGGGGGGGGGGGGGGGGGGGGGGGGGGGGGGGGGGGGGGGGGGGGGGGGGGGGGGGGGGGGGGGGGGGGGGGGGGGGGGGGGGGGGGG
>JARLIO010000032.1 GCA_031291675.1 Azospirillaceae bacterium
CCAAAACCCCAAAACCCCAAAAACCCGTGTGGTGTGCAATGTGGGGGACAACGAATTATTAAACAAAGTTTATATATGGGGGGGCAAACATGGGGGGGGAGTCTTAACATTTGTGGGGGGGAAAGGGGGGGGTCGCATTTTTTTGTTGGTTTTCCGCGCAGGGTGGGTGGGGGGGGGCTTTTGGGTGGCCGGAGGGGGGGGGGGGGCGGGGCCGGGACCCCGGGCCCCCCCACCGTTCGCAATTATATAAAAACGCTTTGATCGTCACCCAACACAGCAAAGCCTCCGGCGCCGCCCCGCCTAACGGGGCGCTTGGCTCGGCCCCACGGGGGGGGGCGGGCCGGTATTATGCCGTCAGATGCGGCCCGAGCAGGGACAGATCAGCGGCACTCAGCCGGTCTGCCGCGGTCTTGGCCTGGTGCCAATAGGGATAGGGCAAGGGCAGGGTGCTGACGCGATCGAGCCGTTCGCGTTCGTCCGTGCTCAGGGTCAACTGTGCGGCTTTGAGATTGGCTTCGAGCTGGGCCTCGGTACGCGCCCCGATGATCAGGGTGGTTACGGCCGGGCGGCCCAGCAACCAGGCCAGCGCGACCGCGGCGGCGTCGACATGACGCTCATCGGCGACGGCGACCAGCGTATCAATGATCCGGTACAGTCGCTCCTGATCGTGGATCGGGGGCTCACCCCATGCGGTCAGGTGGCGCGACCCCGCCGGTGGCGGCAGGTCACGACGGTATTTCCCCGACAAAAGCCCGCCGGCCAGGGGGCTCCACACCAGGATCCCCAGACCCTGGTCGATCGAGATCGGCACCAGCTCGTATTCCGCCTCGCGGGCGTGCAGCGTGTAATGGATCTGCTGACTGACGAAACGGGTGTGTCCGACGCGGTCGGCCGTCGCCAGGGCCTTCATCAGATGCCAGCCCGCGTAATTGGAGGCACCGAGATAGCGGACCTTGCCGCTGCGGACCAGGGTATCGAGGGCCTCGATGGTTTCTTCCAGTGGGGTCAGCCCGTCCCACTCATGGACCTGATACAGGTCGATATGGTCGGTGCGCAGGCGGCGCTGGCTGGCTTCGCAGGCCGCGATCAGATGGTAGCGCGACAGGCCACGGTCATTCGGCCCGCTTCCCATCGCGAACCGGGCCTTGGTGGCAATCAGCAGGTCGTTGCGACGGTCACCCAGGGCCTCGCCGATGATGTCCTCGGAATTGCCGTCCGAATAGACATCCGCGGTGTCGATCATATTGACACCGGCATCGCGGCATCGGTCGATCTGGCGCCGGGCGCTGGCGAGGTCGACGGTGCCGACATCGCTGAATTTACCGCGACCGCCGAACGTCATGCTGCCCATGGTCAGGACAGAGACGAACAATCCCGATCGCCCGAGTTGCCGATATTCCATGATGAGCCTCCCTTTTTGACCAAGGTTCCAGCCAGGCCGGTTCCGGTGTGGCGAACACCGGAGCGGGCACGCGGCCACTCGATTCAACTCTATGAATAGGCACGTCTATGAATAGGCACGATACGGTCCGGGCTCAAGAGGGTTTGGGCTCAGGAGATGGGGGCGGGCCGGGTGACGGTGATGATTTCGCCGTGGGTCTGGCAGGCGGGATCGGCCAGGGCAAGGAAGGCGTCGGTCACCTGATCCGGGGTGGGCAGCGTCGCCGGATCCTCCCCTGGGAACGCCCGGGCGCGCAGCGCGGTGGCCACGGTCCCGGGATCGATCAGATTGACCCGGACCGGGCTCTTGGTCAGTTCCGCGGCGTAGGTCAGGACCAGTGTCTCGAGCGCCGCCTTGCTGACGGCATAGGGCGCCCAATAGGCCGTGGCGCGGCGGGCGGCGTCCGCGGTCACGAAAATCGCCCGTCCGGCATCCGAGGCCCGCAGCAAGGGGTCGAGACTGCGGATCAGACGGTAGTTCGCCATCAGGTTGACGCTCATCACCCGTTCCCAGTGCCCGACATCGGAGTGGGCAACCGGACCCAGGGATTCGAGAATCGCGGCATTGGCGACCAGGATATCAAGCTTGCCATAGCGTTCGAACAGCGCCGCGCCGAGTTGATCAATCAGCGTGGCGTTGCGCAAATCGATCGGCACCAGCGTCGCGCTGCCGCCCCGGCGACAGATCTCGTCATTGACCTCCTCCAGGCCACCGACGGTCCGGGCGGCCAGGACGGTGTGGGCGCCCGCTGCGGCCAATCGTTTGGCAACCGCGGCACCGATCCCGCGTGAGGCTCCGGTGATCAGTGCGACACGCCCGGCCAGGCATCCGGCGGTGGCGTCAGCCATGGGCTTCGGAAAGATAGGTGACATTGGCGTCCGTTGGCGTATCGCGGTCGGTCAGGGTGATGGGGTATTCGCCGGTGAAGCAGGCATCGCAATAGGCCGGATTGGCCGGATCGCGGCCCGGCAGCCCCATGGCGCGATAGAGGCCGTCGAGCGAGACGAAAGCCAGGCTGTCGGCACCGATATAAGCGGCCATCTCCGCGACCGACATACGGTGCGCCAGCAGCTTTTCCTTCCGCGGCGTGTCGACGCCATAGAAGCAGGAATGGGTCGTCGGCGGGCTGGAGATCCGCATGTGAACCTCGCGCGCTCCCGCGCGGCGCATCATTTCGACGATTTTCAGCGAGGTGGTGCCGCGGACGATGCTGTCGTCGACCAGGACGATGCGCTTGCCCTGGATCAGGTGGCCGTTGGCGTTGTGCTTCAGCTTGACGCCGAGATTGCGGATCTGGTCGGTGGGTTCGATGAAGGTGCGGCCGACATAATGGTTGCGGATGATGCCCAGTTCGAACGGGACGCCGCTTTCCTCGGCATAGCCGATCGCGGCAGGCACCCCGGAGTCGGGCACCGGGATCACCAGGTCGGTTTCCGGATGGTGGCTTTCGCGCGCCAGCTCAACACCGATGCGCCGCCGCGCCTCATAGACCGAGGTTCCTTCCACCAGACTGTCGGGCCGGGCGAAGTAGATATGTTCGAAAATGCAAAAGCGGTGCGGTTGCGCATTGAAGGGGCGCAGCGATAGCAAGCCGTCGGCGGTGATGACCACCATCTCCCCGGGGTCGATGTCGCGGACGAAATCGGCGCCGATGATGTCCAGGGCACAGGTTTCACTGGCCAGGACCAGAGAGTCGCCAACGCGGCCCAGAACCAGGGGGCGGACGCCCCAGGGGTCGCGAACCCCGATCATCACATTCTTGGCGGCGGCGACCAGGGAATAGGTGCCCTCGACCTGGCGCAAGGATTCGACCATGCGGTCGACCACCGAACCCGATCGCGCCGTCGCCATCAGATGGACGATGACCTCGGTATCCGTCGTGGTCTGGAACAGGCAGCCGCGCCGGTTCAACTGCTGACGCAGCATCATGGCGTTGGTCAGGTTGCCGTTGTGGGCCAGCGCGAACCCACCGAATTCGAAATCGGCGAACAGCGGCTGAACGTTGCGCAGGACGGTATCGCCGGTGGTGGCATACCGGTTGTGACCGACCGCCAGCGAACCCTGGAGCCGCCGGATCACCGCCTCGTCACTGAAATTGTCGCCGACCAGGCCCATGGCATGATGGGCGTGGAAATGGCTGCCATCGAACGCAACGATACCGGAAGCTTCCTGGCCCCGGTGCTGCAGGGCATGGAGCCCCAGCGCGGCCAGAGCCGCGGCATGGGCATGGCCGAAAATGCCGAACACGCCGCATTCCTCATGCAGCTTGTCGTCGTCAAACGGATTAGTGCTCAGCATCGCAGCAAACCTTTCTCACCAGGATAACCGTTTCCTTTCACCGGAGTCACCGCCCCAGCCCCCATCGAAATCACCGCCGCTGCGGTTGTGGCGCAAGGCGCGCTGTATTTCATCGGCATCCCGTTGCTTTCCTGGCGGTGCCCCGCGGCCGTGAGAGCCGGCAAACTAGGGGGTTGACCGTTTGGTGTTTTCAAATAACTGGTCCAGCGTCACCCGATCCTTGTCGGCATAACCGGGCGGGGTCTTGGGCTTTGTTGTCGGCGTTGCCTGGCCGAAGCCGGGGCCCGGTGTCGCCCCGGGAACCGGGCCCGGAGCCTTGCCGGCGGTCGTGGCGGTCGCAGGTGCGGCGCCGGCCGCCGCGCCGGCTACCGATGAAGGAACCGGCGTCGACAGTCGCTGCAACATCGCGTCACTGGCCGCCTGGCGGGCCTGATCCTCGACCGCCTTGGCGCCGGCGTCGACATCGGCAAGGGCGCCGGCGCGTGTTTCCTCGGGCACCAGGTCCCTCAGCAGCCCCGCCCCCTGCTGAATGACCGGCAGGGTTCGCGCCTGAAGCAGCCAGGCCGGCTGATCTGTCACCGGCAGAACCGCCGAGACCAGCAGATAGGCAAGGGACACGAAAAATGCACCCCTGAGCAGGCCAAAAACAAACCCCAGCGAGCGGTCGACGGCGGACAAGGCCGAGCCGCGAACCAGCCGGGCCAGTTGGCTGCTGATGATCGACAGCACCAGCAGCGTGACGACGAAGATGACGATACCGGCGGCGGCATTGGCGATCATCGGGCTGGAAATAAAGTGGTGGGCATAATCGCGAAGCAGCGGTTGGCCATGGAGCGTCGCGAAAGCGGCGCCAACCCAGCCGGCAACCGACAGCACCTCACGAACCATGCCGCGGGCAAAGGCAACCAACGCTGACAACAGCACAACACCAATGACGGCGATGTCGGCGGGGTTGATCGAATAGCTTTCCATGATGGGCGACCGGTTGTCAGCAAGGGATCATGACGGCCGTATGCGACCGCCAGGTGTCGGCGCATACGCGGGCGGATCCTGGAATAACGGCAGTAAATCGCCGAGTTGATGCAACTCGGTGGTCCGCAGCCCCGAATCGACGCCACGACCACGGCGGGTCGGGATCAAGGCGTTGGCGAATCCAAGCTTGGCGGCCTCCTTGAGGCGTTGATCTGTTTGGTTGACCGCCCTGATTTCACCCGACAGGCCGATTTCACCGAAGACCACGGTATCGCGCGGCACCGGCTGATCCGTCAAGGACGATACCAGGGCTGCGGCCACCGCGAGATCGGCAGCGGGTTCGGTGATGCGCAGGCCGCCGGCAACATTGAGATAGACATCATTGGCGCCGATGGCAACACCGCACCGGGTTTCCAGGACGGCCAGAACCATCGCCAAACGCCCGGCGTCCCAGCCGACGACGGCGCGCCGCGGCGTTCCCAGGGGCGAAGGCGCAACCAAAGCCTGGATTTCGACCAGGACCGGCCGGGTTCCTTCGACGCCGGCGAAGACCGCGGCACCGGTGACGTCGTCGCGCCGGTCGGCCAGGAACAGCGCCGATGGATTGGCGACTTCGGTCAGCCCGGCGTCACCCATTTCGAACACGCCGATCTCGTCGGTCGCGCCGAAGCGGTTCTTGACGGCGCGCAGGATGCGGAAGTGATGGCCGCGCTCACCTTCGAAATACAGCACGGTGTCGACCATGTGCTCGAGAACCCGGGGGCCGGCGATCGCGCCCTCCTTGGTGACATGGCCGACCAGCAGCAGCACGATGCCCCGCCGCTTGGTGGCGCGGATCAGTTCCTGGGCGGAGGCCCGGACCTGGGCCACGGTTCCCGGCGCACTGTCGAGGGTATCGACATACATGGTCTGGATCGAATCAATCACGAGCAGGCGTGGGCCCTCGGCGGCGTCGAGGGCGGCGATGATGTCGCGGACGTCCGTCGCCGCTGCCAGCGCGACCGGTGCGCTGACCAGGCCGAGGCGGGCGGCGCGCAGACGCACCTGATCGACCGCCTCTTCGCCCGAAACATAGGCGCAGCGTCGCTCCTGACTGAGCCCACAGGCGACTTGCAGCAGCAATGTCGATTTGCCGATGCCCGGGTCGCCACCGACCAGGAGGGCCGAGCCGGGGACCAGGCCGCCGCCGCAGACCCGGTCGAACTCAGCGATGCCGGTGCTCCAGCGCTCGACCTGGGATCCTGGACCGTCCAGCGGCACGAACTCGACACGCCGGGCGGCCCCTTTGCCCAAGCTGCGGGGCGGTGTTTCCGGCGCGGCTTCCTCAACCAGGGAATTCCATGCGCCGCAGGCATCGCAGCGACCGCTCCATTTGCTGGTGCTGGCGCCACAGGTTTGGCACACGAACCGGTTCTGCGAACGGGACAAGACGTGATCTCTTCAGAGGCGCGATTGCCGGGGTGGCACCGTGGGGTTTATCACGATCGCGGGTGATCGCGGGTCCGATAATTCGGATGCCCAGGCATGACCCGACCCTATGATCCCCTGCGACCGGTATCGATCGCGACCGGCGCGCCGCGTTCGGCGATCACGCCCCGGGTCATTTCACGGCCAGCGCCCGGATCCGCTCCTGCAGCAGCCGGGGCGAAATCGGTTTGGCAAGCACCGCGTCGGCGCCGGCGACGGTTGCTGCCGCCATGGTTTCACTGTCCACCGTCCCGGAAAACAGAATCGTCGGGACCGGGTTCGTCCCGGCCCGGATCAGGTGGACCAAGTCGGTGCCCAAACCGTCGGGAAGATTCTGGTCGGTGATGACCATTTGCGGCGTGGCGCAGCGGAAGCTTTCGATCGCGGCGGCTGTCGTTGTTGCAATTTCGACCGATTGGGCCCCCATGCGCAACAGGATCGTTTTCAGCATCAGGCCGCCGTGGGTGTCGTCATCAACGATCAGAATACGGATCGGCGGTATTCGCACGGGCTGGCGTGTCACGGCGGCGAAGTCCTTGTCTGTCCCGGTGCGCTGGTGGCCAGCGGCCCGTGCCTCCGCATTGTCCTGGCCGCAACAACGCGAGATTTCAGACTGATCGACCAGCACTTCGGCGGCGATCGAGGTCAGGCACTCCAGATTCATGATAGCGCGCATTCCCTTGCTAGGCCAACGTGTTATCCTGGTCGAGGCGCCGCCGCTCCCGACCGGGGGCGGTTGCACCGCGGTCTTCGGTTGCTGTCGAATGACCGCGATAGCCGGTTCGGTGAGATGGCGTTATCCGATCATCGTCATGCGCGTCCCGGGGCGCTATACTCGCTGCGATCGCCATTCCAGATGCCGCAAATCGTCCTGCTGGCGTGAGCCGGGCTGCAGCGCCGTTGGATCGACGGTATCCAGCGGGTGCCGGTCCTGTCAACGCGGCGATATTGATCAAAGGGATGCGACCGGGAAGGGAGAGGGGGGCACACACAAGATGTTTCGCCAAACGGGCGGCACGATCTCAACCATGAGCAATTGTCTTGGCCCCGTGACGGCGGGTTGCCCATCACGGGCGACGGCGTCGCGGTTCGATGCCCCCTTGTGCGCCCGCGCGTGGTGCCGTGATCAACGGCAAGGACCGCGGCACCGGGACGGTATTGGTTCCTTTCAATAAAATGCTTGACGCTGATCTCCCTGATGGAAACTGAAACCTTGACCCGGGGCGGTGAATTTGTCGATTTGGCCCATGAAGCCGAATACCGAAGCCAAAATGTTCCGGTGTGGCGTGGCCATGTCCGGCTGGTGTTTCAGTATACCGCTCTCGTGGCGCTGTTATTTTGTCTCGGCGATTGGAAATTTTGGCGGGATCCTCACCTCTGTGAGGCCGTCATCGCCCACGCGGTGGTCGTTATTGCGTCGATTTTGTGCCTGAAGCTGGCGTCGTCCGCCGACAGCTTCGCCCGGTTGCAGCTTGTCTGCCTGATCTGGGCCGTGCCGGTGATCGGTGCCAGCGCCGTGCTGATCATCCCGCACACCGCCATCTCCCTGTTTATCGCCCTGGTGCTGCCCGCGACGTTCTATCTGGCGCTGCCCCTCTGTTTCCGGGGCGCGCTGGCGGTGGGATTGGCCTGTTCGGCGGCCGCGCTGGCTGCGACCCTGGTGGCCGCGCCGTTGTCGGATTCGAGCCTTGGGCTGCTGTTGGCGATGGTGACGCTCAATGTGATCCTGGTTGCGGTGCTGATCCGCTCGAACCGGTTGCGGCGTCTGCAATGGGCGTCAACCCGGCTGGCGCACGCCGCCAACCAGGATCTGTCTGAACATCGGGAAATGCTGCGTCATATTCTGCGGGCGATCCCCACGCCGCTGTTTGTGACCGAGAAGAACAGCGGGAAGCTGACTCAGATTAACGATTCAGCGCTGAGCTATTTCGGTGAGGTGGCCTCGATGGAATCCTTCGTGGACACTTTTTCAATCGACAACCATCTGGATCGGCGTGATTTGGCCCGGCTGGCGATGATTCTGGAGACAAGAGGTCGGGTCGTCGGTTTCGAGACCCGCATTCATCTGCCCGATGGAACGTCGCGGAACGTGCTGCTGGCGGCGGCGGCGATCGAGATCGGCGGGACCGAGACCATTTTGACGGTTCTGACGGACATCACGGCGCGCAAGGAGATGGAGGCCCGGCTGGAACGACTGGCCACCACCGACTCCCTCACCGGTCTGCTCAACCGCGCCCAGTTTTTTGCAATCGCGGCAACAGAGATCAAGCGGGCGCAGCGCCATCAACGGCCAATCGCCGTAATCATGATCGATATCGATTATTTCAAGCGCATCAACGACAATCACGGCCATGATGTCGGCGACCGGACCCTCAAGGCGCTGGCCGCTTTATGCCGGGGCCTGGTGCGCGACCACGATATCGTCGCCCGGTTGGGCGGTGAGGAGTTCGGGCTGTTGTTGCCGGAAACCGAACAGCGGCAGGCCCTGGCCCTCGCCGACCGTCTGCGTGTCGCGATTGAAACGGCGTCGCTCGACGGTCTGGCGACGCCGATCACGATCAGCGTCGGGGTTGCCGATGTCCGTTTGGGCGAGATGGCGGTCGATGCGGCGCTGTCGCGTGCCGATCAGGCGCTGTACGTTGCCAAGCGCGCCGGACGCAATCGGGCGGTTCATTTCGAGATCCCGGAATCCTTGATTCCTCGTTCAACGGTTGCTGACATCCGCTGAACCGGCGATGGGCTCGCGATCGCTCCCGTCCCGCCGGATTTGGCCCTGGTCGAATGGCCCCGCCTGCGCCAGAGGATTGCGTCATCGGGAAAGCCCCCGACGGTTCAGGCGGCAGCCTCCTGCTGGCTGCGGATCTTGACAAAAAAGCCCTCGACGTCCCGCAGCAGTTTATCGGCTTGACCGCCGAGTTCGTCGGCGGCCGTCAGAACTTGTGATGCGGCCGCCCCGGTCGTGCCGGCGGCCCGATGGACGCCGGCCATGTTTGCCGAAGCCTCGATCGTCTCCCGCGCCACACCCTGAATGTTGGCCGCAATATCGCGTGTTGCGGCGCCCTGGGCGACGACGGCGCTTGCGATCGTCGCCGCGATCGTATTGAGCTGGCGGATCGTGCCACCAATTCCGGCGATGACATCGCTGGCGCGGGCGGTTTCGTCCTGGATCGCCGTGATCTGAACCGCAATATGTTCGGTCGCTTTGGCGGTCTGGTCGGCCAGGGTCTTCACCTCGCTCGCCACCACCGCGAAGCCTTTCCCCGCCTCTCCCGCGCGCGCCGCCTCGATCGCCGCGTTCAGGGCCAGAAGATTGGTCTGAGAGGCGACGGCGTGGATCTGAGTCACGACATCGCTGATGCGCAACGCGGTCGTTGCGAGTTTCTGGATTGTCTCGGTGGTGTGGTCGGCTTCGGCCACCGCGGCCTCGGCGATTGTCGACGACTGGGCCACCTGACGGGAGATTTCGTCAATCGAGACTTGCAGCCCCTCGGTCGCCACGGCCACCGTCCGCACGTCCATCGAGGTTCTGTCGGCGCTGGCCGCAACAGCGGTAGCCTGTCGGCTGGTCTCGCCGGCCGTCGTCGTCATGCTTTGGGCCATGGCATGCATCGTCGTCGCTGCCCCTGTCAGGGTGTCGAGCGTTTCGCGAACCTGGAGATCGAATTCGGCGATCGACGCTTCGACGGCCCGCTGGCACGCTTCACGCCGGGCTTGTTGCGCCTGCTGCGCAGCCTCCAGGCGCCGCGCCGCGACGGCGTTTTCCCGAAAAACATGGAGCGAACGCGTCAAGGCGCCGATCTCGTCCGTACGGTCATGGTGCTCGAACCGCAGGTCGAGTTGCCCCGCGCTCAGCCGCGCCATTTCCCGGGTGAGCCGTGCCAGAGGGCGGCTGATCTGTTGCAGTGCGATCCAGCCCAGAATACCGAAGGCACAGGCCAGACCGAGGCCGGCCCCGATCTCGAGCCCAAGCCGGGTTTTTCTGGCCAGGGCGGCGCCGTTGTCGCGGGCTTTGCCCATTGCATCAATATTAACGGCAATCAGTTTGCCGACCGTTTCGATCGCAACACGCCGAAACGGCGCGGCCACGCCGACCGAGTAGCCGAAGGCGTCGGCCTTATTCCCCGAGAGCGCGAGTTCGAACACATGGGCACTTGCCGTTTTGCGACTGTTGACCGCGGCACGGAACGTGTCGATCAAGCCGGCCTGATCGCCACGCCCCGTGATGTCGGCAAGGTGTTCGATGGCGTCGAGAGTTGCTGCCGTCGCACGGTCGTAGAGTGCGATGTTTTTCTTGGCATCCGCCTCGTTCATGCTGAGGATGACGTTCTTTTCGCTGACAGCCGCACTGTTGAAGTCGCTTTCGGCCTGGAGCGCATACAGGACGCGCGTCGCATTGCCGTCGACGAGCCTTGTCGCCGTGTCGGAGAGTTGGGTCAGGGCCAGGGAGGCGAAAACGACGATGCCGGCCGCGACGATGGCGACGATCGTGGATGGCACCGCGATTTTTGCAATGATCGATAAGTTACGGAAATGGGGCGACACCGGTGATCTCCAGCATAAGTCTCTCGGCATGGTGCCTGCAGGACCTGAAGATTTGGTTTACCCCGCCAACGTCCCTGGTGCGACGAGGGACGAAGTGGAAACGATGGGTTGGTTTTTATGGAAGGTAACGGTGTTACGATCGTAACGTCGAAATGCGCTTAAAGAAAATCCGCTTCCGGCATGATGTGATGCGAAGTCAGTCGAATTATTTCTGTGCCTCGCCGAAAATCAATCATGTTTATTTCCCACTTGAGCGAGCCCGCCATGATTCGCGCGCGGCATGAACCGGGATCATGGCGGCTGCGTCGCGGTGGCGTCAGGATCGCTGCGGCGATCCGCGAAGAGCCGCAGAGGTCGCATGGCGGCGCTATCGTCGGGAGAACATGGCTTCCCCGAACCCGACAGAGCGGCTATGAGAGCGATTGCGCCGCCGGTTTCACGAGTTCGGCCTCGTCTGATGATGGTCAGGATCGTCCACTGTGTTACGAAACATTCTTTCGGTTGGGGGGCTGACGCTCGCCAGCCGTGTGCTCGGTTTTATCCGCGACGTCTTGACGGCGGCGATCCTGGGTGCGGGACCGGTTGCCGACGCGTTTTTCGTCGCGTTCCGTCTGCCCAATAATTTCCGGGCGATCTTTGCTGAAGGCGCGTTCAATGCGGCCTTCGTCCCGGTGTTCTCCGACGTCCTGGTCAATGACGGCCGCGACGCCGCCAAAAGTTTTGCCGAAAAGATCTGCGCGGTGCTGCTGAGCTCGCAGATCGTGCTGCTGGTGATCTTTCTGGCGATCATGCCGTGGTTCATGCTGGTGTTCGCCCCGGGCTTCGAGGCCGACCCGGTGAAATTCGATCTGGCGGTGCACTTCACCCGCATCACTTTTCCCTATCTGCTGTTCATCGCCCTGGTGTCGTTGCAGGGTGCGATGCTGAACAGCGTTGGCCGCTTCGGCGCCGCGGCCGCGGCACCGATCGTGATGAATATCTGCCTGATCCTGGCCCTGATCGGGCTGACGCCGCTGCTGCCGTCGGCCGGGCACGCCCTGGCCTGGGGTGTCCTGCTGTCGGGGGTGGCGCAGTTTCTCTATCTGGCGTGGGACTGTCATCGGGCCGGCTGGGCCTTGACGTTGCCCTGGCCGCGGCTGACACCACGGGTGATCCAGTTTCTGCGGGTCCTGGGGCCGGCGGCGTTGGGCGCGGGCGTGGTCCAGATCAACCTGCTGGTCGACACCCTGATCGCCTCGCTGCTGCCGACGGGATCTGTGTCCTATCTCTATTACGCCGATCGCCTCAATCAACTGCCGATGGGTGTGATCGGCATTGCGGTCGGGACCGTGCTGTTGCCCGAACTGTCGCGGGCGCTGAAAAGTGGTGCCGAGGCCCGGGCGCTGGATCGCCAGAACCGGGCCATCGAATTGTCGCTGGTCTTTACCGTGCCGGCTGCTGTCGCCTTTGCCGTCGCGGCGTTGCCGATCCTGCGGGTTCTGTTCGAACACGGCGCCTTCACCCTCGTGGCCGCGACCGAATCGGCGCGGACGCTGACCGCCTATTCCTTCGGGCTGCCGGCGTTTGTGGTGATCCGCAGCCTGATTCCGGGTTTCCATGCAAGGCAGGACACACGGACGCCGGTCAAGATCGCGATGGTGGCGATCACGATCAACATTGCATTGAAACTGGTGCTGATGGGCCCGCTGGCGCAGACCGGCATCGCTGTTGGAACCTCGGTCTCCGCCTGGATCAACATCATTCTTCTGGCCTGGGTGCTGCATCGTCGCGGCCATTTTGCGATGGACGCGCGATTGCGTCGGGCCATTCCGCGGCTGGTCGTGGCCAGCCTGGGCATGGGCGGCGTGCTGATCGGGCTGCAGAGCGCCCTGGCGTCAGCCCTGGCCGCGCCATCGCTGGCGCTGCGCTTTGCGGCGTTGGCGGTTCTGCTGCTGGCCGGGCTGATGGCCTATGGTGCATTTGCGGCCGCACTCGGGCTGGTGCGTCGCCAGGACTTCGCGGGCCTGCGTCGCCGGTGAGCGTCGCCCGTCAGCGCGTGCGCGGCTTCGCGCGGCGCCCCGCCAGCGCCGGCAACCAGCCCCGGCTCTCGGCAAGGCGGTCGGTTCGCGCCGCGACCGTGGCCATGTTGGCGCCGCCGGCGCGCCACAAGCGGCGCAGTGCCGCGGCCTCGTCGAGATGGCGGGCCCAATCGGCGGGGATCGCGGCCTCCAGGTAACGCCGCAGCCGTGCCGCCAGGCCCGGGCTGCGCCCGCCGGTCGAGATCGCGATCACCATGTCGCCGCGTCGCACCACCGCGGCGCTGTGAAAATCGCACAGCGTCGGCACGTCTTCGACATTGACCAGCAGGCCCCGGTCCCGGGCGTGCGCGGCCAGCCGGGCCGCCGCCGCCGGGTCGAGCCCGGTGATGTAGAGCAGGCGCAGCCCGTCGAGGTCGCCGTCGCCGGGCTCGCGGCGCCGCAACCACGGGCCGGCGGCGGTGGCCAGATCGGCCTCGGGCGCCGTGGCGAAAACCAGGGCCGTGGCACCGGCCTGCGCCACCTGCTGAAACCGCCGCAGCGCCGTGGCGCCATTGCCAACGATGCCGGTCGGGACGCGGATCAGGTCGATCGAAATCGGGATCAGAGCCACCGGACGATCCGGCGTCGGGTCAATCATGTCGGCGCATTCTCCGGCGGGACGGTCGCGGGCCTCGCGTCCGCCTCTGTTTGTTCATCATCTCGCAGTATCATTGACAACAGGCCGGACTGTCCACTCGTCCGACCCGGGACGGGCCGATCGCCCGTCATGACATTCCTCTGTGCCCCGTCTTTTATCAAAAAATAACTGTGAAATAAATTGAAGGCACAAAGATCTTGCCCAAATCCGCCTTCGCCACTACCTTGGACAACGTGAATAGAGACAACGCGAAATGTTGTAGAATATGTCGACGATCGTGAGCGGTGAAGAGTCTGTGTTGGTGAATGAGGGCGAGGCCCTGGCCGCGACCCTGTCGCAGCGATTCGCGGGTCAGGACGGCAGTGCCGTGCTGCGGCCGGTGCTGGGCTCGCTGTTTGGCGGGCGTGTCGCTCTGGTCTCGTCCTTTGGCGGAGAGGCTGTGGTCTTGCTGGCGCTGGTTGCCGAAATCGATCCGGCGACGCCGGTGATCTTCCTCAATTCCGGCAAGATGTTCGGCGAGACGCTACGCTACCGCGATCAGGTGGTGAAACGGCTGGGTTTGACCGACGTGCGCACGGTCTCGCCCGAGGCGCGTGCGGTCGCGGCTGAGGATCCCGACGGCGCGCTGTGGCTCGACGACCCGGACGCGTGTTGCGATCTGCGCAAGACCCGACCGCTGGATCGTGCCCTGGTGTCGTTTCAGGCGTGGATCACCGGGCGCAAGCGCCATCAGGCGTCAACCAGGGCAACGCTGCCGCTGTTCGAGGCGACGGCCGATGGTAAGATCAAAGTCAATCCGCTGGCGTCCTGGACCCGGGAGCGGCTGGAGGCGGAATTCGTGGCGCGCGATCTGCCCCGCCATCCCCTGGTCGCCGATGGCTTTCTGTCGATCGGCTGTCAGCCTTGCACGGCCCGCGTGGCGCCGGACGCCGATCCGCGGTCCGGCCGCTGGGCCGGCCTTGAGAAGACCGAATGCGGCATTCACCTGCGCCGCGCCGTCGGAACGTATCGGACGGCGTGACGCGCGATCTGGAACCCACTGACAGCCTTCACCGGCGTCAGCGCGGCTCACGAGTATCTGTCGCGCGCTTCGTGGTGGCGGGCGCACCGCGACGGACTCTGGCAATGTCTTATTGGTTCAGACTATCGTAATCGAGCCGGGAGATAACAAATGAAAATGACGTCACTGGCAGGATTCCGCCGTGGTGTTGCCGTGGTCGCGGCGTGTGCCGCGCTTTGGACGACGGGCGCCCAGGCCGACACAACTTTGCTCAATGTGTCCTACGATCCCACCCGCGAGCTCTATAGCGACATCAACGCGGCCTTCATCGCCCATTGGAAGGCCGAGTCCGGCGAAACCCTGACGATCAATCAATCGCATGGTGGATCGGGCCGCCAGGCACGTTCGGTGATCGATGGTCAACCGGCCGATATTGTGACGCTGGCGCTGGCCTATGACATCGATGCGATTGCCGATTCGGGGCAGATTGCCCCGAACTGGCAGCAGAGGCTGCCGGACAACAGCACGCCCTATACGTCGACGATCGTGTTCGTCGTGCGCAAAGGAAACCCCAAAGGCATCAAGGATTGGAACGACCTGGTCAAGCCGGGGCTCGATATCATCACGCCCAACCCCAAGACGTCGGGCGGCGCGCGGTGGAATTATCTGGCGGCCTATGGTTATGCTCTGTCTCAACCGGGGGCCGATGACAAGGCAGCGCAGCAATTCATCCGCAAGCTCTACAAGAATGTTTCGGTGCTTGACAGCGGTGCCCGGGGGGCAACGATCTCCTTCAGTCAGCGCGGGCTTGGCGATGTTCTGATCAGTTGGGAGAATGACGCGTATCTGGCGCAGCAGGAGGCGGCGGCCGACCATCTCGAGATCATTTATCCCAGCGTCAGTATCCGGGCGGAGCCGCCCGTGTCGGTCGTCGATGCCGTCGTTGATCGCCGCGGCACGCGCAAGGTCGCTGAAGCCTATCTGCAATTCCTGTATACTCCCGAAGCGCAGAAAATCGCGGCGAAGTGGTTCTACCGGCCGCGGTTGCCCGAAGCGGCAGCCGCATATCCCGGGCGCTTCCCTGATGTTAAGCTCCTCACCGTTGATGAGGTCTTCGGCGGTTGGCGCCACGCGCAGCAGGTGCATTTTGCCGACAAGGGTGTGTTCGATCAGATCTACGACGGAGGAAAATAGTCGATGGCGGACCTGGCCGTCACGGGCCCGCTGTCGTTCGGATGGCGGGTCGGCATGCTGAACCGGCGCAGCGTATTGCCCGGTTTCGGCTTGTCATTCGGCTATGCGGTCACCTATCTCAGCCTGATCGTCCTGGTGCCGTTGGCCGGTCTGATGATCCGATCGGTGGGGATGGGGCCGGCGGCATTCTGGGCCGAGATCGCGTCGACACGGGTGCTGGCGGCGTTTCGCGTCAGCTTCGCCACCGCGCTGGCCGCGGCGGCGATCAATACTGTGTTCGGTTTGCTGGTGGCCTGGGTTCTGGTCCGCTACCGGTTCCCGGGCAAGCGCGTGGTCGATGCCATGGTCGACCTGCCTTTTGCCCTGCCGACCTCGGTGGCGGGTATTGCCCTGACGACGCTCTATTCCACCAAGGGGTGGATCGGGGCGCTGCTGGTGCCGCTGGGGATCAAGGTCGCCTTCACGCCGCTCGGCATTGTCCTGGCGTTGACCTTCATCGGCCTGCCCTTCGTCGTGCGTACGGTGCAGCCGATTTTGCAAGACCTCAATATCGAGCAGGAGGAGGCGGCTTTCAGCCTGGGCGCAACGCGGCTTCAAACCTTCATCCGGGTGATTTTTCCGGCACTCCTGCCGGCCCTGATGACCGGGTTTGCCCTGGCGTTCGCGCGCGGGCTCGGGGAATACGGATCGGTGATTTTCATCGCCGGCAACATACCCCGGGTTTCGGAAATCGTGCCCTTGCTGATCGTGATGCAGTTGGAACAGTTCAACTATGCCGGCGCAACGGCAATCGCGACGACGATGCTGGTGTTCTCGTTCCTGTTGCTGCTGATGATCAATCTGTTGCAGGGCTGGATGAGGCGCCGTCATGGGTGAGGGGCTGGCTTCACCGCGCCCGTTGGGCGAATCGCGGACGACGCGCCTGCTGCTGATCGGCACGGCGCTGGCTTTTCTGGGGATCTTCCTGTTTGTCCCGTTGGTCGCGGTGTTTGTCGAGGCCTTGTGCCGGGGCGTCGGGGTTTATTGGAGCGCGGTCACGGACCCCTATGCCGTTTCGGCGATCCGGCTGACGCTGCTGGTGGCCGGAATTGCGGTGCCGCTCAATCTCAGCTTCGGCGTCGCCGCCGCCTGGGCGGTCACCAAATTCGAATTCACCGGCAAGAGCCTGCTGGTGACGCTGATCGACCTGCCTTTCTCGGTGTCACCGGTGATTTCCGGCATGGTCTATATCCTGCTGTTTGGCTTGCAAGGCTGGTTTGGCCCCTGGCTGCTGGCCCATGACATCCAGCTGATGTTTGCCGTGCCGGGCCTGGTGATGGCGACGATGTTCGTGACCTTCCCGTTCGTCGCCCGTGAACTGATCCCCTTGATGCAGGAGCAGGGTACCGATGAGGAGGAGGCGGCGGTTTCTCTGGGCGCCGGCGGGTTCCAGCTATTCTGGCGGGTGACACTGCCCAATATCCGCTGGGGGCTGCTGTATGGCGTTCTGCTCTGCAATGCCCGGGCGATGGGGGAGTTCGGCGCGGTCTCGGTGGTCTCCGGCCATATAAGGGGGCTGACCAATACCATGCCGCTGCACATCGAAATTCTGTACAATGAATACAACCTCGTCGCGGCGTTCGCGGTGGCATCGTTGCTGGCGGTTTTGGCCCTGATCACGCTGGTCGCGAAATCGGCGCTGGAATGGCGCTATGGTGGTGAGCTGAGCCGGGGCGGTGGTTCGTGATTGACCGGGGCGGTGATCAGGGCGGCGGCGGCACGGCGGCGTCGCTGATGCCGGCCCGGTTCATGGCATTTTGGGGAAGGAGCAGGGGGCGATGAGCATCGTGGCTTCGCGCATCGCCAAGCGGTTTGGCAGCTACCAGGCGCTCGACAATATCAGCCTGACGGTCCACAGCGGCGAGTTGCTGGCGTTGCTCGGCCCGTCCGGGTCGGGCAAGACGACATTGCTGCGGATTTTGGCGGGTCTCGATTTCGCGGACACCGGGTCGCTTGAGATCGATGGCCGCGAGACTTTGGGGTTGTCCCCGCGTGAGCGGCAGGTCGGCTTCGTGTTTCAGCACTATTCGCTGTTTCGCCATATGACCGTGTTTGACAACATCGCCTTCGGTCTGCAGGTGCGCGCGCGGCGGGATCGTCCCAGCAAGGCCGCTATTGCCGAGCGCGTTCATCAGTTGCTGGATCTGGTGCAGATGGAATGGCTGGCAGACCATTATCCGGCACAGCTGTCGGGTGGCCAGCGCCAGCGGGTCGCCCTGGCCCGGGCCCTGGCGATCGAACCCAAAGTGTTGCTGCTCGATGAGCCGTTTGGCGCGCTGGACGCCAAGGTGCGCAAGGAATTGCGTCGTTGGCTGCGCCGTCTGCACGACGAGATGCATATCACCAGCGTGTTTGTCACCCACGACCAGGAAGAGGCGCTGGAGGTGGCCGATCGCATCGTGGTCATGAGCCAGGGGCGGATCGAGCAGGTGGGCACGCCGACCGAGGTCTATGATACGCCGGCGACGGCGTTCGTGTTCGATTTCCTGGGCAATGCCAACCGGCTGGAGGTCGAGGTGACCGACGGTCGCGCCCATCTGTCGGGTCTCGCCCTGGACCTTCCGATCCGGCTAGCGGCCAGCGGGCCGGCGATTGCCTTCGTGCGCCCCCAGGACGTCGACATCGGCAAGACCGTCGAAGCCACGATGGCGCCGGCCGTGGTGCGCAGCATCGTGACGATCGGGCCGACCGCCCGGTTCGAGCTTGATGTCGGCGGTCATCTGATCGAAGCGGTCGTCGACCGCGAACGCTCGCGCGGCCTCGATCTGGCGGTTGGCGATCATTGCGGCGTCCGCCTGGGCCAGGTTCAGGTGTTCTCGCGCTCATCATAGGTCGTCGCGACCAGCGCGATGCCGGCCTTGACGAACATCGCGGCCTGAGCCGGCGAGGTCACATTCTTGACGATCAGGCGGCAGCGCTGGAGCGCCAACGCCTTCAATAGTCTGGCCGTGTGCAGCGGCGTGCTCTCGCTGAGCAGTTTGGCCTGGATCGTGACCATCGGTGTCGATATCGGCAGGCTGGCGACGAAGGCGGGATCCATCGAGGGCAGTTCGAAGGCGACCGCGCGAAACAGCGGCGACACGAGGATTGCGACGTCGATCATGCGGGACCGCGCGGTATTGCGGCCCAGATCGCGGATTTCCACGACCATCCTCTTCTTGCCGGGCTCGCCGACGTTGCGGGCAACCTGCAGCCAGTTCTCCGCCTGGCGCCGCGTGGTCAGGGTCGCCATGCGCACCGGCAACAGGACCAGGTCGCTCTTGTTGTACTTCACTTCGTCAAAAATCCGTTCCGTGGCACCGGTCAACAACAAAAGCTCGGTGTCGGGAACGAACTCCGTGCGACCCAGCGCCAGCAATTTATTCAATTGCTCGTCAAGATCGCTCGGCAGACGGACGTAGGACAGGGGCGCCACGTGATTGCTATCGGTGCGGAGCGGCCGGAAGGTGACCCGTGCCGTCGCAAGGCAGGTCCGCATCGCCGTGATCGCGGTTTCCTCGATCCGCTTGCGTGTCGTTGCGAGACGTGACTCCAACAGGGCGACAAAGCTATCCTCGTCCGCGGCTTCGTCGGCATCGATCTCGATCTCGGCGGCGAAGCTGACCACCTGCGTCGCGGCCATCTCCGGATGTTCGCCGATGAGACGCTCGCGGATCTCGTTGCCGATGGCCTGCGCCTTGAAATGCGCCTCCGACTCGCTCAACTGGGCGAAGCAGACCAGGAAGCCGTCATCGGTGGTCCGGCTGAAGACGTCGCCCGGGTCAAGATGGCGGCGCAGGATCTGTTCCGCCGCGGCGAAGGTTCGCTCGGCGATCGCCGCCCAGCGCTCACCACTGGCCTCACGCACCGCGGCCAGGCCGACGAGTTGCAGTTTGCCGGCAACGACAGATCCGTGCCGGTCGCCCCCTTGCAGCGCCTTGCGCACCGCTTGCTGAAACGACGGATCGACAGTGCCGCGGTTCGGTGGGGCGTCGGTGGGCCGTTGCAGGATCATCATGACGCGGTATTGCTTGCCGTCCGGCTGCGGGATCGTGGTCACGACGAGTTCGCCATCGCTGGCGCTGCCGTTGCGATGACGCAGCCTTGCCTCCAGCCGCGTCGTCTGCTCCAATTCGGCACGCGCCTTCAACGCCCGCGAGATCGCGTCGCGTCGGGACGGCTCCAGGACCGCCGTGAATGGCTTGCCGATCAAGTCGAAGACACTCCAGCCGAATTGGCGGGTCAGGGCGGTATTGATCATCACGAAATTGCTGGCGGTGTCGATGACGCCCAGGGCCTGATCAATGGCACCGAAGATCGATGCCAGCAGGCGCTGGGTCGTTTCGCGTTCCAATTCAGCGCGCTTGCGCGCGGTGATGTCGCGGCCCATGCGGATGAAATGGCTGAGCCGGCCGGTGGGCAGGAGGGCCGCCGTTGTGCTGACCTGCAGCCAATGGTGTTTGCCGTCCTTCCGGATCGCCTGGATTTCGCTTTCCAGCGGCCCTTTGGCCCGGGCGGCCTGTTCCAGATCGCGGCGCAGATCCGCATGGCGTTCCGGGGGAAGAAGGAAGCTCATGGGCCGGCCGATCAGTTCCTCATCGGTGTAGCCGCTGAGCCGGGTTACCGATTGATTGACGTAGACGATCGTCGCCTCGCCACTGGATTCAAAATGCCGGGCGTCCAAAATTATGACGGTATCGGTCGTGGCCGCGACGTATGTTTGCAGCAGGTCGGAAAACTGAGCGTCGGAAAAGGACAAATCAAGCATCAGTATTTCCTCTCACCTCGACGTTGCAGGCGACGATACCATTAATAAGTATATATACGCGACGCGAGCAATGAAAACACGATTAAGGGGAGCGTATGGCACGGCGGATCCGCGTCGCAATCCCGGCAAGACGATGAGCCTGAGTGCTTGCGCGACCGCAATTTGGCGGCTGGTGTTCATCGCGGCGACGACCGGGGTCACGTCGAGGGGTTGTCGCGGCAGGGCGTGGGGATTGCTTCAGTTCCCGAAGGCGGACGTCCGGGATTCGATGGTCAGTGTGACAGCGGTCTGGTTGAGCAGCATGAAGGCGATTTCACCGAATGTCATTGGTCCGGTCAGTCGGCCGAGGGTCCGGCCCTCCAAAGCCGCATAGACGTAGTTGAGAACGCAGTTGCAGGAGAAGGTGAAGGGTTCGCCGTCGGCATCGATGTGGCCGGCGAAGCTGCCTGCATAGTCATCAAGCGGCGCCGCTACCCGGTATTCGACGCGCGGGAAGACAGGGGCATAGAATTGGACGGTACCGGTTATGGTATCAACGCTGCGGATGCTGACATTGATCATCGCGGCATTGTGGATCGCGACCAGGGGCAACCGGGTGTCAATCCCCAGATCCTCAACATACTGGGCGAAATCGGTCTCCCGGCCATTGACGATCGCCGTTTTCGCGGAGAAGCCGGACGCCGGGAACGTAATGACGTCACCGTTACCCGGGACGAATAGGTTGATCAAACCGATCGATGCGGTTTGATCGTCAGGCAATTCGATATGCATCGCAAGTGCCTCGGTCGCGCTGCTCCGCCCGGTGCGACCGTCGATCACCAGAGGCGCGATGCGATCGACGTCCTCCAGGGCAACCCCGGTCACCCAACCGACCAGCGGGCGCACGAAGATTGACGGGAACCCGCTGACATTCTCGGCGAATGCGGTATGGACGGCGCTGAACCCTGGTAGCAGCAGAACCGTGAAACCATGGCCGGGATGGTCACAGGCCAGCGTCGACAGGCTGGCAAGATCGTAACCGCACACGATTGCCGGCATCGCCACCGGCAATTCGTTGACGAACAGGTGGTCGCTGCTTTTCAACCCGCCGTGATCGGTCATGAAATAGGGAATCGTCCCGCCGATCCAGTCTCCCCGGGGAAGTGCCTGCAGCGGCTCCGCGGCGCCCGCCACCAGCAGCCGCTTGCCTTGCCCGATCAATGCGGCGACGGTTGTGACGTCGAAAAATCCATTCATGATGAAGCCCTCAGCCAAAATGGTTGAACCGCGATCCGGTCCCGGGTCGCCCGCGCCTCATCTCCTCGCGGACACGAGGTGGCAGAAGGGGGCGGGGCGATCAGTCATAGGTGGTCGCGATCAACGATACGCCCGCTTTGGCAAACATCCCCGCCAGGGTCGGAGAGGCAACATCCTTGACGATCAGGCGACAGCGCTGGCCGGCAAGCGTCTTGAGCAGTTTTGCGGTATGGCCGGGCGAGCTGTCACCGAGAAACTTTGCGGGAATCGTCACCATCGCGGTCGATATCGGAAGGTTGGCGACGAACGCGGGATCGGTTGATGGCAGCTCGAAGGTGACCGCGCGGAACATTGAGGAGACCATCATCGTGACCTCAAGCAGGCGCGCGCGGGCGGTATTGCGGGACAGTTCACGAATTTCGATCACGAGTCGTTTCCGGCCGGGTTCGCCGATATTGCGGGCGACCTGGAGCCAATTCTCGCCCTGGCGGCGATTGGTCAAAGTCGCCAGACGAACCGGCAGCAGAATGAGTTCGCTTTTATCCTCCTCGACCTCGGCAAAAGCCCGCTCGGTGGCACCGGTCAACAGCAGCAATTCGGCATCGGGGACGAATTCCCGATGGCCGAGCGCCACCAGTGTATTCAATTGCTTTTCCAGTTCGGTGGGCAAATGGGCGAAGGACAGTGGTGCCAGTTGGTTGCTATCGGTGCGGATGGCCCGGAACACGACGCGCGCCGAGGCGACGCAGCTCCGAATCGCCCGGATCGCTGTTTCTTCAATCCGCTTGCGGGTTATCGCAAGGCGTGTTTCCAACTGGCCGACGAAGTCGGCTTCGGTCCCCGTGTCATCGTCTTCGACGTCGATCTTGGCCGCGAAGCTGGACACCGCCGCATCATCGATTTCCGGAAGGTCGCCGACCAGGCGTTCGCTAATCTCGTCGGCGATGACACGTGCCTTGAATTGGGCCTCTTGCTCATTCAGTTGGGCGAAGCAGACCAGGAACCCGTCGTCGGCGGTCCGACGGAAAACATCGCCCGGGCCGAGATGTCGGCGCAGGATCTGTTCCGCGGCGGCGAAGGTCCGTTCGGCGATCGCCGGCCATCGCTCGGCGCTCGCCTTTCGCACCGCGGCCAGGCCAACGAGTTGCAGCTTGCCCGCGACGACCGATCCGCGCTGGTCGGTACCGTTCAGGGCCTTGCGAATCGCTTGCTGAAACGATGGATCAACAGCGTTTTCGCCCAGAGCGGCGTTCCCGTCATGGTGACGCATCATCATGACGCGGTATTGCTTGCCATCCGGTTGCGGGATCGTGGTGACGGCGATCTCGCCAGCGCTGATATGGCCGTCGCGGTGGCGCAGCGGCACCGATAGCTGGGTTTTCTGTTCCAGTTCGGAATGTTTGCTCAATGTCTGTATGATCGCCGCCCGCTGGGACGTCTCGAAAACGGTGGTGAGAGGTTTGCCGATCAGATCGAACACACTCCATCCAAATTGGCGGGTGACGGCGGTATTGATCATCACGAAATGGCCGCCATGGTCGATGACACCCAGGGCCTGGTCGATCACCCCGAAAATCGATGCCAGCAGGCGCTGGGTCGCCTCGCGCTCCACTTCGGCGCGCTTGCGCGCGGTGATGTCGCGCCCCATGCGGATGAAATGGCTGAGTTCACCGGATGGTGTGAAGGCCGCGGTCGTGGTGACCAACATCCAATAGAGCTTACCGTCCTTGGTGAGCGCCTGTCCTTCGGTCTCGAGCGGTCCTTTGGCGCGCGCGGCGGCCAACAGTTGATCGCGCAAGGCCGATCGCCGTTCCGGCGGATAAAGGACGTCCAGTCTCTGTCCGATCAGTTCGCCGACGAGATATCCGCTGACCCGCAACGCGGATTGATTGGCATACACGATCATCGCATCGCCGCCGCTTTCAAATCTCCTGGCATCCAGGATGAGCACCGTATCGTTCGTCGATGCGATGAATGTCCGCAACAGGCTGGAAAACTGAGAGTCAGAAAACGACAAATCGAGCATCAGTCCTTCCTCCCGCGCCGGCGGTACGACTTGTCCAGATTATCCTGAATCGTGAGGATCGGTGTGAACAATGAAAATAACATGAAGTTACCCGATGGGTGAGGCTTTGATTTTGCGGCAATTAAATATTGTATGATTGAGAATGATATGTCGCCGCATCGGCGATCAAACGCAAGAAGGATGAAACAAGATTATTATTGCGGATAAGAAGTATTTTCATTAGTCCGGGTGAGAACAGAGATTCCAGGTTGATCCTCCGGCTGGCCCTGACGGGAACGCGGGGGGTGGACGCGGCGTCCCCTGCGACCGGCGCCCCCTGCGAACGGCGGCGGTTTGATCCGCGGCCGATTGGTCTTGCCACCCGGGTTTCCCGTGCTAACGTTGCGCGGTTCGCGAACCCGGGAACGGGATCCGCCGTGTTTTGTCATTTTGCGCAGGCGAGGTTCGGAAGATCGTGGCGTGGTCATGCCCCTTCGCGCGAAGGGTTCGCGCCGGGATTGCGCGTTTTTCCCGTCTCCAGACGGCCCCGGCGCTGGTGCTGATCCTGGCGACGCTGGTCGCCCTGGTATGGGTCAATTCGCCTTTGCGCTTCGTCTATGAGGCCCTCACCGAAACACCGGTTTCGGTCGGTGCCGGGATCATCATTGACGGGCGCACCGTGATCGACGACGTTCTGATGGTGTTGTTTTTCGTCGTGGCCGGCCTGGAGATCAAACGCGAGGTCCTGACCGGGACGTTGGCCGACCGTCGCGGCGCGGCGCTGCCGGTGCTCGCGGCGCTGGGCGGCATGGTGGTGCCGGCGCTGGTCTATCTTGCGACCTGTGGCACGCACCCCGATCTGATCGCGGGATGGGCGATCCCGGCGGCAACCGACATTGCCTTTGCTGTCGGGGTCCTGACCCTGGTCGCTCCGGGGCTGCCGCCTGGCTTGCGCAGCTTTTTGCTGGCCTTGGCGATCATCGATGATCTGGGCGCAATCGTGATCATCGCGGTGGCCTATTCCGGGCCGATCGCGCTGCTGCCGCTGGCGCTTGCGGTCGGTCTTCTGGTCGCGGCCCTGATCTGCAACAAGGCCGGGGTGCGCCGGCTGCCGGTCTATCTGGCGATTGGCGCCGGGATGTGGTTGTGCGTCGTGATGTCGGGGGTGCATGCCACGGTTGCCGGCGTCGCGCTGGCGCTGGTCGTGCCATCGGGTGGCCCTGCGGCGCCGGCGGGCCGGCTCGAGCACGCCTTGTTGCCTTGGGTTGCCTTTGGGGTGCTGCCGGTGTTCGCGCTGGCCAATGCCGGGATCCCGTTGCATGGCTTATCGGTGGCGGCCCTGGTCGCGCCCTTGCCGCTGGCGATTGCGCTGGGGTTGGGGCTGGGCAAACCAGTGGGTGTGCTGGCAGCGTCGACGTTGGCGATCCGGCTGGGCGTGGGCCGGCGTCCCGATGGTGTCTCGCCGCTGCAATTTTTCGGGGTGGCGTTGTTGACAGGAATTGGCTTTACCATGAGCCTGTTCATCGGCGATCTTGCCTTCGATGGTTCGGCTCGTGCCCACGCCGTCCGCCTCGGTGTTATCAGTGGATCGCTGATGTCCGCGCTGCTCGGCTCCCTGGTGCTGCTGTGGGGATCGATCCGGCGGACACCGGTGGTCCGGGGCTGAACACCGCCGGCGAGAGCGGGGCGCGGCAGGGCGGCTTCGGGCCCGGTGGATCATCGGGGAAAGGGAAAAAGGCGTATGCGCGTCGTGATTTGCGATCCCGGCTTCAAGGGGGACGGCGCTCATCATCTTTGCCGCAATCGAGCGTTGGTTCGGTGCGTTGCACCGCGCCCTTGATCCCGCGTTGGGTGCTGCCAATCCTCGACGCGCTCCGCGGTCAATGGCGGGCCCGGGTCGTGGCGGCAACGAAGGGCGACGTCTCTCGGTTGGCAACGAACATTGTTTTTGCAAGGTGCGGCTATCGCTGGCCGCCTCAATAGAGGAACGGGTGAATGACGCAGAAAGTGGCTTTGATAACCGGTATTACGGGACAGGACGGTGCTTATCTGGCCGAGCTTTTGTTAAACAAGGGATATATCGTTCATGGCGTCAAACGCCGGTCATCGTCGTTCAACAGCGCCCGGATCGATCATCTCTACAAGGATTTGCACGAGGCTGACAACCGTCTGCTGCTGCATTACGGCGACCTGACCGATGCCACCAATCTGATCCGCATCGTCGAAGAGGCGCAGCCGACAGAAATCTACAATCTCGCGGCCCAGAGCCACGTCCAGGTCAGCTTCGAAACCCCGGAATATACCGCCAATGCCGATGGCATCGGGACGCTGCGGTTGCTGGAGGCAATCCGGATCCTGCGCATGGCGGATCGCGTGCGGTTCTACCAGGCATCGACCTCGGAATTGTATGGCAAGGTTCAGGAAACGCCGCAGCGCGAAACCACGCCCTTCTATCCGCGCAGCCCCTATGCCGCCGCCAAGCTGTACGCCTATTGGATCACGATCAATTATCGTGAGGCCTACGGAATGCACGCGTCGAACGGGATTCTGTTCAATCACGAAGGACCGACGCGCGGCGAGACCTTTGTAACCCGCAAGATTACCCGTGCCGTCGCGGCGATTGAATTGGGACGCCAGAAGAGCTTGTATCTCGGCAATATCGATGCCAAGCGCGATTGGGGCCATGCCCGCGACTTTGTCGAGGGCATGTGGCGGATCCTGCAGCAGGATCGTCCCGACGACTATGTTCTGGCCACCGGCGAGACCCATTCGGTGCGCGAATTCGTCGAATTGGCCTTTGGCCATATCGGGCGCACGATCCTGTGGCAGGGCAGTGGTGTCGACGAGAAGGGGATCGACTCGCGGACCGGTGCGGTTCTGGTCGAAATTGATCCGCGTTATTTCCGGCCTACCGAGGTCGATCTGCTGCTGGGCGATCCCAGCAAGGCTCACCGCGTCCTGGGCTGGCACCACCAGACGACTTTCGGCCAGATGGTCCGCGAGATGGTCAACAGCGATCTGGCATTGGTCGAGAGCGAAATCAAGCGCCACAGCTTCGTGGATTGATCCCCGGCCCGCCGGTCGCGCTTCCGCGCATTCCCCGCCTGGACCCGGGGGACCCGCGCGGGTGTTGGTGCTTCGGCGCGCGGGCTGCTCTATAATGGCTCGCCAAAGCGCTTCGCGCGATAACGCGTCGAACGCAGCCGGGAGGATCGTGCCACCATGTTGAAAGACATCCTGGTCATCGTCGATAGTGGACCGCGCGCGCCCGCGCTGGATCTGGCGATGGCGTTGGCCGCGCAACATGAGGCCCAGGTCACCGGTCTGTTCGTCACCGCCCCGGTGCGCTTGCCCCCGCATCTTGATGCCCGGGTGCGCGCGGAGGTTGGCCGGGTTGAGGCGGCGGTGACGCGGGACGGCGCCGCGGCCGTCGAGGCGCGGTTTCGCGACGCGGCGCGCGGCGTGATCGCGGATGACCGGATCGAATGGTACGTTGTCACCGGCGATCCCGACGAGGTCGGGGCAGATCTGGCACGCTGCGCGGATCTCGTCATGATCGGTCAGATCGCGCCCGACCAGTTCCTGGCATTCCCGCCGGTGCATCCAGAGACGGTGTTGTTTGCCGGGGGGCGGCCGGTTCTGATGGTGCCCTATGCCGGCGCGGCATCGGGTCATCGGGTGCCGCCGGCGACGGTGATGATCGCCTGGAATGGGTCGAGTGCCGCCGCGCGCGCGGTCGGTGACGCCGTGCCGATCCTGAGACGGGCGAACAAAGTCATTGTTCTGTCGGTCAATCCGCCGTTTCGCGCGCGGCTCGATGCTGCCGCCGCCGCGGTGCCGGGGGCCGATCTGGTGCGCCATTTGTCGCGCCATGGCATTCGGGCCAAGGCCCATCACGTCAATGTCGGCGACATCGAGCCCGGCGATATTCTGTTGAATCAGGCGGCCGATCTTGGGGTTGATCTGATCGTGATGGGGGCATATGGCCGGTCGCGTCTGCGCGAACTGGTGCTGGGTGGAACGACACGGCATATCCTGCGTCATATGACCGTGCCGGTTCTGTTGTCGCATTGACGCAGCCGCGGCGCGGGCGCGTCTTGTTCTGGCGACGCAGCCGCGGCGCGGGCGCGTCTTGTTTATGCGACGCAGCCGCGGCGCGGGCGCGTGTCGGGAAGAGCGTGCCAAGGGCAGGGGGGCTGCGCTACAGTGCGCGGCGCCGATGTGAAGGGGCCGAAGCAACAGGAAGTCTACGACCAAATGGCTATCAAGGATTACAGCATCGATTGTGGGGCTGTTGCCGACCTGACAGCGACCCGGGCCTGCGCGCCACGGCGGGGCTTGACGCCGGCCGGTGGCGCGGCGGGTTTTGCCACGCGCTGGAGGCTCTTGGCGCTGTGCGCGGTGCTCACGCTCGGCATTGCCGGCTGCGGTGATGTTGCCGCGCTGCTGGCCGGTGATCCGCTGCCCCAGGAAGGGGTAACCGCCCCGGGTTATCGACCGGGAATCGACGGCGTCCTCGAATGGTCGGGGTCCAACAGCACCGTCCAGGTCCACCTCACCGAGGTGGCCCGGCAACAGGATGAATGGCAACAAATCTGGGCCCATGTCGGCAAGCCGGCGCCGGGGCCGTTGCCCAGCGGTTGGACGGCGATTGCCGTATTCGTTGGTACCCGGTCGACGCCGGGTGCCGCGGTCCGCATCAGCAACATCGATTCCGGTGACGTGCTGTCGTTCGGTGAATCGCTGAAGGTTTATTATGCCGAATCGTCAGCGCCGGTCGATCCCAATGCCAAAACACCGGCGACGCAGTTGAGCACCCCCTATATCGTCAAATTGATCAAGGCCTATTCGCCCCGGATCGATGTTCTGCGTCAGGAATAGGGGATGCCTGCGGTCGGTTGAGGCTTGACCGGAGCCGCCGGTGGTGGTGAGCATGCCGGAACTATTTCGAACGGGAGCGTGTCATGATCAGGGTTGTCCGCGGCGTATTTGCGGCCGGGAATTTTCTGGCGGGAATTATCTTTGTGGTCTTGCTGGCCTGGCAGGCGCCGGCACACGCTGATACCTCCGAGCGCATCGGTGATTGGACGAAATTGTGCCAGAGCGGCAGCACCGACCCGAGGGCCTGTGTGCTGACCCAGAAGATCCAGTCGTTGGATACCAAGGATCCGGTGCTCGCCGTCGGGGTCTATTATCCTCGGGGCCGTGATGTCGCCGAGATGGAGTTTCACCTTCCGGCCCAGGTGGTGCTTGAGAAACCACTGCAAATGAAGGTTGATAACCACGACGCGATGGATTTGACGATCAACGAGTGCAAACCGGGCTTCTGCGTGGCCGCGGCGGCGCTCGACCCGCCGGTGATCACGCTGCTGACGGGCGGCAAGGCCGCGGTCATCAGCTTCGTCCTCCCGAGCGGCGAGCGCATGGGTGTGACCGTGTCCCTCAAGGGCTTCGGTCAGGCATTTCGTGGTCTGTCCAAGGCTTCGCGTGGCTGAGGGCTTTGAGCCGGTGATGGTTGTCCGCCGACGGGCGACCCGCACCGGGCCCAGGGCTTGGGCTCAGGTCAGCGGCCGATCAACGATCATCCCATTCCGGTTCGTCGGCGCGCAGCAACTCGACCAGCCGGGCGACTCGGCCACTTTGTGACCGGCCGAGATCACCGCCCAGATAGTCGTCAGACCCCAGCCAAGTGCGGGCTTCCATCAACTCCCGAGGCGAGGCCCCGGTGGCAATGATCGTCGCGACCCTCATGTCTTCGAGGCGACCGCAGATCTGAAACACCTTCTCGCGTGTCAGCCTTTCGGTACCGTTTGGCAACCCCGTGGCAGCCTGGACCATGACCCGCCTCTCCCGGTTGATTTGATGCCGCACGCCGTTTGATGGCGCTGTGGCAAACGCTGCGCGACCGCGGGCTTGGCGAGGACGGCTGTGGCGCTGTTGGGCCGGTCATCCAGGGTGACGATCGACCGTCGACGTCGCCCCCCTCCACGCCGATAAGCCCGTTTCGCTGGCACCGGCCCGGGCGGAAATGTGCCCCGGGGCCGGCACTGCCGGAGATGGCCGGTGAGCGGGATCAATGCAAGACCCGGCCGCGATATTCTTTCGTTCTGGGATCCGGATGCCGTTGGCGGGCGACCGGATGGTTTGGGTGGGATCTGCAGGGGTCAGGATTTGCGCGATGCCAGGATTTGCGAGTGATCGAGAGGCGGCGCTGGTTGCGGCGTTGGAACGGTGCGCGTTCCAGGCGTGGCCGGCCCTGCAGACAATCGGCTGCGACGGTTGGCTGTTGCGGTTTGCCGACGGCTTCACCAAGCGCGCCAATTCCGTCAACGCCGTGGCGCCGACCGGGGCGTTCGCGGCCGTGCTGGAAATGGCGGAGCGGCAATATGGCCAACGCCGGCAACCCGCGATATTCCGATTGACGCCGCTGGCGGGTCACGAGGCCGACGCGATCCTGGATCAGCGCGGCTATCGGCGGCTTGATGACAGCGCGGTGATGGTCGCACCGATTTCACCGGCGTTGCGGATCGATTCCGGGGTTGTGATCCGGGAAACACCGTCTGGCGATTGGCGCACCGGCTATACCGACGCGGGCGCCATTCCGGTCGGGCACCGGGCGACCCTGGCCCGGATGCTGGCGGCGATCGCGCCTCCGGCCGCGTTTGCCCAACTGGTTGAACGCGGTCAACCCGTTGCCTGGGGACTTGCGGTCGTTGACCGGGACAAGGTGGGATTGTTCGACATTATGACGGCGGTTCCGGCCCGCCGCCGCGGCTTTGGCCGAAGGCTGGTCACGTCATTGCTGGCCTGGGGGCGCGGTCAGGGCGCGACAACGGCCTATCTTCAGGTCGTCACCGCGAACGTGCCGGCGGTGGCTCTATACCACTCGCTGCAATTTCGCACCTTTTATCCCTACCACTACCGCGTCGGGCCTGTCGATCGAAGCGCGGTGGCGGCGGCTACACCCGCACCATGATGCGCAGGATGCCCCATTGGCGGCCCTTGACCATGATCGGCGCCGAGACATTCTTCATCAGATCGAAACGACCATTGCCCATGTTGCGGCGATAAGCCTGAACCAGAAACGGCTTGCGGCTTTTCATCTGATTGAGCGAGGTCCGGTCCAACTGCCGGGTCCGGGCGCGGGAATTGGCGGCGTTCCAGGCTGGATCGTCGCCCGGTGGTTTGGCGAAGGCGGCGTTGATGGTCGGATAGTAGTTGTTGACGTCGCCGGGTGTGCAGGCGACGATTTTGGGCGATTGGGCCACGACGGCGTCACACAGCGGCTGCAACAGCCGGGCGGAGAATTCGGTGTGGCGAACCGTGTATTGCGGCGGCTCGATCCCCGGCACGCGTTGATAATCGGTATCGAACAAGGCTTCCAGGGTGATCTCGTTGTTGTCGATCGCGGCTTCGAGCCGACGGGAGACTTCCTCGGCGTTTGTCGTCACCAACTGGATGAACGGCGTGTCCACCGTCTCGATATTGGCCTCGGCGGTGAGCGTGATGATGTCTTCGCTCATTTCCAGAAGGCCCGCGGCCCGGGTCTTCACGACCTCGAGGTCGTCGAGGGATTCCCGGCTGGTCTGCTCGACCTGATCGATCTGCTGTTCGATCCAGGTGCATTGCTCGTGGTTCCTGGCCGTGGCGTCGACAATGGCATCGACCTGGGCCCGGACTTGGTCCAGATCGTCGCCGACCGTGTCGATCTGCGTGACCGCGGCGCCGATCTCACCGGCGCCGGACCGGGCCGCTGCCGCCACGGCCGAAGCGGCGCGGCTTTCCTGGATCAGGGTGTCGATCTGGGCGCCCAGGGTTGTCAGGGTGGCCTGGATCATCGTCACGGCATTCGCGGTCTGGCGGGACAGATCCTTGACTTCGTTGGCCACGACCCCAAAGCCGCGGCCGGCTTCGCCGGCGCGGGCTGCCTCGATGGTCGCGTTGAGGGCCAGAAGGTTGGTCTGTTTGGCGATCTTTTCAATATCTTTGGAAACGCGCGAGACTTGCTCCAGCGATCGCTGGAGATCGGGAAGCTTGGCTTCAATATGGCCGACGCCGTCCACGAGCCCGAGAATCGTCTCCAGCGCGGATTTCACGGTGATACGGGCTTCATCCATGCGCCCGGCGACGCTGGTCGTCGTGTTCCGCGTCGCCTCGGCGGCGGTGCTGATGGCGGAATTGGCCTCGGACATGGAATGGATGCCGGCGACGACCTGGTGCAGCGTGTCCTTGCCGGCGAGGGCGCGGCTGCGGATCTGTTCGATCCGGCCATCGATTTCCGCTGATTCCGTGCCGAGGCGACCCACGCGCTCCGCCATGGCGCGGATCGTCGCCCACAGGCCGCTGCTCGTGGGCGTTGTGGTCCCCGGTCCCGGGGCAAGGCCGGCGCCGTCACCTTGTCTTGAGCTCGCTACCACCAGTTGGTTCTCCTCGGGGGCCGACCTGACGTGTTTCGGACCATCCTTGGGACGGCCTAACCAAGATGCCAAAGGCATATCATCCTCGCAATCAATAGCGCTTAACCCGCCTTCCGACTAATATCAGGACGTCGTCACCGTTTCCGGCCTCGACTTCAAAAGAGTCTTGCCGTCATTCAGAAGGAAATCAAGAGCAGATCTGTATCCAACATTGAAAAGGCGTTTTCCGTTCGAATATGACCAGTCGAGGACTTTTTCAAGGTCTGCCTCGGGAACGTCAAATGGCACAACCAGGAGATCGGCCTTCGCGCCCTCGGCGCGGCGCCAGCCATGATTATACTTTGCGGCAAAGATATTCAGATTGTCTTCCGCGACCTTTACCAGGGGAATGATCATCGATAGGACCCAGGAATCGTACAGATCGCGCGGCGCACGGATCAGGCTATTGGTGCCGAGCACGTCGAACACGACGATGGTCTCAATGCCGGGGTGCTTTTCGACCAGATCCTGAAAATTCAGACTCTCGTGCGATGCGCCTTCATAGTAATCGCAATCGCCGACGCGGTATGGCCCGTAGATATAGGGAAAGGCGAAAGCCGCCTTGAAATGGTCCAGGGTAATCTCGTTTTTGGCGAAATCGTCCATGATGCCATGGGTTATGTTATAGGCGTTGAGGTAGAAAAACGGCTTGATGGATTTTATTCGGCTGAAATCGATAATTTGATCGGCCCAGGGCACGCGGGCGCACAGACCGGGCGATGCCGCGTCAAGTGATGATGGCGCCAGGGTGGCGGTTATAAGCTGAACCCAGTCACTCACCAGACGTTGCGCAGGACTGTCACCGGCTTCCGCGGTCACGGCCCGGTAGGCCGGTATCGCGTTGAGGCCGGTGCGGTAGAGATCCGCCGCCCAGCCCGGTTTGAAGAAGACTTTGTAGTCGACCGGAAACCAGCGATAGATCGCATCATCGACATAGGAGTCGACCCAGTCGCGCAGCGCCGCTGCCGGGGTCTTGTCCCGGGGCGCCAGCCACAACAGACCGATGAGCCCGCCGGCGCCCGACGTCGACACGACGTCAAAGGTTACGCCCTGGTCGTTGAAGGCGGCGAGGGCACCGGCCATCAGGGCCGAATTGGGTGCGCCGCCACCGAGCACCAGGGCGGTTCGGCTCGTGTGTTCGGCGATCGTGGCATTCTCGAGACTCTTGTCGTGGCGCGCGGCGGCGCAACGAATGGCCTTGGGATGGAAGTGGTGCATCATTGCCAATCCTTGTTTTCCCCCGTTTGGGGTACGGGAAGCTGGATTGAGAATCAACCGGGTTGGTAGTCTTGAGCGCACGATCACGGCCCGAGGCTCGGCACGCGGGGTGAGATCATCAACCGGGAGGCCGTTGGGCTCCGGCGCGCGGCCTCTCCTCAAACAAAACCTTCCCGAGGTGCGGCATTATTGACACCAACGGGTCAGCGACGTCCTGGGTTCTATTAACGGGGTATTATCAGGGGTAGACTAACCCGCTTCAGTAAAGGATCGCCGGAAAGGCGGCGGGTCGCGATGCCTGGGAAATCGCAGATCATTGAGCATCTGGGTGAAGCGGCGCTTCTGGCGCCGCGACGAGTCGAGAGCGCGCTGGGCGCCAATGATCGGGTAAAATACTATTTCAGCCTGATGCAGGTCGCGCGGGGGCAGGCCGAATCGCCCAGCCTGCCGGCACCGGTGTTGGAGCATGAGCGGCGTCTGGCCGGGATCGACGACGACAGTCTCGACGCGGTTCCCGCGGCGGTGCGCAAGCTTGATGGCAATGCCGGAATGCTGCTGCCCGGTGCGGCGATGCTGCACGACCGAATTCTCGCCGACATCGAAATCATGGTGGACGCGTTGCGCGATCGGCCCGGCGGCGAGGCCCTGGCCGCGCGATTCGTCACCTTGCGCGAGGTGCTGCAGGCACCCGATGGTGACATCGTGCCGCCGGGTTATGTCGATGCCGTGACCTCAGGGCGGCGCGACGCCGGGGACAAGTCTGCATCTGCTGGTGATGGACCTGCATCAGGGGCTGAACCGGCTGCAGGCCCATCTGGCGACCGAGGCGGTCAACGGCGCCCTGGCCTATGGCCTGAGCGCCGCCGATCGCCCGCTGGTGACGGCATTCATGGCCGGCGTCAATCGCACGGCGGTGTTGAAATTCGACCATCCAGGGCTGGGAACCACGGCGACGCGGGTCGGTGACCGGTTGGTGATCCAGAACGACATCGGCACCACTGACGCCCATGTGTTGGTTGTTCATGTTGAGCATGATCGCGTGACCATCACCTACACCGACATCCATTTGCGTCGGGCCCGGTTTTTCGAATCGCTGTTCACGGATTTCGATGTCACCTGGCACAATCTGGAACCGCGCACCGCACCGGGGGGCGAGCGGGGGCTCAATGATGGCGACGTCTTCTACCTCTGTACCGGTGTGTTTTCGGCGGTTGCCCTCGAGGATCAGGCTCGGTTCCTGGACTTTCTGGGGTCGCGGCTGGTGTTTCTGATCGATTGGAACAAGGCCCGCAAGGCGCTGCGGCCTTTCGTGTCCAAGGCTTGCGGCGTCGAATTGCTGCGTCAGGCCGCCACGGCGGACTGGGGCCATCGCGGCTTCCTGGCCCTGGGGGGGGAACGCCTGATCTTTTCGGCAATGGAATCGGCGTCCCGCGCGCCCTTGCCCTATGGCCATCGACTTGATGAGATTCTGGGGGGTGATGCCGCGGCGGCGGCCTTGCTGTTTGCCTTGAAGGTCTGTGCCGAGGGTTTGCGGATCGGACGTTCGGAACGCTTCATCCGTGATGAGATCCGGGCCGAACTGGCGCGTTCTTTCGAAAGTGCCGAACATCATTTGCTGGGTCTGGCCGCCCGTCATGCCGCTTTGATCTTTGAGTTGGCGACGACGATGCGCGATACCCTGCTCGGTCTGGTGATCGACAGCGATGGCGCCGCGGCTCGCGATGCCGCCGCGCGCGCCGCGGTCTGGGAAAGTGCCGCCGATCGTCTGGTGATTGAGGCTCGCGCGGCCAGCCGGCGATTGACCGGCGGCGAGCCCTACCGGGTCCTGCTGGAAAGCGCCGATGATGCCGCCGACGGCCTGGAGGATGCGGCGTTCCTGACCACGTTGCTGCCGGCGGTGCCGTCGCCGACCTTGCTGGAGCCGATCCAGGTCCTGGCGGGCTTGCTGGTCGAGGGCGCCCAGGAATATGTCAAAACGCTCGATGCCGCCGCGGCGGTGCAGAACGGGACCCGTGAGGATGTCCAGGATTTCCTGGAAGCGGTCGATCGGCTGGTCACGGTCGAACATCGCACCGATCAGGCGCAACGGGCCGTGACCTCGGCACTGGCAGCCGATCCGATCGATGCCCGTCTGATGCTGCTGGTTGCCGATACCGCCCGTGTCCTGGAGGAAGCTGCCGACGCGTTGGCCCGATCGGCGCTGCATCTGCACGACCACATCCTCAACGAAGTCGTCGGCCGTTGAGGGAAACCGATCGGCGGGGCGGGTCCGCGGCGGAGAGGAGAGGCTGATGTCCGATCTGTTTGTTATCGACAGCCGCGGCGGTGCCGACGACGTCGCCGGGCCTGAGCTTGTCGGTGCCAAGGCCCACGGCCTGATGCGCCTGGCGCGGTTGGGCTTGCCGGTTCCGCCGGGCTTTGTTCTGGGAACCGGGCTGTGCGCCGCCGTTGTCGCCGGGAGTGCTGCGGCCGATCGCGCGCTGCGCGAGACACTGACCGCGGGGATCCGTTGGCTGGAGCAGGCGACCGGTGCCGGATTCGGCAGTCGGCGCCGTCCGCTGCTGGTGTCGGTGCGCTCCGGCGGTGCGGTGTCGATGCCCGGGATGATGGAAACCATTCTCGATGTCGGCCTGACGCCGGTCAGCCGCCAAGGGTTGATTCGGGCGACCGGCAACCCCCGTCTCGCCTGGGATGCCGATCGACGGCTGGTTCAAGGTTTCGCCACGACCGTCCATGCTTGTCCGGCGGAGCCGTTCGAGCAACGGATGCGCCAGATCACGGTGACGGCGGGAGGCGAGACCGCCGCGCCGGACAGCATGGCCCTGGCGCAACTTGCCGAGCAGTATCGCGCGCTGTTCCACAGCTTGACCGGGGCACCGTTCCCTGCCGACCCGATGGAACAGTTGGTCCAGGCCGCGGCCGCGGTGTTCCGCTCCAGCCAAAGTGCCAAGGCCGCGGAATATCGCCGCCTGCAAAACATCGCCCAGCCGCCGGTGACCGCCGTGACCGTACAGGCCATGGTATTTGGCAATGCCGGTGGCACCTCGGGGGCCGGCGTCGGTTTCACCCGGGACCCGACCACAGGCGAGAACCGGCTCTACCTCGATTTTCTGTTCAACGCCCAGGGCGAGGATGTGGTGTCGGGTCGCCGGGTCGGCAGCGATGTCGCGCGCTTGCCCCATGTCCTGCCCGCGGTTTGGGCTGAGCTGGAGCGGGTGCGCCGGTGTCTGGAGACGAGCTTCGGCGATCTTCAGGATTTCGAATTCACCGTCCAGGAGGGACGCCTGTTCCTGTTGCAGACGCGTCCGGGCAAGCGAACGCCCTGGGCCGCAGTCCAGGTTGCGGTTGATCTGGTCCATGACGGGATCATCGATCGGGCGCAGGCGCTGCAGCGGCTGGCCAGCCTCGATCTCGATCAGGTCGAACGCTGCGTGGCCGATGCGGACAAGACTCAGAGTGTCCCTCTGGCACGGGCGATCGCGGCGGGGGCCGGGGTTGCGGTTGGGCACGCGGCGTTTGACGTCGATCGCGCCCGGGCCCTGGCGGCCAGTGGCGTTCCGGTCATTCTGGTGCGACAACATACCGTGACGGAGGATGTCGCCGGTTTTGCGATCGCCGACGGCATTCTGACCGCGACCGGCAGCCAGACCAGTCATGCGGCGGTGGTGGCGCGGCAGTTGGGCAAGGTCTGTCTGGTGGGATGTTCCGGATTGCGCGTGGACAGCGCGTCGCGTCAGGCGGTCCTGGAAGGAACCGTGCTTCACGAAGGCGATGCGCTGTCGCTCGACGGACTGTCCGGCCAGGTCTATGCCGGATGTCTGAGGGTCCGTCGGGAGCGCCCTGATGCCGCCCTGGCCGAGATTGCCCGTTGGCGGGCCGAGGCGGCCTGGAGCATGTCGCCGTCATGAAGTCCCTGGCGAAATAACGGTGGGGCCGACCCTGTACACGGCGCCAGCGGCAACGTCCGAGGCCGCGAGCAACCAATCCCGAAAGGCGCGCATCGCGCCGGTCTCCGATCGTGATTTCAGTCGGGTAAGCCAATAGGCGCCGAGGGATATCTCGATCGGAAAAGGTTTAATCAGCCGCTCCTCGCGCAGGGGGCGCTCGAACATGCACACCGGCAGCAGGGCGACCCCGGCACCCTGCGCCGCCGCCTCGGCCATGGCCAGGGATGAGTCGAAGACAAAACCTCGGATCACGAGAGGCGGCAGTCCGGCCGCAGCGAACCACTGCGTCCATTCGTCGGTGCGATAGGAGCGCAGCAATGTTTCCCGTCCGAGATCCGCCGGCTGGGCCAACCGAAGCGCGACATGGGGCGCACAGAGCGGCGACAGCGGCGCCTCGAACAGGCGGATCGCTTCCGTGCCGTGCCAGGCGCCGTCGCCGAAGCGGATCGCGTAATCCAGTCCCTCGCCAGCCAGGTCGACGCGGTTGTTGTTGGTCATCAGCCGAAGGTCGACGAACGGGGCAGCGGCACGAAAGGCCGGGAGCCGCGACAGCAGCCATCCCGTGACGAAGGTGCCCACGACGCTGAGCGTCAGGACCTCGCGCAACCGCCCGCCTTCGAACCGATCGAGCGTGTCGGCGATGCGGTGCAGGGCCTCTGTCAGAACCGGGAGAAGCGCTTCACCCTCTTCGGTCAGGGCCAGACCGCGTGGCAGGCGGCGGAACAGGGGAACACCCAGAATTTCCTCCAGGCATTTCACCTGATGACTGACCGCCGCCTGAGTGACGCGCAATTCCAGGCCCGCCCGGGTGAAGCTCTCATGTCGGGCAGCCGCCTCGAAGGCGCGCAAAGCGTTGAGTGGAAGTTGCGCTATCTCCATGACCAGGCATGCTATGCCCAAATTTTGTTTGGGTCCAGCCAGAGGTATCGTCCTTTGTCAGAACCCCTGCGGTCCTGCATTATCAGGAGGATACGGCGACGCCGGGCCCAGGAGACGAGGCCTGCCCCTATTGGAATTATACTCAGAGGATATCGCATGATCGATGCGCTGACCCGCCGCTCCTTCGCTGCCGCCCTGGTCGGCACCGCGCTTTGCGGCACCCTGCCGGCCCGCGCCCAGAATACGGCCGCCCCGCAAACCGCCGGGTCCGATCCGCGACGGGCGCACGCGCACGCGGCCATCGCCGACCTCGAAGCCCGCAATGGCGGAAGGCTCGGTGTCGTCGCGGTCGATACCGGTTCAGGACGCCGGATCCGCTATCGCCCGAACGAGCGCTTCGCGATGTGCAGCACCCATAAATTCTTGACCGCCGCCGCAATTCTGGCGATGGCGGATCGCGGAGAGATGACGTTGGACCGGCGGGTCCCCTACAGCGGCACCGATCTTCTTGAATATGCCCCGATCACCCGCAAAAATGTCGATGCCGGCTTCATGACCGTCGAAGCCCTGTGCGTGGCGGCCATCGAATGGAGCGACAACACGGCCGACAACCTGCTGCTCAGGCTGATCGGCGGCCCGCCCGGCTGGACCCGTTACGCCCGCTCGATCGGCGACGATATCTCCCGCCTTGATCGCTTCGAGCCCGATCTCAACAGCGCGATCACAGGCGATCCGCAGGACACCACCACACCGGACGCGATGATACGCAATCTTGATGTCGTGCTGCTTGGCAAGGTTCTGGCCAACGGTTCGCGCGCGCGGCTGCAAAACTGGCTGCTCGACAGCAAGATCACCGCCACTCTGCTGCACGCTGGTTTGCCGCCGGACTGGCGCGTCGGCGACAAATCAGGAACGGGCGAGAATGGCACCCGGAATGATATCGGGAGCATTTTGCCGCCCAAGCGTGCGCCAATCCTCGCCGCCGTCTACTACACCCAATCGACCGGATCCCCTGCCTCACGCGACAAGCTCATCGCGGATACCGGTCGGATTATCGCCCAGACCTTCGGCTGAGGGCGGCGATCCGTCATCTCTGCCGCCTTCGCGAGCCTCGTTGGGACGGCGGGTCTAGAGCTGTTTCCGATCACGTTGGATCGAAAGCAGCTCCAGGTCTTTGTTTTGTCGCATTTTCTACGCCCAACCGGAACCCACTTGGTCGGAAAATGCTCCAGCCACCGCGGCGCCATCAGGCGATCGGGATCGCCTGGAACACGGGCAAGGCCTCGGCTTGCGCCGCAAAAGCAGACAGGGCGGGATAGCGGCTGGCGTCGATCTCGCCGGCAATCACGTATTGGGTGAAGCCCCAGGCGACGGCGACCGTGATATCGGGCTGGAGCGGCCGGTCGGCACAGAGCCAGGGGCCCGACCGCGCGGCGACCGCAGTCTCCAGCAGATCATAGGCCGCGGTCAATTGTTCGCTGACCCGGTCGAGCCAGGGCTGGTGCTGCTTTTCCGCGGGTCGCAGGTTGCGCTCATAGGCGATCTGGGCGGTCTTCTCACACGCCGCCAAGGCCAGGCCGATGGCATGCAGCGCATGCTGTCTTTGCGATCCAGCCGGCATCAGGCTGGCGGCGGGATCGATCAGGCCCTCGATATGATCCAGGATCAGGGTCGAATCGATGATGATCTCGCCGTCGTCACAGACCAGGGTCGGGGCCTTGACCACCGGGTTGATGGTTTTGAATTCCGCATAGTCACGAAAGACCGAGAGTGCGCGGTGGCGAAACGGTACGCCCAGCAGCGTCAGGGAAATCGCGACGCGACGGACATAGGGCGAATCCAACAATCCGATTAAATCCATGGTGAACTCCGTAGGGATCCTGTCAATGAAATGCAGGATGGGAAGGGGCGGGATGGCTCAGAAACTTGGCGGACTGCAGGCGCTGACCACCTCGACGGCCTCGCCGTCCAGCGCCCGGAACCGGTGGGGCTGGCGGCTGTCGAAATAATACGCGTCGCCGGGGCCGAGAACACGGCGGCGATCGCCGACCGTGACCTCCAGCCGGCCGCGCAACACGATTCCGGCCTCTTCGGCGGCGTGGACCAGCATCGCCGGGCCGGTGTCGGCGCCGGGCTGGTAATGTTCCTTGAGCAGCTGGATGGCCCGGTCACCGGTTGCGGGTCCGACCTGGCGATAGGAAATCGCGCCGCGACCGATCTCGACCAGATCGCCCGCGGCAAAGAAGACCTCGTCAGCCGCGGATTCGGCTTCGGCAAAGAAGGCGCTGAGGCTCATCGGCAGGCCGTCGAGCACCTTTTTCAGGGATCCGACCGAGGGGCTGGCGCGGTTCTGCTCGATCAGGGAGACGGTGGCGTGACTGATCCCCGCGCGTTTGGCGAGTTCACGCTGCGACAGCCCCAAATTCTCGCGCTTCGCCCGCAGCCGGGCGCCCACATCAAAATCCATCACCAAACCGTGGTCACAGTGTCAATTATATCGGCCATTCTGACCGGTGGCGATCGTAAAGGCAAGGAAAACAGCCGCGCATTCACTTGACGGTGTCCAATTTGTTAAGCATGTCGTAGCATCAGCTCCCGTCGACGATCCCCGCGCAAACAGGAGAGCCGCTTCCCATGGATCATACCGAGACGCCGTCGCCCACCAACAATCTCGAAGCCTTCTGGATGCCGTTCACCATGAACCGGCAGTTCAAGAAGGCACCACGGATGCTGGTTGCGGCCAAGGACATGTATTATACGACGCAGGACGGGCGATCGGTGCTGGACGGCACCGCGGGACTGTGGTGCTGCAACGCCGGCCATGGCCGGCCGAAGATCGTTGAAGCGGTCCAGCGTCAGGTTGCGGAGCTGGACTACGCGCCGGCCTTCCAGATGGGGCATCCCAAAGCGTTTGAACTGGCCTCGCGCCTGGCCGCGATGCTGCCCGGTGACCTCAACCATGTTTTCTTTACCAATTCCGGATCGGAGGCGGTCGACACCGCCCTCAAGATCGCGTTGGCCTATCATCGGGCGCGTGGCGAAGGATCGCGTCAGCGCCTGATCGGGCGCGAGCGCGGCTATCACGGCGTCGGTTTCGGCGGTATCTCCGTCGGCGGCATCTCCAGCAACCGCAAACAGTTCGGCATGGCGTTGGGCGGTGTTGACCATCTGGCCGCGACCTATGACCGTTCGCAGCAGGCCTTCAGCCGAGGCCAGCCCGCCTGGGGCGCCCACCTGGCCGATGAGCTGGAGCGTATCGTCGCGCTGCATGACGCGTCGACGATCGCCGCGGTCATCGTCGAACCCGTGGCCTGTTCGACCGGGGTGCTGGTGCCACCCAAGGCGTATCTGGAGCGGTTGCGGGCGATTTGCGATCGCCACGGCATTCTGCTGATTTTTGACGAGGTGATCTGCGGCTTTGGACGCCTCGGCACGCCGTTCGCCGCGGATTATTTCGGGGTTCAGCCCGACCTGATGACCGTGGCCAAGGGCATCACCAATGGTGTCATCCCGATGGGCGCGGTCTTTGCCCGGCAGAAAATCTATGACGCGTTTATGCAAGGCCCTGAGGGCACGATCGAACTGTTTCACGGTTACACCTATTCGGGACATCCTGTCGCCTGTGCCGCCGCGTTGGCGACCCTGGACACCTACCGCGAGGAAGGGTTGTTCGAGCGTGCCGCCGCCCTGGCTCCTTACTGGGAGGATGCCATCCATTCGCTCAAAGGATTGCCGCATGTCGTGGATATCCGCAATCTGGGATTGATCGGCGCCATTGAGCTGGATCCGCTGCCCGGTGCGCCGACCCGGCGCGCGTTCGAGGCCTTCCTGGCCTGCTATGAACGGGGCGTCATGATTCGCACCACCGGCGACATCATCGCCTTGTCGCCGCCTTTGATTATCGACAAGACGCAGATCGATCATTTGTTTGGGACCATCGCCGACGTGCTGAAGGCTCAGGCCTGACGACCCGCCTCGGCCACCGCCCGGGACGGAATCCGCCGTGGCGGTGGCCCTTAGGGGGACCTCAAGAGAAGCGTCAAGAGAAGCGGCGACAGCGCGGGAGCGCTGTCGTATCATCTAGACTGCCCGGGAAGCGGTTCCGCGGCGGTCGCGGGGATGGAGGCCGATCTGGACGGTGCCGAATTGAAATCCTTGTTGGCCAAGGCGAAGACCGACGCGGTGTTCTTTGCCTTTGGTCGGGGCAAGACGCCGGATGACTCGATCCTGGTGCTGGACCGCAAGAAGAAGCCCGAGGCCCTGTTCAAGGCTCTTCACGCCGAGAAGGGCATAACCAAGGGGGCTTGGGGCACCGTGATGCTGGAGGGCGCCATCGCCGCATTCAGCCCCGTGAAGATGCTGACCGGACTGGAAAAAGACCTCAAGGCGTTGTTCAAGCGCGAGAAGCTGTCGCTCAAGATCGCGATCGTCGGCGACTAGAGCATCTTCCGACCAGGTGGGGTCCGGTTGGGCGTAGAAAATGCGACAAAACAGCTCTAGCGCGGCGGTTGGTGCCGTAATCGTCGCCGATCATGACCATTACAGGATCCGACGCAGCAGCGGCACGCGCAACAGCAGCCCGGCGAGCCAGAAACAGGCGAGACAGGTGGCCGAGCCGGTCAGGGCGAACTTGATCAGGGGTGGTGCCGCGATCGCGCGCCAGGCCAGGGCGATTGCGACCAGGACGGGCGGATGAATGATGAAGATTGTGTAGGCCCGCCGCGCCAGCGCCGCACCCGTCGTGCTCAAACGGGCAAATTTCCGCTGAAAGATCTGTAGCAGCGCCATGATGAAGCCCCAGGCGACCAGCGGTTCCCAGAAGGCGTAGAGCGTGGCCTGGACGTTCCAGCCTCCCGCGATATTGCCCTGCAAGACCGGGACGGCGGGGGCCAGCAGGACCACGATCGGCAGGACCGGCAGCGTCAGCCACGCCGTCCGCAGCCATAATCGGCGTTGGTCTTGCGGTATCGTGGTCAGCCAATTGCCGCCGGCACCGACGCAGCCGGCGGCGAACAGCACGATATAGCTGGCGAAATAGCCGAGTTGCAGCCCGGCCACCGAGGTGCCGACCGGGACAGCCAATCGCAGGATGAACGCCGCCGCACCGGTGGCCAGGGCGGCAGCGCCCAGCATCCGGTTTGACGGAAATGGCGGCGGGAACGGTGGCGCAATCCGGGGTGACCGCAGGGCTCGCCACACCAGGAACGCCAACGCAAAAATCAGCAGGGCCTGGGCGAACCACAGGGGTCCATTGTCAAACGTGCCATGCTGCCACTGCCACATCAGGGTGGCGACGAAAGGATGAGCCTTCACGGTCTGCGCCAGCGCGATCGTTGCCGGGCCGATCGCCAGGACGTAGATCAGCAAGGGTGCGCCGAGCCGGAGCAACCGTTCTCGCAAATAGCGCCAGGGACCGTGATGCGCCACGGCGCGCGGCGTGAAGAAACCGGCAAGCAGGAAGAACAGACCCATGAAATAGGCCTGGTTGACCGTGCAGAACAGGATCAGCAATCGGGATCCAGGGTTCTTGCTGGGGAGGACTTCGTGATAGTACCAACCGCCCATGGCGCCATAGGTGATCGCGGTGTGGTGGAACAGCACCAGCAGCGTCAGCGCGGCCCGCAGCGCATCAAGGCCGGCGTTACGCGGCGCGGCGGCGGCAAGGTCGGGGGCTGGCGGCTGGTTTGGGGACGAGGTGGTCATGGCTCTTGCCACATGTCTTCTGAAGGGACGGTGTGATTTCGTCCCCTGATTCGGCATTTGTCAACGGTAGGGCGAAAATTGCGGGCGACATTTCTCGTGCTGGGTGTCCCGTCGCGACCCAACCGGACGCAACCCAAATAGCCTGTGCCCCGCTGGCGACGATGCCATGAAGCCGCCACACGGGCCGGGGCAAGGAGTCGAAATGGAACGGTCTATCGGAACGGGTATCTTGAATATCGCATCAATGATTATGGGAAGTTGTGTGGATCGCTATGCCGGAGTGGGGATCGTGTCAAGTTTTCTTTATGGTTTTGTGTTCTTGAAGCAAAGAAGTTGTTGCCTTGTGCAGAGTGCCATTGGCAAATCCGCATTTTCATAATTAATTCATCTGACATTGGACCACCGTTGGGACTAATGAGATCGAGAATTTGGCCACAAGGTGTTCAACATGAAAAAAACGTTCGCCATCGCCCTGGCGGCGGCATCGCTCGCGGCGCTGTCCTCGTCGGCTTTCGCGCAGAGCACGCGCGACCAGATCCGCATCGTCGGTTCTTCGACGGTTTATCCGTTCAGCACCGTTGTCGCCGAAAATTTCGGCAAGATGGGCAAGTTCAAGGCCCCGGTCGTTGAATCGGTGGGGACCGGCGGCGGTTTCAAGCTGTTCTGTGCCGGCGTTGGCCCGCAGCACCCCGATATCGCAAATGCCTCGCGCCCGGTGACGGATAGCGAGCGTGAAGCGTGCAAGGCCAACGGCATCACCAGCTTCACCGAAGTGACCTTCGGCTATGACGGTATCACCCTGGCCCGTCAGGCCCAGCAGGCGCCGATGGCCGTGACCGAGAAGCAGCTGTGGTTGGCCCTGGCCAAGCAGGTTCCGGTCAATGGCAAGCTGGTCGACAATCCGTACAACAACTGGAGCGACGTCGATCCGTCGCTGCCCAAGACCCCGATCCTGGTGTTCGGTCCCGCCCCGAACCATGGCACCCGCGACGCGTTTGTCGAGCTGGTGATGGACTCGGTCGGTGCGACCATCCCCGAAATCAAGGCGCTGCCCAAGGATCAGCAGAAGGCCGCGATCGAGACCGTTCGTGATGACGGTTCGTGGGTCGATGTCTCGGAAGACTATGCGTTGATCGTCGGCAAGCTGGCTTCCAATCCGGATGCGGTTGGCCTGTTCACCTTCTCCTATCTCGATCAGAACCCGGACAAGATCCGTGGTTTGACGGTCGACGGCGTCATGCCGACCTTCGACAATATCGCCAGCAAGAAGTACCCGCTGTCGCGTCCGCTGTTCTTCTATGTCAAGGATCAGCATGTCAAGGTTGTCCCGGGTATTCGGGAATATGTCACGGAATTCCTTAGCGACAAGGCTGCGGGCGCCGATGGCTACCTGGTTTCCAAGGGCCTGATCCCGCTGACCAAGGACGAGTTGACCAAGCAGCGCGCGGCTGCCGAGAAGGCCGGCCTCTGATCATCAGGCTTTGATCCCCGGTACCGGCTGTGTCCGCAGCCGGTACCGGGTCTTGAGTTGGATCTTGTTGTGTGCGGTCGCGCTGCTGCCTTCAGGCCGGGCGCGCCGCCGGAAAACGCGAGGCGGCGCTCTGGGGCGCCGCCTTTTGCGTTGCTATTACAGCAGGTCGCGCAGGCGGTACCAGGTCATGCCCAGCAGCACCGCCGGCTTGCCCCACATCGGGCCGCCCGGGAACGGCAGATGGGGCAGGCGGGCAAACATGTCAAATCGTTCTGCGGTCCCGGCAATCACCTCCGCCATGACCCGGCCGGCGATGGCGGTCAGAGCCAGGCCATGGCCCGAGAAGCCCTGGGCGAACAGGGTCGTGGGGCCGAGCCGGCCAAAATGGGGCGCCCTGTTCATCGAAATATCGAGCAGGCCGCTCCACGAATAGTCGATCGGCACATCGTGCAAGGTCGGAAACAGCGATACGAGTTTTTTGCGCAGGTCCAATGCCAGGCCGGGACGATCGACCCCGGTACCGCTGACGCCGCCACCGAACAGCAGGCGGTGGTCCGGTGTCAGCCGAAAATAATTGAGGGCGTAGTTGACGTCCGAGACCGCGATGTTTCGCGATAGCAGGGCTTCCGCGCGCTGCGCGCCCAGGGGTTCGGTCGTGATCATCGTCGTGCTGATGGGCATGATATAGCGGGCCATCGCCGGGATCAGCCCGCCGCCATAGGCGCCGACGCCCAGAATCATGAATTTGGCCCGTACCTGGCCGGCCGCGGTGACGGCGAGTGGTGTCGGACCGGTATCGACGCGCGTCACGCGGCTGCGTTCGAACAAGCGGGCGCCCGCGGCAGTCGCGGCCCTGGCCAGGCCGAGCGCGTAATTGAGCGGGTGCAGGTGCCCGCTGCCCGCGTCATAGAGGCCCCCCAGATAGCGGTCGGTCGCGACCAGGGCGCGGGTTTCGGCGCGTCCCAGCAGATGGACATCGCCGTAGCCATAGTGCTGCCAATCGTCGGCGGCCTCACGCAGGGACGACAAATGCCGGGATTTCAGAGCGGCGAACAAGTAACCCCAGGCCAGGTCGCAGTCGATGCCATGGCGCACGATCCGATCACGGATGATCGCTTTGCCTTCCTCGCCGAGGTCCCAGAGCTGGCGGGCGGCATCGGCGCCGACCCAGCGGCTGATCGATGTCATGGCCGGCGCGTAACCGGTGACGATCTGACCGCCATTGCGCCCCGATGCGCCCCATCCGATGCGCTCCGCTTCGAGAAGAACCACATCATAGCCGCGTTCAGCGAGGATCAGCGCCGCGGTCAAGCCCGTGTAGCCGCCGCCGACGATGCAGACGTCGCAAGACAGGTCCGTGTCCACAGTCGGAAGGTATGGCACGTCAACGGCGGTGGCGGCATACCAGGACGTGGCATGGCCCGGGACGGTCATACGGCATTCTCCTAGAGCATTTTCCGACCAAGTGGGTTCCGGTTGGGCGTAGAAAATGCGACAAAACAAAGATCTAGAGCCGTTTCCGATCCAACGTGATCGGAAACGGCTCTGGGCGTGAAGATCACAAGGCGGTTGTCGATCCCCGTCAGCGGGTCCCGGCCGTGTCGCGATCACAAGACACGTTCCTTTGGTACTCTAGCCCGGTTTGGTGGTGGGCGAAACCCGTCAATCGCCACAACGGCATTGCGGAAGGCCGGGTGCGGCCTTGGCCGGGGTGGCCACGGTGCGGCGGGATGTTATGATTTTCGCGTCCGGTGATTCAGCCATTCGTCCCATTCTACTCTCGGCGGCGATGAGGTTTAATGACAGGCGACGCTATCGATAATGTCACAGCGTGGCAGGTGGGGAAATCGCGCGCGGATCGATCCCGGGGTCGGCGGGGTTGCCACATTGTTTGGTTGAAGATTGTTGTTTCATTGCAAGGAATTAATAGAATTAACGACAAAACTGCCGTTCCTCTGGTTCTTGTGTTCGGTTGTGCGAAATTAGACTAATGCCGGCGATGCCGCGTCTATCAAAAATTGTATCTACAATAGTCATGGTACTATACTGAAATGAAATTAGAAAATCCAATTTTCAGGATCGAGAGCGGGTGTTTTGTCGCGGTCGCTTTTCCGAAGGAGATCATGGTATTTTGTTCTTCGTAGCGGCGGCGTCTCAAGCTATTGTCTGATTCGAAGCGTCCAGAATGAGCGATGGTGATCTTCGTCGATTGCTGGGCGCATTTCAAAATGAGGGATGAGATAGGAAACTTCGTGCGTACCCCGTATGTCGAAGATTTATGGCTTGCAAAAAGCAAGAAATTGCCAAGGCGGAATTTTGTTGCGGCCAATAGCTCCTGTCTCGATTCGTGGCGACTTGATTATGATGGAATGGGGAAAGCCATGGTTTTGACCTCCAGCGATGATCCGCCCCGGGTTGCGCGTGACAGCTATACGCAGTCTGCCCGGCGTTTGGTTCGTGTCGGGGATCGGCAGGTTCGCTTGCGTCTTGAACCCGGCGTTTGGGATGCGTTGATCGAGATTTGCCAGCGTGAGGAACAAAGCCTTGAACAGGTCTGCTTGATCGTCGATCGCGCGCGTTGCCGGGGCGCCGGGTTGGCATCCGCGTTACGTCTCTTTGCGATGGCCTATTTTCGTGACGCGGCCACCGAGGAGGGGCATGCTTCTGCGGGGCATGGCGAAGGACTGCTGCAAAACGCGCCCCGTTGGGCGATCCGCAGTTATCGGGATGTGGTGATGGGTGAGATGGATCCCGACAAGCAGGCGCAGCCGTTGCCATCTTTTGTCTGATGCCAGCCCGCGATCGGTTTGATCCATCGCGCGTCGAGGATTGCCAGGGCCGAAGCCTGCGCGGCTTCGCCGCCATCGGTTGACACATCGTTTGACAGTGCGCTGTCGCGCGCGGGATGTCTGAACGCAGCGGTCATTTCCAATGGCCGCCGGGACGGGTCCTGCGTTTTGCCGCGGTGCCGGACCGGTCGGTCCCGGTTAATTGCTTGATTTCCGGCTCGACTTCGGGTGGGCTGCGCTTCTCTGCCGGGGCTCGACCGGGGTGTTTTTTCGACGACCGATCCGGACGTCGCCCCGTCCCGGCCATGAGTGTGAGGGGCGATGCGTATTCGTGTGGCCATTGCGGTCCTTTTCGCGTTTTGCGTTCTGGCGCGGGGCGCCCAAGCCACGGAGGCGGCCGAGGGGCAGACCTCGGTGACGCACCACACGCTTGACTTGGCTGATGGTCCGCTCAACTACACCGCGACCGCGGCATTTCTGCCGGTCCTCGACGATCGGCCCCCCGGCCATGCCGACCCCGACAAGGCCGGTGACGGTGGCGACAAGGCCAAGGACGCCGTCGCCGAGACGGAGCGGGCAAAAGTCTTTACGGTCAGTTATGTCGTCGATGGCGGCGACGCCGCGCAACGTCCCGTGACCTTTGTTTTCAACGGGGGACCCGGTGCGGCATCGGCCTATCTTCACCTCGGCGCGGTGGGACCTCGGGTCCTGGCCTTTGGCGAGGACGGCAGCCTGCCGGCACCGCCACCGCATCTTCAGGACAATCCCGACACCTGGTTGCGCTTTACCGATCTGGTTTTCATCGATCCGGTTGCCACGGGTTTCAGCCGCCTCACGCGCCGCGACGATGACGCCGGACGATCCTTCTTCAGCGTCGAGGGTGACGCGACCTATCTGGCGGGCATTGTGCGGCTTTGGCTGGCGCGCAACGACCGCTGGGGATCACCGAAATATCTGGCGGGCGAGAGCTACGGCGGATTTCGCTCCATCTTCATGGCCCGCGAACTGCAACGGCATCAGGGGATCACGGTCAACGGCCTGGTGATGGTGTCGCCTCTGCTCGACCAGGTGACGATTGACGACGACGCGGCGGATCTGCTGTCCTGGGCGGTTCATCTCCCGGCGATGGCGGCCATCGCCCGGCAGAATGGCCGCGGTGACCCCGACATGGATCCGCACCTTGTTGAGACCTTCGCCCTGAGCGACTATCTCACCGGCCTTGCGACGCGCACGCTGGCGGATCCGACGAGCTTGACCCATCTGTACGCCACGGTTGCGCGGCTGACCGGCCTGCCGCTGGATCAGGTCGAGCGCTATCGCGGCGAGATCCCAATTCGCTTTTTTGCCCATGAGCTGCTGCACGACAAGGGCGCGGTGATCAGTCTCTATGACGGTACCTTTTCGGCGCCGGATGGCGATCCGGCGGCGGACGGCCTGGCTCAGGACCCGCTGCTCGATGGTTCGATCGGCGCCTACGCGACCGGCTTCAATCTGTACGCGCAGAGTGAGCTTGGATTCCACACCGGCGCGCTTTACCGATTGCTGGATACGGACATCAACAGGCGCTGGGACTGGGGGCGGAAGGTGGGCTACGCGGGCGCCATCGAGGCGTTGCAAACGCTTTTCAACCTGGCGCCCCATCTGCGGATCCTGGTCGCCCACGGCCGCTTCGACCTGGTGACGCCGTGGATGGGGTCGCAATGGCTGTTGGGGCGGCTGGTGGTTCCCGAAGCGGCCCGTCATCAGATCGAGCTCAAGGTTTATGACGGCGGCCACATGCTGTATATGCATGCGCCATCGCGGCATTTGTTGAGCGCCGATGTCCGGGACCTGATCGAGGACCCGTCGCGATGATGTCCCTGGCCCGGCACCTGTGCCCGAGCGCAGCGGATCCGGACAATCACGGGCTCCGGCGGGTCAGCGGCGGTAATAGGCGGCGAGCAGGTCTTCGACGCTCATCCCGGGGCGAAACAGGGCTTCGAGCTTGCGATCGACAAACGCCTCGACGAAGCGATCGCGGATCGCGAACTGGGCGAGGATCCGGTGGCGCGCCGTCTGGAAAACCGGCGCTTGCCGTGACGTCGGCGTCTCCGGCTCTGGCGTTTCGGCGTTGTCGGGGACGCTTGGGTTTTCGGGCATGACATCCCTCCTGTTGGTTGCGATGCCACTGGTGAAGGCAGGTGGTGGGGGATGGCAAATCGCCCCCATTCCCCGCCATAATAGCATCCATTCACACACAACCAATGGAACTTCGGGCACGCAATGCTCGTTGGCCGTGCTGTAATGCTGTCACTCGAAGACTATATCAAATCCGGTCAGATCACCGAGGTCGAATGCTTGATTCCTGACATGTCGGGAATCGCGCGGGGCAAAATCCTGCCGGCCGAGAAGTTTCTGCGAATCCTGCGGGATCGTGGCTTGCGTCTGCCCGAAGCCATCTTTGTCCAGACGGTCACGGGTGACTATCCGGAACAGGAGGATGTCACCAATCCGGCCAATTCCGATATCTATATGATTCCGGACCCGGAGACGATTCGTGATGTACCCTGGTATTCCGAGCCGACGGCACAGGTCATCAGCGACTGCGTTTACGCCGACGGCAATCCGGTCGACATCGCGCCGCGTCACGTGCTGAAGCGGGTGTTGTCGCTGTATCAGGATCGTGGCTGGACGCCGATCGTGGCTCCGGAACTTGAATTCTTCCTGGTCCAGGTCAACAAGGACCCGGATTATCCCCTGGTGCCGCCGGTAGGCCGTTCGGGTCGTACCGAGAGTGGCCGGCAGGCTTACGGGATTGATGCGGTCAACGAATTCGATCCGATTTTTGAGGACGTCTACGATTATTGCGAGGCGCAGCATATCGACATCGATACGCTGACGCATGAAGCCGGCGCAGCGCAGATCGAGATCAATTTCAACCATGCCGATGCGCTATCGCTGGCCGATCAGGTGTTTCTGTTCAAGCGAACGGTCCGGGAAACCGCGATCCGGCACGACGTCTATGCCACTTTCATGGCAAAGCCGATGCAAGGCGAACCCGGAAGCGCCATGCATATTCACCAGAGCCTGGTCGATCACGCCACCGGAGAAAATCTGTTTTCCACCCCGGACGGTGCCGACACCCCGCTGTTCCGATCCTATATCGCCGGCTTGCAGAAATATCTGCCGTCGGCGATGCCGCTGCTGGCGCCCAATGTCAACTCCTATCGCCGTCTGATCACCGGATCCGATGCTCCGATCAATGTTCATTGGGGGCGCGACAACCGGACGACGGGCTTTCGGGTTCCGGTTTCATCGCCAGAGGGGCGTCGGGTCGAGAACCGGGTCGCCGGTGCTGACGCCAACCCCTATCTGGCCTTGGCGGCGTCGTTGGCCTGCGGTTATCTCGGCGTGATCGAGGCGTTGACGCCGACCGATCCGGTCAAAGGCAGTGCACATCGCCTGGCCTTCACCCTGCCGCGGCACCAGTCCGACGCCCTGACGCGCCTCAACGCCTGCAAGCCGCTGTGTGAAGTGTTCGGCGAACGCTTCGTCAAGGCGGTGACCGTGGTCAAGCAGGCCGAGTTCGAGGCCTATCAGCGTGTCATCAGCTCGTGGGAACGCGAGAATTTATTGCTGAATGTGTGACCTCGGGATTGTGCCTGGAACGTGCCAGCTCTTTGCCCGACAGCCGCAAAGCACTTTGTGTCGCGGCCACGGCTGCCGGCAAATTGATCCGGACCGGCGATCGGTCGTGAAAAGGCTTCGGTTCGACCGATAAACTCCTTATATCCAAACGAACACCCCGGGTCGTTGACGACCCGCGGGGCGGATCGGCTTGGCGTCGGTCCGTCCCCGACATGTCAGGAGGAAGAGATGGCGTTGCCCTTGATGCCAAAAGCGACGGCCGTCTGGCTGGTCGAGCATACGAGTTTGAGTTTTGAGCAGATCGCCGCTTTTTGCGGGCTCCACCCGCTCGAGGTCCAGGCGATCGCCGATGACGAGGTCGCCATCGGTATGGTCGGCCTTGACCCGGTAGCCAATGGCCAGTTGAGCCAGGAAGAAATCGTCCGCTGCGAGGCGGACCCGCTGCAACGGCTGCGGATGAGCGTGCAGGACCTGCCGCCGCCGATGGCGCGGTCCAAGGGACCGCGCTATACCCCGGTGACCAAGCGCGGCGACAAGCCCGATGCCGTCGTCTATCTGCTCAAGAACTATCCTGAACTGTCCGACGCCCAGATTTGCCGGCTGATCGGAACGACCAAGCCGACGATCGCATCGGTGCGCGACAAGTCGCATTGGAACGCCGCGAATATCAAGCCGAGCAATCCCGTGCTGCTGGGGCTGTGCACCCAGCGCGAGCTGGATGAGGCCCTGGCCCAGGTTCGTCGGCGCACCCGGACATCGACGACCGACGCGCAGTTTGCATCGCCCGAGATTGGCATCGTCTCGCGCGAGGAGTTGGAGCGGGCCCAGCACGACGCGGAAGAGGCCGCCGAGGCCGGTCATGATGAGGACGCGGTTGCGGGCGATGCGGATGAGGATCATGAGCCCGAGGATGACGATCGCGGCCCGTTGAAGCAGCAAGCCACGTTCTAATCGCCATCGCGGCGGGGGCCGTCCTGGCGCGGCCTCCCGCCCGAAGCCATCCTCTCTGATCGGCGTTGGCGTTCGCGCGGCGCGTCCCCGATCCCGCGAGGCCGTACCATCGCTGCCGATCTGGCGCTCGAGGTCGAGGATCGAGAATGTCCGGACGGCAAGGCCGGCGTCGCCCCGGCTCCCGCCAAGGGCAGGGGGCCCTTGGATCCCTTGGTTTTGTCAAAACATGGAGCCCGAAGGACCCAGCCCCCAAGGGCCGGAGGGCGGAGCTCTGCACACTCTCTTTTCTGATCTTCACGTAGACAGAGTATACTTTTCCGGATTGATCTCGTTGCTAGAGTCATTCCGGAGAAACACCGCAAATGCCGCGACGCCCCATCGCCCACACCAAGGCCGGAAGCGCAGAGACACACGATCTTCGTGATCACCTCGAAGGTGTCGCAGGGCGCGGCCGCTTGTTCGCGGATCGATGGGGTGCGGGTGAAGCCGCGGCGCTCACCGGTCTGTGGCATGACCTGGGCAAGTACGCCGACGACTTCCAGACGATGATCGGGACGTCGGCAAATGAGGATGCCCACCTCGAAGCGGCTGAATCCTCGCCCCGGCAACGGGTCAACCATTCATCCGCAGGGGCACTTCATGCCTGTCGAAGATTTGGCAAGAGGGGCCTCGCCCTGGCCTTTGTCATCGCGGGCCACCATGCGGGCCTGGCCGATTTCAATGAGGAATTGGCCCGTCGCCTGGGGGATAACCCCGAAAACGCGCGGCTCCTGAGCCAGGGTTGCGGCAATGCCCCGCCTGATATTCTGGGTGCCGGAACGAATTCCGCCGTCCAGCGCCCCGCGGAAGCGGATCCCAGTCTGTGGATCAGGATGCTGTTTTCCGCCGTTTGCGATGCCGATTTCCTGGACACCGAGGCGTTCATGGCCCCGGCGCGCGGCGCAAGCCGGGTCGGCTGGCGTCCCATCTCGGACCTCCTGCCGCCATTCGACCGCTGGCTGTCGCAGAAATTCTGGGGAAGCGAAGGACCGGTCAATCGCTTGCGTGCCGAGATCCTCGCCGCGTGCCGAACCGCCGCAAAGAGCCCGCCGGGCCTGTTTTCCCTTACCGTGCCAACGGGTGGCGGAAAAACAGTTTCATCGCTTGCCTTTGCCTTGGAGCATGCCCGGGAGAACGGCCTGAGACGGATCATCTATGCCGTGCCCTTCACCAGTATCATCGAACAGACGGCGGATATCTTTCGTGACGCTTTGGGCGCCGACGCCGTCCTTGAACATCACAGCGCCCTCGATCCGGGAGAGTCCCGTCGCGAAAATAGTCGTGCCCGTCTTGCGACCGAGAACTGGGATGCCCCGGTTATCGTGACCACCACGGTGCAATTGTTCGACTCGTTTTTCGCCAACCGGACCTCCCGACTCCGCAAACTGCACAACGTTGCCGCAAGTGTCATCATATTGGACGAAGCACAGTCGATTCCGACGACCGTCCTTCATCCGGTAACCGCCGTGCTGCGGGAGTTGACCACGACATTCCGGGCGACCGTGGTGCTCTGTACGGCCACCCAGCCGGCCTTGGGCGCCGTCTTCAAGGAACTTCCCACCCCGACGGAAATTGCCCCCGATCCGCCAGCCCTGTTTTCAAGGTTGGACCGCGTGACAATCGCGTTTCCCGCACAAGGCGAACGGCGGAGCTGGGAAAATATCGCCTCGGACATGTCGGGGGAGCCTCAAGCGCTGGCCATCGTCAACGCTCGCGCCGACTGCCGCATCCTGCATCGCCTGTTGCCCCCGGGTGCGATCCATCTGTCAACCTGGCAATGCGCGGCGCACCGGGCGGGGCTGCTGGCCGCGATCAAATCTCAACTGGCGAACAAACAGCCGGTTCGTGTCGTCTCGACCTCCTTGATCGAAGCCGGGGTCGATATCGACTTCCCGGTGGTGTTCCGGGCGATGGCCGGTCTCGATTCATTGGCCCAGGCGGCGGGGCGGTGCAACCGGGAAGGCAAGCGGGTGGGCATGGGCCGGTTCGTCGTCTTTCGGCCCGAAGGCAAGCCGCTTCGCGGCCATCAGTCTCAGGCCGCGGCAGCGACGGAAGCGGCCTTGTTGCACCACGCCGACGCCCCATTCCGCCCCGCCGCGTTCGAAGCCTATTTTCGGGAACTCTATTGGAGCAAGGGCAGCCTCGATGATTACGAGATGCGAAAGCTGCTCGGGCTTGGTGTCAAGAGAACCGACAGAGAGTGGTACGACATCGCCTTCCGTACCGCCGCCGCAACGTTCAAGATGATCGATGAGATCCAGGAAACGCTGATCATCCTTTATGACGACCGTGCCAGCGCGGCCATCGAGGCTCTGCGTTCCGGCGGCCCGAACCGTGAAGCGTTTCGCACGTTGCAGCGCTATACGGTGCCCATTCCGCCAGACCTGATGAGGTGTTTGAGGGCGGAGCGCGTCGTGAGCGACGTTATCGAGGGGGTCACCGTTCTGGACGAGCCCAAACTCTATGATCGGGACGGGGTTGGATTGCTCGTTGAGAACGATGCCGGACCGATCGGACAGGCAATGTTCATATGACGGGGACTGGCGTGTGCTTGCCCCCACGCCCATTTTCTCATCGATAACAAGAGATTACAGGGTTTCAATCCGCACCCTGCGGGCCGCGCGGACGACGGACTATGTGATGCCCCAGCCGGGTCACGACTCAATAGGCGACGGAAATTTTGCATTAGGCGGCATGAAATTTATTGTTGCCTCTCACGCGATATAAATCCATACCGGGATCTCTTAAAAAAGATTCGATCCTGCGTGATGATGCGGTTTCAGCGTTTAAACCCAGACGAAATAGAAAACAGCGCTAAGGCTGCTGAATGCTACAGCGCTTTGGGGGAAATATGACCGAAAGGAATCTGCAAATTTCCGCGCCGCTCCGCTTGCGGGTTTGGGGCGATGCCGCTCTCTTCACCAGACCGGAAATGAAAGTGGAGCGCGTTTCCTATGACGTGATGACGCCTTCGGCGGCGCGGGGGATCCTCGAAGCCATCTTGTGGAAGCCGCAGATGCGCTGGATTGTTGACCAGATCGACGTCTTGAAACCGATCCGCTTTCAAACGGTCCGGCGCAACGAAGTAGGGACCAAGGCGACCAACCCCATGGGCATCGACGCCGAGGACCACCGCCAGCAGCGCGCCGCGGTGATCCTGCGCGGTGTCGACTATGTCGTTGCCGCGCGGATTGCCTTGAGCGAACGCGCGGGATCAAACGATCCGCTCGCGAAATATGTCGAAATGTTCCGGCGCCGCGCCGCGGCCGGGCAGTGCTTTCACCGCCCCTGTCTGGGTACCCGCGAGTTCGCCGCCGATTTTGCTTTGGTCGAGGACGATCCACCCACCCCGTTGGATGTCAGCCAGGAACTGGGCTGGATGCTGCTCGATATCGAGTATGGCGGTCGCGTCCCCGTCCCGCTGTTCTTCAATGCGCGGTTACAAAAGGGCTCGCTTGCCGTCCCGGAACCAAACGCACCCCAGGTGCGGCGATGATCCTGCAAAGCCTCAACGCCTATTACGATCGGTTGCTGTCGGAAGGCAAAGTGCAGAGCACCGGTTTCCAGGAAAAGGAAATCCGTTGGGTCGTCACGCTGACCAGCGAAGGGTCTTTCGCGCGTTTGATGCGCATGGGCGAGGAAAAGGGCAGGGGAAAGAAATTTGCGGTCCCGGCAGAGGTCAAACGGACCGTCGGCATCGCGGCCAATTTGCTGTGGGACAATGGCGAATATGTCTTTGGCGTTCCCCGTCCCGGGCTCAACGAAAAACAACGGGCGAAGGTCCCGGAAAGGCGCGCCGCTTTTTTGGCCCGGATCCAGACGCTGCCGCAGGATGATCCCGGGATTGCTGCTGTGCGGACCTTTCTCGAAACCGGCGATTGGCGCGCCATCGAACAGGCCGAAGGCTGGAGCGCGTTGATTGAAAGCGGCGCCAATATTTCCTTTCGGCTTGAGGGCGATACCGGTTTGGTTTGCGAGCGGGCCGCCGTCCGCCTTGTCGCGATGACCGCTTCGCAGGACGGCGTTGCGCCTCCCGATTCATGGTGTCTGGTGACCGGACGACCGGCACGAGCGGCACGTCTCCATGCCAGCATCAAGGGCGTGCGCGGGGCGCAGACAAGCGGCGCCAGCCTGGTCTCGTTCAACCTTCCGGCCTTCACCTCGCACGGTTGGGAGCAAGGTGACAACGCGCCCGTCGGTGAAGCGGCTGCCCACGGCTATGCGACGGCGCTGAACCATCTTCTGGCCCGGGAACAGGACCGCTACCACCATGTCGAGGGCGATACGACCTTCGCCTTTTGGGCAACCGGACCGACGCCCCTGGAAGATCATTTCCTCGGTTGGCTGACCGGGCACGATCGGGACGCGGATGATGACGAAGGCGCGGCGGGGACGCCGGACGGCGCGGCGGTCAAAAACACCTTCAACACCATCGAGACCATCAAGACCGGCCTCGAAGCCTTGAGCGGGGATCGAACGCCGTTCTGCATCCTCGGTCTGGCGCCGAATGCCGCCCGCCTTGCCGTTCGCTTCTGGCATCAAGGCACCGTCGAGGGGATCGCCCGATCGATCCGCCAGCATTTCATCGATCTCGATGTCGACGGTCTGTGGGACAAGGGCAAGGCCCCGGGCCTTTGGCAACTCCTGGGGGCTGGCGCACGCGGTGGAGACGCCAAACAACTTCAGGATCAGTTGCGCGGCAACCTTTCCGCCGCGTTGGTCGTCGCGATCCTCAAAAATACGCCTTACCCCGCCACCCTGTTCGCCCGGACGATCGAGCGCGTCAAGGCGGAACAAGCCGTTTGGCCGCTTCGCGCGGCCATCGTCAAAGCGTCGCTGAACCGCAGCCGCCGATCCGAGGAGGAAATCACCGTGAGCCTCGACGAAAACAACACCAATGCCGGCTATCGCCTCGGTCGTTTGTTCTCTGTCCTGGAGGGCATCCAACAGGCGAGCCAGGGCAAGAACAAGACAAATGTCACGATCCGCGACCGCTATTTCGCGGCCGCGATGAGTTCGCCACGGGCGGTGTTTCCTCAACTTGTCAAGCTGAAGAACGCACACCTCAAAAAGTTGATGCGCGACAAGCCGGGTCTCGCCGTCCACTTCGATAAATTGGTGAATGAAATTTTCGACGCTTTGCCCGCCGGTGGCGGGTTGCCGCCCTCTCTCAATCTCGACGACCAGGGGCGGTTCATTCTCGGCTACCACCACCAGCGCAACGCCTGGCGCCATCACGACGATGACGCCGCCAGCGAGTCCATCGACGAATAACCGGAGATTTTCCATGACCAGCCCGATCATTGCCAATCGCTATGAATTTGTCCTGTTGTTCGACGTCAAGGACGGTAACCCGAACGGAGACCCCGACGCCGGCAACCAGCCGCGCACCGATCCGGAAACCGGGGAAGGTCTGGTGACCGACGTCGCGATCAAGCGCAAAATCAGGAACTATGTCGGCTTGAAGAGCGGCAACATCGCGCCCAACGCCATCTATGTCCGTGAAGGTTCGGTCCTTCAGGAACAGCGCAAAGAGTCCTATCACGGCCTCAAAGAGGGCGAGAAATCCTCCGAAGACAAAGCCCGCGCCCTGATGTGCGCCAATTTCTATGATGTCCGGGCTTTCGGCGCGGTCATGTCCACCAAGAAATTCAATGCGGGACAAGTGCGGGGTCCGGTGCAGATCACGTTCGCCCGTTCGGTCAATCGCATCCTGCCTTCCGATCACACCATTACCCGCGTTGCCCGTGAAACCGAAGCCCGGGCGGCGGAAGGCGGGTCCACGGAAATGGGTGGGAAGTCCACGGTGGCCTACGGGCTTTACCGGGCCCACGGATTTGTTTCGCCTCATCTGGCGGATGGTGACAAGGGCACCGGATTCTCGGAGGCGGATCTGGCGCTGTTGTGGGAGGCGTTGGGGCTGATGTTTGACCTCGATCGCTCCGCGGCGCGCGGATTGATGGCGACACGGCGGCTGATCGCGTTTCGTCATGACAGCCGCCTGGGCAACGCCCCGGCACACACCCTGCTCGAACGGGTCAAGGTGGTGCCAAATAGCGACGTGCCCCGCGATTTCACCGATTTCGAGGTCACGCTCAATCGCGACGGTCTGCCCCAGGGCGTCGCGATTCTCGATCTCGTCTGATCCGTGTACAGCGAAGACGACCTGGTCCCGCTTTCGGCGCTCCAGCATTTCCTGGTGTGCCCGCGCCAATGCGCGCTGATCCATCTGGAACAGGTCTGGCTGGAAAACCGGCAAACAGCGGAGGGCCGCGTTGCCCATGAGCGGGTCGACGGGGGCGGGAGCGAAACGCGCGACGGCATCCGCCGCGTGTTCGGCATGGCGCTGCGGTCTCTCAGACTGGGTCTGGTGGGTCGGGCGGACGCGGTGGAATTTCACCCGGTGCCGTTTCCGGTCGAACACAAGCATGGTCGACCGAAAGTCGGAGACGAGGATCGCGTGCAACTCTGCGCGCAAGCTCTGTGCCTGGAGGAGATGACCGGCGAAACCGTTGCGGCGGGCGCGTTGTTTTATGGCGAGCGGCGGCGGCGCACCGAGGTCAATTTCGACGAACCGTTACGGCGTCGTACCGAAGCCGTCGCCGCCTCGGTTCACGCCCTGATTACGGCTTTGGTCACACCGCCGCCGCCGGAACAGGCTCCTTGCGGCGCCTGTTCCCTGGCCCCGCTCTGCCGTCCCGACGATTTTCGCAGCCAGCGCCGTTCGGTTGCGGAATGGATCGCAGCCCGGCTCCGCCTGCCGGAGGATCCATGAAACGCCTGCTGAACGTGCTGTTCATCACGACCGAAGGCACCTATCTCGGGCGCGAGGGTGAGTGTCTCATCGCGCGTCTGGACGGGCAGACGCGCGCCCGCGTGCCGATCTCCGGCCTTGAAAGCGTCGTCTGTTTCGGTCGTGTCTCCGTCAGCCCGCAAGCCCTGGAACATTGCGCGGCCAACGGCGTCGCGGTCAGCTATTTCACCGAATATGGTCGTTTCATGGCCCGCCTGGAGGGGCCGGTTTCCGGATCGGTGCTGTTGCGGCGAACCCAATACCGCTCTGCCGACGACGCGGTCCGGAGTGCGGCGCTGACGCGCGGTTTCCTGACGGGTAAGATCGCCAACGCCCGTCACGTGCTGCGACGCGGTGCCCGGGAGGTGGCAGACGAGACCGCGCAACACGCTCTTTCCGGCGGCGCCGACCGCCTCGACAATCTTCTCGGACGCCTTGAGGGCGCACAGAGTGTCGATGCGCTGCGCGGTTTGGAAGGTGAAGCGGGAAGAACATACTGGGCGGCCTTTCCGGCGCTCCTGGCCGGCGGTGATCCCGCCATCACCTTCACAACGCGCAGCCGCCGTCCCCCGCTCGATCCGATGAATGCGCTGCTCTCGTTTCTCTATACGATTCTTGCCCATGATATCCGCGGCGCCTTGGAAGCTGCCGGGTTTGATCCGCAAGTCGGCTATCTGCACCGGGACAGACCCGGACGCCCCTCGCTGGCGCTCGACATGATGGAGGAGTTCCGTTCGGTCGTTGCTGATCGGTTGGCGGTGACACTGGTCAATCGCGGGCAGCTTCGCGCCGATGATTTTGAATTTCAGGACGGTGGCGGCGTTGTGATGCGCGACGACGCCCGCAAAACCGTTCTGACCGCGTGGCAGGACCGTAAGCGCGATGAACGCCAGCACCCCTTTCTGGACGAGAAAGCCCCGATCGGGATGTTCTGGCACCTGCAGGCCCTGTTGTTGAAACGGCATTTTCGCGGGGACGTCGATGGTTACCCGCCCTGTCTCTGGCGCTAACCCGGAAATATCCGATGCTCATGCTGATCAGCTACGACGTGAATACCACCGATCCGGCGGGACCGCGCCGCTTGCGGCGTATCGCCAAAGCCTGCCAGGATCATGGTGTGCGGGTCCAGTACTCGGTGTTCGAATGCGAGGTCACGCCCGCCGCGTGGGTCGAATTGCGCCAACGCCTCATCGATGAAATGGATCCGAAGAAAGACAGCCTCCGTTTCTATAGCCTCGGCGCCGACGGCAAACGCCGGATCGAGCATCTCGGTTCCCGAGTGCCGCTTGATCTTGATGGGCCTCTCCTGCTGTAAGCGCGCGGACCCCAAGTTCGCGGCAATTTCCCGGGAGGTTCGCGCCAGGCTTAACAGGCTGGTATTGCTATGTTTCCCGCTTGGACCCTCCGGTCGCCGACCCGCGGGACAACGTCCCGGCGCGCGGTCCGCGTTTTGCTGTGGCTTTCGCCCATTGTCTCTTGCGGTTACAGTGGCGGACATCGCCCCCGCACGGGGGCGCGGATTGAAACAGTGCGTTCTCCCATTGAATACCCAGTATCCCTTCATCGCCCCCGCACGGGGGCGCGGATTGAAACAAGGCAACTCCGCAAATACGAAGCTTTGCCGACACATCGCCCCCGCACGGGGGCGCGGATTGAAACAGCCTCGAAATGAGCGAGGAACAACTCGGGGCCCGCATCGCCCCCGCACGGGGGCGCGGATTGAAACGGTAGCTCTGTTCCACGCCCATCGGCCGCAGCAAGCCATCGCCCCCGCACGGGGGCGCGGATTGAAACCGCCACCGTTCCATCGGACGTTCCGCCGAGCCCGCCATCGCCCCCGCACGGGGGCGCGGATTGAAACATGCGATCGCACCTCATGCTTTTCCCTACCAGAACATCGCCCCCGCACGGGGGCGCGGATTGAAACGGGTTGATGGAAATGTCAGCGGTGTCGACGGTGACATCGCCCCCGCACGGGGGCGCGGATTGAAACTAATGTCTCCGTGACCCAGGCTACCTACGATACCGCATCGCCCCCGCACGGGGGCGCGGATTGAAACGCTGGACAACCTGGAAAGGTGGCACGACCTATAATCATCGCCCCCGCACGGGGGCGCGGATTGAAACGCCAATTTCCGCGAGCAAATCGTTAGACATTGATGCATCGCCCCCGCACGGGGGCGCGGATTGAAACCAGTTTCAGCCGGGCTGCCGGCGGCAGGGCTTCGCATTTCATTCGTCGCCGTAATCCGGCGGCAGATGTCGTTCGATTTCCACGGCGTCATGCAGGACGCGGTCGATATCGACAAGATCGGGGAGCATCGTGCGGTAGAGCAGAAAATGACGCGGTCTGCGAACGAAGGCCCCCAGGGCACGCGCGTTTTCTTGACTATGGCGCAGGTGATAACAACGTACTGCAAATCCAAGGTCCGGCCGCGGTGCGCTTCCCAATCGCTCAGGGGCGGCCCCGATGTCGCGCAGAGCCGTGGTCAGCAAAACTTCGTAGCGTCGTCGACCAATTTCACCGAAGCGATCTTCGGTTCAGGCGAGCAGGGACACGATGTCGGCCTCGGCCGCGTTGGAAAGCCGGAAACCAGCCATCGTTAGCGGCCGGCGCCACGTACGCGCTCCACGGCCTTTCGCCCCAGTTCCCCGATTACGGCTTCAAGGTCTTGATCGGCAACATCGCAGTAGCGGCCCTCGTCAAGATCGGCAAAACCAATCCGCGCGGCCTCCTGCAGTGCCTTCAATTTGGCCGCTTCGCGGGCATCCCGTTCCTCGATCAGCCGCAGGCCCTCGCGCAGGACCTCACTGGCGTTCTGATAGCGACCTGATCCGACCAGGTCGGCGATGACCTTCTCATGGTGCTCGGTGAGCACGACATTTCGGGTTGGCATGGTCGTTATCCCTTCCTCCGGCGGTCGCGCGGAGATTACCGTATCCTGGCATACTATGCCAATAGCGAATCCAATAGGAAACCAAACTCGCAATAGAGGTTCGCTGGAGCCAAGTCGTCGTTCTGGCGATCGCCGCATGGATCCGAAGAAAGACAGCGTCCGTTTCTATAACCTTGGCGCCGATGGCAAACGCCGGATCAAGCATCTCGGTTCCCGAGTGCCGCTTGATCTTGATGGGCCCTTCCTGCTGTGAGCGCGCGGACCCCGAGTGCGCGGCAATTTCCCGGGAGGTTCGCGCCAAGCTTAACATACTGGTGTTTCGACGTTTTCCGTTTGGACCTTCCGGTCGCCAATCCGCGGGCCAACGTCCAGGCGCGGGGTTCGCGTTTTGACGTGGCTTTCGCGAATTGCTGCTTGCGGTTACAGTGACGGCCATCGTCCCCACACGGGGGCGCGGATTGAAACCTCCTGATCGCTAGTGAGTTCCCGCACCAGAGCGTCATCGTCCCCACACGGGGGCGCGGATTGAAACCAGTAATGCTCGAAAACGGCAGCGTGAAACCGGGCCATCGTCCCCACACGGGGGCGCGGATTGAAACAAAGAAGCCTGGTGTGACGGACCCATAAATGGCCCCCATCGTCCCCACACGGGGGCGCGGATTGAAACTTCGCGGCCTTGCGCCGTCGGCGAGCATCGGCACCATCGTCCCCACACGGGGGCGCGGATTGAAACCTTGGCAGCTTGCAATCGACGTTCACCGGCAATACATCGTCCCCACACGGCGGCGCGGATTGAAACCCTCTTTCGGGGGCCTGTGCCTGAACGAACGAACATCGTCCCCTCACGGGGGCGCGGATTGAAACCCGGCAACCGTGTCGCACGGGCCCGCAGCGATCTCCATCGTCCCCACACGGGGGCGCGGATTGAAACCGTGCATAGGTAGACTTGTCCGCCCTGGTCTACCGCATCGTCCCCACACGGGGGCGCGGATTGAAACATCAAGGGCGCTTGACTCGATTGCCTTCGCCCCATCGTCCCCACACGGGGGCGCGGATTGAAACGGCATTCTGGCGGATGATAGGTATAAGAGATTCTTCCTATCCGGCTAAGGCAGGTGCGGCTACCATTGCGGGAATACGCGGATTTCGGATAGCACCACTGTCCATAGCCCCGGCGACAATCTGATCGTAGGTGATTGTGGCGCATTCAACGGCGCGGCGAATGAGATAGGG